>CAVSJK010000002.1:1672500-2075000 GCA_963728385.1 uncultured delta proteobacterium
CTTACAAGCAGTAGGAGCACTATGTATTTATACAGTGTGACTGCGTGCCTTTTGCATAATGAGTCAACGACTTACCCTATGCAGCGAGGTTAAGCCGAGAGGTGGAGCCGTAGCGAAAGCGAGTCTTAACCGGGCGCATAGTTGTATGGGGTAGACCCGAAGCCGGGTGATCTATCCATGGCCAGGGTGAAGTCTCGGTAACACGAGATGGAGGCCCGAACCGATATAGGTTGAAAACTGTTCGGATGAGCTGTGGATAGGAGTGAAAGGCTAATCAAACTCGGTGATAGCTGGTTTTCTCCGAAATATATTTAGGTATAGCCTCGCATGTTGACTGACGGAGGTAGAGCACTGACAAGACTAGGGGTCCCACCGGATTACCAACTCTTTTCAAACTCCGAATACCGTCAAGTTCTAATGCGGGAGTCAGACTACGGGAGATAAGTTCCGTGGTCGAAAGGGAAAGAACCCAGACCGTCAGCTAAGGTCCCTAAATCTATGCTAAGTGGAAAAGGATGTGGAATTGTTCAGACAACCAGGAGGTTGGCTTAGAAGCAGCAACCCTTTAAAGAAAGCGTAATAGCTCACTGGTCTAATGATACCGCGCCGAAAATTTAACGGGGCTAAGCATAGTACCGAAGCTACGGGTTCAGAAGTCAGAATACAGAGGACAGAGGACAGATGATCAACTCATTTGAAGACCTGGAGGTTTTTCAGCGAGCTTATAGGCTTTCTTTAGAAATACACAGACTTAGTCTGGAGTTCCCTCAAAGAGAACAATATGGGCTCGGCGAACAGATACGACGAGCAAGTAAATCCATATGTGCAAATATTGCCGAAGGATTTGCCAAGCAAAGTTACTCCAAGGCTGAATTCAAGCGATACATTACGATTGCGGTGGGTTCAAGTGATGAGATGAGAGTCTGGATACGATACTGTCTTGATCTGGATTATATAACAGAAGAGACTTGGCAACACTGGCGGGATGAATACAAAGAAATCTCGAAGATGTTATCAGGATTGAACAGAAGCTGGAAATAGTCATAATGTGCGCGCAAGCGCCTGACTAAACTGACTTCTGTCCTCTGTCTTCTGACTTCTGAATGGTAGGAGAACATTGTGGCCGCCTGAGAAGGTACACCGTAAGGAGTGCTGGAGGTTCCACAAGAGCTTATGTTGACACGAGTAGCGAAAAACAAGGTGAGAAACCTTGTCGCCGAAAGCCTAAGGTTTCCTGTAGTCAAGTTAATCTGCTCAGGGTTAGTCGGTCCCTAAGGCGAGGCCGAGAGGCGTAGTCGATGGGAAACAGGTTAATATTCCTGTACCACTTTCATAATGTTATGGTAAGGGGGGACGGAGAAGGTAAGGCCGGCCGGGCGTTGGTAGTCCCGGTTTAAGCGTGTAGGTGGAGGACTTAGGCAAATCCGGGTCCTTGTTAACACTGAGGCGTGATGACGATGTCCTTTGGACAACAAAGCGGTTGGTTCCATGCTTCCAGGAAAATCCTCGTATCTAGTTATGAATGTGACCGTACCGTAAACCGACACAGGTAGGCAGGTAGAAGATACCAAGGCGCTTGAGAGAACTCTGGTTAAGGAACTCGGCAAAATAGCACCGTAACTTCGGGAGAAGGTGTGCCTGCATGGTGTAATAATTTACTTATGAAGCCTAGTCAGGTTGCAGTGAAATGGGGGGAGCGACTGTTTACTAAAAACATAGGACTCTGCGAAGTCGAAAGACGAAGTATAGGGTCTGACGCCTGCCCGGTGCCGGAAGGTTAAGGGGACATGTCAGCCGCAAGGTAAAGCATTGAACCGAAGCCCCGGTAAACGGCGGCCGTAACTATAACGGTCCTAAGGTAGCGAAATTCCTTGTCGGGTAAGTTCCGACCTGCACGAATGGCGTAACGATTTCCCCACTGTCTCAACCAGGGGCTCAGCGAAACTGTAGTACCGGTGAAGATGCCGGTTACCCGCAACTAGACAGAAAGACCCCGTGAACCTTTACTATAGCTTGGCATTGGTTTTTGAGATAACATGTGTAGGATAGGTGGGAGACTTTGAAGTCGGCACGCCAGTGTCGATGGAGTCAACCTTGAAATACCACCCTTGTTATCTTAGGAATCTAACTGCGGTCCGTGATCCGGATCCAGGACATTGTCTGGTGGGTAGTTTGACTGGGGCGGTCGCCTCCTAAAGAGTAACGGAGGCGCGCGATGGTTCCCTCAGGCTGATTGGAAACCAGCCGTAGAGTGTAAAGGCATAAGGGAGCTTGACTGCGAGAGAGACATCTCGAGCAGGTACGAAAGTAGGTCTTAGTGATCCGGCGATTCCGCATGGAAGGGTCGTCGCTCAACGGATAAAAGGTACTCCGGGGATAACAGGCTTATCTCCCCCAAGAGTCCATATCGACGGGGAGGTTTGGCACCTCGATGTCGGCTCATCACATCCTGGGGCTGAAGCAGGTCCCAAGGGTTTGGCTGTTCGCCAATTAAAGTGGTACGTGAGCTGGGTTTAAAACGTCGTGAGACAGTTTGGTCCTTATCTGTTGCGGGCGCAGGATATTTGAGGAGATCTTTCCCTAGTACGAGAGGACCGGGATGGACGAACCTATGGTGCACCAGTTGTTCCGCCAGGGGCATTGCTGGGTAGCTAAGTTCGGCAGGGATAACCGCTGAAAGCATCTAAGCGGGAAGCCCACTTCAAGATAAGATATCCCATGGTGTAAAGCCATCTGAAGGCTCGTTGTAGACCACAACGTCGATAGGTCGGGTGTGGAAGTGTGGCAACACATGGAGCTTACCGATACTAATCAGCCGTGCGGCTTATCCATATTTTTTGATTATTACTCTACTGACTACTCTACTATTCGATTATTTAGATACTCTGACGATTCCTGCTTCTTTTGCAGGAATCGTTTAGAGGATCTTATACCCCTCAAGGGGGTACTGAAAATAGTCCCCATGCTTTTCGGGGACGATTGTAAAATATAACAAAGGACAAAGACGGATTCCTCGGCCTCTGCTGAGTGGTTTGCCGCGGGCACAAACTGATCTGTCTTCCGTCCTCTGCTTTCTGACTTCTGATTTTGCGGCGGTCATAGCAAAGAGGATCCACCCGTTCCCATTCCGAACACGGAAGTTAAGCTCTTTTGCGCCGATGGTACTGCACGGGCGACTGTGTGGGAGAGTAGGACACCGCCGTTTTTTTATAGCACAAAAGCCCCGGACGATTCTCTCGTCCGGGGCTTTTGTCGTTTTGTGGATTATTCTTTCGTTTTTTCGCCGGCCAGCTGCCAATCGTCAATCTCTTGTCCGGTTAGGTCTCATTCTCCTTCAAACTCCATGATGGAGAAAATTTGACAATTCGAGATCTGTTCCCTTCCCTTCAGGTCAGGCAGTTCGATCAGAAAAGCACACTCGACAATATCTCCACCAAGTTTTTCCACAAGCTTAACGGTAGCCCCGATAGTCCCACCGGTTGCGATCAAATCATCTATAATGACGACCTTTTCCCTCTCGGTGATCCCATCTTTATGAATTTCCATTGTGCCCGAGCCGTACTCAAGACTATAGATTTCCTCAATGGTATCATGAGGCAGTTTACCTTTTTTTCGTACCGGAACAAATCCAACACCCAACTTATACGCCAACACAGCACCGAAGACAAAGCCACGGGCATCGATGCCGACAATCTTGTCAATCTCCCTGCCTCGGTACCGTTCGTAGAAAATATCACAAGACTCCCGAAGTGCTTCCGGATCTTTCATCAACGTCGTCAAATCCCGAAAAATTACTCCTGGTATCGGCCAGTCAACAATGCTGCGAACGCATTTTTTCAAATCCATCTGTTTCCTCTATTCTCGACTTGTTTAGTTAAATTTCTGTATCGCTTTCACAATAAGTTTTTTCACATTGTCTGCATTTTGCTGAAAAACCGTAAGAATCTCTTCCCAGGTAACAGGTGCTTCGTCCACCTTCCAGCAATCATAGTCTGTAGACATCGCCACGGCGGCATACGGTAGTTCCGCCTCTTTTGCGAGCATTGCTTCAGGAGCGGTGGACATATTTATTACATCCGCTCCCCATTGCCGAAACATCCTGGATTCTGCTACGGTAGAAAAACGAGGGCCTTCAATAGTCACCACACAGCCGGTAGGATGCACGGTTAAGCCAAGTTCCTGGCCTGTCTCGAATAACGTACTACGCAGATCTTCATCAAAAGGATAGGCCATGGCAGTGTGGTGGATCGCTTTGTCAAAGGAATCGAAGAAGGTATTTTTTCTGAAACGGGTAAAATCGATGAACTGGTCAAGAATGACCAGATGACCTCTGTCAATTTCGGTTCTCAGGCTACCGCAGGCTGTCGTGGCAATAATATGGCTGACGCCGGCTTGTTTAAGAGCCATAATATTTGCTCTGTTATTAACCTCAGTCGGGCAGTATTGATGCCTTCGTCCATGTCTTGCCAGAATCACAGTTTCAACGCCGGCAATTTTACCGACCATCAATGATGAAGATGGCTTCCCGTACTCTGTGTCTTTTTCGATTATTTGAGGATCCTGCAAAATATCCGGATCGTCAAGTCCGGATCCACCTATAATTCCGATTTTCACCATGTAATTCTCCTGACGCTCCTCTTAATATCGCTAAACCTTCGTATCCCAAAAGGCCATACTCTATCGAAATCCTTATTCAGGTGCAAGGTATTAAATTACCAATCAAGATGACAAATGCAGAAGGTATTGACAATCAGCAATTGTCAGTCAATAGTAGTTTTTCAGTGTGAATTCTGACTACCAAATACAATTTTGCAAAGAGAGTGAACGCATAAAACTTGCCTTGCAGACGCCCTTGCCCTTCAGCCCCCGATTCAACACATGTTTTCCCGTCAATTGACAAAACAAAGTAATAAACGGAGTCATGTTATTCCGTCAATCCTACTTTTCGTCACCATCAGTACCGATCAATACACTAAATTTCTGGTACGACTGTTAATTGACGGAAACAATAAAACCGTCTTATTGAATGACTTTCTCAAAATTTCTCTCGTTGAAAATCACGGCGGTTTTCTAGGCATAGCTAATAACCTTCCCGAAAATATTCGTTTTTTTCTCCTCAATATTTGTGTTTTTTTTCTTCTATTCGGATACTTGGTGTATTTCTTTCATTTTAAGAAAGAAACCATCCGTTACGACTTACCTCTAATCTTTGTCGCCGGTGGGGGAATTGGTAATCTTCTTGACCGGCTTCTGCATCATGGTGGAGTGACAGACTTTATAAGTATCGGGATAGGCAATTTCCGCACCGGTATTTTCAATCTTGCTGATATCTATATACTCGTCGGTTCTTGTATCTTTGGCTTCTATCTCTTTTCTTCTTCCACTAAACCGACATAACTACAGACAACATTGTCCTTTTTTTCTCGCGCTTTTCTTAAGCGAGTTATGTATAATCGTCAGTTCGCAATTTAATTTTTAATCTTTGAGATTCCTGTCTCAAAGTACCTTTAATTACAATTTCATCCACGGAGTCTGCAATGCTTAAGGTAGGGTTTATCGGTTGGCGGGGAATGGTAGGATCTGTTCTGATGGAACGGATGCTGACGGAGCAGGATTTCCAGGGTTTTGAACCGGTATTTTTTACAACCTCTCAAGTAGGACAAGCCGGTCCGGATGTCGGCAGTGGTCCGACGATCCTGGAAGATGCCAAGAATATAGACCGCCTGGCGGAGATGGATATTATCCTGTCGTGCCAGGGTGGCGGATACACATCGAAGATCTACGCGCCTCTGCGGAGCAAATGGAACGGATTCTGGATTGACGCGGCGTCTACACTCAGAATGCACGACGATGCAATTATTGTCCTGGATCCGGTTAACCGCTCGGTTATTAATACCGGCCTTGAAAAAGGAATTAAAAATTATATCGGTGGTAACTGCACGGTATCCCTCATGATGATGGCGCTCGGTGGTCTCTTTGAAAATGACCTGATAGAATGGGTCAGTTCCATGACTTACCAGGCAGCTAGCGGCGCCGGAGCGAAAAACATGCGCGAGCTCATCTCCCAGATGGGGGAACTTCATAGTGAGGTCAAGGATCTTCTAGCAGATCCATCCTCCGCCATCCTGGATATCGACAAGAAAATCACTGCTAAACTGAACGATGCATCCTTGTCCACAGCTAACTGGGGTGTTCCCTTGGCTGCCAGCCTCATCCCATGGATTGATGTGCCGGTTGCCGATGGTCAATCCAAGGAGGAGTGGAAAGGAATCGCGGAAACCAATAAAATTCTCGGCAACAGTGCGGAGCGGATTATCCCGATCGATGGTCTCTGTGTACGAATCGGCGCCATGCGTTGCCATTCCCAGGCGCTCACTATCAAACTGAAAAAAGATATCAGTATAGGGGAAATCGAGCAGATCATAGCGAGTCACAACGAATGGGTCACTGTTATTCCCAATGACAGGGAGCGTAGTTCCCAGGATCTGACCCCGGTAAAGGTATCGGGAACACTTACGGTTCCGGTCGGTCGGCTCCATAAAATGAATTTAGGTCCGGAGTATCTCGCTGCTTTTACAGTGGGTGACCAACTGCTCTGGGGTGCTGCCGAACCGGTTCGCCGGGTTTTGAACATAATACTCAACCACCTGAAATAATATTTATATTCAGCATTCAAAACAAGCCACCGGACCTCGGTTTATCGGTTCGGTGGTATTTCCCCTGCTCTCACCTTTTGACGTACACAAGCCATATATATGCAACCTGCTCGTTGTCGCTTATCTTGTAAAACTATTCTGGAATGTAAAAGCAATGCCGAACGAATATTCAATTGAGATACATAGGTATCTCAATCATAAAATCGCAGAAGCTGAAAAGATAATTGAAGAAAATGGCGTGAAGAAGTCCAACGTCCAGGGTCAACTCGATGAATTACTTTGGATACGTGAGTATCTGAGCAACAATATCGACCTCAAAAATTTCACATATTACTGAGGAGTGTAGCTTCATGGTATACAGTTATCTCCTTGATCTCTACAAGGTGTTGGATCAGAGAAAAAAAGACACGGAACTCAAGATATCCGATCTATCAAATGATCCCGAAAGTTTGGAGTACTTGCAAGGACGACTGACGGTTATCAACGAGTTAAATGATTTCCTGGTGAAAAATTATCACGCCAAATTGCCACGGAGAATGCAGCAGAACCAAAAATGATGCTTCAAGGCAAAGCCATGCCGTCCTATGCCCCTATAAATTTGAGAACATAAAGGGCGAAGGTATAGGTGATAAGTGAACAGAGGGTTGAGAGCATGATGATTGCTCCGGAAAGCTCCGCATCGCTTTTCAACTGCTGTGCCATGATATAAGCCGCCGTTGCTGTTGGGGTACCAGCCAAAAGTACCCCAATGGCCAGTTCCTGGCCTCGCACTCCGAGCAGATAAATTAATCCCCCGGCAAGAATTGGTAAAATAACAATTTTCAAACTAGCGGATAAGGCGGCGACCGCAAGATCTCCTCTCAATTTCCTGAACGAAAAGGATGCACCTATTGCAATTAGCGCTAAAGGAAGCGACATACCCGTAACAATCCCCAATGCTCTATCGACTATTTGTGGCAAAGGCAAGGCGAGAAAACTCCAGACTATCCCTCCAAAGGATGCCAAAATCAGAGGATTGCACACGATTTGTTTTATCAGTAAAAACCAACCAATCCGGTAACTCTCCCGCCGCTGAGGCAATATCAGCGCCACTACCGATAAAAAATTGAACAGCGGCACCAGAAACCCAAGCAATATTCCAGCCACGGCAAAACCTGCTTCCCCATAAGCACTATAAACTATAGCAAGACCGATATAGGCCAGGTTTCCTCGAAATGCGCCCTGGCAAAAGGCCCCCTGCACAGCAGGCCGATATTTCCGCATGCTGCCATATCCATAGGAAAGCATAAATATAACCAGAACGCTGACAGCCAAACCGGCAAGAAGAGCTCCGTTAAAGCTGGCAAAAAAGTTAGCCGTGGCGATTTTATAAAAGAGCAGAGCAGGCAAGGCGATGTAATAGATCAATCTATTAAGATTGAACAAAAACTCACTATTCACAAGTCCGGTTCTCTTTAGGCTGAACCCTAATCCGATTACCAGAAAAACCGGAAGAACTATGAGAAGAATTTCTGAATTCATGATGTCTTGTTCAGTTTTTGTCTTTTTTCCCAATCTTGCCGACACCACATATGTGGCATAGACCTTTCATAAAAAACCAATGAGGTTGTACCGCTGAAGGAGCAAGAAAACAATGGAAATAATTGCAGGGAAGGTTGTTGATTAGAAGGTAGCGGAAAGATTGTTGGGCAAGGATAGAGGAGTCGGCGGAGACAAAGGCTTTGATTAACTGCTTGCATAATCGGGCAAATCGTATCACTATCTCATATTTTAGGAATTATTTCCCTTACCATTGGACAATTGCCATGACACATAAAAGAACGGAAGCTCTGCTGAAAAAGATTAACTACATTGAAGCTGATGTAGAAATACAGAAACAGATCCTCTTTTCCATCCCCTCTGCCCAGAAGGCAGTAATGGAAAAGACTATATCCCAAATTGCGGCTAGAAAAAAAGAGATCGAAATACTGCGACAGGAATTGCAGAAACTTGATCCAGCTGAATACGATAGAATTCTTAAATTTGAACAGGCCGTAACTATATTTAAAAAAATCGCGGAATCTAATCCTTTCCAGTCGATCATCAACCGAAATGTCCACGAAGAGTGTGCATTAGCCTTACAGAACGGCGATCAAGTCGAATGTTTGATCAAGGCCTGTGATAAAACCGGTAACTGGACGATTATTACTCTTGAAGGGGAAGTAAAACAGTTCAGCGCAACACAAGTTGCCGAAAAGCCTTCGACAATAAATATGAATTAAAAACTTTCTTGTTTTAGACAACACAAGGGTATCGGGGAAAGGCTTTGCTTCCCCGATACCCTAAGTTCCCCGCAATATTCTTCCCTTATGGCCTGGAAAGAAAATTTCATATACTGCCACCTCTCCATCAACAACTAGCCGGAAGACGTGCATACTCTATATAAATCCCGGTTCCGTAACCTTGATCATGGCGAAACCACCTTGAATATTCCTGGTATTGGTGATTCCCTGAGAGTTGAGAAATACCTGAGCTTCGTAGGATCGTGGTCCTGTATCACAAAGAAGAAAAAGCGGTTCATTCCTGGGGATCTCTCCTACTCTGCTGCGTAACTGATCCTGGGGAATATTAAACCACCTGCTGCCATATTTTTCTTTGAAAGGTGTGGCTTCTTTTTCTCCACGAATATCAAGAACCCTAATATCTTTATGGCCGAATTCAAAGAGAAAATCGGCAACATCAATAGGTCGATTAAACCCTGCGAGAACGTTATCCAGAGCGTTTCCTGCATTGTTTATTACATCCATAGCCGAAGCGAACGGCGGTGCATATCCTGTCTCCAGACTGCAGACCTCATCAACATCCAGTCCATGCCTGAGAAGTACCGCAACGGTGTCAACTCTTGCTTTTACCGCATCCCCGTTTTTTCCGGCAGCTTCAATACCCAGTATTTTTCGTGACTTACGATCAGCCAAAAGAGAGATATAAATCAGTTCTGAACTCGGATAAAAATGGGCGTGATCCGCCTGGGACACCACTGCATAAACGGGATCAAAGCCGGTTTCCTTGGCTTGCCGATAGGTAAGCCCTGCTTTACTTACCCCCAACTCAAAAACCTTTATACAAAAGGTCCCGACGGTTCCGGTGAAATGGCTCTGACCACCGTTGATATTGGTGGCAATAATTCTGCCTTGCCTATTGGCCAGGGAGCCAAGGGCCATCAACATATTCTCTCCACTGACCAGATTCCTCAACTCGACACAATCACCGCCGGCATAGATATCGGGGTCGCTGGTTCGCATTCGCCGGTCAACACTAATTCCTCCCGACATACCGACAGCTAATCCGGCTTCTCTTGCGAGGACGGTATTCGGCCGAACACCTGCCGAAAGAACAACGATATCCGCTTCGATTATATTTCTTGAGGTTTTTACCAGAAGTTGTTCACTCTGATTTTGTTGAGTAATCTCTAGGACCTTTTCCTCAAGAAGCAGATTAACTCCTTGCCGCTCAAGTTCTTGTGCGGTTACCCTGGCGATACATTTACCCAGGAGGGTTGGAAGAACCTGATCCTCCATTTCGATAAGGGTAGTCTCGATTCCCCACAGATCGGTCAAAGCCTCGGTAATTTCAATTCCTATGGCACCCGCCCCAATGACTACCGCCTTGCCGACTTTGCCCCCGGACATAAGTCCTTTGATAGTTTCAGCATCATGCAGATCAGACACGGTGAACACCCGATCCAGGTCGGCACCGGGGAAAGGCGGACGAATGGCCTGAGCACCAGTCGCAAGCACCAGCTTATCATATGGAAGATATTGCTCGTCACCTGTATCCAGGTGACAGACCTTGACCTGTTTGTTCCGGCGCTCTATCGCTGTCGCCTCAACCCGGGTAAGAACTTTAATTCCCTTGCAGTTCATAAAAAACAATTCATCCCGAATCGCATGGGAGGTCGTCTTATAGAGGTCCTCGATATCATTTATATCTCCGCCGACGTAATAAGGGATTCCGCACCCGCCATAGGAGATGAGATTATCTCGATCAATGAGAGTGATTTCGATCTCCGGATCAAGTCGCCTTAGCCGGCAGGCCACCTTTGGACCGAGAGCCACTGCTCCGATAATCACTACTTTTTTAGGCATGACACTACCTCATATAAAGAATTTTTTACTCAGCCGATGTATCTCTTGCTGTTAGTTGTTGTACTTTACACAACTTCGATCATTGTAAAACTTTTAAAGAATCCGACAATACCACAAAGTGTGTATTTGCACGCTTTGCTTTAGAATTAAAGAGTGAGTAAATTTGTTCAAAGTGCAAAATTGCATTATAATTTCCTATGCATAGCCAAAGTTATCTGTTTTCTTAATCGATCAGAGACAATCAACCCCTATCAATCCAGTCAGGAAGAATTCATGCAGACAAATATAGACTATCCAGGTCTCACCAAACTCCTTGAACGTGCAGCCGGAGAAGGAAGAAAGCATCTCTTTGAGCATGAGGTCTATCGATTCATCCAGCTGACAGGTAGCGAGACTCCGCCAAAGTTTTATCTCCTGCCTAAAAACGAGCGTCTTAATATACAAAAGCTTCAGGCACTGCCTGGTGAGAGCGTGGTAATAAAAATAGTTTCTCAATACATCCTGCATAAAAGTGATGTGGGCGGCGTCAGGATTACCGGCAAAAATGCGGAGGAGGTTCTTTCCACCATGCGGCGGATGAGTTTTGAGATTCCTGAAAAGTTTGCTGAAATTATATTACGTCATCCCGATCAGGCACCTGCTCCCTATCATGGATTAACCGGCGAAGATCTGCGGATCGCGATCGCGCGAGATATACAGGGATATTTGCTTTGCCAGTATATGCCGCCCGATTCGGAAGAATTCGGCAATGAACTGCTTATTAGTCTGCGAAACAGTCGCGAATTCGGCATGATCCTGAGTGCTGGACTCGGCGGCAGGGATACCGAACTCTATGCAGCAAGGTTTAGAAAAGGCCAAGCGATAGTTTCCGCTTCAACTGAGCTGGTAGACGGCAAGGCATTTTTCAACCTCTTCAAACAAACCATCTCCTACAAAAAACTAGCCGGTCTGACCCGAGGCCAAAAACGCATCGTCACCGACAGCCAGCTGCTCGAATGTTTTGAAGCACTCATCCAGGTCGCCCGCCACTTTTCGCCTTCAAACAAACTTTCTCCCTACACCATTGAAGAGCTTGAAGTTAACCCATTTGCCTTCAGTAATTACCTGATGATGCCCCTGGATGGGTTGTGCAGGTTCTCCACCGGAAAGCAGAATTATCCGACACGACCGATTGGAAAAATCGACAAACTTCTCCATCCCGCCACAATCGGAATTGTAGGAATATCCTCGAAAAAAACCAATATTGGCCGAATAATCCTGCACAATATCCTCGCCAATGGATTTCCGAAAGGTCAGCTTGCTCTTATCCATCCGGAAGCCAAGGAAATCGAAAATATTTCCACCATACCACATCTCACTGCGCTCAAGAAAAAAGTTGATCTGCTGATTCTGGCGATAAACGGTGTCCAGGTTCCTGACATGATTGATGAAATCCTGCAGAACAATCTCGCCGAAAGCGTCATCCTGGTTTCGGGAGGAATCGGCGAGCAACCGGAACAGCAGCATCTTGCAACAGAAATCCGGCAAAAGATAATCGCCGCACGCACAGCATCCTCCCAGGCACCGATTTTCCTTGGAGCAAATAGTTTGGGCATTCTGTCGCATCCGGGCAGGTATGATGCAATGTTTATTCCAGATTCGAAACTTCCCAAAACCCGCGGAATCTATAAGCGAACCGTTGGTCTGGTGAGTCAGAGCGGTGCCTATATGATTACCCGGATGAGCACCCTCACCTTCCTTGACCCTGCTTATGCGATTTCAATCGGCAATCAGATCGATTTAACCGCCGGTGACTTCCTGCACCATCTGAATAAAATAAAAGAAATGCAAACTCTCGCATTCTATATAGAAGGATTTACAGATCTTGACGGCTTGAGCTTCGCCAGTGCCGTCAGAGCTGCAATTCACGAAGGAAAAGAGTTAATCTTCTATAAAGCCGGCCGGACCCCGGAAGGCAAAAATGCCCTGGCCGGACATACCGCATCCATCGCAGGCGATTACATGGTCTGCGAATCGTGCATAAGTCAGGCAGGCGCAATGGTAGCAGAAACATTCAATATCTTTGAAGGATTACTGAGACTGTCTTGTACGCTTTATAACAAATCAATTACAGGAAACAGATTGGCAGCCGTGAGCAATGCCGGATATGAAGCAGTGGGAATTGCCGATAATATTTTTGGGGAAGATTACCGGTTGGAGATGGCTGACCTCAGCATGTCCTCTCTGAATAAGTTGCGCATGGTCCTTTCCGATGCCAAGCTGGAGAGTCTGACCAGTGTGCACAATCCGCTCGACATAACTCCCATGGCCTCGGAAAATGTTTACATAGATGTTATTAGGACTCTTCTTGAAGATGAGTATACCGACGCAGTTGTCGCTGCCATTGTTCCCTTGACGCCTCTGCTCCATACTCTTCCGGAAGAATTAGACCGAAATCATCTCTTCAATTCGGAAAATTCCATTGTTGAACAAATCTCCGCTCTGAATGCAGCTTCGTTAAAACCCCTGATCATCGTTGTCGATAGTGGTAAACTGTACGATCCCATGGCCGAGGGTTTCCAGAATCACGGCCTGCCCGTGTTCAGGTCTGCAGACATAGCTGTCGGCGTTCTCGGAAAATACATTCACAACCGAATACAAAATAAGAAAAACCAACCACTACACGTTCGATGATCGCCACCGTCATTTGCAGCAAATTGCACAACACGAACAACCGCCACCCAAATCCATCTCTAACCAACCATACACCTAATATTAATATAAACCATTCAACAATAATAGCTTGGAACAACATAGCCTGATGCCTGCTATCGGATAATTTTACATATACATATCCGTTTAACAGCAAACGGAACATTCCCTCAGTACACTTGGCACAGTTTTGAATACTGCATTACATATTTTCAGTTAAAATTCTACCGAAAAAAAACGTGGGCTATTGATCATCTATTCGGTTGTATTAATAAAACATTTTTCAGAAGACTTTCAGCTAAAAGAAATTGATAATCAACAAGTTCTATGGTACCAATTCGCTGTTGTTTGGTAACCGTCCACCAGCACCCCATTTTCGTCCGATTAGGCCCTCTCAGATAGCCAACTATAGCTCGGAGGCCTGCTTGAACGAACCTTCGGCACTGGACGACGGCCAAGGATGGCCTAGTGTTGCGGGTGCCGGGATGGCACAGGAGCGACACGGTTACAGTTCTGGGTTATGCGGTCTTTCCCAATGTGTACCGGTGAACGGTTACCTTGTTAGAGTTAGTTCAAGTATTCGCACTTGTGACTTGCCCAGAGACTATTTGCTTGATCTACTGGAGAAATATTTTATGATTCAGTCAGCTTGTATTACTTCCCTTCATCACACGTACGACCAAATTCGGTCTTGTAGTCTCTTTAAAGTAATAATTGCTTCAAGGCTTCATCAGACGTTGTAAACGCCGTTTTTTTAAACTTGGCTCACGTCGAGCCTCAATCTAACAAAGGAGTGAACAATGGCTTTAGATCCTACCAAACATGCAGATTGGGAGATTGCGCAGGATGCAGAAAAAACGATGTTGACGATCTATGAGATCGGTGAAAAGCTGGGATTGACCAAAGAAGAACTCCTTCCCCAGGGTCACTACATTGCTAAAATCGATTTCCGCAAAGTTCTTGATCGTTTGAAAGACAAACCAGATGGCAAATACATTGATGTTACAGCAATCACTCCAACTCCGCTCGGTGAAGGCAAATCGACTTCTTCAATGGGCCTTGTCCAGGGTCTCGGCAAGATAGGCAAAAGTGTCTGTGCCGCTATTCGTCAGCCATCCGGCGGCCCGACTATGAACATCAAGGGATCTGCTGCCGGCGGAGGACTTGCTCAATGTATTCCGCTTACGCCTTTTTCCTTGGGCTTCACCGGTGATATCAATGCAATCATGAACGCCCACAACCTTGCCATGGTTGCTTTAACGTCACGTCTGCAACATGAAAGAAACTACGACGATGAGCAGCTGGAAAGACTCTCCGGCATGAAACGCCTCGATATTGACCCAACCAACGTGGAAATGGGTTGGATTATGGATTTCTGCTGCCAGGCGCTTCGTAACATCATCATCGGCATCGATGGCGTGAACGGCAAATCCGATGGTTTCATGATGAAATCGAAATTCGGCATCGCCGTGTCTTCAGAGGTTATGGCTATTCTTGCTATCGCCCGAGATCTCAAGGATATGAGAGAAAGAATGGGCAAGATCGTTGTTGCCTACACTAAAAAAGGCAAGCCTGTGACCACCGAAGATCTCCAGGTTGCCGGTGCCATGACCGCTTGGATGGTTGATGCCCTCAACCCATCGCTGATGCAGACCCTTGAAGGACAACCGGTTATCGTCCATGCCGGTCCTTTTGCCAATATCGCAATCGGCCAAAGTTCCATCATCGCCGACCGCATCGGTCTTAAACTGGCCGATTACCATGTTACCGAATCAGGCTTCGGAGCAGATATCGGATTCGAAAAATTCTGGAACCTCAAATGCCGTTATTCCGGCCTCAAGCCCGATTGTGCCGTAGTCGTTGCGACCATCAGAGCTCTCAAATGTCACGGTGGGGCACCTGTTCCGGTTCCCGGCAAAGCAATGCCCAAAGAATACAACACTGAAAACGTCGGCTGGGTTGCCGATGGTTGTGCCAATCTTATTCACCACATCAGAAACGTCAGAAAAGCGGGAATCGCTCCTGTTGTATGTATCAACGCTTTTTACACCGATACCGATGCCGAGATCGCTAAGGTTCGTGAGTTGTGCGAAGCCGAGGGCGCTCGTGTCGCCCTTTCCAGACATTGGGAGAAAGGTGGTGACGGTGCAATTGAATTCGCTAAAACCGTTGTCGAGGCGTGCGAAGATAAAAACGATTTCAAATTCCTCTACGAGCTCGATATGCCTATCAAAGAGAGAATCGAGCTTATCGCCAAGGAAGTGTACGGAGCATCTGGTGTTGACTATTCCGCAGAAGCCAATAAAGCGATTGCCAGAATCCAGAAAGATCCTGAGCTCTCCAAGCTGGGTATGTGTATGGTCAAAACCCACCTGTCGCTATCCGACAATCCAACGCTGAAAGGTGTACCTGTTAATTGGCGCCTGACCATCCGGGAAGTTTTGACATATGGTGGTGCTGGTTTCATAGTACCTGTTGCCGGCACTATCAGCCTTATGCCTGGAACCAGTTCAAATCCTGCCTTCAAGCGGGTCGATGTCGATGTCGAAACCGGCAAGGTTCAGGGCGTATTCTAACCCCGGTAAACGGGAAATAAGCCGGGATAAGTACCTTCACGAAATTCATTCTAAAAGACAAGAAATGGATTTCTAAGGTACTAAAATCCCCCTTCGGGAACTGGCGTCTGGGAGAATGCTGAATTCTTCCAGACGTACCGCATCACGGTTGGGAATAGAACCTCGACATATCATAAGGAGCTTGAAGAAAAATGACTGCTCAAATTATTAGCGGAACCGAAATACGCAAAGAAATCCTCGCAGAGATTAAGCAGGAAGTTGACGAGATGAAAGCAAAATACGGTAAAGTGCCGGGTCTTGTAACCATCCTTGTCGGCAGTAGTCCTGCATCAATCAGTTACGTAACCTTAAAAGTGAAAACAGCCCTCAGTTGTGGTTTTCATGAGATTCAGGATGACCAGCCGGTTGATATTTCCGAAGCAGATCTGCTGGCATTAATTGATAAATACAATAAGGATCCGGAAATTCATGGTATCCTTGTTCAGCTGCCTTTACCGAAACACATTGACGACAAAAAGGTTCTCAATGCAATCGATCCTGACAAGGATGTCGATGCCTTCCACCCTGTTAATGTCGGCCGCCTGATGATCGGTGGAGACGTTGTACGTTTTCTGCCATGTACTCCCGCCGGTATCCAGGAGATGATAGTCCGTTCCGGCACCGAAACTTCAGGCGCGGAAGTTGTTGTTGTTGGTCGCTCCAATATTGTTGGTAAACCGATTGCCATGATGATGGCTCAAAAAGGTGTCGGGGCGAACTCCACGGTAACTATCGTTCATACCCGCACAAAGGATCTGGCCAGCCATTGCAAACGTGCGGATATTCTCATCGTTGCAGCTGGTGTTCCTGATCTAGTGAAACCGGAATGGATTAAACCGGGTTCCACCGTTATCGATGTCGGTGTTAACCGTGTAGGTATGAATGAAACTACCGGCAAAGCTATCCTGAAAGGTGATGTCGATTTTGAAAAAGCAAAAGAAATCGCCGGCAAGATCACTCCTGTTCCAGGTGGTGTCGGACCGATGACTATCGCCATGCTCATGAAAAATACTCTCAACTCAGCTAAAAAGAGCCTGGGAATATAACAGCAACTGAACATTATTGATCAGCTTTAAAAAAGCGGAGGGAACGACTTGCTTTTCGTTTCCTCCGCTTTTTATTTAGAGAGCCGGAACCGGTTTCTTTTAATGGTGGTGATGGTGGTGATCGTGACCGTGATGGTGATGATCTTCTTCCTTTTCAGTTTTGGGACCGCCTGCCTCATGAAGAGCCTTTCCCAGATGGGCATTGACCGTTGCCATCATTTTTACTGCCTCGGTTATATGCTCTGCCAGTGACGATTTTCCTTCTTCAGTCATGGTCTTCCGCCATTTCTCAAACTCTTCCACGTGCCCTTTATTGTGTTCTATCCAGTGCTGCAGTATCACACGCAACTTTTCAACATTATCCATTATTTCTCCACTTGGTATTGTCTGAATCCGATTTTCCCGCCGGTCTTCCCCAGGCAGGCATAGTACTATAATTACTGCTAAATGACTATACTACTCTATTTGATACAGATAAACCTTGCCACCGGTAAAGTCGATACGGCGTATTGCGACTCCAGACAAATCTCTTGTTCCCTCAAACAATGTGGATATTCTTAGACCACTCTGAAGTACCTCAAGCGTTGTCACATTTTCAAACAACAATTCTTCTTCACCATTTTTTTCCATCAACACATTTGTCTGGCACATAGAAAACCTCAATTCTCCTTGAATGTTCCATCAATATATCCGTTCACCGGGAATTGCAAAATACTCGCATAACCGCAGCCCTGTAAACGTTAAGTAGTGCTCCAAAAACGCATAAGCAGGCCGACCGGGCTATAGTTGGCCTATGCACGGCGGCTTGATGATGCGTATAGGGAATGCTGCTGAACGTTTACCCGTCAATCCACTACCGGCCTTGGGTACAAACCGGATCGCTCTACTATCTCAGGTACTTTTTCCTCCCATTCGATAGCCATAATATGGAAGCCGCTTACCCCGGTACATTCTTTTAATCTTTGGATGGACTCGACCGCAATAGTTATTCCTTCTTCAGCCTGTTTCTCTTTTGGCACACCGGATAATCGCTTGATCAATTCCTGAGGTACATCCATTCCGGGAACGGCGCGAGCCATATATTTGGCCATACCTACAGATCGCATAGGTGTAATGCCAGCCATTATAAAAATTTTTTCGTGCAAACCTCGTTCAACTACACCCTTCATCCACAATTCGAACTTATCTACATTGTACACACACTGAGTCTGAATGAATTCCGCACCTGCAGCAATTTTTTTTGCAAGCCGAGGTACTCGAATCCTAAATGGATCGGCAAATGGATTGGCCGCGGCACCGACAAACAAATTCGGCGGTACTTTAATTTCGTCTCCACCAAGAAATTTACCTTCATCACGCATATATCTGACTGTCTGCAAGAGTTGCATGGAATCCAGATCAAAGACATTCTGCGCCTTGGGATGATCACCGAAACTTTGATGATCACCAGACAAACAGAGCATGTTATTGATACCAAATGAGGCGGCTCCCAGGATGTCACTTTGCAACGCAATACGGTTCCTGTCTCTGACCACCATTTGCAGAACAGGCTCAAGCCCTTCGTTCTTCAGGTGAATACAAGAAGCAAGACTACAGAGCCTTGTCACCGAGGTCTGGTTATCGGTAATATTGATGCAATCGACGTGATTTTTAATGAGGTGACCTTTCTTGATAATTCCGGACGGATCACTGGATCGTGGCGGCCCGCATTCACTGGAGACAGCGAGATGGCCGTTTTTTAAAACCTTTTCAAGCTTGCTGTTAGTTTTAATTTCCACGATTAAAAGTCCTCCAATTTAAAGGATCGAGGTCCGCCCGCACGATCTTTTGACCAATCTTTCACAGGAGCAAGCTTCTCATAATCATCCAATTTGCCAAGAGCTTCCAGGCGGTCCACAACCAGCTGCCAGGCACAATCTATATCTTTGGAAATTTCACATTTTCCGTTGGTCGAGCCACCGCACGGACCGTTGAATAGCCGTTTGGCACAGCGACTTACCGGGCATACTCCTCCGGTTACCCCGAGGACACAGTCTCCACAGGCCTGACATTTTTCGGTAAAAAAACCATCCTGTTTGACATCTCCTAAAAATGTTGTGTTCAAGGCCGGATAGACAGGAATGTTCATGTATTTTTCGGCGACAAACTGGACCCCGATACCACAAGCCATACTGAGAATCGCCTCTGAGTTATCCAGCAGTTCTTTAGCGGATTCAAAAAACGGATGTTCGCACTGTCGTTCTATGCCGCCGTTTTTTATATCAATATCAATTTCTTCCTGTATTGCCCGCATGCGAAGAACAGAGGCGAGAATTTCCGCCTCTTTGTTGCCGCCCTGATGACAAACGGCCACACAGGTATTGCAGCCAAAAACAGTCAGTTGTTTGTACCCTTTGACCATCTCCCATATTTCATCGAACGGTTTCTGCTCTCCTACTATCATAGCTTTTCGACTCCTTTATTTTGTAAACAGTAATCCGGAAAAAATGTTGTCAGGCAGTCTCTTCTTCAGCTACGGAGGTTCTTTTTTTCTGAAGTGCAAACCATATGGGTGATGGTCCCATTGCAACAATTTTTTCAGTGAATTCTGTGCAGATCTCCGCCCAGCGCGGACCCTGTGCGGCTGAGAGATTATAGAATTCTAGTCTTTCAGGGTTTATTCCAACCCGCTGCAGCAACCTTTTGACTCTTCTTACTCTTTTCACCGCATTGAGATTTCCTTCCAGGAAATGACATTGTCCTTCCAGTCAGCCTGCGGCAAACACACCATCGACACCTCGTTCAAAGGCGCGCAGAAGATAGATCTGATCAAGTTTTCCGGTACAGGGCAATCGCACCACTTTCACGTTGGATGGGTAGCGCAATCTCATAACACCGGCAAGATCGGCTGCAGCAAAGGCACAATAGTGACAGGCGAAGGCAATGATATTAGCCTTCCAGTTTGCCGGCACCTCTTGTGGCTTTTCAGGATTTTTCGGTTGTTCCATTTTTTCTGCATCAATCGCCATTATTTTATCCTTCTTATTGACCTGATGAGTGCCTTGTCATCTCATTTCAGTAACCGAATCGATCATCGCCAGGATCTGATCATCACGAAAATAATTTACCTGATATGCCTTCGCCGGACATACCCCGGCGCAGATCCCGCATCCGGTGCACTTCACCTCGTTATGACTGACCTTTCCATCTACATCGATAAATGGTGCACCAAACGGGCATTTTTTGACACAGGCCAAACAGGACATACATATATCCCGATTGTGTTTTGAAATAACCCCGGACACAGTCAAACTTTTATGTGACAGCAGTGCACCGACCCGACCGGCCGCGGCTAGTGACTGGCTGATGGTTTCTTCCAGATTTTTGGGAGCATGGGCAAGACCGGCCAGGAAAAATCCTTCACTCGGAAAATCGACAGGTCGAAGCTTGACATGAGCCTCCAGTAAAAAGCCGTCAATATTACAGGTCAGTTTGAATTTTTTGGCAAATTCATCGCCATCGGGCTGCGGCCTCAAACCGGTCGAGAGAACCACATAGTCGGCATCGATGGCCATTTCCCTATCAAGTACCTTACCGGCCAGATTTACCTTAATCTTATCGCCGATGACCTCTACCTGCGGTTTTGCCTCAGGGGTATACAGAAGAAACAGAACACCAAGATCTCTGGCTCGACGGTAGTAATCCTCTTTCAGACCATAGGCACGCAAATCACGATAAATAACCACCACCTGAGCGTCCGGGGCCTTTTCCTTTATGGCTATGCTGTTTTTTAACGCATCCTGGCAGCAGATTCGTGAGCAATAATTATTCGGTTCCTCCCGGGAGCCCACACACTGAATCATGACATAGCACTTGTCCTTTTCAGGACCTTTTTCGGCAAGCAGGATTTCCAGTTCACGCTGGGTTATGATCTTGTCGGACTGTTCATATCCATATTCAATGGGACTGTATTCCACCCCTCCGGAAGCGATAAGAAATGCGCCATGGCCAATTTTTTCCTTGTCGACAAGCGTCGATTCAAAATTGCCGACAAAGCCATCAATCTTTTCTACGGTTGTACCAGTATGAACAGTGATGGCTGCATTGTTTTCGACCTTCCGCACAACATCTGCCAGAAAAGCCTGCACATCATCGCCCTCCAGGTTGGCCCGGACATTTTTAAGTAAGCCACCCAAGCTGTCACTTCTTTCCACCAGATGTACCCCGTACCCCTGCTCGGCCAGCGAGAGCGATGCAGTCATGCCGGCAATGCCACCACCCACCACAAGCGCTGTATGATTCACACCGACGGAACTGGTGGTCACCGGTACCAATCGCTTGGTTTTAGCAACGTTCATATTGACAATTTCTATCGCTTTCTTCGTTGCGTTTTCATTGTCATGCATGTGGCACCAGGAACACTGTTCGCGAATATCCGCCAACTCAAAGAGGAATTTATTCAAACCGACTTCCCGAATGGTATCCTGAAAGAGCGGAGCATGAGTTCGCGGAGTACAGGAGGCAACTACGACTCTATTTAAGCCTTTTTCCTTGATCAACTCCCGAATTTTCTGCTGACCATCCGGAGCACAGGCATAGATAACTGTTTCGGAATGCGCGACACCGGGTTCTTTCGCCGCCATTTCGGCAACCTTTTTAACATCAACGGTTCCGGCGATATTGGTTCCGCAATGGCAGACGAAGACACCAATTTTCGGTTCTTCCCCCGCGATATCCTTTTCGTCCGGTAAGATGACTTCCTTAACCTCGGTCCCCCTGCGATCACCAAGCAGTGCCATCGCCTGCGCTGCTGCGCCACTGCCCTGAATGACAGTTTCCGGAATATCCTTGGGCCCCTGATAGGTGCCCGCAACGTAAACGCCTTTTCGTGAAGTTTCAACCGGTCGCAGCTTGGAGGTTTGGGGAAAACCATATTCATCAGTAGAAATACCGAAGATTTTTGCTAACTCGAAGGCATCTTTACGTGGCTCAAAGCCGATGGAGAGAATTACCATATCAAACTCTTCATTGACTAATCTGCCATCCTCTCCAACCGTATGGATGAGCAAATTCCTGGTCTCCGGGTCCTCGATAATTTCGGAGATCATTGCTCGCTTATAGACAACACCGGCATCCTTTTTTGCTTTTTCGATGTATTTATCAAAGTCTTTCCCGAAAGCTCTCAGTTCCATGTAGAAAATAGTGGACTGCACTTCACTGTCGTGTTCTTTGGCAATAATTGATTGCTTGGCTGCATACATACAACAAACCGAGGAGCACCAGGGATTACTATTATGAGAGTTTCGGGATCCCACACACTGAATCCAAGCCAATCGTTTGGGATGGCGGCCGTCGGAAGGTCGGGCAACCGTGCCGCTGCATGGGCCGGAAGCGGAAAGAAGACGCTCAAACTGGAGCGAAGTGACCACGTTTTGCAATTTCCCGTAGCCAAGCTCCTGACGAATTTCCGGCTGGTAGGTTTTTAGTCCGGGAGTAAGGATGATCGAACCGACCTGAACATCGATCAATTTATCCTGATCTTCAAAATTAATCGCCTTTGCATCGCAAACCTTCTCGCACTTTCGGCAGACTTTTTTTGTCAGGTAGAGACAATGGGCCGGATCAATCGCCCGGGTGTTGGGAACAGCCTGAGGAAAAAGTGCATAAATGGCCTTTCGCTTATCCAGTCCTAGATTAAAAACATTAAAAACCTTGGTGGGACATTCGGACTCACAGGCTCCGCAGCCGGTACAACGTTCAGGATCTACATACCGTGCTTTTAGCTCGATGGTCGCGGTAAAATTACCTTCATGACCGGAGACACTCACCACTTTGGCCATGGTATGCATTTTTATATTGGGATGTCGGCTGGATTCCACCATGCGTGGAGATATCATACACATAGCACAGTCACCGGTGGGGAAGGTTTTGTCCAGCCTGGACATTGTCCCTCCAATTGACGGTTCATCATTGACCATGTGAACCATCAGGCCGCTGTTGGCAAGATCCAAAGCAGCCTGCATACCTCCTATTCCTGAACCAACCACTAGGACTGAACCTATTCTCTCTTCATTCTCCTGCTTGGGGATAATCCTTGTCACTACAAGATCCTCCATGAGATGGGCCCCGAACCACTCTCGTATCGCTTCCACCAATTTGAAGCGGGTACGCAACCAGATTCGGATTAAATAAGGAATCGTAAAGGATTCAACCTCATTCATTATAATAAAATAATTAAGTTGGAATTGCGAGGATCTTGATTTTTTATTACAACTGGTTGGATGGTAGAAAAACACCCCTCTCGACGTTGAACGTACCCTCCATCCTGTCAAATGAAACACAGAGGAGCCGTAAATGACCACCCCTTCGACCGAATTCAATCTCCATACTCCAAGAATCCTTATCATTGATGATGAACCACGAATCCGCGATGCCTGCATGCTCGTCCTATCGGATAAGGGATTTGTCGTGGCTGCGGCACCGGATGGCGAACAGGGACTGCAAATGATCCGGGAACAGCATTACGACATAGTTTTGGTAGATTTGATGATGCCGACGATATCCGGTTTCGACGTCCTCTCAGAGGTGCGCGATCATCATCCTGACACGGTTGTAATCGTCATCACCGGCTATGCAACGCTGGAACACTCGATCGAAG
Source organism: uncultured delta proteobacterium (assembly GCA_963728385.1). Taxonomy (GTDB): domain Bacteria; phylum Desulfobacterota; class Desulfobulbia; order Desulfobulbales; family Desulfocapsaceae; genus Desulforhopalus_A. Next base: position 1,696,270 of record CAVSJK010000002.1, read on the forward strand.
CGATGAAAAAAGGCGCCTTTGACTTCATTCCCAAGCCGTTCACGCCCGACCAGCTCCGAGCGGTAGTGGAAAAATCCTTACGGTACACCAATGCCCTTCAGGACATCGCCGACACCAAATCACGGCTGGGAGTTATGGTGAACCGTCTTACCGATGGAGTTATGACGACCGATGCCAGGAAACTCATTGTCCAGGTTAACCCGGCCTTCCTGCACATGATCGGATATCATGGAGAGGCAGTCGTTGGCCACCATGTAGAAGAAATTATTCATGATGAGAATCTGCTTGACTCCATAAATCAGGCTCTCACCATGTCGCCTAACACCTTTGTGGAGATAACCAAGGAAATCCAGTTTATTGATCACAATGAGGAGAAATTTTTCAGCGCCCGCTGTGCTCCTTTCCGAGGACGTACGAAAGAAAATATCGGTACTATCACAGTGTTGCACGATATTACCGCCCTGAAGAAGATGGATCAGATGAAATCGGACTTTGTCTCCCTGGTTTCACATGAGATTAGAAGTCCGATGAACTCGCTGCTCATGCAACTGAAAAACATCAGCGATGGCCTCGCCGGTCCGGTCACGAAAAAACAACAGGAAATTCTGCAAAGGGCCTCAGACAAAATCCTTAACCTGAATAATCTGGTGACGGAATTGCTCGATCTCTCACGAATCGAATCGGGACTTATTTCTCATGAAAAAGAACAGGTTGATATGCGGCAATTGCTCACCGGCCAAAAAGACTTCCATAGCCACTATGGGGAAGAAAAAGGAATAACCATCCACCTCGATTGTCCAGCTGATCTGCCTTCAATCCTTGCCAATCGGCAAAACATGGAAGAGGTTATTTCCAATCTCATTACCAATGGCATTAAGTATTCACCTGCAGGCGGCACTATCACGCTTTCGGCGACTACGGAAAACCAGTACCTGAAATTGCAGATAGCCGACACAGGGTTTGGGATACCTCAAGAAGATCTAGAGAAGATTTTCACTCGTTTTTATCGAGTAAAGGACTCTAATACCCGCGAAATTCAAGGAACAGGACTTGGCCTCGCCATTGTTAAAAGCATCATCGAGTCTCACCACGGAAAAATTCGCGTAGCAAGTGAGATCGGCAAAGGGACGACCTTTACCATACTACTGCCCTTATCCGCCAGGTAACCACAGCAACCTCCTCATTCATTGTCTTCGTTACAGGCCACCGCGATACTTTACAACAGAGGATACTGGTCATAAATGTTACGCAATTTCTGCAATCTCATATAATTTCTACTGATTTGGCGGTGGCAGGAATTCTCGGATAGGTTTATCCTGATTTAATCCAGTGATGATTACTTTGTGTATGTCCCACGACAAGTGAATAAGTTACTTCACTCCATTATTTTATGCAAAAAACTGAAGGAGAAAACAATGAAAGCGACTGTAACAAAATTGTGCATGGGCGACAGAAACTGCAATAAATTGTGTCCGGAAGTATTCGAATATGACGAGGATAAACTTCTCTCCGTCGTCAAGTATGATGAAATCCCCAAAAACCTGGAAGCGATAGTTCGGCAGGCTGCTGTTGAATGTGGTGCTGACGCAATTATCATAGAAGAATAGTGGGAGAGGAAAATGGTCGCTTTTCGTGAAAGCAAAACGGCTAAAAACCTGCTTCTTTCCTATTCTGCCGAGGCCCAGGCGCGCACTCGCTACAATTTTTTTGCAACGCGGGCCCGTGAGGAAGGATATATGCAGATAGCCAACCTCTTTGATGAAACCGCAGGCCAGGAATATGAACATGGCTTGCGATTTTTTAAATTTTTCAATGGTGGTGAACTGGAGATTACCGGGACATTTCCGGCAGGCGTAATAAAAGATACCCAGGCAAATCTGCTAAGCTCCGCGGAACTCGAACTCTATACTCATGACCGGATGTACGGGATATTTGCTCAAGAGGCTGAGCAGGAAGGTTTTCAACGCGCGGCTGACACCTTCTATGCTATTAATGTCGCTGAAAAAAATCACGAATTAATGTTTCGTGATCTTGCCGAAAACCTGGTTTCCGGTAAAGTTTTCATGCGAGATCAGCCGGTAATCTGGAAATGTATCAGCTGCGGCTATCTGCACGAGGGCAATAGTCCGCCGGACAAATGCCCTGCCTGTGTCAAGCCACCGGGATATTTCGAAATATTGAAAAAAAACTGGTGAATCATAAAGGCCGTCGCGAGATTGCGATGGCCTTTATGAGAGGGAAATTTCTACAGTACTACAGAATTGACAGCACCCTTTCAATGGCCTTCTGCAATCCTTTACTATGGATTTTCCCTGCAAAATGTACCGGACTTTTTCCATAGATAGGATCCCAACCGGAAGGATCCGCATAGCAATAAAACTGCGTTTCAAGACCAATTTTACGAACTGCATCATCCGCCGGGTGACCGATAAGCCGCTTAGCCGCTTCCCATGAGGCTCCACATGGAGCGCCACGGATCACTTTTACGTCTGAAATCTTGCCGTCTTCAATCTCAATTTCAAATTCCGGCGCACCAAAATTTTCACCATACTCGCCAAGACCATCCTGTCGTGAAAGGCCGCAACAGGTCGGAGGCATAATTACATTTTTACCGACTATTTTCTTTCCGGAGGCAATTATGGGGATATTTTTCAGCAGACAACGATCAGCCAGATCTGCTGAAAGGTCACTGTGACGGAGGAAATCAAGCACAAGGTCACATGAGATATCATCGGGAAGGTATGCACTGGTATCATCGATTACCAAAGGCAGGGTTTCATCTATATTAACAACCTTTAGTTCAAAGAGATCGTTCCCATATTTCCTTAAGCCGTTGATTTTCTTTTCGCCGCTTCCATTTTGCTGGAAGACCATTATTTGTTGTCTTCCGGTATTTGTATCCTCTTTCACTGTCGTATCCTCACCTGTGCCAAATTAAATATCCAGACGAACCCAACGTGTACAGTAGCGGTAAACCGACTCAAGCATTTTTTTACGATTTAGCGAAGGGTGGATCAACACATGGAATGAGCCGGCCGAATCTCGATACAGAACCATACCGGCTTCCAGTTCGGTTACATCCGAACCGCAGGTTATTGTCAAGGGAGAGTCAATCTCTACAATCTCCAGCTCATCATCCTGAAATTGAAAATAAGCCATTTGCGCCAAGGCATGATATTCATGTTTTGCATGAGCACTGTCCTTGACTGAAAACATTTTTATATACCCAGCTTCCTGCAAAGCGATCTCAGGCACGATGAGAACACTTTCACAGCTGGTAATCGTTGTTGTTGGAGATTGAATTGTTATCATGGTACTCATTTCTTTAAAAATTTAATACAAGCATTTCGGGAAAACATCAACTTCGGAAAAAAATGGGAAGTTGAGCATAAAACTCAACTTCCCATGATCAAAAGCTATGTCCTGTCACGGACGAAAACACTTATTGTTTTTCGATTCGTACAGCACAAACTTTTGCTTCCATGATTTTACAGATTGGATCCATGGCGTCACTGGTAAGCACATTAGCAGCGGCCTCACTGTAATGAAATGGGATAAAAACCACATTCGGCGGCACAATTTTACTAACCCGTGCCTTCACTTTAATGGACCCCCGCCTTGAACTGACGGTTAAGAGCTCATCCTGGCCGATTCCGAGGACATCGGCATCAGCTGGATTGACCTCAACAAAGGCTTCGGGAGCGACCGCATTGAGGCCGGATGATCTCCTGGTCATTGTTCCGGTATGATAGTGGAACAATTCCCGTCCGGTTGTCAACAGATAAGGATACTCCTTATCGGGCAGCTCTTTTGAGGAGACAAAGGGGACAGGTGTGAATGCCGCCTTCCCTCCTTCCCTCGGAAAGCTGTCCTGAAACAGGTATTCCGTTCCGGGATGATCCTCGCCAGGACATGGCCACTGCAACCCTTGTTCTTCGAGCCGTTCATAATTAAGCCCGGCAATTCCGGGCCAAAGAGAGGCCACTTCTGCAAAAATTTCAGCGGGTTTCACCTTTTCGGTTGAACCCTCTTTCGCGGAAATGCGCTTGTAAATCTGATCAATGATGTCCAGATCGGATTGGGCGGTACCTGGAGAACTAACAGCTCTTCTGACTCGCTGAACCCGTCTCTCCGAACTGGTAAAAGTACCATCCTTCTCGGCAAAAGAAGCGCCTGGTAAAACAACATCGGCAAGCTGCGCCGTCTCAGTCATGAAAATGTCCTGAACTACCAGGAAATCAAGGGCTGAAAAAGCCTTAATCGAGTGGGTGGTATTCGGGTCGGATACTGCTGGATTTTCACCAAAAATATACATCCCTTTGAGCGTGCCATCCAGCATGGCACCGGTCATTTCGGTTGCCGCCAAACCAATTTTATCAGATAACTTTGTGCCCCAGGCCTTTTCAAATTTTTCTTTAATGGCGGGCACATCAACCTTCTGATAGCCCGGATATACATTCGGCAGACCACCCATATCACAAGCGCCCTGAACATTATTCTGTCCCCGCAGCGGATTGACACCTGCAGCACGTTTGCCGACATTACCTGTGAGCATTGCCAGATTACCAACGGCGCAGACATTATTGGTTCCCATGACATGCTGAGTTATGCCCATGGCATAGTAGATTCCAGCATTATTTGCCTGAGCATAGATACGCGCTGCTTTTTTAATATCTTCCGCGGGCACACCGGTAATTTCTTCACCATATTCCGGAGTGAAAGGTGCAAGCGATTGAACGAATTCATCGTACCCTTCCGTTCTATTGGCTATAAACTCCTTATCCTCTAAGCCTTCGGCAAGAATAACATTCATGATCGAATTCAGCAGGGTGGAATCGGTGCCCGGACGATGACGCAGCCAGAGTGTGGCAAACTTCACCAAAGGGATTTTTCGCGGATCCGCAACAATCAGCTTGGCCCCCTTTGCCACTGCCTCTTTCATTCGAAGAGCAATAATCGGATGATTTTCAGTAGTATTGGATCCGATAACAAAAAGTGCTTCATTGTCGGCTATTTCGGCGACAGAGTTTGTCATTGCGCCGGAACCGAATTTTGCGGCCAGACCGGCCACAGTTGCGCTGTGTCAGTACCTCGCGCAGTGATCAATATTGTTGGTACCCAATCCTGCCCGGAACATTTTTTGAAAGAGATAGTTTTCCTCGTTGGTACACCTAGCCGAACAGAGCCCCGCAAGAGCATCGGGACCATTTTTTTCTTTGATCCCGGTCAGTCTTTCAGCTACGTAATCAAGGGCTTCATCCCAAGTGGCTTTTTCGAATTGACCACCTTTTTCTCTTCTAATTAGCGGATGAGTCAGGCGGTCACCACTGTTTATAAATTCAAAGCCGAATCTTCCTTTAACGCAGAGCCAGCCACGGTTATGATTCTTTGGATTTGAATCGACTCTGATGACCTGATCTCCATGAGTGCGCAGAGTCAAATTACAACCGCAACCACAATAGGAGCATGTCGTGTCGGTTAGTTTCGACTCCTTCCACCCGTGGCTTACCGGCCCAGACCTTGCCGGTCAACGCCCCGGTCGGGCAGACGGACACGCATTGCCCGCAGAATTCACAATCAAGATCATGGCCGAACGGAGGAATGACTTTTGCCTCAAAGCCCCTTTCCGCATAGCCGATAGCACCAACGCCCTGGACCTCTTCACATACGCGTACACATAAGCCGCACATGACGCATTTGTTCTGATCCCTGATAATGAAGGAGTTGTGGTCAACACGATCATGGTCCCGCATTTCGCCCACAAAACGATTTTCGCGAATGTCGTAAAGGTAGGCCAGTTCCTGTAAAGTACAATCGCCGGATCTGGTACATACCATACAATCATTCGGGTGATCGGAAAGCAGGAGTTCTACCGTAGTTTTTCTCAGCCGATAGAGTTTTTCGCTATTGGTTTTTACCTCCATTCCATTAATGGCAGGTGTAGTACAGGAAGTTACCGGCTTGGGCATACCTTTAATTTCAACGATGCAGAGCCTGCATGCGCCGAAAGGCTTCAATCTGTCATCATGGCAAAGAGTCGGGACATCAATACCGAATTTCCGCGATGCTTCGAGTACAGTTGTTCCTTCATCGACTTCTATCTGTTTTCCATCTATAGTCAGATTAAGCATAGTGGCTACTCCTTTAATACCGCGCTGAATTTGCACGCATCAAAACAGGACCCACACTGAATGCACAGCTTATTATCAATCTTGTGAGGCTGTTTCTTCTCTCCGGAAATCGCGCCTACGGAACAGGCCCGTGCACACATTCCACAACCAACGCACATATCTTCGCGAATAAAAAAGGTCAGCAGTTTATTACAAACTTTGGAAGGACATTTTTTGTGCTTGATATGCGCTTCATATTCATGACGGAAATATTTAATGGTACTGATGACCGGATTAGGCGCAGACATGCCTAGCCCGCAAAGACTGGAGTCTCTGACGTCTTCGGCCAACTCCTGCAACAGTTCAATATCCCCTTCCTTGCCTTCGCCTTCAGTGATACGGGTAAGGATTTCCAGCAGACGTTTAGTACCGATCCGGCATGGAACACATTTACCGCACGATTCAGACTGGGTAAATTCCAGGAAGAATTTAGAAATATTGACCATACAGTCGGTTTCATCCAGGACAACCATACCGCCGGAGCCCATCATCGATCCCACCGAGGCCAGCCCTTCATAATCTACAGGCAAATCAATATATTGCTGCGGAATACAGCCTCCGGATGGACCCCCTGTCTGCACAGCTTTAAACAGCCTATCGCCCTCAATACCGCCGCCGACTGTTAAATATGATATCTTTCAGCGGCATGCCCATGGGAATCTCAATGAGGCCGGTATTCCTGATTTTTCCAGTCAGGGCAATAACTTTGGTGCCTTTGCTCTTCTCGGAACCAATGGACGCATACCAGGCGGCGCCTTTATTGAGAATATGCGGTAGGTTGGCAAACGTTTCGACATTATTGATGATGGTCGGTTTACCCCAGAGCCCCTTATTGGCGGGAAACGGCGGCTTGGCCCGCGGCATTCCCCGTTCGCCTTCGATAGAGGCGATAAGTGCGGTTTCTTCTCCGCAGACAAAAGCGCCAGCACCAAGTTTGACCTTGATTTTAAAATTAAAATCCGTGCCGAACAGTTTTTCGCCTAGATATCCTTTTTCCTTGGCAGCATTCAAGGCCAGACGAAGCCTTTCCACGGCAAGAGGATATTCGGCACGAATATAGACATAACCGATACTGGCACCGATTGCATAGGCACCAATGATCATGCCTTCGATAACAGCATGAGGATTTCCCTCAACAACCGAGCGATCCATGAAAGCTCCGGGATCACCTTCATCGGCATTACAGATAATGTAATATTGATCCGATTTATTGGCGGCACAAAAACTCCATTTAAGTCCGGTGGGAAAACCACCGCCCCCCCGCCCACGCAATCCGGATTCCTTAACCGTCGCAATAACCTCTGCAGGAGTCATGGTTGTCAGTGCCTTTTCCGCTGCCTTATAACCATCTACCTGCAGATATTCGTCTATCGATTCCGGATCGATTTTGCCCAAATCACCAAGAACTATTTTGGTCTGATTATCATGGAAAGTATGATAATCAGTCGCCGACCAGCCATTCCTTGACCGGTTTTGAAGCCCGATCACATGATCCTGGACCAGCCTGTTTACCATATCCGGCTGGATATATTGATAGGTGGAAACATCTCCATCCACAGCAATATCGACAAGAACATCCCGGGCACAGAAACCGCGACAGCCAACTTTATGGAGTCTGCATTTCTCTTTGACTGTGGCGTTTTCTATGCCTGCAGTCTCGAATTGCTTTATGAACTCCTCCATAACCAGATCACCACCGGCGGCAATTCCACCGGTACCCATGCATACATTGACAATTATTTCGCCGTTCATGGTTTAATCCCTTGTATTCTTTGAGACTCTTGACCATTTTACTTGGAGTTACCTTCCCAAGCACCTTTTCGTTAACCAGAACAACCGGGGCGATACTGCAGGCACCCACACAGTTGACACGCTCAAGGGTAAATTGCATATCCTTGGTTGTATCCTGATCATCTTTTAACTTAAGATCTTCTCGAACTTTGGAGATTATACGGGGTGCGCCTTTGACATGACAAACTGTTCCACAACAAACAGTGACAATATTTTTACCGCGAGGATTTTGATGAAACTGGGAATAAAAGGTAACTACTCCATAATATTTGGATGGTGGAATGTTTGTTCGTTCGGCAAACCAGTCAACAGCTTCTTCCTGTATGTAGCCTAATTTACTTTGTATTTCTTGCAATATTGTAATAATATTGTCCTCATTGGCCATACATTTATCATATATCGCCTCCAACGTTTCCGTCATTTGCTTATCCATACATATACCCCGTAATTGATGATTATCCACTCCGGATTATCGTATATTGCTTGGGAGTGTGGAGAAACTGCGTTTCCCTTCCTGCAATTATCACTTCTCGTCTGGAACTTCGTATTATAGTAACTGTTCACCGGTGCAAATCAAGAGACCGGGTAACCTGGATCTGTAACCTTTCATCAAGTGCTCGAGGTTCGTTCAAGCAGGCCTCCGAGCTTGTAGGGGCGGGTTCCAAACCCGCCCTGCTATGTGAGGTGGCCTGATCGGGCGAAAATGGGGTGCTGGTGAACGGTTACATATTATACCGGTTTTAATTATACCGGTTTTAATTATACCGGTTTTAATGTTCATAACACTACCATTGAACTATTTGTGGTGGTAAAGTCAAAAACCAGACTTCATCATCACAAAACGCCTTACTATAACTCAAAACGGGGAATGTTTCCAATAAGTTTAGGACATATCGGTCATAAAATTATTTAATTGTTTTTCCGTAAAAACTGTAGTGTGACAAGAGTCGGATTATAGGGCATGTAACACTGACTATAGTACAATTTATTACAGCTTTAATTTGTCATGAAAATGCGAATGCCATCAATAATTATTCTTTAGACAGCATGAATAAGAATTTTGCATCGGATAGCTTAAGGATAACTCTCAATAAAATGGGCAGGACAGCCTATACAAAAATGAGTTTTCCGATACATTGCGGCAGATATAATGAAATTGAGACGAAAGATTTTATATTTCAATTTAATCTCAATAACGAAATATTTCGAGCAAAAGGTAAAGGAAGAGACTGGGCTCATCCCCATGAATGGCTCAAGCGAACTCAGGGAAATGACTGGATTTATTATTCAACCGGTGGATATACCGGAGTCTTTGAGGCAACTGGAGAATATTACCTGCCGAATTTTCAGTATCCGACCAATAGTATCCTGGGGGGTCATCCCTTTGCCCAGAAGGAAATATGCCGTCTTTCCGGGTCCTGGCACACAAATCCTCGCGGCACTGCAAACGCAAGCCCTAAATTGCCGGGGGACTTCAGTCGATTTCTGGCAGATGCCATAGCCAACAATCCTGAAGTATTAGCAAAAAAGCACAACAGCTGCACGAAAGCATCGGAGGCCGAATTTCCGTGCTGCCTCCGGATGCGAGACATGTCGATTATAATTTCGTCCCCCTGACAATTTCAGAAGGATGTCTGTATAAATGTACATTCTGTAAGGTGAAAAACGGGACCATTTATAAAGAAAAAGAAGAGAGAGAAATCGACCGGCAAATTGTCCGACTCAAACAGCTCTACAGCAGAGATCTTGTCAATTATAACAGTCTCTTTCTTGGAGAACACGACGCCCTGCAGGCCGGTTCCGAATGTATCCTGTCGAGCATTGAAAAAGCCTATGGAGAATTCAGTTTTGCCGATTCCTATACTTCGGGAAGCAATGTTTTCCTTTTTGGCTCCGTCACTTCAATTCTTAACAAGCCGGAAATTTTTTTCAACGGCTGAATGAATTACCGGTAATAACGTATATCAATATTGGTCTTGAATCCGCCGACCAGGAGACCCTCGACAAAATCGGCAAACCAATCACTGAAAAGCGGGTACAGGAAGCATTCATCCGCAGTCAGGAAATCAACGACCGATATCCTTCAATCGAAATAACCGCAAATTTCATTATGGACGAAGATCTCCCGGACAACCATTATATAAAAATTCTCGATCTGATCAGGGAGAAACAACCTCGTGTCAAACCCAAGGGATCTATATATTTTTCCCCCCTGACCTTTGACCAGCCGTCCCGCAGCCGATTATTCGAATTCAACCGATTAAAAATAAAGAGCAGGCTTCCCACCTATCTGTATATCATTCAACGATTGTAGAGAGTGCAATTATCCTAAATTTCTTCGGAGATCATACCCATGCTTGATTCCGCACAGCTGAGAAAAAAAATTCTTTCAGAACGCAACCAACTGACGCAAGAAGAGATCAAAATAAAGTCGAAGGCTATACAGCACCGCCTTTTAGACCTGGAGCAGATTCGCAACCGACAATCAATTTTTGTCTACGTCAGCTTCAGGAGCGAAGTAGCAACCGTCAATCTGATCGACGCTCTGATCGATTTAGGCAAGACAGTTCTCGTTCCCATCACCAGAGTACGCGAAAGGAGACTGGACGCCATTTGGATCGATAATAGGGCCACCGATCTCGAACCCGGTTACTGTGATATTCCAGAACCAAGAGAGGAACTTTGTAAAATCCGGGAGGTTGCACCTGAAAAGATCGAAACGATCCTTTTGCCCGGTTCCGTTTTCGATAAACGGGGAGGACGATTCGGCTATGGTGGCGGCTATTATGATCGATTTCTGGCCAAAGTGCCGGCGGCTGCGAGAATAGGACTGGCTTTTGATCTACAGATAGTGGAAAAAGCGCCGCTACATGAGCATGACGAGCTCCTTGACTTCATCGTCACCGAAAGCAGAGTTATTCGTGGTGATAGATAAAAATAAGATAGCGATACTATTGACAAACTCGTAAAAACCTGAATTTTCGGATGGCTAAGTAAAAAGCTTCATATGCGAGGCGCGCAAATTTTCAATCATTTCGGCGTACTAAGGTACGTCGTAATGATTAAAAATTTGCAGCAACGAAGCAGATGAAGAATTTTTACGACGCCATCACTATTGGTATTGCTATTTATTGAAAGCTTACGTATTCAATCAAATCTTGAAACTATCGACAGCTTTCTGTAACTCCTGAGCCAGTGCCTGAAGATTTGTGCTGCTGAGACGAACTTCTGAACTTGTGCCTGAGACATCTACTGACGCCTGATTGACTTGAGCTATATCGACCGTAATCGTTGAGGCAACAACAGAAATCTGACTCACATTTTCATTTACTTCCCCCAGGCCCTCTGCCGCCTGGTTTATGTTGAGAGCGATCTCCTGTGTAGCCTTCGACTGCTCACCGACGGCTCTGGAAATTGTCGCGACAATCTCATTCACATTATTTATGACGGCGCTGATTTCCTTGATATCCTGCACTGTACCAGTGGTTGTTTGTTGAACATCCTCAATTTTCGTTTTTATATCGAGTGTGGCCATTGCTGTCTGTTTGGCCAGTTCTTTTATTTCATTGGCGACTACGGCAAAGCCCTTGCCGGCCTCTCCCGCCCGGGCCGCTTCAATTGTGGCATTTAATGCAAGAAGATTTGTCTGCTCGGAGATTTCAGTTATCGTTTCCGTCACTTTGCTGATAGCATCGGCGGAAGCACCAAGCTTGTCCATTCTCTCTGATGTGGACTCAGCCTGCTTCACTGCCTTCAGGGAAATGCCTTGGGCTTCTCCGGAATAGCCGGCAATTTCATTGATTGTTGCCGTCATCTGTTCTGCGGCGCTTGCCACCATACTGGTATTGGTCGTCGATTCTTCCATAGCCGCGGCGACATTGTTTAGATTGGCGCTCATTTCTTCCGCGGCTGTTGCAACATGTTCAGAACGTTCGGATGTTTTCTGAGCATTATTGGCAAGACTTGCGGCAAAGGTTGAAAGATTGGTAGATTCTTGTCCCAGTGTTTTAGTATTGTTCGAAATGGATCCTATGATCCCCTGCAGTTTTTCAATAAAAATATTAAACCATTTGGCCAGTTCGGCCATCTCGTCCTTTGAGTCGAGGGTAATACGCTTAGTCAAGTCCCCTTCCCCTTCCGCAATGTCCCGCAAGTTTAAAATCATCAGCTTCAAGGCTTTCACCAAGCCAAAAACAATAAGCAGGCATAAAGTAATAATGCCGATGAAAATTGCCCCGGCTATGAGGAGCATGGTACTGACATTTTTTTAGACCTGCCCATTAAGCTCCTTCTCCATCGCTGCATTATAAGCCGCGATATTATCCAAATAAATTCCTGTACCTATCCACATCTGCGTTCCCGGAATCATCTCCGCATAGCTGAGTTTCGGCACATCTCCGGCTCCGGGTTTCGGCCAGATGTATTCGACAAAGCCACCTCCGTTTTTGGCTTTATCCCGCAGATCACGAACAAGATAAACACCATCTTTGTCCTTCAGCTCACCGAGATCTTTACCCTGCAGTTCCTTTTTCGGGGGCAAAGCCACGTTGGTTGTATCTCTATAGACAAAATAATAGCCTGATTTATCACTTTCAAAACGGATATCATCGATCAAGGTGCGAATAATTTCGATTTTTCCCTCGAGATTGTCCACTCCTTCAATGGCATGTCCAATCGACAGGGCAAGAGAATGACTGGCTACCTGCAGTTTGGTTTTCTGATCGGCAAGCATTACTTCCCTGGTCTTACTAAGCCCAAGGTCACGTACCCTGTTGCCATTTTGAATAGCAAAGCTAACCATAACAAAAAACAATACCAGAATGGCAATTATTATCAGATACATTCTGCCTTTAACGGAGAAACGGTTTAACATTGCATCCAATCCTTGTTGTTGAGATTACTATTTTTTTGTTCTTTTAATTACAACTTAGTTTTAGCCGGATCATAATTGATCCCTAACGAAATCTTATTAGTATCGGTATATTTATCATTTCACTATAGTTTAATTTTGTAAAGCTGTGTTCGATCGGAAAATGCGGTCATACAGGCAAATACGTGGAAATATCAATGAAGAAACCAGCCAACCGGATTTTCAAAAATAGAGTTAAACATGCATATTTGCAGAGGGTCGACTCCATTTTTCTTTTTCTGGAAGAAAGTTTTAAATTGAAGGTGAGTTGAAGTGAGCAAAAAAAACTCTGTTGAAAGAGTATTCTTTCAACAGAGTCGTCACGATAGAAAGCAAAACAGCGAGAACTACTTCATGGTACAGCCTTTTGGATCGACTGTTGCTCCACATGCAGCACATTTTACATTTTTCTCAATTTCATCCGAAAAAACTTCCCACTCTTTTCCACACTCAGGGCATTTGATTTTTACTTCATTCAAAGATTTATTACTTTCGAATCCCGGGCAATGTTGATCTGTCATAAATCCCTCCTTTCTCTCGGTTATGTATTTTCTGATGAACATCGGCAACTAAGACTATAAGTTAAAAGCTACAAAGGGCTAGAAGGCGGCACACTAATAATTAGTATCCCATGGACACGGTACTCCTGCACATCCGTTATTCCAACTCAGCCAGCTTTTTTAAAAGCAGATCTCGTTCGTCTTCGAGTTCCAAAAGATCGAGCATTACCGGTGGCTTCACTGAATGAGCCGGCAGCCGCTTTAATGTTTCAGCGATTTCCTCTTCCAGCTCCCCCAATCGTTCTCTTATCTGGTCAATTTCAGATAACATCCTGGTCTCAACCGATTTGCTTTTCCAATTCCGCCAATTCCTGTTGAATCATTCGCACCTCACTTTCCAAGGCCATACGTTTTTCTGTTCCATAGAAAATTGTATCTCCCATCTTCCCTGTACGGGAGAAAATGACGACTTCGTATCTATCTTTGTCCTTTAGAAGATCTTCCACCCAAAACACCTGCTCTATGTCCAGAGAAAAATCCAGACAAATCTTCTTGGCGAATTTTTCAGGATTAGCGGAAATAGATTGACCTTCGCCCGTTGGTGCGTATACACAGATAAAGGGTTTGAGATACTGCACTTTCAGAGAAGACGGTGAACGCTTGAAAAGTTTCACGTCATATGCCCCGGAGAACCAGGCAATTGGTTCGTGATCGCCTTTTTTGGTCCCGTCCCACCGATATCTCCCCACAAAGATTTCCATAAACCTTTTCTCTATTTGATGACGTACAAAACTCAGCCGAAATGTAGGCGCGGTGCAATACATCCGTGGCTAGAGGACTGATTTTATTTTTCTTTTACAAATCCGGGAGACAGATTTATTTTCATAAAAAACCATGAAAATAATCAGTCCCCTCTGTCTTTCCAAGATAAATTCAATCTGTCTCCCGGTTTTGATGTATTCTAAGTGGTTGCGTCCAGAGAACGCCTGTCGGCCATATCCGTCAGCACCCGTTCACGGGCCTTATCAATACCGAGTTGGGCGCGTTTCTTATCGATATGAGCTATCATAAGCCTCGCCATCTCTGCCGGATCACTTGCAAATGCCCATTTTCCAAAACCAAGATCTTCCAACTCCTCATAGATATGCTTTTCGAACTTAGTCCCCTGGATCATCGGAAAGGTGTGGCCGAAGACGACATATACCCCTGAAGCGACAAAGTAATGCCCAATGGCAAGAGCTTTTTCGCTCATCCACTCCGGTGCACAACCAGCGGCAGGGAGATCAGCAAGGCAATCGCCCAAGCCGCCGACTTTGACCATTTCAGAAGCGGCAATAAGAATCCTGCTGTTGTCCACACAGGAGCCAAGTCCAAGCACCGGCGGCATACCGACAGTTTCACAGACTTCGGCAAGTCCCGGACCGGCAAGAGCCGCGGCTCCAGGCCCGGTAAGACCAGCTTTTGCAAGAGCCAGCTGAGAGCAACCAGTCTGCAGGACCAGCACATCATTTTTGATTAAAGCTTTTACCAATTCCACATGGGAATAATCCTGTTTCGAACGAGGATTGGTACAACCAACAACTCCCGCCACCCCACGAATCCTGCCGTTAATAATATTTTCGTTGAGTGGTGAGTAACTGCCGCGAAAAGATCCTCCCAACATGTAATTTATATACTCATAGGAAAATCCATGAACTCCAGTCGTCTTATTTCTTGGGATCTGGACAGGCTTTTTACGCGTTTTGAACCTGCTGATTGCCTTAATAACAATTTCATCGGTACATTCTCGCGGGTTGTGTTCCTCCAACTGAATATGAAGAGCACCTTCAATTTTGGCTCTGTAGTTAGTGGTTATGAAAGGGGTATCGTAAAATTGCGCAACCTTTTGTAATCCTTGTTGAATGCATTGAATATCCACTGTCATCGCATCAACGGCACCGGTTACCATGATAGCCTCGGTACTGGAGAAATTACCCGCATGGGGCAGACCATGCCGGGACATAGCTTCAAGACCGGAGCAACACATGCCAACGAGATTAATACCTTTGGCTCCGGCGTTCTTGGCAGCCTCTTTTAAAGTGGGGTCGGAAGTTGATGCTATAAGAGATTCAAGAAGATTCGGCTCATGACCATGAACAATGATATTTACATGATCTTCCTTGAGAACGCCCATATCAACCTCTACTTCCACCGGCGAAGGAGTACCAAACAGAATGTCTGAAATATCAGTGGAAACCATCGACCCCCCCCAGCCATCAGCTAGAGCGGTGCGCGAAATCTGTTTGGTGAGGTTTTTATAATCCTGATCAACCCCCATGGCGGTACGATGCATCATTTCCATAATTTCCCGCATCGCACCCCGAGGGACTATTCCTGCCTGGCGCCAATGTTCAAGCGTTTTTTTCGGCACTCTTTTCATCATCGGAATTTCACCTTCAACCTGCGTGTATGTCCTCTCCAATTCATTGTAAAGATCCATGGCTACATCTTTCAGCTCCCTTCCTTCCGTCGGAATTTCAAGTGAACCGGCAATTTCCATCAATTTAATAGGATCCTTGATGGAATAATCCTTTATTTTTCCGCTGATAACATCACGAAAAAGTTCGAGCATCGCCATCCCGTGATCGGTGTGAGCAGCTGTTCCGGCAGCAACCATTCTCCCAAAGTTACGTGCCAGGATCGTATCCACCGTCGCACCGCAATATCCAACACGATCATATGGGCTGTTGACATTCATCCTGCAGGGTCCCATGGCACAGTGTTTACAGCAGGCAGATTTTTCTCCAATAGGACAAGGTTTCGTGGCTTGAATCCTGTCAAAAAATAGAGCAATTCCATCATTTCTGGCCTTGGTTATCATTTGCGCGGTGGACTCACAGATAGTGAGATCTTTTACACTGATAAGTTCTAATGGTTTTGCCATGATGCCTCCAAAATGTATTGAGTTATGGAACCCTTTGGTCAATAACAGGGCAGGGGTGGGGTTCAGGACGGCAATTGTCCTGTTACGATAGCGACTTATCTGAAGTAGAATCGGCTGATAACTACACTATCAAATGAGAAAGATTCTCATTAATAATTACATTCCTCCACAACAATGTCAAGATAATTATCAACCGGCAATACTGTGTATTATTGCTGCAAGTAATCGATGGAACAAGGAAACCTTATTGGATTAAGACAAAAAACAGCTTTCGCTGGAAATCGTCGAATATTATTGATGGTAAAAACACTGAACTCATAAAAAGCCCGATCTACAACATTTACGGTCTGATACGGCAATTAGCTTTACCAAATGTATTACTGAATTACCGTTTCAGATACTTCACCTAGCAAATCAGGCTTTTTTACTTAGCCACCTGAAATTTAACATTTTAACGAGATTGAAAAATTTGATGGGACAATAGGTAAAATATAATCAATCCTGATGACGTATAAAACTCAGCCAAATCTGTGAGCATAGACACAATTTGTTGATAACAAAAGAGAAATGAAATACAACACGGTCGTCATCCCCGCCTACGCGGGGATGACGGAAAGAGCAGCTGAGTTTCATGCGTAATCAGATAATCAATTTCTCAACGCCGACAGCTTGCCAACCACATCAAATAACTCTTTTGGCGCGGTTGATATGTCTTCGAACGCTCTCCGTCCAGCTCTATCAGCTTCGATAATTTCGATCTGTTCAGGCAGAAATCCTATAATTTCGAAATCGGACAATGATTCACGAATCAGTTTTTCATCCTCAGGACCCTTTATACGATTGCCGAGAACAAGGATATTTTTAATGCCGATGTCTTGGCCCAATTTTTTGATTTTTGCCGCAGCAGCTCTGCTTCTTGCTCCTGGATTGACAATAACGATAAGTGCATCAACGGATGCGGAAGTGGCTCTGCCAAGATGCTCAACACCAGCCTCCATATCCATAATTACAATATCCTCTCGCACCAGAACGAGATGATTCATCAAAGCTTTGAGGATTGTGCTTTCGGGACAGATACAACCGGAACCACCACTCTGCACAGTCCCCATTACCAGCAATTTCACCCCATCCCTAACAAGCGAGAATCGATCAGGAATATCGTCCACCTTTGGGTTAAGAGTAAAAAATCCTCCCATTGTTCCAGGAGTTGCCCCGGTTCGTTCTGCGATCAATTCAGTCAGTTCAGATATTGGCGTAATAGGTTTATCTTCAGAAATCCCGAGTCCGGCCGCTAGGTTTGCAACCGGATCAGCATCTATTGCAATGACTTTATTGTTTTCGTCAGCAGCCAGGCATCTCGCCAAGAGAGCGGTTATAGTAGTTTTGCCGACACCGCCTTTTCCACCTATTGCTATTTTTAAGCTCACTTCGGGATATCTCCTTCGACTAGCCCCGGTAAACGGGAAATAAAGCCGGATAAGTACCTTCACGAAATTCTTTCCCAATCCCCGCACAGCACGGGGATAAGTACCTTCACGAAATTCTTTCTAAAAACAAAGCAATGAATTTCTAAGGTACTAAAAAGCCGAAAAAGAATTTCTAAGGTACTAAATTAGTATCTTGTTCACCGGCTGGGAAAAATTTCAACTACCATGTTCTTAAAGAAAAAAATCTTTGTTCTCTTCATTCCTTGATAACCTTTCCTTCACTATCTACAAGCGCTACAGCAAAGCCGCTTTTCTCGGCTTCTGTATATAATTCCTCAATGTGGATTGCCTGGAGTTCATATTTTTTGCCCTTCTGCCGCGGCAGAGTCAGGAAACAATCATTTGCTTCATCCTTGCTTCGAAAGGCCGGAATAAAATGTATATCTTTGTCTGCATTATATAATCCGAGAAAGCTCTCGTCCTTTTCAGGATCACAAACAAAGACGTACACCCAGCCGCTGTCCTTTGTTTTCTCTTCTTCCATAAATTCCTCAATTACAGGTAACCGTTCACCAGCACCCCATTTTCGTCCGATCCGGCTCCCTCACATAGCCAACTATAGCTCGGAGGTGCTTGAATGAATCTGGAGACTGGATGACGATGGCCAAGGATAGCCTAGTGTCGCGGGTGTCAAGGATGGCACAGGAGCGACACGTTTACAGATCCGGGTAATGCGGTCTTATAATGTGTACCGGTGAACGGTTACAGTTACAGGTCGATTTGCTGTGTTGTACCTATTCAGATGTGTAAGATGTGTAACCATTAATTGAATAAAAAAAAAGCCCCATCCCCGGGAGGATGGAGCTTTTCTTCGAAAATTCTTTAATCAAATTTCCAGGTATGAATCGGAAAAAAGATTTTCGCCGGTAATAACTTTCACAGTTTTTACATAGTCGGCAAGGTTTTTCGGCAAAGAAGCCAGGTCAGGAGCAGTGCCGTCCATAGCCTGATGGACAATTTCAACAATCTCGGGACGCTGTCCCTTGGCAACCGCGATAAGTTCGGAATCGAGCGGATCGGCGATAACCGATTTCATGCCATAGCGTTCCAGCATGATCATGAAAGTATTATTCAGGATCGGGCGCAGGTGCACGGGAGGGCCATTGGAGATGTTGGAAAGACCACAGGTTGACATTGCACCCGGCGCGATGTCTTCAAGCATCATCTGGAAATTCAGCAGCGATACGCTTTGTGCCTGCTGAATGTTTACAGGGGTAACAATACCATCTACCCAGATTTTCTCATTGGGGATACCGGCTTCATTAGCGGCATAGAGCAATTCCACACAAAGTGAAGCTCGTTCGTTCTCATCGCGCGGCAGGCCTTCAGGTCCCCACATCAATGCAACAATATCAGCCTCATACTTGGCTGCCATTGGAAGCATCACGGTATATCGCTCGGGCCGTGCCATAATTGAGTTAACAACATGTGGCTTGCTTGCCGGCTTGAGCACTTTGAGGCCTTCTTCGATAGCGGCTATATTGGATGTGTCAAGGAGAAGCGGAATATCGGGCACTACTTCCTGAACGACCTGGCAAACCCATGGCATTAATTCGTGTCCATCTTTTTTCGCGGGACCGAGGTTGATGTCGATGTAGTCCATACCAAGCTTCTTCTGCTCAAGACACTCTTCCTGAATAGGTTTTGGGTCACGCTCCCTGAATGCCTTTCCAATTACCTTGGAAATGACATTAAGGCTTTCACCAAAAAGAATCATATTTTTCTCCTTTATCAAAAATAGGTGATAAGAAACACCGAAAGTACGGCCAGTGGCTGTACTCTATAAAAATCTAGCCGGTGTTTCCTGGCGAAAACACCGGCAATGTGTCTATGTCCTGCGCTTATCTGCTTTTCAGGAATCCAGCAAGATGAGCAGCCTCTCTTGGACCTACAACAATGTTCCAACCAGGTAACTCTTCTTCAACGTCGCCCGCAATAGCGGCGGCATACCCCGGAATAATGAGGTCTGTGTGCTTCACTTTGTCCATAATACCGCATTTTTTGACGAACATACCCACATCATCCCCGCCGAATTTGCCGGCGGCCCATGCGGTAAGAACGGAAAGTCCCTCGGAATCTTTAATAAGAAGCCAACAAGGAACCTTGCTCGCTTCGATCTCACCGGAGACAATGAAATATGTCAGGGCAAAATTAGTGGTGACAAGTACTGGAGAATTTTCATCAGGTGCACCGATTTCAAAAATTCCCTCGGTGACCGTCATCGGCCGCTGCGGATCGGTAAAAATATTCAGGCGTTCGAGCAGAAGCGGGAATATTACCTCGGTGGTCAGATCAGACATAACCACGATGCCGCCATATTTGGCAACAAACATACTGGCAATGAGGCCTTCCATTTCAATATTCGAAGCCATTTCACACGGAAAGCAGATAGTCGGAAAACCAAGCGAACGGTTGTTGTCTTTTAATGCCGCCCGACGAATTGAAACCTGATCCTCCAACGCCTGTTTAACTTCCCTTGAGCCCGGATCAAGAACCAGATCCTTAACTCCCATTCCAACCAACTTATCAGTAAGCGCAATAAGACTATCTACTGAATCGGCTTTAACTGCGAGAGGAAGGTCGTTGTCCAGTGCAATTTTACCGAAACTATCGGCGTTCTCCGCAGTCGCACAATAAATCAAAGGACGTTTGAAACCGGCTGTTGCAACGGCTCCACTGATTACTTCAGCATTTTCACTCATAAGAATGAGATTGAATTCGGAGGTCTCGGCAATACATTTTGCAAGAGAAGCAAAAGCGACACCATCGCCGTTAACGTCTTTTAATGCGACAAGTTCAGGTCGCAGATTAAGACCTACGCGTTCGTACTGCAGTGCATTCCAGGACTTGAGTTTGCTCTCGACGTCAGCTTCGGCGGTATCGGAGGTAACGATGCCTGCAAACATTGTCGGATTGAAGAAGGTCTTTTCATGTCTGTAAAGAACAGTTTCACCACCTGTCTTAGCCGCACGTACACCTTTACCAACGGCCACCGGACGAATTGGAGGAGCAGAAGCTTCAGCAAGTTGCGCCCTGGCCTCATCGGAAACGTACGGACAAGCATCAAGTTCGGCTTTACCCGAAGCAAGGTTCATAGCAAAAGCCAGGCAAGTTGGAACCCCACACTCCTTGCAATTTGTTTTAGGCAGGAGTTTAAAGATTTGTATTCCTGTTAAAGCCATTTGTGTTGTCTCCTTATGTATATTTCATAGCAGGTTAGACGTGACTTCACTGAGATACATCCTCAATGAAGTCACGTCATCGTGCTCGATAGATTATCCGATAATCGGCGGCATGCTCAGTGCAGGATGGCCTTTTTCCTGGAGCCAGGGCAGAATCTCGTCTTCAGTTACACCAACGGTTTCGTCGGCGATCATATCAGCAAAATTCTCAACACCCATCTCTGCGCCCCTGATGTTCAACCTTTCACGAATCTCATCTTTCACGATCTTTGGCATCCATACCATCCGGAGTAAACCACCATCACCAATGATGAATTTTTTCTGGGTAATGTTGTACTTGGAATGGCCGACAAATCCTGGTGAAGATGCACCGCCACCCATGACACCTGCAAGCGTGGTAAACTTCATACCGGATGGGGTCTCACCGGTATAATCGCGACCAACAGTCATGATGCCGTTACAACCAGGCAGCATGGCGGCAATACACTCACAACAACCACAAGTGGTCATAGGTGCATGGACCATGGAATATAAATTATAGGTGTCGATCGCACCTTTTGAGGCACCTTTGATGAATTCGTCAACACCTTCGAAACGACCAAGAACCTGATCAAGCACCTTTCCTTTCTGAATCGGTTGGTTGGGGCCTGTGGGATTGATCTCGAAAGAAGCCTTGCAGTCCATCCAGTTGTAGGCACCGCACAGCCCTGTTCTCTCGGGACTTACAGTACATACATGACTTGGAGCGAATGACTGACAGAGACTGCAGGAGTAATAGGTTTCAACATCCTCATCGGTCATCTTATCAACACGTTCATCACGAACCTTATATTCGGCCCTGGCTTTGGCCGTCATCTTATCAACATCCGCCTTCTTGGTATAAAGAGTGACTTGAACCTTGTCGACAATTTTTTGAAAATCCTGATGGAATTTAGCATGAAGAACCACGCCGATATCTTTCAGGCTGAAACCTTTTTCCACTGCTGCTTTGCTTATACGCACCCAGGAGATATCACGCTGTCCGATATGCATGACACCTTGGATGTAGTTGACCAGATGATGTATCTGACGCTCCATGATCGGTTCGAAGTCGGTCTGGAATTCACGACCGGCGATCTGCACAAAAATACCTAGGGGCAGAACTTCACCTTCTTTCATATCGCCGACATCAGGACCGACGACAGTCACTTTGCCGTCTTCAATCTCGCTCATCTCTGCCATATTAACCAGTTCGGTACACTGGGTTTTGCCACCACCCATCTGGCCGAAAAGATCACCGCCACGTACACGCTCACCCTCGAATGCAGGCCCGAAAGCCAATGGGATATCGATCTCGGTGACGTTAATTTTCAATCCACGAACCTCAACGGACTTCTGGCAGATCTCATTGTGCGGTACATTGGCAACAACATGTTCGTAGGTACAGATGCCTGTTGGCAGTATCTCAGGAATATCGGTGTCGGCAAGTGTCGGGAAACCCCAGTTTACAGCACCTGCAGCGGCAACTGCCCATTCGGTTCCAACATCGCCCAGAGCATTGACGAAGGCAAAGATACGATTCTTGTTGTACATCAGCATCTTGCGATAATCGCCAGGTTGAACTCCACCAAAGGCCATCGCGGCTCTATTGGCAAAACCAAGGGCGAATACCGCGGAAGAAATATCCGGACCAAAAGGAACAATACGTGTATTCCAACCAACCTGCATGCCGGCTTCCAGACATTGCTGGATAACTGTCTTGCCATTATGATTGGCTGCACAGAAGATATAGAGACTCTTCTTCTGGTAGTCTTCAACAATCATTTTAGCGATCTCGGCATTAGGCGCGGCACCAACGATTGCCGCAAAACCTGGAGCAGAACCATCAACGAACTCAACACCACGCTTTCGAAGAATGGTATCGTCAGCGGGACCGACCCAAATCTTTCCGGCTTCGATATCAGGGTCTTCCTGAGAAATATAGAAATCAGGTTCTCTCAGAATACGAAGAGCCTCTTTTATTTCATAAGCGAAGATACCGGCCATACCTGCATCAAGAAGCGGTCCCAGATAAGGCAGGTGATTGCTTCCCTTGATATGAGGCGGGAGAAGTCCACGGGCAAATTCCATGGGCTTTTTCAAATCCTCGAGGGTTTCACATTTCATTCCGGTGAGAGAATAAATAACCGGAAGATAGTATGCGGTATTGGGAAAGCCGATTTTTGTACCGGCATCATATGTTTGAAGGGCTCTCTCAAGCTCGCCCTCCACCTGGGACACGACCTTATAACCACCCTGTATAGCTGCAAATGCTACTAATCTAGACATGCTTTACTCCTTTTATTAGATATAACGTAATTGTCCCTATTATATTATTCCATTCCAAGGGCCTGTCTGTCAGCCATATCCATAAGCACCCTGTCACGAGCCTTATCTATGCCAAGTTCTTTACGCTTCTTGTCAATATGGGCGATCATTTTATGGGCATGCTTAATGGGATCGGGCTCACAATCCCACATACCGCCATACATATTTTCCATCTCTTTATAGAGATAATCCTTGAAGACCGGAGCGCCTTCAACCGGCATATGATAGCCGAAGACAGTGTAAACACCTGAGGCCACAAAATATTGACCTATAGAAATTGCCTTCTCGCTCATCCACTCCGGTGCGCTGCCGGCTGCAGGTAAATCACAAATATCCTTTCCAAGTCCACCGGCCTTGACGACTTCAGTCGCGGCCAGCAGAATCCTGCTGTTATCAACGCAGGAACCAAGATGCAGCACGGGTGGAATACCTACGGTTTCACAAACTTCACGAAGACCGGGCCCACAATGTACCGCGGCAGCATCCGGAGTAAGCAATCCGTGTATACCGGCGGCTATGGCGCTACAACCGGTAGTCAAGACTATTACATCATTCTTGATCAGCTCTTTTATAAGAGTGATGTGTTCTTCATTATGCTTGGTACGGGCATTATTACAACCGACAACACCTGCAATACCGCGTATACGACCATTGATGATATTGTCATTTAGGGTGAAATAGTCACCACGGAAACTACCGCCAAGATGATATTTAATCGACTCAACACCAAATCCCGCAATCTGTGTGGTCTTATGACGTGGGATCATAACCTCCGCGCCACGCTTGGTGTAGTTATCAATGGCGATTTTGACAATACGAATAGCATCTTCCATAGCGTGATGTTCGTCGAATTCGATATGCAACACGTTATCCTGCTCCATCCTGGCGATCGGATGGGTGGTGATCAGTTTGGTGTGAAAACATTTAGCAACATTGGCTAGGTTCTGGAATATACACTGGACGTCGACAACCATTGCATCACAGGCACCGGTAATAATGGCAAGTTCCTGCTGAAGAAAGGTTCCTGCCGGTGGAACGCCGTGACGCTGAAGGACTTCGTTTGCCGTACAGCAGATACCGCTCAACTGTATACCTTTTGCACCTTTGGTCTTTGCATAGTCGACCAATTCCTGGGATTGTGCGGCAGCGACTATCATCTCGGACAAGAGTGGTTCGTGTCCATGAACGATGATATTTACATGATCTTCCTTCATCACGCCCAGATTGGCTTCTGCCTGCAAGGGAGCAGGAGTGCCGAACATGACATCCTGGAGGTCGGTTCCGATCATCGAGCCGCCCCAACCATCAGCCAGAGCAGCACGGGTCCCCTGCTTCATGAGGTTTTTATAATCCTGATCAACACCCATATGAGTTCGATGCATGATCTCAACTATTTCCCGATCCACATTACGTGGCAATACTCCTTGCTCTGCCCACTTATCCTGCAGCGGTTGTGGTGCCCTTTTAAGCATATCAAGGGTTCCGGCCGTTTTTCCCCATTCCCCTACTGCTCTTTCGCCCACGGCGACGGCTATTTCTTTGATGTCACGATCTTTAACAACACCATCTACTTCCACCGTTGTTGCAACACCATAATACGGAGCTATCTGAATCAATTTTTGAGGATCTTTAATTTTATAATCGTCAACGGATCCTTTCGCTGCTGCAAGAAAGGTGATAGCAACGTTACGACCATGATCCGAATGCGCTGCGGCACCTCCCGCGATCATACGGACAAAGTTCCTGGCACAGATTGTATTAGCCGTAGCACCACAGAGTCCCTTGCGGGTATCTTCCCCCTGAATGCCGTCTTTCGGCAGAGGTAGGCGACATGGTCCCATAGCACAGTTTTTACAGCATATACCCTGGAGGCCGATGGCGCAGGGTTTCATGGTTATTGCTCTGTCAAAGACAGTTTCAATGCCGAGCTTCTGGGCTCTGCGGATCATCTCCTGGGTCGACGGCTCAATTGATGCTTCCATCGGGTCAGCCGTTTTAATAATTTTTTCTTTTACTTCTGCCATATCGAGGTACCTCCTCATAGAGTTATTGAGATTATCAATTATCTCAAAAGCTTTACATCGCTGTAATGTACTAATTGGTACTAATTGATATCCTAACCTATTTTCTTTTGTGGAACCTATCCAGCATATCGAGTATTTTTTCCTGCGGTGTTTTCTGAACTGCATCCGCGGTCATTGATACCTCGGCAACCGGTTGGCTTGCAGCTGCTTCTTCAGCAGCTTTCCGAGCTTGAGCTCGCAGCTTTTTCAAAGCCTTTTCTTCATCTTCTCTCTGCTGGGCCTCAGCCTTCAAAGCATCAGCCTCGGCTTTGGCTTTGGCTTCCGCATCGGCTTTGGCTTTGGCTTCCGCGTCTGCTTTGGCTTTT
Source organism: uncultured delta proteobacterium (assembly GCA_963728385.1). Lineage (GTDB taxonomy): Bacteria > Desulfobacterota > Desulfobulbia > Desulfobulbales > Desulfocapsaceae > Desulforhopalus_A. The sequence continues at coordinate 1,721,967 of CAVSJK010000002.1, forward strand.
GCTTCGGCCTCGACTTTAGCTTTGGCATCTGCTTCAGCCTTGGCCGCCGCATTGGCTTTGGCTTCAGCTTCCGCCTTCGCCTGGAGCTGCAGGATCTACCGCGGGTGCCGGCTTGGCTTCCGCTTTTGGCTTCTTCTTTAGCGGGTGCCGCGGGTGCAGGTTTTGCAGCCGGTGCTGCGGCAGCTTTGGCGGCCGGTGCCGTAGACGCGGCAGGTGCGGCTTTCTTAGCTGGAGCTGCTTTCTTTTCTTCCTCGGCAATGGTCAGATCAGCCGCTGGAGCAAGAGCTGCAAAATCAATATTTGCGGCATCCAAAATTTTGGTGATGGCTGCAGAATCAGTCAGAGAACCGCCATCTGCCAAAGCATCGATGAATTCCTTTGTCATTCTGATTGCTTCTGGGTGACGCATGATAAGAATGTTGGACCCACTGAGCAGATAGGAAACGGCGCCGATGGCCTCCATCATGATTCCGCGTTTTTCCGGATCGCCTAAAAGAGGAGCGTCGGCAGCCGTCTGTTTGGCCTCTTTGCATTTCCAGACCTCATTTCCTAGGTTATTGATCATCGGGAACTGGAGTTTGGCATCTCCCTGGACCATTGCTGCCATGGTTAATCTCTCCATTACCGAATAGGTATATTCCAAACCATAGCCAAGACCACCGGTAGTCGGATCAACCAGGAGTCTATCCATCGGCATTCCGAGATTTTCCAGCAGAATATTCACCTGCTTGGCGAGGTTAACATCGATTGGAGAAGAGGCGATCACTGAATGGCCATAACCCATAGCCGCAGCACCAATTCCTTTATAGTTTTTCTCTTCGACAGGCCCCAATACCAGATTTTCACCCTGACACTTTTCAGCGATGACTTTAAGAACTGCTTCATCTTTAGTAGGATTTGCACATCCCCACACTATCAGAGGGACTTTTATTGCTGCCAGAACTTTTTTAACTGTTTCCGCGGCTGATTCGGGACTGGCATCTTTATCATTGGGATCAATGCTTTTCAGCTGGATGACGATTGCATCAGCTTTAAAAACGTCAACACATTTTTTGGCCCAGGCAGCAGGGTCGGAGACGACATCTTTAAAATGTTCCATAACCGGAGCAGGCCAATCTTCAGGCTCAGTATCCCAAATCTCCATTGCAATGATGGGTTTGTTCGGCATGTCGCCTTCAAAAGTATAGAAAGGATAACATGTCTCCCCTCCCACAGTTATAGCTGCATCACCTTTACCTATGGAAATTGCTTTGATGCCGCCGCTATAGGATTCCTTCTTTAGTTTAAATCCCACTTTTGCCTCCTTACTGGTGAGTAATTTTTCTCCTGAAGGTTGTGTCTGAACTGCAACATCAACCCTCCCATTTCAACACTAGCCAAACAACAAGAGGTACAAAATGATTACTAAAACTATTAATATTTTTTTACTATACCGGCTCAATGAAAGCCGGTATGTATTTTTATGATATTGAAATACTCTTTCCCCTTGCCTCCATGCGGGCTTTTACACGAGGAAATTTTTCAATTTCCGTATGCGGCAGAAACATCGCCGCAATATAGTTATCCATATATGAAGGTGTTTCAGAGAGTTCGAAATTGGTCATTTTCTGCGTCACAGAAACAACATCCTGACGAATTCGATTAGTAAGAGAACTCATACGTGCACCCATAAGCGAACCATTACCTATAAATGTAACACGTTCCGGATCGACTTCCGGCAGCAGTCCCAATAACCATCGCCTTCTCCAGATCGATATAACTGCCGAAACCGCCGGCAAGAATAATGTGCTCAACCATATCCATGGATAATCCGACCTCTTCGAGCAGGGTCATGCACCCACTGTAGATTGCGCCTTTAGCACGAATAAGATTATCCAGGTCCGGCTCGGTCAGGACAATATCTCGGTCAATTTGGGTTTCATCTTTCCAGGCGATGACATACTCCCAGACATAGTTGGTTTTTCTGATTCGCGGCGTGCCTAAATCACGATTGAATTTCCCCCTGTTATTGATCACGCCCATCTCAAACATCACCGCAGCCATGGTGATAAGTCCCGAGCCGCAAATTCCTTTTGGTCGAACATCACCGATGGTAAAAATCATAGGCTCAAAGGTTACCGGATCCATGGAAAAATCTTCAATGGCACCTTTGGCGGCACGCATACCGAACTCAATCCCACCACCTTCAAAAGCCGGGTCCTGCAGAACAGGCCGTGCAGGCAAGCCAGTCCTTATTACCTACCACTAATTCGGCGTTGGTGCCGATATCAAGAAAAAGCGTCAATTCTTCCTTGCGGTACATCCCGGAACCCATAACTCCGGCGACGATATCTCCGCCGACAAAACTCGACACCTGAGGAAAAATCAGGGCAATGGCATGTTCATTGAGTATTCACGCCTAAAGTTGCGGCGGTAAACGGTGGATAAGAGGCTTGCTGTCGGCACATACGGGCGACCTGCGGATATTTCGTGGATCGATCTTGAGAAACAACTGCGTCATGGTGGTGTTGCCGGAGAAGGTAATGGTTGAGATATCCTCCCGATCAACTTTTGATTGGCGGATTATCTTTTCAAGAACACTGTTGATAGTGTCGACGACAACCTGCTGAAGTTTTTCAAGTCCTCCAGGTTTCTCCGCATACATAATACGGGTGATTACATCTTCTCCGTAACTTATCTGCCCGTTGAAGTCCCCGGCCTCCGCCAGACACTCCCCGGTAGACAAATCAATAAGCTGTCCGTAGATAGTGGTGGTTCCAATATCCATCGCCACGGCATAATTATCGCCGGTTTTGTCGCCAGACTGTACATTGGTAATAAGAGTTTTTCCCGTCGCTCTTACAGGCCGGATAACTGTTACAGTCAACTGAAAATCATTTTCACGCATTATTCCAGGGAGTTTTCGGATTACCGGCAAGGTCAATCTCCAGCTTATGTTCGTTTTCATCCTGCTTGAGATATTCAATAAGCCTGGTGACATCAGGCATATTATTTTGAGAATTGGGCGGTGAAAGGGTGAGGAATATTTTTTCAACCGGAGGAATAAAGAGTCCTTCTTCCTTCAGACTCTCAAAGTCCATTTGCTGGATGGTGGCAGTTCTGCGTGGAGTAGCCTGCAGGTTCATCACACTTTTATCTATGGATGACTCAATCGGGGATGCGGACTGTCGACGTCTTCGGTGACTTTTACCAGACAGGCCAGGCGATATCCTTTATCGATATCCTCTTTACTGATCCGTTCAGATATTCCTCCGGAAACACTTCCTTTTTCGATCAGAACACGACATTTTCCACAAACACCTTCGCCTCCGCAGGAAGCGTTGATATGCACACCGGCCTGCAGAGCGGCCCGAATAAGATTCTCCCCGGAAGAGACAGTTATGGCTCTATCATGGGGAAGAAATGTGATGGTGCATTCACTCATGCGGGGTTACCTTGTCCGCCAGGGAAACAGATGGATTTAATTATCTTCTTGAATTCACTGCACGGCAATATCCGACAACGCATGGCATTTATGCCACGCGACGCCTGAATATTATCCTTGCAGCACAGCAATGTGGAAAGATACAGCTCCGAAACTACCCTCGAGTCAGATTTTATTCAGCGCACAAATATATCATATATTTTCACACTTACAACTTGTAATTGGGAATTTTTCCTTTAGAACTCCATAAATTCACCGGCAAATCAATATTCTTTTTTTCTGTTATTTCACATCACTAATACTGATACAGGCCGAGTCAATTCCCATCTCCTTAATATCAGAAGAGATGTTCAATTGATGGAATATTAAGACAAATGCACCACCGAATCCTTTTTAACAAAAAAAGTAATTATACTGCGTTCGCCCTAATACTTTTCATTCTCTTTTCTGCTTTTTCTCTTTTTCCAGAAAATGGATCAGACAGGCAGAGCGAAATTTACAATAGATTTTTGGATCGGAACACTGGAGACATTCAGAGACAAAGATATTGCTTATATTTCGCACAATAATATGAAGATTCCTCCATACGGGTGATTCTTACAATTTCCCATATTTTTTAGAAATTCCCCCTCGCGGGTATTTATGGCCGCATTAATGCCGGCAAGTTCCAGCATTATCAGATAATTGCATCGAGAGCCTCTGCAGTATGGTCATATTTAACATATTCGGTACAGCACCAGCAACCTTCGGCACTAAGTAGATTGCAATTTTCCAAAATTCTTACTCAATGCCACCTAATGCAATTGGTACTACCATTAGCCACCTGCCGAACTATTTCATAACATTAACCTATCTTCTGTTATTATAGACATAAATTGAGATCTGTTATCTATTATTGTTTTCACTTGACAAGAAGATTGGTATTTTTTACTATTGGTACGACCATTAAAGTCAGCTAATCGATGAGGCATTACCTTTACGTTTCAAGAAAAGAGTTTATTCCGGTGTGCTTCCATGGGCTTTCCATCATGATACCACTCCTGGTAAGTAACAACCAGCATAGGGCCTATCCGCTCTGCTGTTTCTCAGTCAACGGAGTATAATATGACCAAAAGACAAATCGAGGAATTACAAAGTATCTTCAGCGAAAAAAACGTCCTCACCGAAATTGAAGACATGGTTGCCTACAGCTATGACGCTTCCCACATGGAGATACAGCCCGAAGCTGTTGTCTTTGCTACCACTACAGAGCAAATAAGCCAGCTGATGAAATTTGCCTACCGGGAACAGATCCCGGTTACTCCTCGCGGTCAGGGAAGTGGTTTGTCCGGAGGATCAATCCCCTTAAAAAAAGGTATTGTCCTCTGCATGGACAGAATGAACCGGGTTATCGATTTTGATCCGGCCAACCGCCTTATCACTGTCGAAGCAGGCATGACCACCGCGGATATAGACCCGATCGCCGCAAAATCCAATCTTTTTTACCCCCCGGATCCCGGCAGTGTTGCCTTTTCAACCATCGGCGGCAATGTTGCCGAAAATGCAGGCGGACTTCGCGGTCTGAAATACGGCGTTACCAAAGATTATGTGAAAATGATGAAAGTCGTTTTACCCCAGGGAGATATTGTTACCATGGGCAATAAATGCGTGAAACACGTAGCCGGTTTCAACATGGAAGGAATCTTCGTCGGCAGCGAAGGACTGCTTGGCATCATGACCGAAGTAACCCTTGCCCTTCTGCCGATCCCCGAACACCGCGAATCGGCTCTGGCGATATTCAACAGCCTTGATGGCGCCGCCCAGGCGGTATCCGACATCATTGCCTCAGGAGTCACCCCATCCACCATGGAGTTCATGGATAACGCCACGATCAACGCCATCCAGAATTTTAAAGATTGCGGCCTGCCACGCGATGGTGCTGCCGTATTGCTTATCGAAACTGATGGTGAGAAAAATTCTGCCATCGCCGAGATGGCCAAAGTCGAAATTCAAGTCAAAAAGAACGATATTCGTGAATTTGCCAGAGCAAAAACGAGCGCGGAGCGAGATCGGCTCTTTGAAGGACGCCGGGTGGCCTTGAATGCCCTGGCCAGTGTCAAACCCAATCTGATTCTGGAAGATGCCACGGTAATGCGCTCGAAATTTCCGGAAATGGTCCGCGGTATCACCGGGATTGCCGAAAAATACCAACTCCAGATCGGCATTTTCGGTCATGCCGGAGACGGCAATCTTCATCCAACCTTTCTAATAGATATGCGGGATAAAGACGAAATGGCCCGGACGGAAAAAGGAGTTGCCGAACTTTTTCAACTGGCCATCGATCTTGAGGGCACCATCTCCGGAGAGCATGGCATCGGACTGGAAAAGAAACCATTTTTAAAAAATCAGATCGGCGCCGAAGGAATCAGGCTCCTCCAGAATATCAAAAAGACCTTTGATCCCCTCAATCTGCTCAATCCCGGCAAGATGTTCGATATGCCTGAAGAGCAGTCGGTTTAAGCGAGGTAGATAAAAAGATGAATACTCACGCTGCAGTAAAACAACAGGCCGAAACCCATTTGCTGGAGGCCGCAAAAGAATTTCAAAAATGCATGCAGTGCGGCAAATGTCGATCCGTCTGTCCGGTGTTTAAAGAGATGGGTAACGAGCTGTATGTTGCCCGGGGAAAAAATAAACTTGCTGAAAAAATTGTCTCCGGTGATCTGCAGATTACCCAGAGAGTAAAAGATGCGATCAACGAATGCCTCAACTGCAAAACCTGTTCAGCTAACTGCCCTGCCGGAGTCAGTCCGGAACATGTTGTTCTGAGGCTTCGATGGTATATCACCACGCAGGAAGGACTCGGCTTTTTCAAGGCACTGATTTTTAGCCAGCTGGTCTGGCGTAAATGGCCTATCACCCTTGGGGCCATGCTGATAGGAGTCGCCCAGCGAGCTCTGTTTGGCATCGGTCCAAAAAATCCAGTTCGCCATCTCTTTCCGCTTTTTGGTTTTTCAAAACGAAGGTATTTCCCCCAGATGGCACTTAGAAGCGCACAAAGCCAATATCCCGAGGTGATCCATCAGAAAAAGGGTCCAAAAAAAGGGCGTATCGGCTACTTCACCGGTTGTGCCGGTAATCTGATCTATACCAATGTGGTAAAATCAGTTGTCGATATCCTCACCGGCTATGGCTATGAGGTTGTCATCCCGAAAAAGCAGAAATGCAACGGCACCCCGGTACTCGCCAATGGCGATTACGATGGGGCAAAAATGCTCATGGAGCACAATTTCGATCTGTTCCAGCGCTACGATCTCGATGCAATCGTCGTTGCCTGTTCATCTTGCGGCATGGCCCTGAAAAAGGAGATCAAACTCTTTATCGAAGACAGCCGGGAACTTCAGGCTTTTACCAATAAAGTATATGATATCAACGAGTTTATTGAGAAAAACATCAATATCAAGGAAGAAGAGCTGGGTCGGCTGCCCTACAAGGTTTCCTACCACGATCCCTGCCATATGGTCCGCGGTCAAGGTATCAGTGAACAGCCAAGAAAGTTGCTGAAAATGATTCCCGGGCGTTGAATTTAAGGAGATGAAAGATGCTGCCGTTTGTTGCGGCAGTGCCGGAAGTTACTGCATCACCCATTACGACACCGCGATTAAAATCAACAACCATAAAGTGAGAAATATTCAGGATGCAGGTGTTGATTATGTCGCAACCGGTTGTCCGACCTGTGTAATGCATATTCAGGACAACCTGCTGCAGCATGAATCCAAGGAGAAGATGCGATTTGTTGTTGAAATACTGGCTGATTCATTGCGTGCTGCTAAAACTATTTAACCCCGGTATTTCCTCCTAGGGGCGGGCTCCAAACCCGCCTGCGCAAAGGGTACTTTGAAAAATCATTGTTCAAGGTACCCTTTGTTGTATATCTCTCCCCGTTGTGGTAATACAGCAATTTTTGATGCACTTCAATTCTCCAGCCCGTTTGATCGCCATCCTAAACTGCCTCAGGCTGGGCATTCTTCTCTTTCCTGTTACCTATAACTACTTTCGATGAAAGACAAAACATTTCTCCCCGGTAAAGATCTCTCTTTGGAAGAAACCATTGAAAAAGCCACCACCTTACTCCAGAAAATGGATCTTAAGACCGAAGCCGTAAGCTGGCTCAATCCAGCACCGAACTGCTGGTCTGTCCATGTCCAGTCCGTCACCTGCCCACATCTCTACACCAACGGTAAAGGGACATCCCGCCTTGCCAGCCTTGCCAGTGGTCTTGGGGAGTTTTTTGAACGATTATCCACCAATTTTTTCTTTGCCGACTATTTCCTGGATGAAAGTGAAGATAACAGGCACATCCTTTTTTGTTTTATCCCAATGAGAGATGGTTTCTTGCAGATGAAGCAAACGCCATTCCCCGGCATAATCAGCATGGAACCGAATTACTGAATGAAGATTTACGCAGTTTATATGACCCGGAAGGTGAACTCACTTTTGAGCATCTCTGCGACAACAATTCCAAAGCCGCGGAAAGAGGGGTCTGCGCCCTGCCCTTCCAATCCCTTGCAGATGGCCGGACAACCTATTTTCCGGTAAGTGTGCTGAATAATCTGTATGTCAGTAATGGCATGGCAGCCGGTAATTCTCCGGCCGAATGCTGCTCCCAGGCTCTGTCGGAAATACTTGAACGATATGTGAAGAACATCATCATTACCAAAGGGATAAGCCTTCCCGATGTTCCGCCATCCTGCCTGAAGAATTACCCGAAACTCTGTTCCATTCTCGACACTCTTGCCGAGCAAGGGTTGTCCGCCCAGGTAAAGGACGCCTCTCTTGGTGGGCAATTCCCTGTTATTTCCGTTCTGCTTACGGATCACAACAACGGCGGCGCTTTCGCCGCTTTTGGTGCAAACTGCCGTTTCGAAATAGCCATCGAGCGAACTTTAACCGAACTGCTGCAGGGGCGCAGCCTTGATCGACTTCATGGTTTTCAGCCGCCATGTCACGATATACATCAGGTGGCGGATCCTTTTAATCTCGAAAGCCATTTTATCGACTCCGATGGACTGCTCTCCTGGGAAATGTTTAAAGACAGAGCCGACTTTGAATTTTCTCCATGGGATTTCACCGGCTCCACAATGCAGGAATTTGAGAGGCTGCAGCGTCTTATCTCCGGCAAGGATTTTCAGATATATCGTGCGGAATATCTGCACTGCGGGATGTATAGCTGCCGCATCCTTGTTCCCGGCATGTCGGAGATTTACCCCATAGATGATCTGCTCTGGAACAATAAAGGAACCGGTGCTCAGCTTCGCCCATATCTGTTGCAACTCCCCGCAATGGATCATACTGAACTGGATGCATTGTTCGATATGCTTGAAACGCTTGGCCTCGGTGACCAGCTGTTGCTGTCACATACAATCGGCATTCTGTTTGACGAAGACTCAAGCTGGGCAACTTTACGCATTGGTGAACTCAAGGCCTTGCTCCTCCTGGCCATGAACAAAAAAGAACAAGCGCTCGAATGGTGCAGTTGGTGTCTGGAATATGGCGGATTGCCGGAAAAAAGAAAGCGTCTTTTCCGACTGCTGCAAACACTTCTCAACTTTCATCTGGCAGGCGAAATCGTTGCAGACTATGGTCGCGGCCTCAGGCTTTTTTACCGTGAAGAGGAGATTCAGGAGGCTGAATTGATAGTACAGGGGACAAGCAGATTTCCCGGACTCAACTTCGGGAAAAGCTGGGGAGAGGTTTCTTCCGAACAGAAAAAGCTGCTGGAGGTCTACCAACGAGTCAACATCTTAAAAGTTGCCCCGGTTTTCAAAAAACCGAATGCGGGATAGGCGTAACCGGCCTATCCCGCATTATTGTTCGTAACTTCTGTCTATTTTCCGAGAAGAACGGCTTTTGCCTCGCGGGCAATAGCCAATTCTTCATTGGTCGGTATGCCCCAGATCTGCACCAGGCTCTCCTTGGTACTGAGCAGGGTGGGTTTTTTGATCCGCTGGTTATTGGTCTCAAGGTCCATGGAAATACCGAAAGGCTCCAGCCCCTGCAGGGTCATTTCACGGACAACCTCGTCATTTTCACCGATACCCGCAGTGAATATTATGGCATCCACCCGACCCAATACCGCCATGTAGGCACCTACATATTTTTTGTTTCGATAGGTCTGTACTTCCAGGGCCAGTTTCGCCCTCTCATTTCCAGCTGCAATAGCCTCGTGAATGTCTCTCATATCATTGAGTCCACACAACCCTTTCAAGCCGGAATCCTTATTGAGCATCTCGTCGATTGCCTCAATATCCATATTGCAGTTTCTAGCCAAAAAAGAATGAATAGCAGGATCCACATCTCCACTTCTGGTTCCCATAACCAATCCCTCCAACGGGGTAAGACCGAGGGTGGTATCGACACTTTTGCCGTTTTTTACAGCCGTCATCGAACAGCCGTTGCCCAGATGGATAGAGATCAGGTTGAGTTCTTCCAGTGATTTGCCCATCAGGCGCGCACATTCGCCGGCCACGAACTTGTGCGAGGTACCGTGGAAACCGTATCGCCGAATCCTCTGCTGCTCATACAGTTCATAAGGAATGGCGTAATGGTAGGCATGGGGTGGAATGGTCTGATGAAAGGCTGTATCAAATATTGCCACCTGGGGAACTCCGGGAAACAGCTCCTGTGCAACCCGTATCCCATCCAGGTTAGCAGGATTATGCAAGGGTGCCAGAGGAATATTTTTCTCGATGGCGGCCAGCACCTTTTCAGAAAGCACAGTCGGCGCGTGAAAATCTTCGCCGCCATGGACTACACGATGTCCGATTGCGTCGATATCGCCACGATCGGCGATCACTCCCTGCCGGGGATCGCAAAGTATCTCGACTGCCAGCCGCATTCCACTCCTGTGGTCGGCTACGACAGCCGTTTTTTTAACCACCAGCTCATCCTCACTACCGGGCCTGAGTGTGCATTTTATCAGTCCCTCTGCTTCCCCTATTCTTTCGACAAGTCCCGATGCCGGAACGGATTCATCAGACATATCGAGAAGCTGAAATTTTATTGACGAACTTCCCGAGTTAATAACGAGTATTTTCATTGTTTCTTCTCAATCCTCTCTTGTACTGCTCTTTGTTGTATTGCTTTTTTTACTTTGTAAGCTTCTAGGAATACTTCTTCAAAAGGAGAAGTCATACCCTGTCGATTGAGAGAGGGCAACAACAAAATTCCTTCGTTTCAGCGAACGTTCTGGTTTTTTACATAACCATAATCACATTTATAGTACGGCTGTCTCAAACTACCGCGATCAGACAATAACTATATGATTTAACAATGGTATTCAATTAAAATATTCTAAATATTAATAGGATATTTCTCACATTCCGAATCTTCCATACTTAATATTTATTGGTCATACCATTTTACTGGTTCCTGACTTTGCCTTCCGGTAATGTTCGGTGTATTACTTTTGAGTGGCAGTAAATCATTCACTCCCTCAAGGATAAATTCAGGAAAACTTCGCGTCTTTTTGAAGTCGTAGCAGCACTCCAATGAGGCTTTCCATTTCGACCGGTTTGGCCAGATAATCATCCATACCTGCCGAAATGAATCGCTCCCGGTCACCTTTCATTGCATGAGCCGTTAGTGCAACAATAGGAATTGTGCTGTTTTTATTCGTCGCCGTGGCACGAATAGTCTTGGTGGTCTCCACCCCATCCAGTTCAGGCATCTGGATATCCATAAAGATACAGTCGAACTCCATCTGCTGGACCTGTTTCAAAGCCTGCAATCCATTAGATGCCAAATGCACCTCATGACCTATTTTGCGGAGCATTGCCGAAATCACCATAGCATTAATTCTTTCATCTTCGACGACCAGAACCCGCTTCCCTTCCATTTCTGTCGGTTGTACCTCATTACGCTTTTGGGCACTTAGGGCATTTTCCTCCGCTACGGCTGCCTGAATATTAAAGCAGACGACAGTTCCTTGTCCGGCAGCGCTCTGCAGATGAATCTTTCCCCCCATCATCTCAACCAATTTTCTGACGATACTCAAGCCAAGCCCAGTGCCACCATATTTGCGGCGAAAGCTCCCATCTTCCTGAACAAACGGCTCAAATAAGTGGCCGAGCATGTGTTCCGAAATGCCTCTTCCGGTATCGCTGATTTTAAACTGAAGATCAATGTTTACATTCGTTACACCAGGCTCACAGATTAGTCCGAGCTCAATTTTGCCATGATCTGTAAATTTTACTGCATTACCAACCAGATTAAACAGAATCTGCCTCAAACGAGATGCATCAGCCACAACAACCGAGGGAACGCTCCGGTCGATTGAATAATTGATGGTGACTTTATTTTTGTCAATGAGGCTCCCAAAAGATTCAACCACCGATTTTAGCAATGGTTCCAGAGCTACGGCTTGATTGCTCAGTTCAATTTTCCCCGCCTCGATTTTGGAAAAATCCAGTATATCGCTTATTAAATTCAATAAACTTGTTCCGGAGCTGAGTGCCGTCTCTACATATTTCTTTTGCGTCTCATCCAGGCTCGTATCTCTTAAAAGTTGTAAAATTCCCAGTACCCCATTCATCGGAGTACGAATTTCATGACTCATATTAGCCAAAAACTCTGATTTGGTTTGGCTGGCGGCAAGCGCAATCTCTTTGGCGAGTTTCAATTCTTTTTGTTCCTGGACCCGCTTGGTGGAATCTCTGATCACACCGGTCAAACCTATTAGGAACCCATTAGTGTCCCACATAGCAGTAGTTATTATCTCCACCCAGATAATGTCGCCATCTTTTCGCAAACATTCAAATTCGAAGAATCTTGCAGGAATTATATCTTGTTTCCTGATCAACGATGCCATCATCCTGCGCAGCCCATTATACTTTTTTTGGTATTTGGGAGTCATATGAACACTGATCGGCATTGACAGGAATTCTTCCTGGGTATATCCGGAAAGAGCTTCAATGGACGGGCTGACATAGGTCGGATTAAAATCGAGATCCGAAACCCAGAGGACATCCCGGATATTTTCCATCAGAAGCCGGAAACGCTTGTCGCTCTCTTCCAAGGCCTTTTTGATAGCTATGTCATTGGTTACATCGCGGCCGGCCCCGACTGTACCTATTAATTTTCCGCTATCATTAAAAAGTGGGGCTTTGTGCACATCCAGGGCTAAATATTCGCCCCGCACCAACCCATCTTCTAAAAATCGGCCGAGTTGCCGGTTATTTTTCACTATTTCATCCGAATCGATACAAATTTCTCCGAAAGTATGGTTATGCCCTTCCCGTCGCTCCCGGGTTGCAAAATACATGTCCTGTTTGCCAATGGGACTCTCGCCGTTTTTACACATTAACAACTTGTCACGGATGGCTTTATTAGCAAAGATATATCTGTTATCAAGGTCTTTTGCCCAAATCATATCCGGGACAGTATTCGCCATCAGCCTCATCATGCGATACATTTCCTGATACCGGGTCTCACTTTCCTGCAGGGCGATCTCGGTTTTTTTTCGGGCAGTAATATCGGCAAAGACGGTGTAAACGGTTTTACGCCCCCGGTAACAAATTTTTCGGGCTGACAGCAAGACATGTCTTTTTACCATCAGGCTCGTCAACAACTCGGCCTCAAACTCCACAACCCATCCATTCTCCGTCAATACTTCCTGAAATTTTTTCAACTGGTCCAGACTGTTCCAGAAATCGGCAGCCTTCCTACCTTTAGCCTGTTCAACAGAGATTGAAAAATAGTTAGCGGCATAATTGTTAATATAAACTACGGTTCCGTCACCGGCATTGACAAGAACTATGGGAAACATAGCGCTGTCAATCAATATATCTACCGAGGAATCCGGGTGATGCAGCCAGGTTCGCTCTCGCTCCATTCCAGTCAGACGGCGCCGAAGTTCGGCAATTTCGGCCAACAGTTCATCCCTCTCATTAGGGATATTGGGTATATTTTCCATTTGCTTCTGCGTTGTTTGAGCTCTTTCGGTTTTCAATTCTATTTTCTGATTTATTATAGACAAGCAATCCTTCTCCTGCCTCCTGGATCCTTTCATTGTGAGGCAGACAGATTAAAAAAATAACCGCTCAACGGGATTAGCAAAATGCTCGTATAACCCCGGACCTGTAAACATTTAGCAGTATTCCATAGGCGCATAAGCATACAGACGGGCATGTAGGGGCGGGTTCTAAACCCGCCCATCTATGCACGGCGGTCTGATCGTGCACATATGGGGTGCTGCTGAACGTTTACTAAAAAAGGACCGGAGCTGTCCTTCGCAGTTCATCCAGTGCGTAATGTTGTCCGCGCCAGATAATCCCTCCGTTTATCATGGTAACATAAACCGATTTTATAATGATATAACAGCTTATATATGGTGTGATTATACATCCAGGCAGATACCACCATGGCAACCCCTGCAGCTGCAATCCCTTGAAAAAAGCAACAAGTCGGACTCCAACTGCAATAAGACAAAGTACCTGTCCATAATTGTCCCCCAATATTGCTCCCCAGACCGGCAGGATATTGGGAACAATGATCGCTGCAAGCAAAACCGGAATGAGTAGGACGCGATAATGCACCAAGGCAAACATGTTTTTTTCCAATCCGGCAATCATGGCGCTGACCGAATCATACCACGGGACAAAAACAAAATCATAGGCCAACAGACAATCCTGGGCAAAACCACGCTGTTTTATGGTCTTGCCGAGCATCAAATCGTCAATTGGATGCATCCTGAATTCCTTGTGCCCGCCGATCGCCTGATAAACAGATCTTTTCACCATATTAAAGGCCCCTATTCCGATAAACCACCGGCCTTTCCTGTTTGCCAGCCAGGGCCGAAAAAGAACCAACAGCCCCATGCCTGCGTCAAGGATCAGACTATTGAGCAACCATCCTTGGGTCAGGTTCTTAAAAACCAGGGTGAGGTGGTCCGGTCCGTTAGCGGACATATATTCGACTGCCCTTGCTATCGTGGTCTTCTCCATGACAACATCGGCATCGGTAAAAACAAGATATTCTCCCCTGGCAAATGCCGCGCCGGTGAAAAGTGCATGACTTTTACCCATCCACCCCGGCGGCAGCTCATCAATCTCCAGGACATGTAACCGGGGAAAACAAAGTTGCAACTGCTGTAATACCCGCGCTGTATTATCCGTGGAACGATCATTGACAACAATTATCTCCAGGTTCGTATACTCCTGATTGAGCAACGATTCTACCGATTTTCCAATATTTCTTTCCTCATTGCAGGCAGGTACTATTATCGATACCAATGAATCTGCCGCGACATCGCCTCTCTTTATGTCGCCGAGTCTTTTCATTTTCTTCATTCCGACTACGAGTATGCCCGACGAAAGTATGATTGAAGAACATGCAATTATTGATAGAATCAGAAAAACCAACATTTGAGCCTCCTTGCCCGGATTTTTACCAGCCGATGTTGCCGTGGTGTTTTAAAGGCTACCGGAAATAATTTCCGCTTATTTTAAGGGAGTTAAGACAAAAGTGCTGGCAATAATTAACAGAGATGGTAAATAAATCAGTTTGGCATTCCTCTCATCCTCAAGAATAGATAGACAGCACTGCCTTCAAACTAGAGTACCTTCTCTTCCCAGCATTGGATTTTGCAAGTCATCGAAAATTACTAAAATGATCGCTTGCCTGCTTAATCATCCCGGATATATGCTCCTTGAAACAGGTAACTCTCATTGATTGGAATTGGGAGTGATGCGCTGCCTGCATGCTCCATTTTTTTTAATACTATCATACGAAAAGCTTTTTTTCGTGCAGTAAAGGTCCTGAACAATGAACACAAAAGATTACCGTGAAATCCCGTACAACTTCACATCTGCCGATGATAAATTAATTATCAACCTGCTTTTCGGATCCGAGGTATGGGACGACCTGGAAGAACTAAGAAGCCAGAGAATCACCGGCAGATCGGCAAGACTTGTCATGCGTTTTATGGGCGATCTTTTTATCCTTAGAAGGAATCCATTTCTCTACCAGGAGCTTATTGACTCCCCGATCAGACGACAAAAATTTTTCAGGACCGCCCAGGAGGATCTGACGATAATCGAGCAGGCGGCAAGAGTCGGCAGAGTCGGCACTGAGCGTAGCGCCAAGGTACTGCGTCTTGTCAACCTGTGTCACGATCGGCTCTGTAAACTAAAAAAAGAGATCAGCGATGCTTCCGGCCGCCGCGGTCAGATGCAAAAAAAATTGGGCGCAATCATCGGCAAGGAAAATGTTCGCTTTGATCCTTTTACCCTTATCAGCCATGCAACGGATGCAACAGATTGGCGGCTTTTCCTTCCCGTTGCCGTCTTAAGACCTTCCAGAGAAGAACAGATACCGGCGTTAATCAAAGCCGTCGGCGAGCTTGGCCTTAAAATCATTCCGAGGGGTGGTGGTACCGGATTGACCGGTGGCTCCGTGCCGGTTACCAGCGATTGTGTAATTATCAACACCGAAAAGCTGACCAAAATTCACGAAATTGAATATATGGATTTTGCCCATTTGGGAGAAGGCACCAAAATCCCGGTATTAAAGGTTGAGTCGGGAGTTGTTACATCAGATGCCATGGCACATGTTGCAGGGCGGGAACTCGTGTTTGCGACCGATCCAACCAGTGCCTGGGCTTCAACCATCGGCGGCAATATTGCTGAAAATGCCGGAGGAAAAACCGCGGTTCTCTGGGGGACGGCACTTGACAATATTCTGTCTTACACCATTGCCATGCCCGGACAGGACCTCCTTACCGTACGGCGCATCAACCATCCGATGCGCAAAATTCTTCCGGATGACATCCTCGAGTTTGAGGTTATAAACAGCCGCAAGAGAGTGCTTCGAAAAATTTCCCTTGCCGGCACCGACATCCGTAAAAAGGGTTTATGGAAGGATATCACCAATAAAGCCCTTATGGGGCTGCCCGGTTTTCAGAAAGAAGGTACCGATGGGGTCATTACCTCGGGTGAGTTCGTTTTGCACAAGGCCTATGAGAAGAAGGTCACCTTCTGTCTCGAATTTTTCGGGGAAGACATGGATGAGGCCAGCCGGGTCATTGTTGAGATCTCCGAAGAATTTGTCAACGAGGGAAAAGAAGCCCTGATGGCTCTGGAGCATTTCGACGAGGAATATATCCGGGCAATCAAATACAAATTCAAGGCGGCAAGAAGCTCTCATCCAAAAGCTGTTCTGCTGATCGACATGGTGGGCCATACCACCGAACAGGTGTTGAATGGAAAAAAACGGTTGGAACAACTGCTGATCCCCTACAAGAACACCGAATTATTCACCGCTCAGGATTCCGATGAGGCCGCCCGGTTCTGGCGGGACAGAAAACGGTTGGGGGCTATTGCCGCCCGGACCAACGCCTTTAAGCTTAATGAGGATATCGTCCTGCCGCTTCCGGCCCTGGCCGAATTTGCCCGGTTCGTCGACGAGTATAATATCGAACAGGATATCTACAACAAAGAACAGTTCATCCAGGCAATAATCCAGTATCTGCAAGGTGCGGAACCTATTGAAGATCCGGACTGGCTCGAAGCGAAAATTCCTAAAGCCACCGACCTCTGTGCCGAGACCCGGGAAAAACTCGCCTTGCGGTCAACTGAATCCATCCGCCAAAATGTGCATATCAAACAACTGATGACCGACCTGCTTGAACTGTTCAGCGGCTATAAAAAAGTCAGCGCCGCTATTGAGCGGATTTATAGTGAGGTACGGTCAAAAAGGATAATAATCGCCACGCACATGCACGCAGGCGACGGAAATATCCATGTGAACATTCCCGTTTTTTCCAGTGATCGCCTGATGATGAAGCATGCCGAAAAAGCCGCGGAAGCTGTTATGGCTAAGGCAGTCCAGCTTGGCGGAGTGGTCAGCGGCGAGCACGGCATCGGCATCACCAAGATGAAGTTTCTGGAAGAAAATCGTCTTCAGGAATTGAAAGCCTATAGAAAAAAGGTGGACCCCGAAGGCATAATGAACCCCGGGATGCTCAGCGATCCCTCTATTATCGACAAAGTATTCACCCCCTCTTTCAATCTTCTTGAGTTGGAGGCAAAAATTCTGCAGTATGGTTCCCTGGCGGAACTTTCGTCGATGATTTCCAAGTGCATCCGTTGCGGAAAATGTATGCCGGTGTGCTGTGTCTATCATCCGGGAAGCAACATCTTTTTTCATCCGAGAAATAAAAACATGGTTATCGGTTCTCTGATCGAAGCGCTGTTATATGATATGCAGCGTTCCCATCTGCCGCGATTCAACCAGTTGAAAAACCTCGAAGAGATCGCCGACCATTGCACCATGTGCGGAAAATGTCTCAGCCCCTGTCCGGTTGATATCGATACTGCCGAAGTCTCACTTCTGGAGCGGGAAATTCTCAGCAATCTCGGATATAAACATACTGCCCCCGCCACTCAGCTATCCCTAATGTATCTGCAGAACAGGAACAAGACGATCAACACGATTTTCAGAAAAGGCGTTCTGGAATGGGGCAGTTCGCTTCAGCGTCTCGGAACCAAGGCTTTTAAAAAAGCACCTCCTGCAATCAAGGAGCACGAATGGCGTCCATTGAACATGCTGAAATCTCCCATGACGCCGGCCTCGCCTGCTCCTCTTGCCTCGATGCTGCCGCAGTGTTCAGAACACGAGGCCCTGATGATTCGTCCGAAAGGAGAGGTCAAAAAAACCGTTTTCTATTTTCCCGGTTGCGGTTCTGAACGTCTCTACTCTTCTATCGGGATGGCTGCGATCTATCTACTGCTTAAAAATGATATTCGCCTCGTATTGCCTCCGCCTTATCTCTGCTGTGGTTTTCCGGCGAAGGTCAATGCCAAGAAGAAAATGGCCGGTCAAATTTCATTAAGAGATACAATCATCCTCAGTCAAATCAGGGAAATGCTCGGCCATCTGGTATTCGATGCCTTTTTGATCAGTTGCGGCACATGCCGCGAGTCTTTGCAGGAGATAGGCTGCGCGGAGATTTTCGGCTGTTCAATCCAGGATATCTCCAGGTTTGTCCTGGAAAATTCTCAGCAGGAATACATCTCCAAAAAATCCGAACCGGTGCTCTACCACACCCCATGTCATGATTCCTTTGACGGTGACGGCCCGAATATTCTGAGAAGAGTGTACACGACAGTGAAAAGCGTGCCGAATTGTTGCTCCGAGGCAGGAACCCTTGCCGTCTCCAGGCCTGACATTTCCTACGCCATGCTGCAACGCAAACGGGAATCTCTGGCGAACGCCGGAATCAGCGAGCAATCGACGATTGTTGCCACAAACTGTCCTTCCTGTCTTTCCGGACTTGGCCGCAATAAGGATATGAACATCATTCCGCAACATATGGCGGTTGTTCTGGCTGAAGCTATTGGTGGGGAAAACTGGCAGACGGAATTTGCAAGTCTGGTTGCCGACGGGGAAAAGGTAACATTTTAAAGAGGGACATGAAAAGCCGGACCGAAAGTATACAATTTATCCTGACAGGAACTCCGGAGGGCACACCTTCGGGGGGAGCTAATTGACATCAAGGCCTATTCGAGTCCATCGACTTTTATAATGACGAGGGTAATATCATCCTCTGATCTCTGCCCCTCTGTAAATTGATTCAACTCATCGTATACGGCGCTGAGAATATTTGCCGCGGACGCCCCTGCGTTTCCGCGGATGATTTCGCGCAACCTATTCTTCCCGAACATTTCACCTTGCCGGTTAAGCGCTTCCCAGATACCGTCCGTGCCGATGGCGATTATCTGACCGTTACTCAGACCATCTTTCTGATTTTCTCTGTAATCGAACTCATCTTTTACTCCCAGCGCTATGCCGCTTCCCTTGAGTTCTTCAAATTCATCCCGAACAGGATCATAGAGAAGGGCTGGATCATGTCCCGCCCTCACCCAATCAAGACGTTTTTCCTTCGGATCAATGGTCATATAAAACAGTGTCATGAATCTGCCTGTTTGCAGAACATCGAGAGCCAAGTGATGATTCATTGCCGTAATTATTTCGGAAATGGAGCCTGGTTGCGACGCTCTCATCCTTAAAAAGGCACGAGCCGTGGTCATCAGAAGGGCCGAATCCACTCCATGGCCGGAGATATCTCCTACGACAACACTAAACGGCCCGCTCGTTGTTTCCCGCCTCCAGAGAAAATCATAATAATCCCCGCCGATTTCGTCACAAGAGACATTTCTTCCTGCAATATCAAGACCTTTAACCAATGGCTTGTCTTGGGGAAGCAAACTCTTCTGAACTTCTCCGGCAAGGGCGAGGGCTTTTTTATGAGCTGTCATATCTGTAACAAATGCCATGTTACCAATAACTTGTCCTTGATCATTCCGAAGAGTGTTGCCATGGATCAGTACCGGCACCTGCCTGCCGTCCTTGGCGATAACCGTGCCTTCAGACTCGCGATATTCCTTAGCCAGCATCTTCTCTTTGTTAAAGAGCAAAAATTGCTTGAACTGATCGGTAGCAAAATCGATCGGTTTTTTCCCAATCAACTCTTCCCTTGTATATCCGAGCATCCTGCACCAGGCGTTGTTGACATCCGTGATCTCCATATGCTCGTTCATGAGAAAAAATCCTTCAGCAGCAGTTTCGACAATTCGACGGAACTTCTCTTCGCTTTTACGAAGGTCCATTTCGATCATTTTACGTTTGGTAATGTCTATCAAGATGCCTTGATTATGTGTTTTTTCTCCGGCGGCATTACGAACTACCGATGTTCGATCTTCCACCCAGCGTAAGTCTCCGGATTTTGTAAAACATCGATAGACTTGATTATATTCTTCCACATCGGCACCGGCATAGGCATTAATTTCCTCGCTGATTCGTTCCCTGTCATCGGGATGTACGATCTCTCGAAAAGAAAGGGCGCCGGATAAGAATTCTTCAGGTTTGTAGCCGAACTGATTTATATTCTCAGAAATATATTCCAGTCTGATCCGGTCTCCGGCAGGTCGACGGAAAAGAATCACCGGGCTTTGTTCGACAATCAGTTTGGACATGCGTAGCGCCTTCTCTAACAGTTTGCGCTCGTTACATTCCAGGACAAATTCCCTGGTACGAGTGTCGAATTGTCTTTGCAGAGCAATCAAGGCAACCTGTGCATCATTCAGCTTGATTCGCAATTCGTCGGCTTCTTTTGCTTTCTTCCTCAACTCATGCAATTCGCCTGGCTGGTCCCGATTTAATTCTTCCGGATCTGCATGCATACTGGTTTTTCCTATCGAGATGGTCAATTAGAGGAGTTTGTACCTGAGAACTATTATAGTAACTACAATCTATCTTTATGAAAGAGAGGATGATTTTCTTCTTCAGAAGAAGCACGAAAAAAATGCCTACATAAAAAAAAAGGTCGAAAAATGGCTGTGCTTGCCATTTTTCGACCCATTTTCAGCCAAACATGTAAATAATCAGGTTACTATTTTCTCATAATACTTTTTTAAATCATTATTCAAAAAGCCCTGAATTTTCGCTAACCCTCTCCCATAACCGCTCCACAGGTCACTTACTTTCAAACTCTGCAGGTTTTCCTTGGCCTTACCTTCCATTTTCTGCCAGAGATTTTTGCGGTAATCATTTTCGAGATAAACCAGATCACGGCCATTGATCATGGCCTTTTTCAGTTGTTGTTTGAAAGCGATCTTGCTGTAACCTAAATAGCCGATAAACAGGGCGGCCACTGCGAGTACTCCCGGAATGATCAGATTGGTCAAAGAAAACTGACTATTCCTGATCGAAGTTATGAGGGTACTTTCCGGCCAGGAAAAAATGGTATTAAGCAGCACATCACCGAAAAGAAAAAGGAGTATTGAAACAGTGAGGGATATTTTCGTATATTTCCAGAACTTCTTTGTGGCACGCCTGAGAAATTCGCCAACTGCCTCTGCGACAATCTGCAGCTCATTCACCTGACGATCGATATCCTCCAGAATGTGATTGATACGAAACCCCGGTGCCCTTTTGATCTTTTCGATCAGCTCGTCCCTTTCCTGAGGCCAGCCCTCCACCACCGTACTTGGATCAACAACCGAAGGTGAATACGTAAGGTAAATATGCGGGATATCTTTACGTCCTGTCATTTGGGACATGTTCCAGCAAAGCGTGCCGTAAGAGCGGGTGAAATCACTGAGATGATCACACTCGTCTATCCTGCTCATCACAAAGACTATTCGATGTTCACCTGATTTCTCCGGCAAAGTGTTTCGGATTACATTATAGGATTCCTTAATGGTGCCGGCCTTATGCGAATCGAACATCAAAACGATAAGATCCGCCATTTTAGCAAATTCCCCAAGCACCTTCATGTAATCATAGCCCCGGTCTCTCTCACTGGTGGCGTCGATCATACCTGGACTGTCGATGATTGCCATTCCTTCAAGCATGGGACTTGCAACTTGCTTCATGCAGATGTGTGAGATCAGCTTCTCTCCAAATCCCCTGAAATGCTGAAAAGGCATGTTTTCGTCATTGACGAGCGTTGATCCTGGGGTTTCCACATTATCCACGCCGGGATCACTGGTAATTATGGTAAAGGAATCATCCGTTGGAGCCTGGCCTGTGCGCTGAACGTGCTGTCCTACAAGTTCGTTTATAAGAGTAGATTTACCAGAGGAGTAATTTCCGATAATGAGAACAATCGGCTTCCATTTTAAAGCCGCATTGATTCCGCCAAAGTCCATTTTATATCGGGCAAACAGCGGTTCGAGTTTTTTCTTCACCTTGGTCTGTAATTGCTTTTGCAGTTCTTTTTCGTTCATCGCATAACCCAGTTGTTTATTAATCTTACACGCATGATTGTTGAAATGGCTTCCCATAGTACCCGAACTGACAAAAACTCTCGAACATTTATTGCCTTTCGTTCAGCAGAAAATGACAGGAAAAGTTCTATATATCCATTTCGTACTCTCTCCTGTTCGGACCAAGAGTTGCATATCTTGTCAAAACGGTGCAGATCCTACCTTGCCAGTCTAAGAGTAAGGGCGGCAACTACACCCCATACCCAGTTGAAAAAAACGACCAGCACAGGAGTTAAAAGACCGAGCTCTATCCCGCCGATTCCCTTATGGGCCTGCACCGGAAAGAAATACAGCAACTGCATCGCCGTAGGTGCCAAACTCAAGACGAAGCCCCGCGACAGCAGTTTGGATCTCAGCAGAGGAAGCAGAAAAAGAAATCCCCAGATACCGCCCCAGACTATCCTGGGATAGAGCCAGTCGGCCGATAAATGCGGAGCGATCGCCACCCCGAGCTGTCTGGAGATGCCCATATCTCCAAATAGCCAGACTATTATGCTGTTTGCCAATGCGCCAAGGCAACCGGCAGCAAAACAGATCAATACATTTTTCACTGTTATATCCTCATTCAATTTTCATACAAAGCTGAGAGGAACCAGCACCTGGCCCTCAAATTGGTTTACTTGTTACTCCCGCGAAAGGATTTTACTTCTTCATTTGTTTTTTTCGCTCTTCGGTAAATGACCACCATGGGCGCGGTTCACCGCCTTCCATAAAATGGATAACCGACATAAAGACATCGATCACGCAAGGGTCATGGTGTTCTCCGGTTTTTCGGCAAAGTTGCCGGTGCAGGTCAAAAGCATTTTCACCGATCAGCTTTTTGGGATGGTCGATGTCGAGGAGACGAAGATCATTCGCCATAGCCCGGCCTATATTCGGAAGCTCTTCCAATTGTGATACTGTCGCCCTGTCCGGATTTTTCATTACGATGGCCGCATTCCTTCACTATAGGATGATCGTGAATAGTCGCTAGGCGAACCATCCCGAGGAAAGGATATACTTCATCAACATTCCCAGGCACATGATGACAACGATCAGTCGCAGATAACTGGGATCTATTCTAAACAGACAGTGGGAACCGCTCCAGGCCCCCATGAACTGTCCTACCATCATCAAAATGCCAAGAAGCCATACGACTTTTCCGGCCAGTAAAAAAACCATCAATGATGCGATATTGGTGGAAAAATTCAGTGTCTTGGCAACGGCTGTCGCATCGATCAGGCCATGGCCTCTCAGTGAAACCCCTGCCAGGGCAAAAAACGAGCCGGTTCCCGGACCGAACATTCCATCATACCAACCTATCGAAGGCACTATAATCTTCTGATATCTTCCTTTGGAGAGCCGTGGTTTGGTGATTCCCTCGACAGGACGGGGTGCCAATATAAAATAGATCCCGATCAACAACAGAACAGCCGGAATAACCAGTGATAAAAGTTCCGATTTAATAAACTGAACCGCCAGGGTACCCAAAGCAGCGCCGATAAAAGCTGAAAGCATTAGGAACTTAACATCATCCCAACGTACCCGTCTTTTAGTCAACATCATATAGGTGGCGGTCGCCGTGCCCATGGTACCTTGCAGTTTATTTGTGCCTAAAGCGAATAATGGAGGAATTCCACTCATCATGAGGGCCGGCAGTGCAATGAGCCCGCCACCGCCTGCCAGCGTATCGATAAATCCGGCGATGAAAGCTGCGGCAAATAAAAAAGACAGCAGTTCTACCGTGTAACCTGAAATTTCCAAATCATCCCCCAAATCGTCTCCAAAATCATCTCATCAGGTCATCACCTGCAGCTTGCACCAAATTCCTTTATTTTCGCCGGATATCAATACCCTTTCATCTCTTCTTCTGTAAATGGTTTTTCCGGTTTTTTATTCAGTATCTGTGTCATTATGGAATTCATTGTATTGATATCATTATCGAACCCGCCATGTGAGACGCTGGTAGTCAGGCCTTTTTTGCCATTAGAGTAGTTAATCGACAGTCCTGGATGTTTGGTCAAACTTTTCGAGTAGCGTTGCATCCCAAGAATCGGCTTGTCAATTAATCGCTCAAGCGCCCGGGAAACCAGATATAGTAAAGACTTCTGGTACACAAGGGAAACATTATCATCCAGTTCCAACTGTTCAGTCAGGTTGTAAATAGAGAGGGAGGGCAGTTTGACCTTTATCTTGCTGCTCTCCTGCTCCTGCAGCCTGGGCTCGTAATGCTCCCTATAAAAATCGATTGAACAGGCAGGCGCCATCAGACTGCTACTCTCAATAATATCCGGCAAATCCAGGGAGTCCAAGCCATCCAGCAGATGACCGAGCAGAACGGCACCGGTACTGTGACCGGCAAGATGAATTTTCAAGTGGGTGTCCTTCAATGCTTCTGCAAATGCCCTGATAACAAAGAGTCCGGCGCTGATTTCCCCACTCTTTTTTACACTGAAAGGAAGAAAGGCATCATTCTTCATCTCCTCCCAAATGGGAGTGACCGGCTTTCGAACTAAATCCTCTATCAGCAGGTCGCTTCGTTCGATTAGATTATCCCGCATGTCTCGGAAAAAACCCCGCGTGCGTTCTCCACAGTAGGCACGCACAACCGCATCCTTTAATTCTTCCGCCAGACCGGTGTCGTACATGATATGAAAAGGATAAATGCCATTGCGTTTGAAACCGTCTTTTAATGCCCTGATACGTCTTGCCGATGCAGCAGGATTATTCAGACCACCATGGGCATAGATCAGGAGGTGGTCGTAGCTGTTACTGGTTCCGGCGGATGCTTTTAAGAGCTCGGCGGTCCGCAGGATATCATCCGGGCTGCTCCAGTAATCACCGTGTTCCTTGAATTCCCCGTCATCGAAATGGACAAAATGGCCTGCTATTTCCAGCCGTTTTGGCGCCGCTTTACCTGATTCGGCATCAGCCCTTACCTGACTGCGGGCAGCGAGGCCGAAGATATTCGGAGTCGGAATGGCCAACCGGAAGACCCAACCGTCGCTGATGTTTTGCAGCCAGTCTTCATATAACCAGATGGCGCAACCTTTGGACCCCCACTTCGTACCCCAGGAATTCTGAACAATGAATCCCTGACTGTTGTAGCCGATAATCGCAAAAGCGTGCCCGCCCTGGATAGTACTTGAAGGTGCTATAACTGCCAATTCCTTTGCATGTGGCGCCTTGGGGGAGAACCACCCCGCATGGACATCGGCCGAGACAAAGATAGCACCTACCTCGTTAAGCGCTGCATGGTAGTCGCAAATTTCCGGGTGCAGACGATAATAGGCACCGACAGTGCAAAATCTGGCGGCCTTGGCCCGTTCAATGGTCAACTCCCCCACATCATTTTCCATATAGGGCCAATCGTTGTCACCGCAGACACCCATATTTTTCCAGCCTCGTATGGCGCCCCGGCAGCTGGAACCTGCGTAATCCTCACCCGGCCATTCATCGTGATTCTTGGCCATTTCATAAAGCATCCGCGGACTGGCCCTAAATTGCAGATTTCTTTTTTTCGTATTTAACAGGTTTATGACTGCGGCCAAACCAAAACCTGTACAGGCTCCCTCTCTCCCTTGATCGAGGATAGCGATGCCGTCGCGGTTGTCTACCTCCGGCTGCAGCTGAATAAGGGCGGGTTCGTACATGCGATCCCGGATATCAGGAGTGTCTTTTCGGGCATTGAGAATACGTTTTTGACCGGCAGCATGAACTTTGGGAAACGATTTTCCTGCCATGTTCTTCTCCTTTTCTTTGAGGGCCGGGATGCCAATAGCATGTACAATCATTGCCTAGCAATAAAGAGTATAGATAGCATCAAGCACCACGAAAAGCAAGGAATAAAACACACTAAATCGAGATGTTAAGAGACAATTTTCAATTTGAAAATAAAGAGAAAAAAATACATCGAGGCCACAGGCAAAAGTCACTTCCGGTTATTTGCCGCATAATCTATCCGTTTTTCAGCGAGCATTCCAATTATAGAGTGCTCAACCAACAGGCAGCGGCTTCACTCACACCGCCATTATCGTTTGAGGCGACACTCTGAAAAAGAGCCTTTAAGGAGGGAGGACCATTGGCAACTATAAAGCTCAGGCCGGCCCAGTGGAGAAGATCTTCGTCATTATAATCGTTTCCCACGGCACAGACCCGACTCCGGGGTACTCCTACGGAGTTCGCCAACCACCTGACTGCCTGGCTCTTGGAAACGGTCGGAGCGAAAATTTCTATCCAGATTGACTTATCATCCAGGGGTGATGTGGCCTTAATAACGCTGCACTGTTTCAGGGCCCCCGTAATCCTGGCTGCGACATCATGTCCTCTGTCATCGGGAACTATGCAGAGGACTTCGGTGGCTCCGCCGAATGTCTCCAGCGCTTCAGCGGATAAAAGCGTGGCGAAGTCCCTGTACATTTTCAGCCGCCTGTGAAAATCAGGATTGCTGCTGCCATTATGACGGTAGAGAAAATATGAGGTGTCGGGTACCGGGGAATGAATCATGTAATCGAGACCGCATGTTTCCAGATAGTCGGCGGTGCAGCGAACGTCTTCCGGACTGAGGGAGAAGCTCTGCAGGATCTTGTTTTCGGGAAAATCCATTATGCCCGCCCCGGTTGAGAAAATAACATAATCTATGGGCAACAGGCTGTTGGAATCCGATTGGCCAAATTTTTCCATGAGCAGGTTAAAGGAATAATTCGATCTTCCCGTGGCGATGGCGATCAGAATTCCCATCTCCCGCAAGCGGGTAAGAGCAAGCAGGTCAACCGGCGCTATCTGTTTGTCCGATGTCAACAGAGTGCCGTCCAGATCGACCACAAACAAGCCTCTGTGGTTTTTTACGCTCACGGGTTTTTCCACAATATTCAAATAAGCCTCCTAACCCCAGCCTGAATCGCCTGTTTTTTCAACAAGTCGGCCAGGCCGCTGTACCGTTCGATGTTTCTTGACAGGGCATGGTCGAATACCTGCCGCTCGGCAACGAGTTTCACCGATTTTTTGGCCCGGGTGACTGCCGTGTACATCAACTCGCGGCTGAGAATTCTGTTCTCTTCATCGGACAAAACGACAACCACCTCATCGAATTCCGACCCCTGACTCTTGTGAATAGTCATTGCAAAGACGGTTTCGCAGCCGGGCAGACGATAAGGGGAATAACTTCTCAGGCCGCCGTCCGGCCGCTCGAACCAGACTTTCACACTTCCTTCGGCTGAATCCGGCAGACAGATGCCGATATCACCGTTGAACAGATCAAGGCTGTAATCGTTTCTGGTTATCAGTACCGGCCTGCCTGGATACCAAGTGTCCGGCCTGCAGTCAAAGCCACGCCGGGCAAGCGATGCTTCCACCCTGCTGTTTATGCCCTCCACCCCTCTTGGACCATAGTGTATCGCACAAAGAACCTGAAAACGGTTAAAGGCGGCGAAAACTTTTGCGACATCGAATGCAGGATATCGATACACTTCTTCCATATACTTTGCGTATTGTTTGCCGATATACGAGATCAAATCCGCCTGCAGCAGCGTGACATTTGCTGCGGAGGTATCCGTCAAAAGCGTCCAGGCGCTCTCACTGTCACCGTTGTTAATACTTGCCGCCAGCTGCTTAATGTTGTCATCGAAGCGATAGGTCTTCTTTAACTCAACGGTGTTGTCCGGCAGGCTTTTTATAAAATCTCCGAGTACCGCTCCGGACTCCACCGAGGCGAGCTGATCCTTATCGCCAAGCAGCAACAGTCTAGCGCCGGGCTTCAGGGCGTCGACAAGTTTACTCATCATGGCCAGATCCACCATGGATGCCTCATCAACCACCACAACATCCCAGCCCATCGGGTTCTGCCGGTTATGTCTGAACTGGGGAGAATAGCGTCTGAAGCCGAGCAAGCGGTGCAGGGTCTGAGCCTGACCCGGAATTGCCGCCCGGATTTTTTCCGGGAGCTGCATACGCGTAAGACTACTACCGATTGATTCACTAAGCCGCATTGCCGCCTTGCCTGTAGGGGCCGCGAGTGCTATATCCGGAACCTGATACGTGGTGAGGAGCAATAGAGCCAGTATTTTTACCACAGTGGTCGTCTTGCCGGTTCCGGGTCCACCGCAAATAATGGTAAGCGGCTTGTACAGCGCAACCTTTGCCGCTTCTCTCTGCCAGTCTGTTCCCGGCTCGGCATCCTTGAAATAGTTGTCGAGCAGCTTTGCCTCGTCCGGCTGTGCCAAGGTTATGGTCGCCATGTCGCTGATCTGTTCCGCCAGCCGGGTTTCATAATGAAAGTACCTGTGCAGATATAGCTTGCCATTATGGAGAACAAGCGGCGTTGTGCCTCCCCCAGAAACCAGATGAAGAGTTTCAAGTAAACGCGCCTCGGCGGCTGTTACCGGCAGGCAGCTGTGCCCTGCCTCCAGCGAGGCTGTGACTGCACCGACCAGTTGCTGAAACTTCTCCTTCTCCACACCGGCCAGACCGGACCGCTCAGCGAGGAATTTTGAAAAGTAGAGATCCAAGAGAGTAGAACCATGCTCAATCATTTTCATCCCCTCCTATTATTCGGTCCAACTCCAGCAGCTTATGATAATCCGGAAGGGTTGCATAGACGCCACTGGCCGGAATATCCGGGGACATACCGCGCACAAAGAGGTATTTTACCCCACCGAAGTGCTGTTCATACCTGTAATCAGGCAATAAATTTTGCAGGTGGCGATGCAGAACCAGGGTGTAAATCCAATATTGCAGCCCATAGTTATGGGATTGCATGGCCTCCACCAATTTTCCAGGTGTGTAGTCGGCCAACAACTCCCCAAGAAGGTTGGTTTTATAATCGAGGATATAATATTTTCCTCCGTATTCGCAGATGAGATCGACAAAGCCGGTCAGATAGCCACGCATCACTTTGTAGCCGAGTGGTGCGACCGTTGGTTCATCCGCCAGAAGAGCATTGATCCTGCCGGTTGCAAGAGTGCTGAGATGGAAATAAAAACCCATTTCCTTAAGGCATACGCTCTCGTCAAGGTTGGAAAGACAGAAACCCTCCTCGGATAGCGGGGTCGCCACCACCAGCTCAAGTAATTTTTTCACTGCATCCGGTACTGCTTCCACCCCATAGCGCGTACATTTCCGCTGGAGAAGATCCAGCAGCGTTTCCTGCTGCTCCTGCCGGGCTATGGCGGAAAACGGCACACTTTCGAGAAGATCATGGATAACATTGCCAAAATTTGGTCCCGCGGGCAAACCCGGAACCGGAACCAGACGATGTTTGACGGTTACGCTCACCGGAGTTACTGCCGATTCATGCTCATCGTCATATTCACTGAGCGATGCCAGGGCTGAAAAACTCGACATTTGCCAGTCGGTCTGCAAAGACCGGCCTGAAGGCTGTAGTGGGCGTAGCTCCTGCAGCTGAACTTTTTTTGCATAACGGACAGGCAAATCATCGAGAGATACAGTCCAAAACTGCGCGGATTTTTGCCCGGCCAAGGCTGCGAATTTTTCCTGTTGCGCCGGATAGTCGAGATTTCCTTCCGGAAAAAGCAGATAGCCAAGGGCTGATTGAAAGGAATCGGCGACATTGCCATAGGGCTTTACATCCGCCCAGCCGACGTAACAGCGGATTTTCGCTCTGGTCAGGGCAACATAAAGCAAGCGCAACTCTTCAGCCATTTGCTCTTTTTCCGCAAGTTCCCTGCGGGCTTCGAACCTGTCGGAACCCAGATCGACGATTATCTGATGCGCCTGATGCGTCTCGTGTATTCCATTCGTCTCGTCATAACAGCTAATCTGATATTTTTCATTCTTCAGCCGATTGCTCGCATACCAGAGATAAGGGCAGAAAACCACAGGATACTCCAACCCCTTGGCACTGTGCATGGTTACAATCCGTACCGCCTCTTCATCACTTTCCAGAAGCAACTCTGCGTTTTCGGCACTCTGCTCACCTTGCCTCATCTTCTGCAGCCATTGAAGGATTTGGCCGATACCAAGATGTTCCGCGTTTTCCTGTTCCTGCACCAGCTCCAGGAGATGGAGAATATTGGCGATGGTCCGCTCGGCCATCTGACGACAAGCAAGGATCGGCAAGACCTCTTCCTCAACTAAAAGTCTGGTCATCATCGGCAGAAATCCCTGCTCCTGCCAGCGTAGATTATACTGAAGGAAACGGCCATGATATCCGCTCACCCACTCTTCATCCTGCCACAGGGCGTGCAGACGGTGGCCCGTTAAACCGAACCAGGGAATAGTCAATGCCGTCTTCAATCGCCCTGCCTCCCCAGGCGCTGCGATGGCCCGCAGGAGAAGCAGCATTTCCCGGCATTCATTGGTCGTAAAGACGGATTGCCTGCTGCCGACCACCGCTGGTATTCCCGCCTCGGCCAGAGCCTGCCGATACTCCTCGGCCTGCCTGTTGCTGCGGACCAGGATGGCGATGTCATGCGGGGCGAGCGACCGTTCTCCGGTCGTCCGCAGGAAGGCGGGATTTGCCTGATCGAGAAGCCGTCCAAGTTCGGCAACAAAAAATCGACGCAAACCTGCCGCCGCCTTGCCGGAACTCCATCGACCGCTTTTTTCTTCCGGTTCCCGCTCCAGCCCACAGTAGACCATACCTGCCAGCGATTCTCCGCCCTGTAACAAATCGACGTCTTCTGCGGTTTTTGCAGCCAGGATCGGTCGATACTTAAGAGTTTTTTCGCCAAGAAAGAATGGGTTGGTTCTTGAGCTAAAAAGCCGGTTCACCTCTTCTACCGGAAAAGGATGACAGCGATAGTTTTTCTCCAGTGTGAGCAACCTGCTTGCCGTTTCCCGCGCCTGAAAGTAGGAATTGATGTCTGCGCCGCGAAATTTATATATCGCCTGTTTGGGATCGCCGATCAGATAGAGATAATGGTCGATTCCGCCAAAAAGAGTGGAAAAAATATGCCACTGGATACTATCGGTATCCTGAAACTCATCGATTAAGGCTACCTTGAACCGCTCGCTCAGAATCTGTCGCAGAGCAGGTCCCTGCTCTCCCTTCAGGGCCTTTGACAGGCGCAGGATCAGGTCATTAAAACCCATGTTCCCCTGCTTCTCCAGCCGATTACTTACCTCGCGGCGCAACTCTTCGGCCAGTTTGACTCGAAAGGTGAGCTTCAGACGGTCAACAGCTGCGAGAAAGGCCTCGATCTCCCCAGCTGGAAGAGGCCAATCCGACAGATATGCCTCTTTTTTTGCATCGCCACGGAACTTATTGCCATTCAGCTCCCGGATGAGTAATTGCCGGCTCAGCAGCTGGATATTGCCTGGAACCGTCAAGCATTTACCGTTAAAGAATTCGGTAAGAGCCTGAAACCAGCTTTCACAATCATCGGTAAACTGTTTCTTAAAACAGCTACCCGGCAAGCCGGCGGTAAGGCAGCAAGAGAGTTGGTCACAGTTTGCGGACCACCAGGAAGTAAGATTCTCCATCGCTGCCTGCAATTCATGCAGAACATCCTCAACCGGGCCAACTAAGGGCTCGATAAGGCCATTCTCTCCAAAAGCTCCGGAGACACTGGCCAGCAGGTGATCAGGAGAGGGAAAACAACCGGTCAGTATTGAACATGGCAACGGCGCCAGCGAATAGATGCGGCTGCGCCAGAAATCGTCCGCCACCTGGCTCCTGATATGAGTAATATCGGTGAGCAACTCCACATCAAAGAGTTGTCCGCTCTCAAGTGCCTGTTCCACCAGCATGCGCCGGCAGAAACCATGGATGGTAAAGATTCCCGCCCGGTCTATATCTGAGAGAGCAAGTTGCAGGCGAGCTAATGCAAGTTGATGATCTTGTACGGTCGATGCCCAGTCAAGAAGAGTTTGATCAACTGTTTTCCCATCCATCCCGGTTCTTTCACCAAGAAGATTCCTAGCCTCGACGAGCCTTGCCCGGATGCGGGATTTCAGTTCTTCAGTTGCGGCTTTGGTAAAGGTGACAATCAGAATCTTTTCGATGGGCACCGCCAGTTCGACCAGAGCCCGCAAAACCAGCATGCTGATGGCATAGGTTTTACCGGTCCCGGCGCTCGCCTCAACGAGATTGACTCCCCTGTTCAGTTCAACACGGGCGGGATCGAATATGTCATGGCTACTGGACATTGGCCGCACTCCATACCGGATACATTATCTCCAGACAGAATCGCTCAAATTCTGTTCCTACCGCTCCTGCCCTTCCGTCTTCCCCGCTGCCGCCGAGCAACAGTTCCCATTCCGGCTCATAGCCTTTTTGCAGGCGCGTGCTAAATACCTGTAGAGCTTTATCGATTGGCGGGGTCTTAGCTCGATTATTTGCCAGTTGTCCGGCATAGGCAAAGGCGGGTTCTATATAAAATGATGCCGGCGACCGGCAGCCTTCGGCAAAATGAGCGAGCAGGATGCCAAGATCAGGCCCGGTGCCGATGCCTCTGAAGCCGACAATCCTATCCGTCGCCACAACACAGGTTTTGGCAGTCGGAACGAGATGGCCCAGCACCAGATGATGTACCCAACCGGCCAGGAGATCACGGCCCCGCAGCTTGCCGTAGCGTATCAGCATAATGCCGTTATCATACAGGTTGGAAAGCGTCCCATAAAGACGATAGCCGCCCACGGTAAGATCTATCGGTGCATCGACGCGCTTTTCCCCCATTTGTTGCTCATGGACCCTCGCAATAAACGCCTTTACTCCGGACTGTTTTTCCTCGAAAGCAAGCCGGCCGGAGGTGCCGAGCGGCCATTGTCCTGCCGTCTGTATTTTTTTGAGCAGATTTTCCGAGTTTCCGGCCAGTTCCGCAAGGATCATTTTTTCTTCGACATAATATTTATCAAGACCGGACACCTCAAAAAGCTCGCGGTCCTCCGGCCACTCTTCCCCCGAGTCCAGTCGAATACCCAGACAGTCCCTGATAAAGTATTTCTGCGGATTGATGTAGAAATGAAGCAGGTCGTCAAGGAGAACCTTGTCTCTTTTTAGGGGAAGCTCTCCCTGCCACCAAAGGCTCGGTGGTTGTGCTCCCTGTTGCAAGATTTCAGCTGTTTTGCAGGAATACGTGTCATAACTGAATAACCTTTCGTCTCCGCCTGCACCAAAATATTTCTTGCTGAAAGAATGGAGCGGATGACGGACAACAATGTCCTTCACCCCATACCCAACCTCGAGTACTTCAAGAAATTCGGTAAGCACAACCGAAGGGGGAATCACCTCGTTGGTGCGGATCGACTGGCCGATATAGCTGAGATAAAGATGCGATCTTGCCGCGAGCAAAGCCTCCAAAAACAGATATCGATCATCGGTGCGGGGCGAGCGATCGCCCGGCCGACTATCCGACTTCATCAGATCGAAGGTGTCGTGGTGGTCGTTTTTGGGAAAGACTCCGTCACAGAGGCCTATAAGACAGACCACCTTGAAGGGGATGGAACGCATCGGCAGCATAGAGCAAAAGGTGAGTTGGCCACGCAGAAATCCGGCACTGGATCGACTCTCCCGGGCCGATTGAGTAAGCCATTCACGAATCACTTTAAATTCAACATCCCCTGAATGAAAGAGACTGATCGAATCGGCGAGCTCCCCGACCAAGGCGCGCAGTTCCACCAGTTCCTGCTCGTATTCGTCACCGAAAAGCTGCTGGACAATCGACTGCAATGTCCTCGACCAGTCGGCGACTCCCCGGCTGAGCGAAAATTCATGCCGTGCATGTTCAACCAGTTCAATAAACCGGCAGAGGCCTCCCAGAGCAAGTGCACCTCTTCCTTCGATAGCATTAAAGGGCAGTACGCCATCGACAAACTCATCAGCTTCAATCGCATAGCCCATTAACAACCGGTCGAGCCCCATGCGCCAGCTGGTCTCCTCAAAGCCGGGAAGGCCGGCTTCGCGGCGTTGCCGTCCGGACAGACCCCAGCGGATGCCGGAACCGATTACCCATTGCTCCAGGGTGTCGAGGTCGGAAGCCGAGAGCTGGAACTGAGGAAAAACCACAGGCAGCCGCAGCAGATCCAGCAGTTCATTCCAGCCGAACCTGCCGGAAAAGAGCTCAAGAAACTTCAGGAAGGCGGCGATGACGGAGTTGCGCCTGCGGATACTGCGATCTGCTATGGAATGCTGGATATCATTGAAAACGGCTGGAATCAGCGGCGCATATTCCTGAATATCGGGAGCCATAACAATGATATTGCGTAACTCGAGTTCAGGATTCTGATGCAGGAGGCGGAGCAGATGATCCTTCAGGACGGTTATTTCCCTCAATTTTGAATGGCAGGAAATCACCTGGATTGAAGCATCGTCCGAATTAACGTCGGCACCTAGCCCATCCGGCAGGATACCATCCAGCAGATCCGCCTGGACTCGCTGCAGGAGTATCCCTTCGGTATATTCTTTCCCTTCAAGGGGATCGGCGTAACTGGAGAACTCCAGTGCAAAATCGGCACCTTCCAGCAGCATATTCTGTAAATCCCGACCCTGTCGGCCAAGGGCGGTCAGGAGCGGATGGTGCTCTTCCATCCCGGATTCTTTCATTGGTTCAGCACCATCGACAGCTTTTTTGATCATCCTTTTAAACTGTGTCGTCTTGCTCTGCATATTTCCCCAATAATTGCGACAGGGAGAAAGCAGGAAAAAATGGACATCCATATGAACGGCCAAACTATTCAGGTAGTTTAAATAAACCGGGGGAAGCGTGTGCAGCCCTATAACCGAAATTCGTTTTGGCAAGAGTTGTGCAAGGGAAGTATCACTTTGCAGTCGCTCGATCACTCGGCTAAAGAGCAGGCCGCGATGAACCTCCCCGCCCGGCTGGGCAAGCAGCCTTCGCCACAGATCCATCTGCCAGCTTTCCGCAGGATGGTTGGTAGCAAGAACCCCGCGCTCCCATTGCACCAGCATATCCGGCCGCATGACCTGATACTGATCAAAGATGTTGGCCAGGCGGCGGGCAAGTTGAAAACGCTTTAAGGCGCTGTTTTCCCCGGAGAGATAGGTAATGAGCGACTGATAGTCTTTGGCGGAAAGGTCCCGTAGCAGCCCATCGATCCGCCAGGAGAGGGTCTGCCGCTGGAAACCATCGGGCGTTATCCCTATCCCCAGCAGCCCGGCGACAAACGCCAGGAAATCAAGGGGCAGGAAAAATTTAAAATTGCAGAAACTGCGAAACTCATCGGCCAGGGTTTGGGCAATCATCCGTTCCATGCCCTGACTCTGAATGAGAAATAACTCCATGGCAAAAAGATCCGGCTGCTTGTCCGCCCGCATAACTTCGGCCAGATGACGCAGTAGGTTTTCCGTTCGATTGGAGACGTGGAGGTAGAACATAGCAGATTACAGAGTGACAGAGTTCGTGAGTCCAGGTATTATTTGATGCCGGTGCCGACATCCAATCCGGCGTATTCGTATATGCCGTAGAAAAGACCGGCCATGATGCCGAGTGTAAAAAAAATTCGCAACCGCCTGTCCCAAGGAACTTTTTCGCCGTCTGCCATATACTGCAGGAGTGCGACAATCACATAGGTGACACCTGCTACATAGGGCGCGGTCTGAATAATTTGCCAGCTTGTCGCTTTCAGGGTAGTTATAATGTCAGGTCCCAGGCGCAGATTAAACAGCACATAAACGATGGCTGAAAGATAAAATGAAACTTTTCCTTTAATACTTTGCATATGAGCTCACTCAATACTCTTTTTTTCCCGGGAACGGATATCTACTCAATTCGTCAGTATCCGATTTTTTTAATATTCCAGAAGATTCACCTCATCAAACCAGTAGAAGAAGATCCCGCTGGACCCCACGGCGAATCTTCAGATAGTTTCATTAAATCGGGATTCTGTCAAGCACATACTCCTTGCCCTTTAGGAGAGGACCGGAAACGTTTTCTGCACCTGGTTCAGGATATCAAAAACCGGAAAGATGATTACGCCGCCCAGTTAAGCTCCTTGATTTTAGCTGCCAAATCAAGGGAATCCACGACAGATGAGGATTCTGAGCAAACGATCATCTCCTCCTTGTTTGAGCCGGATGATCAAAAAAAGGCCAAGTCCTTACAGGCGGAAAGAGAAGGAAAGCTCTGGCAGGCCAGACTGGTTCTGGAGATCGGTGAAATTCTGGACCAGGAAGAAGAAGAAATCGCCCGCAATCTTGCCATGCTTGAAGACGATCAGGCTGAACTTTTTAAGGCCCTGCATGGCGACTTCGAGGAATTCGAAGACGACAGCCCTTTCGCCGAACTCAGCCAGTTGGAAAGCAATATGAGCGCGGCCAATTCGGGAAATACCGAAAAACGGTTCTCCTGTTGGAAAACGCTGTATCTTGAAAGCGACCTTGAGGAAAATGAGATATTGCTGACCACAAGCCGGGACGCCGCAGACCTGCTGCTGGAATCTTACGAAAATCGTACCAACCAACCGGCTCTGAGCATAGGTGAGCTGGAGCTTCCGGGGCTGATCGGCTGGAACAGCGCAGAAGCTTTCAAGGCAGTGCAAAGCTTCTGTGAAAAAAACAATGGTTTACTTACACAGCTTCACGAGAGCTTTGCCGATCTTGCACGAAAAATTAATTTCACGGAACAGCAGACCAAAAACGCCGGCAGCCTTACGGTAGTGGCCAGGGAATGGAATGAACAACTTGAAATTGCCTTTCCCAAAAAACAGTTCGGCAGAATTACCGCCACCTGCTATCTCTTCCCCGGCCTCACCTGTTCCGCTCTGCTCGGCAAACCTCAATCTACATCCGGCGAATTAAAAAACGGTCTGCTGGTAGTGGCGGACTGAGTAATCCGTCAGGATTATCCGGTTTGACCGCCTCCAATTCCAACTCCCTACCCTATTTGCAACAGGTGTAGGGATTAATGGTCATTACCGGACAGGAAGCGGCACGTACCACCTTATCTGCCACCGAACCGAACATGATTTTCTCAAGACCTTTGTAGCCATGGGTGCCCATAATAATGAGATCTGCTTCAATCTCGTTGGCATAATCGACGATTTTTTCACCGACATCGCCCATAAAAACCTTGTAATTCAGCTCTTTCACCCCGGCTTTTTTACAAAATTCAACCATCTCGTCGCAAAATGAGGCCATTTTCACTTCCGCACTCTCGGTAAGCTCACCTTCCAGTGTCGGCAGGGTCATCTGGGGAACAAAAAATCCGGAATAATCCTCAAAGTTCTGCACGATAAAAACAAGATGCATTGAAGCTCCGAATTTACCGGCGAAATATCCGGCGGATTCCGCAATTAATTTGGAATTATCCGAGAAATCAACCGGAGTAACCACTTTTTTTATTTCATTAATGATACTCATACTCCTCTCCTTATCAAAATTGGAAAACGAAATAACTTCCGTACCTTATTTTCTCATAACAAGCCAACCGATGCAAATCTTTCACGCTTCAGATCAGCCGTAACACATTAATATTACTCCATAGCTGGAAAATATCACTAAAAACCGCTTTAATTCCATAAGAGAGTGGTGTAGTTTAACCGCTTTTTCTTAATAATTTATTGTAAGAGCTCACCCAATGATCTGTTCCGCTTCGACATGAAACTTAAACACAAGTTAGAATATACCATACTGAGAAGTGTCATATTTTTTATTAATCTCCTGCCGGTTCCTGTAATTCTCTCTCTTTGCACCGCCATCGGCTACACTGCCTGGGTTGTGTTTCCCTTTCGTCTCAAGGTCGCCTATAAAAATCTTTCAACAGTTTTTCCCGAGCTGGATCATGCCGCAAAAATACAGCGGCTGAGACGCGTTTACCTCCAGTTCACCCGAACCTTCGGGTTGGTATTTATTCTCCACAGAAAAAACCTTACCAGATTGATCGAGAATACCAGAATTTCCGGAAGAGATAAGCTGGAGGAGGCCCTGAGTCAGGGCAAGGGGGTAATTCTTACCACGATCCACGCAAGTTGGTTCGAGGCGTATTTTGCCTGGTTCAATATGTCCGGCCTGCCGACGAGTCTAATTTACAAGAAACAGACCAATCCCCTCTCCGATCGGTTTTTCGTTCGCCAGCGGAGACACTACGGAAGTAGCCTGGTACAACTGAGCAGCCGTGCCGGCATGAAGGTGTATCAACAGGCTTTGACAGACAACAGACTGCTTATCGTCAGCCTCGACCAGAGATATTCCGGCACCGGCTTGGATGTTGATTTTTTCAATCGTCCGGTGTCATGTGCCAAAGGGACGGCGATATTGCACCTGCGATCTGGAGCGCCTGTTATGACCTCCGTTTACTACATGAAGGACGGAGAGTTGCATATTGACTTCGATACCGTCGACCTTCCCGAATACGACGAAATAAATGATGAGGCCATTAAAGATATCTCATCCAGGTGCATCCAGCGCTATGAACCCTTCATCAGGCAATATCCGGAACAATGGTTCAGCCTCTTCCATCGTCTCTGGAGCAAAAAGGGCTATCCCAAGGTTAAGCGATCGTTTCGCCAGATATTTTTATAACGACCTGGAAATGGAAGTAGACATTTTCCTGGATCCCATGCGCCGCATGGGATCCTACCATAAGATGCGCCGCATCTCATTCCACACCACCATTGTT
Organism: uncultured delta proteobacterium; assembly: GCA_963728385.1. Taxonomy (GTDB): domain Bacteria; phylum Desulfobacterota; class Desulfobulbia; order Desulfobulbales; family Desulfocapsaceae; genus Desulforhopalus_A. The sequence continues at coordinate 1,760,711 of CAVSJK010000002.1, forward strand.
GCCGAAGCATTAATGGACTGCAACGCAGTCACGGAAGAGTTCCCATGCAACGCATGGGAACCAGTGGAAAGTTACTTGGAAATGGAAGTAGACATCCTAATCCGTTCAGCGGGGGTAAATACCTCTTCAGTAAATGTATTAGCTGGTGTATTAATAGAACCGTTTAACATTTCAGAATATCCTTCAGCAGTGAACAGACTTATCAGTTTCTCTCTGCCTTTTTCATCTTCACCTTTTGAGCCCCATGACCAATAAAGAAATTTTCAGGCGATTATATGAAGTCATAAGACCTTATCGGGTGAAACTCCTGATTGCCATGCTTGCCATGGTCTGTGTTTCCGCTGGAACAGGCGCACAGACATGGCTGGTGAAAGATGTTCTCGACAAAATATTTATAGAAAAGAACACATTTTACCTGAAAATGCTGCCCCTGGTTCTCCTGCTCATCTTTTTCCTGAAGGGTATCGTGTATTATCTCTATTCGATCCTGCTGGAACAGGTCGGCCAATCCGTCATTCGCGATTTTCGTCTGAACATTTTCAACCACATTCACAAACAAGCTCTCTCTTTTTTCAATAAGATGCCCACCGGGACACTGATGTCCCGCATAATTTCGGATGTGACCCTGCTGCAGCAGGCGGTATCCAATGCGCTTGTCGGCGCTGTCCGCGACTTCTTTCAGGTAGTGATCCTGCTCGGGGTGGTTTTTTACATGAACTGGCGCCTGGCTATGATCACTTTTATTGTCATGCCGATTGCCGCCTATCCCATAATCAAGTTTGGTCGTATCTTTCGAAAACTCAGCACCTCGACTCAGGAAGAAGTGGCCCATGTCTCAAATATCCTTCATGAGACTATCACTGGACACCGCATAGTGAAGGCATTCACCAAAGAGGCCTATGAAAGCGGACGTTTTTTAAACCAGGTCAACCGTCTTTTCAACCTGACGATGAAAGATGCCAAATATCGCTGTCTGCAACATCCGATGATGGAATTTATCGGCGGCTGTGCCATTGCCCTGATTATCTGGTTTGGCGGCAAGGAGGTCATCGGCGGGAATATGACACCGGGAACATTTTTTGCCTTTTTGACAGCGCTGATCGCTGCCTATGAGCCCATTAAAGGTGTGACAAAGATCAATTCGACCATGCAGCAGGGATTGGCGGCTGCAACCCGTGTTTTTGCCATCCTTGACGTTGAGCCGGAAATACAGGATAAAGCAAATGCTCTCACCTTGCCTCTCTTTTCGAACCGGATCGAATGTAAAAATCTCAATTTTTGCTACGATGATGGGAAACAGGTGCTGTCGAATATAAATCTTACCGTTCCGGTCGGTGAGGCACTCGCCATCGTTGGACCAAGCGGCGGCGGCAAGACGACACTGACCAATCTTATTCCCCGCTTTCTTGATCTCAAACAAGGAAGTATATTAGTAGATGGCCTGGATATCCGAGATGTCACCGTGGCCTCGCTTAGAAATCAGATAGCAATGGTTACCCAGCAAACCATTCTCTTCAACGATACCGTACGCAACAACATCGCCTACGGAGACCAGCAGGCTCCGGATGAACTGATTTTCGAGGCTGCAAAAGCAGCTCATGCCTACGACTTCATCCAGGCATTGCCGGAGGGATTCGATACGATTATCGGTGAGAGCGGGGCTCGTTTGTCAGGGGGGCAGCAACAGCGCATCTCAATTGCCCGGGCTATTCTGAAAAACGCGCCGATTCTGATCCTCGACGAAGCCACCTCCGCCCTCGACACCGAGTCGGAACGTGAAGTACAGAAGGCCTTGGAAAATTTGATGAAAGATCGAACGACCCTGGTTATTGCCCATCGTCTATCGACAATTAAAAATGCCGACCGGATAATAGTCATCAAGGAAGGTGTTATCGTCGAACAGGGAACCCATGAATTGCTTATTGCCCAAAAGGGCGAATATGAAATGCTGTACAATATGCAATACACATAACAAATGGAACATTCATGTTCGAATATACGAACATTTGAATGCCTTTTCAAGGCAAGTAGGAACATCGATAACAGTCCTACAAATTATCCTCGAAATTTGTTCGCAGGTAGGGGCGGGTTCCAAACCCGCCCTTTGTGCTTCATCAACTCCCCTCGTTCGTTGTGAACAAATTGTAAACGATTAACATTGTTTACAATTTATCGCCTAATTAAAATAAGCTAGTTAACACAATCATTTGCCAGGGGAAGAAGCACACGAAACTCCGTATACTGACCAGGAATACTGCTCAGTTCTATCTTTCCACCATGTTCTTCAACGATCTTGGCAGACATGGCCAGGCCCAGTCCGGTACCGTCGTTTTTTGTCGTATAATACGGATCGAAGACTCGACTCAGGTTTTCCGGTTCAATGCCGACCCCATTATCCCTGATTATAATTTTGATTTTGCCTTGCTCATTTTCAGTGCGTACCGTCAATTCCCCGCCATGCTCCATGGCCTGTATCGCATTCAGGAATAGGTTCAGGAACACCTGATTCATCTTGTCCTTATCGACTAAAACCCGGGGAAGATCATCATCCGTCTCAAGATGTATGGAGATGCCATAGGATTCTGCGTCAACCTGGACAAGCGAAACGGTTTTTCCTATGATTTCCTGGATCGATGCGGCTTCCCGCCTAAGTTGTCCCGGTTTGGCGTAATCGAGCAGCTCCCCGATGCCGCGGTTGAGCCTTTCCACCTCCTTGACGAGAATATCGGCGGTCTCCGCTTCGTTACCGGGAACAGGAAAATTAGCTTTTAACAAGACGGCGAGCCCTTTGATGGAACTCAAGGGATTGCGCAGTTCGTGGGCAACGCCTGCAGCCATTTTTCCTAGCGCCGCCAAGCGTTCATTGCGCTGCAATTCTTTTTCCAGCCGTTTTACCTGGGTCAGGTCCCTGATGAGAAGCACTTCTCCGGCAAAATCTTCATTATGGTCAAGAACGACCATTGAAGCAAGCTGCAATGTCCTGTCATTTTTCATCGGTAGAGCCAGCTGGATTTCCGTCTGGCGTACTGTCTGACCATCCAGGTCATTACCGGAAAACATTTGCGCCAGTTTCGGAGGCAGGCAATTCTCCGGTTTTTCGCCTATTATTTTTTGCTCGTCTAAACAGATGAGTTCTCTGGCCGAACCATTATAAACCTGGATGGCACCACTGCTATCAGTCGCAATCAAACCAATAGGCAGAGACGAAACCAGGATATCGGCAAACGCCCTCATTTTGCCGAGCCGCAACTGCGAACCTTTCAATCCTTTCAAGGTCGCAAAGGCCAGAGTTCCGCCTATGCCGACAAGAATAATCACAACAAGTAAGATGATAATTTGCAGAAATTGACGCTTCAACGGAGAATTGAACTGCTCGAAATCCAGCTGAACGATATAAATGGGTTTCAGATCAAACAGCCGCTCCATCTCCTCCTGGACCATGCGGAATTGAGGGTGCTGCCTGAACATACGCATCATCTGACCTCTCCGGGGACCACCGCCGCCACCATCATCGGGCGGAGGGCCATGCATACCATCTCCCATCGTCGGAGGCAGATACCATGAAGCGATCTGGAACTTGCGCTTGTACCCCTCACCGTTTTTGATTATGCGTGTAACATATCTGCCCGAACCGCCGGCTTTCAGGATATCGATAAAAGGTATGCTCCCGGGACCAATCCTATCTTTTGGCGGATTCGTTCCGGCTTCAGACAATATATTGCCGGCGGAATCCACCAGCAGAACAAATTCAACTCCGGGCTGCTCAGCAGCCTGCTGCATTGCCGCCTGCATGTATTTTTCCCAGGTATCCCACTGCCTGATTGGAACGGAGATTGTCCCGTATCGATTCTCGCACGGAACTATTGATAAAACGCATCAGGGTAAGACCCTTTTGTGCGAGCGCTTCAACGATCAACTCCTTTTCACGCTGATAGTTGCTGACGGCGAATATTGTCAGGAGTATCAATAATAAGGTACATGCGGTTGCCAGAATCCAGGGAGAAAAATTCAGCAGCAGATGCCCTCTTTTTTCAACCCTTTGCAGTTTCATCATAGTTGGTGATTTTTTCCAGAATTACCTTGGAGATCATATAAGTTGATTCAATCCCTTCATCCCCCATCGGCCCCGAAGCCAGTGTCTGACCGGAAATCATCGGATTATCCGATGCATAATATGCATATCTAATTTTAATACCGAATGGAATATGTCCCTGTATTTTCGCCCCGCTTATCGCCCGCTGAAAATGCCCTCCTTCCATTTCCAGTCCCACGGCCCGCCAATTGGATGAATGAAATCGTTCAAGGACATCGCGATTTTGCAGCGAGGTCCCGAGTACCGTCACCATCGGCCCGATATAGACATCGACTGAATCATCAAAATCGCCGCGGCAGATATCGTTGTCAATAATATAATTATCTGCTGTTCCCTCTATTACATGGGCGGAAGCGAGCATGATATCCCCTCTCTTGCCCGGCAGTACACCTGCTTTGCCCATTATGGAAATCGATTGAATATTGAGTGAAATCTCTTCGCCGTCATAACGAAATGGAGTAAGCAATTCATCCATAATATCATATGCTTGAGTTCCAAAAGCGTAATCGATCACCAGCATTATCGGCGCCGTTTCCTTCATGAGATCGTAATCAATTTTCAATAAAGGATGGATATGATTCTTCTTGATGAGGGAGAGATCGATAATATTAACATCAATATTTGAACCGGATTCATCCTGCTGATAGATAAAACCATGATCTTTGGCGAATGCATCCATAGCGACTTCCTTGTCCCGAACCGCCCTAACCATGTCATAGATATTATCAGGTACCTTTTCCCCCGCCTCCGTCAGGACCTTGGGACCAAAAAGCAAATTTCTCATGGAATGCATGTTGGCACTGACCACATGAATGGGCCGATACTGAAAGTTTAATCGACACAAGGAATCTTTCAGACTTTTGGCCCAGAGGGAGGCATACTTCTGATGGTCGATCATTTCGTGCAGCGAAGGAGTGAAGTAGACCGTAAGTTCATTATTCCCCAAATTCTGCTCGCCCATGATCCGTTTGCCGATGCCGTATATTATATTGAACAAACCGTTGTTGGTATCGTATTCCCGTCTATTTTTTTCGATATAATCGTAGGTTTCCCTCGTCTCTTTATAGGTTCGCCCTAGAATAATCGAAAGGTTCCAGATGGCCTGTTCCAGATCCTCATTTTCCAGAATCCCGTCATTTGCAACAACCCTCTCAAGTTCCGCCCATTCCGAGCTTATTCCTTCAACTCTATTATACGCCTGCTGGTAGATTTTTTGTGCTTCGATATTAAGAAATGTTATATGCGTCAAAATATCATAGATCTCACTCTTTCCGGTGGTGATAACGAAACAAAATTCATTTTCAGAAACGGCATAGGAAACCCTGCGTCTTTTGAGCGGAACAATTTTCGCAAACGAGGTGTTATGAAAATCCTCCTGGGCAGTGAGAATGATCCTGGTACAATTTTCAATGCCCTTCGGCATCCTGTCAATCACATATTCAAGTCCCTTGAGTTCAACAATCCGACTATCCGCCATTGAACCATAGATTTCCGGACTAAGCTGCTTCAAAGCCTCCGCCAGCTTTTCACCGATCTTTCCGGATGGTTTATATGCTCCCTGAAGGGGCAAGGAATCTGCAAGAGTTTTAAAGATTCGTATAGCGTGTCTTGCCTTCTGGGATTTAGACATTTCCTGCATCATTTCTCCTTGTCATGTACCAATCTGGTAACCGTTGATATCCTGTATTACCTTTCGTGAAACAACAACCATCTCCCCCGACAAGAGGGAAAAGCTCCCGCCGGGATGAAGAGTTTGTTGTTATCCCGATATGGTATACCACTATCGAACCGACTGGAACAAAAAAAGAATTCCTGCTTTTTCAGGCAGGCGAAATCGGCAGGAAAACCTTTCGGACGGGAAAAGTTTTTGAATTAAGGAGAGCCGGTGAAATTTCTCTTTCGGGTGAAAAAATCCGACTATTTTTTCTTATGCTGTGAGAAATCCGGTCAGGGCGTCAATGAGTTGATCTCGGCCCTGGCCTGTTTTTGAAGAAAACAGCACTCTCTCATGGGCATGGAAAGTGTGACCGGCATCAAGAAGTCTGGCGTTTTTTTCCCTGATACTCCCGGAAACCTTATCGATTTTGGTGTACACAGGAAGACAGGGAATCGAATTTTGCTTCAGCCACTGTATCAACTGGGTATCCTGAATCTTCGGTTCATGCCGAATGTCCATGATAACAACAACACACTTGAGGGTTTCCCGCTGTTCCAGGTAGGACGAGATCAAAGATTGCCAATTGTTCTGCATCACCCTGGGAACTTTGGCAAAACCGTAACCGGGCAGATCAACCAGAAAAAAATGCTCACCCACCCGAAAATAGTTCAATCCTTGAGTCTTTCCTGGCCGGGCGCTGACCTTCACTAAATTTTTTCGTCTGGTCAATGCATTGATAAGACTGGATTTACCAACGTTCGATCGACCGGCAAAGGCTATTTCAGGCAGTTCTAGTGGCGGAAGCTGCTTGAGATTATGAACACTGAGGAGAAATTCAACCTTGGAAAAATCCATTTTTCTTACCTTGCTCTACATTAAATTTAGCCTTTGGGGCCTGCAAACGTTTAGCGGTGCTCCAAAGGCACAAGCAGGCCGACAAGCTATAATTTGCCTATGCTGGGCGGCCTGATCGTGGGCATATGGAGTGCTGATGAACGTTTGCAATAATCTCACGAAATGATTTTATTCAGGGTGTATTCAATGATGCCTTCCGCACCGATTTTCTTTAATTGAGGAATAAGGTCTCTGATTATATCTTCGGAGACCACGGTTTCAACCGAATACCAGTCCTGATTATAGAGGCTTGCCACCGTCGGAGCGTTGAGGGATGGCAGGATGGCGACGATATCATCCAGTTTATCCCCGGCAACGTTCATTTTCAGCCCGACAATCCTGTCTGCATTCAACGCCCCCTGCAGCAGCATGGCAATATTTTCGATTTTTTCCCGTTTCCAGGGAATATTCCAGGCATCCTTGTTGGCAATAAACTGGGTATTGGACTCCATCAACTCATGGATAATCCGCAAGCCATGCGCCCGAATAGTGCTTTCGGTTTCAGTCACCTCAACTATGGCATCGGCAAGGCCGGAAACAACTTTTGCTTCTGTCGCCCCCCAGGAAAATTCAATATCCACATTAATATTTTTTTCTGCAAAAAAGCGTTTGGTAACATTGACCAACTCGGTGGAAATCTTTTTTCCTTCAAGATCTTCGATGGTTTTAATGGCGGAATCGCCTGCAACGGCAATGACCCACCGGGTCGGCCGCTTGCTCACCTTGGAATAGACTAAATCACAGACCAGGACGGTATCCGACATATTTTCCATGGTCCAGTCTTTTCCGGTGATCCCGGCATCGAGCATCCCGTCTTCCACGTAACGGGACATTTCCTGGGGGCGGCAAATTGAACAATCCAGTTCCGGATCGTCAATTTTAGGAAAATAGTTCCTGGCTGCAGGCTTAATAAGCCATCCCGCCTTTTCAAAAAGCTCGATTGTCGCCTTCTCCAGGCTGCCTTTCGGCAATCCCAATTTCAACTGATCCATCACAATATCTCCTGCAGCTTCAAATCATTGAGTAAAATTAATAAATATATTTGTAAAAAGTCTAACTTGTCTGAGTAAGAGGTTACAGATCCAGGTTACCTGGTTCGGTGAACGGTTACCAAATTTTATTTCTTGCCGTAGACCTGCGCCGGGTCAAAAACCCTTTCTTCTCTTGTAACAAGCCGTCGCCATCAAGCCGTCGGTAAAAACAGGAACGATGACCGGTATGACATGCCGCACCACCTAGTTGTTCAACCTTATATATAATTGTATCATCATCGCAATCCACCAGGATCTGATGGATTATCTGCACATGGCCGGAGGTTTCACCTTTCAGCCAGAGTTGGTTTCTTGAGCGGCTCCAGTAATGCGCCTTGCCGGTTTCCAGGGTTTTCTCCCATGCCTGGTTATTGATATAGGCGAGCATGAGCACTTCATTGGTTTGGTAATCCTGCACGATTGCCGGTAAAAGCCCATCGGTTGTTTTAGCGAAATTCAGTGGTATCATAGTGATTGGTAGGTTTTGCTGCAATTATTCTTCAGAGTTCAAACCGAAAAGAGATCTAAACTAGACAGCTCTTCGAGCTTTGTCAAGACGTAAACCTTCACCAGTGCCCCATATGCGTATGATCAGGCAGCCGTGCATAGAAGGGCGGGTTTAGAACCCGCCCCTACTGCCCGTCTGCCTGTTGATGCGCTTATGAAGCACTGCTGAACGTTTACAGTTTTGGAAACATGCAAGCATTTTGCTATTCCTGGTGATCGGTTACGTCAAGAGAGATTCGCAGTTATTGCAGTTATTATGGTATCTGCTTGCATAAATACCGATCATCTCCTATATTATGCCACTCAATTTTATACCTTTTAATGATATATTAATTTTTTATAGACCGTATTCAGCACAAGGAGTTCCAATATGTTGCATCCCACACAAAATTCCACGGTATCATCGCTTTCACGGGGAAACTTGACAACGGCGAAATATTTATATCTGTAGAAGAACAGGAATCCTCTGCTACGTCCAGACTCGGCAACAGCGATCTCCCGCCGACTGTAGAAGCAGGCAATCCTGCAAATGAAAGTCGGAGAACGCCGCAAAATCCGTATTCCTCCGGAGGAAGGTTTTGGTCCGCGGCAGAAGGATCTTCTGCAGACCATAGACAATCAAAAAATGGTTGAACCCTGCAGCCGAAGCCGGGGATGATTCTCGCCCTGAAAATTGACAAAGACGGGGTTGAGGAAAAAGTTCCCGCCACAGTGATTTCCGTCGAAGGTTCACAAGTCACGGTAGATTACAATCACCCTCTCGCCGGACACCACCTGACCTATGAACTCACTTTGCTCGAGATCCAGTAAGTCCCGAATCCCTTGTCTGAATTACTTCGTTTACCAATCGGTTCAAAGATCAGTTCTTAACATACTGAATACGAACCGATTTTTTTTCCCCGTTCCTCCCGCCTCGTCTTGTTCCTCGATGCACTCATTCGATTATTTTCTTAAAAACAAAAAAACTTCTAAAAACTCCTGTACATCGAAAAGCGTCTATGTATAACCTTTATAGAGTACGATCGGATTATAAATTAATTGCAGGGAGTGTTTTATGGAAATAGAAGACGACGAAATATTGCAGGGATTTATTGAGGAATCACTGGAACACCTCGCAGATATTGAAAATGACCTTTTGGCAATCGAGGAAGCTGGGGCAAATATCGATGAAGACCTTGTCAACAAGGTTTTTCGAGCGGCCCACTCCATAAAGGGTGGTGCAGGATTCATGGGTCTCACGACAATTCAGGATCTATCCCATGCTGCTGAAAATGTTCTCGGTATGATTCGCAGCAAAAAACTTATTCCCACTCCGGAAATAATCAATGTTTTGCTGATAGCCGCGGACCAACTGCAAAGCATGATTGAAGATGTCCAGAACAGTAACGAAGTGGACATTTCATCGCACCTCACTCCCCTCAATGCCATAGCAGAAGGGACATTTTCCCAACCTGCGGATGAAGCCGAAAGCAGTCCAGAGGCAGAACTGCCGAGAAAACAAAGAAACCGGAACCAACCAGTACAAGTAAATAACCGATCTTGACCTTGAGCCGAAGAACCGACTTTACCGGAAGATTCACGAGCCTGCAGTGACGAAGAACGAGGAAGAGAATAGAGGAAGCAGAGGCCACTCCAACAAGTCCAGGCCCAATCTCGTCCTGCCTTGTCAACGACCGGTCCGGACTCTGTCAGGAACCAAAGCTCAACAGGCTCCACCGACAAAAGCTGAGGCATCGCTTAGAGTCCATGTCAGTCTTCTCGATTCCTTGATGAACCTTGCAGGAGAGCTGGTACTCAGCAGGAATCAATTGCTGCAGACCATCGGATCGGACGATCTGCGTAATGCAGAAGCCGTCGGCCAGCGTATCGATCTTATCACCTCCGAGCTGCAGGAAGCTATAATGCTCACCCGTATGCAGCCCATAGGCAATGTTTTCAATAAGTTTCCCCGTGTCGTAAGAGATCTTTCCAAAAAACTCAACAAAACAATCGATCTCACCATCGTCGGCAAAGATGTCGAACTCGATAAAACTATTATCGAAGCAATCAACGATCCATTGACCCATCTTGTCCGTAATTCGGTCGATCATGGCATTGAGATGCCTGCCGAGCGAAAGAAACAAGGGAAAATTGAGACAGGCCTTGTCATCCTCAAGGCATATCATGAGGCGGGACAGGTTGTCATTGAGATCAGTGATGACGGTAAAGGTCTTGACGGGGAAGCACTTGCCGCAAGTGCGGTCAATAAAGGGCTTATCACCAGCGAACAGGCCCAGGTCATGTCGGACAAGGAAAAAGTCAATTTAATTTTCCTGCCGGGATTTTCAACCGCCAAAGAAGTAACTGACGTATCCGGCCGCGGTGTCGGTATGGATGTGGTCAAAACGAACCTTGACCAACTTGGCGGCAATGTCGATATCATTTCCGAGAAAGGATCCGGCACCACAATTTCGATCAAGCTGCCGCTGACCTTGGCAATTATCCCCTGCCAGATTATCGAAACGGATGGTGAACGTTATGCCATCCCGCAGGTAAACCTGGAGGAGCTGCTTCGAATCCCTGCCAGTCAGGTGAAAGACAGAGTCGAAAGAGTCGGAGATGCCGAAGTCGTCAGATTACGTGGCGTTTTGTTGCCTCTTATCCGGCTGGCGGATGTAATAGGCGTCCAGCGAACCTATTACGACCCCAAAACCGATGAATAGAAACCCGACAGAAGAGAAAAGATCGCCGATCGGCGGGGCAAAGAACTCTCCTCTTTTCAACAGTGGAAACGAAGTCGAAATGAGGGTGAAGATCGAAAAACCGCACATCCCCGATCGGTAATCGACCGCAGGATCTTCCGCTTCCAGCGCACTCAATATCGTCGTGGTTTCCACAGGATCCATGAAATACGGTCTGATCGTCGACCGGCTGCAGGACTCTGAGGAGATCGTCATCAAACCTCTCGGCAGACATCTGCAACAGTGCAAAGGCTATGCAGGAGCAACAATCATGGGAGATGGCCGGATCGCGCTCATCCTCGATGTCAGCAATCTTGCCAGAATGGCTCGCCTAACCTCAATCGACGGCTCAGACCGGGCATCGGAAGTCGCCAAAGCCGCCGAAGCCGCGATTAAGGCTATCCAGGACAAGCAATCTCTTCTTATCTTCAAGAGTTCCGAGATCGAACACTTTGCAGTCCCTCTCAACCAGGTTGAAAGAATTGAAAAGATCAAACGATCTGATATTGAGGAACTCGGCGGGAAACGGGTTATGAAATACCGCGGAGGAAGCCTCAGTCTCATCTGTGTTGATGATCTGGCCATGGTGCAGCCACTCGCCGACCATGACGATCTTCTGGTTATCGTTTTCAATCTGGCCAAACGATCCGTCGGCCTGTTGGCCATAGGTCCGATAGATGCCCTGGAAGTGAGTGCGGATATAGATGACACCACACTCAGCCAACCGGGAATAATGGGCTCAATCATCATCAACAATCAAACGACAATGCTGGTCAATGTGTTTGAAATGGTTCAGACTCTTTTCCCCCAATGGTTTCAGGAACAGGAAAAATTCGAAGTAGAGGACTTGAAGAACGGAGAATCCCCAACCATTCTCATCGCTGAAGATTCCAAATTTTTCGGAACCAGGTTAAAGGCTACATGACTGAAGTCGGCTACAATGTCATAGAGGCCGAAGATGGACGTAGAGGGATGGAAAAGTTAATGGAATATGGAGATGAAATTTCCATGCTGGTCACAGACATAGAGATGCCGAACATGAACGGCTTTGAGCTTACTAAAAGAATCCGCGGATGACAGCCAGTATTCCCAAACTGCCGATTATCGCCTTGACCACCTTGGCTTCCGCGGAAGATGTGGCCAAAGGCAAGGAAGTCGGAGTAGATGAATACCACATCAAGCTCGATAAAGAACGGCTCATGGTCTCCGTCCATGATTATATCAAGAGAAGACACTGATAAAGTCATGAAGCTGAAATGTCGAACGAGGTTCGGAAGGCGAGTACAAGCAGTCGCCGACAGGCTACAGTCGGCCTGATGCGCAAATAAGAAACAACCCAACGGAATCAACTATGACAAGAACCAAATCAACAACAGACGGCAGGAAGATTGTTGAACTTGCGACTTTTTATATCGGTGACGCGCTCTGCGGCATGGATATCCTAAAAATCCAGGAAATCAATAAACTTATGCAAATGACCAAAGTCCCTCAGGCTCCGGAGTATGTGCTCGGTATATCTCAATCTCACGGGGACAGATCGTCACAATTATCGATCTTGGCAGGAAACTCGGTCTTGGAAAACCGATATCTCCCAGGATCCTCGCAATATCATCGTGAATTCAGCAGGCGGGCATGTTGGCCTGCTGGTTAGAAAAATCAGCGATGTCGTTTCAGCGGACATGACTAAAAGGGAATCATCTCCGGCCAATATGCGTGGCATTCAGGGAGAATATTTCAATGGGGTCTACAAAACTGAGAACAATCTCATCGGCATTCTGAATGTTGACAAAGTGCTCAGCATAGACGATTGAGTGATTGAATGATTGGTAGAAAAAACCTCCGCGTTCTCGTAGTAGACGACACCATTGTCTATCGCAAGGCAATTTCTGATATTATAGAAGAAATTCCTGGTGTTGAACTTGCAGGCGTTGCCCATAACGGCAAGATTGCACTTTCAAAGATCAACATCCTCAAACCGGATATTCTGACTCTCGATATCGAAATGCCGCAGATGAACGGCATTGAGGTCTTGGACGGAAATCCAGAAAAACCATCTCGGCGTTGGAGCGATCATGGTTTCGACCTTGACCGCCGAGGGCAGCGATATGACCATGCGGGCTCTTGAGCTTGGGCGCCTTTGATTTTATCCTCAAACCTCAGAGCAAAAATCAAACGGAAGGAAAAAGAGAAATAAGAGCGGCTCTGGAACCCATACTTAAAGCTTATGCTCGGTCCAGATTCAGCTCATCACTGCTACGGTCACATCGGTCGTCCTGCTCCGGCCGGGCCATACTCCCGGAAGAACCAGCTCAGGCAACCAGCCGGTCAAAGCCGGACAACGATCCGGCCGACGTCCCAGGTAGATCCACTGTCCGGCGAGGGAAGTCGGAAATCATTGCTATCGGGATCTCGACAGGCGGACCGAACGCCTTGAACCAGATGCTGCCGAAGCTGCCTGGTGACCTGGGAGTCCCTGTTTTAATCGTCCAGCATATGCCGCCGGTGTTCACCAAATCGCTTGCTGCGAGTCTTGACAAAAAATGTCAGCTTACCGTGAAGGAAGCGGAAGACGGTGAAAATATTATGTCGAATATCGTTTATATTGCCCCCGGAGGCAAACAAATGAAGCTGGTTGCCGACACGAATGGATTGCACAGGAAAATCAAAATCACAGACGATCCACCCGAAAATTCCTGTAAGCCGTCGGTTGACTATCTTGTTCAGATCCGTTGGTGATTATTATGTCGGCAGGACTACGGCGGTCATTATGACCGGCATGGGTTCGGACGGCACAAAAGGGCTGGGGATACTCAAAGAACAAATCGGCATATATAATCGGGCAGGACGAAGCGTCCTGCATAGTGTATGGAATGCCAAAGGCCCCCGCTGAACTTGGCTATCTCGATGTCGTTGCACCACTCGAAAAAATTGCCGATGAAATAGTCAAGAGTGTAAAAACAAGATGATTAAGATCGCTCCCGCAGAGTTAAAACTGATTTCCCAATATATTCAGACAATAACAGGGATATATCTTGATCAGAGCAAATCATATCTGTTTGAAACCCGCCTCAGTTCAATCGCCGAAGCATACGGCTGTAAATCCTATCAGGAGCTGCATCAAAAATCCAGGCAGGATCCAAGCAAGAAAATCGAGAAAGAAATTATCGACGCCATCACCACCAACGAAACTCTGTTCTTTAGAGACAAAGGGCCATTCGAACTGCTCCAACACAAGATTCTTCCGGAAGTAATAGATCTGCGGTCTTCGCCTTCTTCACTGAATACCCGAATTAAAATCTGGAGTGCAGCCTCATCCACAGGACAGGAACTCTATTCGATTGCTATAGTTATCAAGGAATTACTCAATGGATTATCGAATTATGCCTTTACTCTTTTTGGAACTGATATTTCAGATGCGGCAATTACTCAGGCGAGTTATGGAAAATACAACCGATTTGAAATTGAACGAGGACTGGATAGGAAATACCTGCAAAAATATTTCACACTTTTTGGCGACTCGTGGAAAATCAAGGATGAAATCAGGGCAATGGTTAATTTCAAAAAACTTAATCTGATGGAGCCTTTCACATCCCTTGGCAAGTTTGATATAATATTTTGTAGAAACGTAGCTATCTATTTTACCTTGGAGGATCGCAAAAAACTCTTTAATAAAATCGCTGATAGCCTGGCCGATGATGGCTATCTCATCATCGGCTCGACCGAATCGCTTACCGGAGTTTGCCCCAGATTCGTACCAAAACGACATTTGAGGTCGATCTTTTATCAAAAGAAATAATAGAGGTCTTTGCATGAAAAATCTTTCCGTCCTGGTGGTCGACGATGATCCCGTCATTAGACATCTCCTGGAACAGCGACTGAAAAAAGAAAACTACAGAGTGGAAGTTGCTGAGGACGGCTATATTGCCAGAACAATGCTCCAAAAACAACCCTATGACATTGTTCTGACCGATCTGATGATGCCGGGTGAGTTTGGGGGAATAGAAGTTCTGGAGATTGCCAAGGAAATAGACAGCCGGATCGAAGTTGTGCTTATCACAGCTCATTCTTCGGTGGACACCGCTGTCGCGGCAATGAAAAAAGGTGCCTATGATTATCTGGAAAAACCGATCAATTTTGATGAACTCTTCTTACGGATTGATAAAATTGCAAATATCCAGACGATCCTGAGAAATGCACAGGATCTGCAGATTGCAATGGATACAACAGAAAACGTTGCCTCGTCAACAATACAGAATCTGGAAATGCGGGTCGCGCAATTGCAGGATTCACTCGATAAAGTTGAAACCATGCTCCGGGAGGATCAACTCCCCGATGACATCAAAATTCACAAGGCGCTGGAAATCATAGCTGAATCCTAAATTGTGCCGCAAAAATATCAATGTTGTCTGTAAGCATACCCTGAAAGAAAAATTTCCAGGGGGGGGTTAGAACCCGCCCTCTATCTATACGGTGGTCTGTTTCAGCGCCAAGGGGTATTGGTCAACGTTTTTTCTCGCTTCATTCGCTTCCATTGCCAGGGAGGTACAGGTGGAGTTGAGCTCCACATTCCAATCTTCTGTCTTTTGGCTGATTGCTCCAGTCCTTTCCAGGACGTACAGATTTTCTTCCGGCAATAGCGGGGATATACCCAGGCAAGACCAGCCTGCACAAGTTCACCGTTCAAAGTCTGGTCATCGTATTGCACTATGGCAACCATCCTCTTATAAGAATCAAAATACTCAGGCTGCACCAGAACCCTCCTGCCATAAATACGCTGCCTCACCCAAGCCTTTGCTTTTTTGGAAAATGGCTGGTCCCATTCCGGGGCATCTACCCCATAGAGGCGGACTTCAATTTTTCTATTGTTGGTAACAATAACAAGAGAATCGCCATCGATGATTTTTGTCACCGAACCGTAAAAGGCTTCACCGGCCGGAGCCTGAGAGACAAAAGACGATAAAAAGATGGCAGTGAGTAGGATAAGTTTTCCAATCATGTAAGAGACCGCCTGTCGGGTAGAATTATGTAAAAATGAAAGAGCGAATACAATTCAATACCCAGAGGCATACATGGCGTTCGCAGGTTATCTTTAGTTGTTTTTAACCAAAAAACAACATATGTCAGCACCGGGCTGGTTCCAAACCCACCCTTATCTTCACGAAATTCGTTCAAAAAAGCAAGAAAACAATCTGTCGGGTACCCAACCCCCGCACAGCACGGGTACTCTCTTTAGGAAAAGTAGTATTGATCTTTTCTGTCGTTTAGAGCAGAATGTGTTTCCTTGAATCTCTACAATCCTTTTTAAAAAGGTGTAACCGTTCACCAGCACCCCATTTTCTTCCGAACAGGCCGCCACACATAGCCAACCTGGGGCACTGGATGACTACGGCCAAGGATGGCCTAGTGTCGCGGGTGCCAAAATGGCACAGGAGCGACACGGTTACAGATCCAAGTTATGCGATCTTTCGGTGTGTACGGGTGAATGATTACGAAAAGATAACTGACTGCCACGATCATGAGGGGAAACCGGCGAGAAAACATAATTGTTTTTTCTCTTTTTTTTGTGATATGCTTGTTGTGGAAGATGAGTCTCATTCACAGAACAAGTTACAACTTATCGATTTTCGATGCTTAAATGATCCGCTTACAAAGCTGAATTATGCTACCTAAAGAAATGAGTGACAGCGAAGAAGAGACCAGATCCTTTCTGATTAATCTCCCTATTTTTTCAAGTTTCAATGTTGATGAGCTTTCGGTTTTCGCCAAACATATGAGCTTCATTCATTTACAGCGCGGAGAATATCTTTTTGTTGAGGGAGACCAGGGAACCTTCATGGGGTTTGTGGTCAATGGAGTCCTTGAGGTTCAAAAAAGATCCGACACCGGTGAAAATATTGTCCTGGCTCGATTGACGAAAGGGAGTTCCATTGGTGAAATGGCGCTTATTGATAAATCTCCAAGGTCGGCTACCGTCGTTGCCAAACAAGCTGCCACAATGGTAACACTCACCGACAAGGGATTCGAACTGCTGGCTGAAAAATATCCTCCATTAGGTATCAAGGTTATCCAGAAGATCGCCCGGCTCCTGAGCCTTAATATGAGAAGGACCTCCAGTAAACTCGCTGATATGATACAATCTTCGCACTGACGGCGTTCTCTTCCGGACTAATCATTCAATAGTTGTTTTCCCGATTAATTACATGACATCTTCACCCACAATACTTTTTGCAGACAGGGAAGCAGATGGACTCGTCGCTGTTACCAAAAAGCTCGATTTACGGTTCGACTGTACTATCGACCATGCCTTTACCGAGCAGGAACTGGAGGCCTCTTTACAAAATAACCAGATTACAATTCTGGTAATAGATTTACTGTTTTTTCCAAAAGATCCCGTTTTAACACAGATCTGCTCACTAAAAAACGAATATCCGCACACGCTTATAGTCCCAATCATTCCGACCGGCAGTCCTCAGCTCATCAAGCAGGTTCTGGAGCTTGATCTCTTTTATTTTGTTCACAGGCCGATCGATCCGATCGAGATGTCTTTAGCGTTAAAAAGAGCATATGAATCCCTGCCAACACCACAAAAAGCACCAAAGCAGCAAAACAAACCCAAGCATGTGCCATTTCACGGAATGATCGGCTCCAGCGCGCCCATTCGCCGGCTCTTCGACCTGATAACCAGGGTGGCTGAAGATGACCTTTCCACAGTCCTCATCAGGGGGGAATCCGGGACCGGCAAGGAGATGGTTGCAAAAGCAATCCATGCCGAGAGCAGAAGACGCGACAAAAATTTTGTGCCTGTAAACTGTGCCGCAATTCCTGACGACCTCCTTGAGAGTGAACTCTTTGGCTATACCAAGGGTGCATTTACCGGAGCAACAGCCAATAAACCCGGCAGGATTCAATATGCAGATCAGGGAACACTCTTCTTAGATGAAATCGGCGACATGAAATCGTCTCTTCAGGCCAAACTGCTGCGGGTTATACAGGAAAAGGAATTTGAGCCGGTCGGCGCATTTCAATCGATTCCAATTAATACGCGTATTCTTGCAGCTACCCACTGCGATCTTGAGAAAATGGTCAAGGAAGGACGCTTCAGGGAGGATCTCTACTATCGTCTCAGCGTTGTTCCTCTGCATATTCCCGCGCTGAAAAACAGATCCGAAGACATTCCTCTCCTGATCGATGCATTCCTGGAAAAATATGCCGAAAAGCGCGGCAGGGAAAGGTTTACCTTCTCCCCCCAGGCACGGGCGGTGATTAATCATTACGAATGGCGCGGTAATGTTCGGGAACTCGAAAACCTCATTCAACATATGAGCATCCTCTACAGCGGCCGGCTGGTCGAGCTGAAAGACCTTCCCGAGAAATTCCACAATGTTGTGGTTCCACCAGAGATAGAAGCTTCAATTCCCGAAGATATGCCCGCAAATCAATCTGCGGCTCATCCGAACCCCCATGCATCAGTGCAACATGTAGCCTGGGAGAACGGCACAGTGGATTTCAACGAACTAATCAATGATTTTGAAACCCAACTGATTGTTCAGGCACTGAAACTCACCGAAGGAAATAAAAAAGAAGCGGCCCGGCTGCTAAACCTGAAGCGCACCACCCTGCTGGAAAAGATTAAGAAAAAAGATATTAATGCGGGCCTGGAAAAATAGCCGTAAGAGGAAATCGAAGAATAGCAAAAACCTAAGCCTTGTAAAGGTTCATCACGCTGCCAGCTCGAACAGATTGTTATTTACATTTTCTTCAATATCTTCAAGTGTAGCCGGCGTAAGCAATATATCCTGTACGCCATATTTTACCGCTTTGATCACCTTGGTTCTCGTCCAGGCCGGGCCGGCAGCTATCAGCGGCACGGAACTTGCGCTACTTACCTTAATTGCCACACCGAATGCCTGCTCATTGACGGTTTGCATCACAAGATAGATGGCCTTCAGGTTATCGGAGATATAATTATGCAGATTATCCTTGAAGGAGAGGTTCTTCACTGAAAATCCAAGACGGTCGAGCACACCTGAAATCTTTGCAGCCTCGACTTCATTATCGCCAACCACCAATATATCAGGAGCTCTCCTGTTATTCTCTTCTATTGGAGAAAGTTCGCTTCCAGAGTTCTCCTTCGCAACGGAAACTTGCTCATCCGGAACCTGTTCTCCCTCATCAACGGTATCTTTTCCCGGCCTCAGACCCTCAAGCTGCAGGAGATCGGCAGGAAAAAGAAGGTTCACCTTGCCCAGTTCAAGCTCTCCGAGGATAAGATCCATCCTGCTCAGATAGTAGTCTCGATCCGGTATGGGTTCATCCGTCTCAATGTCCACCTTCATGGGCGCAACCTCCCGTAGGCCGCTTTTGACAAATCGAATCTGCTTGGTGTACTGCTCTTCAAAAACCGAGGTATAGACACCGGATATGATGTTGGCTATTTCGCCATAGGCATCTTGTATATCCTCACTCAATTCCTCCTCTGCAATAGACGCTTCAAGTTCCGCGGCGGGAAGCATAATGAGCGCGCCACCCATGCGAATGGCATCACGAAGGCCGATCGAAAGGTAGCTTTTCCCTTCCAGTTCCCCTACTACATCCAGATCAGCTAGAATTTGTTTTCCGGAAACCTCGTCAAAAAAGAAATCTTCCTTGCTGACGAGCAAATTCTCCAGATGTGTCAATTTGACATCCGTACCCAGTAGCGAACTGACCTCGCCTGCCGTTCTGACGCGGCATTCGGCAAGAACCTTATCCACCCGGGCTTTATGTTTTTTAAGATCAGGTTGAACGGCAGGAGTCGAACCGTCTGCTGATTTGGTCGAGGCAATGGCTTCGGAAACTTTATTTGGCTCTTTTTCGGATGGTACTTCGGCCTTGACAGCAGACGAATTTTGGCTTGCGGCAGGGGAAATACTCTCCGGCTTGGAATTTTCCTTCGGAGTATCGAGACGCAGCAACTCCGCGGGGAAAAGCATATGCATATTGCCAAGAGGTTTTCCATTGATCGCCATGGAAATGCTGCTGGTATAATAGGTCGTATCCGGACAAGGTTTATCGGAGGCTATATCGACATTGGCAGGAATGATATCCTGAAGTTCCTTGCGGATAAATCGCAGTTTTTGGCTGTACTGTTCCTCAAAGACTGCAGTGTAGACACCCGATATGATATTGGTTATTTCGCCGTATGCGTCCCGGGAGTCCTCACCGAAGTCATTCTCCTGAATAACTGTTTCCAGCTCGGCAGGGGGGAGCATGATGAGTATGCCGCCAAGATGGATTGCATCTTTAATACTGATTGCGAGATAACTTTTTCCCTGAACTTCTCCGGCCACCTCCATTGTGGTCAATACCTGACGCCCTTTGACCTGTTCGGTAAAAAAATCTTCCTTGGTGAGAAACTGATTTTCAGGGTCGCTCATGTCAATGTCTACGCCGAGAAGTGCCGATACCTCCGCTTCCATCTTCTTCCGGCATTCATCCAGAAGACTGTCCAGCTTTTTTTTATGTTTTACCGGATCAAATTTTCGTCCGGCAGGTGGTTTCTCAATTGCCCCGGTAACTTGAGTGTTTGCTGGTGGCGCTTCAGCCTCATTTCCAGGGGGCTTCTTTTCTTCCTTCTTTTCTTCGGCAATCTTTTCTTTGTTTGCAATCTCAGGCGTGCTCGAGTCATGGTCGCCGGCTGTGACTTCCGCTTTGACAACCTTTTCCTGTTCTTGCAGGCCAAAGGAGGCGGCAGGCATCAGCATTACAATATCGCCCATCTGCCGACCATCAAGAACCATGAAGGAGGAAACCTGATAATATGTCTGATTTGCTATTGGGGTGTCCGCCTCAACATCAACCTTTGCAGGAACTATGATTTCTTGTTCTTTACGCACAAAACGACAGGATTTCGGGTACATCTCTTCAAAATCCTTCGTAAAGGAACCCGCAATAATATTTGCTATCTCGCCATAAGAGTCTTCAATTTCCTCACTGTATTCTTCTCTGCCGATTACCTCTTCCAGTTCTCCCGAAGGCAGCATGATGAGGGTGCCGCCAAGCCTAATTGCATCCTTGATCCCCATCAGCAGACATCCTTGGCCGGTAATTTCACCGGTAATATCCATCAGGGCACAAATCTGTTTCCCTTGCCGACTGTCAAAAACGCTTTCTTTACTGACTAATTCCCTGTCACCACTAATAAGAGAGAAGTCAGCTCCAAGCAGGGAGCCGACTTCATCCTGTATTCTTGCCTCAACTGCCTCGATTATTTTATTTATTCGTTGTTGTTGATTCATGAAGCAATCAGGAAGTAAAATGTCGTCTGGTTGTATCTGTAAATGAGTACCGGGAATTACTTCTTAGGTATCCGTTTACCAATACTCCAGAGTAGTGCTGGTAAACGGATACCTTCTTATCGGCAGGAAAGCATGATTGGTTTATAAAAAGAGACTTAAAAGAGGAATCCCGGTTATTTCTCTTAATTCGTGTCAACTATGATAAGCTCGTAAAAACCTTAAATTTCAAATGGCTAATTGCAGCAACGAAGCAGATGAAGAATTTTTACGACGCCATCAACTATTAACAACATACATAAGTTCCACCCAAAAAGTATCTCCGTCCATTTTTAGAGGAACAACGGTTCTGTTGGCATCGGCAACTCCGCTTACAGAAATGAATCTCCGACTATTGAAGTTGGAATAGCCAAATCAATGTTGACGTCTATTCTTGCATAGGAAACCTTGAGATTTCCGGCAACCATATTGGCAATTTCGCCTATGGCGTCCTTTACATCATCATCCAGGTCATTGACATCCATACCTAGAAATGCTTCGGTAATTGATTTTGCTGCCGAAGCAGGGCAGTGAATGGCCAATAATCCACGAATTCCACCACCCAGTCCAATCATACTGGTCAGATTCGATTGAATGGAGCATTTTTTATTTTCAATCACCGCATCATTTTCCAGATCAACCATCAGCATGGTTGAAAACACATCTTTCGTGCCGGTGATAATTTCCTCACCTATGTTGAATGTATCAGCCATAGTTCTATTCCTCATGGTTACAAATAAAGGCAGGATCGAAAATTTCGAAGCTGCCTTTTTGACCTTTTGATAACTGTGATGGCGTCGTAAAAACCATACATTTAAGATGGCTAAGTAAAAAAGCTTCAAATGCTAGGCGCGCAAAATTTCTATCATTTCGGCGTACTAGAGTACGTCGTAATGATAGAAATTTTGTAGCAACGACGCAGATGAAGAGTTTTTACGACGCCATCAACTGTTACTTTTCCTTATTTTTCCAACTGCAGCTCAATAGCAAACTCTCCTGCATCACATTGAAAAGGAATAATAATTCTTTCAGCATCCTTGGTCGGTTGAAAATCGTATTGTTGTCCGGTAATAGTGGTAGGAAGAGAGAGATTAATATCTCTACCATTCTCCGATAGAATCGATTTCACATTACCACCAAGCATATTGGCCAGTTCTCCAACAGCATCCTCAACATCTTCATTGATCTCGTCAACGTCCATGCCAAGAAAACTGCCGGTAATGGCCATTGCCACTTTGTTGGGTATATGTATTGCTAAAACTCCCTTGTGGGTGCCGGCTAAACCAATGATTCCGCTAATGCTTTCAGTCAGAGGCAGACTTTTTGTCATAGGGTCGCCATTAACAGAAATTTCCATCATCACCATAGTGGAAAATATTTCTTTGGCAGACTCGATGATTTTTTCATTTATTTCCACACGTAACTCCTTTAATCCCAGATAATTTGTAACCGTTCACCAGCACCTCATTTTCGTCCGATCAGGCCGCCTCACATAGAAGGGCGGGTTTGGAACCCGACCCTACAAGCTCGAAGGCCTGCTTGAACAAACCTGGAGCACTGGATGCGACGGCCAAGGATGGCCTAGTGTCGCGGGTGCAAGGATGGCCCAGGAGCGACACGGTTACATCCCCGGGTAATGCGGTTTTTTGATGTGCACCGGTGAACGGTTATGATGATTTACAGTAAAGGACCAAGAACTTCATTTACTTTATCCGGGGTAAAAGGTTTTTTAATTGCACCGACCGCCCCAAGGGATTTCGCTTCGCCTATAATATCATCACCGGTTTCCGTTGATATCATCAGTACCGGGATATTTTTAATACCATCCCGAGTCGCTTTTTCTCTCAAAAAAGCAATGCCATCCATATTGGGCATGTTGATATCACTCAAGACGATATCAACATGTTGGTTTTCCAGAACATCCAAAGCTTCGAGTCCATCGGCTGCTTCAAATATATTATCAAACTCAATCCCGGCCTGCCGAAGAGAGCGGCCGATGATTTTTCTCATAGTGCTTGAATCGTCCACTAATAGTACATTTTTCCCCATTTGTTTCTCCTGTATTGAGTACTTTGGAAATTTCTTTCCAGTTTTTTTAAGTATATTATCAAGAAGTCATTTAAAAAATCAAATACCTATTAAGAAATATAGTTTTTCTCCTCCTTACTTCCTTTTGATTTCTACCGACTCTTCTATTTGTTGTCTTCTTGTGTCATAATTTTGTCACTCTAAAATTTTATCGCTTAATCCGGTCAATGAGCGTGAACAGCTCAGACTAGCCGATGTCGATTAGATATTTTTCATGAACCTGGGGAATCGATGCTTTTAACTGCAAGCAAGTAATTAATATTACGCGGATTAGATTCTGTGCAGTTCGAATAGGCAAGAAAAAAGAGCGTTTCCGGATGACACTTGCTGGTGGATTTGGACAAAAATCCGGCACATGGAATATTATTTGCTTTACGTGTGATATGAAACGAATACTTCCCGGCATATTACTGTTCCTTGGTGTTCTGCAATGTACAGCTTACGCTTCTGAGCTCACTAACGTAGTGAGAGTACACAAAAAAGATATTATCCAAATCTATTTCAGCTTTGATAAAACTCCTGAGTTCACCAGTACCGGAAGTGATAGACGCATTGACCTCGAATTCATGGGAACCACCCGTGCGTCTTCGGTATCCTTAGGTGAACCGGATGCTGATATTGTCAAAATATTGCCTCGTCCCACCAAGGGCAGATATATATTGTCATTATTTTTTCGTTACCGTCCGCAAAACTATAAATTGACGGAAAGTGAGGATGGCAAATTGGTATTTGAAGTCCTCCTGGGCAATAAATACAGCAAATCCTACCAAAAGTTGGCCGACCGATTAAAAGGGCTCACAGTTCTGGAGAGAACTTCCTCCGACACATCAAATCCCTATCTGACCTCTCCTTATGCCAAGAATTGGCCGTCGTTTTTTTCCCGATATGAATCCCCGGTGAGGATAAATGTTCCCGTCAAATTCCATTTACCTCCCTTCCCAATAATCGGGCTGCTTCCCCCGGGGGGAGCAAAGAACCTTCAGGTACTTAACGCTGAGATATTTTCCCTGGCAGATCAAGGCCTTTGGGATGATCTTGCTGAAAAGCTACTCACCTCAATAGAAACCAGCCAGGATGAAAGTACCAAGAAATTGCTTGCCCTGACATATGGTGAAGCCCTGAGCAGAGCAGGTAATTTTGATGGTGCGTTCAGACAGCTCTACCTGCTGAACGAACAATATAGTGATCAGTTGCTAGGTACTTATGCCAAATATCTCTTAATCCACCTCCGTTCTGTTTTTCAGGACCCGTTTATCGCTGCAGACGATTATCAATTACTGGAATCCTCGGTCAGCAAAACACTTCCTCTAGCCCCGTACCTCCTCCTTTCTCAAATTGAGACAGCCCTGGCAACCGGAGATTATACAAGGCTCAACCATCTTTTATTACGAGAGGACATAGCGTTTCCCAAAGACATTGCTGAAATAATCCAGATTCGTCAGGCCGATTACTGGTATGCCATCAAACAGCCGATAAAGGCCAGGGCTGCATACCGGCTCGAAGCCGATTCCAAGGTAATGCAAACCCTGCCCTATTCGTTGTCCGGTTCTTGCAATATCTGTTACGACATGAAAAAATTCAAGGAAGCCGCAAACTGTTATGGCACTCTTTCCTCCTTGGTTTCCGAAAAAGCACTTCTGGGCCTTATCGAATATAGAAAAAATATGGCAAAGCTGAAATTCAGCGATAATGCATCTCTAATTAACGAGTTTTCACATATTGAAAATAATTACTCAGGCATGGAAGCAGGCTTTCGGGCCGCGATGAAAAAAAACGATCTGCTCCTGTTGCAAAAAAAATCCTGGGGGACCGAGGCGGCAATACATTATGGAGTCATTGCCGAAACTGCAAATTCACGTACTATCCGTGAAGAAGCTCTTTTCAAACAGGCTCTTGCTCAATCAATGCTCGGTGATACGGCCAAACCAATCGCGCTGCTCCAACAATTTCTACGAGAATTTCTAACAGGAAATGTCAGAATATCGGCACAAGCGCTCCTTATCGATCTTCTGCCCCGTGAAATAAAACGGCTGGTGGACAACCAGGAATATATACAGGCACTGGTTTTAGCCAAACAAAACAAGGATCTTTTCCAGAATAAATGGATTGACAGTAAATTCCTGATCGATATTGCAGAGGCCTACGATCGAATAGGTATATATGACGAGGCGCAGAAATTGTACCTTTACCTCATCGAAATAATGCCTGTTGATCAAAGAGAAGATCTTTTTCTTCCTATGATTCAGGCAACCTTTGATCAGGGCAACTATTCCCTGGTTGGGGATTATGCCGCCCAATACGCCTATCTTTATCCTAAAGGCCGATTCTCTTCGAAATTGCTCATTCTCAGGCTCCGGGCTTTAGTTGCCGATGAACGACTCAGCGATGCGCTACAGCTTCTGCCTGATCCGCTTCCTGCAAACAAAGCCATGTATGAACTTGCCGCCTCACTTTATTTCAGAACAGATAATTATAAAAAATGTGTGGAAATCTCAAAAAAACTCCTTCTCATGAAGCCGTCCCTGTCCCAACAAGAACAATTTATGTTTGCTGAAAGCCTTTGCAGGACGGGTCTTAGGGATGAAGCGGAACAGGCATTTATGGCTATCACCAAGGAGAATGAATTTTATCAGCAGAGTCTGTACCGGCTGGCGGAACTGGCCCGGCAGAAAGGAAATGAGAAAAAAGCCCTAAGTTTCTTTGAAAAACTTGTCGAAACAGAAAAAAACAGTCTGTGGAAACAATATGCGGAACGGGAATTGCAATTTGCAAAAATAGAGGCCCGCATGAGACAATATTAGTACCTTAGAAATTCATTGCATGTTTTTTATGAATGAATTTCGTGAAGATACTTATACCCATGCTTTTCGGGTATTGAACACTACCACGCGTATTCTCGACATAGATAAAAGGTCAGTAGGTCGGCAGACATGGCATTTCGAAATCGTTTCCCAAAAAAAAATGAGATCGAAATTCTATGGTCACCAGCCAAGGAGGACAATGGATCCATTAAGACCTTTTGATACCAATATGCAGCTTATGGGCAAGGTATTGGATCTTCGCGCACAAAAAGCCGAGGTAATTTCATCCAATATTGCCAATGCCGAAACCCCGGCTACTCGGCAAGGCGATTTGATTTTGAAGAGGATCTGGCCAATGCCATGGGCAGGCAGGCGACATCTCACTGGCGACCTCCACGAGAAACATATTTCTCTTGGTCCCACCGAACTTTAATTCTGTCAGTGGCAAAATAATTACTGAAAACGACCAGTCCGGCATCGGTGATGAAAACGGCGTAAGGTCGATCAGGAAATGCTCACACTCTCGGAAAATGAGCTTCTCTACGAAACAGCCGCTCAGCTCCTGAAAAAGAAAATGACCCTGCTCAAGCATGTCATATCCGGCGGACAATAATGCACGGATGAACGCGTAATAGATCCGGGATCCGATCTCTTGTAGTGCACCGGTGTACCGTTAGTTACGCAAATAATGACAATCCTTTCTCGAGGAAATTTTATGGATATTTTGAACACTTTCAGAATTAGCGGATCCGCACTTACAGGCGCAGAGTTTGCGACTGAATACCATCAGTTCGAACCTTGCCAACGTTGAAACGCACCTCGACTCCTGAAGGCGGACCCATACAAGAAAAAATCCGTCCATTTCCAATCCGCTCCATTATCTTTCCAGGAACAGCTCGAAGGAAATATGAAAGATGGGGCCCAGGGAGTCAAGGTGACGAAAATTACCGAAGATCAACAGCACCAAAAAAAGTGTATGACCCTTCCCATCCTGATGCAAAAGAGGACGGTTATGTCGAAATGCCTAATATCAGCGTCCTTGAAGAAATGGTCGATATGATGTCCGCCACCCGGTCCTACCAGGCAAATGTGACAAGCATAAAAATGGCAAAAAGAATGGCCATGAAGGCTTTGGAAATTGGGAGATAATAAATTATGACCACGATAGACGGCCCAGGCAGCATTACCCTTCTCCCCCCCAAGGTTGCGGACACCAGTGCGATCAGCAAGAGCACGAAGGATTTTGGTGATATGCTTTCCTCTATGATAAACAAGGTGAATGAAACGCAAATTCCAGGCGATCAAGCGGTTGTAAAACTGCAGAGCGGAGATGCCAGACACCTCCATGAAGTGATGATTGCCGTGGAAGAAGCGGATGTTTCCCTACGTATGCTTGTGCAGATGCGTAACAAAGCGCTCAGCGCTTATGAAGAAATAATGCGGATGCAGATTTAAGAGCTGTTAGGAAATAACTTAGCTGTTTTTTAGGTATCAAGAATTCACAAAGGATCAGCAGAAATGGAAGTTGAAGAGAAAGGAGTAGCAACCTCAACACGGCCAAACCCCCCTGAGGTTTCACGAACTGAGCGAAAGAATGTCATAACCTCGATTCAGGAATGGCCTTTATCTAAAAAAATTGCGACGGCAACGGTTCTTCTTATTTCGGTTATTCTCTTTGCTTTTCTGATTATTCAGGCGCGAACCGCCGATCAACAGCTTCTCTATGCCAACCTATCGATGACCGATGCTTCCTCTGTCACTGACTGGCTGAAAAATCAAAAAATTGAATACTCCCTCAAAAACGGAGGAAAAGATATCTGGATTCCTGCCGACAAGATTTACCAGACACGTCTGGATCTTGCCTCCAACGGCTTACCAAATGGTGGTGATGTCGGATTTGAGGTATTTGACAAACAGAGTTTTGCCCTTACGGACTACGTTCAAAAAGTTAATTATACCAGAGCGTTGCAAGGAGAACTGGCCAGAACGATTACCTCTCTAGCCCCTGTTGAATCCACCCGTGTGCATCTCGCGTTGCCGGAAAAAAGACTTTTTAAAGATCAGCAGAAAAGCGGCACAGCCTCAGTCATCGTTACCCTTGTTCCCGGCAAAAACCTCGATCAGGCACAGGTCGAGGGAATCATCCATCTGGTTGCCGGCTCTGTAACCGACCTGGAACCGGAAAACGTCAAAATTATTGATTCCAATGGCGTCGTTCTTGAAGGCCAGAAAAAAGCCGATAAAAATGACCTGCTTTCCGTCGACATGCTTGCCTACCAGCAGGAAGTTGAACATAGAATGGAAATACAGGCCCAGGATCTGCTGGACAAAACCATGGGCAAAGATAATGCCATGGTGCGTGTTTCCGCCACCCTGGATTTTTCCAAAGTGGAAAAGACGGAAGAACTCTTATGATGGTGATGATCCAGTCATCAGAAGTGAACAAATCAACGCGGAAACCAGCGGCGCAGAAACTGCCGGAGGCGTCCCCGGCGTCCAGTCCAATCTGCAGGGCAATAAATTGGGCCAGAGAATACCGACTACCACGCCTCCAAACAAGAATTCCCGAATAACCAATTATGAAATCAGCAAGACCATCAGTAAAATTATCAATCCTGTCGGCAGCATAAAATCCGCACTCTCGGTATCCGTCCTTGTCGCGGATAAAATACAACTTGCTGCAGACGGCAAGCCTGAAACAGGCAATTCCCCGATCCGCAGAAGAGCTCAAATCAATAGAAAACATGGTTGCCTCGGCAATTGGTCTGGTGCCCGCGCGAGGAGATGTTATCAATGTCTTGTCCATGCCTTTTGTCGAACCCAAACAACCGCAGCTGAAGGAGAAATGGGCACCGGCGAATCTTCTCTATCAATATATGCCCCTGATAAAATATGCCCTGATCAGGCCTCGGCATGCTTCTCATCTATTTAATCCTGATCCGACCTATCATCAAATCCATGAAAAGTGAAGTACAGCAGCATTATAAAACCGTCGAACAGCTTGAGTATGAACAACTTACGATGCTGGAACAGGAACCGGTCGAACCGCCCCTGCCGATTGATGATGCCATTACCGCCCTACGCCAAGAAGTGCAACAAAATCAAGTACCGACAGCATTTATAATCAAAAACTGGATCAGGAAGGTTGATGGCGTCGTAAAAATTCTTCATCTGCTTCGTTGCTGCAAAATTTCTATCATTACGACGTACGCTAGTACGCCGAAATAATAGAAATTTTGCACTACTCGCATATGAAGTTTTTTACTTAGCCATCTCAAATTTGAGGTTTACGAGATCAGGAAGGTTGATAAGACAATGGGTATCGAAACACTTACCGGAATAAATAGAGTTGCAGTATTGCTCATATGTCTTGGGGAGGATGCTACGGCAAAAATATTTGAGGAGCTGTCCGACGATGAAATTCGGCAGGTCACCAGGGCTATGTCCAGCATAGACCATATTCCCCTCGATATTAAAGAAAAGGTATTTTGCAAATTTTCGTGAATCTCAGAATCGATTTGCCGGCCTGTTTGTCAAAGGCGGTGATTTTGCCAAGAATGCAATCGCTGCTACCCCAGGGGAAGAAAGATCGAAATTTCTCATGGATCAATTTTTATCCGGAACCGAGACAAAGTCCCTTGAGACGATCGCCTTAATGGCACCACTCATGGTTGCCGGTCTTCTTGAGCAGGAGCACCCGCAAACCGTTGCCCTGATTCTGTCCACGCAACATGTAGAGCACGCCGCGGAAATACTGACCCACTTGCCGGAATCGATCAGGGCCGATGTTGCCTATCGTATTTCAAAGATCGAAAAAGTCTCTCCCGTGGTACTAAGCAGGATCGAAGATGCACTACATCGTGAAATAGGCCTGGTTTCCGGAAATGCTCATAAAACGGTAGGTGGAATTGATGCTGCGGTAGGTATCCTCAACCATATGAAAAATAATCTCGACGCCGACATTCTGGAAGAAATGGAACAGACCGACCCGGATATGGCGGAAGAGATCCGTAAGAAAATGTTCACCTTCGAGAATCTTGTCGCCCTTGACGGCAGGTCGTTGCAGATGATCCTGAGAGAGGTCAATAATGACTCCTTGACCATGGCACTGAAGATCGCCTCCGAGCAAATGAAGGAAAAAATATTTGCCAACATGTCCACCCGTGCCGCGGACATGATTCGTGACGATCTTGAAGCCATGGGGCCTGTGCGGCTTTCCGAGGTGGAACTTATGCAGCAGTCGATAGTCAAGATTGCCATGAAACTTGAGGAAGAGGGCAAACTGGTACTTGGCTCCGGAGGCGGGGATGAGCTTGTCTAAATATTATAAAAATTCCGAGGGCTTTCAACCTGAAACACTCATCAAGAGGGAAGAAAATTCTTCCTCCGGGTGGCAACCGCTTCGGCGAAAGGATGATCTCCCTTTTCAATCGGCACTCATACCGACCGTTTCCGGGCAAGAAGCTTCCCAGGTAAAAACAACAGAGCCGGAAGCATTAATGGAAAATCCCCCGGGCGACAAGAGCTCGGAGGAGCAACCGGCACTTCAGGAGGGAAATCAGCCGGAAATTCTCCCGAAACAGCCGGAGATCGATTTAAGTAACTATCTGGAAATTGCCGTGGCTGAGAAAAGAATTGAAGAAGCGTATCAAAAGGGCATCCAAACCGGCAAAGAAAAAGTAGAACAGGCTTTTGGCACCGCGACAAAGGCCCTGCAGAGTGCATGTCAACAACTTGACACCATTCGGGAGACAATCATCAGCAACAGCAGCGAAGAATTACAGAATATCGCCCTGGCGATCGCTGAGAGAATACTTCGCATTTCCCTTCAAGAACAGGATAGTACAATTATCGCAACAATAGAAGAAGCCTTACAGCGGGCGGTAAGATCCGAAGAATTTACCGTATATATTCACCCGGAAGATTATGAAACCGTTGCGGAACACTCCGCGGAAATCATTGCCGGTGTTACCGGATTAAATAAAATCATCATAAAGAAAGATCTCTCCATAGAGCGTGGCGGCACCAGGATCGAATCGGACAACTGCACTCTTGACGCAACCATCACCAGTCAGTTTGACCTAATACGAGAGGAAATCAAAAAGAACACTTGAGCATCCGGGCGGGACGAAACACTACTCATGAGCCTCATGTTCGCACGCGCCGGACACTATTTGGAATTCACCACGAAGAGAACGAAGGACACGAAGAATGGAATTTGATGATTTGTCTCTTCGTGCTCTTCGTGTCCTTCGTGGTAAAAAAATTGAATGCGAATTAACCGGAATCAGCCGCCAATGTCATTTGATCATACTCAAGTAAAAAACCTCAATGTCATTAAAGTGTGGGGGAAGATTACCAGGATTGTCGGTCTGGTCATTGAAGGCTACTGCCCCCACTCCAGTGTAGGTTCACTCTGTGAACTGACAACTGTCGCCGGTGATCATAAGATCTACGCCGAAATTGTCGGCTTCAGAGACGGAAAGGCATTGCTCATGCCTCTTGGGGATTTGCGTGGACTCGGTCCGGGAAGTCTTATCAGGGTTATCCGCAACAGCGCCACCATCAGAGTCGGTAACAGCCTGCTGGGACGCGTAATCGATGCCATGGAAATTCCCCAGGACGGCAGGCCCGCCCCGCTTCTTTCCGAAGAAAAAGATCTGTATTCCCTTCCCCCTGGCCCAATGGAACGGCAAAATATCAATGAAACTCTTGATATCGGCGTGCGTGCCATCAACGGTCTTATCACCTGCGGGATGGGACAACGCATGGGAATAATGGCCGGCTCTGGAATCGGCAAGAGCGTCCTCCTCGGCATGATGGCCAAATATGCCAAGGCCGATATCAATGTAATCGCCTTGATCGGTGAACGAGGACGTGAGGTACGTGAGTTTATCGAACGTGATCTCGGTAAGGAAGGCTTAGCGCGTTCAGTGATCGTCGTTGTGACCTCCGACCAGCCTCCCCTCCTTCGTATGCGTGGAGCCTTTGTCGCAACGGCTATTGCTGAATTCTTTTGCAATCAGGGCAAAAATGTCCTGCTCATGATGGATTCGGTTACTCGTTTTGCCATGGCTATGCGGGAAATAGGTCTAGCAATCGGTGAGCCACCAACCACCAAAGGATATACCCCTTCAGTTTTTGCCACGCTGCCGAAACTTCTCGAACGGGCCGGAAGGTTCCAGGGAAAGGGTTCGATAACCGGTTTGTATACGGTGCTGGTCGATGGAGACGATATGACCGAGCCCGTTGCCGATTCAGTTCGGTCGATTCTCGATGGACACATCGTGCTTTCCAGGGCCCTTGCAGCAAGAAATCATTTCCCGGCGATTGATGTCCTTAATTCCGCAAGCAGGGTGATGCGCGACATTACCTTCCCCAGACATCTGGAACTGGCGGGCAAAGCAAGAGATGTTATGGCCAGTTACAAAGAGGCCGAAGATCTTATAAATATAGGGGCTTACGCCAAAGGTTCCAATCCAAAAATCGATTACGCCATCAGTAAGATCGACGCGGTTAATGACTTTTTACGACAAAACTATACCGAGACAACAACCTTGAAGGAGTCTATCGAACGTTTAGGAACTGTCCTTAGTGATCGTAAAGATGACGTACCGTTAAAACAAAATCGTCGGCAGACCGATAGCAATGCATAGTGGTCGGTGTCGGTCGTAAAAACTATAAATTTCAGGAGGATATGAAACCTTTTTCCTTACAGACAGTCCTTGATTATCGCATACGCCTGGAAGACATTGCGCAGCATCGTTTGATAGAGGCAAAGAAGGTTAAGGAATCTATTGAAAAAAAATTACATGATGAAGTTGAAGCCTTGGCCGACTTTATCGACGAGACGGAAAAACTACAAGCCGAAGGAATAGGGATAACTGAACTGATCAGGTATGAGGAAAGCATCGCTGCCAAAAAAGATAACATTCGGGCAATTAAAAAGACTCTCACGGAAAAATCCTCGCTCATACAGCTTGAACAGCAGAATCTTTTAAATCGCTGCAGAGAAAGGCAGATAATGGAGCGCCTGAAACAAACACAGAACAAGGCCTGGCAATGTTATTTAAATAAGAAGGAAGCGGCTATGCTTGACGAAATAGCCACAAGCCGGCATGAGTCGGGTACATATTGACGGTAAGCATTCACCAGCACTCCATTTGCACACGATCAGCCTGCCGTGCATAGGCAAGAAAGAATTTCCAGCTCACCACTATTTACCACCATATTTGAAACCATGATACGACATCACAAATACCTCATCCTCTTGGTCTCCCTGATGCTGTTCCCGCAAACCGCTCTTCCCGCCGATATAAATACCGCGAAAAATTATGGCTCGGTCGAGGAGAGAAGAATCGACAACTCGATAATGCAGGAGCGCATAAACCTTAGAAAAGAACAGGAAGAAATCTCAATTCGTAAAAAGGAGCTAAAGACCCTTGAGGAAGGAGTCGATAATAAACTTACTGAAATAGACAGGAAACTAAATGAGCTCAAAACCCTTCAGAAGAAAATAGATGAACTTCTGAAAGGTAAATCGGCAGTAGAGAAAAAACGGCTCCAGAACCTGGCGGGAATTTACCAGAAAATGTCGCCCGCAAAAGCAGCTCTCGCTTTAACCGGTCTAGACCGGCAACTGGCGGCGGATCTGCTGGCGAACATGAAGGTGAAAGCCGCTGCGAAGATTCTGGATCAGATATCTAAACAGAAAGCAACTGAACTCAGTACCACCTTTTCAACATTACAACTTGAGTGAAACTATATGCCGCAAATTGTCTCTATCCAACCCGTCGTTCCCCAGGCGCAATCGTCCGCACAATCGAACAGCAAAGAGCAGAGTCAATTTTCACCTCACCTCGACAAAGCCATTTCAAACAAAAAAAGCGGACAGCATGATACCCGCGACAAAAGTGTCAAAAAAACGTCACACCCAACCGACGAAGACAAATCTACCGATAAAGATGTATCGACTGATAAAAGCGGTCAATCACTGAAAAGCAAGAGTTCTGAAACCAAAGGCACAGCGGCGACTGAAACACAGCCGGAGAAACGGGAGAAAACCTCTAAAAAGACATCCACATCTCTTTCCCCGGATGCAGCACAACTCCTGGCGACAGGTTTAAATCTCTCCGGCATGGAACACGCACAAACTTCCGCCAATGCACTTCAGGATGCAATGAATGGAGCCGCTGATGAACTGAATACAACCGGAAAGGTCCTCAATTCTTCCATGATGCAGCCGGAGCTGTCTTTAACTGCTCCGCAAAAAGGAGAGAATGCCACACAAGCCGTATCTGCCGTCAAACAAGACGCACTCCTCAGTCAATTGCAGCAGATTATCGATAAGGCAAACGAGACCGGATCCGTATCCATCACAAAAGCACCGAACGATTCTTCGGCTAATTCCTTGAGAAACAACATCCATGGTATTGTGACTGCCTCCTTCCAAGCAACCCCTGAAACCCTTGCTGAAGCGCCGACCAATGAAACACCTGAGCTTAATCTCAGCAGCCTCCTCGTTGCGGATACCGATGGTGTTGACAAAACAGCCGGAAAATTGACACATGGTCAACACGGGATCAGGCATGATCTCCATCAACTGTATTTCAATGCAAAAAATAATACGCAAAACCTTGCGCAGGATAATCAAAATTTTCAGGACAATCAAAATCAGAAAGGCGACGGACTTTTCCAGCAAACCACTAATATTCACCTGCAAAGCGGTCCACTTGGTACGGAACAGACAAACACTTTTTCCCAAATTCCAGTAAATGTGCAGAGCACCCCTACCCTGCAGACCAACGATTCGGCAATGCCGGTAATCCTGCCTTCCGGGGCAATAGTTCACGAGGACGATATTCTCCAGCAGCTGACCAACCGTTTTCAAATTTCAGGTAAGAATACGGATTCACGGATTAACTTAAAACTCCATCCGGCAGAACTTGGTGAGCTGAAAATCGATCTGACGGTAAAAGAAGGTTCGATCCGGGCAAATGTAGTCGCCCAGAGCCATCATACCATGGAAATATTAGAGAAAAACATCCCAAAATTAAGATCAGTTCTGGAAAATCAAGGATTCACCGTTGATCAAATATCGGTCACCGCCGATTCCGATTCGGTTGGCGGTTTTGATTTTTTCGATCAACAGCTTTTCAGTAACAATGATTACGACTACAAACCAACTGCCCAAAAAGGTCGAAGAGAGGGTGAGGCCGCCTTTTCATTTGAAGACTACGGAAATGCTGCTTTGGCAACAAATACCGGCGTAAATGTAAAAATTTAGTACCTTAGAAATTCTTTTCCTGTTTTTTGGGAAAGAATTTCGTGAAGGTACTTATCCCCGTGCTTTGCGGAGGTTAGTACCTTAGAAATTCTTTCTTGCTTCGTATGAAAGAATTGCGTGAAGGTACAAGGGCGGGTTTGGAACCCGCCCCAACTGAGTACTCCCTTGGGGGGTTTAGGAGTTTTCCATGAGCAGTTCTATTGATGCGATAAACAAGGCTACTACAGCCGCAACGGGAACCGCTGCCAACAGTAAAGATGCGGTAATGGGCAAAGAGGACTTTTTAAAGCTTCTTGTCGCTCAATTGCAAAATCAGGATCCGCTCAATCCGGATAACCCAACTGAATTTACCGCGCAGCTTGCACAATTCAGTTCCCTGGAACAGCTGTTCACCTTAAATGAAAGCATGAACAATCTTACCACATCCAATGCCAATGCCGACCGTTTTACAACCCTTAATACAATAGGCAAGGATGTGACATACAACGGCAGTAGTTTTGATTTCACCGGCGATCCTGTGCAAATTGGCTATCAGCTGGATGGCAAAGCCTCGAAAGTGACACTCTCCCTGCAGAAAGATGGAGCGACTATAGCGACACTTAACGGAGAAGATCTTGAGACAGGCAATCATTTTATCAACTGGGACGGAGTGTTGAAAGATGGCACAAGCGCTCCCTCCGGAAACTACAAAATAGTCATAGAAGCGAAGGCGGTCGGCGAGGATGGTGTAGGAGCCGCCCCTCTTGTCCGGTCGGAAGTAACCGGAGTTGATCTCGATGGAGATTACGGTGGTGTTCTCATAACCAAAGCAGGCCAGGTAGATTTCTCCTCGATTCTCGGAGTCTATGAGCCAGGCAGCCGGACACCATCTGTTGATAACGGGAGCTGATATCACAGCAGCACGGAAGCAGTTCCAACATGATCGCCGGGCAACAACGAAACGAATTGGAATAAGATTTTTATCAGCATTGGACGAGTGGTTTTCAAGCAAACTGACTCTTAGGAAAAGGAGAAGGATATGGGTATTTCGAGTGCATTGTACAGTGGGGTCAGTGGTCTGAACACAAACGGACAGGCCATGAGTGTCATCGGTAACAATCTTGCAAACACCAACACACTTGGCTTTAAAGGTTCCCGAACGGTCTTTGCCGATCTCCTTTCAAGTTCCATAAATGGTTCAGGAGGACAGTCCCAGGTTGGCCGTGGTGTCGGAATGTCCAAGGTCGATCAGATTTTCAGCCAGGGTACCTTCGAATCCACGGAGTCAAACCTCGATGTCGCCATTGAGGGTGATGGCTTCTTTATTTTAAAACAGCCCGGCGATGAGACCGCTTATTATTCGAGAGCCGGTTCTTTCAGGTTTGATCAGGATGGATATCTGGTGAATCCGGAAGGTTTGAGAGTACAAGGTAAGGCTTTTGACGCAAACGGAGCATTAGGATCAGGCGATCCCAGCGATATCCAAGTGGAAAGTAGTGGTCTGGTCCAGGGAAATGTTACCTCCACCCTCCAGCTCACCACGAATCTCGATTCCACCGAACCTAAAGTTTCAGTGACTCCTTTTGATTATGCGGACCCCAATACATATAATTATTCGTCATCCGTGCAGGTTTTTGATTCCCTGGGCAATCCGCATCTCCTGTCTACCTATTTTTCTAAAATCGGAGATAATGAATGGAATGCATCATGGAGTGCGGAACAGGATGATGGGACGGACCATTCTGAGTGGAACTTTTCCACCATCTCTCCAGTTTACCAAAAATGGTGTATTGAACAATGCAGCAAGCACTCCGCCGACCGACACAATTGCGACTATCCCGGCCCTCGACTGGGGCAACGGCACGACACCGACGGCCATTGACATTACCTTCGACACCACTCAATTCAACAGTGAATCCGTGGTTATTTCGCAAAACCAGAATGGTTCCGGGGCAGGTAACCTCACCGGAGTTGCCATAGATCCCGATGGCATTGTCGTAGCCTCCTATTCCAATGGTGAACAGAAGAAAATTTCCCAGCTTGCTTTGGGAAAATTCGTCAACCCGGGTGGATTGGATCTTGCCGGAAGTAATCTGTATACAGCCACTACATCCTCCGGTGCTGCCCGAACCGGTCTGCCTGGGCCCGAGCTCGGTAAAATCTTCACCAACTCCCTTGAACAATCAAACGTCGACATGGGAGCCGAGTTTGTAAGAATGATTACCGTTCAGCGTGGTTTTCAGGCCAACTCAAAAATCATCACAACTGTCGATGATCTGCTGGGAGAGCTCATCAATCTGAAAAGGTAAGAGTCACAACTAACCGTTCGCCGGGAAAATCAAATTAACAAACAGGCAGACGGGGTGTAGGGACGGGTTCTCAACCCGCCCTTCTTTCCATGCACAGCTGTCTTGATCGTATGCGGCACTGATGAACGTTTACGAGTCATAATTCCGACACCCCCCCGCTACAAACCAGGACCAACTTGAAGTTGGCCCTGGTTTTCTTATTTCTTCCAGCCCTGTATATCCCTCCATGTTCTGTTTTTATTGATTAACAATAAAAAGAATTTTCTATGGAATATTTTTTGCTAACTTGAGTTTTAAAATTCCAGAGTCTATGATATGAAGAACGGTTTCAGGGAAAAGATCCAGCCCCGTTACAATGGAAATAATCCGGGATTCGGCAGTACCTTCAAGGAATGTAAGGAACTTCGCAAGATTCTTCTTCAAAAAGACCAAACAAGAATTTTTGATGTACGAACTCCAAGGTACCGACCACTCTGATACGTACTATTTGAATTATGCGGTCTTTAGTGTGGACCGGTGAACGATTAACAGGGCATACGCCCCGTAAGCGATATTATTATGTAGAATCTGTCTGGAGGCGTTTGCTTGGATCTTTCAACTGTAATCGGCATAGGCGCAGCATTTGGCCTTATGTTGATGGCCATTCTTCAGGGTGGTCCTCTGTCAATTTTCATAAATGTGCCGTCTATTCTCATTGTTTTTGGAGGGACCATCGGCAACACTCTGGTTCATTACCCCTTTAGCGACGTATTTGATGCCTTGAACGTTGCAAAAAAAACATTCCTGCATCAGGAGATGTCCGTAAACAATCTCATTGTACAACTCATGGAATTTGCAACCAAAGCAAGAAAGGAAGGTATACTCGCCTTACAGGGGGCAATGGAGTCGGTTGAAGATGATTTTCTTAAAAAAGCTATGCAGATGGCCGTTGACGGTCAGGAACCGGAAACTCTGCGCAGCATGTTGAACACGGAAATTGAGTATATCCAGATGCGACATGGTAAAGGTGCTGATATTTTCACTTCCATTTCCATGTATGCGCCGGCCATGGGAATGGTCGGCACCCTGATAGGTCTCGTCCAGATGCTCCAGACCATGGATGACCCGTCCTCCATCGGACCGGCGATGGCGGTTGCTCTCCTGACGACCTTTTACGGTGCCGTAATCGCCAATGTTGTCTGTGCTCCAATGGCCGGAAAACTGAAAAACCGGTCGGCATCGGAGGTACTTATTAAAACACTCATAATTGAAGGCATGCAGTCTATTCTTTCCGGAGAAAATCCTCGGATTATGGAACAGAAGCTGCACGCTTTTATTGCACCTAAACTACGCGAGTCCACCTTCAACAAGTAAAGGCACGACTGCAATGGCGGAAGAAAAAACTCAGGCTCCTCCAAAAAAATGTAAAAAAACGGAATGTGCGGTCGGCGCACCTGCCTGGATGGTCACCTACTCCGATCTGGTCACCTTACTGCTGACCTTTTTTGTATTGCTTGTTTCCATGGCTAACATGGACCCGGTACGGTTTACGGCAGCATCCAGTTCTTTAAAGGATGCCTTTGGGACGCACAAGGAATCCGCCAGTGTTGATTTCGCAATCCCCGTTCTTCCTTCTTCACCGAGGACCAAATATTCACCGATTCAGATACAGACGACCCAAAAACTCTATGAAAAGATAAAATCACAAATTGATGCCCTGCGTCTGAATAAGGATATAGGGGTACTAAAAAAAGACGATGACTCGATAGTTCTTCGTATTCACGACTCGATATTGTTTGAGCGCGGTCAAGTAAAAATCTCCAAGAAAGCATATCCGCTTTTGAGAAATATCGCCGACATTGTCCGGCCTTTGCCGATGGACTTGAGGATTGAAGGGCATACGGATGACATTCCCGTGCAAAACACACAATTTGACAACTGGGATCTTTCGGTGGAAAGAGCTGCTTCGGTGATGAAATATCTTTCCTATAGCGACCTCCTTGTCCTGGACCGGATGTCTGCTGTCGGCTATGGCAAAGACAGGCCTATAGTTCCCAATAAAGATGAAGCGAGCAGAGCACAAAACCGACGGGTCGATTTTGTCCTGAAACTGCAGAGCAATAGATTGCGAATCAAAGAGTCGGACAAAAATGGCACGGTTCCCCTTTAATATCTAAGAACGTACCAAGGTAGAAATACATGGCTGAAAAAAAAGAAGCGGCAGTTCAAAAAAGCGGGAGTAAAAAAAAGCTTTTTCTCATAATCGGGATAGTGGTTCTCATCCTTTTGGCCGGAGGCGGTTTTGGTGCCTGGTATCTGCTGAGAGAAAAACCTGTCCCTCAGGATGAAAAAAGCCCTGCTCAGCAAGTTCCGGTACCAGCGCTCAACCAGCAGGCAAAGATCGGGCCCATGGTGAATATTGACGAGTTTATCGTCAATATCATCAGTGGTGACACTGCCCATTATGTCAAGGCTTCGATTACCATCGAACTGACCAACGAGGCAGTCCAAAGTGAAGCCCAACAGAGGATGCCGCAGATACGCGATGCGATTCTTCTGCTGATAGGGAACAAAACATACGAGGAATTGCAGGATCTTCAGGGCAAAAAACAGCTCAAGGCCGAACTCTTGAACAAGCTTAATACTTTTCTGCAAACCGGTAAAATAACGGCGATCTATTTTACGAATTTTGTGGTTCAATAATATTCTAAAAACTTATGGATCCTATTCTAAAAAAATCAGAAATTGCCAATCTTCTCAAGGCAATCAGGGATGGACGGATTTCCCTTGATCTGGATGAGAAAGAACAG
The DNA here is from genome assembly GCA_963728385.1 of uncultured delta proteobacterium. Classification (GTDB taxonomy): domain Bacteria; phylum Desulfobacterota; class Desulfobulbia; order Desulfobulbales; family Desulfocapsaceae; genus Desulforhopalus_A. The sequence continues at coordinate 1,801,178 of CAVSJK010000002.1, forward strand.
AGTTCATTTCTCGCCTGTAGTCCGCTCAACCTGTTTCAACTTGCCCGTCCGGATAGAGAGCAGTTCAGGATCCCGAACTTTGATATTATCATTGATATCTTCTGCAGATCATACGCTACGTCCCTGACCAACCAGCTGCAGCGCAATTTTTCGATTACCAGATCGGCACTTGAGACCTTTGAATTTCAGAAATTTATGGCCGACAAGCACCAGCCCGGCGGCATCGGTATTCTTGACATGCCGCCCTTAAAGCATGGGGCCCTCATCATTATCGACCCCAAGCTCTCTTTTTCATTGATAGAAATCATGCTCGGTGCCGCCAATGATCTGCAGTCGCCTCACCTGGATCGAAGGCTCACCACGATTGAGCTGAATATTTTAAAAACGGTACTTACCGACGCCTGCAGGGATCTGAATAAAGCGTTTTTCCAATTACTGGATTTGGATACCACCTTGATCAAGCTGGAAAACAACGCCCGTCTGGTTTCGATTGTCGAACCGGAGGCGGAGGTCATTGTCGGGACACTTCTGGTAAAAGCCGGCGAGTATTCCGGCGAAATCCACCTGGTATTCCCTTACGTAACCCTTGAGCCGCTCCGTGATCTCTTGCGGGAACTGCTGAATATCTCGACGATCAGCCGGGGAACATGGCAGGATGTATTGGAAGACGAAGTTCTGGAAGTTCCCGCAAGCGTTACCGCCCAGTCAGGAATAATGACGCTCTCGATAAAGCAGGTATTGAACATGGAGCAGGGTGATATTCTCACTCTGGATTACGACCCCAGTGCGCCACTCAAGGTTCTGGTTGAAGAAATGGTAAAATTTTCTGCCATCCCGGGAACACACAATGGCAAAAAAGCCATCAGTCTCACAGGAATTATTAATTAAGGAAGCGTAAACGTTCACCAGCACCCCATCTGCACACGATCAGGCTGCCTTGCATGAAAGGGCGGGTTTAGAACCCGCCCCTACTGTTCGTCAGTCTGCTTGTGCAGATCCGGAGCACTGGTGAACATTTACAGTTATCGGGTCAAGCGACCATTTTGCTGTGCCCGGTGAACGATTACAAGGAAGCTACATGAACACACCTAAAAACAGTCGTCCCGATCCGGATGAAATAAAAGAACTTCTTCAGGACAATCCAAAATCCGTCTTGAAATCACCTAAAGCCTCGTCGGATCAGAAAAACGGCAGGGGACTTGATTTTCTCTATGATATCCCCCTGCAGATCTCCGTTGAAGTCGGACGAAGCAAGATACTGCTTCGGGATTTGCTGAAAATGGGCGAAGGCTATGTCATTGAATTGGACAAACTTGCCGGGGAGCCTCTTGATCTTTACGTGAATTCAAAGTTGATCGCCAAAGGCGAGGCTGTAATGGTGGGAGATAAATTCGGCATTCGCCTAACCGATGTGGTGAGTACCGCGGACCGGATCGAGAACCTTGGATAAATGCGAGATATCATGCTGCTACACCTTAAATATAAACTGCGTTTCCTTCCGCTTCTTTTCTTAAGCCAATTCCTTCATCCCGTGAATACCTTTGCCGGCAATTTGCCGATAATGAGCGATACCGCGAATTATTTTCGGGTCATCTGGGGTCTGCTCGTGGTCCTGGGCATAATGCTGATACTGTATGCTGTCTTGAAAAAACGTTTTTCCATCTTTGCGACCGGGGCAAACCAGGATATCAAAATCATGGAAATTAAGCCCCTGATGGGAAAAAAGGCTCTCTGTCTCATAAATGTCAAAGGACAGGAACATCTGCTTGGAATCAGCGGTGATCATATTTCCCATATTGCCGCCCTTACCCCCCAACCCGAATCGTCCTTTGCCGAAGTGTTGCAATCGACCGGAGTGACTGTTCAATCATGAGTCGAAGGTTTCAACCCGCTTTCCCGATAGTATTTTTTCTCACCCTGTTTTTCTGCCTCTTTTTCAGCCCGATAAAGGATGCCGATGCGATCGGATTGCCGACCATTACCTTTGGAGTTGCGGACGCAAATACACCGGCACAGGTTTCAAACGCCCTTCAGGTGCTGTTTGTTCTGACCATCCTGTCCGTTGCCCCTGCCATCCTGTTGATGACGACCTGTTTTACCCGAATTGTTATTGTCCTCGGCTTTGTCCGGCAGGCGATGGGAACGCAGAATATGCCACCAACCCAGGTTATTCTGGGGCTCGCCCTGTTTCTTTCTTTTTTTGTCATGTCACCTACCCTGAACAGAATCAATACAGAGGCGCTCCAGCCGTATTTGCAAGAAAAGCTGGATCAACCCACAGCCCTGAAAATGGCCGTGGCCCCGATGCGCGATTTCATGTTCAGTCAGGTAAGGGAAGATGAACTGACATTGCTTACTGAAATCACGATGGACTCCGAACCGGTAAACCGGGCTGATTTACCGACCATGACTCTTATTCCGGCGTTTATGTTGTCGGAATTAAAAAGAGCCTTTCAGATGGGGTTCATGATTTATATCCCTTTTCTGGTCATCGATATGATCGTTGCCTCCATCCTCATGTCCATGGGAATGATGATGCTTCCTCCGGTCATAATATCCATGCCGTTTAAATTGCTGCTCTTCGTTCTCGTTGATGGCTGGAGTCTTGTGGTTGGTTCATTGATCAAGAGTTTCGGAGTATAAAAATCATATATGCGTTCAGTAGGGGCGGGCCCCTGTGCCCGCCCGTAATTTTCTCGATGAACGGTTACAAAATCATGTCGATATTTTTTTCCATAAGGGAGAACTAATAATGACCCCGGAACTTGCTGTTGAAATCTGCCGAAAAGCGATTCAGACGATTCTCATGTGTTCGGCACCAATTCTTCTGGTGGCTATGATCATAGGGCTGTTTGTTTCCATTTTTCAGGCGGCGACCCAAATAAATGAGCAGACTCTAACCTTTGTCCCTAAAATTGTGGCTGTTTTTATAACTTTGCTGATATTCGGTTCCTGGGTGATCAAAATATTAACCGTCTTTACCGTTGGTCTTTTTGATATCATCGCCACGCTCTGAGGGGTTCAGTGGATTTCCAACTCATCCCGATCGAGCAGTTTCAAACGTTCCTCGTCGTCACCAGCAGAGTTGCCGGGTTCATTAGCGCTATTCCGGTAATCTCGTCCGCCCAGACCCCCGGTCGGATACGTACGGCGATGACGGTTGCCGTCTCACTTGCCCTCTTTCCCGTCATGGCCGGAGCCGTGCCGAAGGTCAGTTTCGCACCGTTGCCTTTCCTGCTCCTGATGATCTCCGAAGTTCTTTTAGGACTTTTGCTTGGTCTTGTCGTCAGACTCATTTTTACCGCGGTTGAGTTTGGCGCAACAGTCATCGGGTTCCAGATGGGTTTTGCTGCCGCCAACGTTTTTGATCCACAAAGTAAGCAACAGGTTGCCCTCATTTCCCAATTTCAAAATGTTTTTGCAATTCTCATTTTCCTGGCCATCAACGGCCACCATATTTTTCTGCGGACGGCAGTTCGTTCTTACGAGCTTCTCCCACCTGGACGAATTGATTTTTCCGGCCAGGCAGTTCCCTTTCTGATGGAACTCGCATCACATATGTTTTCCATCGGCGTGCAGTTCAGCGCTCCGGTTCTGGCGGTACTTCTGTTCTCAGGTCTTATTCTTGGCGTATTCGCCAGGGTTTTTCCGCAATTGAATGTTTTCCTGCTCTCTTTCCCTATAAATATCGGTACTGCCTTTATTGTCATTGCTTTGACACTCAATATGGTTTCCGCCCTCATAAGACGGGAATTTGACATGATTGGGGAACTACTACTTCTTATGTCTAATCCATATGACTATAATTTGCTTAATACTCGTCCCAGGATGCTATGAGCACAGCGAATCTCATTTTTCAGCGCGATGAGCAGCGCATGGCCAGCCCCGAAGCAAAAAAAGCACAACAAGGCAGGGGAAAAAACAGAAGCACCGTCGGCAAAACGACGGGAAGATTTTCGTAAAAAAGGGCAGATAGCTCAAAGTAAGGAGGTGCAGACTGCCGCGCTTTTTACAATAATTCTTCTTTTCTGGATTTTTTATCTGCCGACCTTCTGGAACGGAATGACAGGGGCTTATTTTTTACATATGGCAATCAAGCGTGAGTTATGAGATAACTCCTTCTTCAACCATCACCCTGTCGGCATTCCTCCTGCAAAAAATCGGTGGCTTATTGCCCCTCTTTTTATTCTGTTTTAATTATTGGTTTTTTTTCCAGTGTCTTCCAATTCGGCTGGTTATTAACGGCTAAACCTCTCATCCCTGATTTTTCAAAACTCAATCCGATCACGGGAATGTCCCGTTTTTTCTCAAAAAAGTCCTTTATAGAGATTATTAAATCTCTTTTTAAAGTCATTCTCGTTGGCTGGATTGCTTTTTCGACCGTCATCGATAATTTCGAAGAAGCCCTGATTCTCGTTGATACTTCTATTGTCACAACTATCAGCTATCTTGGCAGAGTCGCCGCAATTATCTTAGCGAAAATATGTGCAGTTCTCATTCTTATAGCATTCCTCGATTTTCTTTTTGTTAAATGGGAACTGGAAGAAAAAATGAAGATGACTAAACAGGAACTAAAAGAAGAGTACAAAGAAAGTGAAGGTGATCCTCATATCAAGGCGCAAATCCGCTCCATCCAGCAGGAAATGGCTCGAAAACGCATGATGGCCGAAGTACCGAAAGCCGATGTCATCATCACCAATCCGACCCACATCTCAGTGGCTATTCGCTATAATTCCAAAGAGATGACGGCCCCGGTCATCATAGCCAAAGGTGCCGATCTGGTGGCCATGAAGATAAGGGAAATTGCCAGAAAGCATGAAATTCCCATTATTGAGAACCCGCCAGTGGCTCGGTTATTGCATAAACTGGACATAGGGGAGAATATTCCAGAAGATCTTTTTAAGGTCGTCGCTGAAATTCTCGCTCACGTATATTCATCTGAAAGGCAAGATGAATTAATGGAACTGACTAACATACAAAACACCCTGCCAGCCTGGATTAAAGCAGCTTTTCGGCGCAGTGACATCGTCGCTGCATTGGGTCTTGTTTCCATCCTGATGATCATGATCATTCCCCTGCCGTCGATCATGCTGGATCTGTTTCTTTCCATGAACATCACCATCGCCCTGCTTATTCTGATCATCAGTTTATACACAATAAAAGCCACAGATTTTTCTATTTTCCCTTCATATTATTAACTTCCTACACTGTTCAGACTTGCGCTGAACGTTGCTTCTACCCGCCTCATTCTCATTCATGGTGATGAAGGGCCAGGATGCCGCCGGTTCAGTCATTAAGTCTTTTGGCCAATTTGTTGTCGGCGGCAATTATGTGGTCGGTATTGTTATCTTTGCCATTCTTGTACTCATTAATTTCATGGTCATCACCAAAGGTGCCGGCCGTGTGGCGGAAGTTGCTGCACGTTTTACCCTCGATGCCATGCCGGGAAAACAGATGGCAATCGATGCCGATCTCAACGCCGGTCTGATCAATGAAGATGAGGCGAGGGCCAGGCGGGAGGACATTTCCAAGGAATCCAGTTTTCACGGAGCCATGGACGGTGCGTCTAAATTTGTCAAAGGCGATGCCATTGCCGGAATTATAATTACTTTCATTAATATCGGTGCAGGGTTTATTATCGGCGTTGCTCAGAAAGGAATGCCGATGGCCGAAGCGGCTGCGAACTATACCATCCTGACTGTAGGTGATGGACTTGTCGGCCAGATTCCCGCACTGATCATCTCCACCGCCGCCGGTCTTCTGGTGACCCGAACCACCGGCGATAAAGATTTCGGCAGCGACCTGCAAACACAATTTTCTCTTAATACGGTTGCCCTGTGGGTGGTTTCCGGCATCCTTATTGTTATGGCCCTGATCCCCGGGCTTCCGTTCTTCCCCTTTCTTATCCTCTCCTTATGCCTTGCAGGACTGGCATTCCACCTTGAACAAATCGAGAAAGGCTGCTGCCGAGGAGAGTCGTTGAGGAACAGCCGGAGCAGCTCCCTGCCAAGCGTGAGGAAAATTATGAGGAAATGCTTAACGTCGATATGCTGCAGCTTGAAGTCGGCTACGGCCTTATTCCTTTTGTTGATTCGTCCCAGGATGGTGAATTGCTCAACCGGATTCAATCGATTCGCAAACAGTTTGCCATGAATAACGGTTTCATCGTTCCACCGGTTCATATTAAAGATAACCTGCAGCTGTCGCCCAATCAGTATACATTCTCACTCAAAGGGAGTTAAAGTCGCAGGATCGGATATCCTGCCCGGTCATTTTATGGCTATGGATCCGGGAATGGTCACTGAAAGGATGCAGGGCATTGCAACCACGGAACCGGCCTTTGGACTTCCCGCCCTCTGGATCACCTCCGATAAAAAAGACAGGGCGCAGATTGCCGGATATACGGTTGTTGACTGCACAACTGTTATGGCTACCCATATCAGTGAGATAATAAAACAATACTCCCATGAACTGATCGGCCGCCAGGAAGTTCAGGGGCTGCTTGACAATCTGGCCAATACTTATCCAAAACTGGTTGAGGAACTGGTTCCCGGCGTTCTTTCTCTTGGAACAATTATGCGGGTTGTTCAGAATCTCCTCAAAGAAGGGGTTTCCATCCGCGACCTCCGGACAATTCTTGAAACCATGGCCGACTGGGCACCAACAACCCAGGATACTGATATTCTCACCGAATACGTGCGCCATGCACTGGCCAGAACCATCAGCAGTGAACTGGCGGTTGACGGCGTTATTCCGGTATCACCCTGGCAAAACCTGCCGAAGATGCCATCAGAAACGGTGTGCAGCATAAGGAGACCGGAAGCTATCCTGTCGATAGACCCCGTCATTGCCCAACGAATTCTCGACAGTATCGGCAAGGCGATACAACTTTTTGACGGCGGCAGCCGCCCTACCCTGCTTGTCAGCCCCACAGATACGGCCATATGTTCGAAATTTGACGGAGAGATATTATCCGGCACTTACCATTCTCTCTCATAATGAAATTACTCCTAATCTTAAGATCAGATCTCTTGGTACGGTGAAACTGGATGCAAGTTAGAGTATTTGAATCAACAGACATGGCCTCGGGCCTGAAAAAGATCAAGAAGGAACTTGGTCCGAATGCCCTTATTCTCTCCACCAGAACCATCCGGAACGGCAAACTCGGTATACTTGGGAAAGCCATGCTTGAGATAACAGCCGCAGTTGATGCCGATTTTCCGCAACCCAAAGATAAGCGATGAGGGAATGTTTACCGGGCAGCAAACCATAGGCCTCTACGCCCATATGCCTCACCTGCCGCTAAAAAACCATACTGGGTTTCGCCATGTCGTTGATGATTCGGTTGAACATTACCTGGATGAGTCTCAATCGTTTCCTTCCACGCCCCCTGCCGCATCAACCTTCCTCTGCGATTTCCGCTTACAAATCGACAGGTTTCCGGTTTCGGGCCGGCTCAGCTTCAAATTAATCCCGGCTCACCAGGGCTAAAAAGGGGAGAAATTGCTGCCCTGAGAACCAATGATAATGGCCTGCAGAGTGAAGTAAATGAACTGAAAGAGCTGGTAAAAAATCTTGCCGGACAGATAAGCCAACTTTCAGAAAACGAAACAACAAAAAACAAACATGCCGCTCTCCAGGTTAAAGAGACTGATTTTGCCAATCGACTCACCGGCAACCCTATCCATGGAGATCACATCCTCTCCTGCTTATCGGCAGAGGAATCAATGTTGAAACGTCCCGGACGATAACCGGCTTTCTCAGGCAAAGCCTCACCGAGCTGGAACTGAGCGATCCGGAAAATGTCACGCAGACTATAATCAACACAATTCAGGATCTCATCGAGGTAAGTCCTCCGGTATTTGCGTCCGGACAGTCACAACAGCGCATTGCCCTCGTAGGCCCGACCGGAGTCGGAAAAACCACAACACTTGCAAAAATTGCCGCATCATACCTGAGCAGGCATTCCAACTCAATCGCCCTTATAACCATTGATACCTACCGGATAGCTGCTGTTGAGCAACTTAAGGTATACGGCGAAATAATGCATCTGCCGGTGGATGTCGTCATCACGCCGGAGCAACTTGAGCAGGCCATTGCCAGGCACAGCGACAAGGAGCTGATCCTTATCGATACGGCAGGCAGAAGTCCGAGGGACAGTTACTGCATTGATGAACTTGCCTCGTTTCTCGCTCCCGAACTCCATATCGACAAACACCTTGTTCTTGTCGGCGGGAACCCGCGAAAACGAGCTGCTTGATACTATCGAACGATTCAATACACTTGGGATCAGCAATACCATTTTTACCAAAATAGATGAGTGTTCCAGCCTTGGCATACTCCTCAACACACAGATCCAGAACTCAACCCCCTGTCTTATGTGACCAATGGCCAGAGAGTCCCGGAAGATTTACTGGAAATTTCACCGAAAATTGTTGCAGAGTTGATCATGTCTCAACACGAAGGATCCATGCATGACTAATACATCACACGCGGCAGGAGATCAGGCAAAAACCTTGCGGGATTTAAACTCTCTCCGGCCCGAGCAATACAAGAGATGACGCCCAACAGGCAACAGCCGTTTATTCCATAACCAGCGGCAAAGGCGGCGTCGGTAAAACAGCTGTATGCGCTAACTTGGCCTATAATCTTGCCTCAATGGGCAAGCGTGTCCTGATTCTCGATGCGGATCTGGGACTGGCAAATATCGACGTTGTATTCGGCCTCTCCCCTTCCTACAACATGAATCACTTTTTTTCCGGTGAGCAGGACTTCCAGGATATCATGGTTGACGGACCGCTGGGGATCAAAATACTGCCGGCAGGTTCCGGAATCCAGAATTTCACCCGATTGAATTCGAATCAGAAAATGCGGCTGCTTGACGGTCTCGACTCCATGCAGAATCATTTCGACTATGTGCTGATCGATACCGAAGCGGGGATTTCGGAAAATGTGACCTATTTCAATACCGCCGCCCAGGAAATACTTGTGGTCACAACGCCCGAACCAACGGCAATCACCGATGCTTACGCGCTGATGAAACTGCTTTCCACCCATTATCATGAAAAAAAATTCAATCTGGTGGTCAACCAGATCCGGACGGAAGACGACGCCCTGGATGTCTACCGAAAATTAACGATGGTCGCCAATAGATATCTTGATATATCCATAGATTACCTTGGCTCAATTCCTGAGGACCGGCAGATGATCGACTCGATCAGAAAACAAAAGGTTATCAGCGAAATCTTCCGGGATCAAAAATCTACCAGCCTCCTTCCGTCAGTTGGCCGGTCAGAATCTGTTCCGAACCGTCGCAGACTACTCCTAAGGGTAATCTGCAGTTTTTCTGGAAAAAACTGCTCAATATCGGGGGATAAGAGAAGATGCTCTACAGTCGGATTCCTCATGCGGAAGACAGATCAAAAATTATCCGGGACCACCTCTATCTGGTAGATATCCTTGTGGGCAGGATGGTAACCCAGGTTCCTTCATTCATGAACAAAGATGATATGAAGAGTGCCGGTATGCTCGGTCTTCTCGATGCTGCCAATAAATACGATTCATCAAAAAACATCCTGTTCAAGACCTTTGCCGAATATAGAATCCGTGGTGCAATTCTGGATGAGATGAGAAAACTCGACTGGTTCTCAAGATCGCTCCGGGAAAAGCAGACCGAGTAGGCAAAACCATAATGGATCTGGAACTGAAACTCGGCAGAGATCCGGAAGAATATGAAGTAGCCCAAGCGATGAACCTGTCCCTTGACGACTACCGAATAATGCTTGGTGAAGTCAGTCACCTGGGTTGCGTCAGTCTCAACGAGACTCTGGATGATTCACAGGAAGGAAGTTCCTTTCTCGATTCCCTTGAGGACGAACGACCGGATATCTCTCCTGGGGCCAAGAATAGAAGGAGTACAACTTACCCAAAAAGTAGCGGAAGTACTCTCTCAACTCTCTGAAAAAGAACGGCTGGTCATATCCCTTTATTATTATGAAGAATTGACCCAAAAAGAGATTGCGGAGATACTGGAACTCTCCGAAGGACGAGTTTCCCAACTGCACAGCCAGGCCCTTATCAAGCTGAAGACCAAGCTGGAAGCAAGGCTGTACTGAATATTTGTAAACATTCAGCAGCCCTTCCATATGCACATATCAGACAGCCGGGCATAGCAAACTATAGCCCGTCCGCCTGCTTGTGCACCTCTGGAGCACCCGGAGTCTTCCTCCGGTCGCTTACCTCTGAACGTTTACAGGTCTCGAGTTATGCGAATATTTTACTTCAACAAGAAATAGACGGCAAGGAGTAATTATGGAACAGATGAGCTTTTACTTTTTTTAATTGCTATACCCTCGGTGCTCTCCGTTCTGCTGATTATTATGTTCATATTAGTAAAAAAAGAGAACAAACTCTTGTCCCAGCAACTCACAGAAACGACGGTCTCTCTGGAAATGACCAGAAAACAATCGAGTGAACTCCAGGAAAAACATGACAAAATCATGAGTTCCAAAACAGTCTTCAAGTCGGCGGAACTGACTACAAAATTGCAAAAGCCACGGCTCAATGCTCAAAACCACAACCTTAATGTGGCTGTGAACAGACTCTTCACCGGGGAAATACGGCAATATCCAAGCGATGACCCAAAAGGAATGTCCATCGAAGAAATTGCCGCAGTTCTCGCTATCTCCACCCATGAAGCCCAGCAACTGGTGAACCTGTCAAAGATGGCGCAGGGAAATTTGCCTGATGTTGCCGGCTAAAAGTTAAGAAATCAGACAACATCCGATAAGAACAGTAGACAAATACTTTCTAACCCGTCTTCTGAAGGAAACAAACAATGGTTTCAGGAAAATACAGTGCCCTTGCCGGTGCGATATCAAGAGAACAGGCTATAGCCAACCTCAGCAACAATCTGGCTAACATCAGCACAAGCGGCTATAAAAAATCGAATATCAGCTTCGAATCCATTCTCAAGGGAGAAACACAGGATCAGTGCGGCAAAAGGCGTCAATTACGACCGCATTGGAAAAAATTATACCGATTTTTCCCCCGGCCCCATCCGTACAACCGAAAATCCGCTGGATGTGGCCATCCACGGTGACGGATTCTTCAAGGTCCAGGGCCCGGACGGAATTTTATATACCAGACGCGGCGATCTGGCGATCAACGCGGAAGGCCAGCTGACCACAAGTAACGGACTGCCGGTGCTTGATGATGGAAACAGCCCGATAACCGTTCCCGATACCGACACCAGCAAAGTTGCTGTCGGTGATGGGGGAACCATTTATATTCTCGGACCGCAAGGCACAAGAGCAGAAGTCGCCCATTGGCCGTTGTCGATATTGAAGATCAAACTTAAACTCAAGCGGGAATCGGACACCACTTTTTCCCTTGAGCAAGGGCGCAGTTGAAGTTCCCAGTGAAGATTCCCGCGTCATCCAGGGCGGCCTTGAACTCTCCAATGTCAATATGACGGAAGGGATGACCAAAATGATCGACAACTACCGGACATTTGAAACCTATCATAAAGTGCTGAAAAGCTATGAAACCATAGGTGAGCAGCAGGAAGAATTAGGCACTCTCGGTTAATGCCAAACGATATTTCATCAATAAAAAATTTCCTGAAAAAAAAGGAACAATCATGATCCGATCACTTTGGACCGGCACAACGGGCATGCACAGCCAGCAGTTGAATATTGACGTTATCGCCAATAATCTTGCCAACGTCAGTACCACCGGCTTTAAAAAAAGCAAAGCCGATTTCCAGGACCTGCTCTACCAGACCATGAAGGTTCCCGGCAGTCAAACCTCGGCCGATACCGAATCTCCCACCGGAATTCTTGTCGGTTTAGGTGTTAAACCTGCCGCCGTCACCAAAGTATTTTCCCAGGGCGACATGATACTTACCGAAAACGAACTTGATGTAGCCATCGAAGGCAATGGTTTTCTGCAGGTCGAACTGCCGAACGGCAATACCAGCTACACCCGAGCCGGAGCTCTGAAGCGCGACAGCAACGGTCGTCTGACCACCTCCGACGGCTATCCGATTATTCCCGAGTATAACCATCCCTGACGGGTCAAGACAAATCTCGATCGGCGAATCCGGCATAGTCAGTGCCATCATCGGCGACGATACAGTAAGTACCGAACTTGGTACCATAGAGCTGGCGAGTCTTTACCAATAACGCCGGCCTTTCCGCCATCGGCAAAAACCTTTTTGAAGAAACTTCGGCTTCCGGTATCGCCCAGACCGGCACTCCGGGACAAGATGGCTTCGGCACCCTGCTGCAAACCTACCTGGAAGGATCCAATGTCAACATCGTCGAAGAGATGGCCAATATGATCACCACCCAGAGGGCCTATGAAATTAATTCAAAAACCATCCAGACATCGGATGAAATGATGCAAACCACCAACAACCTCGATTTAACCATGAGAAAATATTTTTTATACTCTGCCTGATCATCGGGCTGGTGCGGACAGCTGATGCCCTGGAGATCACTTTCAATCCGACGGCTCAGTGGACGATTCGGTCATCAGGCTTGGCGACATCGCCGGTTTTGATGAAGAGACGGAAATGACCAGGGCTCTCGCCACCCTTACAGTTGGCCAGGCCCCGGCTCCCGGAGAAAAAAGTTCCCTGCACTCCCTGAGCATCAAAGAATATCTTGTTTCCAGCCAGTCCCTGTCACGGGATATACATTGGCAAGGCTCGCCGACCGTCACTGTTTTCAGACGGGGCATCGACATCGGACCGGAGAGAATTCTAGCAATCATTGCTGATTATATAAAAAAGAACCAAAACAATTTGCCTGAGGCGGAAATACGCTTTATACCTGATTCCTTGCCCCTGCCGTTTACTGTGCCGACCGGCGATCTGACCTATGAAGTCATTCCTTCAAATCCAGAAATTCTTGGCAGTTCTCGTTTTTCGATAATTTTCAGAGTTGACGACAAAGTTGTAAAAAACATGTCGGTACGGGGTGAAATCGAAGCCCTGGCCCAGGTTATTGTCTCTGCCGGGTCTCTGCAAAGGGGAACTATCCTCCGGCCGGAACAGCTTACGACCACAATCATGGACATAAGCTCTATTGACAATCCCGGCTTTAATCCGGAGGATTTTGTAGGAAAGAAACTAACCAGAAGTCTCAGGGCCGGTTCCCCTGTTTCACTTTCCATGGTTGAAGCCCTGCCGATAGTACAGCGCGGCGAAAAAGTGAAAATTTTTATCAATTCCGGCCCGATGCATCTCACGGCCACAGGTCTTGCCTATAGTAACGGTGTGAAGGGCCAGATGATTCGAGTGCAGAACATCAACTCGAACAAAATGATTTATTGCCGGGTGGCCGCCCCCGGCCTGGTGGAGGTAATACTCTAAATGAGAAATTTTCTTGTATAATTTTCTGCTGTCTGCTGCTCTCATCCTGCGCCACAACTCAACAGCCGGTAATAGCTATCCAGGAACCTCTTGAAGAAATTCATAATGCAGAACCGGTAATCCATGAAGACGGTTCACTCTGGCAGCAAGGGGACCGATCCATGTTCTCCGATCGCAAGGCCCGCAATATTGGAGATATAGTCACCGTCCTCATTTCAGAATCATCCAGTGCCTCGAAACAAGCATCTACATCGACTGATCGAACATCGAGCATGTCCGCGGGCATACCCAATTTATTCGGACTGGAAAATGATGCAATCTGGTCGGGTCATAATCCGGTTGACCTGAGTAAACTGGTCAGTGCCGACTTTAAGAACGGTTTTGATGGAAACGGCTCAACCTCAAGAAAAGAAGCCCTGACGGCCTCTCTCACAACCCAGGTTGTAGGCCGCTATCCAAATGGTCAGCTGAAGATCAGGGGCGGCAAGGAAGTTATGGTCAATAATGAGGTACAGATTATTTATCTGACAGGCATCATCAGACCCGTGGATATCACCGCGGCAAATACGGTGAGTTCAGAAAAAATTCTCAATGCCAGAATCAGTTACACCGGCAAGGGGGCAATCAGTGATAAACAGAAACCCGGCTGGGGTATGCGCTTGCTCGACAACGTTTGGCCATTTTAATCAGTACCACAAAGACTTCACCACGATATCCCGGTGTTGAGTATGAAATCATTCATCTCTCTCATCTTTCTTGCCGTCCTGTGTACGGTTCTCTCCGGTTTAAACGCCTGCAACGCCGATGCGGCAAGGATAAAAGACCTGGCCCAGCTCCATGGCGTCCGCAATAACCAGCTCATCGGTTATGGATTAGTCTCCGGGTTGAACGGCACGGGTGATGATATGAAAAAATCGGTGTTTACCCTGCAGGCCATCTATAACATGATGACCAGACACGGCATAACCATCGATCCCAACAATATCAACGATATCAAAGTTAAAAACGTTGCCGCTGTTATGGTTACGGCGTCGCTTCCTCCTTTTGCCAGATCAGGATCGAGCCTGGATGTCCAGGTGTCTTCGATGGGTGACTCCAAAAGCCTTGCCGGCGGGACGTTGTTGATGACTCCCCTGGTTGGTCCGGATGGCAACGTCTATGCTGTCGCCCAGGGAGCACTCACCCTCGGTGCTTTTTCCTTTGGAGGCAAAGCGGCCCAGGTACAAAAAAATCACCCCACCGTCGGCCGCATTGCCGGCGGGGCAATAATTGAACGATCTGTTCCGGTGACCTTGGGTGCCAATGGCCATCTGCAATATCAAATACGGGATGCCGATTTTACCACAGCCTCGAATATGGCCGAATCGATTAATCGGAAATTTGGCTCCGGCACCGCCTTTCCCGATAGCCCCGGAACGGTTGACGTAACTATCCCCGCTAAATACCAAAAGGACTTGATTGATTTTGTCGCCGCGGTCGAGGTACTTAATGTTGATGCCGATACCACCGCCAAAGTGGTCGTCAACGAACGTACCGGCACCATTGTAATGGGCAAGGATATCCGACTCTCGACGGTGGCCGTCTCCCACGGCAATTTAAGTCTCATTATTAATGATAATTCCAATGTGTCGCAGCCCAATCCACTCGCTAACGGCTCGACCGTCGTCACTCCGCAAACCAATATGTCCGTGGTGGAAGAAGATGGCCAGCTGGTCGTACTGAATATGAAAAAAGGCGTGTCTATCGGTGACATTGCCAACGCACTCAACGCTATTGGAGCCACTCCAAGAGATTTGATTGCAATTTTTCAGGCTATCAAAGCCTCCGGTTCCCTCTATGGTGAGCTGATTGTTTTATAAAAATGGCGTCGTAAAAACTCTTCATCTACGTCGTTGCTGCAAAATTTCCAGCATTACGACGTACTCTAGTACGCCGAAATACGAGAAATTTTGCGCGCCTCGCATATGAATTATTTTACTTAGCCATCCAAAATTTGTAATCGTTCACCGGAACACAGCAAAAGCCGGCATAACCCGGATCTGTAAACGTTCATCCAGTACTCCAGGTTCGTTCAAGCAGGCCGCAGAGCTATAGTTGGCTATGCGAGGTGGCCTGATCAGACGAAAATGGGGTGTTGGTGAACGGTTACCAAAATTTCAGGTTTTTACGAGCTTATCTTACAATAATAAAAGGACAAACCCGTTATGGACTTTAAGATTGACCCACGAATTCTAACCAGCCCCATCACCCAGTCGAACATTGACAGGAAAACAAAGGATCTCCATTCATTACGAGAATCCAGCCGGGAATTTGAATCAATGTTTGTCATGGAAATGTTCAAGGCCATGCGCAAGACAGTGCCGGAGGACGGACTATTAGGAAAAGACCAGTCCACTGAAATCTATACGGAAATGCTTGATACGGAAATCGCCAAAGCTTCCACCCAGGGCAAAGGCTTGGGAATAGGAGAAGCAATGTACAAGCAGATGGCCGGCCTGATCAAGAACAAAAAATAATTTGCCGGATTGGCAATCGAATGGGCGGGTTTAGAACCCGCCCCTACACCCCCTCCCCTTCTGATTCCCTGGATCCCATGCGCCGCATGGGATCCTACCATAAGATGCGCCGCATCTCATTCCACACCACCATTGTTGCCGATGCATTAATGGACTGCAACGCAGTCAGGAAGAGTTCCCATGCAACGCATGGGAACCAGTGGCATTCCAATAAATTTAAAAATTTCCTCAGCACCGTAGGGGCGGGTTCCAAACCCGCCCTCTCACTCCCTCACGAAATTCTTTCCCAAAAAGCCGGAAAATAATTTCTAAGATTCTAAACTTTCACTCCATTACCGCCGATAATAATTGTAAGAAAACAGAAATCGGCAGAAATAACAGTGCATGGAAGCACGACCGAAGGCAGCATGGAGGCAAAAAAATGATAGCAACAACACTCGGCAATTCACATTCGTCGAACAATTATATACTAAAAAATCGATTAATTAGTTCATTATTATATAAAGAAAACGATCGGAGCCTTCAACAGGAAAATTATCAATTTACTACCGATCAGGTGAGCTTAACGTATAAGGTGCACACGCAATCCGTGTCTCCTGAAAAAAGTGCCGAACATGGATATGGCCTCCTGAGAGATCTGGTTCTACATACTTTCAAGGAACAAGGTATTGACTATAAGCTTGCAACAGACAGTTCCGACATTGATATCAGCACGACAACCCCTGCAGAGGCGCAGGATTTAATTGCGGATGACGGCTATTTTGGGGTAGAAAAAACATCAGAACGCATTTTTAAATTTGCAGTAGGCATAGCAGGAGGAGATCCTTCCAGAATTGACGCTATTCGGAAGGGGGTGGAACATGGGTTCAAGGAAGCACTGGACGCATTGGGTGGCCGGCTTCCGGACATATCCCACGATACCTATGATACTGTAATGAAAAAACTGGATGATTGGGCTGGTGTTCAAAAGAGTCCACAATCCCAAATTTAGGTGAAGTTATGAGTATAGAGTTTTTTGGAATCGGCGGACCGGGCCAAATCGGCAACCTTAAAAAGCCGCAGAAGATTCAAAATGACAAGAATGTAGAGGGAGCGGGACAGGATAAGGTTCAATTTTCCTCCGTCCTGCAGGACGTCAATAAAGCGAAAGCTGCAACACAGAGCGGTGATGTGGAAAGAGCTGAACGTATTCAACAGTTGAAAGCACAGATAAAAGAAGGCTCTTATGAACCTGATTTGAAGAAGGTTTCCGCTTCACTTTTACAGTTTTTAGTCGAAGGAAAGTAACATGGAATCCAGGACCACACACGAATATCTTGTTCGTCTGCGAGACATCATTTTCGAAGAGAGAGCATGTGCCAAGGCACTTGACATGCAAGGAATGATCGCTGCCATGAACACCAAGGAAGAGCTCGTGAAGGTGCTGGCCCACGTCAAAATCATCGACGACCGGGACAAACCTATCGCCGCCCAGATCCGCGAGGAAAACCGTCGAAACGCCTTCCTCTTCAAATCAACTCTCGGCTGGATCAGGCAGACCATGGAGTTCTTCGGTCAAAAAACCGTCACCTCGACCTATTCAGCATCAGCCTATACTGTTGCCGCCCAGGTAAACGGAAGATTGCTGTCAGGGAAAATTTGATATGGCCGGTCTTTTCAACGCTCTCAATTCCGCCAGAACCTCTCTTGAGGTAAATCAAAAATCAATTGAGATTGTCGGAAATAATATATCCAATGTAAATACCGAAGGATACTCCAGGCAGAAAGCCGTGCTTCAGCCCTACCCGGCCATGAACTTCGGCGATTTTTTTATTGGCCAGGGCGTAAAGATAACCGACGTAAGTCGCGATCACGATGTGTTTATCGACCAGCAGATTAAACAAAAAGCGGTCGATTTTGGCCGGCAGGACGCCTTGACGCGTCCGCTTTCCCAGCTGGAAAGTATTTTTAATGTCACCGATGATAATATCTCTACCGATATAGATAATTTTTTTGACTCCCTCCAGGAACTTTCAACCGACCCCAGCGACCTCGTCCAGCGCAACAACGTTATTCTCCAGGGGCAAGTTCTGGCAACCAGTTTCAATAATACCGTCAATGATTTGAATTCGATCAAGGGGGATATCAACGATACCATCCTGTCCAAGCTTGATGCGGTCAATTCAAAGATTAACGAAATTGCCGACCTCAATGACCGGATTTACAGCATCGAGATCCATGGACAGACCGCCAATAGTGCACGAGACCAACGGGATGTAGTTGCCAAGGAGCTGGCTCAAACCCTGGGCGCCCAATCCTATGAGGACAAAAACGGCATGCTGT
The DNA here is from genome assembly GCA_963728385.1 of uncultured delta proteobacterium. GTDB lineage: Bacteria > Desulfobacterota > Desulfobulbia > Desulfobulbales > Desulfocapsaceae > Desulforhopalus_A. Next base: position 1,819,394 of record CAVSJK010000002.1, read on the forward strand.
CCGTGGTGCTGCCGGGCGGCATGCCATTGGTTCAGGGCAATATGGCCATGAGTATCACCGCTGATGTTTCCGGTGATGATATGACCCTAAAATTAAACGCCGGTGGGGTTACCAGGGATCTGGATCTGTCATATCTCGGTGGTGAATTCCAGGGGCTGATGGATGTTCGCGATAATTTCATCCCAGCACTGAATGCCGATCTTGATAAACTCGCCTACGAACTGAGTTCCCAGGTGAATCTCCAGCATCAGGCGGGTGGTACGCTTGACTCAAGCAAAGGCAATCTTTTCTTCAGTAAACCGCCGAATTATGTCGACTCCCCTCCCGGCCCGGCACCGACCGCCGCCGAATATAAGGATGCTGCAAGACAGATAAGCGTGGTTATCACCGATCCGGTAAAAATCGCAGCGGGTGCTGACCCGGATTCAGGTTCACCTCCCGGCACTGTTGCGCCCGGCGACAACAGCAACGCCCTGTCCCTGTCAAACATCGGAGATAACTATCTGATAGGTGGAGTTGATAATTTCAATTCGCTTTATGGAAAAATGACCGCCAAGGTCGGGGTCGAAAGCAACCAGAATCAATTATCTTTAAAAGGCGCACAGGATGCTCTCGACCAACTGGAAAACTTTCGGGATGGGCTGGTCGGCGTTTCACTCGAAGAGGAGATGATCAACCTGATTCAGTATCAGCGTGGTTTTGAATCATCGGCGAAGTTCCTCTCAACCGTCGATGACATGATGACTACTGTTTTGAATATTAAAAAATAACGTCACCAGGAGGTTGTCCGAGAATAGGCATTTTTTCTCAGATCGAGGCATTTCAGAAAAATAAGCACAGGCATATAATTGATATTCCGAGCATTATTTTTGTGAAATAACGATGAGCTGGGGAAAAAGGGCATTCTCGGACAGCCTCCTGAAGCAGGTGCATTATGAAAGTCACTGACAATTCAACCTATCGGTTAATGAAGACAAATCTCGATAGAATTACCAATGATTTGCTTTCGTTACGCAACCAGGGTGCCACTGGTCTCAAGCTGAACAAACCTTCCGACGATCCGGGAGCAATACGCCCGGTACTCACGACCAGAACACAACTTCAGCAAAATGCCCGGTATCTTGAAACCATGGGTCAAGCCGGCGACAAAATGGCTGCAACCGATGGCCACCTTGATCATGTGGAAAACATACTGACTCGAGTAAAGGAAATTTCAATTAATGCTATCGACGGCGGCTTAAGTGAATCCGATCTTGGCACCCTGGCGGATGAAGTCTCTGAATTGAAAAACGAGCTGCTTGACGCAGCTAATGCCGTCGTTGACGGCAAGTATATCTTCAGCGGGTATAAAGAGAACACCGTACCATTTACTAAAAATAAGGGTTATAATCCAGCCTCCTATGATGTCAATGACGTAACTACTTGGCCTTATTTCTACAACGGCGACAACAATCCTACAAAACTGGAAATTACCCCGGGAGAGTTCATTGAAACCAATTTAACCGGAAATGAACTGTTTATGGGAATAACCAACGAAATCGCCGCGAATGGCTATGCAAATCCATATCAGGGGCAATCTTTAACTTCCGGTCCCATCAGCGTGGGCACACCCGGCAATGATATCACCATCACTCCCGAGGGCGGCACGCCTGTGCCCATCAGCGGAAGCACCGATCTCACGGATCCGGCAGGTCAAAATAACTATGCCGGTAAAGTAGCGGCTCTTTTCAGTCAGCCCGGTACCGGGCTAATCGGTACCGTAAATGCTGCTACGACAAACCTGGGCAATCTCTCCCTGACGGATTTCGTCGATACCGAAGATTCCTATAGCCTTGATATCACCTCGGGCGGCAGCAGTGTATCGGTAACCCTTGATGGTCCTTCGGGCAGCTTTGATTATTCCCTGCAAGGAATGGCATCAGCTCTTGCCAACACTGCCCAAGCGACCGATCTCACGCCGACAAGCGGCACCCTGTCAAACGGGGTTAGTTATGATATATCCAGTGGTTCCCTCGTTCTAACCGGCCCTTCCGACGGCTCGGAAATTGAATTGGCCGAATCGATTACCAATGGCGATTTCACCGGCACGGTGCCTACCGGCGGAATAACCGGAGGGAATCCGCAGACTGTCTACGGTACGGTAAATATCGCCACAAACTCGGCAACGAAGGTGGACATCTCGGGAGCAGGTCTTACCAGTGTCGGTCTTGCAGCACAATCACTGGACGGAGCGTCAGGCAAAATCGACCTGTTCACCGTCCTGACTCGTGTTGAGGAGGCTATTCGCGCCGGAAATGTGAGTGATACCAGTGGTCCGGGAGGCTCTATCCAGAGCCAGATGGCCAACCTGGACATTGCCGCCGATCAGAACCGCAACCTGCGCAGCCAGCTCGGTGCCAAGGCAAAACGTGTCGATCTTGCTACTCTGCACCAGCAAGATGCCAATGTCGATCTGAAGCAGATCCTGTCAAGATACCAGGATGCCGACATGATAGAGATTTTTAATGATATTACGCAGAAGGAAACCGCATTCCAGGCAGCCCTCAATGTTACCGCCAGGGTTTCAAAAATTTCGATTCTTGATTATTTTTAATTACATAGTAATATCATTTAAGTGCAGGGAGAGAAACGAGCCTTGCACAGAAAATGAATGTTAGTCCGGTTGTTTATGAATCGCCTGCCTCTATCCGGTACTGATTTTCAGCGCAACAGATCCGATTCCGCCAAAGGGAATTCGGCATTAAAAATCAGGATGTCAAACGGAGTCAATCATGCTGGTTCTTACCAGGAAAATCGGTGAAGGTATCGTTATCGGTGATGATATAAATATTACCATCGTCGAGATGAAGGGTGGGAGCGTCAGGATTGGTATTGATGCCCCCCGGGATAAAAAAATATACCGCCAGGAAGTCTTTGATCGAATTGCTGCCGAGAACCGCGATGCGGCGAACTGGAACATGATCGATCTCGAAAGTCTGAGCGACAACCTTGTAACGGGTAAAGGGAAATAATGGAAAAGATAGTCACTCGATTTGGTGAAGTTGAATATGATCCGGAAAATATGCTCTATTTCCCTGCCGGGCTTATCGGTTTCCCTAATCTGAAAAAGTTTATTGTCATGCCGAACAAAAAAGAAGGTCCGTTGTTCTGGATTCAAAGTGTCGATGATCCATCATTCGCTCTTGTTCTTACGGATCCGACCAATTTTTTTCTCGACTATCTCGTTATTCCGGATAGCGACGAACGTCAACATCTGCAGATTGGCGAAAATGATGCCTGTTTTGTTCTCACAGTGGTAACCGTACCGCCTGATCAGAACATAAGCCTCAACCTTGCCGCCCCCATTCTCTTTTCGCCTAAATCCAACAGGGCGATGCAGGTAATTCTTGAAAATTCGCAATACAACTCCAAGACCCCCCTCCCCCAGGCCAAAGCCGGGAGTAAGGCATCGTAAAGAAGCCTAAAAATCTACGGAACAGTATGGCGTCAGCCACCAACGGAATAGCCGGGTACAGAAGACAATCACCGGGTATTAAAAGGAGATCCTCCTTTTCGCGCATGTGCGTTATACTAGACCGGACATGACGCCAACTGATCCCTCGCCACCGGGCAAAGAACAGAAAAAGAAAAGCCCAATAACCGATGTCGTACAGTTTTTTGCCGATACCACAGAAGCTTACAACCGGTTTCAAAAGAGCATTATCGAGCTGACTTCCACTATTCCAGACCTTACGCCCCGGCAACTCCGTGACAAATGCGATAAGCTTCGTCGCGAAAGAGCCAACCTGGAAATATTGGACCAACAGATGTTCGAAATCCTTTATCTTGCCGGCGACTCAATTATTGGTGATCAGATGGTCCAGGACTTCCGGATAGTACTCGAAAAGGCGAATACAGCCTCACAGGCGCTCCACCGCGAGTTACAGGCGTTAAAGGAAACTCTTCAGAAAAACGGCGCGGAGATTGCCGGCCAGAAGAAAAACAGCTCATGAAATATGCTGAAGAAAACTTCTGCGACAGATATTCATCCAAGATGAACAGATCGGTCCAGGACTCCGGCCGATATACAGTAAAAGGACAATGCAGACTCACAGTCTGAATATATGACAAGCTATCGTCTGCTGTTGATTATGGTTCCCTGACGGTCGGACGAGACCTTGTAGCCGCTTAATGCCCTTCTTCCACTTTTCAGGGACTGCATTTCGCTTGCAAGCAGTGATTTGATACTGCTCGCTCCTGAAACCGATTCCTTCACCAGTTGCAAAACCCGCTCCTGCAAAAATTTACGCCTGACAAGCAGTTGCCTGACATTCTCTGAGAGAGATACATGCATCAACTGCCCCGGTAATTGCAGATCCGTGCATTTTACTTGCTGCTGTAAAACGGCAAACGAGGCGTTGAACTTTTCTATGGAAGCTGTCGATTGACTTGCAAGTTGAGCAGGCAATTCCCCAAGCATGGCTATCATTTTTTCATACAGCTCAATGGATTCTATCGCCAATGCTTCCGGTGTATCAGATTCAGTAATTTGCATCATTTCATTCCTCTCATCCAAGTACGAAAACATACTCCCTTCTCAGCGCGATACAGACAACGGCCTATAGTCATTCCGATCGTGAGTGACGGGTGCCTCACCACTCAGTTCTTTTTTATTGAGGAGGACAGCCTCCCCCCAGGTTTGCCGAAGATCAATCAACAGCGTCTCAACATTTTTCAATTTTTCCACATCGTTTTTTATGTTGCCGCTGGTCAGTTCCCGCATCATGAAATCATACAAGGCGTCCAGATCTTCAGCTATCTGTCCGCCTACTTCATGGTTGAGGGAATTGGAAAACTCAGCAATGATGGCCATGGCTTTGGAAACTCCGGACATCTTCATTTCAGGATTGTTTTCTTCCAGTCCTGAAATTGCCCGCCGGGTAAATCGAATTGCCCCATCATAGAGCATCAGGAGGATCTGTTCAGGAGAAGCAGTGCTGACCTGATTCTGCTGGTATTGATTCATATTATATGTGTTCATCTATTATTTTCCTGTAGTCATATTGGAAAGCATTGTCATTTGCTGGGTCAGATAATCGCCTGTGGAATTCAAGTTGCTGACAAGTGTCTCCATGGTATTGAACTGAGCCCTGATACGTGCTTCGATTTTAGTCATCAGCGCTTCTTTCCTGCTGATCTGATTATCAAGGTTTTTTGCCGCAGTTTCATACCGATCACGCTTATTAGCATACATACCGTCGGTTTTTGAGGTAACTTTAAGCAGATATGAATTAAATTTTTTCATAACGCCGTCAACGGAGCCATCACCCGCCAGCAGTTTGCCGACATCGTCAAACTTTGTATTCATGGCGGTATCGAGATCGCCGTTATTCAACAGCAGGGTACCGTCCGACTGGGTTGAAATGCCGATCGCGCTAAGAATCTGCAGCGAACCGCTGTTGCCGACTGCATCGGTGAGCACCGACTGCAGGCCGCGTTTGACACTGTTGATGGTCGCGTCGCCCCGCAGAATCTTGCTGAGCGATTCTTCATCCGTGGTATCGCCGGTCGTTGCCGTGTCCGTGGATGTGGCAGTGGCTGTCGTATCATAGCCGGAGGCAATCCAGTCCATAATTGAATTATAACTGGACACGAAAGTAGACAGCTTTTCTTTTAGTGCATCGGTATCCGCCTCAACATTCAGGGTCGTGGTCTTATAAACAGCGGGAGTGCTTCCCGAGGCTGGAGTTACTATCTCGCTTTCCTTGTTAAGGTCAATGGTCACACCGGCTATAGCTCCGGTAATCGTATTGGTGTTGCTGACTACCTGGATACCATCGACATAGGCCACTGCCTGCTGAGCTGCGCGGACATGGGAGGCGGAGAAAGCTATGGGATTGTTTGATTCATCCTGAAAATTATAGGAGAGCGAAAAACTGCCGGCGGCATCTTTTCCGGTCAGGACCAGATGATAGTTTTCGCTTGTACCGCCGTCATTTATAATAGAAGCCGCGACCCCGGTTTTCTGTGAAACACTATTGATCGAGGCCATCAATCCCTGGAGAGAATTGTTACTGCTGTTTATTTCAATACCCACATCGTTGATAGCGAAATACCCTGTTCCCAGGACACTGTCAGTCTCCGAACTAAAGCCACTTGTCACGGTCTTCTGCACCTGGGCGAGTTGAGCAACAGCGATATCATAGCTGCCAATATCGGCACCATTGGAAGAAGCCGAGATCGACTCTTCAGAGCTCAGCCGCACGTTGGTGGTACGGACCTGACTGGTCATGTTGAGATTAGAAACCGCCGAGCGCAGATCGTCCAGCTTTGAGCTGAACTGCCCATACGCCTTGAGACGCTGAGCTTCATCGTCCTTTTTAGTTTCAAGACGATCAACGGGTTGCCGCTCCACAGCCATCAGGCTGTTAACAAGATCTTCTGTGGGCAGACCTGTGGCGAGGCCACCGAAACTTATATCCGCCATACCTGACTCCTCGGCTGATTTTGGTGACTAACTATTTAAATCTTAAGATAAATCTTTCTTATCGAACAGTGTTGACGATTTTCCCGCGAAGGTCGTCCAAAACCGCCCGCACACCCAAAACTTCTTCTGCGGGGATTTGCCGGATAACCTCGTCGGTCTCGGTATCGACTACTTTGACAACCAGCTCATTAAACTCCTGACTGTTTTCAAAACGGACACTATAGAGACCATTTTCCGTCAGCGCCTTGATCTGGCTTAAAATTTCTTCAGGCTGTACTCCGCCTTTATCGGCTGACTTGCTCTTGTCCAGATCCGGCTTGTCCCTTGGCCAGTTCCTTGCGGCCGGCCTCAACAGTTTCACCAGCCTTGGGTTGTTCCTGCAGCGCGGAACCTGTTGCATTGATCGCTTCAACTTGCATGATGTACTCCCCTTGCCCTAACGGCAACTATCCCACCTTATCCCAACTCCAGGCTGGGGGCTGAAACAACCAGCCCCCAGGTTGAGTTAAGGATTAACGTAACAGTGACAGAGCGAGCTGCGGTGCCTGGTTGGCCTGGGCCAGAATAGACACACCAGCCTGCTGCAGAATGTTCTGCTTGGTCATTTCGGAAGTCTCCATCGCGATATCCGCATCGAGGATACGGGAACGGGCAGCGGAAAGGTTCTCCGCTACATTGTTCAGGTTGGCAATGGTTGACTCAAAACGATTCTGCACCGCACCAAGACCACCACGGATGGTATCGACATCGGACAGGGCTGCATCGACGGACTCAATGGCGATATATGGCGTTTTCCCTGGTATCGACACTGATCTTGTCGATAGTCGTAGTTGCATTGCCGGTGGTATTCAAGGCCGGCATCTGACAGGGCCGTACCAGTGTGACCGGTAACAGTCGTATCTACCGAAAAGCTCATATCAGCGTTGCTGTTCAGAGAAATCTGCCCCTGTAACATGGTCGGTGCTGCAGCAAGACCAACACCGGTCAAACCACCATTGACTCCCGAAGCCGTATCTTCAGCACCATCGGCGTCCGCATCAATGTTCTCACCCAGGCTGAAAGCGGCACCGCCTTCCTTACTGATTTCAACCTTGCCGGTTTTACTGTTGAATGCTGCCGAAAAACCGGCAGTATCCAGTGTGGAATCGTCGTTGATGGCATCGACCAGATCCTGCGCCGTCACCTTGCTGCCGGATACCGCAGCAGCCACATCAAGAGTCGTCCCGTTGTCGAAATCGAGGCTATAGGTTCCACGCAGGTTCGTTTCAGCCGTCACGTTATCAGTTACAGGAGCCTCGTCACCAGCTGTCTGGGTAAGAACCAGAGTATCAGCGCCACTGCCGGGTGCGGACAGCGTCCAGGAAGTCCCATTGCCGATGTCGGCGATAACGCCAGGGGATCCGGAATCGGTTTGGAGGGCCGAGACGACGGCGGTGGCTAAAGCGTCACCGGTCAGATCGACAGCGCCGTCGGCATCATTGGAAAAGGTCAGAGTTTGACCATCTACAGTGAAGGTCATATCTGCACCTGCAAGCACCGTGATATCACTGAAATCCAGGGTTTGGACAGCAGCCTGGGCGGTCACACCGGTGACGCCTTCTGTGGTTTCACTACCTGTGACTCCTGCGGCAGAGCTGAAAATAGTCGAAGAAACGTCAGCGATATCCTTTTCAGAGTAAGTTAACTGGGTTAAAACCATGTCAGTACCGCTGGTCGCGAGATGATAACCAGTTGAGTTGCCGATATCTGCAATATTTCCAGTACCGGAAGAATCTTCCAATGAAGCAATAATAGCATCGGACAACGCACCACCGGTACCAGCCAAATCACCTCCAGTGCTGTTAGTAAAAGACAAAGTTTCGCCATCAACGGAGAACTCCATTGTCTCACCGTCAGCCAGCGTTACCCCGCTCAAGTCAATCGTGTTGGTTTCACCCGTTGCTGCAACACCATTTGTAGTATGAGTACTGGTTCCATCAGTTGCCTGAACCAAAGCACCAGTGTTACTGGTATCGGTAACAACAGTACTGGTGATAACATTACCCGTATCTGTATAGCCAGCATGAGCCGTAAGAACAACAGCAGAGCCAGCAGTAGCGCTAAGATCCCATACTCTGCCGGCAGTATCGGTCAGTTGGACGCCATTTAATCCTGTAGCATCAGCACCTCCAACGTCTTCACCACTACCTACTATATACGCAGCTTTTTCACCATCATCGAAGGTCCAGGTAATAGTATCACCCTCTGCAGCAACCATAGTTGACAGATCTTGGGTCTGAACTTCTTTGGTGCCTGCATTATAACCAGCGCCTACGGAATCCGGCGCCCCAGCCGATACAGTTTTTACTGAGGTGGTAATATCAGCGATAGGCGCTTCATCGCCGGTCGCCTGGGTGATATTCAGCTGAGTCGCAGTTGTTCCATCTTTAGCCAAAGCAATACCGGTACCATCACCGATATCAGCCACAGTTGCACCAACATCAGTAAGGATGTCATCAACCAGAGCCTCACCTGTCAATGCGCCACCAGAATCATTCGTATAAGTCACAGTATTTCCATTGATTGTGAAATCAATGGTACCATTGTCTGCTACGCTGGTGCTGCTAAAGTCCAAAGCCTGAACTTCTGGCACTGCGGTGACGCCTGTCTGACCAGCTGTGGTCGGTGTTGCGGTAACGCTGTCGGTTTGATCAAGAGTGACAGTTGAAAAATCAAACGCCTGGACATTCACAGCGGTAGCGATATTAGCAACCGTGAGATCACCATCCTGATTTGCGGTATTGATTGCAGCAGCTATATCCACGGCGGAACCGGTGTCCGTAGCACCAACCGCTTTGCCGTTCACAAGCAACTCGCCTTCGACCAACGCTTTACCTGAGACACTTGAGCCAACCACGGGAGTGCCATTCGTCGCGGCAATATTAGTACCGACCTGGCTGAGATCTTTGCCAAGGGCACTGGAAATACTGAATTTGATGGTCTGATTGGTACCTGCGTTGGAACCGACCTGGAACGTTGCATCTTTCAGAGTACCGTCGATAACCTTCCTTCCGTTGAACTCGGAAGTCTGGGCAATACGGTCAAGCTCGGCTTTCAGCTGGGTGACTTCGTCGTTCAGGGACGAACGATCGGAGTCGCTATTCGTATCGTTTGCAGACTGGACAGCAAGCTCACGCATACGTTGCAGGATATTGGTGCTTTCCTGCAGGGCACCTTCAGCCGTTTGAGCCAGGGAAATACCGTCGTTGGCGTTACGGGAAGCCTGATTCAGGCCGCGGATCTGCGAGGTCATACGATCGGAGATCGCCAGCCCGGCGGCGTCGTCCTTGGCCGAGTTGATCCGCAGACCTGATGACAGGCGCTGCATGGAATTGGCCAGGGAACCTTGAGATTTACCCAGGTTACGCTGGGCGTTAAGGGACATTACATTGGTATTGATTGTAAGTGCCATGTGTTAAATCCTCCGTGAGATTGTTAATTCGGGCATCCTTGCCCTAGGTAATGAAAAAAACAAATATACTATCAATTTTGTATGACGAACTTTTTGCCGTGCGTTGTTTTCCTGTTGTTGCACCTCCTTTGCTCTTTCCTCTTTTTTATTGTTACAACCAAGCTTCTCACAAAATTGGCGGAAGATCAAAAAATCTTTCCTCATTCTCTTGTCGGCTGGTGGTCGCATAGTCTTTAGTAAAAAACCACAAATTTTTATAAATAATTTTTTTATCCATGATCTCAAGCTGATATCGTTCGGCTCTCGACCCTGCCGTTTTTTCATATCGCGAATCGGCGGGGTCGAAAACCTGTAACCGCTTTTATCCCTTCAGAAGCGAAAGGGCCAACTGGGGAGTCTGGTTAGCCTGGGCCAGGATCGACACGCCCGCCTGTTGCAGGATATTGTTCTTGGTCATGGCCGAGGTCTCCATGGCGATATCCGCATCGAGTATTCGCGACCTGGCCGCCGAGAGATTTTCCGAAACATTGTTGAGGTTGCTGATCGTCGACTCGAAGCGATTCTGCACCGCCCCGAGGCCGCCGCGAATGGTGTCGATTTTTTCCAGGGCCGCATCGACACTGGCAATGGCGACCCAGGCATGTTCCCGGGTATCGACACCGACCTGATCGATAGTGGTGGTGGAGTTACCGGCGGTAGCAAGTCCTGACGCCGCAAGTGCGCCACTTCCCTCAGCTTCGGTGAAAAATATATTAGCGTCACCGTCAAGTTGGATTTGACCATGGTACGTGCCCGAGGCATCGGTTCCATCGAGATTGCTCAGACCAGCACCTGTACCGCCGGTTATTGTTTCGGCAAGTGCGAAGTCCACGCCTGTTGCCCGGGTTACTTCGATTTGGCCTTCGTCATTTACAATTGCGCTATAACCTGTTTCTCCACTGATCTTTGCGGCAACCTCTTCCGCCGTTATAGAGCCATCGAGTGCCTCAGACGTAAAATCGAGGGTTGCTCCACCGTCCAGGCTCAGCGCATAACTATCACCGGCACCGACAGTGGACGTTTGCAGAGCCCCTTCCGTCCCGGCTCCAATTGCCCCGGCAGTTGACACTACCGTAATGGTGCCGGCTGCGGAGTCGGCAGTTGCTGTTATCGCCGCATTGCTCGCGGTGATTGCCGTGGCCAAGGTCGCGAGGTCGGTAACACCCGTCGTATCTACCGTTAGATCGACACCGTTCAGGGTAAGAGCAACATTATTTACCCCGTCAGCCAAGGCGTTGGTGAGTCCGGAAATTACCAACTCTCCATCAGCGGTATCTTCCCCCCCGGCAAGAGGAGTTGGGCCGAATTCCGCTGCTAGTGTAGTATCGCCGGACGCTGTAACTGTGCCGAATGTCGGGTTTTCACCGTCAACCAACGCCGCAATGGCTGCTGCATGAGTGGTAGACCAGGCTGCGTCGGCAATCGTTACAGTGATTGCGTTGCCTGTTGTGTCGACACCGGTTGCATCGGCCGCTACATCCGCGCGAGTCTCCGCAACCGTTGATGAGCCTGCGGTACCGGTATCGGCCAATTCGACCTTTTCACCCGCGGTTGTTGCGGTGATGACCAGTTCATTGCTCCCCGCACCTGAGACGGAGGCCGCTGCCGTGAACCCACTGGCGGTGAAGTCGTTTGTCACACTGAAACCGGCGACAACCGCTGCCGGATTAGCTGCAAAAGCGGCAAAAGCGGCAGCGGTGGCAGCTGCGGTTTGCCCGGCTCCGGTAGTATCGGTAACTGTCATACCACCAATAAGTACACTTTCATTATTACCTAGCGCCCCAAAAGTTATTGTTTGTTGTTCCATTACCGCGGCGTCACCTCTTACGACCTGAAGAGTAACGGCATCGCCACCTGCGCCTACGGCATCAGCGCTCAGCGTAATGCCATTTGATGTCAAAGTAGATGCAACCCCTGCAGAGCCAGCGGCATTAATCGTATCCGATCCAACCTGGGTGACATTGCCCAGAACAACCGTTTCAAAATCAAATTTCTGGACATTGACAGGAGTAGCGATGTCGGCGACCGCAGGGTCTCCATCGGCATTGGCAGTATTGATTGCAGCGGCGAGACTTCCCGCCGTACCATCGGAGGAACCTATTTCCTTGCCGTTAACGATCAGGTCTCCAGCACCAAGCGGCCCGGTAATGTTAGAGCCGGAAACGGCTATACCGTTTGGGGCATCGACGACGGTACCGACATAACTGAGATCGGCTGCAAGAGCACTGTCGATAGAAAATGTAATGGTCTGGTTGGTTCCGGCGTTTGCTCCCACCTGAAAGGTGGCATTCTTCATGGTGCCATCGATAACTTTCCGGCCATTGAATTCTGAAGTTTTGGCAATGCGGTCAAGTTCGGCTTTCAATTGGGTTACCTCGTCATTCAGCGAAGCCCGATCGGAGGCACTGTTGGTATCATTTGCCGATTGGACGGCTAATTCCCGCATCCGCTGGAGAATATTGGTGCTTTCCTGCAAGGCGCCTTCAGCGGTCTGGGCCATGGAAATACCGTCATTGGCATTACGTGATGCCTGATTAAGCCCTCTGATCTGCGCGGTCATCCGATCCGAGATTGCAAGACCGGCAGCATCGTCTTTTGCACTGTTGATACGAAGCCCTGAGGAAAGCCGCTCCATAGACTGGGATAAATCATTCTGGCTTTTTCCGAGGTTCCTCTGGGCATTCAGAGATGAGATATTGGTATTTATTGTAAGTGCCATCGTTCTTGGTCCTCCATGAGATACTATCCGGCCTCAATGCCGTGAATTATTGCAAAACAAAGTGTTAAAAACCACAATAGATGTCCAGTCTGGTACTCTTATCGGAGGAGCGGAAAGATAATTAAGAAAGATCTTGGCAAAGAAACAAAGCAGAAGCTATTTTTGATACTTCTCTAAAAATAGTTATGAAAAAAACTAAAGATTTTCCAGAAGCCTCCTTGTACGCTGATATTGTTCATATTTTGAAATTTGAACCGAGATATCAAAGAATTTCGTATTCATATGATGCATTCTTGCTACCGATCCGGATTAGTGCTAAAATAGGCCCACTATCCTCTTGTCAAATTTTTCTTGAAAGTATATTGAACACATTTCATTTCGTGTTCTCTTGAAATTTCACTTCACAGGAACCTCATGAGCTTTAACAACGATATCCTGCAAAACATACCAAAAGGCAAGCCTGTGCGTATCTTTCTCCCTCTCCTGAACCGGCAGGATCGAGTGAGAACCCACTGCCTGTACCAGCAGACTCAGCCTCCTCAATTTTCCCTTATTTTCAAGCCGGGTGCACTTCCCGTTGACGAAATAGATATCACACAGCCTTGCATTATCAGTATCGATATGGGAGGACCAACTATCTCCCTTGAGGCTATGATCCGAAAGGTCGCCAATCGGCAGACTCTGGAAATGATTGTTCAGAAGAGTATCAGCCATGAACAGATGCGGGAGTTTTTCAGGGTCGATTCCGTGACACGTGTCATATCGAAATCTTTTCATACCGAACTCTTCAGCGATACGGATCAACCCTGGTCGACTGAAGGGCAGACTATTGACATAAGCGGCAGTGGTATTCTGGCAATTTTTAACGAAAAGCCGCAAGCGGACCACCCGGTGAGACTGGAAATAACCATCCCAACCGTAAAACCGGAAACGATCAAGGTTCTTGCTCATCAGGTACGGCTGCAGCAGTTACATGATGGCCGGTATGAGGTTGCATATCATTTTGATGATATAACTACGGAGGATCGAGACAAAATCATTGGTTGCTGTCTGGTTATTCAAAGGAAAACTCTGCGCCTGAAGGTGCAGTTAAACAACGACTGATCCCGGGCGGAACAGTTTTCATTACGGCTTTAAACGACTTAGTATTATGACCAGTGAAATTATCGCCATTGTCAATGCCATCCCTGACCGACAGTCGGTATCCGTTACCTTGACCAACACAAACGGTAAAAAACTACAGGTAGCTTGTGTTTTCAAAGAGTCCAAAGCTCCTTCCTTTTTCCTGCTGTTTCCTTCCCGGTCGCTTAGGAACGACATCGATATTAATAAACCATGTGTCATGATCAGCCAGGACGCATGCGGGGAAACTGTAAGCCTTGTGGCAAAAATCGTGGACATTCCAAGCAATCGTGTGATGGAAATGATTGCCGATAAATCCATCAGACCGGAAGATCTTCGCGAATACTTCCGCGTTAATATCAGGGCCAGGGTTGAGGTTTTCTATGATCCGGGAGAAGGAGACGACGACAATCAGCCACTGGAAATTGATGGCCAAACGGTAGATATTTCCCAGACAGGTGTCCTGACTATTCTTTCCGAGGAATGCAACATTAAAAAATCGGTGATAATTGAAATCAACCTGCCTAATCCCGTGGGGACTGTCATTTGTTCCGGTCGTGTGATCCGTTCTGAACGAATTCGTAAAAATCGTTGGCGGACTGCCTTTCATTTCGACAATATTTCCTCGGAAGCAAGGGATATTATAGCAAAAAATTGTTTTGCCGAACAGCGGCGACAACTTAGGGAGAATATTCAAACAACAAAATAATGAAGGGGCTAACTGTGCACCGGGAATATACCGATATATATGTATGGACACCATTACTCCGCTAACATCCATACTGCCTCCTATCTCATCCACAGCGCATGGAAGAGGTCGCGGTCAAGGGCAACAGCCGGCCAACCAAGGCCAGTTACTAAAAGCACTGGTCCTTGAAGCGAAAGGTGACAATCGCTTCCTCCTTGATATTGGAGGAAACCGGCAGACAGTCAGTTCCGAGGCCGCTCTTGCCCCAGGCCAGACACTCAAACTGCAGGTGATCCGAACCGAACCGAACATCGAGCTCAAAATCGTCTCCAATCCCCTCAACCAGCTCCAGGGCCGTTCGCTGACCCTTCTTGGCAAAAATATTGATCTCGCCGCCCTGTTTCAGAACTTTCAGCAAGAGTCCTCGCCACCTATCCTATCTTCAACCAGTCGCTCCATTCTGGAAGATTTCTACACTTTGCAGCAGAGTGGAGTAGAAGGTAAAGATGGAGGGATCATTCTTAAACAGCTCATTGATAATCTTGGACTGAACATGGAGCAGTTCCTCGCGGGAGGTGACAAAAACGCTGCATCCCATACCTTAAAGGCAGCGCTTCTGGAGATTGCCCATAGCTTCGATCCTGCAAGCAATATTGCCGAAACTACGCACAAAATCCTCTCGACTCTTGAACTTTTCCAACTCACCCAACTACAAATCGGGCACGACACGAATCTCATTCTGCCGTTGCCTCTACCCTTTATCGAACAAGGATATCTTCTGATCGAGCAAGGGGATAAGGAATCCAAATCCGGCAACACTTCCCAGTCGGAAAATCGTTTTTCCCTTCACCTTACCGTATCCGAGCTTGGTAATCTGCAAGTTGACTTTTTAAAAAATAGTGAAGGTTTATTTATCAGATTCAGAGCAGGTGACCAGGAGAAAGCAGATTTCCTGGAAAGTTTCGGCCCGGAGCTGAAAAAAGCGATCAGCCAAATTCCCCTGATCAGCCTATGCTTCTCAAGTGACGCGCCGGACCCGATTCATGATCTGGTCCGGCAACTTGTACCGGCAGGCAAATCGATACTCGATACCAGGATTTGATATGACCACGCATAAGCCGACAGATAAAGCTATTGCCATTCTCTATAATGAGAATGAGTCCGCCGCCCCTAAAATTGTTGCCGGCGGTAAGGGCATCATTGCAGAAAAAATTATCGCTACGGCCAGGGAAGCAGGAATACACATCCAGGAGGACGCCAACCTGGTGGAACTGCTCTCCAAGGTACCGATCGGTGAGGAAATCCCGGTTGAACTCTACCAGACCGTTGCCGAAGTTCTCGCGTTTGTTTATCAGATGAATGAGAAATTCAGGCAGAAGGTGAGCTGATACAGTGTATCAAACACCTTCCTCAAATCCACCTTCCTCAATAGGGCGGGTTTAGAACCCGCCCCTACGGCGCCAATCAGGATTTCAGGTTATGGATGATTTGTTTCAAGAAACAACTTTTCTTCGATTAACGGACAATCTCGGATAATACAGGGATGTAGGGGCGGGTTCTAAACCCGCCCATTTCCGCAGCACAAAAAAAGGGTTACAGCACACAGTGCTGTAACCCTTACCATATTGGCGGAGCGGACGGGACTCGAACCCGCGACCTCCGGCGTGACAGGCCGGCATTCTAACCAACTGAACTACCACTCCAAGTTTTTCTGCAAAATCTTATTGAATGATACGCTGATTGCTTTTGGTGGGCGACACAGGGCTTGAACCTGTGACCCTCGGCTTGTAAGGCCGATGCTCTCCCAGCTGAGCTAGTCGCCCAAGCAAAATAACGCAAAGGATCACGGGCGCGAAAAACGAGCGTCCGATGCATCCCACTTGTTCGTATTCCTTTTTTTCGAAGGACACGAAGACCACGAAGAGGTCAAAGAACGAAGCGCTTGATGCCATTCTTGAGCTTCGTAACGTTGAAGTTGATCAGCAATCCAGTTTTTACTCCGGAAAGCTTCATGTATGTCAGCAACTGCGCTTCGTGAATGCCCTTTACCTCATCGACACTCTTCAACTCTAGGACCAGCGTATCCTCCACCAGTATATCGATACGGTACCCGCAGTCCAAGCGTACGCCCTTGTATTCCACTGACTGCGAGTGCTGAAGCCGGAATCCAATGCCGCTGAGCTTCAGTTCATGCGCCAAGCACTGTTCATACGTCGATTCGAGCAGGCCAGGCCCAAGCTCACGATGGACCTCGATGGCGCAGCCAATCACCCTTTTCGACAGCTCATCAAATTCCACCCTTCGTGTCCTTCGTGGTGAAATCCAACTCGTGCTCGGCGTGCGCGAACAGCTGATGATCAATCAAGCACTACCAGTAGTACCAACTATGAATAGAGATCGTAACGAAAAGGGGAAGACTTCTAAAATATATTTCCTTGTTTTACCCTTCCAGAACATTTTCTTGTTTTTTGCATGAAAATATTCTGTCTCAAGGTACTTATCCTCGCACAGCACGGGACTAATTCCCGACTAGCTTCCCTTTTGCCGAGGTTGTTGAATCGTTGGCGGAGCGGACGGGACTCGAACCCGCGACCTCCGGCGTGACAGGCCGGCATTCTAACCAGCTGAACTACCGCTCCAAATCCAATGCTAATCCAATGCTAATCCGATACTAATTTGCCGATACTAATTTGCTGTTACTTTTATGTTTGCTTGTGGTGGGCGACACAGGGCTTGAACCTGTGACCCTCGGCTTGTAAGGCCGATGCTCTCCCAGCTGAGCTAGTCGCCCCCTCTCAACCAAACGTGAAGGACTATTTACCAACTTCACCCTACTACGTCAAGAAAAAACATCAGCAGAGGAAAATAACAGCTGTTATAAACTTTTACCTTTTATTTCAAAAAGATACTCTTTTAAAAGAGTTTTTCCCCTTCCTTCATCACTAAGGCATGCCGGAGTACTTCATCCATATGATCAACAACGTCAATTTTCAGTGATTTCCTTATCTTAACCGGAACGTCATTGAGATCCCGTTCGTTGGCCTTGGGGACAAGCACATGCGTGATGTTACCACGTTTGGCGGCAAGCAGTTTCTCGGTCAAACCACCGATCGGCAATACTCTGCCCCTCAGGGTTATCTCACCGGTCATAGCCATATGATGCTTTACCGGAACTTTGATAAGTGCCGAAACCAAGGTTGTTGCGATGGTGATACCAGCCGACGGACCGTCTTTTGGAATGGCACCTTCCGGCACATGAATATGGATATCGAGTTTCTGGTAAAAATCCTCTTGCAGTCCAAGTACCGATGCCCGTGATCGGACGTAACTTAATGCAGCCTGGGCCGATTCCTGCATTACGTCACCGAGCTTACCGGTAATAATCAATTTACCGGCTCCGGTCATCAGGGTAGCCTCAATCTGCAGCAGCTCTCCGCCAACCTCCGTCCAGGCAAGGCCTGTCGTCAAGCCGATTTCATCGTTTTCCTCAGCCAGACCGTAGCGATACTTAGGTGTTCCCAAATACTTCAATACCGACTGTACACTGACCTGATATTTCTTACGCTTATTATTTTTCTTGAGCCGTTCCCGGGCAATTTTACGACAGAGGGAAGCAATGATTCTCTCCAGGTTTCTTACTCCCGCTTCCCGGGTATAGCGACGGATAATCTCCATAATTGCGCCATCGGTCAAATGTATGTCACCGATTTTGAATCCGTTTTGCTCAAGCTGCTTCGGTATAAGATAGCCCATACCGATTTTCAGTTTATCTTCCTCGGTATAGCCACTGATCTGGATTATCTCCATTCTGTCCTGAAGCGGAACCGGTATTCCATGCAGATTATTTGCAGTGGTGATAAAAAAGACCTCGGATAAATCATAATCAATATCCAGATAATGATCGTTGAAGGCTACATTTTGTTCAGGATCCAGTACTTCGAGCAAGGCAGATGAAGGATCGCCTCGAAAGTCCATGGACATTTTATCCACTTCATCAAGACAAAAAACAGGATTAGCAACCCCGACTTTTTGCATTGACTGGATGATCTTGCCAGGCATCGCTCCTATGTAAGTCCTTCTGTGCCCGCGAATTTCGGCCTCGTCCCGCACACCGCCAAGCGACAACCGGGCAAATTTCCTGCCCATGGCCCGGGCGATTGATTTGCAGATAGAGGTTTTACCGACACCGGGAGGACCAACCAGACAGAGGATCGGCCCCTTGATTTTCTTTACCTGGGACTGAACGGCAAGGTATTCCAAAATCCGTTCCTTGGGCTTGGCAAGTCCATAATGATCTTCATCAAGAATCTTCTCGGCTTTGTTGATATCAATCTTCGAATTATCTTTTTTCTCCCAAGGCAGGCTTACAATGCAGTCGATATAATTACGTACCACCGTCGTTTCCGCCGACATGGGTGGCATACTTCTTAATTTTTTGTATTCCTTCAGAGCCTTATCCTTGGCAAGAGCAGGCATTTTTTTATTTTTAATAGACTCTTCAAGCTCCCCCATCTCGTCGAGTCCATTTTCGTTCTGCCCTATTTCGTTCTGAATTTCCCGTACCTTTTCACCAAGATAATAATCCCTCTGGGTTTTCCCCATCCGCATTTTTACCTTGGCGTTAATCTTTTTCTCCAATTCCGCCATCTCGATTTCACGATCCAGAATTTCCAGGACCTTGGCCATTCTATCGGTGAGAGGTTCCAATTCCAGAATCGCTTGTTTCTCATCACTTTTGAGCGGAAGATGGGCACAGATAACATTTAACAGTTTTAGTGGATTATCAATAAGCTGGACAGAACTAAGAATTTCCTTGGCAATTTTTTTATTGCTGATGGCATATTGTTCAAAATATTTTCTCAATTCCCTTTCAAACGCGGTTAACTCGCTGGAAGGCTCGGTACTGTCTATCCTTTCCTCCACTTCGGCCTGGAGAAAATTAGCGTTCGGCACATAGGAAATAATTTTCGCCCTGGTTTTTCCTTCAACCAGAGCCTTTATTGTTCCGTCAGGAAGCCGAAGCAATTGCATCACCGCTGCCAGAGTACCGCAAGTATAGAGGTCATTACTTTCCGGATCGTCAACAGTAGGTTTCTGTTGAGTCACCAGCAGGATATCCGTCTTCTTTTCCATGGCATCTTCAAGTGCCTGAATGGATTTTTTCCTGCCGACGACCAGAGGAGCAACCATGTGGGGGAAAATGACAATATCACGAAGTGGCATCAATGGGTAAAGTTTCGTCACAAAATCTCCTTTCGATTGTGCGTTACAGATCCGAGTTATACGGCCTTTTAGTGTGGACCGGTGAACAATTACACTAGCCCCACTAAACAGGGAAAAAGCAAAAATAAAATTTCAGGTACTACCACCGGTAAATGACAAAAATGTCCGTCTGCATACCTTCAATAAATTCATTTAAAGGTGCTGGATAAGAGAGTTCAATCAAGCTGTTTTTAGATTCTCGTCGGCACTGTCGACACTGTTATGATACAAGATCACCGGATATTCTCCCTGGGTGATAACCTGCTCGTTGATCACGCATTCCTGCACACCTTTTTTTGAAGGCAGATCATACATTACATCGAGCATAGCCTCTTCCATAACCGAGCGAAGCCCACGGGCGCCGGATTTTCTTTTCAACGCTTTACCGGCTATGGCTTTCAAGGCGCCTTCAGTAAAGCTGAGGCTGATGCCGTCAAACTCAAATAATTTCTGATATTGCTTGGTCAAGGCATTTTTAGGTTCCTTCAGGATACGAATCAGATCCTCCTCCACCAACTCTTCCATGGTGGCTATAACCGGCAATCGTCCCACCATTTCCGGGATTAATCCGAATTTCAGGAGATCTTCCGGCTGAACCATTTTAAGCAGTTCGCCGATTTTCTTCTTTTCATCTCCGGTCACTTTAGCCCCGAAGCCGATGGATTTTGCACCCTGGCGTCTACTGACCACCGAGTCCAGGCCAACGAAGGCACCTCCGCAGATAAAAAGGATATTTGTGGTATCTACCTGAACCAGTTCCTGCTGCGGATGTTTTCTCCCGCCTTTTGGTGGAATCGATGCAATGGTTCCCTCGATAATCTTCAGAAGAGCCTGCTGCACTCCCTCACCTGAGACATCTCTTGTCAGCGACGGACTATCCGATTTCCGGGCAATTTTATCAATCTCATCGATATAGATAATCCCCCGCTGTGCCTTTTCCACATCATATTCCGCCGCCTGAAGCAGGCTTACCAGGATGTTTTCGACATCCTCCCCGACATAACCGGCTTCTGTAAGTGTCGTGGCATCCGCCATGCAAAAGGGCACATTCAAAATCCTGGCGAGTGTTTGGGCGACCAGAGTCTTACCGGACCCTGTCGGACCAACCAGTATAATATTCGACTTCTGCAACTCGACCGAGCCATCACCAACGGGAGCGTCGATACGTTTATAGTGATTGTGGACGGCGACCGAGAGAACCTTCTTGGCATAATCCTGACCAATCACATACTGATCCAGGTGAGCATTAATTTCTTTAGGCTTTAAGGTTGCCGCTTTATTTGCTTCCGCTTCGTCTGAACCGGCACCATCCTTATCGTGCACAATCTCGTTGCAAAGCTCGATACATTCATCGCAGATAAAGACATCCGGGCCTGCAATAAGTTTCCCGACTTCTTCCTGGTCCTTACCGCAAAAAGAACAGATGCATTCCGGTCCATTGTTATTTACATCATCCATACTCTTAATCCTCAGCTAGTTCATCCCGATTAGTAAGTACCTTATCAATGATACCATATTCCTGGGCTTCCCTTGCACTCATAAAATAATCACGTTCCGTGTCCGCTGCGATTTTTTCAAGCGGGCGTTTCGTGTGATGGGCCAACAGACGGTTCAAATCGTCTTTTATGCGTAATATTTCCCTCGCATGTATATCAATATCAGTTGCCTGCCCCTGAAAACCTCCCATCGGCTGGTGAATCATGATCCTCGCATTCGGCAGGGAGTATCTTTTTCCATCGGTACCTGCGGCCAGTAGAAATGAACCCATCGAGGCAGCCTGCCCCATGCAGAGCGTAGCTATATCACATTTCACATATTGCATGGTGTCATAGATAGACATACCGGCGGTTACCGATCCACCGGGAGAATTAATATAAAAAGTGATATCCTTTTCAGGATCTTCCGCCTCAAGAAAGAGCAATTGGGCAACAATAACATTTGCCACATCATCATTTACTCCCGAACCAAGGAAAATAATTCGTTCTTTTAACAGACGTGAGTAAATGTCATACGCCCGTTCCCCCCGGGGGCTCTGCTCCACAACCATCGGCACAAGATTCATGTGTCATTCTCCTTAAAACGGTTCGACTGCAAAAGGCTTTGAGCCCTATGCAGTCGTTATTGTTTGAAAGCTGTCAAAACATTTCCGGCAGGGCTCCCCACCGAATATGCTCATTATAATTCCTTTCCGGCCGTACGCAACCCGCCTTATCAGCTTGCTGCAGGGGCGTTTTCATCGGTCTCTGCAGCCGGCTTGACGGCCTGGACGAACACCGCCTGTTCCCTGAGAAACGCAAGAATTTTTTCATTCAGCAGTTCATTCATCAAGGGCAAAAGATCATCGCGATTCTGGAAAAATTCTTTAACCTTGGCAACCGGCATATTGTACATGTCACCAATACGTTTGAGACCCCTTTCCATATCTTCTTCTTCAACCTTGATCTCTTCAACCTCTGCGATTTTCTTGAGGATGAAATCGCCACGAACTCTTTTCACAGCCATTTCCGCATTTTGTTCAGCCAGTTTTTCTCTGCTGAGACCAGCTGCTTCAAGGCTCATTCCGCTTTGTTCAAACTGCTGCTCTGTTTGTTTGATCATCTGCTCGATTTCGAAAGCGACCAGACGTTTAGGAACCTCAAAATCGTGCAATTCCAGCAGCTTCTGCATAATTTTATCGGTGGCGGCACCCTCGGCGCGTTCCTCACGTTTTTTGGTGAGACGCTCTCTGATTGACGCCTTCAAATCATCGAGGGTCTGGAATTGCTCCCCGGCATCCTTGGCAAATTCGTCATCCAGTTCGGCAAGAACGCGTTCTTTAATATCTTTAACCGTGATGCGAAATTCCACCTTTTTCCCTTTAATAATAGGATTAGGATGGGATTCCGGAAAATCGACCTCCTGAGTTCCCTCCTGGTCCTTGGTCATACCGACCAGTTTTTCCTCAAACTCCGCCCCCATGTTTCCGGAACCCACTTCAATCGAGTAGTTGTCGTTTTTTACCTGAGGCATCGGAGCGCCTTCATGGAATCCCTGGAAATCGACCACGACCACATCGTCCTTCTGGATAGGTCTGTCTGTAACCGAGCGAAGTGCTGCCATATTTTTCTGCATCTCCGCCAGTTCCAGCTGAATCTCCTCATCGGTGACAAGGACCTCCTCTTTTTCAACCTCAAGCCCTTTATACTGAGCCAGCTCAAACTCCGGCCGGACATCAACTTCGGCGACAAAGGTGAACGATCCATTCTCGTTAAATTTCACTTCCTGGATCTCGGGATGTACAATGGGATCGACCCCATTTTTCTCAACGGCATCAAAATAATTGTCCTGAACCAACTTTTCACTGGTTTCCGCTTCAACCTGAGCCTTATAATATTTGACGATAACTGACCGGGGCACCTTGCCCCGACGAAAACCTTTCATCTTGGTCTCTTTCTTCAGTTTATCATATGCCTCGTTCAGCTTTGGTTGAACGCTGTCTTCCGGCAGCGTGACTGTTATTTTTCTTGTGAGAGCATTGATCTCTTCAACATTTACATCCATCGAGTCCCATCCTTTCATTTGAAATTATCATAAACACCCGAATACACAATCTTCGCCGCTAAACTGTACCTTCCACTTTAAAGCAACGGCACCATGCCAACCGGCTATTATGAGTGGCTGAAACATCGGCAACAGGTTTCAGTGAATCAATTCTGCAACAGGTGAGGTGTACACCATCTCTAAAAAATATATCTGGTGCGAGAGGGGGGAGTCGAACCCCCACACCGTAAGGCGCCAGATCCTAAGTCTGGTGCGTCTACCAATTCCGCCACCCTCGCAACCGTATTTCTTGTCGTTCAAATTCTCATCCATGAAGACGGGATTTCCCTATGAAGAATATCCTGTTCAAGGACCTCTCTTGAGAGGCTCATAATCCTTTATGGAATAGCTCTTGAAAATAAGAGAAGAATTTCCACGATACTAAAATTTCCAAATTAAGTGAGCCGCCGGCAGTTTGCATGAAATTGCACACTCCAAACCGCTACTAATTAATTCACATAACCTTTACAGTCAAGGCCGCACTTGATATTGTACATTTTAGAATAAAAAAAGTTGTTATAAATACCATCTTGCTCTTATGGTTACCAGCTATTTTTTTAAGAATTGGCCCCTTTTTGTGCAAGGACTGAAGGATGCGCAACGAATTAAATTACCTATTCCTCCAAAACTATTCCTAAAAAATCATCTATTTAAATAAAATTAATGCGTTGTGTCGCCTCCGGGTTAACCGATATTGTTGCTTAAAAGTTTGAGAATGGCTATTGTATCCGCTGTTTGTGCCGGTGAACAGTTACTGATCCGGATTTCGCGGTCTTTTGATGTATACCGGTAAACGGTAACGTTCGGTGCATACGCGTTTGTTCACGACGAAAAACATATTGTATAAATTTATTACGAGGTTTTCATGAAATACTCCAAATTATATGCCGGTTGTCTGTTTACACTTTTTCTTGCTTTTAGCAGCAATGCTCCGGCTGCACCCGGCTCCGGCCAGGACAACCGGATAGAATGGAACCTGCAGCAGCAGTGGCCTATTGTCGGCAAAACGTTAGACATGGTTCATTCCCTCGATGGGAAGTATGTCTATATCCTGACCGATAATCATTCAGTACAGGTTTTCAACAATCTCGGGCAGCTTCAGGGTACCATTCCGGTCGATGATGGAGTTGCCGCCATCGACATCGCTCCTCAAGGGGAAATGCTCTATCTCATCGATAACAATAGCCACTTTTTCAAGGCTCTCTCAGTCTCTTTTACTGCTGATATAGATATCACCGGCTCACCGGTTAGAGGCCCTGTCGATGCACCGGTGACCATAGTGTTATTCTCGGATTACCAGTGTCCTTATTGCAGTAAAATCGAACCGCTACTCGCCCAGGTGCTCGAAAGAAATCCGAACACCGTGAAACTGGTTTTTAAAAATATGCCTCTGAGATTCCACGAAATGGCTCTGCCAAGTGCTAAAGCTGCGCTCGCTGCCCGCAATCAGGGCAAGTTTTGGGAATTTCATGACCGACTTTTTGCCGAGAAAAAATTGAGCAAGGAATCTATCGACAAAATCGCCCGGGACCTCAACCTCGATATGCCGCGTTTTGAGAAGGACATGGCTTCCCCTGAAGTTCAGGCACAAATCAACAAGGATTTGATGGATGCCCAGAAGGCGGGAGTCACCGGAACCCCGACACCCTTTATCAATGGACATCTTCCGCAACAAAGGAGCCTCGAAGGCTTCCAGTCAATAATAGATGACGAACTCCGGAAGCTTGCCGACAATAAATAATCGTATGACCGAAAATTTTATCCATCAGGAACTGACTTTTGCCGATAACAATAATGCCTGTGCTCTCTATGGCGATCTTAATAAAAACCTGCATGCTCTTGAGAAAAGTACCGGTGTAACCATCAGCGTCAGGGGGACGACCCTGCGCATCGGCGGGCTCCCCCATGATGTAGAGCTGATTGCAACGTTACTGAATCAGCTCTATGAACTTATAGGCAAAGGTTATCCGGTGTACAGCTCGGATTTTGCCTTCGGCCTCAGAGTCCTCGAATCGACACCCAAGGCAAGACTCGACAGGATATTTTTGGACAAGGTGTACGTTACTACCCAAAACAGGGTAGTTTCACCCAAAACCAGAAATCAGAAGATCTATATAGACGCTATCCGCAACAATGATATTGTTTTCGGCATTGGACCTGCCGGGACCGGCAAAACATATCTCGCCGTGGCCATGGCTGTTTCGGCCCTGACCAGTGGACAGGTGCGTTCTATTATTCTGGCCAGGCCCGCCGTGGAAGCCGGCGAAAAATTAGGCTTTCTACCCGGTGATCTGGCTCAAAAGGTCAACCCTTACCTACGACCCTTACATGACGCCTTAAACGACCTGCTCGGGCCTGACAAGGCAATAGACCTTATTGAGCAGGATGTCATTGAAATTGCGCCACTGGCGTTCATGCGGGGTCGCACCTTGAGTAACGCCTTTATCATCCTTGATGAAGCGCAAAACACCACCCGGGAACAGATGAAAATGTTTTTGACCAGGATTGGTTTTGATTCACGGGCGGTGATAACCGGGGATACCACCCAGGTTGATCTTCCGGTCAAAACCCATTCGGGATTGGTCCAGGCCAAAAAGTTGTTGTCTAATATCGATGGCATTGAATTCTGTTCCTTTTCAAAGGCCGACGTCGTCCGTCACCCACTGGTGCAGGAAATCATCAACGCCTATGAGAAACAATAAGGGATATTCATGCCAACCGATCTTACCATTCAGCCTCAAGTTGCAGGATATCCCATTACCCGCAACAAAATTAAACGGCTGGCCGACTGGCTGCTCAACCAATGCGAAGCCGATGACTATACAGTCAGCCTTCTCTTGACCGATGATGAGGAAATTACCCGGCTGAACGCCCAGTACAGAGACAAAAAACAACCTACCAATGTACTTTCATTTCCCTTCAGGGATGGGATGGATGAAGCTCTTGCCGGCCTCCCCTTTAAGGAACTTGGTGATATTATAATTTCGGTTGATACCGCGCAGCGAGAGTCTCTTGAGTATAACCAGACCCTGCATGACCGCATGAGCCGGCTACTGGTCCATGGTATGCTTCATCTTTTAGGTTATGATCATGAACGATCCGAGCGGGAAGAAAAGCAAATGTTCGACAAGGAAAAAGAATTACTCGGCAAGCTTTCTACATACAGGAGAAGAGGAATGACCAAACTTGCTATTAATGTTGACCATGTAGCGACTATCAGACAGGCAAGGGGAATTACCGAACCCGATCCCGTTGCCGCTGCCGCGATCTGTGAGCTTGCCGGAGCTTCAGGTATCGTCGTCCACCTGCGCGAAGACCGGCGTCATATACAGGATCGCGATGTCCATCTTTTACGGCAGACCCTGAAAACAAAACTTAACCTGGAAATGGGGGCCAACAAGGATATTATAAAGATAGCCCTTGAGGTCAAACCGGACCTGATCACCCTGGTTCCGGAAAAACGCGAGGAACTCACGACCGAAGGTGGCCTTGATGTTGCTTCCCAAATGAAAAAAATCGGCAAAGTAATCGAGAAAATGACGGCCGCATCCATTCCCGTCTCCATCTTCGCCGATCCCGATCCAAAGCAACTGACCGCAGCCCGTGAGGTAGGCGCTACCTTTGTTGAACTCCACACCGGAAAGTACTGCGATGTAATTGGTGAAAAAAATCGGCAAGACGAGTTTCAGCTTCTTTTGGAGGCAGCCGAAGCCGCCTCACAAATGGGTTTGCGGGTCTGTGCAGGACATGGATTAAACTACAGGAATACAGCACCCATCGCGGCCCTCGATGCGATCGAAGAACTGTCCATCGGTCACGCAATAATTGCCAGGGCGGTATATGTTGGTCTGGATCAGGCTGTGAGAGAGATGCTGGCAATTGTCAGACAGGCCGACAACATGATCTGAAAAAATTACGGGCGGGCACGGGGCCCCGCCCCTACAGAACGTTTACCTTGTGCTTTGAGCTCACTTTGCTACTATTCTGGATTGACAAGATTTAACCTGTTATGGTAAAAGAAGCGACTTGCCTGGATGGTGGAACTGGTAGACACCCGAGACTTAAAATCTCGTGAGCCTTGTGCTCGTGCGAGTTCGATTCTCGCTCTAGGCACCAAGATTAAGGGGTTTGCGTGGCTTATCGCAAACCCTTTTTTCGTAACCGTTCACCAGCACCCCATTTTCGCCCGATCAGGCCGCCCCTACTGAGTTCCGACAATTATGGAAAAGTACCATGGAGTAAATTTCCAGCATCTCCAGACAAAATCCACCTTTTCATACGACCATCGTTTATCGCTGCTTAATCATTGGGCATATCTGTTTGCTCAACTTGGTCTGGCACCTGTACATGCCGGCGGTGCCTACGGCAATCAATCCTATAGAACCGGCGAGTCATCCTTTATTATAACCAAATCCGCAATGTTGCCTGCAGATGTCCTTAAGCCTGCCGATTTCTGTCATGTCGTCGGCTTTGAGGAATCCACCACGACTTTTATTTCCGAAGGAACGGCCACTCCCTCATCAGAATGTTTTCTTCATAATGCCCTTTATCAATCACTACCGCATATCAATACAATTCTGCATGGTCATTGTTCCCTGCTGAACAATCACGCAGGAGCCCTCAATATTCCAGTAACCAAAATGTTTTATAGTTATGGAACGAAAGAACTCGCGGAGTCGGCCCTTTTGCTGGTTGACTCATCCACTCGTTTTTTCATATTAAAAGATCACGGATTTGTCGCTTTAGGAAAAGATATTGACAGCGCCGGAAAATTAACTTTAAATTACTTTTCTAAACTTATTTCTTTATTACAGATGAGTTGAACTAAAAAAGTGACTATCATAAAACGTTAGGCTAAAGTTTTATATCATTTTTCACACCTATAAAATCATAAATTTCTTATTTTGGTAAAAATTTTTTTACCAATTCATCTATCTAAAATCACTTAGATTTCACAATCAATATCCGTATATATACCTATATAATTTTGGTATACTCACCCATTTACTCTTTCACGATTTCATCTATAATAGTTTATACTGAACGAGCTTTGATTAAGAGGAAACTAATCATATTTTAATAGTATTTTAATCCCCACAAGGCACGGGGATAAGCACCTTCACTAAATTCATTCTAAAAAAACAAAAAATGAATTTTCAAGCTACTAAAGAGAGGAGAGCACGGCATGGAAGACGATTTAAACAACCTGATAAATCCTCAAGCACCACTTTTTCAACCTACAGAGAAGGCCGTAAAAATAAAAAGAACGATTAATCCGAAGGCCGGCAATAAGGTATGTTTTGTCATTACAAAGAATAATAACAATTCATGGATTGATGATCTCTGTGTGCAGGAACAATTAAACCAAATGGAACGGGTGTACCACTGAAAATAGTTTTACCTTCGATTCCCAATCGGCGGCCTTTATGATAGGCAACACCCGGGTGTTGTCTTTTCCTGGAGAGAGGAAAACGGGATAATGTAATAAAGGCCCAGCAGCTCCCAAATTGGCTTTTTATAAGCAACGATGAATAAATTCGTCAAATATCCCTAACTCATTAAACAACCACCAATCTACTCCTAAAAAGGGATAACTCAGAATCATTACGCTTGTGTCCCATCCCTAAGCACTTTAGCCAGTGCCCTGCCCGCCTCAAAGGATTCCTTCAGGCAATCATCCCGTTTGTCAATCTCCCCTTTGCGGTCCACCCCTCTACAGAGAACCGTTTTCCACAACCCTGCGTTCAGGACATCAAAGAAATATTTAACAGTCATGATTGCCCCGTCAAAGAGCTTTTTACCGCTGGTGGCTCCAACCGAGATAAATAACCCTTTACGGGTTTCATGCGCCTCGCCGAATGTCTGTTTTTCGATCCAGTATTTTCGGACCCACCGGGATTGACATCGGTCCATGAAAGTTTTGGTATGGGCACTTACCGTATAGAAAAAAATGGGAGACGCCAGCATGATTCCGGTGCCGGCTTCGATTTTGGCCAGGATTTGCTGAAAATCATCCTGGATGACACATTCGCCCGATTTACTGCAACCGTAAATTTCCAGACATGGTGACATCTTGTATTCCCGCAGAAATATTTCCTCCACTTGAGCACCTTCCCGGCGAGCGCCGGCCACCGCCTGCTTCAGCAAGACGTCACTATTGCCACCTTTTCGTGGACTGCCGTAAATCGCTGTAATCCTGACCATGCAACCTCCTTGTTAGCGGCTAACATTTATGATAGCGTCGTAAAAACTCGTCATCTGCTTTGTTGCTGCAAATTTTCAATCAATACGACGAAACGATAGAAAATTTGCGCGCCTAGCATATGAAACTTTTTATTTTAGTATCCGGAATTTATTTTTTTTACGAGTTTGCCATTTACGTCAAATTGACTAACTCATGAAAACGGGCATCGCTTCCCATTATATCGGCAGCGCCAGAAAAGTACCGCCATTTCTCTTCGTCACTTCCCGCATTAGAATTGCAAAACGTCCGGTGGTGTACTTTGAAAGAAACCCCACCCCGTGAATTTTAGCCAGACGCCGCCCGTTCTCCTGCAGTCTGTTCATTTGCGTGATGGCGGCGATAACAGAATCATAGGAGGAACCGGTATAATCATCGCCAAACACATAGATTGCCGTGGACTGACCGGGTTTTGCGTAGAGTTTCAGTGCCGCCTCTATCCCCTCCACGGGACTGCTGTTGGATGCCGCCCTCCAGCTGCCGAACAGCTTCATCACACTGCTGCGCAATTGTGGAGAATCTGGAATCCAATGTCCACTATAGCTTGAAATAAGAGGGGTACCCTGATCATTCAAGATTTGAAAACCTTTTACCTGGGGATGAATCCGCAGGACGTGCAGGATTTCCTGCGTGACACGATCCCAGATGGAAAGCATACTGCCCGAGGTATCTATAACAAAGACAACATAATCGCTGTCCACCGGAATACCGCCTACTTCCTCATCACGAGTGGTCTTGTTGGTAGCCGGCGCGATGGAAACCTGCTGCAGGGTCGATTGCACCAGTGACAGTCCTTTAAGATCACCGGTCAGCGAATTTTCTTCAGTTTCCTTTGTGCTCAGACTCTGTGCAAGAGATTCTGCTGCCCGTCCCAGCCGGCCATGTTCTGTAAGCTGCGCATCATTTTGCTTCTTTTGCCGATCAATTTCCCCGGCCAAACCATTTATCTGGTTTTTCAGGCTAATAACCTGTCCCAGAAGACTTTCGACCTCGATGGAACTTGACGTCGAAGTATTGTTGCTCGTGTTGGAAATCAACACGAGGAGAATGACGGCTCCGAAACCGCAGGATATGACATCGAGAAAGGAAAGGCTGAATATATCAAAGTCTTTTTTCTTTAGTTTCATGGCCAATTTGACGCAGGGCTGATAACCAGGCCTCCGGATACCGCGGTCCACCCCCAATATTCATTAACCGCATCGGGATCACCTTCAATGGGCAGCAATATCACATTGACCTTCACTCCGCCAAGGTTGCTGTCCTTAACAGACTGCCGAAAAAGCTTCACCCGACATTCTCCTGAAATCGTAGTAGATTTACCTAAAAGCGAGCTGCAGCCGGCAAAAGGATTAAGGCTTGCGTAGCTAGATTCACCGACAGTCGGCAGCCCATCCGTTATCAGATAGAGATCGCTCGCTCCAAGTTTGGCCACAGCCTGCAAACCTTTTTGCAGATTGGTGGCACCCTCCGGTACTATTGTATCCAGTTGCTTATAAAGCGTCCGAAGAGTTGCCGAATTATCCGCTTTCAGCCAATTCGGGTTTCCCAGCGATTGCACCGAAGCGTTATAAGAAATCACCACAAACTGACTCGTTTTGGGAATACGGGCCATGAGCCAGCGGACTACTCTTTTTGTTCGAAGCCATTTGGGACCACGCTGTTTGTTGTCTGCCGAACCGGTTTTTCTTTTTATGATATCAAGAAGTTTCTCATCAGTCATCGAAGCACTGCTGTCGACAAGAATAGCTATGCGGGCCCCCTCGACTTTAAGTCCTATCAGATAATTTTCTTCACCGCCTCGATCCTCCTCCACCATATCTTCCTGGTGAGCTGGGGGTCTGGTGGAAATATCCTTTTTCAGAGCAGCTAATTGTTCCTTTTTCCGCGCCAGGCTTAGCTGCTTTTGCGAGAGCGACTCCTCCAGCCGGGCAAGCTTTGCCCGCAATTGCGCGATTTTTTCCGCTTCGGATTGTGAAACATTGCGCAGCTGCTGAAGGGTCTGCTGCAGTTCCTCCTGCTGCAATTCAAGTCGCTGCACATCTTTGGTCAGAAGATCGGTTTCGACAGGTGCCCGGCTCACATTGTGCTTTACCAGCATAAACACCAGGACTATGGCGCCCAAGCCACAGGACATAATGTCAAGAAAAGCCAGGTTGAAACCCTCCGACTTACGGTGCCTTCTCACAGATCCACCGTTTACCTTATCCGGGCGAGAAGAAAGCGATCGCAGTAAGCTTGAATATCGACAAGCTGGCCATCCTGAAGCCGCTGAAGTTGATGAAAGAGAAACATCAGCAGGATGCTGATCAACAAGGCGACAAGTGTTGAGTTAAAGGCCACGCCCAGACTATTGGTCATCCCGGCAAGATCTCCGGCCAGCGCTTTATCGGCAAGAGACAGCGCTTCACCGATGCCGCGAACCGTCCCGATAAAGCCAATGGATGGAATTGCCCAGATAAGATAGCGGATCATCGAATTTTCGGCATCCTGTCGAACAGCCAGCGCCTCGACGCTGCTTTCAATGGCGTCTGAGAGATTTTGCACGTTGCCGGTCCCGGCATAACGCCACAAAGCCGAACGCAGCGTCTGAATAAGAGGCGCCGCACTTCGGTCGACAGAGAGTTCCGTATCGAGTTTTTCTATTACCTTTTCCGGGACAAGACTCTCGCCTGCGGTTTCTTCGAGCAAATCAACGGAAAATAAATAGTTATCGCGTAAAATCGCCCGGCACTTGCTCAGGATGAGAAAACAGCCCCAGAACATCAGAATGATACATATCTCCTGCTCATAATCCTTCAGGACAATCATCAGATCACGGGGTGCCGACTGGCCGGCCTGCCTTGCCGTCTCGATCAGCAGATCTGCTTCCGGGCGTATGTAACCGATATAGGCAAGATGGACGATGATGATGGAAACAAGTAAAACAAGAAAGCTTTTTATTGCATCCGACATATCAAATATCCACCGGAAAAGAGGTTGGCGAATTCAGGCTGATTGCCGGCAGGACTGCATACACTGTCGCAGCCGTAGCAAGAAGGACAATCAAAATTCCTAACCACAACAATGGTCTTTTGCGCAATATCCTGCGTAATTTATTCATTTTCACCTCCATAAAGATAACGTCCGATTCTAAAGCCTACATCGTCCCGCCCGGCAGTCAATCCTTCCCGAAAGGCCGGACGAAGAGTAGTTATAGTACCGGAACGCCAATTAGCGCCCTTAATCACATGGGCATCGCCATGCTGCCGGCCCAGGGGATTGCTTTCAATTGTTCCCTTCTGTGGCGGCACGATCGAATAGACATCGTTTACCCATTCACTGACATTCCCGGCCATATCGTACAATCCCGAAGGTTCTTTATTGAAACTGCCGACAGGGGCGACTCCTGCATATCCATCACTGTATCCTGGAACATAAAAGCTCACCTGGCCTTTGGCACTCTCGTCCGCCACATTCGCGGCTTTAGGTGGTATAACCGTCTCATTTCCCCAGGTAAAGATGGTCTGTGCGGATTTCCCCGACTTTCGAGCCAGCCACTCCCATTCGCCTTCACTCAACAGGCGATAGCCGTCGGCATGTATATCAAATCCTGTTACCTGCCCACTTGTCTCATTTGTTATATGATAGAAAGGGTGCAATTTCTCTTTGGCACTCAGCCAATTACAAAAAGCCGCCGCTTCCTGCCAGCTGACTGAAGTGACGGGAGTGCTGTCCGTTCCTGCCGCCTTTTGTCTGTCAAATCGAGCAAATTGTCCCCTGGTAATCTCGAAAAGACCTGCATAAAATGGCTTTGTCAGACTGATCTTTCGTTGGAATTCATTTGCCCTCTGACCCTTCTCGGACCGGGGGGCTCCCATGGTAAACAGGTCTCGAAGCACAAAAAGTTTCAGCTTGATACCCGCGTGATTGGTATATTGCCGAGGAGCTTCTTGCAGCCTGGCCTGATATTCAGTGAGCAGGGTAACAGCTACCTTCCGGATCTTGCCGCCCTGCGGTTTGACGGTTTTGGAAACGGAGCGATACCCTGGCTTCCTAAAGGTTATTTCATGAACGAGCGCTGATAAATCCACGCTGACAGGACTTTCACCATACTCTTTGCCATCGATCCAGACCCCTGCCGAAGGCAAAGAGGATATTGCGACCTTGCCGGTCTCTTCTTTCAATTGAAAATTGACCCGCTTTTCGTCATCCGCTGCAAGTAAGATCGTTTTCGATTCAGGATAGTACCCCGCTTTCATATAGCTCAGACGATGTTCCACTGTCGCATCCAGCAGAAGCGGATTGTCTGCTGCCCGCAAACCATCAACCAGAAGTTCTCCTCCTTTTGGTCGCAGCTCAAAATAGACCCTGGCCTTTTTGAGGGCAAGTTGATAGTTGCGGCTCACCTTTGAGCCTGTCCGGGTAATTGCCACCTGTTCCAAGGTATCTTGATAGTTTTCGGCGGTAAGGCGCAGATTATATTGTCCCCCTTTTTGAGCAAGCTGTAGAGGTGTCTCGCCGACCTTTTTCCCGTCAAGAAGGACCGTGGCTCCGGCAGGTTTTGAGGAAATATCCAGCTCTCCGTCCACAGGTTGCAACGCAAGCAACCGCCGGGTCTGCTCCCTCCGTCTTATCTCAACTTCGATTTCTTTGGGCTGATAATACGGATTATCAATGGCAACAGTGTATCGTCCGGCTTCGAGTTCAAGATCAAGCTTGTCCGACAAAGCGGTATCACGTCCGTTGATTCGCCATGCAGTTTTTTCAAGGTTTGCATCATTGCCTGAAATCTCCACAATGAGACGCCCGGGCAATTCGAATAATTGCAGGGGAATCACTTTGCCGAGTCGGGCATGATCAATATTTTTCACCGCAACTTTGAAACCGGGGGCAGAAGCTTCAATGACAAGGTTTCCCATAAGGGAATAGACGGTGTCCGCCACGCAAAACCCCAGTCCTTTCGTCACCCTTATCTCTGCCTGTTTTTTGGCTTCACCCGGCATTATCTCAATACGGGTTCCACGTGAAATTACGATTAAGGCACTCACCAGCAAAAGTATCACCGACACTGTGAGAGCGGCGGCCATGTATGCTAATTTTTGCTTCCTCCTGGCTTGATCTAATTTTTGATTAAATTGGCTCATCGCAGATTACACGCACCTGTACATTGCCTTTGTCCTGATCGTATGGAATAAGCGTCTGGACCAGCTTTGACTTAAAACCGGGCCGTGCGCCTTCAAAAGTATACCTGCCGGGTTTCAATTGCACCGTTTTTTGAGAAACAGTCCCGACCTTGCCGACACTGCGAACCGATACATTGGTTTTGTTATCTGAGATAACGGTTACAGGAACGGGACGGTTGAGTTTGACAATGAGTTGACGCAATTGCTCCGCCTGTCTTTTCAGGGTAAAGCTATAGCCGGAAACAGTTTCCGCCTGCTTCAAGGTCTTCTCCGCTTCATCACGCACAGCCGTATTGGTAAGACGGTAGGGATTTTCAAAATAGTTGCTGAAAGTAGACTGAAATCCAAGAATTTCTTCAGCCCTTTTCAGACCTTCGACCGCTGTCTGGTTATCCGGAGCATCTTTTACGGCCCCGGCAAAGTCGTCTTTAGCCTCGCGCCAGTCGTCCCTCCGAACTGACTGTTCCGCCTGTTTGACAGCCTGCTGAAACCGAAGAGATTTTTCCAGGGCCACTAATTTCTCATGAAGCACGGAAAGTTCTGGTCGTCCGGCATCGATCTTTTGAGCTTCCCGGTAATGGTACCGAGCTTCCTTTGCCCTGCTCTTTTCGATGCTCGCAAACCCTGAGGAAATATGAGAAGCGAACTTTTGATTTTTAATCAGCTCCGCCACCGTTCTTAATCTGGCGGCGGCTTCTTCACGTTCCGGTGCCAGTTGTAGAAGCTGCTGTAAATATTCATATTCCTTCTGAAGATCATTTTCGGTGCGGGCAATCTTTATATCGTTTAAGAGAGGCAAGATCTTGGGAAGTTTTTCAATTCTCCGTTGCAGTTCCAGAGCTTCGGGAGATTGCGGCGCGACCGTAAGGGCCTTTTCAAGATGCAACCTGGCCTCATCATATCGATCCTCCACCAGAAAAGAGCCTGCTTTCCTCAAGTTCTCCTGATAAATATGTTCCGCATCCTGCAAGATTTTTTCTGCTCTGCTCGTAACCGACCGCAGATCATCCAGGGCGTCCGCATACTCGCCATTGCTGAAATTAAATATCGCCTTTTTCTTCAGCTCACTAATCTCGAAAAATCCGTCCCGGTTCCAGCGTTCGACATCAGCCTCGAATAACCTAGGTTCCAACTCGTTTTCATACTGTTGCAGTAATTCTTTAAAATCGCCGCGGTCATTTCCTTTGTCGCTTTCAGGTAGATTCTCCTTTACCGCAACAGCAGCCGGCACATTTTTTTTCGCGGAAAAATCCACGAAAGAAAGACCAACCAAGGCGAGTCCACACAGACTGATGGTTACAAGCAAAATGATGACTGTCTGCATTCTGCGCTTTGCACTGCGCAGACGCGCCTGCTCAAGTTTTTCTTCAATCACGGGAATAACTTCTATCAGATTTGTACATCAGGTGTCATCTCTTCTGCATATATCTTCTGTAGAAAAGCGCGCCATTGCTTGAATTGCTCCCTCGCATCACCTGTCAATTTAACACTTTCTTTCTCAAAGGCGACGACTTGCGGAGCAAGCGCCATGTCAACCGATTTACCAAGCTCATTAAGTGCCTCGCGATGTACTTTGGCCTCTTCGCTGGTCTTAAAACTTCCTGAAATTAAAGAAGCTCCCGCCACTCCACCGAGGATCGCACCGGTAGTACCCGCGGCACTACCGCCTGCCGAATGAGATCTCGCGCCGGCAACCATGGAGAGAACGGCCAAGCCGACCAGCAATACACCGCCTACCGCCTGACCGATAGCCTTTCGCTTTGCTTCGCGGGACGCCTTGGTCTCAAGAAGACTCTGTTTCTGCCACATCGAATAGCTCTCATTCATCTTGGTATTGAAAGAAGCGTAATTGTCCTGAAGGCTATCGACAAAAAGCTGATCCCGCACTCGAATGGCTTTCACCCGTTGCAGCATTGGGTCATCGTCACTGGGCTTGCTCACCAGGGTATATTCACCGTCGTCCACCTTCATGTATTGCATAAAGCTGCTCTCCGAAAAGTTGGCACCAAATCTGAGGTCCGCAAGATAGTGCAGATCCTCCAACTCCTTTGCAGAGTGTTTACTGAGTTCCTCAACTATTTTTGCCGCGGCTTGTGCAAAAAGAGGGTCGTAGGGATCCTTGCCGGCATTGCGTAGATCATTATGAAAGGCTTCGGACACTTCATGCTCAAAGGTATCGGCAAACCATCGCTTGCCGCTAATGTCGATCGCTTCTATCTCAATCGCAACCTCCAGGCCATTCGACTGCTTGATTCGGCCAAGAAGGTACAGGTCTCCCGTGGCTGTTTTATCGGGTGTTACCCTGACCGCTCCGAATTTACCTGTTGATTCCAGTTGTTCTTTCAGCTTATAGGCGAACCTGTTTGCCTCGGCTCTACGCAGTTCGGGCCAGATATTTTCCTTGGCATAGTCGTCGGGATTTTCGGGCAGACCCGGATCAAAAACAGGAATAATAATATCGAGTTTTTGCCTGTTGTCTACCGTCTTAACAGGTTCCGCTTCAGCCAATGCCGATGACGGTGGAGGTCCCACGCTCGATGAAGTTTGTGTCCTGGTCGCGCACCCCGAAAGGAGAAAGGCATAAATTAACAAGACAGTGAATATTTTTTTAAACAACATGATATATCCCTTGTAACCGTTCATCGGTACACATAAAAAGACCGCATAACCCGGATCTGTAACCGTGTCGCTCCTGTGCCATCCTTGGCACCCGCAACACTAGGCCATCCCCGGCCGTCGTCATCCAGTGCTCCAGGTTCGTTCAAGCAGGCCTCCGAACCATAGTTGGCTATGTGGGGTGGCCTGATCAGACGAAAACGGGGTGCTGGTGAACGGTTACGATCCCTGTTATTTTTTCTGGGGGAGGCCTTTGTATTTTCTGTATTCATTCCATAACTGCGCACTTTTAACCGGATCCGGCTCGTTTTCCGCAGCGTATCGAATCTGGGCCGCCAGGGCATCGTCATTTTGAGCAGGAGGAATATCCTCGGGAAGTTTTCCGTTAGCAAGAGCTGCATTGCCTCGAGACACGCGGCCTGTCACACTCTTCTCCCCGGGATTCTGTAAAGCTCCCGATTCCGTAGCCTGGCTCCCTTCCGCCAAAGTATCATTTTTAACAACGTCTGTTCCGGACATTGCGGAACTCGCAACGGATTCTTGAGGAAGGCCGTTACCCGTTTTGCTTTCCATTTTATTTACTGAATTGCCGGAACCATTCGTTACTCCATTCTCACCGGCATTGGCCACGCCACTGCCACCGCTACCAGCCGTACCGGTTGCGGATCCGGCGCCGGCCTCAGCCTTCGCTTTCGCCTTTTCCTTAGCCACCCGGCACAATTCAAATTTATTGAGGGACTGATAAAACGCTTTGTCCATGAGACGAATTCGCTCTTCTTTGGTCAAAGTCGAATCATTGGAATAATCAACACGCACATCAGTGCAGTCAATGGTTTCTTCCAGACTTTCCCCTGCGTGGGCGAGAGGCTGAAAAGCATGACCTTGCCAAATAAAATTACAGAAAACTATGGTGAAAAAGATTACAGAGCTTTTCAACAGATCCCTCCATCTTCTTGACAAGAGAGCAAGATAATTCCCCCGGCAATATTAAGTGGAGCGCTTTGTTCCTCCCATCGGCTTCACAGAGAACCATTGCCTCACATATTCCGGCCCAACTTCGCTGTCCGTCAACACTACTTTATTAGGTCCTTTTTAAAATTTCTTACGGATACGTTCGTACCCTTTCTTCAGCTCATCGGCAACAAGGCCAAGAGCGGCACGGGTGTTTTGAGCAGTTTTACCTGCTTCGCCCGCAACGGATTTGTATTGAGACTGCAATGAAATCCATTTCTTTTCAAGCTCATCCAGTGCATCTTTCGCCTCTGCCTTGCCAAGATGAGCCTTGACATTGATCTCGTCACGCAGTTGCTCGATAGTTGCCAGCAGTGATTCAAACTTGTTGGTTTCATTTTTCATTTCCCTTCTCCGTTATGGTTACGGTTCTCAATCAGACGCCTTTCGTGTCTTGTATCAATTTAAGTACGTCCTGTTTTTTCCACCAGGGAAAAACCAGCCTCCGTTGTGTAAAATTTAATTTGTGAAACAAGAGCGACACAGCTCGTCATATTCATCAAGAAAGTGTATTTGCTGCAGACAATCTCTTGAGTATATTGAAAAGTCATAGGAAAGGGCTCCCGAACAGCCGCTATTTCCCCTCAACACCCTCTTCCGGCACCTTCCCGGCAATCTTATAAATCACCTCCACATATCTTTGCGACTCATCAGCCAACTTCAGTGATGAAGGCAAAAGTACCAGACCAACTATTACCCGGCCGCTGGAAGTGATCTTCTCCAAGGGAATTTTTTCGGTATAGATGGTTCGAATGTTCTTTAGCGTCAGGTTGCCTCCTATCACGGATACTCTTTCAGGAACCACATGGCACTCCTGCATGATAAAATCATCGGGCAACGCTCCTATCCAGTCCGGCTGAACGTACAGCTTTTTCTGAACAGGTACATCAAGGTTGACTTCCAGCGTTTGCGGTTCGATTTGCTTCAGCTCGATTCCCGGGGGCAAGACGATGCCATCCCTGGAGATCGCAACCTGATTGTTACCCGGCACGGCGTTCGCCAGATTGAGCTTGACTTTGATCTGATCCGGCCTGATGGACCTGATAAGCGATCCCGACCCACTGAGCTGGAGTTTAACGCTGCTTGCGGAGGCGGAAAAAATTTCCATCTTCGGATTCCTGTTCATGAACTCCACCGGCACATCCAGGGTCGTAAACGTCTCAAAACCCCTGGCGAAACTGAACCAGAAGCTGGTGACCGCCGCCAGACAAATAAAACCGGTCAGACAAAGTGCAATCGCCTGGTTTCTTACTCCACTGGCATCCGGCGCGGTCCAGGCATATTCCTGCAGCACCTGATTCAGTTCAATAGTATTTTTAATGTTGATGATGGATCGATCTTTAAATATCGTGACTTCGCCTCTCTCCTCGGAGACCACGATTACCAGGGCATCGGTTTTCTCCGTCAGGCCGACCGCCGCACGGTGCCTCGTGCCGAAATGAGAGGGAAGATCATTTCTTTTTGAAAGAGGAAGAATGGCGGCAACTTCCATGATCCGGTCTCCCTGAATGATCGTGGCTCCATCATGTACCGGTGTACCGTGCCAGAAAATGCTCAGCAACATTTCTTTTGAAAGCCTGCCCTGCCAGAGAACACCGCCGTGGACCACCTCTTCAATGCCTTTTTTCAGCGGCAAAACAATGAGTGCCCCTAATTTATGCCGGGCCAATTCGTAAACGCTGTCTGCTATAATTTCAATTGGTGCCCGTATTTGGCGCCGGGGTATCCCCCAGAAAAAGGATTTAAAACTTCGAGCCTGGAAAACACTGGCAATTTCATTACGAAAAACGATGATAACAATTAAAGCGGCCGCGGCAATAATGCCCTGGATAGCCCAACTGGTAACGATTAGGCCAATGCTCATCGCCATTCGTTCCAGAACCCAGAGTATGCAAATAGCGATGAACATCCGAATGACATTGGTCCCTCTGAAGAGTACATACAGCCTGAAAAGAATATAGCTATTGAGAAGAATATCCAACACATCCTGCCAACGCAGGCTGACTAATGCTTGTACCAGAGAGTCCATGAAGTCAATCCGTTATGCTGAATCGTAAAGTATAAAGAAGCGTATCATTGCTATCGGTGACATCAACCTGCCATGGTCCTTTGTCAGCATCTCTTAGTTGCATGCTGGATATCGACGACCAACGGGGAGGATTGACGGTGAGCTGTTTGACGGAAACCAGACTCCCTCTCTGATACCATCTGTGATAAATAATCGTCTGTTTTGGAACAGGATCGAACGCAGTAAAACAGTATATCCGGCCAAGATTGATAGAAAAAACGACAGCTTCATTGGTCGGTGCAAATTTCCGGATCGATTCGCACATAACTGCTTTAACCAGTGTCGGCTCTTCAGTGGAAGGCGCTGAAATTTCCTCGGTCCACACTTTTCCGGGAATGACCAGCGTGGCGGCAAGGATACCGATAAAAAAGATTTTTCTACATAGTATTTTCATGACATATTCACATGTGTAAGCGTTTCTTCCTCTGTAAAAACAGTTCCAGAGGTACTTCAAATCTTACGGTAATGAGCAGGACAAATCTTACGGTAATGCGCAGGAAACAGCTGCTGAAAATGTCTGGAATAATGATGCATCATTTATGAAATAAGCAGCTCATCCGCTTAAAAACCGGCGTTTAAAGATACTTATGAATCGATATTTATGAAACAGATATTTATGAATTGAATATCCGGATTGTGAGGATTTCGTCAAAATCCTTACAAACCATATTCAGTCCTTGAGTTATGGCATAAAAGACGGAATAATCGTAAGCGTTCAGAATCACACAATACTAACAAATTACCAACCGGCACCCTGATGATACAAGATATAACATCCAAACTCTATGCCGATACTCCCCAGGAACGGCTCTATCACTATACCAGTTTCACTGGTCTTTTAGGCATCGTTGACAGCGGATCACTCTGGGCAAGCGATATCAGGTACATGAATGATTCGGCCGAACTCAAGCATACGGCCGACCTCATCCGTACGGAAATCACAAAACGCATAAGAGCAGGCCATGAAAAACCCGATCTCCTTAATCAGTTTCTCGATTGGGTTACCCATCGCATCACTAACGGCCATATGCTTTTTGCCGCTTCCTTCCGATCAAACGGCAACTTGCTCAGCCAATGGCGTGGATACAGCAGGCTCGGCAAAGGGGTGAGCCTCGGCTTTAATCCCGAATATATCCTGCAATGTGCCAAAAAGCAGTCTTTCCAGATCGGCAAATGTATCTACAATTGCAAAAGCCAGGCACGTTTGATCAGCCAAATCATCGATGCAGTCGAGGCTCTTGCCGAAATACATGATCGTGACAGTGATAATCCGAAAGAAGACGGCAATCATTCCTACCACCCAATCTTTCACCTGATAGAAAGTGATCTGCTGCGCATCGCGGCTATCCTGAAGCATCCGTCATTCAGGGAAGAAGAGGAATGGCGTATCGTCTCTCCGGTCATTACCGACTATGTCAAGGCGCCGGTATTATTCCGTGAAGGGATTTCCATGCTGGTTCCCTTCATTCGATTTAATCTTGTTGCGGAAGAGAACGCCCCTATCATTCTCGATCATCTTTTTT
Organism: uncultured delta proteobacterium; assembly: GCA_963728385.1. GTDB lineage: Bacteria > Desulfobacterota > Desulfobulbia > Desulfobulbales > Desulfocapsaceae > Desulforhopalus_A. The sequence goes on from CAVSJK010000002.1 coordinate 1,861,341, forward strand.
TAGGTCCCACCCCGAACATTACCATCTCGATGAACTCCCTGACCATGTTCCTGTCTAAAAACGGTATACGGCCGGAGAAGGGCATCTCCTACTGCCAGATTCCTTACCGTGCCCGCTAGGAGCCTGTCCGAGAATGCCCTTTTTCCCCAGCTCATCGTTATTTCAGAAAAATAATGCTCGGAATATTAACTATATGCCTGTGCTTATTTTTCTGAAATGCCTCGATCTGAGAAAAAATGCCTATTCTCGGACAGACTCCTAGTGTCTGTCCATCCTGGCCTGGACAAACACTCGGTAAAGATTTTCGCCCGTACAAAAGAAGCAGCTGGTGCTTCAGGAAAAAAACTGTCGAAACGCGAAATACACCAAAGGAAGGAAAATTCCAGGAATCAGATTTCCGACGCGAATTGTGGTGACCTTAAGCATGTTGAGACCAATAGCCATGATGAGCAGTCCACCGACTGATGACATCTGGGCGATTGTTTCGGGTACCAGGAGACTTTTCATGAAAAATGCCGTGATGGTTATAAGCCCCTGATAAACAAACACGGCAAACGCCGAAAACATCACCCCCAATCCCATCGCCGAGGCAAAGATGATGGAAGTAACCCCGTCCAGTACCGATTTGGCAAAAAGAGTCTGGTGGTTTCCCGTTAATCCACTCTCCAGAGACCCGATAATCGCCATGGAGCCGACACAAAAAACCAGACTGGCAGTTACAAAACCTCTGGCAAAAGATTTTGTATCATCTGATTTAGAACTTACTTTTTTCTCGAGAAAGGCACCAAGATTTTCAAGTTTTTTCTCAATTTTCAGACTCTCGCCGAGCAACGCTCCTAAAATCACCGAAAAAATAACGACCATCAAATTGTCGGACACTAAAGCACTTTTGATACCGATCAGAACTACCGACAAACCGACACCGTTTAGAATTATTTCTTTGTAATTATCAGCAATTCCTTTACTGAACAGCAGCCCAAGCAGGCTGCCGGCTATTATAGCCAGGGCATTTACTATTGTTCCAAGCATGTTCGTTTCCAGATAGTGTTATTAATAATTGATGGCGTCGTAAAAACTCTTCATCTGCGTCGTTGCTGCAAAATTTCTATCATTACGACGTACTCTACGTAAGCCGAAATGATAGAAATTTTGCGCGCCTAGCATATAAAGCTTTTTACTTAGCCAGCTGAAATTTTAGGTTTTTACGAGATTATCATAATTGATTAAAATTCGGACAAGAATATTTTTGTACTAACTATTGAGCACACGCCATTTTTTTAAAATGGCTGTTATACCACTATTATACGAATTTGAAACTTGATGGACTCGTAAAAAGCCCGATCTACGTCGTTGTAGATCTGAAACAAGGATTTGCCGTACCACATGTACTGCCAAATCCTCGTTTCAGATACTACGCCTAGTATATCGAGCTTTTTCCAGAGTCCATCTCAGCAACTTCGATGACTTTTTACGAGATCATCAAACTTGCTGATTATACTCATGTACAAATAGCCGACAATATTAAATTTTGATGGCGTCGTAAAAACTCTTCATCTGCGTCGTTGCTGCAAAATTTCTATCATTACGACGTACTCTAGTACGCCGAAATGAGAGAAATTTTGCGCGCCTAGCATATAAAGCTTTTTACTTAGCCAGCTGAAATTTTAAGTTTTTACGAGATTATCAATTTTGATGGCGTCGTAAAAACTCTTCATCTGCTTCGTTGCTGCAAATTTCAATCATTACGATGTACTCTAGTACGCCGAAATGATAGAAATTTTTCGCGCCTAGCATATGATTTTTTTTACTTAGCCATCTGAAATTTTAGGTTTTTACGAGATTATCATTTCTTGATTACGTATAAAACTCAGCCAAATCAGTGAGCATAGACACAATTTATTGATAACAAAAGAGAAATGAAATACAGCACGGTCGTCATTCCCGCGTAGGCGGGGATGACGGAAAGAGCAGCTGAGTTTCATGCGTAATCAGATATGATTTTGACATTGCCGGTTGCAAATTGATATAACGTTTTTGACATTTGTTCAAATCGAGCAGTTTTTGTCCTTGTTGTGAATCGAGCCATAACCGGATTTCACTGAAATTACATCTCCAGCTATCGATCCTCGACTGATCCTTGGCTGGTTGAATATAATCAATATCGTTTTTTAGCACGGCCAATGTGGGCCTATCTGCAGAGGAAGGAAAGCAAGCATGTTTAAGAAGTTTACCAATATTCAATTCACCACCAAGCTCTTTGTCGCCATTGTGTCTATTTCCGTGGCATCGGTGATCACGATTGCAGCCAATGCTATTCGGATGTCCCATGCAGGCCTCAATGAATTCGGCATAACAGCTATCACCAACACCCACCAGGCTGTTTATGATTCCATCCTCATGTACGACAAAAACATACGGTGGGCATTGGAGAGGGATCTTCGAATTTTCAAAAGAGAAATCATGGCAAAAGGAGATGCTGAACTAGTCTCATCCACTATGCTCAAGCAGACCATGGTAAACGAAGTAACCCAGGATTCTACCACTCAGGAAATACCACGATTGGTAATCGGACCAACCTATGTAAATGGAAGCAATGACTTCGTCGATTCTATTGAAAAAACAGGTGGAGCCTCCGCCACAATTTTACAACTCGTCGGCGACAAACTCCTGCGCATATCCACCACTATAAAAAATGCCGACGGAAAACGGGAAGTTGGTACCTATATACCCTCTGACAGCCCTATCTATAAGGCAATCTCCCGCGGAGAAACCTATGAAGGAAAATCCTTTATCGCGGGCGAGTGGTACCTGATGTCCTATGCACCGCTTTATGATTGGGATACCAAACTCATCGGCGCAATCTACTCCGGACGTCCCATGTTGAACGATCGGATTAAAAAATATATCTCCGGAGTAAGAATTGGCGAAGGGTATTTCTACATGTACGATCAAGAAGGTAAAATACTGCTTCATCCAACTCTTAAAACAGGAAGCAGCCTGTTTGATGCTGTGCCTGTATTCAGAAATCAGAAAGACGGCTTCCTCACCTACACCATGAATGGCATGAGACGTTTTTCCCGTACAGCTCTTATTAAACCATGGGGCGTGTATATTGCCACCAGTCTTGACGAAGACAAGATTAATGGCGGCCTGGACGGGAAAATGATCCGTGCCAACGTGATTGCAGGTATTCTCGTTGTCGCTGCCGGCTTGCTGGTCACTGTTTTCCTGGTTCGCTCCATCAATCGTCCCCTGCGTCATCTTGCTGAAGAAAGTATCAAAGTCGGCGAGGGAGATTACACCGTCGAATTCAGCTCCAAGAATAAAGATGCCATTGGCAGGCTGACCAACTCGCTCGGAGCGATGGTCGGTAAATCCAAGGAAATGATAGAGGATATCGTTACATCTTCAGCAACCTTGAATAATGCCTCAAGACAATTGTTGAGCGTCTCCGAGCAAATGGTCGCAAATGCCGAAACCACCACGAACATTGCCGATGTGACGGCGGAAAGCGCCATGACCGCCGCCGGCAATATGGATTCTATCTCGGCAGCCATGGAACAATCCGCAACTAATCTTGAGATAATTGCCACCTCATCGGAGGAGATGGGGAGCACCATCAAGGAGATTGCCGAAAACAGCTCGAAAGCCAGCCTTACAACTGCAAATGCAGTTTCCCGCACCCAAAAATCCCACGAAGCTATCAAAAGCCTGGGAGAAGCTGCCAAATCGATCGGTAAGGTCACAGAGACCATTACTGAAATCTCGGAGCAAACCAATCTTTTGGCTCTCAATGCGACCATTGAGGCTGCGCGAGCGGGTGAATCCGGCAAAGGGTTTGCCGTGGTGGCAAACGAAATCAAGGATCTGGCCAGGGAAACGGCAGCAGCAACCGATCAGATAAAGTCAGCCATTATCGGTATCCAATCTCAAACAGAAGAAACAATTATCGATATAGAGGAAATCTCAAAAGTTATCAGTGAAGTTAATGATATTGTGACAACTATTGTCACTGCAGTCGAGGAACAGGCTGTTACCACCAACGAGATTGCCCGGAACGTGAACCAGGCGTCCATGGGAATCAATGATATCAATGAAAACGTTTCGACCAGCAGCCAGTTGACCACTTCAATGTCCGAGGGAGTGGCTCAGGTCAAGGAAAAGTCTCTCTCAGTAAAAGATAATAGTGAAGAAATTCGCATCTCAGCTGCCAGTCTGTCTGAGTTGTCGGAAAAGCTGTCGGAATTTGTTTCAAAATTCCGTATTCAATAAATACAGCGGGTGTAATAAAAGGCTCCCGACTCTTTTCTGATCCTGTTAACCCGCTTTTCATCCGATTCTCCATCAGTAAACCATTTGCAGCAGTTATTATTGATGGCGTCGTAAAAAATCTTCATCTGCTTCGTTGCTGCAAATTTTCAATCATTACGACGTACCTTAGTACGCCGAAATGATTGTAAATTTGCGCGCCTCGCAGATGAAGATTTTTGCTTAGCCATCTTAAATTTATGGTTTTTACGAGTTTTTCATTTTTGGAAAATATACAGTTTTTCCAAAAAGAACTGCTGCTGCTCTCCAGCCGGTGCCAATTTAACAAAATAAAGAATCTCCCAGGATCTCTTTGCAGCAGGAGACAAAAAAGGACAATTGGTTTGCCGTTAATTATATATTTTTCCTATTTGATTTATCGATATATCTAATCTAAGATGGTCCTGATTATTTTGTACAGATAATGAAGATCCGATTCATAATCCACGGAGCGTACAACAGGTTCGCCACCGCTTTTCAAAGAACAAAGGGAGAGAGGTCATGGGCAAAGCGCTACACATCAATTCAGCGAATAAAGGGATTTTTCTCGACAAAGTCAGAAAGGCATTACCCAAAGAGGGCAATCTCAATCTCTGCCTCACCTGTGGAGCCTGTGCTTCCGGGTGTCCTGCCACCGGTCTTCTCGATATGGATCCCAGGAAATTCCTCCGCATGGCCTCCATGGGGATGGACGATGAGTTGGCTGCCCACAAATGGGTCTGGATGTGTTCCATGTGCATGCGTTGCACCTACGTCTGCCCAATGGAGATAAATATAGCCGGACTGATCATGGAAGGGCGTAGACTTCTCTGGCCCCGGGAAGAGCGCCCCTCCGGCATCCTCCGTTCATGCGACATGGCCCTGAATAACGACAGTACCAGCGCTACCGGTACTCCTCCCGACGACTTTCGATTTGTAGTCGAGGATGTCCTGGAGGAGGTTCGGCAGACCCAACCGGGCTGGGAAAATCTCCAGGCCCCCATCGATAAGCAAGGAGCAACTTTTTTCCTGAGTCAAAATTCCCGTGAACCTGTTTCTCTTCCTGATGAAATGGTGCCCCTGTGGAAAATTCTCCACCTCGCCGGGGCCGAATGGACTTATGGCAGCACCGCCTGGGCCGGGGAAAATTACTGTATGTTTCTGGCGGATGACCATGGTTGGCGGCATATCACTGAAGCAACAGTGAAAAAAGCAGAGCAGCTCGACTGTAAGGTATATCTCAACACCGAGTGCGGTCATTCGACATTTTCAGTGAATCAGGGCATCCGCCGCTTTCAAATCGAGACCGGGCTGGATGTCAAAATTGTCGTTCACTATTACGCCATGTGGATACGTGAAGGCAGGCTCAAGCCGAGCAGCGACTGGAATAAGGATTTAAAAATCCGCTTCACCGTTCAGGACCCATGCAACCAAGTCAGGAAAGAATATGGCGACGACTATGCCGATGAGCTGCGCTTTGTTGTCCGAGCCTGTGTGGGTGATGAAAACTTTATTGATATGACCCCGAATAAGTCCAATAACTACTGCTGTGGCGGAGGCGGCGGGTATCTGCAATCAGGATTCAACGAAGAACGTCACCTCTATGGGAAAATCAAGTTCGATCAGATCATGGCTACCGGAGCCCGATACTGCATCACCCCCTGTCACAATTGCCATGCGCAGATACACGATCTTTCCCATCATTTCGAAGGTGGATTCCATGTGAGCAATCTCTGGACCTTTCTCGCCTTGTCTCTCGGGGTCTTGGGGGAAAACGAGCGGGAAGATTTATGCGACATGTTGAAAAATGTCTGGCTGCCCGGCGAACCGGGAACACCTGATCCCTTTGCTGAAAGCAAACGGACATCCCTGAAATAAGGATAAATAGCATTTAGAGGCTGGTTAAGGGAGCCGGTGTTCCCCGCGGACTGCAAACCCGTTGACGACCCCAATAAGGTCTTGTTCGGTTCAACTCCGAACCCAGCCTCCTTCCGTCTCAAGATCAATACTTTCCTGAGACTTATGAAAGTATTGCCCCCCAAGTTCCCCTTGTGCCGCGGAAAAATCTGTTAGCTGCACGGATGGATCAGGTCCCATCATCTTCTCTTTTGTACATAGATTTTCCCTATCTTTCACAAAGGACTTATCGAGATAAAGCATTGTACAACTTTGAGAAACTATCTTAACTTTCTCTTCACTGCAACTTTTGGAGTTGATGGCGGCGTTGAAGTTTGAGGTTTTTACGAGTTTAGCACATTTGATGGCTAAGTAAAAAGCTTCATATGCGAGGCGCGCAAATTTTCAATCATTTCGGCGTACTAAGGTACGTCGTAATGATTGAAAATTTGCAGCAACGAAGCAGATGAAGAATTTTTACGACGCCATCACATTTGAAATTCATGCAATAGAAAGGAAAAAGCAGATGAAGATAATTGTATCCCTCATTACAGCCGGTCTGTTAATGGTAGTAGCTCCATCATTATTGGCGGCATCCGAATCTTCCGGCACTATCACAATGCAATTTGACCTATCCGGTCATCCTGCCGATCAAGAGACAAGATTATGGATTCCGTATCCAATTTCCGACGAAAACCAGTTGATCACCAATATTTCCGTCTCTGGTGATTTTGCTGAATCGGCGGTCTACACGGACCAAAAATATTCTACTCCAATGCTCTATGCCCGCTGGGAAAAAGGATCTCCCTCCAGAAAAGCCAGGCTCAGCTTCGATGTTATCCGCCGGGAAGTGGTGAAAAAGGATTTCCCAAAGAAGGAAGCAGCCTGGAATCCTGCCGATTACGCTATGTATCTAGCTCCGACGAGTCTGGGACCGATTGACGGTGCGGTTAAAGAACTGGCCGATAAAATCGTGGGAAACAAAGTCACTGTCTACGATAAGGCCAAGGCTATTTATGACTGGACCTGTGAAAATATGTACCGTGATCCTAACACCAGGGGTTGTGGTCCCGGAGATGTCTGCAGCCTGCTGCAAAGACCTGGCGGGAAATGTACGGACATCCATTCAGTATTTGTCGCCCTATGCCGTGCCGCTGGAGTTCCTGCCCGTGAAATTTTCGGCATTCGCCAGGGCAAAAAAGAGGTACAGGACATTACCCGGTGGCAACACTGCTGGGCGGAATTTTTCCTGCCCGGATACGGCTGGGTCCCGGTCGATCCCGCCGATGTCCGCAAGATGATGCTCACTCAAAATCTCAAACTTGAAGATCGGAAAACCAAGGATTACCGGAAATATTTCTGGGGTGCCTGGGATGCGTATCGCGTCAAGCTGGCTGTTGGCCGTGACTTGATTCTCAATCCTGCCCAGGCTGGGAAACCGCTCAATACCTTTGGTTATCCATATGCTGAAATCGACGGCAAACCACTCGACTGGCTTGATCCCGCAACGTTCAAATACACCATCACCTACCATCGGAAACCGTGGCCGCCGGTAACTGTGGCCAGGTGATTCAAACCAAAAGGAGATCGTCGGAAAACGGCGGTCCCGTCTTTATGGAAAAGCAGCCGTCACCGTCTCACGGAATGACGGCGAAATATTTTCGGTAAGGTATGAAACTTTTCTTTACTTGTCCGACAGAAAATGTGACTTTCGCCTCCGACGACTACTCACTTCACAAAGGACATTGTGTCGTCGAAGATAAAAATGGGGCAAAAAAACTTGAGGGTAGAGTAAGTCTAAACTCAAAATGTCCAATATGCGGTCAGAAGCACCAGTTTGAAGTCAAGGATGTGCTCTGCCCGTTAACCAGAGGAAAGAATGAGTAATAAACCGATTCGGCTCACAACCTGCGTGAAAGGCGGCGGCTGAGCATCAAAACTTTCTCCAGGGGACCTGGAGCAGGCACTTAGTGAAATTGACTTCCCAACAGATGAGAATGTGCTGGTCGGAATGGCGACCTCGGATGATGCCGGTGTCTATCGAGTGTCCGACGAACTCGCCCTGATCCAGACATTGGATTTCTTTACTCCAATAGTAGATAATCCCTATGACTTTGGACGCATAGCCGCGGCAAATGCCTTGTCCGATGTTTATGCTATGGGCGGCGTTCCCAAAACAGCCATGAATATTGTGGCATATCCGTTGGGGAAGATGGGGGGGGAAGCTTTGCGCGAAATGCTGGCGGGTGGTGCTGCTACCCTCAGGGAAGCAGACACGGTGCTGCTCGGCGGCCACAGCGTCGAAGATGAAGAATTAAAATATGGACTCTCGGTTACAGGCTTTGTTCATCCTAAAAAAATCCTCACAAACCAGGGTCTGCGTCCAGGCGATTGTCTAGTACTCACCAAACCCCTCGGCACGGGAATAATTAATACGGCAATCAAAGGAGGCCTGGCGTCGGATGCGACTATCAGCCGGGCAACTGAGCTGATGGCCACACTGAACCGGAAGACCGCGGAGACTATGGCTAATTTTAAGGTTTCAGCCTGCACCGACATTACAGGTTTCGGCCTGCTGGGGCACCTGGCGGAAATGATCCGCGGTACCACCACTGGTGTCAGAATTGACACGCACAAAGTGCCGATTCTGGCGGAAACGTATGAATTCGGCTCTATGGGTTTTGTACCGGTCGGTGCTCACAAAAACAGAGAATTCAGAAAAGACATGATCCTGGCCTCCGCGGATTTTGACCCTGTTCTTCGAGACATCCTGTTTGACCCGCAAACATCGGGCGGGCTGTTAATTGGTTGTACGGAAAAAGACGCACTCGTTCTGGTGCAAAGGCTGCACGATCAGGGGATTTCAGAGGCGGCAGTGATCGGCTATGTCACTAAAGACCCGAACAACACAATACAACTTTTATAGATGAAGGAAACAACATGGGAAAAACAATTGATGCTTGCGGCCTGACATGCCCCGCACCGGTTTTACTGGTAAAAGATGCAGTTGAACAGACGAACGAACAGGAATTGACGGTACTGGTGGATAACGCTGCGTCCCTTGAAAATGTCTCCCGTTTTCTCGGCTCCAGAGGATATTCCGTCACCGATAGCCGGGAAGCTGGGATATTCAGACTCGAAGCGCAGCAGGACCCAAAAGCTAAAAAAACAGGTACTGTGCCGGCAAAAGACACCGTTCAGGAAACGGGGCAGAAAATCCTTATTCTGGTCACCAGCAACTGTCTGGGTTCAGGGGACGACGTTCTCGGCGAAAAACTGATGATCAACTACTTAAAGACAATTAAGGAAATGGTGCCGAACATCTGGCAGCTTATTTTCGTAAACGGCGGGGTCAAACTGACTACGGAATCATCCCCGATTCTTCCAGAACTCAAGGAATATGAAGAATCAGGAGTGACTGTTCTTGCCTGCGGGACTTGTCTGGAACATTTCAACCTGACTGCTCTAAAAAAAGTCGGCGGCATGACAAATATGCTGGATATCGTGACGGCCACTCAACTTGCCGATAAAGTTATTACCATCGGTTAACCATCCATCCGCCTTCCGGAACTCTTTTTTAGTACCTTAACCTAACGTATCAATCTGCCGGCACAGCAGATTGATACGTTAAACCGAACCTCTCCAGAAACAACCTCAATTTTCACAGCTAAATCGGCTGATCTTTCGTAAACCTTCACCAGCAATCCATATACTAAGACCGCCGTTCCTAGAAGGGCGGGTCTAGAACCCGCCCCTACAACCTGTCTGCCTGGCTGTGCCCTCTCGGGCACTATTAAACGTTACAGGTCGGAAGTTAGGCGAGCGTATTGCTATCCCTGGTGAACAATCACAATCTGTCCGGGATATTTCCTTTAAAACATCCACTCCCTGCATCGTCTATGAATGGACCATTCCAACATCAAATATTTCTGGTACATGATAATATTATTCCAGTTCCATCTTGCCGCTTTGCAAGAAATGATGTTTATTATTGGGGCCCTTAAACGATTGCAAGGAATTGCGAGATTAAGAAAATTATGATTGCAATAAAGCTGATCGCTTTTTTCTGTTCCCAAAAGACCTTCCCTCATTTTGGAGTATTACATGAATCGTGATTTTTTAAAAATTTTTGGTGAATATCAGGAATTATCACTCAGATATGATGCAAAACATCGTGCAATCTGGTGTTATTACAATCCAACTCCACGTCCCTGCTTTTCGTCGATAATGCTCCGGGAACTTCGACAAGTTCAACAAAGTATCATAGACTATTTCAATACCGACGCTACAAATGCCGAATCACTTATTCGTTACCAGATACTGCATTCCCAGGTTCCTGGAATTTTCAGTCTGGGGGGAGATTTAGCTTTATTCAGCAAACTGATTAAAGAAAAAAACCGCAAACTCTTGCTCGATTATGCAATGCAATGCATAGATATATGCTATCTCAATTCGGTCAATATGCATCTGCCTCTTACCACGATTTCACTTGTGGAGGGAGCAGCTCTTGGTGGTGGATTTGAGTCGGCCTTATCGAGCAATATTCTGATCGCCACGGAAAATGCCGAAATGGGATTTCCCGAAATCCGTTTCAACCTCTTTCCTGGTATGGGAGCTTACAGTCTCTTAGCCAGAACTTGTGGCATGGGGATGGCGGAAAGGATAATATCCAGCGGGGAAACCTATAGCGCCAAAAGGCTCTATGAAATGGGGATCGTCCACCATTTGGGCGAAACAGGCAAGGGACTTGAAAGCGTTGAAAATTTCATGAAGCAGCATGAGCAAGCAGGTAATGGTCATCGCGCCCTGCAAAGGGTGAGGCAGCGTTATCACTCAATGGACTATCAGGAACTCGCTGATATTACGGAATTATGGGTCGATGCGGCTTTGCGTCTGAAAGACAAGGATTTGCGCTTGATTGATCGGCTTGTTAAGGCGCAATCGATAAAAATGACCAAACAGAGAGGCACAGCTGAACGAACGAAACAGGACCGCCGTTTCACCGCACCGGAAAAAAATGTCTTTCCATTGTCGGACTGGTCAGGAGTGACAATCAGGTTCGACCGGCGTAAAAATCCCGATCGACGTCTAAAACATCTGTTCAACTAAAGTTACAGATCCGGGTTATGCGATCTTTCAATGTGTACCGGTAAACGATTATGGCCCATGATTAATTCTGAATTCAGTATCAATCAAAGAATTGAAAAAGATAGAATCGATAATCTTTACGAAAGATCAAAAACAGCTTCTTTGACCTTATTGGTTATAAGTACCATCTATCTGCTGGTACTCACCAAAGTATTCGATTGGCAGCCGCTTCTTGTATGGTACCTGGTCCTGAATGCAGTCCTTTTTGGGCGTTGGCTGATGAATCATCTCTACATTGAGGACCAGGGCAGAAACAAATCCATGAAATTTTGGTTATATTTGTTTCGCCTGGGCATTTTCTCTGCCGGATTGACCCTGGGCAGCCTCAACATTTTTCTATTCCCGCGAGAACCACTTTCGTATCTTTTTATGGCAATTATCTTCCCCTTCGGCATTACGGTCGGGGCAGTAACTATGCTACTGGATTTTTTTTCTTTTTTTCTCTACTCAATCACCCTGATGGTGCCGGTGGTTTACCAAACCGCGCTGGCCGGAGACCGTTTTTATGCAGGAACAGGCATTCTGACTATAATCCTGACACTTTTTCTGCTCAAGTTCAGCAAGGTATATAATACAAATTATCTAACCAACACCAGGCTACGATTTGAAAATAAAGATTTGCTGAATAATCTGGAAGAGGAAAAAAACAAACTCAACAATCGGTTGGGCCGCATTCTAAACGACAGCACAACCCAGATCTTTGTGGCGGATGCCAAGTCATTACAATGCTTACAGATCAATCAAGGTGCAGTCGAGCATCTAGGCTATTCAAAGGAAGAATTTAACAATCTCAGTCTTCTTGATATTTTTATCGATCTTGATCGAAACTCATTCGCTAAACTGCTTGCCCCCTTGTATGGCGACCTTTCAGAACCCGTTATTTATTATGGCATCAACCGTCGCAAAGATGGCAGTACCTTTCCGGTAGAGGCCAGGATCCAACTCTCCACTACAGATATTCCTCCTATTATTGTGGCCAATGTACAGGATACGACTGAACGTACCAAATGGGAGGAAAAACTGATCTACCAGGCTAACTTCGATCAGTTGACAGGCCTCCGGAATCGCCACTATATGCAGTCCTACATGCAGTCTTCCTTTATCCGGGCTCAACGGCAAAGAAAGAAAGTGGCCCTCCTCTTCATGGACCTGGATAATTTCAAGAACATCAATGACACACTCGGTCATGACACCGGGGATGAAGTGTTGAAGCAAACAGCAAACCGGATCTCATCCCAATTGAGAAAAAGTGATACCGCGGCCCGCACAGGAGGAGACGAATTTACCGTTTTGCTTGAAAGTTTGGAGGAGACAGCTCACGCTAAGGTAGTGGCGTGCAAACTGATTGACAGGTTTCAACAACCGTTTTCAGTCAAGGGGCAGGAGATCTATACCACCGTCAGCATCGGTATCAGTATTTACCCTGATGACGGCATCTCACACGATCAACTCATGCAGTATGCCGATATGGCAATGTATAGGGCCAAAGATGATGGCCGTAATAATTTTCGCTTTTACTCTCACGACATGCGCCGTTCTTCTGAAGAACAGATGCTGATCTCCAATCATCTTCGTTATGCGCTTGCCAAAAATGAACTCTCCCTTCTTTTTCAACCAAAGATTGATTTGACAAAAGACCGAATAATCGGAGCTGAAGCTTTGCTACGATGGCATAACCATGAACTGGGGGCCATCTCACCCTATATATTTATTCCCCTGGCTGAGAACTTGGGTTTAGTCGACGAACTTGGCAAATGGGTGCTGAAACATGCGTGCCTGGAGGCTATGCGATGGCGGGAATTCTCCAGCGAAAAATTGCGGATATCGGTTAACGTTTCTCCGCAACAGTTTCGTGCAGGCACCTTACTGGATTCTGTCGATAGTGCATTGAAAGAAAGTGGCTTACCTAGCGATCTTCTTGAGCTAGAAATCACGGAAAGCCTGTTAATGCAGGACTCGCACAAGCCTCTTTCTATTTTGAACACGCTACATGAGCAGGGTGTCACCCTCGCTCTTGATGATTTTGGCACCGGCTACTCATCTCTGAGCTATCTTCGGCGTTTTCCCCTGCAGGTGCTGAAAATAGATCGCAGTTTCATTTTTGACCTGGAGATGGACCGGAATAATAAAGCACTGGTGGACGCGATCATTGCCATGGCCCACAGTCTGAATCTGGAAATTGTTGCCGAAGGAGTTGAGAATGAACAACAGCGTGACTACCTGCGTCAGCGTAATGTCAATATACTGCAAGGATATCTTTTCAGCCCACCGGTTCCAGCTGAAGAATTCCGGGCTCTGTTGCAGGTTTAAGCAGCAATGCCCGCGTGACTGCAACCGGGATGGATCGTATTCCTTTTCTGATTACGCATGAAACTCAGCTGCTCTTTCCGTCATTCCCGCGTAGGCGGGAATGACGACCGTGCTGTATTTCGTTTCTCTTTTGTTATCAACAAATTGTGTCTATGCTCACAGATTTGGCTGAGTTTTATACGTAATCAGGATGCCTTTTAACTTGAAGGAGATTTCTGCTCGTCGGGGATGCTGGATTGTTAACCTTTCTTAAAGGTCAGGCAATCGGCGTTTCCGTTCTTCATACCAACTTTGATGTTTGGTGTGGAGCACTCGAGATCCTCGTTAAAGCTGCAGTCATTCATTTTACATGCTCCAACCCCTGCGGCAAGGTCCAACATACCGCTGTGTATGGAGGATTGAAAAAAAGGTGTCACATTGCGGTTCCTGTGGGTCACCTATGGTTATGGCTTTTGCTTTACAAGCCTGGATTATGATTATAGGAACAGGCGGAAACAGTACAATCGGTTACAGTTGCCATTTCAATCATGGTTAAACACCTCCGTTGCCCCTGAGCAGAAATCTCATATTCGATGCGTTGAAGGGATAGGGCAGCGATTCGTTAATCGTAAGCAAACGTGCTCCTCTGTCAAGCAGCGGATTTCGGCTCAATTAATTTACCTGATAAAGCTGAGATAGATCCTCGTCGATAAACCGCTGGATATAACGCTGTCCGTTGATAGCGGAAATTGCAATCCAGACTACCAGGAACAAGGCCAGACTCAAGGTCACGGGCAACGCTTTTGGCAGTAATATCATTACCGGCAGAAATATCGCTAAAATTACGGCGATGTATTTCAGTGCGCTTTTTCTTGTTTGTCTGATGGCTTGAAGCGCCGCCTGCGGAGTATCGATCTGACTGTTGCGCAATGAGTCGCGCATCGATTTATAACCGGTCTGATGCCGCAATTCCAGCCGGCCAAAGGGATCATTGAGCTTCATAAAAACCTCTTGAAAGAAACGTAACCATTCGGCGGGAACAGCAAAGTACTCGCATATCCCCGGATCTGTAAACATTCAGCAATACTAAAAAGGCCGATAAGCATGCCGGCTGAATGTAAACGTTCACCGGCATGCAAAAGGCCTTTATAGTATCTTCCGCTTCTCGTTACTTGCATAAAATCGGTACATGCCCGATCATCTTCTTTTCATCAACGGATAAAATTCATATAGACCTTGTCCTCTCTTTCCGGCGGAGCAATAGTTCCTTTACCGTGCTCCACCAGCTTCATCAAGTAGGCCATGTTTTTTCCAAGCGTGCGCATGATTTGCCTTCCCTCTTCATCTTGTGTTGCTTCCCCCGGCCTTGTTCCATGAATGACATTCCAGTAATTGGCTGTCGGCAGCAGCATTTGAGAATAGCATAAGAAATTATTGAGCTGGTTGAACGTCGGCAGACCGCCGGAACGGCGCACTGCAACCACCGCCGCCCCGACTTTGTGCCGTAACATGCTGTTATTGACACCGGTCACATAGAAGACCCGATCGAGAAAAGATTTCATGGTGCCGCCAATAGCCGAAAAATGGACGGGAGAGCCGATTAGGATACCATCCGCATGCTTCATTTTCTGAATCCACTCGTTGACCTCATCATCACTCTGTATGCATTGTTCGTTTTTCTTCTTGACGCATTGTCCGCAAGCAAGGCAGCCTCTTATTGCCTTGTTCCCGACATGAAGGATTTCTGTTTCAATGCCTTCTTTTTCCAGTTCATCGACAACCATTTTCAGCGCATGGTAGGTGTTGCCTTTTTTGTTGGGACTGCCGTTGAATGCCACTGTTTTCATAAAATTTCTCTCCAGTTTCCTTTTCTTCTCGTCTTTCTGTTTATATGTCGGGTGTATTGGTAATACTTTATTTCAATCCTCGCCTTGCATATGAAGTTTTTTACTTAGCCATCTGAAATTTTAGGTTTTTACCAGATTATCACACTTTATTGTAATGTCTTTCTTTTCGCTATGATTTCTTCATTGGTAAGCGTTCACCAGCACCCCATTTTTGGGAAGCCGATCATGGCTTCCGGTAATTTGCTCTTTAATGACTGAATCCATACACGGAGATAATAATATAATGCCGTACCAAAAAACGCTCATCGCAGTAACCTGTCCGGCTTTGCTCATCTTGACCTTATTTTTAGCCGCCTGTAATTTGACAAGCGAACCTCAAACGGACCGCATGTTTGAGACCACAGCAAATAGCGCGCATGCGACAGAGGCTGGTCCGCAAGTGAAGCTCCCGGATAAAATTGCTTACAACCAGATTCCGCAGACCGGGCAGAAAAGATCCTACGCAGCCGGCGATGATGGAAACGTAAGAATTGGCCGCTTAATAAAGAACCTAATACCTCACACGCGGTGCGGGGGATGCGACGGTCCTGTGTTCTGTAAGGCACTACGACATTTTCATCCCTTGGAAGAAGAGCATATTCATCGCCGAGGCTATCGCCCACATGACCACTGCATAATGCCAGTTATTTTGAATTATCATTCGCGGCGAGGCATGGTATCGGCTGACTAACGCCAGTCCTACTCCAGACAACGGACTACAGCCTGTGGAAATTGCCCAACTGGAGAGAAACAGAAAACCCAGTTGCGATTGGTCAGGATGGAGGGGCAGAAGCAAGGGGCTGACTATTGCGATACTGACGATTGGGTGAACGCCCATAATCCCGACAATGATCATCACGCCCAGGACCAGAGCAAACGACACCGGCGAAAATGTTGTACCATTGATGCTGAACAGCGCCGGATACACCAGGGTGAGCGATTTCAGGCCGGCAGAAAAAACTCCGGCGGCAAGAAACAGGGCAAATTGGCTACTTACCGAGGCTATCCTATTATCTATAAAATCATGCAAGGTGGTCAGGCGGGGCCTGCCTTTCATAAAAACAAATGCCCCCGCGGGCGAAAGCACACAAATAAGCAGCAGGATACTGACGGTATGCCAAAAATGATGCACGCAGATCACTACGGCAGCGAGAAAGACCGGAACGGTCAGACTTTCAAACTTTATTGGATAGCCGGAAAATTCTGCTTTTCTGACTAAACACACTTCTACAATGGAGTATACAATCGCAATACAGCTCATCAAGGCGCCGGGAACAAGCGTGTTCTTCCATTGCATTCCTGGTGCGTAGGTAAGAGCAACACCGGTGGCAATAAAAAAAGGAGACCACCATGCGGCTGCACAAAACGACCGGGCAAGGATGATTATCTGGCTCCTGCTCAATCCCCCGTTTTTCTGCAACCGGTCTCCAAAAACAAACAGGATGGACAGATTAATTACCGCTCCCAGAAAATGTGTGCCCAGCGCCGTAGCGACTACCGCCCTTTTTCCTCGTGGAAGTGCGGGATCTTCAATATCTCGATTGGTCAGAGTAAGAAAAGAAACGGCTACGAACATGGCGAGCAGCGGCAGATTGATGGCCAAAATCTGTTTCCAACCGGGAAAAACACCCTGCCCTACCGAAAAGATGATGGCAAGACATCCGGTAAGCAGCAGTAGTAAGGTTTGCTTACGTGCACTTGATCCAAGGATATGCCACATCAAAACAGGCACCAGCCATGCAAAAAGTGTCGGGACAATCAGTACCGAAGGTGCAGCAACGCTTAAAAGATAAAAGACAAGCGTGCCGACTATAATCCAGCCAATATATCTTCTCATTTGCCTCAACTCAGGTTTATCCCGGTTTTTCTCAATCAGCTTAATCTTTTGCGAAGAGATGCTTCAACCACCTGCTTTTCGCATATAATTCACTGAAGATCAAACAAATATTGCAATCAAAAAATGCAATTTAAAACCGGTTCGATGAACACCGCCGAATGCCATGGCCCCTTTAGATTCCTCCGAAAGATGGTTACATATTTTATCAGGATGGGATAGTATCGGAAACTCAAGAGCCTGAGCAACTTTCAGTGCTGTCGAAGCGCAGAGGAACGGCGTTGCCGGTCGGATCATGATGACCGGTTTTTGCAATGAAAATCAAACCGGCACCGGAAATCGAGGAAACAAATTCCGCATACCGAATGAAGCGATATCTCTATTGAACGGCCGGCTGAAAAAATTCACCAAGAGGTAGGTATGAAAATTAAGGCAGACGATTTTCGGGTGGATCCCGATCATAAAATCGACCTCAAGAAGTTACCAACGAAAGTCGATTCGTTCTACCAATCAAAAAAAGAGTATAACAAACTTCTGGCGGAACACATCAAGGAGCTTGATTCGCTGCAGCAGCTCCACTACGCCTCGGATCGTTATGCCATCCTGGTGATTTTTCAGGCAATGGATGCTGCCGGCAAAGATGGAGCCATCCGTCACGTCATGTCCGGTATCAATCCTCAAGGATGTCAGGTCTACAATTTCAAACAACCGACCGCCGAAGAGCTGGATCATGATTTTCTCTGGCGCACTTCCAAATGTTTACCGGAACGTGGACGGATAGGTATCTTCAACCGTTCCTACTATGAGGAGGTGCTCATTGTCCGTGTACATCCGGAGATCCTTCTCAACCAGCAACTTCCCAATGAACTGCTTGATGAAAAAACCATCTGGCAGGAACGATTTGCCTCCATCGTCGATTTTGAAGCTCATCTCCAGCGTAACGGCACCCGGATTATCAAGATTTTTCTACATCTGTCAAAAGAGGAACAGCGGAAACGTTTTCTCGACCGCATTGATGAACCTGAAAAAAACTGGAAGTTCAGCCTTTCCGACCTCAACGAAAGGAAATACTGGGATGACTATATGAAGGCTTATGAGGACTGCCTGAATGCGACAAGCACTAAACATGCTCCCTGGTACGCTGTTCCGGCGGACGATAAAAAAAATGCCCGGCTGCTGGTTTCCCAGCTTCTGCTGGACACTTTCAAGGAATTAAAGATGGAGTATCCAAAAACTACTCCGGAACGCCGCAAGGAATTGAAATCCATCCGCAAAATGCTCCTTTAACGACGAGATTCCGGTGTCACATTCACTGCAATTCGAATCCCGTAAAAAGCGCAATTGCCCAAAACCAGGATCGAGGCGAGGACACAGTTCAAATGGAAAAAG
This sequence comes from uncultured delta proteobacterium, assembly GCA_963728385.1. GTDB lineage: Bacteria > Desulfobacterota > Desulfobulbia > Desulfobulbales > Desulfocapsaceae > Desulforhopalus_A. Next base: position 1,880,070 of record CAVSJK010000002.1, read on the forward strand.
CTGAAGCCGTGCAGGAAAAATCCTTCCTTGAAGGTTGATGCCGGGATAACCAGCAGGACAGCCGGATCAAAGCCATAGACGAACAGAAGCAGAAAGACCAGGAAGATCTCCATACATATGGCGACCTTTGCCGACGCTTGCTTATTGCGAAAAATGCCGGCAAATATCGTGATAACCATAACCAGAGGCAATAAAAGCCCGGTATTAATCCGCATCTCCAGCCATATGGATCTATCGGCAAAAATCGACAGGATAAAACCACCCAATAGGCCGATAAAAGCAAGGCGCAGAATCTTCATATTATATTGACTCCGTTGCCGGACAGACATTAGGAGATTGTCCGAGAATAGGCATTTTTTCTCAGGTTGAGGCATTTCAGAAAAATAAGCACAGGCATATAGTTAATATTCCGAGCATTATTTTTCTGAAACAATGATGAGCCAGGGGAAAAGGCATTCTCGGACAGGCTAGAGAAGTTGCAGGGTAACTACTACCTTGGTCCCATCGGCGGGCAATACATCCTTGTTGCCCTTCATCGACACCTCTTTTCTTTTTTCAATCGCGCCGTAGGTATACTGGGCATTGCTGACGATACCCACCGGACAGCTGTCGAAACAAAGCAGGCAGCCGGTTTTCTTGCTCTCGGCGGTGGCCAGATTTCCGCCAAATCTCATATCGATGTGCTTGTTGTTGGATTCAAGCACAACCTCATCAATCCCGTAGGACTTACCGGCACCTTCCCAAGTTACGCTCACAGCAAACGCTGAGCCCTCGACCTTTGTCACTTCCTTATTTTCCAGGGTCATGTTTTCTCCGGCCTTTGCCTTGATGGCGAGCAGGGCATTGTAGAAATCAACCACGGGAACAAGACCGCGCAACAGGGATTTCTCGCCGTTGCTGCCGGCTGCATAGACCGCAAAATGGCGAGTCGGCTGATAGAAATATTTGCCGTTAACCTCGGCTAAAAAAGAGACCGTTTTAGCCTCTTTATCGATGGCAATCGGGTGATCTTTGCTCAAGACCGGGACAGTCCCGCAAAAAGCGGATTGAAGAGGCAGTAAAAGCAAAACGGGTATCATGCAGAAAAGCTTTTTCATCATTAGTTCTCCTAAAAACAATTAAAGTTATTTTGATTCTGATCGTTCAACCCGGACTCTTTTTTGCTGGAACTTTTTGTAGCACGGAGGGGCTAGGGAAACGAGCAGAATAAGCGTTAAGCCGCTGACAAGTTCGCCTGTGATTTTTCCTTTGAACAGATCGAGCAGTGAACTTGAAAAAACGATAAAAGCGATGCAGGCGGGCAGCATGCACAGGGCTGTTGCCAACGCATAGGGCATGAATTTAATCCGAGTCAGGCCAAAGGCATAGTTCAACAGATTAAAGGGAAAAAGCGGTATCAGGCGAGTGAAGGCGACGATTTTCCAGCCGTGATCTTCAACATTCTGATGCAGCGATCGCCACCTAGGGCCGGACAATCTGGAATTGATCCAGTCGCCGGCCATATAACGGGAGATAAGAAAGGCCAGGCATGCGCCTGCCGTTGCCCCTATAATGGTATAGACAACTCCCCAGAATGGGCCGAAAAGGATGCCCCCGGCAATGGTCAATGGCAGACCCGGCAGAAAAAGAGAAGGTGCCAGGCTATAGATGAGCATATAGCAGAGAGGACCGAGTATTCCCAGGCTGTCTATAAGGATACGGAATTGTTGCTGGTCGAGATATTGATTTATACCGGTTGTTCGAATGCCCCAGATCGCAGCAGCAATAGTTATCAGCACAAGGACTCGAAAGAGCAGCCGGCTTTGATGTTTTCCTTCCGAAGCAGGCTGAAAGGAACGCTCTCTGGTCTCTGCCCCATTGCTGTTTCGCTGCAGATATTTTTTCAGCCGCAACCTATTGAGATAGGTAAAAGGGGCTTTGGATACCGGCATTTTGCCGGCCATTGTCTGTTCCGGCGCCAGGAGCAAATCGAGAATATGAACTGCCGGAGTAAGTCCATTAAGCATTCCGGCACAGCCGGCGCAGTAGGTGATTATAGGATCGCTTTTGGACTCCTGCTTTCTGCGCAGCCCCCATTGTTGGGAAAGGTCTTTGGCCACACAACCGACGGCCCCCCCTTCTCCGCAGCATATGGTCCGCGCTCCGGCATGATCCATCTCGCGTATTGTCAGGCCATGGGACTGGATGATCGATCTAGCGGCCTCATGGAGTGCGCTTTCCGTGCGGGTAACGCAGGGATCATGAACCGTCACCGTGCCGCTGATTTTTTCCTTAACAATAAGCCGGTTTGCTGTGAGATACTGGTAAACCGTTTCAACGGCTAAACCATCACCATATTGAGCAAAAATCTTATAGCAGTTGGGGCAGGCTACAATAACCTTTTTCACTCCGGACTCAGTCAGATAGCGGCACATTTCAAAAAATATAGCCTCAAAGTGTTCCTGTCTGCCCAGATCGTGGGAAGGTTTGGAACAACAGTCAAGCACAATGCCTACCTTGGCGTCGTTTGCCTGCAGTTGCTCATATATTTTTCTGGTTGTTTTCGGTCTGGTACCCGGCAAAGTACAGCCGGGGAAGAAGACGGTATCACAGCCTTTGGGCAATGCATACCAGGTATAGCCTTTGGAGGTGCCTTTTTTTTCATAGTTAAGCAGCCGGGCGTGTTGACCAATTTCTCCATTGCCGGCGAGAAAAGCCTCTCTTCTCAAGTCGAGAAACATTGCCGCCGGGTCAATACCAACGGGACAGACTGCCGTGCATAGACCACAGAGACTGCAGGCAAAGGCAGCCGCTCTGCATGCCTCAGGATCATTTCCATAACTTGTGGCTATATCTCCGGGAAAGCCTTGTTCCTGCAGGAATCGGCAATCCTTCCGGCACAGTCCGCACTTGGTGCATTGCTCCGAGGTTTTCAGTACCACGGCGGGTTGTGCGGGGCGAAATGGAGAGGGAACAGAGCAAGTGTCCATTGTAACTAATTGATCAAGCATAGATTTCTTTACACACAAAAAAATTACGAAACAAGCCGGAATGCTTAAGTGAGACCATCATATATCAATGTTTTTCAGATAAATCAAATTGGTAGAACCTATATGTTGATGATAATGGATCAGCGATAGCGATCTCGCGACAAATTTCAAAACAGCAACTCCGGCTTCAATCTGCCGTGGTGGTATCGGCTTTTTGGAACGTATGAAGATCAACCCGAGGCCGGCCATCAGGACATGATGATCGGTCTGGCTCAAATCCGGGACCTTCGGCAACTATTCTTGTTGCGTTGCAGGGCTGGCCGTTCGTGGACGAATCCGGAGCGGTGTCCATCAATCGGCATTGATGCTATACTATTTGATGCCAAATAGAGATACGGTAGTATACTGATAGGGTCGTCAATCGATATAAGCTGATAAAATGAAATAGGAGAAGAGTCATTGAGAATTCTTCTGGTTGAAGATGACAGTCAGACCATGCTGTTTATGCTGTTTATTGCCCTGGCACGAGCATTCAACGCCATGCCCGAACGGATCGAAACCTATCCTGGAGGAGTATGACTAGCCCGGAGGCTTTCGCCGGTTCTACGATTACAGCCGCTCGCTGGAGTCATGCCTGAAAAATGCAGTTTACCTGATAAAAAGGTCTGGAAGATGTCTACAGAGACTACGGAGAGCGGCTGGCTACTTTTCAGCAATAGCCTCGAACGCCTTGTTTTACGGTTGAGTTCCGCACTGGCCTGGATTCTTGTGATGGCGCTGGTCGTAGTCAGCGGCATTGATCTACTGGAACGTCAGATTTATTATACCAGTGGCGAGACGATCAACATGATCATGGCAGCATTGTTCTTGAACATGGCGGTGCTTTTTATCGGCTCCGCCTACCTGCAAAATGCCCATGTTAGAAGAGATATGATGCGCGAAAAAATGCCGGCGTGCATGATCGCCTGGATTGAACTGGTCGGCAATCCGGCAGTGATCCTCCCGATCTGTATTATCATAATAATTTACGGGTGTTCACAATCGGCCTCGGCCTTTCTGCAGGGAGAAACGATGGAGGGAGGCGGAGATCTGCCGTTGAAGTGGTTCTTTGAAGCTTCGATTCCTGTCGGTTTCTTTTTCCTTTTAGCGGCCGATATCAGCGTTGCCATTCCCAATATCCTCTTTCTCCGCGGGAAAAAAGCCAAACCGGCCCCTGCGGCACTCGAGGAGGATCTATGATTCCCGTATTCCAGCAACATCTGTGGCAGCTGATGCTGCTGACGCTGGCAATCATGTTGTTCAGCGGTCTACCTGTGGCGGTTGTGCTGACCGGTGTCGGACTGGGGTTCGGAGCCATCGGCTGTGCTTTCGATGTGGTTCGACTGCAGAATTTCGGTGTCATCTACTATCGTATTTTCGGAAGCTTGTTCAATAACGAAGACATCTTCTGGAGTGCCGTGCCCCTGTTGTTGTTCATGCGGATAGTGCTTCATTATAGGCGCATTGCCGATGAGACGCAGGAGTGCCTGCAGCGCCTTCTTCGCAGGACTCCAGCCGGGCTGGCCGTTGGAACGCTGTTGATCGGCACGATATTGGCGCCGGCGGCCGGAATGATTGGCGCATCGGTGGTGACGCTATCGTTGATCAGCCTGCCCGAGATGATCGAAGGCGACTATCAACCGGCTTTTTCTTCAGGTGTTGTTGCCGCAGCCGGCACACTTGGTGTAGCCTTTCCACCCGGGGTTATGCTGGTTTCAATTGCTGCGGGTCGGCACCGCTGCAAATTCGCATGCAGGATATCAATCGGGGTGTAGCGACGTTCGTGGTGCTCAACCTTCTGGCTATCAGTTGCGTAGTCGTCTTTCCCCCAATTGCCACCTGGTTGCCCCGGCAAAATTTTGTCGCTGGATGCCCGGAGGCATTTTTCCTGCCGCCCCCTCAGCTCAAGATCGTTCCTGAAGTTTACCAAATGAGTTACCTGTCCAGACATGGATTGGTGATCTTCGGCTACTATCGGGTGATTATAGCGGTAACGACATCCTTTTTTCTGTTAGCCACAGAGTTGATTTGGGTAACATGAAACTTAAAATTGATGAATTGTTTTCCCTCAGACCATTTTAAAGGAAAAGATTTTACAATATAAACAAAAAAGATAATCTCGTAAAAAGTCACTTTGTGAGTAGGGATGGACTCTGGAAAAAGTTCGATATACGAGGCGTAGTGTCTGAAACGGCAATTAGGTAGTACATATGGTACAGCTAATTGCCGTTTCAGACCTACAACGAAGTAGATCGGGCTTTTTACGAGTCCATCAAAAAAGATAATCTCGTAAAAACCTTAAATTTCAGATGACTTAGTAAAAAGCTTTATATGCTAGGCGCGCAAAATTTCTATCATTACGACGTACTAGAGTCCGTCGTAATGATAGAAATTTTGCAGCAACGATGCAGATGAAGAGTTTTTACGACGCCATCAAAAAAGGAAAGTCCTGAGATGTTACACCAATTCATAGTTTGGCTATCAAATACCGTCGGCCAATGGGGGTATCCCGGCATTGTCATGCTAATGGCCCTGGAATCCTCATTCTTCCCATTCCCCAGTGAGGTGGTAATCCCGCCGGCCGCCTATCTTGCAGCAAGCGGAAAAATGAATATTGGAATGGTTATCTTTTGCGGCACGGCGGGCAGCCTGCTGGGGGCTGTGTTCAACTACTGGATCGCCCTGAAGTTTGGCAGACCGTTCTTTGAAAAGTATGGGCGATACCTACTGGTCAGTCACCAGTCTCTGGAGAAGGCCGACCGCTTCTTTGAACGTCATGGACATATCAGCACCTTTATCGGCCGGTTGCTGCCCGGAATCCGCCAATATATTTCATTGCCCGCGGGATTGGCTCGTATGGATATCTTCACCTTTTGCCTGGCAACGGCCTTGGGCGCCGGCTTATGGGTGCTGGTGCTGGCCGGTTTGGGCTTCTGGTTCGGCCGCAATGAGCAGCTGGTGTTACAAAACCTGCAATGGGTTACCTTGATTTTGGTCGCCGGGTGCGGCGTCATTGTGTTTTTTTATTGGCGTAAATGGCCTTTGCGGTATTGACGATAACGGATCTTGTCCTCAACGAGTGGCGACGGCAACAACTTTCCGAGGTGCCTCGATGACAACATTCTTGCATACATTACTGACCTTTATTACCCATCATTCCGGACTGGCTTACGTCGTGGTCTTCCTGGTCTCGTTTTCGGAATCCCTGGCTTTGGTTGGTCTGCTCGTCCCCGGAACGGTAATCATGTTCGGTGTCGGCGCGATTGTGGCTACAGGCAGCTTAAGCCTGTATCCGGTCCTGCTGCTGGCCATAATCGGCGCGGTTGCCGGAGACGGTATCAGCTATTGGCTGGGGCATCATTACAAGGAAAGGCTGGTAAATTTTTGGCCCTTTTCCCGCTTCCCGGCGATGCTGAAACAGGGGGAAGCCTTCTTTCATCGGCACGGAGGCAAGAGCATACTTTTCGGTCGATTCGTGGGGCCGGTGCGTCCGGTGATACCTGTGGTGGCGGGTATGCTGGGCATGCACCCGGTGCGTTTCAGTGTCGTCAACTTTCTATCGGCCATTGGCTGGGCGTTTGTTTATATCCTGCCCGGCGTCTTTTTTGGCGCGTCCCTGGCGGTTGCGGGGACCGTCAGCACAAGATTGGCTTTACTTATTTTAATTATCGTGGCCGGTATATGGAGCCTCATATGGCTATCCCGCAAGGTGCTGTCTGTATTCGGACGTAAAGGACCTGCAGGGCTTGCCGCATTGAAACGATGGGCAACGGCTGAGCTTCCCCAACAAGGGGCAGTACTACGGTTTTTTAAAGGAATTCTTGCGATCCTGATTTTCAGCGAACAAGGAGAGGAACTGCTGTTCGCGTTTTTAGCTCTGGTGCTTCTTGCCGCGGGATGCGGCTTTTTAGGTGTGGTGCAGGATGTGCTGGCAAAAGACCCGTTGGTTGTCACGGACCAGGCGGTTTACCACTTCCTCCAATCACTTCGAAACCCTTGGATGGATAATATCTTTGTGACGGTAACCGAGCTGGGCGATGCTTTCGTCAATATCTCTCTGATTTGCACAGTGCTGCTCGTCCTGCTCGTTAAACGATGCCACCGGGCAGCGGTGTTTTGGACATTGGCGGTACTCGGAGGACTCCTGTCTGTTCGTGTACTCAAGTTGACCATGCATTTACCGCGCCCCATGGCTATTTACCACGGAGCCTCGGCCTATAGCTTTCCCAGTAACCACGCAGCCATGAGCGTGGTTCTTTATGGATTTCTAGCCATTTTGCTTGTCAGACAGATTACCGGCAGCCGCCGGGGGGATTATTTTCCGGCGTCGCACTCATTGCCTTTAGCATCGGATTTTCCCGGCTCTATCTCGGAGCACACTGGCTTTCCGATGTGTTGGCCGGCTATTTTGTCGGTGCGTGCTGGGTGACCTTCTTGGGGATAGCCTACCTGAAAAAAGCGGATAAAGCTGTTCCCAAACGCGTGTTGGCTGGTGCGGTCGCAGGTATCATTGTCATTGCCGGCGCATGGCATGTGACCCGACAGCATAAAAAAGATCTGTCCTTTTATGCTCTGCGCGACAATATACAAACCATTGCATTCGCCTCATGGCTGACTGGAGGATGGCGTGACCTTCCCACCTACCGTACCGATCTGGCTGGCGAACAAGAGCAGCCCCTCATTTTTCAGTGGGCAGGATCGACCGACGAGCTGACTCGGTATCTCTTATCCAAACACTGGCAAATGCCATCATCGTTGGATCTCAAAGACCTGCTGAACATACTTTCCTCAGACACACCGATTGAAGAATTGCCGGTTTTACCCCGTCTGCACAATGGCCTGATCGACGTAGTGCGTCTTGTTCAGCCAATCGATAAAACACATCGCTGGGTTCTGAGACTTTGGCCCACAGACATAAAGATATCGGAAAACAACGCTCCCGTTTTTGAGGGAACGCTGGAAATGCAAAAGCGAAGGCACGTTGCCGACATGCTTCTGCTGGCGAAAGATTCCGAAAAATACGATTTGCCTTTAAAGAGACTTGAGGCAGTGCTAAGAGGTCGATTTGCCATGAAATTAGTGCATCGTAAGGAAAATAAAATCATCCCGAAGAATGAAAACCGCAGAGTGGACTGGCATGGCGGAGTGCTTCTCATAAGCCAGGACAAAGCAGAATCCGATGGAGTTCCAGATGAACGATGAAACGTGATTTTGAATCAGTACAATATCTCACAAAATGTGCCCACTACCGCCGGCAGGCAGGTATTTGTCTTCTCTTAGTTACCGTCAGTGGCTGTGCCGTATACCAGCCGATGCCCATTACCGGGCAGGCGGTTCGCGCCGGATTGCAGCCTCCCGACATGGCACGGGTGCAAGTTCTTGCGCGTGAAATCAAGCATCCGATTCTCCACCCGGTTGAGTTGAAGGCGGATGAGGGCCTCTCACCTGACGGCGCGGCCGTTCTGGCGGTGTTGCTGAATCCATCCCTGCGCGCGGTTCGCGACCAAAGAGCAATGGCGGACGCCCAGATTCTCGATGCCGGTCTGTTGCCTGAACCGCAATTTTCTTACAGCCTCGACGTGCCGACGGGCGGCGACACGGCAGGCAAAACAAACGCCTTTGGCCTTGGGTTGAACTGGAATGTGACGTCGCTTATCACCAGGGATTCAAGAGTGCGTGAGGCAAAGGCCCAAGGGGAGGCCGTCGATTTGGCTATCGCCTGGCGGGAGTGGCAAATAGCCCAGGGGGCCAAGGCAGCCGTCTATCAATTGTCGAGCTTGCAGCGTCAAATTGCGTTGCTTGAACAAGTTCACCGGCAGATAGCGGAAAACCTGATGTATGTCCGGAACGCCGTCTCGCAAGGTTTCATGACCGCAAGCGAATTGAATTCGGTCCGGACCGTCTATTCAAGCGTAAATGAGCGACTGCTCGCCCTTGAGAAGCAAGCCGATCACCAACGGCTGAACCTTCTGCGATTGATGGGACTTCCGCCTGACTTGCAGCTCCGTTTGCGTAAAAACCTATCGCTGCCGTCCAGAATCGTCTTGCCGAAAATGTCTTTAATCGACGGACTTGAACAAAGGCGATTGGATCTTCTCGCTTTGCGCCGCGGCTACGACAGTCAAGAGGCTGCGGTTCGAATGGCCGTGCTGGAGCAATTTCCAAAGATCACTATCGGCCCTACGTTCAGCAGGGATACGGACAACGTACGGACAACTGGATTCGGTCTAAACATTGGGTTACCGATCTTTAACCGGGGCCAGGGAAAAATAGCGGTCGAGCAGGCAACTCGGAAGAAGCTTTACGATGAGTACATAACACGTGTTTTTGAGACCAGCTCAGATATTAAACAAATTGCATCCGGTATTCGTTTCTTGAACGAGCAGATTGCCGCCGCCCAGGCAACGGAAACGAATCTTGGGAGACTGGTGGAAAACTATCGCACGGCTTTGACGGATGGACGAGCCAATGCATTGGACTATTACCGTACCTGGACTGATCTGATCGACGCGCGGATAAAAGTTGTTGATCTGCAGGGACAACTGGCCCAGGCCGCAGTCGCGCTCGAGCTGGCAACGGGCTTTTATGAAATTCCGGGAGCTTTCCAATCGTCGGCAGCGGTATCGACAAAATCCAAAGTGAAGCAACAACCATGAAGACTAAAAATTCTATCACCCCGGCGCTGGTGGTTGCGCTCATCGGATTCGGAAGCTATGTCCTTTTGCCCAGCGAACACGGGGAGTCGGTCGCCGGAAAAACCGGCTCGGAATCATCCTCCGCCCTTGAGTCGCTGATCGGCACCGCGCATCCTGCTAAGCGAACTTTTAAGCGTAAGGTCTCCTGGGTCGGCACAGTGGAATCACAGGCCTCCATCGAATTGACCGCTCTCGTGGCGGGACGGGTAAAGATCATCGATGCCAGGGATCAACATCCTGTCAAAATGGGCCAGTCAGTCATGCGGCTGGGAGGACCGCAAATCGAAGATACTCGTGTCGGACTCACGGCTCGAATCAAATCCCTGCAAACGCAGATTCGGCTTGCCGGAGAAATACTTGTACGCCTGAAAGAGAACCTCAAGACCCGGCTTACGACCAAGGATCAGGTGGCTGCGGCGCAAGAAGCGAAGCTCAGACTGGAGACGCAGTTGCGGGAGGCGCGGTTGAATCTAAAAACCTTAAAGCGGCAAAGCCATATAACTGCGCCCATAAATGGGATCTTTACCAACCGGCGGGTAAGCGTGGGGCAGGATGTGGCCGCCGGTCAGGTTATCGGCGACGTCGTAGATACGGATCGGTTGCGGGTCAAAGCATCGCTTTTTCTTCCACGGGACCTTGAATTGCAAGGCAGGGAGGCGTCCATTCGCTTGAACGAAAATCAAACGGTCACCGGAATTGTCCGGCAGGTTCTCCCGCTGGCTTCCAGTACGGGTGCCGTCACGGTATGGCTTGAAGGTCCGCAAATAGACGCGCAACTGCGACCCGGTCAAACGGTCGGGGGGGAAATCGTGGCTGAATCGAGATCCGGCGTCCTGGCGGTACCGGAATCGGCAATCGTTTATGACGCCCGGGACCAGCCGTTTTTATTCGTCGGTAAAGACGGTACCTACGAGCGCCTCGGCGTCCAGACAGGAATGGCGCAAGACGGCTGGGTCGAGATCCTCTCCGGATTGAGAGAGGACCAGTTGGTCGTTGTCAGAGGTGCTTATGAGCTTTTCTACCGAAAATTCAATGAGCAGTTCAAGGTGCAGGATTAAGGCATGCGTAAGTTTCTTCAACTGACTATCGCCAATCCCATTGCGGTCATTCTGTTTGTCGTTGTTGTCGCCTGGGGAGGCATCTTCGCTCTGCTGCATTTACCGGTCGGGCTGTTTCCGGGACTGGATGTGCCTGTGGTAAACGTGATTTCCCATGATCCCGGAACGGCGTCCGAGGACATGGAGCTGCTCATCACCCGCCCAATCGAGGACCGTATTCGGACAATTCCCGGGGTGCGGCGCGTGTCCTCTACCTCGGTCGAGGGGATTTCCCGGATCACTGCCGAGTTCGCCTGGGGGACTCGATTGGCCGACGCCCGGCAGCTTGTCCAGTCGGAGCTGTCTTCCGTGCAAAGCGACTTGCCGATGAGCGTTGCGCCACGGCTGGAAAATATCGGGACCACGCTTCAGGAGGTTGCCGGGTACGTGGTTTACGGCGCTGGAGACCCGGTCAATCTCCGTACCACCGTGCGGTTGAATCTGGCCGGCCGCCTGATGGGCGTTGAAGGGGTTTCCCGCGTGGAGGTGCTGGGCGGCGACGAACCGGCCTTTGTCGTTCACCTCCGCCCCGAGGCCTTATCCCGTGTCCATTTGACCATCGGCGATGTGACAGCCGCGCTGGCCGGATATAACCAGGTGGCGGCCGCCGACTTCATAACCAGGGGATCACGGGAATATGCTATTCGGGGTGACAGCCGACTTCAGACCACCTCCGATGTTCTCTCGGTGCCTGTGGTTAAAAATGGCGTCAACTCCGTGCTTCTTAAAGATATTGCCACAGTAGCGCCCGGTCGCGTGCCGCGTCATTATACAGTGCATGGTAATGGCTTGCCTGCGGTTTCGTTTGTTGTCTTTAAGCAGCCCGGTGCCGGTACCATAAATGTCGTTCGCGGCGTTGATCGTGAACTGGAGCAATTCAGGTCCCTCCTTCCTCGGGGTGCCCAAGTTCGAAAGTATTACGATCAATCCGTTATTGTCACCGAGGCCCGTGATTCCCTGTTTCATGATCTGATTGTCGGCGCAATACTCGCCGCCGCGGTGCTTTTCTTTTTTCTGGGAACATTTCGAGCGACCTTAATTGTCACCGCGACCATTCCGATCACGCTGCTTGCCACTTTGGCGCTGATGCAGGTCTTTGGGGAAACGCTCAATGTGATCACCCTCTCGGCACTCACGCTGGCGGTCGGCATGGTGGTCGATGACGCCATCGTGGTGGCCGAAAACGTGGTGCGACATCTACAGACAACGGAGGATCGGCAGTCGGCCGGCTTGGCCGGGGCGACGGAAATTGCCGGGCCGGATGCTTCCGGAACATTCACGACGGTTGCCGCATTTGCCCCCTTGCTTTTTCTAGGGGGCATAGCCGGCCTTTTTGTGCGGCCATTCGGATTGGTGGTCAGCGTGGCCTTGTTGGCTTCGCTCATCGTCTCCTTGACTTTCGTGCCGATGATGTTCAGTCGCATGGGCTCGACCGGACAACGCCGCCCTGTCGATTCACGGCTAGGCACACGATTACTGACCCGCATCGACAACGGCCTGCGCAAGACACTCCAATTTGCCTTTGCTCACCGCGGCCTGTCGGTTCTGGTGGGGGCCATGATGCTGGGGTTTGGCGGACTTGCCGCGCGGCTGGGGCCGGTAAACGTCTTGCCACCAATCGACGAGGGAGCTCTGCTGATCGAATACGTTATGCCACCGGGCACATCGCTTATGGAGAGTAACCGCATCGGCGATATCCTGGAGCGTACAGCCCTCGCCCAGCCTGACATAGAAACCGTTAGACGCCGCACCGGTTCACCGGCGAGAGGCTATCAGATCGAAGGCGTCAACAAGGGGGAGATGGTTATGAAGCTCGTTCCACGCGGGAAGCGCCACTACACCGTAGAACAGATCTTCGACCATTTGCGTTCCTCCTACAGCAGGATACCCGGCGTGGCCTTTTTGTATCATCAACCGACCCAGGAGAAGATGGACGAGAGTCTCTCCGGCCTGCCGGCCATGTTCGGCGTGACTATTTTCGGCCCCGACATAAATGAATTAGTATTTTTGGCCGCACAAATTGAAAAGATAATGGCGCAAGACCCAACGATTGCCAACATCGTGAATAATACAAAAATCAAGAGCCCGCAAATCGTTGTCCGGCCCAACCCGGTCGAGTTGGCCCGTATCGGCCTTTCTCCGGCTGATGTTTTTGAAACAATCCAGGCCGGCCGGTTTGGGGTTCATGCCACAACCATCCTCCATCAGCAGCAACAGGTGCAGGTTCTGGTGAAAAGCAATGTGCCTTCGGATAGCACGCTTGATTGGCTGAAAGAGCTTACCATTGCCACCCCTTCCGGTCAAACCGTGCCTTTGGAGAGTGTGGCTGATATTCAAACGACGTATTTGCCGGCGACTGTAACGCGTCTCAATGGAGAACGGGAAATCACCGTTTTGGCTGAAGTTGAAGGGAGCATTTCCGCCGCCGTAACTCGGCTTCAGCAAGCATTTTCGCCCATCTCCCTTCCGGACGGATACAGTATTGCCTTCACCGGCCAGTACCAGGTTCTCCAGCGGACAATAATGGACTTCGTTCTGATAGGGCTGGCAGCTGTCGTATTGATTTATCTCATCATGGCCATGCAATTCCATTCCTTTTTACAGCCACTTATCATTCTGATGACCATTCCGGTCGCTCTTGTTGGAGCCATTGTACTGCTTGCTGTCACCCAGGTCGGACTGGATGTCTCTGTAGGCATGGGGTCTCTCACTCTCATAGGCATCGCTGTCAATAACGCGATTGTGCTGCTCGATTACACCAATCAGCGGATCATTGCCGGGCATACAATATCCGATTCGCTCCAGGAAGCCGCTTCCATCCGTCTTCGACCTATCCTTATGACGGCTATAGCAACCATTTTCGCTTTGATCCCGGTCGCAGTGAACCCCGCAGTTGGTTCACGGATATTCCAGCCATTTGCGATAACCGTAATCGGCGGGCTCCTTTCATCCACCATAGCCACCCTGGTGCTGATTCCCGTGCTAAGGACTTTTCTTTCTCGCAAATGGAAATAGCAGGGAAGGCGAATTCTGCTGGATATATGGTTCTCTTGGTTGCGAATATCATCAACTATGATGGCGTCGTAAAAACTATTCACCCGCTTTGTTGCTGCAATTTTTTAATTAAACCTACCGATAAAAAAGTTTTGCATTCCCTGACGCGTCAGGGTACTGTCCATTGCATATTGTCGACAATCGATCATAGACTGGAGTTTAACCACCGAAATGGCAGCCATTAAAAAGACCACATATAAAGACCAGGTTATTGATTATGTCTATGAATTTATCCTGGACGGTCGATATCTCCCTGGCGATCAGATCAAGGAGAGCCTGCTGGCAAAGGAACTGGGCATAAGCAGGGCGCCGGTGCGGGAAGCACTTAAGGAGCTTATTGTCATCGGCATAGTCGACTACAAGCCTCAAGTGGGTAATTTTATAGCTCTTCTTTCTCCCGAACAAATTGTTGATTCATACACTACCCGAGGAGTTCTCGAAGGATACGCAGCCATGGCCGGTTGTGATCAATTCAGTGAGGACGATTTTGCGGAAATGAAATTGCTGGTCGACAGGATGCGAAACGCGGCCAAACGTGGAAACCAAAAGATGGTGGTGCAAATAGGCCATGATTTCCATAATCTGCTTGTCAGCAAGAACAACAATGTGCAACTAGCGGAGTATATGGATCGCCTCAGTTTAAAACTGCATGTAATGTTTTACAAGCATTGGAGTGACCTCTATTCCCCCCGGGAGATCGGCGACCGGCATATGAAGATCGTCACCAGCGTGATGTCCGGCGACCCGGCTAAAATAGAACAATCAATTCGGGAGCATTACTCTGAAAGCGGCAACAAGATTGCTGCAATTTATGAAACCGTTCACCAGGAATAGCAAAATGCTTGCATAACTCCGGGCATGCAAACATTCAGCAGTGCCCTAGAGGCGTACAAGCAGGCGGACGGGATGTAGGGGCGGGTTCTAAATCCGCCCTTCCATGCACGGCTGCCTGATCGTTCGCATATGGGTACTGGTGAACGTTCACCAATTTACAAGGATAGCCAGACGCAAAAATGAAGATTGATGCAAGGCAGTTGAATACGAAACTTCTCGGTGAAGATATTTATTATACTAACTTCACCTATGACCCGACCTGTTACTATTTTTTTTATATCGGCGAACTCAAGGCTTATGGCTTAAACCAGTTCGTCCGGGAAGCCCTGCAAAAGATGGCTCCCGGCCGGGAAGTCCGTTTTGTGGCAATTATCCCCGATGTCTGCGTCCAATATTATTATCGCGATATTATCGTCATCAACCCCTGTTGTGAAACCGGCGGGCAGCTACCACAGGTGTGCTGTCGCCAGGGCACAGGTAAATTCATGACCTCGGTTTCCGGCAGTGAGACAATCCGGCGTCTCGTTGCCGACATTCTCGAAAACCAGGAAGAGCTCTACCTGAGTATGTTCGAAAGTGTATTGGAAATGACTCTGGATGAGATTGACAGGGTATCGATTCTCGGACCTGATAAGTTTATTGCCAAGCACTACAACAGCAAACTCGTGCAGTCCGTCGAACTGGCGGGATATGTTCCTCTCGTTGACAGTGAGGTCTGCATGGGCCTGACCACCCTTCTGGAAAAGACCGATGCACTTCGCAGTACATGGGAGGATGGAATCTTTATCAGCTTGGCCTATTCAGCAGCCGGAATCAACTCCGCCGTTACCCATACCAGAGAAGAAGTTTTGCGCCGATTTACCGACGAAAATGGGGAATATCTGATAACCAGGTATATCTCCCATGACCTGGATCCAACCGTACTGGCAGTTGTTGCCAACGACAACGACGTATATATCGCCGGAATCGCCGACCAAAAGATCGTCGGCGGCAATAAATTTGTCGGCTCATCCTATCCTTCCAAAGTGACTAAAGATCAGGCCGACATTCTCATAAGGTACACAATCTCGGCTGGAAGAAAACTCGGACGAGCCGGCTACCGTGGAATATTCGGCTGCGATTACATAATTGACCATTACGGCGTCATCTGGTTTCTGGAAGTAAATGCCAGAAAACAAGGCACAACCCTTGAGTTCTGCTGTACCCTGGAACAGAATCTTCCAGCCGGCTCTCCAACACTGCCGGAGCTCGAATGCCACGCAGTTCTGCACGACTGTTTTCCACCTGGAACCGTTGCACCGAAGGGTAATTTCTGCAATTTACATTGGGAAACCTACAATCATAAGCTTGCCGTGCCGGTTCTCACCACCGGTTATATCCCGCAACACACCGGCGAGCGGTCATCTTTTGCCAAGGTAGCTAAAAAAGAGATTCAAAAGGATTTTGTTATCCTTGAGCATCTTGGTTCACCACTCAAAGTTATGCCTGGAACTTTTCTGGCGAGGGTTGTCTCGGTAGCCAGGTCCGGAAAAGACGTACGGGAAGGTCTCGACCAAGGCATTGGCTGGATTAAACAAACATTTCAGGAAGTGTGATATCAATGAAAACAGAAAATCAGGATCAAAATCAGGATCGTTTGGCGGCAAACCCGCCTCTTGACAGCTATACCATAAACCTTCTTACTCATCTGGCAGAGCCTCTTATTCAACCGGTAAAAGCGGAAGATCTCCCGGATCTACGGAAATCCGAGGTGCGCAACCTCTACGAACAGGCCGCCGCTGCCAACCTGACTGCACCGATCATCAATCTTTTCGATCTCCTCCTCAGAATTCGCAACGAGGAGAGAGGAACTCCGTCCGATTTCGGTATCAGCGCGGAAGACCTTGAGCGTCTTGCCGTTAAGCACCAGGAGATCGACGAACATATGGTCTCGGTCGGCGGTCGCCTTACCAAGGCTTTACCCATTGCCTCCGCTGCTAACAGCAGGGTGGACGAGTATCTGGCCCAAAAGGACATACTTGTTCCAAGCGGCATTGACAAATGGGAACAAATTCAGGAGAACAAGGCAAAAATCATGGCCGAGCTGGGTATGGATGAAGCAGCCTGGAATTCTTTTCCCGGCCAACTTCGCCATGCAGTCGATTCAGTCGCCACACTCGCAAAACTCATCGATCTACCCCAAGCCCGCCTGGAGTCTATTGCGAGAGTAACAGCCTCCTACCGGATGCGTCTGACACCTTATTACACCAGCCTGATCATGCCGGGGGTTATCAACGATCCCATTATGTTACAGTCGGTGCCGACCGGAGAAATGATTGAGAATGCAGGCATTGAGATTCCGCCGGTGGCCGCGGACCACTCCCCTGCCCGGCTTGTCGACCAGTTCTATCCGCGGGTGTTGACCATCAAAGCTACCAATATGTGTGCGATGTACTGCACCCACTGCCTGCGCCTTGCCCATATCGGACGAAAGGATCAAGCCTATTCCAAGGAAGCCTACACCGAGGCTCTGGACTACATCCGTGCCAACAAACGAATCCGGGACGTACTGATAACAGGTGGTGACGCCTTTGTCCTGCCAAACTCAACACTGAAGTGGCTGCTTGAGCAACTGGATAGAATAGATCACATCAAACTAAAACGTCTCGGAACCCGCATCCCGGTCACCGCGCCTATGCGGGTCGATAACGAACTCCTCGACATCCTGGAAGAATCCAACGATTGCAAACCTATACGCGTGGTTACCCAAATCAACACAGCCCAGGAGATTACCCCGGTTTCCCGCGATGCCTTCCGTAAGCTCTCAAAGCGTACCTTTGCCGTTCTCAACCAGGCGGTACTGCTCAAAGGTGTCAACGATAGCCGGATGAAAATGTGGAAACTTTGCGAAACAATTCACGAATCCTACGTGCGCCCCTACTATCTTTTTAACTGCAGTTACCGCAATCCTCAATTCACCCACTTCCGGGTCCCTCTCGAGGTCGGAAGGGATATTGTCGAATCAATGTACGGCAATATTTCCGGTGACGCCATACCCCGATACATCGCTACCGCCGGCGGCAAGATTCCCTTACACAAATCAAATGTGGTGGCAAGAGACGGCAATAACTACATCCTGAAGAAACCGTGGAGCGATGAGGAAGTCAGCTATCCCGATGCGGACCCGGAGGTTTATGACAAGCAATCTTTCGCCTTCAACAAATAGGAAAACCATGCGGCAAAAGATTGGCGAATATCTACGGCAGGAGGAGCCCGGCATGTTCAGGCTGCTGGAGAACCTCGTCCTCCAACCCAGCTCCTCACGTTATAAAAAAGGAGTGGACGAGATCGGCACAATCCTCCTTGAAAGTCTACGTTCATCCGGCATGAGTCATGAGGTCGTAGCTGAATCCGAGGTTGGCAATCACCTGATTTTTCGCTCCCCTGCTTGCCGTGACGGCCGTTCGTCTATTCTGCTTTTCGGCCATATGGACACGGTTTTCCCGGTAGACAGCCCATTTAACTGGTACAAGGAAGTCGGCAAAAAGGTCTTTGGCCCCGGGGTGATCGACATGAAAGGAGGACTCGTCTGCGCGGTTTACGCCATCAAGGCTCTGGCCTCCTGTGGACTTTTACAAGAAATCCCAATCACCTTCCTCTGCAACTCAGACGAGGAGATCGGTTCTCCCACTTCTTCCTCCGTCTTCGCAGCCGAGGCAAAAAAAGCCCTGTCGGCCTTTGGCTTTGAATGCGGTGGCCTTCAAGGAGAGGTGGCCACCGGCCGCAAGGGTAAGGCAGGATATAAGCTCATCGTTTCCGGCAAAGCCGGACATGCCGCATTCGCAGGAAAAGATAAGGCCAGCGCCATACTCGAACTGGCCCATAAAATCATCGCCTTGGAGAAGTTGAACGATCAGGATCGAAAAATTGTTGTCAACGTCGGCGTCATCTGGGGCGGTATTGGACCGAATACCGTTGCCGATTATGCCGAGGCCGAAATTGACTGCCGATTCCTCTCCGGATCGGATGCGGCTGAAATAGCAGAAAAAATCACCCGCATTTCTTTACAGTGTCTGATTTCCGGCACAAATGCAGAACTGCTGAAAACCAGCGAAAGGTTTCCAATGGAGCAAAATAGCGGAAATTCCCGTCTATTTCGGATAATCCACGACGAAGCACAACTCTTGGGGCTGCCCTGCATTGAGGAACTTCGAAGCGGGGTGTCCGATGCCAATACCATCGCCCAGGCGGGTATTCCACTGGTTGATGGCATGGGACCAATTGGCGATTGTGACCACAGTGACCGGGAATACATGATCCGGGAAAGTCTACCGACTCGTGCCCGGCTGGCGGCAGGCAGTATCCTGGCAAGCTGGGAGCAACAGGGTTATAATCTCGAAAATACTTGACAAATTTTGAAATATAGTTCTTTGTTGCAGACTGGTTATTAACGTACACAATTTACGGCTTGACCTTCCGGGTTCACTCCCGGTTTGAAGTAAGGCGATGTACAACACTCCTTCCCCACCCTGAATATCCGATGTGGGGAAAATACTCAAATCCAAGGAGAAAAGACTATGGAAAAAAGAACGACCTCGTTGTTAACCGCAATTACCTTCGGCTGTGCCTTATGTATTGGAGCTGTTAGCGGTTCCGCCATGGCTGCCGACCAGAAATTCATCACCATCGGAACGGGTGGTGTGACCGGCGTATATTATCCAGCCGGTGGGGCTATTGCCCGTCTGGTCAATAAAGGGAAAAAAGTACATGGCCTTCGTGCCACTGTCGAAAGTACCGGTGGATCTGTTTATAATGTCAATGCGGTCAGCAACGGTGAGCTCGATTTCGGTGTTGCCCAGTCTGACGTGCAATATGATGCCGTCAAAGGTTTGAACAAGTTTGCGGCCAAGGGTCCAAACCCCGACCTGCGCGCAGTATTTTCACTGCATCAAGAACCTTTTACCGTTGTTGCCAGAGCCGATTCCGGTATTAAAAAATTCGAGGATTTGAAGGGAAAACGCGTCAATATCGGCGATCCCGGTTCCGGCCAACGCAGCACCATGGCAGTGGTCATGGCCAAGTTAGGTTGGACAACAGCGGACTTCAAACTCGCCTCCGAGCTGAAAGCCGCCGAACAGTCCAGCGCTCTTTGTGATAATAAGGTAGATGCGATCGTCTATACAGTAGGTCACCCCAATGGCTCCATCCAGGAAGCCTGTACCGCCTGCGACTCTGTGCTGGTGAATGTTACCGGTCCTAAAATCGACGAGCTGGTTGCCGCCAATCCTTACTATAGTAATGCTGTCATCCCTGGTGGAATGTACCGGGGCAATCCCGACGACACCAAAACTTTTGGTGTTGGTGCAACAATCGTTACTTCCGCCAAGGTTCCGGTCGACACTGTTTACTACCTTGTCAAAGCAGTTTTTGAAAACTTTGATGAGTTCAAACAACTCCATCCTGCCTTTGCCAATCTTGATAAAAAGCAGATGATCAAAAACGGTCTTTCCGCTCCTCTTCATGAAGGAGCAATTAAATATTACAAGGAAGCCGGCTTGATGTAAGTCGGGTAACCGCTCACCAGCGCTCCCTTTTCGTCCGATCAAGCTGCTTCACCGAGCCGACTATAGCTTAGAGGCTTGCTTAAACGAACCTGGAGCACTGGATGACCTTACTAATCCCGGTTTTACCGTCCTTTGACGGGTACGGGTGAACGTTTGCCAAGTCGTCAGGAAAACGGGCGGGCAAGAGAGTTTGCCGACTATCTTCCACCCGCCCAACCGGTCTAAATCTTCCGGGTACCTTATAAATTCATTTCTTGTTTTTATAATGAATTCCGTAAAGGTGCCTGCCCGTCTTATTTCCCATTTACCGAGGTTGGTTGATCGGTTACCTTATGTGGGGCTTAGCCTTTTTTCTACTGAGAAAATAGTAAGGGACGTGAAGCAGAATTGAACGAAAGGAGTTGAATATATGGATGCTGAGAAAGAAAAATTTCTTGCCTCGGAAGGGTTGGAGCAAATGGTAGCTGATGCCGATACCGGTGGACGGGCTCCACAAGGCAAATTTCCCAAAGCCGTTCTATTCATGGTACCGCTGCTCTGGTCCCTTTTCCAGCTCTGGTATTCGTCTCCTCTGCCCTTTACATTCAATTTTTTTGTCATCAACGATACACAGGCCCGCTCCATTCATCTGGCTTTCGCCATGTTTTTGGCTTACGCCGCTTTTCCGACCTTCAAATCATCGCCGACAAAACATATCCCTATCCAGGACTGGGTACTGGCACTGGCCGCGGCTTTTTCAGCCGCTTATATCTATCTCAATTATGCAGGGCTGGCTTCGCGTCCCGGCTCCCCCACCACCTTTGATCTGATTATTTCGGTGATCGGCATTATCCTGCTCCTTGAGGCAACCCGCCGTGCCCTCGGCCCGCCCCTGATGATCATCGGCACACTTTTTATCATTTACACCTTTGCCGGACAGTATATGCCTGACATTATCGCCCACAAAGGCGCCAGTCTCGTCAAGGGCATGGAACATTATTGGCTGTCGACCGAGGGGGTTTTCGGCGTCGCCCTGGGGGTTTCGACCAGCATGGTTTTCATGTTCGTTCTGTTTGGATCACTACTTGAAAAGGCTGGAGCCGGCAATTATTTCATCCGTGTTGCCTTCGCAGGACTCGGTCACATGCGCGGCGGCCCCGCCAAGGCCGCGGTCGTCAGTTCGGCTATGACCGGCATGATATCCGGCTCATCAATAGCCAATGTGGTCACCACCGGAACTTTCACCATACCACTCATGAAAAAGGTGGGATTCACCGCGGAGAAAGCCGGGGGGATAGAGTGCGCCTCTTCAGTGAATGGTCAAATCACCCCACCGGTCATGGGAGCCGCCGCCTTCCTGATGGTAGAATATGTCGGCATTTCTTATCTGGAAGTCATTAAGCATGCCTTTCTACCGGCTATAATTGCCTATATTGCCCTGGTCTATATCGTTCATCTCGAAGCATGCAAAATGGGTCTCCAAGGGCTCGAAAAAAGACGCAAAAAGACTTTGGCCCAATCCCTGTACGGCATCGTGTCCATTTTCCTCGGCGTAATCCTTACCGGGGCAGCCACCTATTACGGTCTTGGCTGGATAAAAACCGTCACGGGTGCGGCGGCAATTTATGTCGTCGCGATACTTGCCCTTGTGGCCTATTTGCTCCTGCTTTATCTTGCCTGTCGGGTTCCTGAACTGGAGTTCACAACGGAGATGACGGAACTGCCCGATCTCGGGCCAACCACCCAGGCAGGTCTGTACTTTCTTCTGCCGGTTGTGGTACTTATGTGGTGCCTGACGGTAGAACAGTTCTCTCCTTCGCTCTCGGTTTTCTGGGCGACTGTTTTGTTACTGTTTATCGTCATTACCCAAAGACCGATCAAAGGTTATTTTCGAAAGATCCAGAGCGAGGAGTTCAGCTTTCGCCGCGGCATTGACGATGTCATTTCCGGAATGGTCGCCGGTGGCCGAAACATGATAGGGATCGGAGTTGCAACTGCCGCTGCCGGTATCATCGTCGGCACCGTCACCCTTACCGGCATTGCCCTGGTCATGACCGATTTTGTTGAGTTGATCTCCCTTGGCAATATGAACTTAACTCTGGTATTCACTGCAATATTCTGTATCATCCTCGGCATGGGGTTGCCGACCACCGCCAACTATATCGTCGTTTCGACCCTGATGGCACCGGTCATTGTCAGCCTGGGCGCCCAGAACGGGTTGCTCATCCCTCTTGTTGCCGTGCATCTGTTCGTTTTTTATTTCGGCGTTCTGGCCGACGACACCCCGCCGGTTGGCCTGGCGGCCTTCGCTGCCGCCGGTATCTCGGGGGGCGATCCCATTCGTACCGGTATCCAAGGCTTTATGTATGATATCCGCACGGCCATTCTGCCCTTTGTGTTTATTTACAACAATGAACTTCTGATGATTGGGATCGGTTCTGCATTTCATCTTATAGTGGTGGTCTGCGGAGCCGTTGTAGCCATGCTGGCCTTTGCCTCGGCAACCCAGAACTATATGCTGACCCGGAATAAACTGTGGGAGACGGCGTTGTTGTTGGTGGTGGCCTTTATCCTGTTTCGCCCCGGCTACTTCTGGGATCAAATTTACCCGGAACTGGAGACTCGACCAGCAGCGGAGTTAACCAAATTTGTCAACCATATGCCGCCGGGCGAGCAATTACGGCTGACCCTGAAGGGTGAAAAGATGAGCGGCAAAGAGTTCACCATGGTGGTGTCCCTAACCGTCGGCGACCAAAAGAGCGGAGCGGAACGGTTGAAGGCGATCGGCATAAATACTCGAAATGAAGATGACAGGATATTCGTCGATAACGTGGTCTTCGGCAGCGCCGCTCAAAAAGCTCACATCGATTTCGACCAGGAGATTGTCAATTTCCAGGTACTCACCGACCGACCACCCAAACAGCTGATGTTCATCCCTGCCGCCGCTTTGCTTATCCTGATATGGCTTTCCCAAAAACGAAGGGTTAGAAAAGCCGCTCTGCGCATGGACATCGACACAACTGCTACTGTCCAGAAAACTTGATAGTGAGGTGATAGCATGATTCGTAAAATACTTGTTCCCATCGCCTTTTCCAACTATTCGGAAGGCATCCTGAAATATGCGGGCGCTCTGGCTAAGGCATTCGAGGCAAAGCTGCTGGTTGTCAATGTTGTCAATGAACGCGACCTGGAATCGATACAGAAGATTTCATCCTTTGGTTACAATGTCGATGCCGAACACTATCTGAACACTATGCAAAAGGAGCGCAGGGAGAAAATGGCCGATCTTCTGCAGAAAGCGGGGCTCACCGACGATATAGTTTCTTTTTCCTTCCTGATAGGTAATCCTGCCGAAAGATTACTGCAGATGGTTGTCAAGGAAAACGTCGATACCGTAGTGATGGGGATGAAGGACAGGGATATATCTACCCTCTTTACCGGCTCGGTGGCTGAACGGATTTTTCATCGCTGTCCAGCCACGGTGATCAGTTATAGAGAGAAGGAGATTGCAACGCACCTCCGCAAGAGAATAGAAAAACATATGAATAAATAAATCTTGATGACGTCGTAAAAACTCTTCATCTGCTTCGTTGCTGCAAATTTTCAATCATTACGACGTACCTTAGTACGCCGAAATTATTGAAAATTTTCGCGCCTCGCATATGAAGCTTTTTACTTAGCCGTCTTAAATTTATGGTTTTTACGAGTCCATCAATCTTGCCATTGCCGGGAAAATGCCCTGTCACGGCCCTCTCCTTTGAGAAAATTATAAAACAAAGCGCTTAACCAGATCCTGCAGGCACCCGCCGATTTCAACCAGGCTGTCAGCACTGGTGTGTACCTGCCGGGATATTGCTGAAAGATCCCCGGATTCCTTCCTGATATCTGAAACCTCCGCGGTTACACTTTGGGCAACCTCCGCGTTAACATTGATGGACTGGTTAATTTCGTTTATTCCCCGGGATGCCTGGCTTATATTTTCCACTATCTCGCGTGTAGCTTCAGACTGCTGGTCGACGGCCGAAGCCACAAACTTGGCAATGTCATTTACCTCGTGAATAATCTGGATGATATCGACCAGACCTTTGGAGGTACGCCTGGAGGATTCCTGAACCCCGGCAATTTTGTTTTTTATATCCTGGGTGGCGTTGGCCGTTTGAGTCGCGAGCTGTTTGATTTCGTCTGCCACCACTGCAAATCCTTTCCCGGCCTGCCCCGCTCTGGCTGCCTCAATAGTTGCATTCAGGGCAAGTAGATTGGTTTGTTCTGAAATCTCGGTTATGGTTTCTGCAACTTTAGTGATATCCACGGCTGCTGAGCCTAGTTCTTCCATGCGAGCTGATGCCTCATCGCCCTGCCTGACGGCATTTTCGACAATTTCTGAAGCCTTTGTCGAGTTTCTTGCGATTTCTTTAATGGTTGATTCCATTTCCTCCACTGCCGAGGCGATAACATTGAGATTGGTAGAGGCTTGCTCGGAGGCGGAAGCCACTGTCAACATATTGGAACTCATGTTCTCGGCGGCACGACTCAATGCGATGGTTTTTCCACCGGTATTTTCCGTGCTTGCCTGCATTTTTTCGGAGATAGCGATCAAACCGACACTGCTGTCATTCAGGTTGCCGGTGTCGGTGACGATTTTGCCCAACAACTCCCTAAGGTGATGGATCATGTTGTTGAGGGAGGCGGCAAGGATTCCAACCTCGTCCTGGCGATCAATATCAATGGAACCGGTGAGATCACCGGCAGACATGGCTTCTGCCACAGCAATCGATTTTTTCAGGGGCTGGGTAATAGCACGAACGGTAATAAAGAGAAAAACGCTTACCAGAAGAATAACAACGATGGTGACTATCAGAGCGGCTCGGTTGAGTTGGCTGATTTCATTTTGTGTGGCGGCTTCTTTTTGTTGAGCCAATTCGGCAGCCAGACCGGCGATTTTTTGTACCGCGGGTTCAATCTTGTTGACGATACCGAACATTTTTTCCCGATGTTGATCTATATGATTGCTTTCTTCAACAAATGAGTCAAAGTGAGCCCTGTAAGTGGAAATAAAAGTGGATATCTCGTCCTTTTTTTGAACAGGAATGGATGAATTGGAAAATATCTCAACTAATCTTTTGATCATTTTTCTGGTTGTTTCGGCATCCTCCAGAGACCTGCTTGCCAGGTAATTCTTCTCGGCACGGCGAATTTCCAGAATATCAACCCGAGCTTGAGGAACATAAAATGTCTCAATTTCGTCCATTAATGCCTTCTCGTAACCACCGATCTGGTCTTTTATAATATCGATCAGACTTGAATCGCCATCATATGATTGTTCAATCCATTTAGTATATTCCTCCAGCCTGAATCCAATTGCCTCCCTGGCCTCTTTCTCCATTGAACGGGATTTTAGTATACTGTTGGTATTTTTAATTTGTTCGCCGACCTTCTGCCGATGATTTGGAGTTTGAATATTAAAATAGAGATTGGCATCATGAACGAGGTCAAGCACGGCAAAAAAGAGATCACTCATCTCATACTTTTTTGCTTTGCCCTCAAGCTCGTCTGCAGCAACATTAAATTTGCCGCGTAAGCCACTCTTCTCATCAAAACCGATAGTTAAAGCAGATTTAACGACCTGGCCAAAAAGGTCTTTATATTCTGTTTGTAAAGTGTCAATCTGTTGGGCAAGGCTGTAAATCTCAAGAAAGTGTCCGGATGAGAGGGCAGAAATTCGGGCAATTTTTTCTGACATATGAGCAAGATGGTTATTAAAAGACGCAACAGCCTGTTTGTCCCCCGAAGCAAGAAAGCGCATCTCATCGCGCCTGCATCCCGCAAGAGCAGCTGTAACCTCTGTGGAAAGCTGAGTTATACGCATTTCACTGTCAATAAGTTCCTTATAGCCGGTGGCCGTTCTGTCGGCTGAAACTTTATACATCGCTACGGCGATGAACAACAGGGCAAGTGCGACCCCAAAGATAAGTGTAAATTTGACAGAGAGATTAAGATTTTTCCAAGAAATTGAGCTAACCATTGTTGATCCTGAGGTGATGATGATAAGCAGTGGCTTTCTAAGGCAGTTTTAAATAGCTACGTTGATAAACTCGTAAACCATAAATTTCAGAAAGCTAAGTATAAAGCTTCATATGCGTGGCTCGCAAATTTTCAATTATTACGGAATACTAAGGTACGTCGTGATGATTGACATTTACAGCAACGAAGCAGATGAAAAGTTTTTACGCCGCCCTAACGTTGACCAATGCTCTTGACGAAACGCAGTGTTGAATGCAATTATTGAATTCTTTTATTGTATACTATTGTCACGTCATAATCAAAGAGACATTGAGAGTTCGCGAACTAATAATAAGATGAATTTGCGTTTTTAATTGTCGCTGATCACGTAGATGAAGTATAGGTTGGCAAATTTGCAAAAATCAATTTAATTCATCGATATCCAATTCCCCGGAGGGGGAAATTCGTATAGCCGATGGTTTCTACCACCGGTTATACGACCCGCCCCCTTCGGGTTCCTGTCAGGGTATTTTTCTAATCGCTGAATACCCATATTGTCGTTGTCCGGAAAATTACAAAAACAAGCCAAATCATCGAAGATAAACTCGTGAAGGCCTCAAATTTGGGATGAAAATGCAAAATTCCACATAATCTCCCATGATTTCAAAGACGGAGTCCTTCGGATACGCTACAAACCCGACGATCGGAAATAGCAAGAACTATTGCAACTCGAAGACAAAGGCTTCAAGGCAGGGATGTGTCGGATCAAGCGGTGAACGATTCGGCCACTCCCTCGCTCGGACTTTCGCCCCGATTGCGGTAGAGAAACATGAGAATTGCCAAATACACGACGGGAAAAATGCCGCCGACAATGAATAGAACATCCCCGATGATACGCAACCATTCGAACAGGTGAACTATGCCGCTTTGGAAGAACGCCGGCTCGCGTGCATGCCAATAACCATTGGCCACAGCGTCGTAAAGCTGGAAAATTCCTATGGGGACGAGATTAACGGAAAGCATCAGAAGCAGACCGATGTTGAGACTCCAGAAGGATATCCCCATTGCGCGACCACCACGGTTCGGTGGGATGAAGTAGCGCGCCACAAAGATCAAAAAGGCCACTGCCAGCATGCCGTAAACGCCCATCATTGCACCATGGGCATGGTTGGCGGTAAACTGCGTGCCGATCTCATAATAGCTGACGATTGGCAGGTTGATTAAAAAGCCGAAGACGCCGGCTCCTAAAAAGTTCCAGAACCCCACCGCCACTAGGAACATGACGGCCCACTTATGCGGAAAATCTGCCGTCGACGCTTTCAGAACGCTGCCGTTGGCAGCATCGGTGGGCGCGCCCAAGCGCATGAAACGATAGGCTTCAAACGTCAGCAGCAGCAACGGAATAACTTCCATGGCGGAGAAGAAAGCCCCAAAGGCCATGTACATGGAACTCGTGCCATTGAAGTAAACATGGTGCAGGGTACCGATGACTCCGCCGAGGGAATAGAGAATGATATCCAGGTAGACGATGCGGGTGGCTACCGTCATCCGGACCACTCCGAGCAGCACGAACAAATAGGCAACCATGATGGTGGTAAACAATTCCAGAAAATCCTCGACCCACAGGTGAACTACCCAAAAGCGCCAGAATTCCATGACGGTGAAATTGACATCCTTCCAGAAGGCTAATCCAGCCGCATAGAAGAGCGGGATAGAGAGGGCGCTGTAGAAGAACAGCCACGGCATGTTGCCGAGGTGTTCCCGGCGCAAACGGCTTTTGAGGGCGCGAAATACGATCACCACCCAAAAGATCATGCCGGACAGCAACAGGATTTGCCATAACCGGCCCAGATCAAGAAATTCCCAGCCCTGGGTGCCTAGCCAGAACCAGGGGCCTTCGCTGGTAATGAAATTCTTGATGCCGCCCGCCTCGCCCAAAAGGCTTCCAACCACTACCACCACGAGCGCACCGAACAGCGTGATTGCCAGGGTCGACTGATGGCGAGGTTCGCTGCCGGCGATCATAGGAGCAAGGAATATGCCCATGGCCAGATAGGCCGACGAAGTGAAGAAGAGTGCCAGCTGCAGATGCCACATGCGTGAAAGATTATAGGGAATCCACTCATCCACCGGAATGCCGTAGAAACTGCCGGGTTCGACATGGTAGTGAGCGTTTAGTCCCCCAAGAAGACCCTGGGCTAGAAATAACCCGGCAACAACCAGAAAGTACCAGGCCGTGGCACGCTGGGAGGGAGTGAGACGGACCTCGCCGGGCGAGCGGAAGGCGAGTTCATAACCTTTGGTGTCGGCGCGGTGCCAGCCCAGCAGATCGTAGCGGCCGATAAAGAAAAACAGCAAACCCGATCCGCCGAGCAGGGCGATCAGGCTTAAAACGCTCCACAACAATGCATCCGGCGTCGGCATGTTGGCCGCCAGTGGTTCGGAAGGCCAATTATTAGTATATGAATATACTTTACCGGGACGCTCGGCGGCCGATACCCAGGCCGCCCAAGTAAAGAAAGATGTTAGGTGTCGTATTTCATTGGCCGCCGTAATGACCGGCCGTTTCAAACCGAGTTGCTCATGACTCTCAGTGAAGTAATTCGCGTAAAATGCGGTCAGTTTTTCGAAGGCCGCAACCTGGGAAGCGGTCATCATGAGGCGCTCACTTTGCGGGTCGTAACGGTTCTGCTTGAAATCCTGTTGTACCGCGGCCATTGCTTCGATCTCCGAGAGACCGGTCTGACGGTAGAAATCGACCATAAGCAATCCAGCACGATGAAGGAATTGAGCGGTGAAATCAGGACCTAAATAGGCACCGTGACCAAAGATTGTGCCATACTGCATCAGACCGTATTTTTGGAAAATGTGCTGCCCGGCCATAATGTCGGCACCTGTAAACAGGATCTGCCCATCTTGGGAAACCACCGACGAGGGAATGGGCGGGCTTTCATCATAAACCTTATAGTCAAGGATCCCGAGAACTGAAAATCCAAGCACGAAAGTCAGTATCGCCGCCCCTAACCACTTAGTTGATATCACCATGCTTTTTCCATTTTCGGCCATAATTAACCTCCTGTCAAATGGTTGCGTCTTGCCTGGGTTGATGGAAGAATAGCTGATTCTGAAGGGGGGGGGGTGGTGATAAGATTTGATTCTACGCTGGATGTATTAAATTATCCTCCTTCAGTGGTGGTAATATTAAAAAGTCTAACCTTTATTATGATCATCTTCAAGAATATTATCGGCCGCAATTGATCTCACCGGGGAGACAGAAATTGTTTTTCTTACCCAAGTTATAAACACCGCTATAAATATATGATTATTGACTCGGCCATTACAATTTCTGTTTTGCCGGTGTTTACTCAATTTTATAAGCTGAATGCCGGGATCTCTTTCTTTGAGATCAAAAAAATGCTTGGTCATGTCGACATTTCGACAGTAAGTGTAGTTTTGACCCCTTGCGATTATAAATCGTAATAAATTACTGGAATAAACGAGGTGCATGGAATAGGATTGTGTCCGATGACCGCAGGAAAATAGGAAATTCGGGGAAAATTTGCCTCTGCAAAAAAAGCGATTACTTGTCACTCAGAAGAAGGCTAGCACTGAACATTTACTTTTAGTAGCTTGTTTGTTGTTTTTCTGCTTCAGAAAGAAAAACCAAAACCATGATTTCTTCCTAAGATAAGTTTTAAAAAGTGTTTCACCATGCAGACAAAGAATCGCTGTAAAATATACTCACGGGTTTTGAAGAGAGTCTTTTAGAGGGGTGAGCTGGAGGTATTGCTGGTGGAGCTTAACTTCTTTGGAAAATTTCATGCTGTACCCCCTATCCTTGGGATTGTTGGCAACAGATGGCATGATCCAAACAATGACAGGATATGGTTTGGAAACTGGAGTTACAAACAGGTTCAGGAAAGGTGGAGGCAATGAAGGTCCAGGATATAATGCGTGACAGGTTGTTGTTTCTTCCTGATGATGCGACTCTTCAGGAGACGGCCAAAAAAATAGAGCAGAGCACAGTCTCGGATATTGTTGTTCTTAAAGATAACCAAACCCCCTCAGGGATACTGACGCAAGACGATATTCTCGGCACCATGGCTCAGGGGTATTTGCCGGACACTTCTGTATCGCAGGTGCAAAAACGTCTGTTCGGTAAAATTTTTCCGCATACGCAGGTTGCAACAATTTCCGAAGAAACGTTTGACCGCTGGCTGGTGTACGATGGCGAACGTATCGTCGGTCTGGTTCACCGTTCCGATTTTGAGCCCTGTTCGGGAATGGAGGATGAGCAGTTTTTGTTCCACCTCGATCCGGTTTTCAACTGTATTGACATCCCAGCGATCCTCATCGATACTGCTTGCAGGGTGACGGTTATCAATGATGCCGCCTGTGCTGAGATCAATTTGTCCAAAAAAGATTGCATTGGCAAGCCTATTACGGATCTGCTGGAACCTACCAAGCCCGAAACTTTCTTGAAAAACAATGATCTGAGGTTTCTGCAGAAGTTCAGGTTGAACGGAAAAACGTACGTGACAAATTGGGCTCCTATCAGGCATCACGGAAAGATGGTAGGCTGTTTCGCTGTGCTGCGTGATATGACGGATTACGAGTCGATGTCCAATGAACTCGACAGAATCACTGATTTGTCCAAGGAGCTCAACGCCATCATCGACTCTTCCTTTGACGGCATTTTTGTCACTGATGGTGAGAGTACCACACTGAAAATCAATAAGGCGTATCAACGTATAACCGGAATCAAAAACGATGAGGTGGTCGGAAAGACAATGACCGACCTAGTCCTGAATCAAGTGTTCGATGAATCTGTTACGCTCAGGGTATTGCAGGAGAAAAAACCTGTCACTATTGTCCAGCACATCATGAAAACCGGAAAAACGGTTGTCGTTACAGGAAACCCGGTTTTCGATGACAATGGAAATATCTTCCGGGTTGTGACGAACGTTCGGGATGTAACCGAGCTCAACCTCTTGCAGGAGAAGCTCAACGAGATGGAAAAGTTACAGTCCCGGTACGAAATTGAGATCGAACAGTTGCGGAAAACAGCAAACGACCAGAAAAAGTTTGTCATCAAGTCCCGGAAAATGAAGGCAATCTATGAGCTTGCCCTGAAGCTTGCGGTGGTGGATTCAACCGTCCTCATTCAGGGCGATTCCGGTGTGGGCAAGGAGGTTTTTTCCGAGATCATCCATCGACACGGGTCACGGCGGAACAAGCCGTTTGTCAAGATAAGTTGTGCTGCTATCCCAGAAAATTTATTGGAATCCGAACTCTTCGGTTACGTGTCCGGAGCCTTTACCGGTGCCAGTAGAGAAGGACGTGCCGGAATTTTTGAACTTGCCAATGGCGGTACCATTTTTCTCGATGAAATCGGTGAAATGCCGATGAACCTTCAGGTGAAACTGCTGCGGGTCCTGCAGGAAAGAGAAATCGTCCGCATTGGCGGTTCGAAGCCGATCAAAGTGGATATACGCATTATGGCAGCCACCAATCGGGACCTGGAGGAAATGATTCAGCAAAAACAGTTTCGCAAGGATCTGTTTTTCAGGCTCAATGTGGTACCGGTTATAATTCCACCTCTCTGTGAACGAAAAGAGGCGATAACCCATTTTGTCTATTTCTTTCTCAAAAAACATAATCAAAAATATGGGTTCAGTAAGCAGATTGCTTCCGAGGCGATGGATGCATTGATGAATTACAACTGGCCCGGCAATGTCCGTGAACTTGAGAACATGGTCGAGCAGCTTATTGTTATGGCCAGGGGAGAGGTGATCACTGCTGAGGATTTGCCGGGGCGGCTTCGCAAAGATCCATCGCTGCCTGACTCATCATCACTTGAAAATAAAACATTCAAGGTCGCCCTGGAAGAGTTTGAATACCGTCTCCTGAGGGCGGCTGTTGAAAAACACGGAAGTTCCCGCAAGGTCGCTGCGGCTCTTGGTATTCATCAATCAACGGTCGTACGAAAAGTCAATCGTTTTGGAATCCCGTTGAATGAATAACGCCGATGCAAATTGGCATCTATTTGATGCGACATTGCATCGAACAGATAATGTAGTTTTATTACAGCAAGATACCTTGAAAAAATACTGCTATTTTTGTTAGCATTGTGAATTTCGATGCGTAGTTGCATCGATTTACGGTGTACGGACGGGATCAAAACCGTCCATTTTTTCTGACAAACTTCTTTTCTTCCCCATCCTCCCCGAGACATTTCTCATCTGTCAGGACCTGGTTTTGTTTCCAGACGGAAGTATCCGGCAGGTACTGGTAAATACCATTTAATATCCAGTCCTTACATTTCTTCACCTTGCAACCCAAAGGCGTATAACTGCGCAAAAAATGGTGGCTCTGGAAGTCTGGGAATATCCAAAATGCCCTTCCTGTTCCCCGAAAGAATAACAAAAAACGACAAAATATTACACAACGGGCTCGGATTTTGCTCATACCATTGAAACCACCGGTCAGAAGGCCGGTTTCTCTGCGCAGAGATATGAGGCAATTTAAGCAGGACAATTATTCACGTTCAACGAGGAGCAATTGTACATGAATACAACGAGAGAGTATGGTGCACGTCAACCTGGTATTCGTATGGGGTTATTGACCTTCCGTTTGCCTTTTATCCATTACCGTTTTGAAATAGCAGATTACCTGCAAGGCCTGTTGATGTGTACGGTCTGCCTTGCTATTATCCCTGTGCTGACTGGAAAACTGGGGATGTCCTTTGAGGTCGCACTGGCGATTGTCATTTTAAATGGGACACTCTATCTGGCCCATGCGACCTTCGGCGATCCGGTCATCCCTGGGTGGGTCACCCCGGCCATCCCACTACTGATAACCTATGTTGAGACCTTTGCCCCCGGCGTGGAGCGCATGCAGGCTCTTATCTCTTTTGAGCTGACTTTCGGTCTCTTCTGTCTTTTCCTCGGGGTAACGGGCCTCGCAAAACGGTTTGTTTCTATTATTCCCAACGCTGTGCAGTCAGCAATTCTTATGGGTGCAGGTTTTTCAGCGGTTATGCTGGTGTTCAAACCGGGCGAAGGACTGAAGAGCTTTGACTCTAATCCTTGGACAATCACCATTTGTATTGGTATCGCTTTTTATTTTTTGTTTTCTGAGCATTTTAAAATGCTCAGACGCAAGAATAAGCTCATGTATTACTTCGGCAACCTCGGAATGATGCCGGCCTTGGCGCTGGCCATTATCGTAGGGCCGCTGCTTGGTGAATTCTCATGGCCGACCTATGACGGCAACATCATAACACATCCTGATTTTATTGGCTTGTTCAGAGACTTCACTATATTCGGCAATATTCCTTTTCCGCCTCTGAAAATGTTCATCACCGGCCTGCCGATGGTGATCAGTTCGTATGTCGTCATATTTGGCGATGTCATTCAGTCCCAGGCATTGCTCGACGACGCTCAGAAATATCGTCCCGACGAGCGTATCAATTATAACCCAAACAGATCCCATGTTATTTTTGGGGCCCGTAACACCGTCATGAGTTTAATCGGCCCCGATATCTCCATGTGCGGACCTCTCTGGGCTGCCATGCAGGTCGTTGTATGCGAACGATACAAGCATGGGCCGAAAGCCATGGAGTCCATCTACGGCGGCGCTGGTTCGTTCCGCATGGGGACCTGGACAGGATACTTCCTCGCCCCGATCGTCTCCACCGTCAAACCAATTCTTGGTGTCGGCCTCGCCTCCACCATGCTGATCCAGGGCTACGTGAGTGTACGGGTGGGTGTACTGAAATCAAGAGGGTTCAACGATCTTGGTATTGCCGGTGTTGCCGGAGCCATCCTGGCGACACGAGGTGCTGCCTGGGGACTAGGCTCGGCAGTTCTTCTTACCTTCCTGATTTATCTCAGCAGCTTCGGGAAGGCCTATGAGAAAGAAGAACCGATCTTTCCGTGTGATTCTCCTGAGGCAATTGAGAAGGAAGTCGCAGAAGCCATGAAGGAAAACCTGAGGAACTAAAAAGATGGCCCACGTTGTCGGTTACCAAAGAGGTGGTACGCGCAAGATACCCCCGACCCATATTTTTCTGATAGTGATAGTGGCATTCTCACTTGTTGGGTTCATGCTCGTATCTGAAGAAAACTGGCGGGAGCATATTGTCTCCTTGACATGTGCCGTTGCGGTGATCCTTGTTCTGGTTGGATTTGCTCTCAACAAGGTTAACCCTATGGGGTGGAAGCGTCTGTTCAGAAAAGCTGAGTATGAGCTACATATCCAGGGTGACAGGAAAATTATTGAGGCGCTGGAGACTTTGAATGACGAATACACCATCTTCTGCGGATTTACTTTTGAGCTGATTTTTGTCGAATTTCTCATCCTGAGTCCACACGGAATCTGTGTCGTTGGAAAGACGACTTCGTCTGATTCGATTCGAGTGGAGGAGGGAATGATCCTGTCAGGCGGAAAATCCCTCGCCAGGCTGACCGGCAACCTGTGGCGCATCAGTCATCTTACAAATATTGTGATTAAGAAAGGATATAATGTTGAAACAATCCCCCAACCGATTCTTGTAGCCTCCCACAGTACCAGGATCGAACAGAAGGAGTTTGACGGGATACCAGTCGTACGTCCTGAAGAACTTGCCGTGGTTGTCCGGCAACTGTCCACAACGGATATTCCGTCACACGTCGTGCAGGGATTTGCACAATATCTTTTTCACAGGTATTTAAAATAATTATGCACCATAAGCAAACTTTTCGGGGCGGCAATGTCGCCCCGGCGAGGAATTTGTCCGCGTGGTGTCAATATGCCGCACCAGAGCAACTGCGGTGTCAAAGGAGAATGTGACATGTCAAATATTCAAATATTCCGTACCACCGAGCGTCTGATTATGGGTGCCGGGGCCATTAACGATATCGTCAAGGAAATAGAAGCCGTGGGTGGCAGCAAGCCCCTTATTGTTACCGATCCGGGCCTTGTTGCAACCGGTATTATCGGACGTCTTGAAAAAATTCTGGAGAACGGCGGGATGTCGTTCAGCCGTTTCGACAAAGTCGAGGCGGATCCGCGTTTTGAACTGGTCGATGAGGTAGTGCAACTGGCAAAGGCAGAAGGTGCTGACTGTGTCGTAGGCATTGGGGGAGGTTCTTCCCTTGATATTGCCAAAGTAGTGGCTGCCATGATGACCAACCCAGGCAGGGTTGAGGATTATTTCGGCATCGACTTGCTGAAAGAACCGGGGATTCCCCTTGTGCTGATTCCTACTACTGCTGGAACCGGCAGCGAGGTCACGCCCATTGTTATTCTTTCAGATCACCATGAGAAGCTTAAAAAAGGCGTGGTCAGTTCGCGTCTCTTTCCTTCCTGTGCTCTGCTGGACCCGGAACTGACCATCGGTCTGCCGCCGTCGGTCACTGCGGCAACCGGCATGGACGCCCTTATCCATGCCATGGAGGCATATACTTCGATCAACGCAACCTCGACAACCGATATGCTCGCCGTAAGAGCCATGGAATTACTTTTCAACAACATCAGAACGGCCTACGCCAATGGAACGGATATCGAGGCCAGGGAGAAGATGCTTGAAGGAAGCATGCTGGCAGGCATGGCGTTTGCCAATGCCGGTGTGACTGCGGTGCATGCCTTTGCCTACCCGATTGGCGCAGAGTTTCATATTCCTCATGGTATCGCCAATACCATTATGCTGACCCCGGTCATGGAATTCAATCTTATCGGTAATATTGCAAAGTTTGCCAATATAGCAAAGATCTTCGGTGAGGGCAGCGAGGGCATGAGTCAGAGAAAGCTTGCGCAACTTGGAGTGGCGGCCATCAGGGAGCTGGCAACTGACCTGAATGTTCCGCAACAATTGAATCCTTACGGCGTGAAAGACAATGATGTGCCAATGCTTGCTGAAGGGGTTATGAAAGTTACCCGCCTTCTGGCAAACAACCCGAGAAAGCTTCGACTAGAAGATGCTGAAACCATTTATCGGCGCGTGCTGTAGCCGGAAGGAGGATTTGTGTACGGTTTTTATAACACATTGCTGGACATAGATGTAAGCAGCCGGACCAGCTCCACGCAGAAAATCAGCGACGAACTGCTCGAGAGGTATCTGGGAGGAAAAGGTCTGGCCACACATCTGTTGCTGCAGCTGAACCCACCAGGGGTCGACCCGTTGGGACCGGAAAACCATCTGATATTTACGGTCGGACCAGTCACCGCGACACGGGTCTGGGGTTCCTGTCGCTATGGGGTTTTCACGAAGTCTCCCCAGACTGGTTTTTATGCAGAATCGTATTCCGGGGGAACCGTGGCAGAATATATCGCCGCAACCGGCTACGATGCCATTGTCCTGCACGGAAGATCCGAGCAACTGATATGGATTGAAGTGGCGGATGACAGAGTTGAATTTCATTCGGCCGAGGAACTCAGGGGGTTGGATACCTATGACACTGAAGATCGGATCAAAGAGTGGATTCGTGAGAACAGACCGGAAACACCTCAGTGTGGCGTCTCTGTGGTAGGACCTGCGGCGGAAAACGCGGTGAGTTTCGCCTTGATTGAAAATGATTACTGGCGTTCGGCGGGACGAACCGGTGCCGGGGCGGTGCTCGGGGCCAAAAATGTCAAGGCCATCGCCTTTCGCGGTTCCAGAAAGGCTGTCGCAGCAGACAAGGATCTTATCGCCTCGTTCGCTGCAGAACTGACGGAACGCAGCAAAACCGACAACGGGGTAAAGGCGTATAAAAAACTCGGTACACCGATGATGGTGGATGTGCTTAATGAGGCGAAGGCCTTTCCCACCCGCTACTGGTCTAAGGGGCAGAGCGACAATCGAGAGAACATCAATGCGACGGCACTGCACGAGCGATGCGACGTCAAACCGCATGCCTGCAGAAAATGTTTCATGGCCTGTGGCCGACTCTCCACGGTCCGGGAAGGCAAACATCAGGGACTTACGGTTGAAGGGCCCGAGTATGAAACCATCTATGCTTTCGGCGGTCTTTGCGAGATAGACAATATCGAGGATATCATCTATCTCAACGATGTCTGTGACCGTCTTGGCATGGATACCATTACCGCCGGAAATCTGGCGGGGCTTGCCATAGAGGCTGCACGTCAGGGGCGTATTGACCTGCAGCTCGATTACGGCGACACCGGAGCCATCGCCAGTTTGCTGGAGGATATCGCCTACCGTCGAGGGCATGGCGACGTGCTGGCCAATGGCATAAAGGCTGCTGCTGAAAAGTGGGACATGGTTGATCAGGCTGTTCATGTAAAGGGGCTCGAACCCGCAGGTTATGATCCCCGTGTGCTGAAAGGGATGGGCCTGGCCTACGGAACCTCCGATCGCGGGGCCTGTCATCTGCGGGCAACCTTTTATAAGCCAGAGATCTCAGGCATGATCGATCGAGACCAGATTACAGGGAAGTCCGAGATGTTTGTCGAGTGGGAAGACCGCCTCACTTTCTTTGACGCACTCATCCTTTGCAGATTTTACCGGGATATGTACCAGTGGCAGGAATTGACTACCATGGTCAGGGGAACAACCGGACTTGACCTCAGTGTGGACGAGATGAAGGCTGTTGCCCGACGCATTGCTGATAACACACGGTTGTTTAATATTCGGGAAGGATTGACTCCTGATGATGACAAGCTGCCGAAACGGTTTTCGCAGGAGGTTTTGCCAGAGGCCGGCCAGGTGATTTCCGAGGAAGATATGTGGATGCTTCTGAAGAATTACTATAAAGCCAGAGGCTGGGACGAGAAAGGCAGGCCTGCCCCGGCAGCTGCCTCAAAATAGCCATCGAAAGATTGCTTCATACTGTAGAGCGGCGTCCCCTCGCTGGATGCCGCTTTATATCAACGAAATGGATAGAGAGACGATGTTTGTTATATCACCCAGTGCTCTGGAATATATTGACAGGAAAGGAAAAAATGTAACAGTCTGGATGGAGTCCGTCCATTCGTCTGGCGGCTGATGTGCGGGCAGACAACTTATTGTTCGCATCCCGGCTGTACGCCTGGGAAAACCATCGCATCCGGAGAAGTACGGCAAAACAATCGTAGAGGGAATTACCGTATGGTTCGTTGCTGACATGCAGCTCGAAGGCGAGCACGGAGTTATCTCTTTAAAGAAGAGATGGATTTTCAGTGAGCTGGTAATCGAAGGAGTACAATCAGTAGTCCTGAAAGACTGATAGGGATTATGCATCCGGAGATGCCACTTTGCCTGGACCGACTATTGATAACTTAAGCTACTTACGTTCACGCGTGTGCCACAATCGCAGCATATAGATAATGGATTTCTGAATTCCATATCGCACCTCGTAATTTCCTACAAAAATCCTTTGTCCACCAATGCGTGGATTAATCAACAAAGCAGTCGACGCCTTTGAGGCCGCCTGCCAAAAAGCACAACAACTGACCTGTCAGAGCTACATCTTTATGAAGTGCATCCTCATATTGAACATAGAGGTGCTTCCGATTGACTGGATAGTTCCTCGGCTACCGGTGAATTCTTGGTTGGAACAAAGAGTAGAGAGCGAAATTGCCAATATAAACCTAAATGACAATTGATGGCGTGGTAAAAACTCTTCGTCTCGCTTCGTAGCTGCAAATTTTCAATCTTACGACGTACCTTAGTACGCCGAAATGATTGAAAATTTTTGCGCATCGCATATGAAGATTTTTACTTAGCCATCTTAAATTTGAGGTTTTTACAGGTTATCACAATTATTTTTGCTCCAGATTGAGACCATAACTACTGATGGACTCGTAAAAAGCCCGATCTACGTCGTTGTAGATCTGAAACAAGGATTTGCCGTACCACATGTACTGCCAAATCCTCGTTTCAGATACTACGCCTAGTATATCGAGCTTTTTCCAGAGTCCATCTCAGCAACTTCGATGACTTTTTACGAGATCATCACTACTGAAATCCATAATTATCGTAGCGAATTAAACTGGAAAAGATATTGACTCGGCAGATTACAATTTCTGATTTGCTGGTGTTCACTCAATCTCATAGGTTTTCATTTTTTCCCACAGGTTTTTCCTGCTGATTCCCAGAAGCCGAGCCGCTTCCGTACGATTGCCGTCGGTATGCCGCAGGGCATTGCGCAGGTATTCTTTTTCGGTAGCTGCGAGTGGGCACTCAGATTGAAATGAGTCGTTTTTTGTTGAGTTGACGGTTTATTTCGGTTGGGAGATCGGCGGGAGTGACTTCCGGGCCCCGGCAGAGTACCGATGCTCTCTCCATAAGATTTCGCAGTTCCCTGGCGTTGCCGGGAAAATCATATTGTTTGAGGCAGCTGATCGCCTCCGGAGTGATTCGTACTGATTTTCCATGCAACGAGCTGAACTCTGTTGAGGAAAGCGCTGCAGAGTTCCTCGATATCTTCTTTATGTTCCCTGAGTGGCGGCATCCTTAAAGGTATCACCTGCAGGCGGTAGAGCAGATCCTGGCGGAACCTGCCGGCTTCAACCTCTGCCTGCAGATCCTTTGAAGTGCAAGCAATTATGCGCACATCTACACTGATGCTCTTGTTGCCCCCTACCCTCTCAAACTGACTTTCCTGAAGCACCCGCAGCAGTTTGGCCTGAAGTGGACCGGGGAGATCCCCGAGTTCGTCCAGGAGCAGGGTTCCGTTATCGGCAAGTTCAAATTTTCCTTTTCTCTTCTGCTCGGCTCCGGTAAAAGCCCCACGTTCATGGCCGAATAAGCTCCGACTCCATCGAGCCCATCGGGAATGGCTGCACAATTGATTGAAACAAAAGGCTTATCATGCCGGGGACTGGCACTATGAATTGCCCTTGCTGCCAGTTCTTTCCCGGTGCCTGATTCGCCGGTGATGAGGATGGTAGCATTGGTCGGGGCGGCTTGTTCAATCAGGGCATAAACCTGACGCATAACCGGACTATTGCCGAATAGTTTGCGATTCTGGTCCTGTCCGCAGGTAGCTTCGAGAAGTTCGCAGCGGGTTTTGACCGCCTGGATGATCAAAGATTCGGGTGACCCGGATAATAAGATCGTCAATGTCGAAAGGCTTGAGGACGTAATCAGTTGCTCCCTTCCGCAGACAGTCAATGGCATCATCGATGGAGCCATAGGCGGTCATGATGATGATATCGGTATCGGGACTGAGCTTTTTAACGGTATGCAGCAGGGTCAGAGCCATCCAGACCCGGCATGCGGATATCGGAGATGATCAGATGGTACTGGTTTTTTTCATGAAGGGCCATGGCCTTGAGGCCGTCTTCTGCTTCATCGACCTGCCAGCCGTATTTTTTCAGACTGTCATAGATAGAGACCCGCATGATCTCATCGTCTTCAGCGAGAAGGATTTTGGCATTTTTATCTCCTTATTTTCCTGGTGTGGTTGAACCGCCCGAAAGTGATGCCCTACTGATGTCCTCAGGTCGGCAGCCCCTTCTCGACCTCTTGTTTCTCACCGCTTCCGCAACAGGAATGGTAATGGTGAAAACCGACCCTTGTCCGGGTTTGCTTTCCACGGCGATAGTTCCGTTCATGCGCTGCACCAGGGAATAGGTCACGGCAAGTCCTAGACCGGTGCCTTCCCCGACGCCTTTCGTGGTAAAAAAAGGATCGAAGATATGCGGCAGATTCTCTTCCGAAATGCCTATCCCCGTATCGTGAAAGACCACAATTAATTCTCCTGCCGATTCTTTACAGTGAAGGTCAGTTTGCCTCCGTAAGGCATGGCCTGAATGGCATTCAAACCGATATTGATAATGATCTGCTTCAAGGCTTCCGCATCCAGCAGATGCTCTCCGGCAACGAAATATTCGATTCGAGTTCAATGTTTTTCAGTTTATAGGAAAGGAGGACTGGGTGCATTCCTCAATGAGAACCTGTAATATTGATCTTTCGCGCCTTAAGGGCTTCCGTTCTGCCGAAATTGAGCAGTTGCCGCATGGTCGTTTCGATTTGCCGCAGACCCTTGTCGAGTAGCGGCAGATATCTTTCGACGAGCTCCCGGTCATCGGGATTTTCGCGCATGGATTTGACACAATTGAGCATCCCGCCCAGGGGATTGTTGACCTCATGGGCAATTCCGGCGGTAAGAATGCCGAGCGAAGCCATTTTTTCACTCAAATGCGCCTGGGCCTTGGTTTTCAGCAGTTCTTCCTGGGATTTTTTCAATCGGTCGCAAAACAGCACAAAGTTACCGCTCACGCTGTCCAGCTCGTCCTTGAACAGGGAGGGAAGCAGGTATTGTTCCGGGGGATCTTCCGGAAAACTGTCCATAGCCTGGGTCAATCTGCTGATTCGATGGACAATGAGTGACTCAAACATGAGAAAAAGGGCGACGGTTACCATCAAAATACTCGCCACTCCGATGATAATCAGCGAATTAAGATTTCGCCTGATCAGCGTATGAGCCCAGTTTATGGGAATGGTAATGGAAAGCGCGCCCCGGATATCGCCGATTTTGTAGCCGTGCCGGGCATGACAGCCAAGACACGACTCGGTTACCCGCAGCGGGGCAATGAAGCGAACGACTCTGCCCAGGTCCGAGGTATCGACATCGATGATTTCATCCCGCCCGGCCTCAAACGCCTCAAGGGCTGCTCTTTCAAATGTATCGGGAGCATTCTCCGG
Source organism: uncultured delta proteobacterium (assembly GCA_963728385.1). Lineage (GTDB taxonomy): Bacteria > Desulfobacterota > Desulfobulbia > Desulfobulbales > Desulfocapsaceae > Desulforhopalus_A. The sequence continues at coordinate 1,921,893 of CAVSJK010000002.1, forward strand.
ATTGACCGGCCTCAGGCTGGTTACCCGAAAATGGCCGAGTCCGTCCCTCTTGGCATAGGCGGAAAGCTCCCGGGTGATCATCGCCGGATTGCGCAGATAATAGGTTTGGCCCAGGGCGTCGGTCACCACCGGCAGTTCAAGAAACGGATTGGCCTCCACTCCTTTTTTCTTCAAAACGAACAGGCCGTTATGGTCGGCAGCCCATTGCCTGGTGAGAAGTATCTGTTTGTACAGCATGCGGGCCTGCTGTTCGGCCTGTTTCAGGATCATCTGTTCATCGAATACCGCTGTTCTGTAAAGCATAAACAGATAGAAAGCCGAAATTATCGCACCGATAAAAATGATGAATTTGGTACGCAGGGTGATATGTGTAGGGCAGATCCGTATCATTTCCGGTGCAGTTTTTGGGTATCTAGTAATGACATATTTCAAGAATATTTCTTATGCGAGCATCTTGCTGTTCCAGATGAACAGTTACACTATCTGCTCGCAATTTCTGCTCCAGAATACCGCATAACTGTAAATCGAGAAAGCTTTATGGCAAAGAGCCTATCGCCGCTGAATTGGTCTGCGTTCTATCGCCCTCCGTTGACTGTGTTTTTTTCTATATCATTCAGCATGCAGCAAATCATCGCAAATTTCTTTATGAGGCTGAAAGAGAAAAAAGAGTGTCCAAACGTTACCAGAAGGGAACGTAATGCTCTTGCAAGTGCTACCAATCGGTAACAAAAGCACACCATCCACCTGATATCATACTGATATTGTTTACAATTAATACTGGAACAGAGATTGCTATTATGTTCATGAGAACGAAGTGTACAGGTTAATTTCGCCGAAGATGAATTTCGTGAAGGTATATATCCCGTTTATCGGGGAATGTTACGCAGAAACGATCAATGGCTCGAAATCTTTACAAGGAGAAAGAGGGTGAAAAAGCAGAAGAAAGCAAATTTTGCAAAGAGTATTCCGGCGATACTGATGGTGGTCTTTTTATCGATATCGGCATGGGCCGATACCAAGGAAAAAGCAGTGCATCCGGAGCTGTCGGAACAGGAAAAGCTGGTTGCCTGTGCTACGTGCCATCGTGAGGCCACGCCTGAGGTTGAAAAAGAGTGGTATAACTCGGTCCACGGCATTGCCATGGTGAAATGTTATCAATGCCATGGCACTTTTGAGGATTTCGCCTTAACGCCGATGAGAGAGACCTGTGGATCGTGCCACGCCGATATGCTCAAGAAATGTCCGCAGGATAAACCATGCTGGGAGTGTCATGTTCCCCATTCATTTAAGGTTAAGAAATAAAACCGTTGCTGAACGGATTAAAGAAGGAGAATATAAAAATGACACAAACAAGACGTGATTTTATTAAAAAGGCGGCGGCGCTCTCGGCCGCTTCTTATCTGAGCATGAACCTGCCGATCAGCAACATCAATCTGGCCCGGGCCGATGAAGGGGTGTCCTGGCATCGCGGCAGCTGTCGACTGTGCGGCGTTGGCTGCCGGGTCGAACTGGGCGTGAAGAATGGCGTACCCATGGGTCTGCGCGGAGTTACCGAATCTCGTACCAATTTCGGCTATATCTGCATGAAGGGTATGCATTTCTGGAAATGTATGCGGCACCCCGATCGTTTGACCAAACCATTGTATCGTGCGAAAAAAACGGACAAATTTCAGGAGATATCCTGGGACAAAGCCCTGGATATAGCTGCCTCCCAATTCGCCGGGGCATACAAGAGCGGTGGCGGCGGAGCCGTCGCCTATTACGGTTCAGGCCAGGCTCTTACTGAGGAGACCTATCTTTTTCAGAAGATCATGCGCGGCGGCCTGCAGTCCAATAATGTCGAGGGTAATCCCCGGCTGTGCATGGCCAGTGCGGTTGGCGGCTACCTGACATCGTTTGGCGCGGATGAACCCATCGGCGGTTATGCCGACCTGGAAAAAACTCATTGTTTCTTCATCGTCGGCTCCAATACCGCGGAGGCCCATCCCGTGCTGTTCCGGCGGATAATGCGGCGTAAGCTCGATAATCCTGATACGGTTAAGGTCATCAATGTTGACCCACGCGTTTCCCAGACCTCAAGGATTGCCGACATGCACCTGCAGTTCAAGCCGGGAACCGATCTGGCCCTGCTCAATGCCATGGCCCATGTGATCATTGAGGAGAAGCTGTATGACGAAGAATTTCTTAAAAATTACGCAACATTTAGAAAAGGCAAGGCGGAACAGACCAGTCTTACCGAATTTGCCTCCCATGTAGCAAAATACACCCCGGAAGAAGCGGCACGGATCTGCGGGGGGTCTTTTAAACCAGAGGATATCCGGACGGTAGCCCGCTGGTTCGCTAAGGCAAAAAGTACCGTCAGTTTGTGGACCATGGGACTCAACCAGCGCAAGCAGGGAGTCTGGGCCAACAACCTGATGCATAACCTGCACATACTCACCGGCCAGCTTATGAAAGATGGGGCCGACAGTCTTTCCCTCACCGGCCAACCCAATGCCTGTGGCGGAGTCCGCGAGGGCGGCGGCCTTTGCCATATTCTGCCCGGTCATCGACCGGTGGTAAAGGAACCTATGCGCCGTCAGGTTGAAGAGGCCTGGGGCGTGCCTGCCGGACGTATCCCGGCTAAGCCGGGGCTGCATACCATGGCAATGTTCCAGGCGGTCAATGAAGGCAAAATCAAGGCGATCTGGATCAACTGCACCAGCCCGGCGCAGAGCCTGCCGAACTGTGATCTCTATAATAAGGGGATGGACAGGGAGGATGTTTTTATCGTTTGCTCGGACATCTTCCCGACCCTTACCACCCGGAAAGCCAATCTGGTGTTGCCTGCCTCCTTCCATTTCGAGAAGACCGGAGTCTACGGCTGCACCGAACGCCGGTCCCAGTTGACCAAAAAAGCTATCGACTCGCCAGGCGAGGCCAGACCGGAAGTGTGGATGGTCAGGGAATGGGCGGCAAAACTTGCCGCGAAGCTGAACGATCCGGTGATCACTCAGTGCATCAAACCTTTTATGGGGTTGGAAGCAGGCTTTGAGCTGCCCAAGGCGATCTGGACGGAATATACCCAGCAAATGACAGCCGGCCGCGACAATGACCTGCGCGGGGCCACCTATGAAGTGCTGGAGCAAATGGCCGACGGGGTCCAGTGGCCCGCACCGACGGTGGAATATGCCCTGACCGGCGGCACGGTCAAGAAATTCGTCAAAGGCCGCGATCCGCTGGCCACCACCCATTCGAAGAACGACCTGCCGTATCAGTTTTACGGCGCGGCGCATGATGACCATAAGCTGTGGATCTGGCATCGCGATCAAGCCAATCCTGAGGAGATTCCCGATGCGGAATACCCCTTCTATCTTTCCACCGGCAGGATCATCGATCATTGGCATACCATGTCCATGACCGGACGAATCCCGGAACTGCTGCGGGCCAACCCTTATGCCTATGTCGAGGTCAATCCGAAGGATGCCGCACGGCTTGGCATCAAGCCCGGCGATATGGTGGAAGTCAAGTCCCGGCGAGGCGTCAACCTGCTGCCGGCCAAAGTCTACGAAGGGCCGGTGGAAGGCATGGTCTTCGTCTACTGGCACGATCAGCACCCCAACCGGATGATCAACAAAGTTACCAAGGACGCTTTTGATCCCGGATCGAAGGAACCGGAATTCAAGATCTGCGCGGTGCAGGTGAAAAAGGTCTCCGGACCTAAGCCGCTGAAACCGTTCATCGTCTAGATCCCTTGCGCCACCGGATGATTTGTCTATTTCTCAGCCGATGGCGTAACCGATGCACGTAGGGGCGGGTTCCAAACCCGCCCTTTCATGTTTTTACCCAAGGAGAAACAATGCCGATAAGTGGTGTCGTTATAACCAGCGTACCAAAGAATAAAGAGAAAGTTCTTCAAGCACTCGCCGTCATATCCGAGGTGGAAGTGTATGGGGATGACCCAAAAGGCAATATCGTCGCCGTTCTCGAAACAGCGTCATCTGGGGAAATGGAAAGACTAATGGATCGAATCGGCAGATTGCCGGATGTCCTTGGCGTCGGTCTGACCTACCTGAACACCGAAGATGAGATAGAAAATCCAGCGCAAGTGGACGTGAGGGGCATGGTCGCCCGGCCGTTCGGCTTTCGTAAGCCTCTTGACCTCGATCGGTGAAACGCAGGGATTTTCTCGGGCTGTTGGGGGTAGGCCTGACCTGCCTCCCCTTCCTGCCCGGATCAGCCGGAGCAAGGTTTTTTCGAGTCCATCAACATTCATGAGCGCTCCAGACTACTTACAACAGGATGGGTTACTGATGAATCTTTACGGTTTTGGGGAGCCTGAATAAGAAAGAACCGAGGTCCCTGCCGGACCAGTTACAGCCCGGCAGGGATACTGACGTCTACTCTATTTCACCTGATTTGATTCTTTTATTGTAGATATCCTTGAGCTTGTAGAGATCCTGCTGCAATTCGAACACTCCGTGCCAATGGGCATAATCCGGGCCGGCCATTGCCGCTCCCTGCCGCATCCTTCTACCTTCATGATGCCAGAGATGATAGAGGATCCTCTGGAATTCGTCTTCCCATGGATTTTTCTTGAGCAGCTTTTTCTCAGCCAGTTCCTTTTTCATTGCCAGAGCCGGTTGCCAATATCCCTCGTTATAGAGTTCGATGTGTGTGTCAGCCTGCATGAAAAAGTTTTTGGTATGCAATGAGCTGTGGCAGTTATTACAAACCGATTCCATTTTTTGCCGGCCGGCAGCACCGTCGCCGGTAAGCGGACTGAGTGGATCAGGTGAATTTCTGACCTTCGATTCCATGCCCCAAAGATTCCACTTCAACCGTTCGGAAATATTGTGGGTCGTATGCAGCGCACCAATACCGCTCATATGGCAGACGGCACAGGTCGGCGCACGATAATCACCAGGTTCCCAGGCATCCGGGGCACTGGAAAAATTATATTTGTCCCCTTCCGCGGCAAAAATATGTCCATGCTTGCTGTTTTCAAAAATCTCTTTATCGGGATGATCCGGTCCCAGGTGACAGGAAGCGCAGGCGGCGGGCTTTCTGGCTTCAGCGATATCAAACTTATGTCTGGTATGGCAGACGGTACAATTACCTACCGAGCCATCGGGCCAAACGGTGCCGATACCGGCGGCGGGCCAGCTTTCTTTAGTCGGCTGATGTTCCGCGTCCATGGTGATTGTCGAACCATGGCACTGCATACATCCGGTCATGTCGCCTGAATCCTTAAATTTTTCAATTCCCTGCCCTTCGTGGGTCTGAATAAGGGCGGTCATTCCCTTAAAATTTCTGCCATCGGTTGCCTTATACTGAATATTTGCGCGATAATGACCACTCTTATTAAACTGCTCCACTTCGGATGCATGACATCGACCACACGTTTTAGGAGTGACCATCACCGAAATATATGTTTCGGTCCCCTTCACGCCGGGGCAGTTTTGCGAAGCAATCTCCGACCCCTTATCGACACCATGGCAGTCAATACAGGATACTCCGACATGTCCGTGCTGACTGCTCTTCCAGTCAGCCACAATTCCCGGTTGTTTTTCGGCGTGACATTCTATGCATTTCTTTCCTTCCGGGGATAATCCACGATCAACCTTCAGCGTTTTGACATTGCTGTCCATAGCAAAGGCAACCGAGGCGATCCCCACAGAACAAATCACCGCGAGTAATAGACGCATTTCCCTCCTCCAATTAATTCTTTTTAACGAGATAATCCTTGATGATCTTATGACCGACATGCTCATGACATTGAACACAGGACTTGACTTTACCTGTCGTGAAATCTTTATGGGCCAGGAAGGCCTTGGGAATATCATATCGGATGGCATCGAGATCATGACATTTCCGGCAACCTGAAGAGTAGGCAAATTCTTGTCTTTCCTTGAGGTTTCCCACCCAATCGAACGTGTCCGCCCAGAACACTTCGCCCAGGACATCCTTCGAACCGCTATATGCTTTAGCAACTACATATTTAAAAACATTATCGTGCGGCAAATGGCAGTCCACACATTGAGCTTTGGTTCCATTGGCATTGGCACCTCCGTGAACATCTGCCTGATACGCGTGGGTAACCGCCTGCATGGAATGACAGCTGGAGCAAAAATTGCTGCCGGACGTTCTCTCAATCATCTCGGCTGCAGCCAATGCGACTATCAAGCCTACACATACTCCTAAAAAGCTAATGAATATAATTCTCTTCATGCAGAGCCCTATAGATTCAAATGGGTTCAAATAAATGGTTATTTGTAACGACTATGACAAAACCCGGTAAACAGATCCAGGGTGTCCCGCGCGGCGAGCCTCGGATTGTCAAACAAGACGAGAGCTTTCCGGCACTACGCTGGACTACTGTAGGACATTTGCAAATTTAATACCAATAAATTAGTTCAATATATTCAATAAATTATTATTACGAAGGAATCAGGACGTTACCGATCCGTTACAGCAGAGAATAACTACTGCTACCGTTCGGTAACGGTATGAAGGGAGGAAAAAGTTGTTTCGGTATTGGAACTCACTGCAGCGTTCCCAGTAAGGTCCCGAGGGAATAGCAAAAGGTCGTGTAACCCCAATCGACGGGGGCTCACAATGCATCGGCACGTTTCCTGATAAAGTAGATGCCGTCACGGATGGTGAGAAAAACCTTTTCAACCCGTCCGTCTGCTTTGACCATTTCGTTGAAATCCACCATCGCCCTGCTGTCTTTATCTTCCGGAGCAAAAATTCTGCCGTACCACAGCGCGTTATCCGCAAGGATAACGCCGCCAGGACGAACGATCCGTATCGCGTCCTGGTAATATCTGCCGTAGTTTTGCTTATCGGCATCTATAAAAACCAGGTCCGTCGTTGCGTCCGGCAAAGTTTTCAGGATGTCTATCGCCTCTCCCGTGTGCTGGTTGATTTTATAACCGCTGGGGCTTCGGTCGAAGAACTCCTGCGCAATCTTCGCATGGTCGGGATTGTTGTCGATTGTCAGGATTCGGCCGTCTGCAGGAAGTACTTCAGCCATGGCAAGGGCGGAATAGCCGGTGAAGGTGCCGATTTCGACAATATTCCCGGCATTGGACAGTTGCACGACCATCTGGAGAAACCGGCCCTCGACCCGTCCCGTGAGCATGCTGGGATATCGGGTGCCGGTCAAGGTAAAATGCTCGATCTCCTCAAGAAGAGAAGACATGGGTGATGTGTGGGCCGCGGCATACTCCTCTGCCTCTTTCGCCACAACATCCATGTAACAATAGGGACTATCGGCTTGGTCATCCTTGCGGCCGATAGGTTGAACCGGTTTATGACTCATGAGACCTCCTTTCGCTATTATGCCCCCGGGAGAATGCCGGAATGGTTGAAAATTTACGGGCCTCGCATATGAATTTTTTTACTTAGCCATCTGAAATTTATGGGATTTACCAGTCCATCTTTTTCAGATCAAGGAATTTTCGAAAATCAATCACAATCACATCATACCTACATCACAACTTCAGCCTGATATTATGGGCACAAAGACGTGAAATGCGGGTAATCCAACATGCTCCTTCTGGAACTTTAAACATCCTCAAGGGTGTCGACCATGACAAAATAGCTAAAACACACGCCGATTATACGAAGATTTAGAAAGAATAAAAGAGAGGCCGTCTTTGCTATTCCGCCACTTCTCGGATTGTAATGGTCAGGATAAGCCGGTGCTGGTTAAAGGGATTTTCTGTTCCAGCGCCTGACGAACCTTCACGGCAAGATCATGCATCGAAAATGGCTTTGGGAGAAAACATACGTCTTCGTCCAAAACACCATGATGGGCAATGACATTGGCAGTGTACCCGGAAATGAACAGACATTTCACCTCAGGCTTGATGTCCAGAATCAATTGCGCCAGCTCCCGGCCGTTCATCTCAGGCATAACCACGTCGGTAATCAACAGTTGAATACCAGCGGTGTTATTTTTCGCAAGATTGATTGCTTCGTGCGGTGTACCGGCGACCAAAACCACATAGCCCAATTCCTTCAACATGACTTGAGCCACTCCCAAAATCAACGATTCATCCTCCACCAGTAATACTGTCTCGCCCTTACCTTTTGGAACTTCCCTTATGATTTCAGCAACATACGACAGGCCTTCTTCCAAACAACGAGGCAGGTAGATTCTAAAGGTTGTCCCTTCATCAGGTTCGCTGTATACGTTTATGAACCCTTTATTTTGTTTAACAATACCATATACGGTCGCCAGGCCGAGTCCCGTTCCCTCTCCCATCTCCTTAGTAGTGAAAAAAGGCTCGAAAATGTGTTCCAGAACGTCCTTACTCATACCACAACCATCATCACTTACAGCCAGCATCATATAATCACCGGGAATGAAGTGGATATTAACGTCACAATACGCCTCGTCAAAGGTAACGTTTTTGGTTTCAATGGTAATCTTGCCGACTCCGGCAATGGCATCTCTGGCATTGACACAAAGGTTTACCAGAAGCTGATCGACCTGTGAGGGATCCATTTTTATTTTCCACAAATCCGCTCCCGGCAACCACTTAAGCTCAATATCCTCTCCAATGACTCGAAGCAGCATTTTGAGCATGGACCCTGACATGTAATTTACATCCAGCACTTTAGGGGCAACAGTCTGCTTGCGGGCAAAAGCCAGGAGCTGCTTAACCAGGTCAGTGGAACGAAGAGCGGCCTTTTCTATCCCCTTGAGGTGGGAAAGAACCGACTCCGACTGAAAGTCCTGCATCATTGCCAGTTCGGTATGACCTAAAATCGCCGACAGCATATTATTGAAATCATGAGCGACTCCCCCTGCAAGTTGGCCGACCGATTCCATTTTACGCGACTGGTGGAGTTGAGATTCGAGCCTCAGTTTCTCTTGTTCCGCGTTTTTCTGGTCGGTTATATCCCTGAATTCGACTATTCGGATAGTACGCTTTTTGTATGGAATATTCCTTCCATTAATATAAAGGGGATATCTGCTGCCGTCTTTGCGAATGCCTTCGACTTCGTAGGAGTGCTCCAATCCGCAGGTAATATTCTGCATCACCACTCCCACCCAATCAGGGGCTATAAGTTTACGGCTATCCATGCCGATCAGCTCATCCGAGCTATAACCGCTTAATTCCGTAAGTCCTTGATTGCAGTCCAAAATGGTACCTTTGTCATGGATAAAAATTCCACCGAAAGAAGCATTATGGAGCGTTCGGAATCGCTCTTCGCTTTCCAGTAAGACCTTTTCCATATTCTTGCGGTGGTGAATGTCCGAAATGAGGAGTGTTATGATAACCAACAGCATAAAGAAGGCTGTAACCGCAATAGCAGTTATGGTCTTGTTACGTTCATAGAAAGGAACCGGACGATAAAGAATTATTGAGCCGGCAGGAAGTCTTCGTGTGACGATGCCAAAACGAACGAGTTGCCGGTAATCAAACATATAACGGTTCTGACTCGCCGTTTCGACCGGAAGATCTTTAGTTGTGAATTCACCCGAAAGAACACGCAGGGCCAGATTTGCTGCATATTCTCCCTGGAAAGTTCCACTATTGAGTTTTCCTCCGATGATCCCCAAACCGAGATTAGCACTTGATGTGCTTAATACGGGAACAGGCGAGGCCTCGGAAATACGGGGATAAATGGCTTTATTATCGAAATTATTGCCGTCCTTATCGAGATACCAGGCCGGAACTATGACTGCACTGGTCATCTTGAGTTGTCGAAGCCGGGCAAGCATCTGCGCTGTACTTAAATCCTCTCCATTGAAATAGGTGAAAGTCATACCGGGATAATCCTTTTCGACCTCTTTTGCCTTTTGCCTGGTACCGATTCCGGTTGGAGTGCCATCGCTGACAATAACGATTTCGTTGGTCTGGGGCAGGAGATGCCAAACGAGATTGATATTGTCGGACATGTCCAGTGTCTCGACAAGACCGGTAAAGTAATCCCGGTTTACAGAAAGGGCTTTCTTGACACTATTGACTCCGCAGAAAATTACAGGAACATGAGGAAACAAACGGTCATGATGACGTATCAAAGAATCGAGAGCTTTATCGTCTGAGGTAATTATAATATCCGGCTGTTTACGCTGGTATTTTAAGGACAAACGCTTAAAGAGTAGTTCATTAAGGTGCTCGTCCCGGTGGCGCTTGCTGTCCATGTATTCAACATGAAATTCAACTTTCTTGAGTTTGGCCGACATGGTAACTGTAACTGCGTTAACAATGTCATCGGTCCATCTAAATCCCTGGTGGTAGGAGTTGAGAATTAAAACATGAAAGGTTTGATTCGTTTTCTCGGCAAGGTTGTTGGCAGCCATACCGGGTGAGGCCACGGAACAGAGCATGAAAATGGTAGTTAAGATGGAAAGTACGATCAGTCCGTGTCTTTCGGCAAGGCGATGACAACGGAACAAGACAGATAGCATTCTGAAGAACAGCAATATGACGACAGAATGCTCGGCGGATCTATTATAGGGGCAAAACATGAATTTTTTGTTTTCCTTTTTTTCCTTATGCTCATTTTGGCGATTCACAACAATATCTTACCTGCTCAATTACAAAGAAATCAGCCGACAACTCATTCTATCAGTTCGTTTTAAAAATGAAAAATTTTTCATGAATATTTATGCGGCGCACTCTGGTATTTCAGTGTATCAGGCTGATAGTCTGGAGATCATCGGCGGAAAAAAACTGTTTGTTGATAGAAAATTCACCGCCTACCGGATAGGATTGACGGAATTTGTCGATTTGAAGCAGTATCGTATATCTCACTCTGCAGGTTCCGGGACCTGAGCGCTTGCACTATTTGATGCTCCGGTATTAATATCGTGCTATTTAAATCACTCCCTATATTTTCTAAATATTTCCCTTCTTACCGGACACATGCAGATAGGTTTCTGTAATGTTACCTTAAATTTGTAATAACAGAAACCGGATATATGTGGGCAGATTACGCTCTCAACACCTTTTATAACTTCTCCGGACTCAGGTAACCCACCAACCAAGCATTTGAACTTACATTGACAGTGTTTTGTTTCTTTAATGATTGTGACATCGACTTCAAATATTTTATTCATAAAGGCGTATGTTTTGTGGCTGGACGACAGGAATAATCGCTTGTCCCCATTCACCAACCGATCGTACTTTGCAACATTGCGAAGCAAAGTGCATAGAGTAGCTATGCCACCTTGCCTCGCATTTCGCGTTAACCGTGCCAAGGATGGTACAGGAGCCGCACGGTTACCTACCGATTAACAAAGGTCTATTTATCCATCTTGAACATCTGCACCATTTCCTGCAGCTTATCGGCAAGTTCGGACAGACTACCGGCATTATCATGCAGCGAAACACTGCTTGATGACATCTCCTGTGAAGATTGGCTGACTTCGACGATATCCTTGGATATCAAACCGGCAACGGTAGTACTCTCGGCGACGTTATGGTTGACTTCCTCAATGCCTTGAGCAGCCTGGTTAACGTTACCGGCGATTTCCCGAGTGGCCGCGGCTTGTTCTTCTATGGCGGTGGCAATGGTAGCAACAATCTCATTAATCGAGGTAATTGTGGCTACTATTTGATTAATTTCCGAAACGGTGCCGAGGGTGGTGTCCTGGATGCCGGCAATTCGTCCTTTAATCTCCGTAGTCGCGGAGGCCGTTTGCTTGGCCAAGTCTTTTATTTCGTTGGCAACAACGGCAAAACCCTTGCCGGCTTCACCGGCTCGCGCTGCCTCAATGGTGGCGTTCAAGGCTAAAAGATTTGTCTGCTCTGAAATCTCACTAATTGTTTCGGTGACCAGCCCAATTTCTTTCGCAGCGGTTCCGAGTAGGTTGACCTTGATCGAGACACTCTCTGCCTGATCGACAGCCTGGCCGGTAATCAAACGACCTTTTTCCGTGTTCTGCGCGATCTCGTTGATGGTGGCGCTCATCTCCTCTGCAGCGGTGGCTACAATTTGAACATTAGTTGAGGCTTGTTCAGAGGCAGCGGCTACACTGACCATATTTGCGCTCATCTGTTCAGCCGCGGTTGCCACGCTTTGCGATTTACCCGAAGTCTGCTCCGCCCCGGCGGCCAATTGCCTTGATATGGCTGACAAATCCGAGGAGGAATTAGACAGTTTTTCAACCCCTTGATTGATTCCCGCAATCATTTGTCTCAAGTTGGCTGTCATATTACCCATCGCTCCGAGAAGTTGGCCGGTTTCGTCCTTACTGTCGGCCTGAATATCGATACTGAGATTGCCGCGGCTCAATTCATCCGAAATCCTTACTGCTCTGACAATCGGACGAGTGATGGCTCGCGTGATGAAAAAGGTCAGAACAATGCCGGCTAAAAGTGCGGCCGCCAAACCTATGTAAATCGTGGTGATGGTTGCGGCAATCCGATCGGACGCCTGGTCAGCAATGTCACTTGTATGGCCAATAGCTGCTTTCATCAGCTCTATTCCGGATTCCAGCGTTTTCACCCCGGCATTGTTTCTGCTGCTATTCACTTCCTCTAAATCGTTTGCCTCCGATATATATTGCTCCATCGCCGCCTTATATGCTGTTGCTGCACCGACTATATCGGCAAGCTCATTTTTATCCGTCTGGCCTCTCGTTATAGATGCCATTTCATTGGCGGTTTTTTCAATGGCTGGAAAAACCTTGGCGATACCACCTTTCATTATATTGAAATCCATTTCGGCACGGGACTGTAGATTGGCGATTCTAGCCCAGTTGCCGCTATCGATCAGGTCGTTAACCAAGGTAATTTTGGTGAGCCGTTCGTTCAGCTTTTCCGCTGAAGCGCCTTCGCTTATTTCCCTTTTCATGGCCTCATTTTGATGCCGTAAAATGGAGTAGGCGCTATCCATATAATCCTTAGCCGTAGCCGCCATATTGGTCGAAACTTTTTCCAAATCCTGTCGATGAGCAACTGTCTCATCTATAAGTTTTTCATATCCGTTCACCGCCTGCCCGATGGACCCTACATCTGCTTTGAGCTTGACGAGATGGATAGCCTGAGCTGCAAGTTTTTCCGCTTCGCCGATGGTGCTTTTCACCCGGGCAATAGCAGTCATACCCTCATTGAAAAATTTTTGGTCGCCGGATAACCCGAAGCCTCGCATCGCAAACATCGTCGCGTACATTTCTCTTTCAAGTTCGCCGGAAAGTTTCGCCTCCGGCACATATTCCCTGGAGAGCTTGACCGAATCCACATCTACTGCCTTCATTTTAACAATGGCAACACCTCCAAGGATCAGCGTTATTAGAATCATTATTCCAAACGCAACGCCCAGCCTCACTCCCAGTTTCAAATCTTTAAACATTGTCTTTTCTCCTCTGATCACTCTGTTTATATTAAGTTCTTTATTTTTTTGCGGATACATTGCGCTGCCGCAGGGAAACTACATTTGTCCCTATTCCGAAAACCTGGAGGCAGTTATCACATTTCATTTTCCATGAAGCCATCTCCAGCCAATACAAAAACATAAATTGAAGATGGTTTACTGCAGAGGATAATTGCGAAAAGCATGCCATCGCTGACATAATACGCAAGATGCTGAAATAATAGGAGATGCAAGCTGGGTTGCGGATTTTTAGGCAGGTACGAAAGTGAGCGATCAGGTAAACTGAAACAGCGATATCGAGAATCAATATCACTTAACAACAAGAACTTAAAACTCTTGTTGCAAAATGGACGGTTGTCCATTTTGCAACACCCCCTATTTACACCAGCGCCCTCATGCCCGGGACTGAAGCAGATGCATGCAGTACCGACTATTCGCCGTTCTGCAGGTGTCTGGAGAGTGTTTGTCGGGAGATTCCAAGCAATTTTGCCGCCATGGTCCGGTTGTTGTTGGATCGGCGCATTGCTTCCCGGATGAGATAGAGGCTAGCTTGTTTTATGGTCGGCAGGGTGCCGGTCAGAAGGAAAGGCGCTTTGTCTTCAAGCGATTCCAAAAGATTATCAGGGGAAACTCCCTTATTTCTTCCCTGAGTAATATGGAGATGAAACTGCTGCAGGGATATGGTTTTTCCTTTGATGGTACTGACAGCGTCATACACCATTGCACTCAGTTCCCGAACGTTTCCCGGAAAACTATACTGACCAAGAAGATAGTGCAGTTGTTCCGGATAGTCAGGTTTTGAGACACCGAGTGCAGCCGACGCTTCTTCAAGAAAATATTCGAGCAGCAGGGGAATATCATCCATTCTGCTGCGTAGTGGCGGGATTTCAACTTGATGCGCACGAAGCCGATAGTACAGATCTTTTCTAAATTGCCCGGTCTCCTGGAGCTGGTGCAGATCCTGGTTGGTACTGACGATTATCCGCGCATCGGTAGCCTTGGCCATATCCGAACCGAGAGGGAAATACTCCCGTTCCTGAATGATACGAAGGAGTTTGACCTGGGATTCCTTACTCAGGTCGCCGATTTCATCGAGCACAAGAGTACCGCCGGCTGCTCGCTCTACTAAACCGGGGCGCATACTGTCGGCTCCGGTGAAGGCACCTTTAAGATGACCGAACAAAGTATCGGTAAAAGCGTTATCATCGATACCGGCAACATTCACTGTTACACATTCTCCCGGACGGCCACTGAGCTTGTGCAAGGCCTTGGCCATCAGCTCCTTGCCTACACCTGTCTCACCAAGGATGAGTACCGGCTGGGGGCTAACAGCTATGGATTCGGCATATTGGAAGAGGGACAGCATGCCGCTGTTGTTCGTTACCATTTCGGCAAAGGCCTCAGCCCTGACCGGCTTTTTACCTAGAATCCGTTGCTTAAGCTGATAGTTCTCGTATTGAAGTTCCCGCATCTCAATGACGCGGCGCACCACCGCAATCAGGCGGCTTCTTTCGACCGGTTTGACCAAATAATCGAAGGCGCCCAGCTTCATGCATTGAACGGCCGTATTCACCTCGTTGTTACCGGTAATAACGATGACCGGGATCTCCGGATATTCGGTTATGATATGCTCAAGAATAGCCTGTCCCTCTACTCCCGGCATATTAAGGTCGAGCAGTACCACAAAAATCTTTTGTTCCGCGATAATCCTTTTTACCTTGTCAGGCTGCTGACAAACCAGGATATTTCTTAATCCGGCGGATTTCAGGGCAATTTCGAAACTCTTCAGAATAAGGGGTTCGTCGTCAACTATGAGAATAGGAAATAAGGGATGCAGTATCATGGTCACGCTCAGCTATTGCTATTGGGCCTATTATTCGATATGGGCAGACGAATGGTAAAGGTGCTGCCTTTACCGACAGTACTCTCCACCTCAAGCCGCCCCTTATGCTCGGCAATAATCCGGGACGATACCGAAAGACCCAGACCGGTGCCTCCTCTATCGCGTTTGGTGGTAAAGAACGGATTCATGATTTGCGACAGGTTGTGCTCGGGAATACCACATCCCTGATCCTTCACACTGATAGACACAATTTTTTTCTCCCGGTCGCAGGTAGTACCGAGATGTATTTCCTTTGTCCGGTCCGGCAAAGATTGACAGGCATTGAGCACCAGATTGATTAACACCTGTTCCAGCTTCTGACTGTTGCCTCTGACCGATGGCAAATTTCTCGCATACTCTACGGAAAAATGATCGGTAAACTGGGCCACTCTACTATCGATCAAAGCTATCGCCTGCTGGACAACACTGTTTACATGCAGGATGTCGTCCATCCTGTCGAGATCCGGCACGGAATATTCCTTCAATTCACCGACAATTCTCTGAATTCTCCTTGAGCCGGCCTCGATGCCTATTAAAAGGTTCGGAATCTCCAGTTTCATCTCGCTGTAGGGTAATCCGGCAACCAGAAAATCATCGTTTTCGAGGTAGTATTTTTCCAGAATCGGTTCCAGACTGGCCCAGGCATCTTTCAGTAAATTAGCGTTCAGGCTGATAAAGTTATTGGGATTATTGATCTCATGAGCAACGCCGGACACCAAGGTACCAAGGGAAATCATCTTATCCGCCTGGATAAGATCTCTTTCGACCTGTTTTTCAACCGTGACATCACAGATCCGCACAATCATCATCGGGGGATGTGCAGCCCCGGCAGACAATATATCAACAGAGACTCGTTCCGTCTTCCCGGCATCAAACAATCCCCTCCGCTCGAATTGAGTATTTCTCGGGGATTGAATTATCTCCTCAAGATGATCATCCCCATGGCAATTCAGGCCGACCGTCAAGTCGCGGTATGTTCCGGCACAAGTTTCTTCCGGAGCTATCTGAAAATATCGGCGGGCGTCCCTGTTCATCATAAGCACCCGGCCATCGATCTGCAGGAGCAACAGGGGTTCGTGGATGCCGTCCACCACCAGCTGAAGCAAATTCCTGCTGGTCGGCAATTCCTCTTCTGCAGCGTTTCGGTCCGAGATATCCCGGTTTCGGGCCTGAACTTCGCTTTGCCGCAATTGTTCTTCCTGGACACCTTTCCACTGGACCTTATCCACTAACAGAGAGGTCGCCTGCTCGTATCCTGTCTTTTTTTCTACAAGGGAGAGTCTCACGGCAGTATTGTCCGCCGGTAATTTGTGGGAATTCTTATTGGACATCGTAATTTTTATTGGTTAGCGAATCGGCAGATAGGCTTTGAATGTAGTTCCCTGACCAACCTTGCTCGAAACCGTAATCATTCCTTCGTGGGTTCGAAGTATACCCAGGACCACGGCAAGTCCCATTCCACGACCGGGCATCTTGCTGGTATAAAATGGGTCAAACAAGCTGTCCAGAGAAGACATCGGGATTCCGCAACCGTTATCGGTAACTTCCAGACAGGCATAGCGCTTATGTTGAGCCTGCCAGTCGTGCGGAAATAGTTTTTCTCCAGGTATTGTGTTGCCGTCCTCGACTGTACCAGTAACTGTGATTATTCCCACATTCATGCCATCCATGGATTCCCAGGCGTTTGTGACCAGGCTTGCAAGAATTTGTTGAATAAGCTTGTGATTGCCACACACAATAGGCCCTGAAGGAGGAAGGTTGTTAATTATTTCAACGTGAACAGGTTTCATTCTCATGAGCATCGATAGTTGTTCACGACAGGCACCGGCGAAATTTACCGATTCATCGACATCCTTGATCTGTCCAAGGTACATCAGCATAAGACTGTTCAGTTCCGAAGCACGCCAGGCCGCGTGCAGTGCCGAATTAATATTCACCGCGGCCTCTCCGCCACGGGGAACATGATCAAGCGAAAGTTCAAGATTACCAAGGATTCCACCAAGCATGTTGTTGAATTTATGGGCAATGGCTCCAGCCATACGGTTCAAACTCTCGGACTTGGCTTGTTGAGTAATCCTTTCCTGCATCTGCAACTGACGTTCTTCCAGGATCTTCCTTTCAGTGATATTTTCATGGGCGACTACGGCTCGAACCTCAGTATCTCCTGTCATTCGAGTTACCCTGCCGATAAACCAACGTTGCTCCTCCGGAGAATGGCAGGCATACTCCAGACAAAATTCATCCCTCTTTCCACCCAGGACAGAGATAATCCCCTGGGAAAAGGCTTGGGCCATTTCCTTATCGTCATCTGTTACTGTATCACAGATTTCAATATAATTGATCCCTTCAAAACAGTTACAGGAACCGTCCGAGTTTTCATAGGCAAAGCGTCGCCAAGCCTCATTGACCATAATAATGATGCCGTTTTGATCGAGCACACAAATGTGTGACGACAATGAATTGAGGACACCATTGACAAAACTGTGAGTAACTTCCAGATCCATGCACACCTTTATTCGAGGAATATCCTGTGATTGTATGACGATCAGATTGTCTATATATGCGATTGACCGGCAAGCGCATGATGCTCAAGTAGGCCAGCTTGACATTTTCTAGTAGTTTTTTCAATACAGATAATCTCGTAAAAAGTCACTTTGTGAATAGGGATGGACTCTGGAAAAAGCTCGATATCCGAGGAGTAGTGCCTGAAACGGCAATTTGGTAGTACATGTGGTACAGCTAATTGCCTTTACAGACCGTAAAGGTTGTAGATCGGACTTTTGACGAGTCTATGTAAGGAAATTGCGTAAAATGTATAAAAAATGTTGATATAGAGTCAATTTAAAGATAGCATCTAACTCGGATATCGAAGTGCAATGGTCGGGCAAGCCCTCAAGTCATTACCAGGGTTGCCCGAAAAGCAAATTTTTATCACCCCATTGTAACCGCAAAGTATTTGCAAATCAGAAAGGAGGTCACGCCCCCCGCAGGAAGTCAATCTACGAAAACCGGTGATGTTTCGTGGTGGCTTGATGCGTTTGAATTTCATTTAGGAGGTACACGAAAATACTTAACCATAAGCACTTAAGGAGTCATAAATGGGATTTGACACGAATAAGAAAAGTGGATCGGTTATGGTTGTTGGAGCTGGAATCGCGGGCATGCAGGCATCGCTTGACCTGGCAGAGTCCGGCTATTACGTTTACCTGGTTGAAAAATCCGCGGCCATTGGCGGAGTCATGTCGCAGCTCGACAAGACTTTTCCGACCAATGACTGTGCGATGTGAGTAATTTCACCTAAACTGGTCGAGGTCGGCCGTCATCTTAATATTGAGCTTTTAACCAATACCGAGCTTTTGGGCGTCGAAGGCGAGCCCGGGAGCTTTACCGCAAAAATTCATCAAGAACCGCGATATGTAGATCTTACCAAATGCACGAGCTGCGGCGAGTGCGCGAAGGTCTGTCCGGTTGCCTACCCCAACGAATACAACGAAGCACTCGATTTTCGTAAAGCAATTTTCAAACAATATCCACAAGCTATTCCCGGAGCATTCGGTATTAGCAAACGGGGAACCGCTCCCTGCAAGGCCACCTGCCCTGCCCATGTCAGCATCCAGGGTTTTGTCGCTCTGGTGGGCGACGGCAGGTACGACGAAGCCCTAAAACTTTTCAAGGAAGAGCACCCGTTCCCCGGAATCTGCGGCCGGGTCTGCCATCATCCCTGTGAAGGCGAGTGTACCCGGGCTCAGGTCGACAGCCCTCTGGCCGTCCGGGAGCTGCATCGTTTTCTGGGCGACTATGAAAGAGAGAAAGGCGAGTTTTATCTTCCCACAATCGAAGCAGAAAAACGCAGCGAAAAGGTAGCAATCGTCGGCTCCGGTCCTGCGGGCATTACCGCCGCCTACAGTCTTCTCCAGGAAGGCTACCAGGTCACCATCTTTGAAAAACAGGATGAGCCCGGCGGTATGATGCGCTACGGCATTCCCGAATATCGCCTGCCAAGAGACATCCTCGCCGGCGAGATAAAAGTCGTCCAGGATATGGGCGCCGAACTCAAATGCGGCGTCACCTTCGGAAAAGACATCACCCTGGACAGCCTGAAAAAGGATGGCTATTCCGCCCTCTTCCTGGCAATAGGACTGCATAACGGCAGAAAACTGGGCGTAGAACATGAAGACATCAAAGGCGTCCTGCAGGGGGTCGACTTCCTGCGCGATGCCGCCATGGGCAAAAAGGTCGAAATCGGCCGTGAGGTTGTCGTCGTGGGCGGCGGCAACGTTGCCGTCGACGTCGCCCAGACCGCCAAACGCCTCGGCGCTGAGAAAGTGACCCTCATCTGTCTCGAACGCCGGGATGAAATGCCCGCCTGGGAATATGAGATCATCGAGGCTCTCGAAGACGATATCGAGATCGTCAACAGCTTCGGCCCCAGGAGTTTTCATATCGACAAAGATAAAAATCAACTCACCGGCATCGAGTTCAAGAGCTGCAAAAAGGTCTTTGATGAAAACGGCCGGTTTAATCCCCAATTTGACGATAACGTCTGCCAGACCTTTCATTGCGATACTGTCATCGTGTCCATCGGCCAGAGCGCCAATCTGGACGGCATCAAGGAACAGGGAATCGCCATCTCCCGGCCCGGCGGCCTGGAAGCGGATTCCGTCACCCTGCAAACCCCCATCGACTGGGTCTTTGCCGGAGGCGATGCCTTTTACGGCCCGAAATCAGTAGTGGATGCCGTAGCCTGCGGCAAGGAAGCGGCCATAAGCATCCATCGGTTCATCAACAATATGGATCTCAGGGAGAACCGGGAGAAAACCTGGGAGTTTGTCCGGCCTGAGGTTGAAGGCGAAGAAAAGAAGGAACGGATTGCGGTCGAATGCCTGGCACCTGCGGCCCGCGCGCGCAATTTCCTCGAAGTAACAAAAGGCTACGACGAAGAGGCGGCCAAGCAGGAGGCAATCCGTTGCCTCAGCTGCGGTCTCTGTTCGGAATGTTATCAGTGTGTCGAGGCCTGTCTGGCCAAAGCCATCGATCACAACCAGGTTGCTGAAGAAAAGGAACTCACGGTGGGTTCTGTCGTGCTCGCCACCGGTGCCAAACCGTACGATCCAACTCCCCTTTCCGAAATCTATCTCTATAAGAAAAATCCCAATGTCCTGACCAGCCTGGAATTCGAACGGTATCTCAGTTCCGGCGGTCCCACCATGGGCCACCTGGTTCGTCCGTCCGACCATCAGGAGCCAAAAAAGATCGCCTGGCTCCAGTGCATCGGCTCACGGGACAATAATAAATGCGGCAACACCTATTGCTCATCCGTCTGCTGCATGTATGCAATTAAAGATGCCATGATCGCCAAGGAACACTCGGGCGGCAATATCGATGCGGCCATCTTCTATATGGACATCCGCTCCTTCGGCAAGGATTATGAGATGTATTATGACCGTGCCAGGGATCGTGAAGGGATTCGTTTCGTCAAGTCCAGAATCCATTCGGTGATTGAAAACCCGGAGAATCGAAACCTCATTCTGCGCTTTGCCGATGAAAACGGTGCGATTCAGGAAGAGGAATTCGATATGCTCGTTCTCTCGGTAGGCCTCGAAGTTCCCGCGGCCACCTTGGAACTGGCCGACAGGCTGGGTGTCAACGTCAACAAACACAAGTTCATCGACAGTCAACCCTTCTCTCCCCTGGCGACCTCAAGGCCGGGAATTTTCACCTGCGGCACCTTCCAGGGACCAAAGGATATCCCCGCCTCGGTAACCGAAGCAAGCGCCGCAGCGGGACTTGCCGGTTGCCAGATAGCCACGGCACGGGGAACGGACACCAAAATTCGGGAGATTCCGGATGAGATCGACATCTCCGGCCAGGAACCGCGGGTCGGCGTCTTTATTTGCAATTGCGGCACCAATATTGCCGGTGTCGTCGATGTTCCCGGCACACAGGAATACGCAGCAACGCTGCCGGGAGTGGTCTTTACCGACAACAATCTTTTTACCTGCAGCCAGGATACCCAGGCCAAGATCAAGGACAAGATTCTCGAACACAAACTGAATCGGGTGGTCGTTGCCTCCTGCAGTCCGAAAACCCATGCGCCCATGTTCATGGAAACCCTGGAAGCATGCGGTCTGAACAGATATCTGTTCGAAATGGCTAATATCCGAAATCAGGATTCCTGGGTTCATGCCGGATATCCGGAACTAGCCACGAAGAAAGCCGAGGATCTGATCCGCATGGCCGTTGCCCGCGCCGTCAAGTTGAAGCCGCTTCACGGCAAGATCATCCCCGTCAACAAACGGGCCCTGGTCGTTGGAGGAGGAATCGCCGGCATGAACGCCGCGCTTGATCTCGCAAAACAGGGGTTTGAATCCACCCTGGTCGAAAAACAGGGTCAACTCGGCGGCATGGGACGAAAGCTGCATCATACCCTTGAAGGCGCCGACATCAGGGCCTATGTGGATGAGCTGACGGCCCAGGTAAGCTCGGAGGAGAAGATCACCGTCCTTACCGATTCGGAGATCGTTAATTTCGAAGGCTTCCAGGGTAACTTCAAGACCGCGGTACGGGCCGCCGGCCAGGAACCCCAGGAAATCCAGCACGGTGTCATCATCGTTGCCACCGGCGCGGGGGAATACTCTCCCAAGGAATTCCTTTACGGCGAAGACGACCGGGTGCTCACCCAGATCCAGTTGAGCGACAGGCTTGCGGACAAAGGCGCCGGGGATCTTGATTCCGTCGTTATGATCCAATGCGTCGGCTCCCGTAACGAGGAGCGTCCGAATTGCTCGAGGATATGTTGCCAGTCAGCGGTGAAGAACGCACTGGCTATCAAGAAAGCGAATCCGAACAGTCAGGTATTTATCCTCTATCGTGACATGCGTATGTACGGTCTGATGGAAGATTACTACACTGAAGCCCGGAAACAGGGCGTCATCTTCATCCGTTATCAGAAAGACAATCCGCCGGTGGCCAAAGCCGCGGATGAGGGTGTACTGGTGACGGTCAGGGATCATATCCTGCAGAAAGACATCGAGATCCAGGCCGATATCCTGGCACTGTCCGCAGGAGTTGATCCGGTCGGTTCGGATGAGATAGGCAGGAAGATGAAACTCAACACCAACTCCGAAGGATATTTCCTTGAGGCGCACGTTAAGCTGAGGCCGGTGGATATGGGCAGCGACGGCGTTTTCCTATGCGGTACGGCTCATGGCCCGAAACTGATCTCCGAGAGCATCGTTCAGGCCAGCGCCGCGGCATCCCGCGCGGTCACTTTTCTCTCCAAGGATAAAATCAAACTGTCGGCCATCAAAGCCGAGGTGGACACGGATCACTGCGTCAAGTGCCTGACCTGTGTCCGGTCCTGCCCGTTTGAGGTTCCAAGATTCAATGTTGAGTTAGGGGAGATCCAGATAGATCCGGCACTTTGCCAGGGATGCGGCGTATGCGCCTGTGTCTGTCCAAGACAGACCATCAGGCTCAATAACTACGAAGACGACCAGATCACCTGCGAAATTGAAACTCTGCTGGCGGGAGGATTATAATGGCTGATTTCACACCGACTATCATAGCATTTTGTTGCGACTACTGAGGGTACTCAGCCGCGGACCTGGCAGGTTCGATGAGACTGACTTACCCCACAAATATAAAAATACTCCGCGTCCCCTGTACCGGCAAAGTGGATGTGATGTACCTGCTCAAGTGCTTCCAGGAAGGTGCCGACGGGGTGTACTGCGTCGGCTGCATGGAGGGCAATTGTCATTACAACCAGGGAAATCTCCGCTGCCGGGAACGTGTCGATCACATCCATCAACTACTGGAAGAGATCGGCATCGAAGGCGACCGGGTCAGGATGTACAACCTGTCATCGGGCGAAGGACCGACCTTTGCCAAATACGCTCAGGAGATGACGGAACACATCATGTCCCTCGGACCCAATCCTTTGAAGGCAAAACCCAGGAAGGCCGCTGCACCTGCATGAGGCGGCATTTCACCTGGTGAAACCATCTGAAGGAGAGGTTGAAGAAGGCGGTACAAGTTTGATGAGTCTTCATAACCAAAAGTCTGATGTAGACCAAGCAACCCCCGCAAAGCACGGGGTAAGTACCTTCACGAAATTCTTTTCCAAAGAGCCGGAAAAGAATTTCCAAGGTACTAAAGGAGCCAACTATGTCTGTAGGAGTATTAAAAATAGGCGGTAAAAAGAAAAGCAGGTTTATGGACACGGTCAAAGGTCTTCTGCCCGAAGGCGGAAACCTTGACCTGTGTCTGACTTGCGGAGCCTGCTCTTCCGGCTGCCCGGCAACCGGGTTGGAGGACATGGACCCACGAAAAATGTTGCGAATGGCGGCTCTCGGCATGGACGAGGAGCTGCTGGCCTCCGACTGGCCGTGGATGTGTACCATGTGCCAGCGTTGTATCTATGTCTGCCCGATGAAGATCGATATCCCCCAACTGGTCTTTAACCTGAGAGGCTGCAGACCTAGGGATCAGCGGCCCAAAGGTATCTTGGGTTCATGCGACATGGCCCTGCGCAACGATACCTGCAGCGCCATGGGCGCCACTGAAGAAGACTGGCGCTTCGTCGTCGAAGACGTTGCCGAGGAAGTGCGCAACGATCAGCCGGGCTTTGAAAAACTGCAGGCGCCCATGGACAAGGAAGGCGCCTATTTCTTTCTCAATCAGAACTCGCGGGAGCCGGTGACCGAGCCGGACGAGATGATCCCGCTCTGGAAGATCATGAACAAGGTGGAAGCCGATTGGACCTATGGCTCCAAGGGATGGGCGGCGGAGAACTACTGCATGTTTCTCGCCGATAACGAAAGCTGGGAACATATTATCAGGGTCAAGGCAAAGGCCGTAGACGATCTTGGCTGCAAGGTGTGGCTCAACACGGAGTGAGGACACGAACTTTTCGCAGTCCGGGCCGGACTGAAAAAATTCAACATCCCCCACAAATTCGAGATAGCCAGTATTATTCAGTATTACGCGAAATGGATCCGGGAAGGAAGACTGCCGGTGAACTCCGACTGGAACAAAGACCTGAAAGTCACTTTTACCGTTCAGGACCCCTGCCAGCTCGTCAGGAAGTCTTTCGGCGACCCCGTGGCTGATGATCTGCGCTACGTGGTGAAGAAGGTCGTCGGTGAGGAAAACTTCATCGACATGACACCCAATAAATCCAACAACTACTGTTGCGGCGGCGGTGGTGGCTTCCTGCAGTCGGGATTTCCCGAGGCCCGCCGTGAATATGGCAGACTGAAAGCCGAGCAGATCGTAGCCACTGGCGCTCATTATGCCATCACTCCCTGCCATAACTGCCACGCCCAGATTCATGACCTGTGCGAGCACTACGAAGGCAAATGGCATACCGTGCATCTCTGGACCCTCATCTGTTTGTCCATGGGCATGCTTGGGGAAAATGAAAGAGTGTATCTTGGGCCGGATTTGGCCGGTGTCGGACTATAGGAGGATATTATGATAGTTGCCGAAAGAAAACCCTTTGCCGAGATCAAGGAGATGCTCAAAGGGTACAACAAAGTTCTAAACGTCGGCTGCGGCACCTGTGTCTCCGTATGTCTTGCCGGCGGGGAGAAAGAAGTTGACGTATTGAATACCGAACTCGAGATGGCGAGACGGCTCGATGACGATCCCATCGAAATTCATGGTCACACCATCGAACGGCAATGCGACCGCGAATACCTGGCCGAACTCGACAACATTATCGAAGAGGGAAAATACGATGCCTTGATGTCCATGGCCTGCGGGGTCGGCATTCAGTTTCTCGCTGAAAGATACCCGCTCATCCCCACCTTTCCGGCGGTCGACACCAGCGGACTCTCGGTAAATCAGGCTGTAGGCTGGTATGAAGAGCGCTGCCGCTCCTGCAGCCAGTGTGTTCTCGGCTGTACCGGCGGCATCTGCCCGATCACCATGTGCGCCAAAGGTCTATTGAACGGCCCCTGCGGAGGCACCAATAAAGGGAGCTGCGAGATCAGCAACGAGCAGCCTTGTGCCTGGTTTAAGATCTATGAACGCCTCGACGGTCAGAACCGTCTGGACGCAATCAAGAAAATAAACACCACCCGCGGCTGGAAAAATCAAACGCCGAGGACCCTGATCCAACCCGGCTATAAGAAACCGGAAAAGACGGCAAAATAACAGGATAAAACGATTTCCTCTAACAATTATCAGAAAACAGAGGATTACATATGAGCACAGAAACAAAATTACATTCCGGAAGTAACTTGGAAAAGGTCCTTAAATCCGGCCAGTTTGCCTTCACCGGCGAGCTGGGGCCGCCCAGAGGAACCGACGCCGAAGAAGTGCGGGAGAAGGCAAAATTTCTGAAAGGAAACGTCGATTCCGTCAATATTACCGACAATCAGACCGCAGTAGTGCGAATGTCCAGCTGGGCCGCCTCACTGATCGCCCTGCAGGAAGGGCTCGAACCTAATTACCAGATGGTCTGCCGGGATAGAAACCGGCTGGCCATGCAGGCAGATATCCTCGGGGGCTCAGCTCTTGGCATCCGCAACATGCTCTGCCTGTCGGGAGATCACCAGCAGTTCGGCGATCATCCGGACGCCATGGGGGTCTTTGATATCGACTCCATCCAACTGATCGCCATGGTCAAACAGATGCGGGACGAGGGACTGTTTTTAAGCGGCAACGAAATTCATCAACCACCGAAAATGTTTATCGGCGCAGCCGCCAATCCTTTTGCCGAACCCTTTAAGTGGCGCGTGCATCGCCTGGCCAAGAAGATCGAAGCAGGTGCCGACTTTATCCAGACACAATGCATCTACAACATGGAAAAATTCCGCGATTTCATCCACATGGCCAATGAAGAAGGCCTCACTGAAAAGATCTATATCCTTGGCGGCGTCACGCCGATGAAGAGCGTCGGTATGGCAAGGTACATGAAAACCAAAGTACCCGGCATGGATGTCCCGGATGCAATCATCGACCGCTTAAAAGGCGTCGAAAAAAGCAAGGTAGCCCAGGAAGGCATCAACATCGCCTGCGAACAGATTGAAGAATTCAAGGAGATGAAAGGCGTCCACGGCGTTCATATGATGGCCATCGAATGGGAGCATATGGTGCCGCAAATTGCTGAGCAGGCTAAGGTTCTGCCTCGGCCTGTTTTTGATTAATTTAAAGACAGCTCGCTTGACTGCACTTTGAAAAGACCCGTTCTCCTGGAGATCGGGTCTTCCTTTTTTTCAGCAATGCGCCCGGCGGATGTAGGGGCTGGTTCCAAACCCGCCCATCTATGAATGTCGACCTGACCATGAGCAATTGCAGACTGTTGAAATTTTACGGTTTGCTCACATCCCTTTTTCGGATGTAAATTTCGCGTCCGATTCGATAAGGTATTCACAAAAGATCAAACGGACTGGCAACCGGATTACGCATATCTTTCACAACATGAGTATAAATCATCGTAGTTTCCACCTTCGAATGCCCGAGAAGTTCCTGGATTTGCCGCAAGTCGA
The DNA here is from genome assembly GCA_963728385.1 of uncultured delta proteobacterium. Classification (GTDB taxonomy): domain Bacteria; phylum Desulfobacterota; class Desulfobulbia; order Desulfobulbales; family Desulfocapsaceae; genus Desulforhopalus_A. Next base: position 1,948,590 of record CAVSJK010000002.1, read on the forward strand.
CGCCATTCAACAATAAATGGGTGGCAAAAGAGTGCCTGAGACTATGGACAGAGGCATTTTTATGAATGCCGACTTTTTTAATGGCAACTTTTACCGCCTTTTGCAGGGTACTATCACTGACATGGTGCCGACGAATAGTATTGCTCCGCGGATCGACAGATCGACTGGCGGAAGGAAAAAGATATTGCCAGGCTTTCTGGGTCGGAGCGTTGGGATACTTACGATCAAGAGCATGTGGAAGCCATACCGCACCAAACCCTTCGGCAAGATCCTTGTCGTGAAGTGCCAGAACCCTCGCAATATGAGATTTCAACTCATCGGTCAGAGATGCCGGCAGCAAGGTAGTTCTATCTTTACCGCCTTTGCCGTCTCGAATAGTGATGAGCGACTGATCAAAATCAATATCTTTGATACGCAATCGGCAGCACTCATTAACCCTAAGGCCTCCACCATAAATAATTTTCAACATCAGACCGGTTGTACCTTCCACAGATTCCAGTAGTTTTTTTGTCTCGTCAACGGAGAGAACAACCGGCAGTTTTTTTCCAGTCCTGGCTCGAACAGCATTTTTAAGATCCCCCAGATCCTTATTAAACACCAGACGAAAAAACATAAGAATACTGTTAAATGCAAGATTCTGCGTTGAAGCGGAAACATTTCTTTTCATTACAAGATAAGCTAGGAAATCCCGAACCAGATCCGCACTGCCTGGAGAATTAACGGACCATGAATGGTTTCTGGTCTTACAGAATCTGAAATACTGAACAACCCAACTAAGGTACGTACGTTCTGTTCGAATTGCGTAATTTCGCAGACGCAATGCTTCCCGGAAATTCTGAAGTGCGTCTTTCTCGGGTGTCGGGCTATTTACTGCTAAAGCCCCTTCTTGTTTACTTCTTGGAGAAACCGTTATCAGAAAATTGCTGAAATAAAGCCGAACAGCCTGATCCGCCTGACGAATCTGCCAATCTTTATAAGTGCCTGTGCTGTCCAGTTCTTTGAGATAAAGCGGAAGAAGATCAAACCATACAATTTGTGGATGTCGCACGCGATATTCGAAGAACCTTCTCGTCCAGTGGACCATATATTTTTCTTTTCCAGCAGCAACCATTTTGCTTTCAAGCAGATATTTCCCAAAATCAGTACTACGAAACTCTTCGATATTATTCATGAAATTAAAACCATGTGAGTTATATATGACTTATTGTCTCATCCAGATAACAAATGATATTTACTAAAAACCGGCAAAAACCTTCGTTGAAAAACAGTATTTCGAGGAAAATTTACTGACAGCAACGAACAAGATTTTTCTGTTATCAGCCTTCGTGATAACAGGGCTTATTTCCCAAAATGCCGCATCACCCATCCCTAACCGTTTTTTCTTGTAAATGCCAAAATTCTCCCTTACTATGAAAATAAAATCTTACATTTCTATTACATGCAGAAGAAAATAAGCGGAGTGGGAATGAGAAAAGTAGCAAAAAAGTCGGCACATTGACAAATGCTGCAGCGACTGAGCGGCCTGACCGGGTCTTTTTTCATCCAGAAATGGTCACTCCAGATATAAATAGTTCTGTATAAAAAAATAACTGCGATGAAAAGACCATGATCAAAGACAATATCGTTTATATAGGAATGATATTGCTAATAATTTCTTTTTGGCTCGCTGCGCTACTGATTAGAAAAAATGACAAAGGTGATGGGAAAAGAAAAAGATTAGCAGGCTGGATGATATTCGGAGGCTTATGGCCACTAATAGATAAAGAATCAAATAGAAATCTATCGAGAACCGAGATAGTCGGATTCGCGATTGTACTTATTTTTATGATTGGGGCATTCATTTATACTTTCTTCAGCACAAACGGCTCATTTGTATGGTAAGCGTCTAAATTAAAATAATAATTTACAGAACAAATCGTTCCAGCGGAAGCCGCAAACGACGCGGCTTCCGCTGAACTCCACGTTCGCTTCTAAAACGACAAACAGAATTCTCCTTGACAAAGTTAACCTACGCGTTAACATTTAATCATGACACGCGAGATTATATTTTATGAAACGGCAGCAGGGAGTTGTCCGGTCGAGGAGTTTTTGGAGACCCTGTCGGCAAAGCAGGCGCAGAAGACAACATGGGTTTTGAGGTTAATAGAGGAATTACCGACCATACCATCGAGCTATTTGAAAAAGCTCGTTAATACCAACGAAATATGGGAGGTGAGAGTAGTAGAGGGAAACAACATATTCCGTCTACTCGGTTTTTTCGATGGTCCGAAGCTCATAGTCCTCAATCACGCATTCCAAAAGAAAACCCAAAAAACTCCTCCCCAGGCCATCAAGATCGCGGAAGCCAGAAAGAAGGATTATTTCGAAAGGAGGAAATAAAATGAAAACTCTAAAATCCTATATTGCCAAACGGAAGTCCAGTGATCCAGCATTCGCCAAGAGCTACGAATCCGGTTATAAAGAATTTAAAATTGGTGTAATGCTTAAAGTTGCGAGAGAAGAAGCCGGTTTAACACAGGAGCAACTCGCCCAAAAACTCAATACAAAAAAAACAGCCATTTCACGTATTGAGAATCACGCAGAAGATATCAAACTGTCAACATTGGAGAAATTTGCACAAGCTCTGGGCAAAAGCCTACGCATAGAAGTAACTTAACAGCCTGAAATAATATACCAAAAGCGAACAAAACGTTACAGCGGAAGCCGAAAAAGCCCGGCTCCCGCTGAACTCCACGTTATAAGGAATAGAAAAGAATGAAATATTCAAAATATCATGCTTTGGGCAATGACTATATCGTGATTGATCCAAAGGAAATTCCAAAAAGGGAATTAACCCCAGACCAAATAGTAAGAATATGTCATAGAAACTATGGGATTGGTTCTGATGGGTTATTATTGGGTCCATTGCCAACTGATGAGTGTGATTTTGGACTTCGTATTTTTAATCCAGACGGTGGAGAAGCTGAAAAAAGCGGCAATGGATTGCGGATATTTTCTCGATTTCTGTGGGATAACAAAAAAGTTGGAGATACACAATTTTCAGTTTTTACTATTGGAGGTCAAGTTCAATCCCAAGTTTCACAAAATGGAAGAATCGTAAAAGTTGAAATGGGCAAAGCTGAGTTTATCAGTGACAAAATCCCTGTGTCTGGCCCATCCAGAGAAGTATTAAACGAAAGAATCAATGTGGATGGAAAAGAAATAATCATAAACGCGGTTTCAGTTGGTAATCCTCATTGTATAGTCCTTGATGAGTCCCTGGATATAGAAACAGTTAAGAACTTAGGACCAAAATTAGAGACACATTCAATATTCCCAAATCGAATCAATGTTCAATTCATGAAGATAATTGATAGGCACAATATGCAAATTGAGATTTGGGAACGAGGCGCTGGGTATACACTCGCGTCAGGAAGTAGTAGTAGCGGTTCGGCGGCTATGGCATATAAACTCGGAATGTGTGACTCACAAATAAATGTCCATATGCCAGGTGGAATAATTGATATCAGCATTTCAAAAGAATTTGATATTACAATGACTGGTGGAGTCACCAAAGTCGCAGACGGTGAAATGTCTGATGAAGTTTTCGATAATCTACCTAAAAGCTTATAACAAAAGGATGCACCGGAGTTTCCCCGCCGCTTCGCTCTGGGCAACCCCGGTGATCCACGTGTTCTACGTCAATAACGAAATGCCAAGGAAAGAATAGGAATGAAAAATGTTCTATTGTTATTAGCTCAGGGCTTTGAGGAATACGAAGCCAGCGTTTTTACCGATGTTTTGGGCTGGAGCAGAAATATCGGAGACTTTCCTGTAAAAGTTACGACTGCTGGACGAAGAGCACAAATTAAATGCACCTGGAATTTCATTGTTACCCCAGAATGTCAATTGTCTGAAATATCGGTTGATGACTATGATGCATTGGCCATACCCGGTGGTTTCGAAGAAGCTGGATTTTATCAAGATGCATATCATGAAGAGTTCCTGAACATCATTCGCCGATTTCATGAATCAAGCAAAATCATAGCTTCCATATGTGTTGGAGCGTTACCACTAGGAAAAAGCGGAATCTTGAATAACAAGAAGGCAACAACATACCATTTAATGGATGGAAGAAGAAGGAAACAACTTGAAAGTTTTGGTGCACATGTTCAGGATAAACCCATCGTTGTAGATCACAATATTATAACTTCAACGTCTCCTGCAACAGCTTTGGAGGTCGCTTTTACATTGTTGAGAATGTTGACGTCGTTAGATAACGAGAAAAAGATAAAAACAGCAATGGGCTTCCTGCAATAACCGGGAACGTAGAACCAGGGCATTAAGGGCGACGGCAAAATGCCGCCGCACCTTATGCCCGCCGTTCGCTTCTAAAACGACAAAAAGAATTCTCCTTGACAAAGTTAACCTACGTGTTAACAATTAAGTATGACACGCGAGATTATATTTTATGAAACGGCAGCAGGAAGTTGCCCGGTCGAGGAGTTTTTGGAGTCCCTGTCACCGAAGCAGGCACAGAAGACAACATGGGTTTTGAGGTTAATAGAGGAATTACCGACCATACCATCGAGCTATTTGAAAAAGCTCGTTAATACCAACGAAATATGGGAGGTGAGAGTAGTAGTAGGAAACAACATATTCCGTCTACTCGGTTTTTTCGATGGCCCGAAACTCATAGTCCTCAATCACGCATTCCAAAAGAAAACCCAAAAAACTCCTCCCCAGGCCATCAAGATCGCGGAAGCCAGAAAGAAGGATTATTTCGAGAGGAGGAAATAAAATGAAAACTCTAAAATCCTATGTTGCCAAACGGAAGTCCAGTGATCCAGCATTCGCCAAGAGCTACGAATCCGGTTATGAAGAATTTAAAATTGGTGTAATGCTTAGAGTTGCGAGAGAAGAAGCCGGTTTAACACAGGAGCAACTCGCCCTAAAACTCAATACAAAAAAAACAGCCATTTCACGTATTGAGAATCACGCAGAAGATATCAAGCTGTCAACATTGGAGAAATTTGCACAAGCTCTTGGCAAAAGCCTACGTATAGAAGTAGCTTAACAGCTTGAAATAATATACCAAAAGCGAACAAAACGTTACAGCGGAAGCCGATAAAGCCCGGCTCCCGCTGAACTCCACGTTGTGTATAAAAAAACAAATGAATGACAATGAATGGAGAATGTTTCTTGCTACTGCAAGAAGAATATTAGGAAAAGGTTTTTCAGTATCTTGGGCAAGCGAATCCTGGTGTGCATTCACGACGTTTTCGAGCTTAGAACATTGCCTGACTTACTGGTCTAATGGGTTGCCAGATGAAGAAGAATTGCTAGAGGACAGGACAGAAGACGGTGGCCTGTGGCGTCAATCATTTTATTACCAAGATCTGGCACACATAATAATCCCTGCGAAATTTTACTGGGAAAAGATAGACTCTGAAAAAGACTTTCACTCAGGTTATAAGGATCAAGATATTAAGCTTCTTTCAACGGAATTGAAAAAGAATAATATACATCACAGAAAGACAAATAAGGTGCTGGAAATAAAACTATATTGAATAAAAAAATTACACAACAAAACGTTGCTGCTGAAACCGCAAAGAGCGCGGTTCCAGCAGAACTTTACGTTAAATGCACTGATTGAAAACTGCATAAAAGAGAAAAAATGATAAAAGCAAAAAAGCAATAACAGCATAAAAGCAACTGCATTAAAAGCAAAAACAACAGCAAAAAAGCAACAGCAAAAGATAAAAGAAAATTATATAAAGCATTTAACAAAAAGTTTCTGCGGAAGCCGAAAAAGCCCGGCTCTCGCAGAACTGCACGTTCTGTATAAAAAAATAACTGCGATGAAAAGACCATGATCAAAGACAATATCGTTTATATAGGAATGATATTGCTAATAATTTCTTTTTGGCTCGCTGCGCTACTGATTAGAAAAAATGACAAAGGTGATGGGAAAAGAAAAAGATTAGCAGGCTGGATGATATTCGGAGGCTTATGGCCACTAATAGATAAAGAATCAAATAGAAATCTATCGAGAACCGAGATAGTCGGATTCGCGATTGTACTTATTTTTATGATTGGGGCATTCATTTATACTTTCTTCAGCACAAACGGCTCATTTGTATGGTAAGCGTCTAAATTAAAATAATAATTTACAGAACAAATCGTTCCAGCGGAAGCCGCAAACGACGCGGCTTCCGCTGAACTCCACGTTAAATGAAATAAAAACGATAATGGTATAGAGAACATCAGGCTGTTTCAAAAGGAGAATGGTATTTTCATGGCCATGGTGTTGAACATTCCAATGCATCGGATCAGTATTCCGCTGTTCTCCATGGCAATCTGTGCCCGGCAACGTTGTGAAATAAATCTGGCTCCTTTTTTCTGTTACTAAAATATGAGAACAATAACAAAAATAGTTTTGGTGGTCGTAGTTGTGGTTGTTGCCTTTGGTTCTGTTTTTATGGAAGATAGTACAATTCAATTGCTTCTTGTTATTTCAGCAACTGCCGCCACACTAATTTCGATTTATTTGGTATGTTCAAAAATATTTGGAAAACTAGGAAGTTTCTTGAGTGAAACATTGTTTGGTGATAATGAGAATGTTCTGTTTGATCAGAATAAATATACTGAGGCAATGGGGTATAACAGTTTCGAACCAAATGAGGTTGTGATTACCGAAAGTCAAATATCTATAAAACAATATAGTTCTTTGTATGAATCTCTGTTTTTATTGACGTTGGTGATATTTTTTACAATATATTCAAATCATTCGCCTGAGATAGACTTTTCGTTTAGCAACGATAATTTAAGAAACACCCTTAACTTTTTATTGGTCGCATCAATATGGCCGATTTATATAGCATATATTCAACTTTCAAACATCTTTTTCTCTATCTATCTTACCAAGATTTTTATCAATGAAAACAAAATATCCTTGAAAACAAGATTCAGGGAAGAGCAAGTAATCCATGTAAACAATTTCCAGTATATATCCTTTTCGTATCGACGGTACTTCAATGGGTTGCGCAATGTGTACTACAAGGTTTTCTTGCATTACAAAGGAAGAAAATGTTCAGTACTATGCAATCTAACTGATAAAAAGCAAGTACAATTTGCTATTTTGTCATTGGAGAATGCAATGACAAAGAAATCGGAATTGGCTTTATAACAAAACGCTCAGGCCATTCTATAAGCGAAAAAGCGGTTAAAAGGACATGGTGTTGCTCAATCCCGTGGAATGAATACAAAGCAAAGACGAAAAGAACAAAACATATAAAACAGCTACATAAAAATTTAACAAAACGTTCCTGCATGAACTGCATTAAAAACAAAAAGATACTGCACAAAGAAAAAGGCATAAAAGCAACTGCATAGAAGCAAAAGCATTAAAAGCAACTGCATTAAAAAAGAAATAAATAAAGCATTTAACAAAACATTGCTGCGGAAGCCGAAAAAGCCCGGCTCTCGCAGAACTAAACGTTAAATGCACTGATTGAAAACTGCATAAAAGAGAAAAAATGATAAAAGCAAAAAAGCAATAACAGCATAAAAGCAACTGCATTAAAAGCAAAAACAACAGCAAAAAAGCAACAGCAAAAGATAAAAGAAAATTATATAAAGCATTTAACAAAAAGTTTCTGCGGAAGCCGAAAAAGCCCGGCTCTCGCAGAACTGCACGTTAGCAGGTGTGCATTATGAACAAAGCACTTGAATTTCAAAATTGGAATAGGAGTGGAAAATATTATGTTTTAAATGCCACTTCTCACAATAAGTGGGTTGGCTTTCAAGAATCAGTCATTGAAAAGTTAAAAAGCAAATTTGGCGATGATTTCTATTTGGTAATTTGGACAGACAAGCAAAAAGATAATGATTTTTTCAACATTCCATTTAAAAAATTAAAGCACCTATTCGTTGATGAGCATAAGACGACAGGTAATTTCAAACATAGATGGACTGCAATTATTGAAAATGGTAATTTCTTGATGCATAGCAATAGTCGGTTGGCTGTAAGCATAAAAGAAGATTACGGAAATACTCATAGAAAAGAAGATAAGATTGACGAACTAATCAAGGAAGATCTATCTAATTTTGAGTTAGAGCAGGAATTTTTTGAAGGTGATAAAAGATACAGGCTCTCCAGCTACTATGAGCGTAATAGTCAGTTACGAATTGCCGCTATAAGGCGACACGGATTTGAATGTAAGGTATGCGGATTTAATTTTAAAGAATTCTATGGTCATCAAGGTGAAGGTTTTATTGAAGTTCATCACTTGACCCCTATCTCAAAACTTGATCCATTAAAAATAGTGTGTCCAATTAATGATATGACAGTGGTTTGTTCAAATTGTCATAGAATGTTTCATAGAAACAGGAACGAAATATTAACCATTGATCAGGTAAAAGGGTTTTTAAGAAAAAAATGAAAAAACTTTGCTAACAAAACGTTTCTGCGGAAGCCGAAACAGCCCGGCTTCCGCAGAACTCCACGTTGTAGATTAAAAGCCTATCGGCTTGATTAACTGCATGAAAAAAGCAATAAAAGACAAAAAAACAACTACATAAAAGGCAACTGCACTAACTGCATAAAAAACAAAAGATAAAAAGAACAAAACATAAAGAAAAGCAATAACCTTTACAACAAGTCACTGCTGCTGAACCCGCGAAAAGCGCGGGTCTCGCAGAGTTCTACGTTCGCTTCTAAAACGACAAACAGAATTCTCCTTGACAAAGTTAACCTACGCGTTAACATTTAATCATGACACGCGAGATTATATTTTATGAAACGGCAGCAGGGAGTTGTCCGGTCGAGGAGTTTTTGGAGACCCTGTCGGCAAAGCAGGCGCAGAAGACAACATGGGTTTTGAGGTTAATAGAGGAATTACCGACCATACCATCGAGCTATTTGAAAAAGCTCGTTAATACCAACGAAATATGGGAGGTGAGAGTAGTAGAGGGAAACAACATATTCCGTCTACTCGGTTTTTTCGATGGTCCGAAGCTCATAGTCCTCAATCACGCATTCCAAAAGAAAACCCAAAAAACTCCTCCCCAGGCCATCAAGATCGCGGAAGCCAGAAAGAAGGATTATTTCGAAAGGAGGAAATAAAATGAAAACTCTAAAATCCTATATTGCCAAACGGAAGTCCAGTGATCCAGCATTCGCCAAGAGCTACGAATCCGGTTATAAAGAATTTAAAATTGGTGTAATGCTTAAAGTTGCGAGAGAAGAGGCCGGTTTAACACAGGAGCAACTCGCCCAAAAACTCAATACAAAAAAAACAGCCATTTCACGTATTGAGAATCACGCAGAAGATATCAAACTGTCAACATTGGAGAAATTTGCACAAGCTCTGGGCAAAAGCCTACGCATAGAAGTAACTTAACAGCCTGAAATAATATACCAAAAGCGAACAAAACGTTACAGCGGAAGCCGAAAAAGCCCGGCTCCCGCTGAACTCCACGTTAGATTTATAAAAAATAATCAATGGAGCAGAAATGCCATTAAGCTTCAATATTTCACAAAAGGTTTCTGAAAATCCTCTTTATAACCTAGCAGTTTCCTTGCCATTTATATGTGCATTTTATTTGCAAAACAAACATGGTCAAATAATCATTCCTATATTTAACACTCCTCTCAATCAAGATTTAACAATTCTGATCAATATTATAATAATTATTGTTTTGTATTTTTTGCTAATTCTATATTTGGCTATAGCAAGTAATTTTTCAATATTTTATGCAGAATCAAAGCTATATATCGCGTTCCCAATTGTTGCGATAATTTCTGGTATTTTTCTGTTATTTGATGGTCCAGAAAAACCAAAAATTGGGCTTATACTGGTTATACACGTTTTGCTAACTAGCCTACCAAGCATTTTACTTAAAAACCAGAGGGATAATTTTAACCTATCAATACAAATTACGTATTTTATTGGAACAGTTTTATCAATTACATTGTTTACCAGTGGAATACTTTGGTATTTTGGCAACACTATTTTTATAAATACAATTGAAGCATTATTTGGTCTTGAAACAGTACTTGAAAGCTCATATAAAATTTGCTCAATTATGTTGTTAACATTGGGCTATGTTGTATTTTTTGGCACATTTCAAATTGAAAAAAACGAATAAAAACAATAATCTAACAGGGCGTTGCAAGGGACGTCGGGGGGATCGCGATTGTTCTATACGCTCTTGCACGCCCCAATTATCAAAATTATTTGAAGTTCAGTGGCACGAACCCCTCCGCCCCTGAACTTAACGTTGTAGATTAAAAGCCTATCGGCTTGATTAACTGCATGAAAAAAGCAATAAAAGACAAAAAAACAACTACATAAAAGGCAACTGCACTAACTGCATAAAAAACAAAAGATAAAAAGAACAAAACATAAAGAAAAGCAATAACCTTTACAACAAGTCACTGCTGCGGAACCCGCGAAAAGCGCGGGTCTCGCAGAGTTCTACGTTGTGTGTTGAAAGAAAATTGCCATAGCATGATATCCGTGTTATTGTGTATCTATGATAAAGACATTCAAGGACAAAGGCACAGAAGATATATTTAATGGCAAAAATTCCAAAGATGCAAGGAATATATGCCCTCAAATCTTATGGAAAATTGCCTCAAGAAAACTTGATCAACTCGACTCGGCAACCAGATTAGATGACCTAAAAGTACCGCCAGGCAACATGCTTGAAGCTCTCAAAGGTAATCGTCAAGGCGAACATAGTATAAGAATCAATAACCAATTTCGCATTTGCTTCGTTTGGTCTGATTATGGTCCTGATCTAGTTGAAATTATAGATTATCACTAAAATACAGAGGTCAGTCATGGTAAGAGTACCGACTCACAGAGAGCCAACACATCCAGGTGAAATGCTAATAGAAGAATTTTTGAGCCCCATGGGTTTAACACAAAAAGATCTTGCAGACTCAATACATGTTCCCTATCAGCGGATAAATGAAATTATTAATAAAAAACGAGGCATTACTCCGAGCACAGCTCTTCGTTTAGCAAAATTCTTTGGGGTATCCGAAGATTTTTGGATGAATTTACAATTAAGATGTGACTTATATAAAACAAAAAAAGCTGAAGAAAAAATTCTAAACGATATTAAACCCTTCAACAACAAATCCAATCAAAGAAAAAATAAAAATATCACACAACCAGGCGTTTAACCGGACCCGCAAAACAGTGCGGTCCGGTTAACTCAACGTTATGAAAGAAAAAAATAAACGGTGGATCATTCCCATTGGCTATTTTGCAATTTGCGAGTGCTTGTATTTAATTTGGGAGCTTCAAATTGGTGGTGTTTTATGGGTTTATGCAGCTTTTGTCTTAATGATACTACTATTCCCATTTGCATCCATAGCTAGATTGGTCTCAAAGCAAATTGCAGTGTTTCTTGGGGTTCATATCGATAGTTTCTTGCCTCGAATGTTAGGAATGCAATTCAATATTATTTTATGGACTTCATTATTAATTATAATATTTTGGATCAGTATCCCAATAAAAGATAAATAAAATTGAAATCATAACCAACTGTTGGTAAGGACGCGCAAACAGCTGCGCGCCCAACAACAGCACGTTATACCACACAAAAAATTTGAATAAATTGACACAGAAAGAGCGAAGTTTATTCGAAGAGTTTTTCATTCCTGACTATGATGAATTAACATTGTATTCAATGAGTTATGTCTGTCTTCTTTTCTTTATCCCAAACTTTCAAAATCTTTTTGTGGGGTCCGAAGATATTACTTTCAACTACGAAAGTGTAATGCTAGCAATTCTGTTCCTCATTTTTCTGGCAGGAATGCTATTAAGTTTCTATCATGCTTTCACTCGTAGACAAAAAACGCTTATTGAAAAGAAACTCATGGTAATATTTGCCGGAATCCTTTGTGGTTTTGCTGGAATTTGGGGAGGGTCTTTTGTGTTACTTAATTCAATAAAAGTTCTAGTCATATTTCCCATCTGGAACATTATCAATGGCTGTATATTACTCGGTGCCTTACGAGGGGGAGTCTTATCTGAAAAGAATGTTCGAGACGAAAATGTGGAATTGGGCGAAGTAATTACTGGAACTATTGTAGTTAGCTTTGTTTTTTTCATATGTTATTTTCTGTTTCAACCTGAATTGGGCAATACCTTTTCAATTTGTATTGCTTGGGTGACTACGCTCAATAGCACAATAAATTCGATATTGTTGAAACAGCAAACAATAAAATACTAGGTATAACAAATCGTTTCTACGGGAGCCGCGTTTTTTGCGGCTTCCGTAGAATTCCACGTTATAATTAAGGATCAACAATGAAACTATTGCGGACAAATAGCTTCAACTCAGACTTCAAAGCGCTTTGTTTTCAGTTAAATAATGAGCTTAACAAAAGATATGGGAAGGCACAGTCGAAGTATGACAAACTTAATGCGATTGAAATAACAAAACTGTAATCGTTGGTTACTGAAAGAACTCATTGCAAGCGATTGCTTTAAAGAAATTGAAGATAATTCAATGAAATCAAAAGGATGTTCGTAAATCTTTCTAAGAGGAGAAAAGGTTTTTATACAAATATTTTATCTGGTCTAGAAAACTGGGCAAAAGAGTTGGGATACTCAATTGCACGGCTGGAAACAGGGAAAGGTCAACCTGAGGCAATCGGTTTATATGAGAAATCTGGGTATAAAATTACATAAAATTATGGACCACATATTGGTATTGAAAATAGCGTTTCATGAAAACGAAAATAACGAATATAACTCCGTTGCTTGTAAGGACGCGCAAAACGACCGCCCGCCTCACAGCAATCCGTTCGGCGATAAAGACATATACCAATGAGAATATTCAGCATCAAAGAAGACGGCAAATTTGAGGAGTTCTCAAGAACCCATTTCCATGTCGATCATGAGGAATCGGTATTGGAAAATTGGCTTGAAAGCAACTCCGACGAAATTCTTGAAGACAGCAAACTTCTCGTAATTGGCCGGCAGGTTACAACCAATCTCGGAAGCATCATCGATCTTCTTGGAATTGACAGAGAAGGAAATACCGTCGTTATCGAGCTGAAACGGGACAGAACACCTCGTGACACTTTGGCCCAAGCTTTGGAATATACTTCATTTGTGGAGGAGCTTACAGATCAGCTCGAAGAAATTCTCCAGCGGTATGTAAGTGATGTGGCACTAAACCTTGCCAGCAATCACAGAAATTATTTTGAACTTGCTACAGACGAAGCCGTTTCCATCAATAAAGAACAACGAATTGTCCTTGTTGGCCAAGAATCACCGGAGAAATCCGACAAACAGCATCTTTCTTGCGCAGAAAAGGCATGAGAGTCACATGCCTTGAGTTTTCATATTTTAAGCGAGAGGGGGAAAGCATCTCCTTTCCTACGACATCGTAGTTGGAAAAGAACCAACAAAAATGAAACAAATCACCTCCGGTGCCTTGCCGATTGTCACGAAAGATTCATTCATGAACATAGACAAGAACGGAAAAGAAGTATTCGGTCAACTGCTCAAGTTTGATGCCGAACAATAATTTCCCATTCACTGGGGCACGAAGGGTTTCTCAATGAACGTAAACAAAAATGGTGTGCATGTTGCCATTTGCTACGGCTACCCACCAAAAGCAGTTTTCAAACAATCGGTATATACGGCTCTTATCGGTAGAGGTGGGTTTCTGAGCAAATTAAACGTCCCTGAATCGGAAATAGATCAACTTTGGCAAGAGGCACAGTTAACAAGCCTGTTTCAACCGGCAGGAAGAGAATTAAAGGCCTTGATAAATCGGGAACTCAATAGCACAGAAATTCAAACCCTTATCGGCTGGCTGGAAAAGGTCGCCACAGCCATTGAAAGACATGAATTAAAATAAAACGGCTGCGCCGAACCAGCCATTCCAGTGGACGCGGAAACAGCCCCGCGCCCCTGAATTAAACGTTACCCTCCAAAAATCCATCAAAGCAAATCATTGACTTCTTGCCGTGAATGAACTAGACTGACTAGTGTGAGCTTTAAAGGAGGTCGCTATGAACACATCATGGAAATTACAAGATGCAAAAGCAAAATTCAGTCAAGTTGTAGACGATGCTTTAAAAGTCGGGCCACAATATGTAACCCGACGAGGCCAAGAGGCCGTAGTCGTCCTATCTGTAAAAGAGTACAAAAAAATCACTTCCAAAAAACCATCCTTAAAACAGTTTCTCCTAAACTGCCCCAAAATGGATGATGAGTTTGAATTTGAAAGACAAAAAGACTACTCAAAAGGAGTAGAATTTTGAATTATCTTTTAGATACTTGCGTTATATCGGAGCTAGTTCGGCCCAAGCCAAATGAAGATGTCATCAGCTGGTTAAACAAAACTCCAAATGAAAGATTATTCTTATCTGTCATAACTATTGGAGAAGTACGCAAAGGAATTACAAAACTCCCAGACTCCAGAAAGAAAAATCAACTCACCAACTGGTTGAATACCTTACTTGAAGACTATGAATCAAGAATTTTCCCTATCAATTTAACCGTTGCAGAAAACTGGGGGAACATTCAAGGTCATGCCGAGACAAAAGGGACTCCTTTAGCTTCTGTAGACAGCCTTATTGCTGCTGTTGCTCTTACACACAACCTCATAATCGTCACGAGAAATGAAAGTGATTTTATTGCAAGCAATGCAACAATTTTAAATCCCTGGAAAAATCTAGCATAACAAACGTAACAAACGGGGACAGACCACGTTTAAAAACTGAAATTGGAATTATATCGTGGTCTGTCCCTCTGTTATGCCGAGATTTGCCAACAACAGTACCGAAAAAGACAGGGTGATCAATTGTCGGAGCAGAAGCGATTGAGCGCTTTGGCTTTCTGGTTGGGTGGGGAATCTGATCAGACTCTGAACCTGGCCACTTTATCCTTCAATCTCAGCACCAGGTCGTTCAGCTTCGACACGTTTGTATCCACACTCGAGCTGATGGCTGATATTTCCGTTGACGATTGATTGACTATGGCAATATTACCGGCAATCTCTTCTGATACGGTCGAACTCTGGGATACACTTTCGGTCACTTCTTGAATTCCCTGGGCTGCCTGACTGATATTGTTGGCGATTTCCTTAGTAGTTACAGATTGTTCCTCCACCGCAGTTGCAATAATCGAGATCATATCATTAACCTCGACAATGATCTTAGAGATTCCTTCTATTTCCTCAACCGTCCCAGCGGTAGAATCCTGTATGCCTTCAATCTGCTGCCTTATCTCAAATGTCGCATTGGCTGTCTGCTTGGCTAATTCCTTGATCTCGTTGGCTACAACGGCAAATCCCTTTCCTGCCTCACCGGCCCGAGCCGCCTCTATGGTGGCGTTCAGAGCCAGCAAATTCGTCTGTTCCGAAATTTCTGTGATAGCCTCTGTAACCTTTCCAATTTCACGGGCTGCTCTACCAAGGTCGTTTATTTTTTGAGAGGCGCTTTTTGACTTGACCACAGCTTCTTCACTAATGGAGCGAGTCTTCTCAGTATTCATAGATATTTCACTGATTGTTGCGGTCATCTCTTCTGTTGCTGCTGCGACCACTTCCACATTGGTTGAGGCCTGTTCTGTTGCCGCAGATACTGAAATCATATTGGCACTCATTCCCTGAGCAGCAGTGGCCGCTAGATCAGAGTGGGAAGATGTTTCCTCGGCTCCTTTTGACATCTTCTTGGAAATTGCCGAAAGTTCATGCGAAGACTCCACAAGCATTTCATTGCTGTCAACGATCTCCTTGAGCACATTTGCCACCTGTTGCTTCATCGTACTGAGCTGCGTGGCAATCTGCCCAAGTTCGTCTCCACTTTTTATCGTAAGTTTGGATACAAAATCTCCGTTGGCCATTGCATCGACAAAAGCGGATATTTTGACAACATTTTTCTTAATCCCACTGCTGACCATAAAGCTCATAACCGCACAGAGCAAACCAATGACAACAACTACCGTGGCTTGTGTTTTAGTGTGTGAAATGGACGCCGTGTTCACATCGACTTTCGCCTTTTTACTTTTGTTCATTGAGTCTTCACCAAGCCTGTTTATAGCTGAAGCAATGGGCCTGTCCATGCCTTTTACAAGAGCATCGAGTGCGGTCAGGGATATCTTCGGATCGGCCTTACGGGCATTAACTACTTTGGTGAAAGCATTTTCATAAATTGCAATTCCTTTATTCACGTCTTCAGCCATCTTTTTTTCTTCCATGCCGGTGGCAAGATCCTCGTACCTCTTGGTTGCTTCTTTCAGATTTGTCAGCGCTTCATGGTATTCGCCAATATATTTTTCATTATTCCTGATAAGATAATCCTTGAGTCCCTGGACTGCGCGCCCCAGATATATTCTCCCATCTTTAGCAGCCAGTGTTTTCGCATCCTCCTGGCTTTCAATCCCTCTATAATTGTCGATTAAGGACATCTGGAAATATAATGAGACCGCAGCGGTAGCCAGCACGATAAAGACCAGCATGCCGACAATGCCATTCATCTTCTTTGAAATGTTGAGTTTTGCCATATACCTTCTCTACGTGTTTGTCTGAATTTCTCTTAATATTTTGGGATTAATTTTTTCGGTAATACGTATTATCGCCATTTAGTATATGTTTTGCCGAATGCCAAAAGCAAATTCTATAGTCTCTTAGCCTAAAAAAATAACATGTAAATTAGGGACAGACCACGTTTTTATCCTTGTATCCTCAAATAAATAATTTATATCTATCCACATGCCAAGACGACCACGAATCATAATTCCGGGAATTCCACTGCACATCACTCAACGAGGCAATAATCGCCAAGCCTGTTTTTTTGGCCGATGACGATTACAGTTTTTGTCTGGAATGGTTACAGGAATATTACCGCAGTACAGGTTGTGCCATTCATGCTTATGTTATTATGACCAATCATGTACACCTTCTTCTGGCACCAAAGAATAAAGAGAGTGCAGGCAATCTCGTGAAGAGTCTCGGTCAGCGTTATATACAGTATATCGATCACACCTACAAACGTAGTGGGACGCTCTGGGAAGGTCGGTTCCGCTCAAGCGTTATCCCGCAGAACATGTATCTTCTCACCTGTCAGCGCTATATTGAGATGAACCCGGTTTGTGCCGAGATGGTGGTACATCCTGGAGCTTACAAGTGGTCGAGTTACCAGGCTAATGGACAAGCACACCCTTCTAACCTCATCACTCCCCATTCGATTTATCGTGACCTTGGAGCTGATGATACTGAGCGATTATCCGACTACAGGAAATTGTTCAGACATGAGTTGGATCCCGGTGAAGTTGATAAAGTCCGGAAAGCTACCAATGGTAATTTTGCCATGGGTTCCAGCCGGTTTCAGGGAGAGATTAGCAATATGCTTGGCCGCCGTGTTACCCCCGGCTATGCCGGCCGCCCTCGAAGAGAAAAAGCTGAGAAATCGAGATAATAATGTGGTCTGTCCCTGAAAAACCCCTTGAGATATACAGGAAGATGGAAGATGTTTTTGAACGTTCCGCCGTATTAACGTGTCTGAAAAAAATTGAAACCAAAAAGAATCATAGTGAACGATCGGATGCAACAGGGATACCAATACCTGCTGACCAAACCAGCTGGTCGTGGCTTCCATGAAGACTTCACGCCCCAGCTTACACCAAAACAGATGCTGGAACTGGGAGTTTTCGGCGGAAAATACCTGACCGATTGCCGGCAGGAGTTTCCCGCATCATGGTTTGCAAAGGCTAAACTCTCACCAGCACATTCAGATCCTGAAATGAACTTCTTCAAGGTTTCTGCTTCCAAACCTCTCTCGTACTGGATTGCAAAGGGATGGATTAACCCACAAGACCCCAGGGGATGGTTTCAGTGGTTCTGTCGATATTATTTGGGCAGACGTTCAGAAGATGACGAACGCCAGATTAAAAGGTGGAAAGGGATGCAACGCCATGTAGCTCAACTTAAGAAACATTGTCGCAAAGGAGATCTGCAGTGCAGGCCGGTGCAAAGACAGGCTCTCTTACATTGGGCATATGACAGTAGAAAAATATAATTGCAGAATACATCATTTCACCGAGGGACGAATTGCTGTAAATTTATCATTGTGATTGCCGCTGCCGGATTATTTAAATCTCAGAGCCTACACCTAAGGGAGCGATAGCCGAATGATATCAGATTTTTTGAAGAAAGAATCCGCCGGCGGAATGATCCTGATGTTAGCCGCTTTAGTAGCAATAATATTCGCCAACTCCCCACTCGACACCTATTACCGCTTACTTCTATCGACTGCTGTAGAAGTGCGGGTTGGTGCGTTGGTGATTGCCAAACCCCTTCTGCTTTGGATAAACGATGGACTTATGGCCGTGTTTTTCTTTCTTGTCGGTCTTGAATTGAAGCGAGAGCTCATAGAGGGAGAATTATCCGACAGGAAGAAGGTTATTCTTCCAGGGATCGGCGCTATCGGAGGTATGCTTGTCTCCGGCGGTTATCTACGTGTCTGTTAACCTTGGTGATGCAGTGGCACTACAGGGTTGGGCGATTCCCGCCGCCACGGATATCGCATTTGCCTTAGGCATATTGGCACTGCTGGGCAGTCGCGTGCCCACTTCTCTCAAAATATTTTTAACCTCATTGGCCATATTCGACGATATTGGCGCGATATTGATTATTGCATTGTTTTATACAGCCAACATTTCCGCCGGTGCATTGCTGACTGCCGGCTTTTGTATTTTGGTGCTGGCTTTAATGAACAGAGCTGGTGTTCTCTCGAAAAGCTCGTACATATTTGTCGGTATCATCATGTGGATAGCCACGCTTAAGTCCGGCATTCATGCCACATTGGCCGGCGTCGTTCTGGCAATGTTCATACCGCTACGCTGTGCGAACGCTGAAGAATCTCCGCTTAAGGAACTAGAATATGACCTGCATCAGGTGGTAGCCTTCGTTGTCTTACCTGTATTTGCATTTGCCAACGCAGGAATAACGTTGGCAGGGGTTACTCTAGACCAGATTTTTCATGGCGTGCCTTTAGGTATCGCCGCCGGTTTATTCTTCGGTAAACAGATTGGCGTTTTTGGTCTTTGCTGGTTAGCCATTAAACTGAAATTCGCGACCTTGCCCAGTGGAATGAATTTGCGAAGTTTATACGGTACAGCCGCGCTCTGCGGAGTTGGTTTCACTATGAGCCTGTTTATCGGATCGCTGGCATTTGAGGAGACAGGTGTAAGCCTGCTGTTTGACGAAAGGCTGGGCATTATTGCCGGTTCAATTGCATCGGGTTTAGTTGGCTATTTTCTCCTGCGCTTCAGCTTGGGTTCCGATAATTCAATATAGTTCACCGTTCACGCCAATATTTAGCCGTTAGTTCGATATTGAGACAATCTTCAGTCTACTTGATCAATGGAACCGGTAAATCAGCATCAAACATGGGAATTGGTGAGAATTTAAATCTGCTTTTACTATGCATTTGATCAATTTTATTTTTTACCAGAGCATCTTCTATCTTTCCCTCACGTATATATCTGTTAAGGGTATTGTAGGAAAAGCCAAGAAAATCTTCATCAGTCTTGCCGGTCAGCCCATCCTCCGGAGGTTTGATTATGAATTTTTCAGGAAGTTTGAGGTATCGTCCGATTTGAATCACTTCATCAGTAGTGAAGGATGCCTATAGGTGCAAAAGCTCCAGCAGTATCACCATAGATGGTGGCATACCCTACCCAGTCTTCAGACAGGTTACTGGTATTGATGACTCTACTCGAATCTATTGATTGTGCTATCGCATACAGCATGGTCATTCTAATCCTCGCAGGAAGATTAAGTTTTGTCTGGATTGATATCTCACTCACTATCTCTTTGTTTATTGTAGAAAGAATCTGATGAAAATCTTCAACCATGGAATTTATAGGAGCAACAATCTTCTTTATCATTAGATATTCGGAAATTTCATGTGCATAGGAAATATCTTTTTGTAGACCATTTGGCATAAGTACGCCGATTACATTTTCTTTCCCTAACGCTTCTACGCAAAGAGCAGTTACAACAGAACTGTCCTTACCTCCTGAAATACCAATTACAGCTTTATTTCCTCCGGTTTGCTCAATCATCTGTTTTATCCAGTCAATCAAGTCAGAGGTTAGTTTTTCCAGCTTATTTTGGGATAATTGCCATATTAGTCCGTTACCTCCATTTTTAACTTTTCCATGATGATCATTGCCAGATTGTGCAGACTCATATCGGAGCTTACGCACAGATTTTTATTTATTATGATCTTGGAATTGGGAAACGAATTACTGAAAACAACAGCAGTGGACAAAACACAAATATGTGATTCCACACCTACTATTTCAATATTATTAGTGCATTTATCTGTATTGTACTTCTTCTTTAGATGTATCATGTCCTCAGGAGATATGGCATGATATGTTTTTTTTATACAGATTTTGTCGTGTAACTTTTCCTTAAGGGACCCGGCCAGATCCTGTCCCCAATTTTTCTCCTGACAGCTTCTGTTATCTCCATCCATATTGCCATGCAGGTTTATGGTATAAAGAATGACATCTCCATTTTGCTCATACTCATCTATCTTGTCGATGATGCCTTTAATGATTTTGTCGGAACCTTTAACGGTCATCTGTCCCTTTTGCTGATCTACAAAATCATTTTGCATATCAATTATACAGAGCATATACTCTCCTGGAAAATTCTCCAATTGAAGTCAGATTGCGGGGAGATCATGCTTGGCCGCCGTGTTTTCCGGGCCGTGCCGGCCGCCCTTGAACATGGAATGTCGAAAACGTCCAGCTAAGCACCTATCCCGGATGTATTCGTCTATAAATTCCTTCCAGAAAACTGTAGACCCCGAAGGCGAAGAGACCAAGGGCGACCACACCGAGTAAATAGCTCCCATAGGCCTGTTGCTGGATGAACTCAAGGGCGGCATCGAGACCTTTAGCCTTTTGCGGATCATAGGTCCAGGCAGCATAGGCAAGGAAAAAGGCAATGATAGCAAAAACGACTGCCCGGGCAATCAGGCCAAATTTTATCACGGGGCTGACTTTTTCCATGAGACTGCGGTCCATGTCGAAATATCTCTCGTATTTCTCTTTTAACGCCTTCAGCACATGAGCGATTCCCGCGCCGAGTATACACAGCGCCACTATTCCAACCAGCCACCGTCCCCATGGCTGCTGCATGAGCATCGCCGCCATCCCCTTGGAACCGCCGCCACTGCTGCCGCCACCGAAACCAAACAGCATGTCCAGTGCGTATATTCCCAGCGAAGTGTGGGTAACGGCACTAACCAGCAATCCCCCGCGGACGGCAAGTCCTTTTGGGTCTGTACCATGATCATCGACATCCTTAATGGCCTGGACAAAGCGCCAGAGAGCATAGCCGAACAGCCCGAAAGCTATGATTCCAATCATTATATCCCCAAAAGGGGTGGACATGACGGAACGCAGGGCTCCCTTGGTGTCGGTGGTTTTCCCCCCTTCTCCAAATGCGGCAAGAAGCGAAAGTGCCCCGACAATGATATATACGACACCTCGGGTAGCATAGCCGAAGCGCGCTAACCATATTAATTTTTCCTGTGCCTGTTCCTGCGTTGATTTTGACATGTTTTCACCTGATGGGTCCTAACCGGTACAAATAAGTTTGATATAAA
Organism: uncultured delta proteobacterium; assembly: GCA_963728385.1. GTDB lineage: Bacteria > Desulfobacterota > Desulfobulbia > Desulfobulbales > Desulfocapsaceae > Desulforhopalus_A. The sequence continues at coordinate 1,970,236 of CAVSJK010000002.1, forward strand.
TGCCGGATAAGAAGACTTGATGGCGTCGTAAAAAATCTTCACCTTCTTCGTTGCCACAAATTTTCAATCATTTCGAAGTACCTCTTGTACGTCGAAATGATTGAAAATCTGCGCGGCTCGAATTTGAAGTTTTTTACTTAGCCACCCGGTTTTACGGTTTTTACGAGTTTGTCAGACTTAGATAACGCTTAATTGGAGAGCAGTTTTTTTACTCCACGATCAATTTTTGGACGGAGGGCGACTTTCGCTGCACCAAGGAGTGCTCCTGTGGCGGCCGACCAAAGCAGCGCACTACACCAGGTGACATTTTCTTCGTTCGGATTTCGCGGAGCCGTACTGCCGACGACTCTTTCATAGACCGCATCGATTCCCATTTTCATTACATAAGCGCTGAGTATTACAGCACCGCTCATGAGAGTTTTTTCAAGATTTCCTCGACTGCCTCGGTGTATTGGTTTCATGCATGTTCTCCTGTTTTATACGTTCATCTCTCCCTCTCCGGTCAATCCTCTTTTTACATTCTGGGAAAGTTCATTTTTTCTTATATTTGCAAGATGCATTCCTTCTCATTCTCCTACGCTCCAGCTCAGGAAGGACAAGGAGCGAAACAAAGGGACAGACCACGTTTTTATCTTTGTATTTTCAAACTAATATGTTATATCTTCCTACATGCCAAGACGACCACGAATCATAATTCCAGGAATCCCCTTACACATCATACAACGAGGCAATAATCGCCAAGCCTGTTTTTTTGCTGATGACGATTACGGTTTTTATCTGGACTGGTTACAGGAATATTCCCGCAGAACAGGTTGTGCTGTTCATGCTTATGTCATTATGACCAATCATGTGCACCTTCTTCTAACACCAAAGAATAAGGAGAGTGCAGGTCATCTCATGAAGAGTCTCGGCCAGAGGTACGTACAATATATCAATCGCACCTATAAACGAAGTGGGACGCTCTGGGAAGGAAGGTTCCGTTCAAGCATTGTCCAGCATGACGCATATCTTCTCACCTGTCAGCGCTATATCGAGATGAATCCCGTTCGTGCCGGGTTGGTGGACAACCCCGGAGATTACAAGTGGTCGAGTTACCAGACTAATGGACAAGGATATCCATCCGCACTCATTACCCATCATTCGATTTATAATGACCTTGGTGTTGACGACACTCGGCGATTATCAGCATACAAAGAATTGTTCAGGGATCATTTGGACCCTGGTGAAGTTGATAAAATCCGGAAAGCAACCAATGGGAATTTTGCCTTAGGTTCCTGTCGGTTTCAGGAGGAGATCAGCTGTATGCTTGGTCGTCGGGTCATTCCCGGCCGTGCCGGCCGTCCTCGAAAACAAAAAGATAAGAAATCTGGATAATAACGTGGTCTGTCCCCGAAAACTCCTTTTGGACAAGGATAAAGACCCGCTCGGCACCATGGTGAATGACTTTTACTGCGGCGATTCAGAGGCCTTTCTCAATGTCTGGTCTTCGACGCTTGAAATGTCGACCATGCAGGGAACCACCATGTTCCGCGAATTTGAAAAAATGAACGACGTCGAAAAATGTGCCCTGGCAGCCTGCCGGGGACGGATTCTCGATGTCGGTGCCGGAGCTGGTTGCCACAGCCTGGAACTGCAGTCGAGAGGCCTGGATGTCAATGCCATTGATATTTCTCCCGGCTGTGTGGAAGTAATGCGTCGAAGAGGAATCAAAAAGCCATATCACCGCAATATCCTGGATCTCAATAATTTTCGTTATGATACAATTCTCATGCTCATGAACGGGATAGGAATTTGCAGCTCCCTGGATGGCTTGAATCTCTTTATCCAACATCTGGACACTTTGCTTGCACCGGGTGGACAGCTGTTGGCCGATTCAACCGATCTGACCAAAAAATTCCTGGAAAATGGCGTGGCTGTTTACGATGAGAATGGTGGGTATTGCGGTGAAACAGATTTTGTCATGATCTACAAAGGGCTAAGGTCTGACCCTTTCAGCTGGCTTTATGTGGATTTCGAAATGTTACACACCATCTGCAACTTTCATGGCTTCCAATGCGACAAACTCCTTGAAATGGAAGAAAACCACTTCCTGGCGAGAATATATCACAGCATCAAGGGCCATTAAAAACAGCCCCGGATTTCTGCAATTCGGCGTGACACACCTCTCTTTAAGTAAGGTGAAGTTGGGCATATTTCTTCAGCATGGTTACAATAAGAAGGAAATAACAAGTTATTTTACCTCAGTATGCCGATCGATGCACCATTTCCATATCCCGTCTCAAGGTCCGGGGGGAGGAAAAATTCACAGCGATAGAGGAGAGTATGAATACCTCAAGTCAGGACAGCTCAATAATCAAAGACATTGAACATAACTGTAATATCTCAGACGCCGTCGGCCATGGCATTTATACCATGTGCACTATGGTTCTCAAGCTTCGGAATCTATATAAGTGGGAAAACGATTTAGAACCGTGGCAGGAGCCGGTAACCAGCGATTTGTTAGATTGGATCGAGACCAAGGAAAATTATTGGAAAACGATAGCAGAAGAACCCTATCGGCGGCTCAAATTCAACGGTTGTGCATTATCACCAGATGATTCTCCTGCTATAAATGCCTACTTCAACGATAAACTGATGGTCTATGGGGCTGGGTACGGCAGATCGATGAAGGCGGTTTTTTTTCTTGCCGAGAAAATAGAGCAACGCACCGCAGCCGGCCTGCCGGTATTGATCCTGGGAAAAGAGAGCGCAAGAGAGATGGCCAGTCCCTTTGCTATGGCACAAGATGGTGTGATCTTCATAAGGAAGGAATCACTTCGATTCTTCTTGTGGGATTATATTCAGGAGTTACGTTCCTCTTGTCGGAGTTCCTTGCGCCATGCGCTTCAGCTCTATGGGTTATTGCGGGATGGCCGGTTAAATCAGCAGAAATTCAAGGATACTCTCGATAACATCGTTGAAGCCGAACTTGATCTCTTCATTTATCACGAAGTTGGTGAGGTACTGCAAACAACCTTTGACAGTTCGACACTGCAGACAATTGTTTCTCGATTTCCAGGTTCGGTGTATGAATTGGTCAGTCGCTCGATCAAAGACATCCTGGCTGATACTCACCCCGGGGGGCTGCTGTCTCATCTCATCAGCGAAAAATCGGAGACCTCACTGAGCTTCTATGTCGGTTTCCTTGATGGTTTGCGCAAAGAACTTTTTCCTGAAATAATTGATGCCCACCGAAAATTCCTGGATGACCGGAACTGGAATGGGATCGAAAAGGCCAGGAGAATATGCAGAGATAAAACTCTGCAGTATGCCGAAAAAATCAAAACAATTTCGCAACATATTGGCACGGCATCTGATGATCATGTTCGGGATCTTTTCAACCGTCAGATCTTACTGCCGATGGGACTGAAGGTCCCCGACCTTCCACCGCATACAATCAAGAGCTAGAATTTCCATCTATCCCCCAGGAGGCTTTCCGAGAATGCCCTTTTACCCAACTTATCGTTAATTCAGAAAAATATGCTCGGAATATTAACTATATGCCTGGGCTTATTTTCTGAAATGCCTTGATCTGAGAAAAATGCTATTCTCGGACAACCTCCTGGAATTTGCCTGAACCTTTTCATCACAAGAGGATTCAATGACAACTACACTTGCATTTGACGTGTAGGGAACGTTAATCGATACTCATGGCGTTGTTGGTAAAAAACGACAATCTTTTGAATAGAAAAGGTTGATCTTCCTTTTCCTGTTGTGGATTTGGAAATACCCTTCCACAAGTATCATGAACTCCAATCAACACGAAACATCCGATATGTTGGGACAGAATCTGCTACTGCCGGACGATGGGTGGCGATCGGGAGGTACGCCGGCTTTGAGGCAGAACCTGACGCCAAGAACTTTCCGCCATTTTTTTCTGTGGCGTTCCCCACCTCTTTCGCCATTGCCTCCTCAGCATTGATGGCAGCCTTAAGACTGATGCGCGTGCTGAAAAACATATTTTCCCAGCATACTTTTAACTGTATGTCAGGCCAATTTCTTCAAAATTTTTTCGTTATTTGTAGTTCGACTATCCGATTTTTTTCGTCTCCTGCTGGCATAATAATTGATGAATGTAATACGTAAGTGTTGCTTTTAAGGTTGGCCGATTCGGGGACAGTCTGTATGCAGGACGATGAATCCGGATTAGACCATGAATTCATTAAGGACAGATGCAAAATCATTTCAGGAGGTAAGAAATGACTACTCAACATGAATCAAAGTCAACTACTGACCATCAAAAAGTCAGACGCTGGGTCGAAGAACGTGGCGGTGTTCCTGCTACCGTCAAGGGAACACCGACAGGCGGTGAAGACGCCGGCATTTTACGAATCCATTTCCCCGACTACAGCAGCGAAGAAAAACTGGAAACTATCAGCTGGGAGCAATTTTTCGAGAAATTCGACGAAGAGAAGCTGCAGTTTCTCTACCAGGAGAAAACTACTGACGGTGGAGTAAGCCGCTTTTTCAAGTTTACCAGGCGATAATCCGGGAAGGAAAGCAATCATTAATCGATGAAATTGCACCCTCTTTATCCTCTTCAACTATACAATTTGTACTCCTTAATTATATTGATAAGAGATTGCCGGACAACATCGGGATTACTGGCTGTCGGACTCTTGTTATTGTCCGTCGCGCAAGGTCGGCCCGATCGTTTCCCTCTCCACATCGCGAAACGCGTGGAGTCAAAACATAACAAACAGCACCAACTGAGCTGGTTTCCGCCCGCGTTATAAACTTTCCATTGTGCTGGGCGTTAGGCAGAGGAGGTGAACTTGGAGCAGATTCTCTTCAATGGATGGCAGACCATGTTCCGGACCTTAGTCATCGGCGTACTGGCGTATGTCACGTTAATTGTTTTCCTGAGACTCTCGGGGAAGCGCACGCTGTCGAAAATGAATGCCTTCGATCTGATTGTGACTGTCGCCCTCGGTTCGACGCTGGCAACCATCCTGCTGAACAAGGACGTGGCGCTGGTCGAAGGCGCACTTGCCTTTGCCCTGTTAATTGGGCTGCAATTCGCGGTCACTTGGTCCAGCGTACGGGCGCGTTGGGTGCGACAACTTGCCACAGGGGAGCCGCGGATGCTGCTGCATCGCGGCAACTTCCTAACGTCGGCCCTTCGGCGGGCGCGGGTTACAGAAGATGAGGTGCGGGCGGCTGTTCGCGCAGCAGGATTTGCTTCCCTTGGAGAGGCAGAGGCAGTCGTACTGGAGACGGACGGCTCGTTCAGCGTGGTTCGGCGAAGTGAAGGGGGCAGCCCCTCCAGTCTCGACGGCGTCCAAGGTCCGAGAGAGGACGGATCGGCCGACTAACCTTGAGCTAAAGCTGCCCCGGCCTGCAGCGACGCGTCGTGGTCGTTGGCAAGGATTCAAAAAAAAGGGGACTGATTTCATTCTGCCAGTTGCCACTGTGACGGCGGTAGATTTTCCTGCCGCGGCTGCATTTGTCCTTCGGGCAACTGCCAACTCGAACGATCCTCTGTAAAGGCCATCTTCATCAGCTTGCCCAGGGTCAACTCTTGCGGATCGCGAAAAGCTGGAACGCCAATCGTCACATGGTCCTGAGGAACATTGAGCCTGGCGGTGCGATGGAGATAGTCCGGCCAGGAAAAGATCGTCGACCAGTTGGAATCAGTTTCCTGCCGAACGATGGAATGATGAATGCCGTGCATCCTGGGAGTGATGATCAGCCGGCTGAGCAGGCGTTCGAAACCTATGGGCAAACGAATGTTCGAGTGGTGAAAAAGAATCTCCATTAAGGTCAGGGTCTGCCACAGGTTAAGAGCTCGGGGCGAAATTCCAAGCAGGGCTACTTGGGCCATTCTCCAAGGAACAGAGAGCAACATTTCCCCGGCATGAAAACGCAGCGCCGTTGAGGCATCGAGGTCGAGATCGACATGGTGCACCTGATGAAAACGCCAGAGCAGTGGGACTTTGTGTGTCAGGTAATGCCAAATGTAGAGAGTATAATCCATCAAAACCACAGAGAGAAACAACTCTAGCCAAACCGGCAGTTGCCTCCATTTGAGAAGGCCTCTGCGCTTGCTTTCCGTCATCTTGGACAGCTGAGTGACCACGGGCTTTTCGGCTATGGCAATGGTTGTCGCCGTCATCAGCGACATGGCGGCATTGCGCACGTCCCGCTTTACTTTGCTCTGTTTCTGAGTTCTCAAGGGGCGTTTCATTTCCAGGACGACCACCGTCACAAGGGTGCCGATAATCAGGGTCTTGCTCAGCCAGCCGGGCAATTCTCCGGTCATGTACCTGGTCCTGCGTCTGCTGCGCTGCGAGAATAGCATCATATCTTTTCTCCTTGAATATTGTCCAGGTTGACTATTACCTCTTATTTTTTTAACGCCTTGGCCACTCCGCGATGCACCAATTCAGCAGCAGCGGTCCAGGCAATATGATTGCCCATTTCTTTTGCGCTCGGCTGCCACGGGATCCGCCGCAAGCCGGGAGTTACCCCCAGCAGAGGAGCAATCGTCCCGTCACAGGCAAAGAAGAAAGGAATCGCAAATGGCAGGCCACCCAGTCGGGAAACAACCGGATATTTCTTGCGAATAGCGGCATAGATCATTCCCCATCCGATTCCATAGGCGAGATTGAAAATGACTTTGGACAGTTGTTTTTCCTTGCTGTCAAGCTTTTGCCCGGAAATCTTGCGGGCGAGATAGGGCCCGGCCATCTCATGCGCGGATCCCTCGCGAATTCGTCGTTCCTGCCGCTTTTGTTTACTCGACACAAAGACGTCGAGCACTTTCTCGGACTGACCGGCAACTACACCGGCTATCAGCCCGGCGGCAATTCCGGTCCATAGAGGATGAGGAGTCTGGGGAATTCTTCTGCCGGATCGATTGGTCATGATCGTTCTCCCTTTTCTTATACCGACCACAAGGTTGCACGTGTCATGTGTTGCATGTGACCGGCAATACTGTTTCTTCTTTTATGGTGAAAAAACGATTTCAAAAATGCCGTGTCTATTTTTTACCTTCCGGTTTGTCCTTGCAAAAATCGACTGTCCCCAACGGATCTTTCATTCTTTGGATAGCAAATCGCTTGCAGCCATAGTGGAGACCGGCATCGTCCGTTGCGAAATTCCTGCAGGTTCACTATCATTTGCTTGCAGATAGTATGCCAGAAGCCGGAACTACCCGACATGGCACAATATATTGATATTCCTGATAATCCTTACAGAAACATTACCTCTATGTCACCGCTCTTTACTCAGCTGTCCTGCCGGAAAAGACTATCCTATCATACAGGACGAGGAGAGATTATCCTCTGCCCGGGTTTTCATTGATTGCATAACCCTTCACCAGCACACCATTTTCATCTGATCAGTCGCCTAACATAGCCAGCCATTGCTCCGAGACCTGCTTCAACGAACGGAGAGTACTGGATGAACGGTTACGGATCCGGGTTATGCGATTTTTGATGTGTATCGTGAACGATTACGATATTGCCATGGCTATCGGTCAGCGCCGGCGGAGATTAATTACTCTTTTACAAGCCTTTGCTTGGCTTTTTTAACTATTTGATTTTCTGGTTGTTTTGGGATATCGCTGACAAATAGAAATTATTATTAATAGTAAAATATATAGAGGAAAAATCGGAGAAAACGACTAAAATTTTTTACCAAACCGACTCAAATAAATCATTGCTGACGTCTTGCACCAATCAGCAATCTAATTTAAAATCAGGAACCGCAAATCGATATCTTGCGCGATCAGTGGTTCCCGACTATAACGTGGAAGAGGTGTTAAGCCACCTTGAAACGGCTGACGAGCATATTCAATTGTTCCGCCAACTGAGACAAGTCATTCGCACTCGTTTTGACGTTCTGGCTGCCCTGGTTGATCTCTTCCGAACCATTGCTGATCGCTCCAATTTCCTTGGTAATATCGCCACTGGCTGCGGAGCTCTGGGCCACATTTTCATTCACTTCGGAGATACCGGCCGAGGCCTGTGCGATATTCTCCGCGATTTCCGAAGTTGCCGCAGACTGCTGTTCTACTGCAGTAGCAATCGTATAGATCACACTATTAATTTCTTCGATCACCTGCCTAATATTTTCGATATCCTTTATTGTACTGTCGGTGGTGCCCTGCATCTCTCCGATCTGGTTCTTAATGTCAATCGTAGCTTCTGCTGTCTGTTTGGCCAGCTCTTTTATTTCGTTGGCGACAACGGCAAAACCTTTACCGGCTTCACCTGCGCGGGCAGCCTCAATTGTGGCATTCAAAGCCAGCAAATTGGTCTGCTCTGATATTTCGGTTATGGTTTCGGTAACTTTGCCGATCTTTTTGGCTGCTTCGCCAAGGTCGTTGATCTTTTTTGAGGTTCGGTTCGATTGTTCGACCGCATCCTCGGAAATATTCTTGGCTTTTGCCGCATTTTTGGCTATTTCAGCGACTGTGGTGGTCATTTCCTCGGTGGCGGTAGCAACCATTCCGACATTGCTTGAAGATTGTTCCATGGCTGCCGATACCGAATTCATGTTCGTACTCATTTCCTCGGCGGCGGAAGCCACAGCATTGGAACGGGCAGAGGTGTCCTGGGCATTTCCAGCTAATTGTTCGGATACGGCTGAGAGTTCGGTGGAAGATGATGCGAGTGTGTTGACGCCGTTTACGATTTTCCTGATCATTTCTCCCAATTGATCCACCGTAGTGCCCAGAGCACGCGACATCCTGCCAATCTCATCCTGCTGATCGACATCAAGCTTCGCGGTAAAATCACCGTCGGCCAGAACATCAACGAAGGCAACAACGCGCCGCACCGGTCCGGTTATAGACCGGGTGATCAATAAAGCGGCGAAAATGCCAAACAAGATCGCCAGAACAGAAACAACCACAACTGTTGTGATCGTGTTTCTGCTCTCACTCTGTACGATGGGGCCAAGCGCATCCTGATCCTCCTGATAGGACAGCTTGAGTGTCTCGACATTAGAGGCCATCTCCGGTCCACTCGTATCAAGTTTTTCGGAGATAATCTTATTTCGACTGTATATGGCCGAAACTATGCTTTGGAAACCTTTTTGATATTGCTTTGTCTGCGTGATAACCCCCCTGACCTCTGCAACAAGTTGCACATCTTTCAGTACGCCTTGAAGTTTCGACAAGCTCTGCAGAAGCTCATCAAGCTCATCCATAGCTTGATTTTCATTAGCCGGTTCGTTAACATTGAGAAATTTTAGCACATAGAGTCGGCCAAGCGCCATTTTTTCCAGGGAAACTCCAGCCATATAAGTAGCCTGGGCATCGTTATTTCTCTCGGAAGACTCCATGATATCATTCAGTTTTACCTCCATGGCCGGTCCGAGGGTGTTCAAAATCTCATTGAAGATCCGATGTCTTTTTTTAACCAAGTCAACCATTTCGTCGAAAGCCTTGTCATAGGAGAGAATATCCGAGGACAATTCATCTATCACCTTGGCCCGTTCCGGGTCGTTGATCTCTTTTTGCGCTTCCCCAAGTGCTTGATCAATCTTTGTCCGAAACACATGGTACTGTTCGACATATTTATCATTTGCCTTGAGGATATAGTCCTTGACGCTCATGCGCGTCATCAGCAGGTTGGTCTGGAAATTTCCGACCAATTTTGCATTCCTGGCAAGTTCGCGATAACGGGTGAAGCCGTCGGCCACTCCGCTTACGCCATTCCAGGAAACCAATGAGACTATCATCAGGAGCAAGATAACCGCAATGAAGCCACCCCCGATCTTTACAGCCAGATTCAATTTTTTATACATCCCTGTTTTCTCCTCAAAGCACTACTTTCTTTTATTATTATGTAACCTTTTACATCCGAACCACATATGCACTTTTCCATGAATAGGATATTCCGTTCCAGTAATCGGCGCAATCGGGGTAATCTTGATTTTATCCAGTTTATTCCTGTACAGAAAAGGGAGCCAACAGAGAATAGTGATGCTCAATGTACTTGAAGTATTACCTACCGGTCTATCACAGTATCGATAGTAAAAAGGACTTGCTGTTCCAGGTTGAAATTTTATTTATTGGTTCGGGGTAAACCCTTATCTATAGCAAACTCCTGCCGGTCTTACCGAGAACACTGAATAGGGGAATTCGGTATAAAAGGGAGGGAGCTATTCTTCGAGGATAATCAATCCCTTGCGGATCGCGTATTTGATCAGGGCTACGGTACTTTCAATGTTGAGCTTTTCCAGTAAGTTGGCTCGATGGGTTTCAACCGTTTTAACACTGATGTGAAGATGCTTCGCGATGATCCGGTTGGTCATTCCTTCGGCAAGAAGCTGCAGCACTTCCCTTTCACGCGGAGTAAGCTGGACATAGGGGTCATCATGAGGCGAGGATTTCTCGGCTTTGCCGATATAATTGCCTATGACTGATTGAGATATCTCCGGACTGAGAAAAGGCTTACCCTTTGAAACCGTTCGAATGGCTGTAACCAAATCCTGTGGAACCGATTTTTTAAGGATGTAGCCGGTAGCTCCAGCCCGAAGAGTCTGAAAAATATACTCCTCATTCGAATACATGGAGAGGATTAATACATTTATCTCCGGAAAGCGCTTTTTGAGTTGAAGCGTTGCCTCAAGGCCGTTCATACCAGGCATGGAGATATCCATCACCACAACATGAGGCCGAATTAATTCCGCCTTTTCGAGGGCATCTCGTCCATTCTCGGCCTCTCCCGCAACGATGATCGCCGGGTCATCCTGAAGGAGTGCACACAAACCTTTGCGAACGAGGGTGTGATCTTCCACCATCAGCACTCGAATTCTCTCCATATATCCCCCTTAAAGGAATTTGTATACATAGCTCCGTTCCCTGCTCCGGCTGCGACTGTATGCGCAGCCGGCCGTCAAGCATCAAAACACGTTCCTGCATGCCGAGCAATCCCAGACGAAATCGATCAGTACTCCCGGCTATATTCTCTTTCTCGACCACAAACCCTTTGCCGTTATCGGCAATTCGGACAAATAAAGAAGTTCGTTCCCGCTCAAGCTGAATATGTACTCTACCGGCCCCGGCATGCCTCAAAACGTTATTCAAGGCCTCCTGTATAATACGGTAGACAGTCGTTTCAACATCCAGCGGCAAGCGCTCATCCAGCCCATCATGCTGTAAAATCACCTCAATTGCGGCACGTTGCGCGTACCTCTGCGTAAACCAGCGAAGAGCTGGAACCAGCCCGAGGTCATCAATAAGAGAAGGTCGCAGAAAAAGCGAAATGTCATGGACCTGGTCAGTTATTTCCTCAACCAGATGCCTTGCATCCACTACTTTTTTCCGTGTATCAAGTATCATTGCGGTTGAACAATCCTTTTCGATCAATGATAGATTTATTGAAATCGCAGTCAGCTTCTGGCCGATTTCATCGTGCAGTTCCCGGGAAATTCGTTTTCGTTCATCTTCCTGAGTATTTATGATGTGCGAGGATAACTTCTGCAGATCGTGCCGATGCCTGGTGATTGCTTCAATCAACCGGCTGTTTTGTAATGCAACGGCCAGGGAATCGGCAACCTCACGTGCAATTTGATTATGACGTGGGGTAAAATAATCCGGTGTTGTTGAACCGAGATTCAAGGAACCTACCAGCTTGCCGCGGCAGATCATCGGCACGTTGATATAGACGCGAATGCCTTCTTCTTGCAATTGCTTGAGTTCTGGTGAGGACTGTTCGTTACGGCTGATATCATCAATTGAATGGATTTTCCCTCTGGCCAAGTCTTCCAAGCTTCCAAACAGGTCAAGTGAAACCCGTGCACCGACGTCCAGGACTGTTTCTCCGTCGATTTGCACCGCCAGCACCTCGGCACTGCCGCCTTCACTGTCAAATCCGACAATACTAGCCCGCTCGCACGGCAATAAGCTGCGCAACCGTGGCAAGACAGTGCCGATCAGAACCGAAAAGTCCCGTTCCTCCAGAACCGCACTGTCAATTTCGTGTAAGACCTCGAGCCTGTTGGAGTATTCCATGAGGCCTGCCTCGGCATTTCGCCGAGCAGTAATGTCTATAAAGGTGGTGTGGACCTTAACCTTTTGGCAAGGGTCCGCGGAGATAAGCGGCACTGCATTTACGGAAATCCAGCGGTACTGCCGGCAGATGGGATTATAGACTCCCATTATTACTTCTTCCTGGGCTAAGCCGGTGGTCGATGCCAGCCATGAAGGAAAGGATTCCGGCGGCATTTTCGCGCCGTCCTCATCTATAGCCTGCCATCGAAGATCAAACAATGTTCGTGATTCGATTTCCTCCCTTGGCAGCCCCAGGATGTTTTCCGCGGCGGGGTTGGCGGCGAGCATTGTTCCCTGCGCGTCAAAATAGATAACACCCTGCAGCATCGTCTCGTAGAGGAGCCGGTATTTTTCTTCACTGAGCTGTAACGACTGCTGCATCTTTTTCTGCTCGGTGATATTGGAGTCAATCCCGATACAGCGTACGGGGGCACCCGCCTCATTGCGCTGAATCCTGCCGCGCGTGTGCATCCAGCGAACAGTCCCGTCCCGATGCCGAATCCGGTATTGAGTTTCAAAGTGTTCTATCTTATTGACTGCATGGTCCTCAAGGCATTGCCGGAAATTTTTCAGATCTTCCGGAACTATCAATTGCTGCCAGGCATCAAGGGAACCGGGAAAATCTTCATCGCTGTAGCCGACCATGGCCTTCAGACGCCGAGAAAGATATATTTCATCCCCCAAATGACCTGCCGGAAATTCCACCGGTAACTTTAAATCCCATATTCCGCTATTCGAGCCTTCAATCGCCAACTCGAAAAGCTCCTTACTCTCTCTCAGCGATCGCTGTAACCGCTTATCTCGTGTTATATCCCGAAGGACTGAATATAAGACTGTCTGACCCGCGACTTGAACAATTCGGACCACCGTTAGGACATCGATCAAGGTTCCATCCTGCTTGATCAATTTCGTTTCGAACTCGTCTCTTCCAGTACTTGTAATTTTGCTAATACGAGCATTTATCTGCGATTTGCTTTCTACTGCTTCAAGATCGCAGAAGCAAAGCGTTGTATAACTGCACAGCGGATACCCCAATAGCCCTGCGACCAGATCGTTACATTCGAGAATGCGTGTGGTCTGCGGATCGATAATGATTACCGCATCAGGAGAGTGTTCGAAAAGAGTCCGGTATCTGGCTTCGCTCTCCCGCAGAGCATGTTCAACCTGCTTTTGCCGGGTGAGATCCCTCACGACACTGACGGTGGCTATTAATCTCTCGGACTCATCACGTATTTGCGAAACGCAATGTTCACTGGAGAATACTTCACCATTTTTACGGCGCATTTGGAATTGGGTACGATATACACCATCGGCAGCAAGAGCGGCTGCCACCTCTTTACCGAATGTATCGTAACCGGTTTCATCCACATGAAGAAAGGCTGTATTACGATCGATAATTTCCTGCGGTCGGTAGCCGAATATTTTTTCTACGGCAGAATTGCACATGGAGATCGTCCTGCTCGAGGAAGAGATGACAAAAACAGCATCTATGAGGCCGGCAAAAGTTTTCTCGAGCAATATTTCCGTGTCGCAAGATAGACTTTTCGTCAGATCTCTGTCGTTCACCTCTCTCATGATTGCCGGAAGGCGATAGGATATCGTTTTGTACGCCTTTCCTGTCTTTCGCATAAGATTTTTGAAAAAACGACTAATTTCCGGCATCCCATTCTCTTTTCGTTTTAATTGTGCTATCGAGTAACTTTGCGATGTACAACCTTACCGATATTCATGTAATTTTTTAGAAATCAAAAAACCGTAACCATTCACCGGGAATAGCAAAATACTTGCATAACACCAGACCTGTAAACGCTCACCAGTACGTAAGAAAGCGCATAAGCAGGCCGACGGGCTATAGTTGGCCTATGCACGGCGGTCTGATCCTACGCATATGGGGTACTGGTGAATGTTTACAAAAAACCGGCTCATCATATCCCGACTAACCTGTACCGCAAACTACTATTTCGATCAGCCCAGTAAATTCTGGTTCAGCTGCCGGTAGTGCTCGCTGATTTCTTCTCGAGACTGCGAGTCCGTCACGCAAGTCACCTTTCACTTTTTTAACCACTCCAGGTCCCAAATCAGCTGCCTTAATACATTACTTCTGATTTTCAATCAAAAAGTGATTATCATTTGCATTGATTAACTCACTTACTTCCAGTATCTCAAAGGTTTTTCAAAAGCGATATTGATATTAGTATACCGATATAGTATACAATGTTGCATACTGGTAAATTTTCGCGGCAATATGACAATATAAAGGTTGGATGGGCAATATGGGCCTTGGTCTCCTGGGATTGCACAAATTGGAGAGCAGACACCATAAAAGAGTTTGTAAAGTAAATGAACAGACATGGGTGTTGCCTAAGTTATTCACTTACTCTGCAAACATAGCGGACACTCTATTTGGGAGAAAAAAATGAATAAGTCCAAAGTAGTATGTATGTCATTAGCGGTTGCACTTCTTATTGGCACCCCGGTTTTCGCCGAAGACACTCTAAAGGTGGGGGTACAGGCACCGATCACTGGTGCCTATGCTAATGAAGGGCAGGGAATCGACCAGTCTGTTCGCTTGCTGGCGGAACAGGTCAATGCCAAAGGCGGAGTCATGGGAAAACAGATAGAGGTCATTTCCTGTGATGATGAAGGAACCGCCATGAAAGCTGCAATCTGTGCCAAAGACCTGGTAAACAAAGGAGTTTCGATGGTCATTGGTTCCTATACTTCCACTTGTGCCGAAGCAGCTCAGGCAACCTATTTCAGGGCCAAGGTTTTACAGACAAGTGATGGCACCAGCGACACCCTGACTGAGCATGGATACTGGACATTTTTCCGGAATTCATTCCCAAATAGTGCTGAGGCTAATTTTGCCGCTAACTACATGGTCAAGGTAAAAAAATACCAAAGAATTGCCATAATGTCTGATTTTTCCAGCTATGCAGACGGTTTAGCCACTGAAGTTGTAAACTCGATAAAAGCTCTTGGCGGAAATATTGTCGCCCGTGAAAAGGTAAAAGCCGGCTCCCAGAATTTCACCCCTGTCCTGACCCAACTCAAATCTAAAAACCCCGACGTAATCTTTTATGCCGGTTACTATTCCGATGGCGGTCTCATCCGTTCTCAGCAGGTAGCTCTCGGCATTAAGGCGGATTTCATCGGCGGTGACGCCAATGATAATACGGATTTCGTAAAACTTGCCGGTAATGCGGCCGCGGGAGCTTTCATAGTAAACGTTCCTACTCCTGAACTTCTCCCCTACGATCTGGCAAAGGATTTTCTGAATGCCTATCAGGCAAAATATCATATGATGCCGCCATCCATCTGGACCCTGCTCAACGTTGATGGAATGCGGGCATTTATTCATGCAATGGAAGAAAACAAAAGCTTCGATACCAAGAAAGCTGCTGATTTTCTCCATAACATGAAAGATTATCCCGGCATCACCGGACCTATCTCTTTTGCTCCTAATGGAAATCGGGTAGGCAGCGGATATATGGCCTACGAAATCCAGAAAGACGGCAGCTACAAAATAGCCTACAGGCAGCAGTAATCTCAAGAAAGTGCAGTGAGCCGCGTTTCACCGGCTCACTGCTTTGATTGTAACCGTTCACCGGAAATAACCAACTTCTTGCATAACTTTGGATCTATAAACGTCCAGCAGTGCGCAAGAAGGTGCATAAGCAGGCCGACGAGTATGTAGGGCGGGTTCTAAACCCGCACTCCTCTCCACGGCGGTCTGATCGTGCGCATGTGAAGTACTGGTGAACGTTACCTTTTATTCATTCTTGCCGGGTACATGTCCTATGGATATTTTTTTGCAGCAACTTGTAAACGGGCTTACCATCGGATCCATGTTTGCCTTGATCGCTCTTGGCTATACCATGGTCTACGGTGTAATGAAGCTGATCAACTTTGCCCATGGTGATCTTGTCGCAGGTTCTGCCTTTGTTGGTCTCTTCGTTTTCTCTCAGCTTCTTGGGGGAGAGGTTTCCCTACCCGTTGTTATCGGCGTATTTTTACTGACAATTATTACAATCGCCTTGTTGGGATTCACGGTAGAAAGACTCGCCTACCGCCCCCTGCGCACTGCTCCCAGACTTTCCGCTGTTGTTTCGGCGCTTGGCGCGAGCATGGTGATCCAGAATGGGATCATGTTGATCTGGGGCCCCCAGATGCGCATTTTTCCGGAACTGATCCCCTCGATAATCTGGGATGTCGGCGGTGTTGTCATCAGCTTGATTCAGGTGCTGATTATGGTCCTGTCCATGTTGCTGATGGTCGGTCTCTACTTTTTCGTTGAAAAAACCAAAATCGGTACGGCAATAAGGGCAAGCGCTATCGATCAGGACGCAGCCCGATTGATGGGTATCAATGTCAACAACATTATTGTCACCATCTTTCTTATCGGTTCAGGCCTAGGCGCGGTCGGTGGAATTTTCATCGGGCTCTATTATCGCGGCATTACCTTCAATATGGGATGGCAATATGGTTTGTATGCCTTTGTCGCCGCAATCATGGGGGGAATCGGCAATATTCCGGGGGCGATGCTTGGTGGAGTTCTTCTCGGGCTCTTCAATGCCTTTATAGCCGGATATGTATCCAGTACCTGGTCGGATGCATTTACCTTTATATTGCTCATTCTCATTCTGATTATACGTCCTACAGGAATCCTTGGTGAGAGGGTAGCGGAGAAAGTATGATGAAAAAACTACAACAAGTCGGATACCCGCTCTTTTTCGTTGTGATGATTGCCCTGCCCGCTCTGCTTGATCCAAGATGGCTGGCAGTCGCGACGACCTTTGTAATCTTTACCATTGTTGCTTTAAGTCAGGATATAGTCCTTGGAAAAGCGGGCATGTTCAATATGGGGCAGGCCCTTTTTTTTGGTCTGGGAGCATATACTTCCGCGGTGCTCAATTCGGTGTACGGCTGGCCGCTGCTGGCGACACTGCCGCTTGCCATAATCGTTCCCGCACTGTTCGGGATACTTCTCGCCGGGCCGATCATCCATCTTCGAGGCGATTACCTGCTGGTTGTCACTATCGGTTTTAATATTGTCTTTGTTCAGGCACTACAAAACAATCTGTTCGGGGTTACCGGGGGGCCAAACGGTATCTTCGGTCTTGAAATGCTGGTAATTCCCGGCTTTACATCCTTTCAGGAGCTTACACCATACTATATTGCGCTCGCGGTACTACTGCTGACCTTGTTCGTCATCCATAACCTCGAAACAAGCAAAATAGGCAGGGCACTCCATTATCTCCGCGAAGACGACCTGGCGGCCGGCAGCATCGGCATCAACACTCGCATCTATAAGATTTTCGCCTTTTCCCTCGGTGCCGGGATCGCCGGGATGGCCGGAACCGTCTATGCCAATCAATATTCGGCTGTAAGCCCCGAGGCATTCGATTTTCTCCAGTCGGTACTGTTTTTCAGCATAGTTATCGTTGGTGGGTCTTCAGTACCGGGAATCATCCTTGGAGTGTTTGTCATGTTTGTGCTGCCGGAAATTTTCCGGGAGTTCGCAACCTGGCGTTACTTCATTTTTGGATTTGCCATGATTTTCACCATGATCCTTCGTCCACGTGGTCTCTGGCCGGCGAAATTTGGTCGAATTCCTAAAGCTTTTATCGATAAGGGGGAATGATATGGCCGGCAAAGATTTGCTTTTAACCAATGTTACCAAACGCTTTGGTGGTCTTGTTGCGGTTGATGATCTGAGCTTCCATGTACAGGAAGGACAGATCTATGGATTAATCGGTCCAAACGGTGCCGGCAAGACCACGGTTTTCAATTGCATTACCGGGATTCATCCATGTGAAGTGGGATCGATCAAATGGGGAGGAGAAGAAATTCGTCTGTTGCCGACGCATAAAATCGTGCGTATGGGCATTGTGCGGACATTTCAGACCATCCGCCTGTTCAGCCAGATGAGTGTCGCGGAAAATGTCATGAGCGGCAGACACATCAAGAGTACGCAAAAACTCTGGAACGGCATTTTTCATACTCCTGCCTCAAGACGCGATGAAACCGAAAACTGGAAAGTCGTCTTCGAACTTCTGGACTTCTTCGATTTGACCAAATTTGCCTCGCAGCCTGTTGGTTCTCTGGCCTATGGCATTCAGCGCCGGGTTGAGATTGCCAGGGCTATGGCGGTGAATCCCCAGCTGCTGATTCTGGATGAACCCGCGGCCGGCCTCAACGACAAGGAAACCCTCGCGCTCATTGAAACCATTTACCGAATCCAGAAACAGGGAATTACCATTCTCCTCATTGAGCACGATATGGACCTGGTCATGGAAGTGACGGAATATCTCACGGTAATCAATTTCGGCAGTAAGATTGCCGAAGGAACTCCTGCGGAAATACAGGAAAATCCGGCGGTAATTGAGGCATACTTAGGGAGCGAAGACGATGACTTCTAATGAAATGTTATTTAAGGTCTCTGATCTCGAAGTTTCCTACGGCAGCATTGCTGCCATTAAGGGAATTTCCCTTGAAGTGAAGAGAGGTGAAATCGTTACCATTCTTGGCTCCAACGGAGCGGGCAAGACGACGACAATGCGGGCGATCAGCCGTTTGATCAAATCAAACAGCGGCTCCATCGTCTTTAAAGGTAAAGATATCACCAGATTACCGGCACATAAGGTCGTTTCTCTGGGTATAAGTCACTCTCCCGAGGGCAGAAGGGTTTTCAACATCCTTACCGTGGAAGAAAATCTTTTTCTCGGTTCTTATACCAGAAAAAATGTGGATCAGGAGATTCTTACCTGGGTTTATGATCTTTTCCCGAGACTCAAGGAAAGGAAATCCCAATTGGCCGGTACCCTGTCCGGTGGGGAGCAGCAGATGCTTGCCATCGGGCGGGCGCTGATGAGCAAGCCGGAGCTGCTGTTACTCGATGAGCCAAGTCTTGGGATTGCGCCGATTCTGGTTAAGGCCATTTTTGCCCAGATTAAAAAAATCGCCTCTACCGGGGTGACTGTCCTGCTCGTAGAGCAGAATGCCAGAGCCGCTCTGAAACTTGCCAACCGGGGATATGTCCTTGAAGTCGGAAAGATCGTTCATTCCGGCTCCTCTGAGGAACTTCTGAATTCAAAGCGGATTCAGGAGGCATATCTCGGCAAGCAAAAACAATAAATATTCCCGTATATTCGTCTGGTTGACTTCATTCAAGACATACGAAGAGCAACCAGACGAAAACTTCCGAGGTTCTCTTTTCATCCAGCGCAGAATATTGCCACCCGTAACCACTCATTGCGAAAAGCAAAACCAGCATTACCATTGAACCTGTAAACGTTTAGTAGGGCGGGTTTTAAACCCGCCCTACTATGTACGGCTGTCTGATCGTGCGCATATACGGTGTTGCTGAACGTTTACCTGCAAACCGCCTCGCCTGTCTCTGGACTGTTATCACCTTAGACCATATTGTTATCTTAATATCCTTGTTTTGAGGTCGAATAAGGTTGTTTTTTGTTATTGCTACGGAATTGATTGTTTACGTGCCGCATTGATTATATTTGAAGAAATGAATTATTCCACTTTCAATCAACTATAACGGAGGTTTTGCCATGCTGAACATACACGATACCGCCCTGTTGCGACGGCAGGTATTTATTAATGGAGAATGGGTTAATGCCGACAGCGGTAAAACCCAGGAAGTATATAATCCGGCGACGGGTGAAATTGTCGGAACCGTCCCTAAATGCGGCACCATGGAAACGCGCCGGGCGATCGATGCCGCCCAACATGCCTTTCTTGACTGGCGCGGCAAATCCGCAAAAGCACGCTCCAACCTGTTGCGCCGGTGGTTCGACTTGATGATGGAGCATCAGGAGGATCTGGCCAAAATCCTCACTGCGGAAATGGGCAAACCACTGGCTGAAGCAAAAGGCGAGATTGCCTATGGCGCAAACTATATCGAGTGGTTTGCAGAAGAAGCCAAGCGCGTGTATGGTGATACAATCCCCGCACCTGACAACAGCAAGCGTCTGGTATGCATTAAGCAGCCTGTGGGTGTCGTTGCCTGTATCACCCCCTGGAATTTCCCTAATGCCATGCTGACGCGCAAAATAGGACCGGCTCTTGCCGCCGGCTGTACAGTGGTCTGTAAGCCCGCTAACGCGACACCGCTTTCCGCTCTGGCTATAGCCGAACTTGCCTGCCGGGCAGGCATTCCCAAGGGCGTGATTAATTTGGTTACCGGCATAACCCATGAAATTGGTGCCGAGCTCACCTCCAATCCCCTTGTACGCAAGTTGACTTTTACGGGCTCAACCGAAGTAGGTAAGCAATTGATGGCGGAGTGTGCAGCCACCGTGAAAAAAACCTCAATGGAACTGGGCGGCAATGCACCGTTTATAGTTTTCAACGATGCCGACATCGATGCCGCAGTGCAGGGAGCCATGGTCTCTAAATTTCGTAACGCCGGACAGACATGTGTCTGCAGCAACCGAATCCTGGTGCAGGAGGATGTGTACGACGAGTTCTCCAAAAAACTGACGGCGGCGGTAGAGTCCGGGCTGGTTCTTGGCAACGGCATGGATGAAGGAGTTACAACCGGCCCCTTGATCAATGAGAAAGCGGCCAATGATGTATTGGATATCATCGATGACGCAGTGACAAAAGGCGCGAAAGTCCTGATTGGCGGAAGCCGGTCACCGCTTGGCGGATCATTTATCAAACCCACCGTTCTTACCAGGGTAGACGATACCATGCGGGTTTTCCATGAGGAGATCTTCGGGCCGGTGGCACCGGTTTTCAGCTTCAAGACGGAAGAAGAAGCCATTGCCATGAGCAACGACACCAATTGCGGCCTTGCTGCCTATTTCTATTCCCGTGATATCGGACGGATCTGGCGTGTCAGTGAAGCGCTGGAGTACGGTATCATCGGCATTAATGAAGGCCTAATCTCCAACGAGATGGCGCCGTTCGGCGGTGTCAAGGAGTCAGGAAACGGTCGCGAGGGTTCGAAATACGGCATGGACGATTATCTTGAGATCAAATATCTCTGTATCGGAGGAATTGATCGGTAGACCATAAAGGAAACTACCCTGCCGCGCATAGAAGGGCGGGTTTAGAACCCGCCCCCTTCATCCCCTCCGCCTGCTTATGCGCCTTCTTGCGCACTGCTGAAACGTTCCGATAAAGGAGGTAGATCTACCTCCTTTATCGGCAATAACAAGCGAGGGTTAAAGCGTAGCAGTCGGCAAAACAGCAGAAGAGTATCTTTTTAGATGCGAAGATAGCCTAATACCATATACAATGGAGGCAAATTGACCACCCCTCCTGTTGTCGTCTGACTCACCTCCCCTGCCCTCGTCATATTTTCCTTTTACCGCCAAGTCTCCCGCATTTCCCACTTGCTTAGCCATATTTCATACTTGGCAAGACATCGGCTCAAGAGAGCAAATTGCATAGATACTAGCGAAGGTGGTAAAAACACCTCCCTCGTGTCTCCAAATAGCAGAGAAGTCTTTTAGTTTTGCATTATTTCAACAACATACATCCGCAATATATTCCATAACCTATCGTATTAGTTTCAGATTATAAGCCGAACCTCTCCAACTTCTATTTGGCATGTTTTTCGCATAAAAGTTTGTTTGGTAAATCGACCGATTCTGCATCGACAATGAAAAAATATACGTATCGCCAAACAGAAAATAGAGAAGATATCTGAATTTCAATTTTATACTTTCGATTGAAGAATATAAGTGCTGAAGCCCGCGGCTTCTATCACAATAAGGTTGGAAATATGAACAAAAGCCATGATGGAAATAAAGCTGTATCTGCCAACACTTTTTCTCAGGACGGCAAGAGGGAGGATAAGGCAAGATCCGGTTCTTACGAGCAGAAATTTTCCACGCTCGCCTCTGAACATTTACCCGAGGGGGTCAAGATTCTAGTGGTGGATGATTCGATGTCAATCTGTCTCTTTCTTAAGAAAGAGCTGGAAAAAGCCGGACATCAGGTTCTCATCGCAGAAAACGGCAGAATTGCACTTGATGTTATCAGGAAAGATTCACCTGGTCTGATTCTCTCCGATGTGTACATGCCGGAAATGAGCGGCATAGAACTCTGTGCGGTTCTGCATGGAGATCCTCTGTTCGCCTCCATTCCCTTCGTCGTCATGAGCACTGAAAATGATAGCGGCAATATAAGGCAGATGATGAAATATGGAGCAGCTGCCTTTATCATCAAGCCCTTCAGCATCGAACAGCTTTTCATAACCTTGAATAATATTCTTTCCTATGAATTCACCCTTCTCCTCAAGGAAAAAGAACGGCTTGCCGGGGAACAGAAACTCTTACTTGCGGGCATAACCAGCCTGATCAGAGCACTTGAGGCCAAGGATCAATATACCCGTGGTCATTCGGAAAGGGTATCCCGGATCCTGGCCGGCCTGGTGGAACATTCGGGAGGGACGAATCTTGAGGTCGAACGAGCCCGTATAGCCGGAAGACTTCATGATATCGGAAAAATCGGCATTAGAGACGATGTATTGCTCAAGCCGGGTCGCCTGAGTCTCGATGAATTCGAACATATCAAGGAGCACCCATCTATAGGCGCTTCCATTCTGCAAACCATTCCGAGTATCTCCGATATCCTGCCCGTTGTCTATTCCCACCACGAACGTATGGATGGAAATGGCTATCCTCTCGGATTAATGAGCATCTCTATTCCACTCTGGGCAAGGATGACCGCGGTTGCGGATACGTACGATGCTCTGACAAGCGACAGACCTTACAGAAAGGGTATGCCCCACAGTCAAGCTCTTGCGATTATCAGACAGGCATCAGGCTCTCAGCTTTGTCCCGACACCGTTCGCCTTTTTGTTGAGTGGTGTAAATGCGAACATGCGGCTGATCGCTTTTGTTGCCCCTAAATTAACCGTTTATATACCCAAAGTTCTTGATCGTTTTCGATCTTGAATTACTATTCAAACTGTAGGCGGATATATTAACATCTAACATTTCCACGATGTATCCGCGGTTTACCGGCTTCAAGAAAGTATGCTGACTTCTGTTTCGACAGAATCATTACTACCTGAAAATCAAACAGTACGTAAAGGAGAGACATGAAAATGAAATTCTTTACCATCCTTAGTGCAATTGTTCTGCAGCTTTCCGCAACGACGATGGTTTTCGCCGAACCACTAGTAGTTAAGTCGGGGGACACGATCCTGAGTATATTGGAGGGATCCAGGGATAAACAGATAACTGTTCGCCTTGGGTGCGGCGATGAACTGACCGGCAAGGTGAAATTTATCAGCAGGCAAATGCTCCAGCTTGAGGCCTTGAGCGGACGTGAGTATTTCGATGCTTTCATCGAAGTCTCAAGGATCGAAGCCGTGATCCTACGGGCGAAAGAATAAGAGGATGATACTGGCCGAACCTTACAGGACTGAAGTTATACGAGCATTTTGCTCTTCTCCATGGACGATCACGACTGATCCGGCACCGGTGCACTAACCAGGTATGGTGGGTGGTCTTCATTGACCTAACTTTCAGAAGTGGTATCTTATTATCATCTTCTCCCCCGAAAACCGAAGCGATGGAAACTCTCGCATTGGAGGCTCTATGGAAAGCCGGCAGAAAACCGGATGTGTACTCTGTGCCCAAAACTGTGGGCTGGAAGTAGTGGTTGATAATGGTCGCATGGTTAAGGTGCAACCGGACAGGGAAAATCCGCGCAGCCAGGGATACGCCTGCCGTAAAGGGTTGAACATCCTGAATTATCAGTACCCTGAAGGCAGACTTACTGAACCGCTAAAACGGGTCGGAGACCATTTTGAGCCTTTATCCTGGGAACAAGCTGTGAGTGAGATAGCAGCCAAAATGCGGGAGCTGGTGGATACCCATAGTCCAAGATGTCTGGCTTACATGGGGGCGAGTTCACAGGGAAGTCATTTCGAGGCATCTTTTGGTTTGTCGCTGCTGCGAGGCATGGGCTCGCAATATTTGTATTCTTCTACCGGCCAGGAATTCAGCGGCGCCTGGTGGGTTGCGGGGCGAGTGCTGGGCAAGCAATACAACTTTGCAATTCCCGATGAACATAATACCCAGATGCTTATCGGCTGGGGCTGGAATGGCATGCAAAGTCACCAGATGGTGCAGGCACCCAGGGTTCTTCGCTCCATTTCCAAGAATCCTGAAAAGCTGTTGGTGATCATTGATCCGCGGCGAAGCGAGACAGCAGAGATTGCCAATATACACCTGGCCTTGCGTCCCGGCACCGATGCCCTGCTGATTAAAGCCATGATTGCCATTATCCTCGACCAAGATCTGCAGAATTCCCAATATATCGAAAATCACGTCGCTGGTTTTGAAAACATACGCGGCTGGTTTGAGAAGATGGATATAAAAGAAGCACTGGCGCTCTGTCAGCTGGAATACGGGCAGGTGGAAGAGGTATGCCGCCTGATGACCTCGAGACGATGGTGTATGCACCCGGATTTGGGAATCTACATGGGCCGGAACAGCACTCTCAATTCTTATCTTATGCATATTCTCGGGGCGGTCTGCGGCATCTTTTGCGTGAAGGGCGGCAATGTCATCCCTGGCATGGTCATGCCCATGGGTTTTCATGCGGATGAGCGCAGCGATAAAATCTGGCGAACCGTGATGACAAATATGGCTCCTGTTGCGGCAGGCGCCTTCCCACCGGCAGTTATGCCGGAGGAAATATTAAATGATCATCCTGAGCGATTGCGGGCGGTTTTTGTCAACGGCTGTAATCCGCTCAGGTCGTATCCTGATACCACAGCCTACGAGAAAGCCTTCGCCAAGCTGGATCTTCTTGTCGTAAATGATGTGGTAATGAGTGAAACCGCGCAACTGGCACATTATGTCCTGCCCTGCCGCAATGGCTATGAATCCTGGGACGGCACCTTCTTTCCCTGGAGTTACCCGGAAATTTACTTCCAGATGCGCAGACCTCTCGTTTTACCGTGCGGCAAGAGTCTTGAAGCTTCCCAGATTTTTACCATGCTTGCCGACAGGCTAGGGCTCATTCCGAATATTCCCGAAGACATCTATGAAGCGGCCAAGGGAGACAGACTGACATTCGGGGCAAAACTCATGGAATGGGCAAGACGGGAGCCGGGTGTCCGAAGAAACATGGTGCTGGTGCTGGCAAAAACCCTGGGTAAAGAGTGGGACAGCGCCAATAAAGCCGCCTTATGGGGTATGCTGATGACCGCGCCGCATTCGTTTCATGAGCAGGCGGCTCGGGTTGGCTTCAGCCCGGGACTCGAACAGGGAGAAAAAATCTTTCAGGCGATTCTCGATAATCCGCAAGGCCTCTGGGTAGGACGGGCCGATGAGGAAAATCCGATGGCGGCCCTGAAGACACGATCAGGCAGGATTGAAGTTTACATCGAGGAACTGGAGGATCAGGTCCGCTTGCTCACAGCAGGTGCCGAGGCCAAGGCCCTGAAATTGCCCCAGGAGTTTCCGTTGATTTTACATGCCGGACGTCATATGCAGTACAACGCAAATACCCTGATGAGAAATCCCGCATGGAACGCGGGTAAGCGAGCTTGCACCGTAGCAATGAATCCCGATGATGCAGGAAAGTATGGGTTACGGGATGGCCGGCTGGTGCGGGTCACGACCGAAGCGGGCAGTGAAACGGGAGAGCTGGAGATAAGTTCACAGGTTCGCCGGGGAACTGTGCTGATTCCTCATGGTTTTGGTCTTGAATATGACGGCAAAAAATACGGAATCAATGTAAACAGACTGACCAAAAATACGCACCGTGACCCGATCGGCACTCCGCTGCACCGTTATGTTCCATGTCGAATCGAACCTTTAGAGCCTTTAGAACCTTTAGAACCTTTAGGAGTGAAATAGTATTTAAACCTGCTCTATCACTAATATTTCCCATAAAAAAGGGGATGCCGATCTGTCCTTCAATACATTGCGAAGATCTCAATTGGAGACAATCCGGCATTTCGCCGCCGTTCGATTCCGTTTGATGAAAATTTGGAAGTTTTTGTCCAAAAAATGGATCTGCTTATCTCCCTGTTTTTCTCTCAAAGAAAAAAAATATCTTTTTAGTTTTTGATAACTTACCTGCAAAATTCTAAACCCTTAGCTGATATAGCCATCTTATATCCCAGGATCTATGATATACTCCAGCCTATAAAAGTTTTAAGAAACTTTGTCTATCGCGACTGAAGCATCTTTCAGTAAAAAAACTCCAGATTCACACTATAAGTAACAGAAACAATACAATATTATAATGCTGACGACATTTATAAACAGTTCTTTCGCTAAAAATAAAAAAAGAAAGCACTCCATATCTCTTTCCACATTCTTATTTCGTTTTGTCTGCTGGAGTGTTTTACCACTGCTATTAATATCAATTTTTCTGGCGACTTACCATATCCACCACCTTAAAAAGATGAACGATTATGCAGCCTCAAGTGTAGCTCATAACGTTATGACTTCAATCGATCGGCAAATCGAAACACAGATTGCCGGTTTGCAATTGTTGGCAACTTCACCGTTACTGGACGATACGTCTCATTTGAGTGAGTTTTATAAGGAAGCTCTCGGCTTTTACACCAGTTTCGGTGGCCATGTCATTTTAGTCGATTCGTCGATGCGGATGATTTTCAATACCCGGCTGCCCTTCGGCACCACTTTGCCTGAACTGCCCCATCCCAAAGGCCATGCCGCCGTAGCAACTGTTCTCAAAACCGGCAAACCGGCTACAGGCGACATGTTTTTAGGACCAATAGCCAATGAACAGTTGGTAGCAGTAGCGGTTCCGGTAATACGTTCCGGACAAACTCCATACCTGCTGCTCAGTATCATCGAGATCAGCCGGTTTCAACAAAGTCTGGAAAAGGTTGCCCTTCCCGCCGACCTGTCGATATCGGTAATTGACGGCGACAACAAAGTCATGGCCCACCTTTCGGCACGGGAAGCGGAGCATGATGCCGATCCTTCCAGCTCGGCAAATAGACTGTTTATCCGGTCTTCCGTTACGCCCTGGTCGGTAGAACTTGACATCCCCAATAAAATTTACAGTGACCCTATTGTTATTACTATATTTTTTTTAATATCTGCGATTTTGCTCGTCACGCTGGTCAGTGTTAAAATAGCCGGTATATCCGGCCGTCAGCTGACAAAAGCCTTGGAGGCTTTGATAAACTCACCCTCCCTGCCCCCAACCGATCTCCCCTGTATTACGGAAATAGAATCTATACGAATTACCTTAGCCAAGTCTCGGGAAGCACGGAAGGCAGCGGAAAACGTCCTGCGGGAGAGTGAGAATAAATTCAAGTACATTTTCGAGTCGGCGAACGTTGGAAAATCAATCACTCTTCCGACCGGGAAGATGATTACCAACAGGGCATTTGCCAGAATGCTGGGCTACAGTAAGGAAGAAATGGTAAACAAGACCTGGCAGGAACTGACCCCGCCGGAAGAAATCGAAACAGTTCAAAACATACTTACCTCGATCTTTCAGGGAGAGAAAGATTCGGCAAGATTCACAAAAAGGTATATGCACAAGAACGGCTCGTATGTCTGGGGAGATGTCAGTGTGGCGATTCGACATGATTCAGATGGCCGGCCTCTTCATTTTATTGCCACAATGGTAGACATTACCGAGCGGCATACTATCCAGATACAACTTACCCAGGCGCTCAATTACATCGAAACAATCATCGAAAAATCTCCCATAGGTATTGCCACCTTAAAAGCCGATGGCCGGATAATCACCGCCAACCAAGCCCTGGCAAACATAGTCGGCGGTACGGTTGATAAAATTAAGAACCGTAATATTCACAATCTCGATTCATGGCGGAACTCAGGGATGCTCAATGCCGCCGAAGAAGTACTGCGGACCGGTATGGAAAAGAATCTTGAGTTTCAATATGTGTCAAGCTTCAACAAGGAATGCCGGGTGTCATGCCTCTTTGTTCCTTTCAGCCATGCAGGTGAAGAACAATTGCTCCACTTAATTACCGACGTTTCCCAAAGCAAAAAAGCCGAGGAAGAACGTCAAAAGCTGCAAGCCCAGTTGCAACAGGCCCAGAAGATTGAGGCCATTGGTCAATTAGCTGGAGGAGTGGCTCATGATTACAATAATGAACTCAGTGTAATCATCGGTTTCACCGAATTGGCTATGGAAGGTTTAGACCGGCAGGGGGAGCTGTATGCTCATCTAGAGGAAGTTTTATCCGCTGCGCATCGCTCGGCGGACATCACCAGGCAGTTATTGGCTTTTGCTCGTAAACAGACTGTTGCTCCAAAGGTACTCGACCTGAACTCCACCATACCGAATATGCTGAAGATGCTCAAAAGGCTAATCGGAGAAGGCATTGATCTTGCCTGGCGACCGGCGACTGATTTGTGGTCTATTAAAATAGATCCGTACCAAATCGACCAGATTTTGGCCAATCTCTGTGTCAACGCCCGGGATGCTATAGAAAATGTTGGAAAAATCACTATCGAGACGAAAAACCTGCGCTTCGATAAAACATATTGTGCCGACCACGCCGAGTTGATTCCCGGCGAGTATGTCTTGCTGGCCATAAGTGACGATGGCAGCGGCATGACGGAACAAACAATGGAAAAGATTTTTGAACCGTTTTTTACCACCAAAGCTCTCAACCAGGGCACAGGGTTGGGATTGGCTACAGTTCATGGTATCGTCAAGCAGAACTTCGGATTCATCAATGTTTACAGTGAACCGATGAATGGGACGACCTTCAAGATCTATTTGCCCAGACATAAAGGTCAATCTGTTGAGATACTTTCCAAGAGTGGTTTGGAAATACCTTCAGGACATGGCGAAACGATACTGCTGGTCGAGGATGACATTTCAATCCTCAGTCTCCAGCAAAGGATACTCAAAGATATGGGATATACAGTGTTGGCTGCCAACAGTCCAAAAGAGGCAACTCAATTGGCCGAGGAACATGCCGGCGAGATCAGGCTTTTATTGACGGATGTTGTGATGCCTGAAATGAACGGCCGGGAACTCTCCGCTCAACTGCATCGTCTTTATCCTCATATTAAAACCATTTTCATGTCAGGCTATACAGCTAATGTCATTGCACATCATGGAGTACTTGAAGAAGGTGTTTCCTTTATTTCAAAGCCCTTTACCAAGCAGGAACTGGCATCTAAGGTCCGGGAAACTCTGGATAGCTCAACAGCTGAGCCAAGCCTGTCAGGCCTTGCTGCCTACTGAAACCGGTCAATCTCTCCTCCCCCACCATAACCGAGAACAGGGGTCTACAACAAAATTCTGTAAAGAATCACAGCGTATCACCTTAAGGGTGCGTGGGAGATCGAGCTAACGCAATCAAGCATCGCCTCCCACGATCCTCCTTATGGAAAAGGCGTTCACTCAACCGGCCTCCGTTCAGTGCCCACCGGAAAATGGCTTTTTTCCTAAGTCTTCGTTATAAAAATCGTAGACAAAAACGAATACAGAGCTAGCTCATTCGCTTTATAGCGCTATTTGAATATAAAGGTGCATGCTATGAAGGCATTTATTCGAGTGATGAAAGCCCTGTCCCATCCGAACAGGGTTAGGGTAGTGGCAGTCGGCAGCCAATGTCATGGCTGCCTTGCTGAGCATCGTCGCCCCCTTTGGTTCCTGTGTAAGTTTGCACGTAAACGCAGTAACATTTTCACGTAAACGTAGAAACATTTAAAGGATGAAAGGGCACCGAGCTATAGGGATTATAATATAAAATAGTTTGTAGTCCGTTTGGACTCTTCAACATCTGTTCTCCGAATAATCTGGAATTATCTTTAGAAAACAAGCAAAATATTGCGATACAAGAATTACATTGCCCTCTATGGCAAATTCGGAGACTATCATCGGAATGTTCAATTCAAACAACAGCTCACTTCTAAGATGGGCTTACTACAGTTTGTACTTATGAAATACATCAAACAAGAACATTTTACCCTGTTTCGTTTCATGGAATCTTGATACAAAGTAAAACATTGCCTGGTAAAATTTAATCCAAATCCGATATGGGCCTTCATCAAAATAGTTTGAATCGTTGTGTAAGCATCTGATTTTGTTATGAAGATAATTAATATAATGCAATGGGTTAGTAAGGTCTTTCAATTCTACTTTATGCAATTGAAATGAACTTCTAGAGTTCATTGGCATAATGAAGGTCCTTTCTACTTCCGCAAAACAACCCTTACAACAAAAAGTAATATCCCTCACCTTATATCGTGGGTGCTCGTCAGTTTCTTTAAGAAAAATCATCTCCTTATGTTCAACGACATACCCATCGAGTGTTGAGATGATATTTTCTCCACATATCTTGCATAGAATTTCAGGCTTGTCTCTGTAGATTTTACTGTCAATTTCGTGCTGGTAATAGTTTTTATAATACTCAGGAAAGTATCGCTTGAGTACTTTTTTTGTCTGACTACTTGAGTGAAGCCATTCATTTATTTTTGCTCGGTCTAATATAGACAACTCAATAAAGTCTGACTGGTTATTCTCTCTTGAGCTATGAAGTTCTCTCTCTAAAGATGAACTTATTATTGTTGAGTAAAAACCAATAAACCCCTTACATCCATTATTTCTTAACCTTCCGATTATATCCGGTTCCTCTGCATTCCCCACTGATTTTCCTGAATGGGCAAGATGCTTGCAACTTACAAGAAATTTAACTTCTGTTGTACCTAATGTTCCTGGTCTTTTTTCACTTACTATCATATCTTTTCTGTCATCAGGACCTCTTGTAGGCCCTCGTATAATTTTAAAGCCCATCGCTTCCAATAATTCTCTTGCGAACATTTCAAATAAATCTTGTTTCCCGTTGGGATTATTAGCTTGTGCGATTTCTTTGAAATCTATCATATATGATGTTTTTTTTGACATCCAATCCACTCTATTTTGTGTTAAGCGACGAAAGGGGGGGAACTACAGAAAATATCAAATATTCTGGAACCGCTTTTTGCATTAATCTTACAGCCTATACACTTCTTTAATACCAGGTTTATTCCGATCAGGTTGTTGATAAGTTAGAGGTCCTCTGCAGGCAAGGCATATGAAACCTTGGTTCCGTTGACTTTTACATAACCACACTTCACCAAACCGTTATATACGGCCTCAATTTGGGCGACCGGAGTGTCCTTGCCACACTTTGCATGAATAGTGCTTAACAAGGTTTTTGGAGTGCGGGGTTTCGAGGCTTTTCTTTTGATCAGGTCACCAACTGCAATTTTGGTTAACTCATCTATTGATGATTTGGTGGGAGCAATATTTTGTTTCATTTCAATGACACCGCAGCTGGTGATATTGCCATCTGTTGCTGCTGCGATAAAGCAAGGCATTTCTTCTACCGATACTGACCGCGTAGAAAAAATCTTCTTGGTTTTCAAATGCTTGAGCAAGGCATCAAAGCCTGTATCTTTGGAAATAATGTGAAAGTAGCCGGAAGGATCGGTCGTTGCCAACACGCCAAGGTAATAAACTATATGAAAATCAAGCGCATTGAGTCCTGGAGTTTCAAGCACGATGTACTCGCCTCTCTCTCCAAGCGATTGCATTGCAAGTACAAGTTCTACTGGGATTTTTGTATTGTTTGGTCCCAGGAAAACTCGCACTTGAAACTGCTCACCTTTGAGAAGGGTCAGCGATTTTACCTGAACATTCTCGTAGTCAATCAGCACGTAATTAGTTCTCAATTCGAATACCCAAAAAGTTTTATTCGACGCGCCATAACATTTTTAACGGTCTTTCTATTAGTGGTTGGATAACTAAGAAAATGTCAGCGGTAACAATTTTTTAGAACGTAAGAGTAGCAGCCTTTTCTCCACTCACGAAGACGAAGCAATTCGTTTTTGTTGCCCACATATTTGTCATGCATGAAGCTGTGATCTGCTTTCCTTGATAATTTCCACTGAACTCACCATCTCCAGTGAAGATCGAAAGGGTATTATCTATGACGACCCGATCATTAATTTTGATTGTGATGTTATTTGTAAATTGGTTCATATTGCCAGAAATATTCCAAGGTTCGCCTCCATAGTTGGCGGGCCTATACCCTTGTGATGGAGCTGAAGCGCAGCCAGCGAGATAACATGTCAACACAACAAAAAAAGCTAAATTGGATATCTTACACATAGGGTTCCTTGGTCTATTATTTACAAAAAAGGACTTTCATAATCGGTTGCCATAGGATTCATCATTAAGCGACACAGCCTATGGCATTCCGAATTTATTAATTATTAGGCTATAGCCGGTTGTCCAACTGGCTGGACCTGCCCATTACTCTCTTGGGTGTTAATGCAAGCTTTTCGAAATTTTAGGGGGTTAGAGATACCTGGTACTGGTGCTTGAGGGTTGCCTGCACCAGAAACCACGATGGAGCCATAGTCAAAAATCCTTCCAAGAATTCCTTGATTGACCTGGATGCTTTCAATTTTTTGAAGATTTATTTCAACTGTAGAACGGCTTATAAAACCAAACTTTGCGATTACGCGTTTGTTTGTAATAGCAAGTTCAGTTGTAAAATATTTAATAGCCGCTGTAATTCAGAACAGAAGCCCTAAACCGAAAAGTCCGAGAGTTAATAGCCCGAGAATAAAGAGAGGAGTCAGCGACCAGAGACTTACTTTTCCCTGATACACCACTCGTTCACCCTGAGTAAGAGCCATTTCTACATAAGTTGCCATTTTTCTCCTATTAAATGATGTTATTTTAAAAACCGACCTAGTAACCACTAACAATTACCAAACCCACAATCTCCTTTTTGATGTTTCTGAGGGAATTCTAAATGCTTATTGCAATAGAAAATCTTTATATAAAATTGGTGTATCACCAAAAAAAAGCAAAAACAATACTACATTGTGACAGGGAGTACGTATATCATCTATAATCTTCAAACATAATTTGATATCAGCAATTCAGTCCGAGTTTGTGCCCTTGATTCCGCCTTTGTACTCATTGAGTATTTGAGGGTGGTCTCCTGGATTGTGAATCGGTTGAAAATGGCTCTTATCTCCGGGGTGTCGTTAATGGTCATAAGGAACTTGCCTTTTATGTTCTGGAGGATATTGGCCAGGTCGACGAAATCCTTCTCTTGAAAATCATATTTGTAGCCGGGGATGCACCAATAAGGCGGATCGAGGAAGAAGAGTGAATGCGGCCGGTCGTATCTGGGAATGAGATCGCGGAAATCCTTGCATTCGATCTGGACATTAATGAGGCGCTGCTAAGCTTGCTCGATGGTGGACTCCAGGGTGAGCAGGTTGAAGCGTGGTTTGCCGGTGGTGGATGTGCCGAAGGTTTGCTTGGTCACATGGCCGCCGAACGCGCACTTTTGCAGAAAAAGGTATCTTGCCGCCCTTTGCACATCGGTGAGGGTCTCTGGGTTGACCTGTTGTTCCCTGTCAAATTCGGAAA
Organism: uncultured delta proteobacterium; assembly: GCA_963728385.1. Taxonomy (GTDB): domain Bacteria; phylum Desulfobacterota; class Desulfobulbia; order Desulfobulbales; family Desulfocapsaceae; genus Desulforhopalus_A. Next base: position 2,003,684 of record CAVSJK010000002.1, read on the forward strand.
GAAAAGGGGTCAAATCTTTGCTTAGCTCATCTATGTTCGCGCGTGTGCCACACTCGCAGCACATAGATAGTGGAATCCTGAAATTCATAACGCACTTTGTAATTTCCTACAAAAATCCTGCGTACCTCGCGCGGTTCGAACTCAAACAGTTGTTCACCGATACGTGGATTAACTAAAGAAGCAGTCGGCGCCTTAGTTATTGACTGCACTGCGCGCGCTTCTGCAGGCTGGTTTACTGATGCCAGAAATTCGTACAATCGCACTAAATCGGAAAGTGCCGGTTTGAATCTGACCTCCGTACAGCTTACTTTGTCCCACATGGACAAAAACAATCTCCATATCGGCACATGCTCTTGGAAATATGATTCATGGCAAGGCCTTGTCTATCCGGACAACAAGCCATTAAATTATCTGCAGGAGCACAGCCGACACTACCGAACTGTTGAGGTGGATCAATGGTTTTGGTCGCTATTCAGCGGTGACGAGGCGGTATTTCCTAAAGCCTCAGTTGTTCAGGTGTATGCTGAATCTGTACCGGAAAATTTCATCTTCAGCATCAAAATCCCCAATAGCTTTACTCTTACCCACCATTACAGGAAGGGAAAAAACGCCCCCCTGATCAGCAACCCGCATTTTCTCTCAGTTGATCTGATGAGAGAATTTTTGCTAAGTTTAGACCCGATAGACAAACAGATCGGTCCACTTAACTTTCAGTTTGAATATCTCAACAAAGAGAAAATGCCGGGAGGGCTGCCGCAATTCATCGAGCTTTTCGGAGAATTTGTCGAGCAGCTCCCCGCTGGATATAGCTATTGCCTGGAAACAAGAAAACCGAATTACCTCAACGGGAAGTACTTTTCCTTTCTTAGCACGAGAAATTTGCACCACGTGTTTCTGCAAGGATATTACATGCCGCCAATTTACGATATTTACCGGAAATATAGGGACCAAATTCGAAGACCAGGTAGTTATCCGGCTGCACGGTCCTGACCGGAAAGGAATGGAAGAGCAAACCCGAGGCGATAGGAGCAACATAATCTCACCAAAAGACAGCGAACTCAACCTGCTTTCCGAAATGTTGTCAGATCTGCAAACCAGAAACATAGAAACCTTCCTGTTCGTGAACAACCATTTCGAAGGGTCAGAGCCCAGGACGATAATCCGGATCGAGGAAAAGCTGAAAGAAGTACCAGCTTTAAAATTCAAATCGAGCCTAATGCAGCAGCCGCTATTCTAAACCAACTTCCGTGACACTGGGGGGTACCCTTCAATCTCAAGTTGCGCCTTCAAGAAAGAGAATCCTTCCTTACAACAATATCCCTCATATTTACGAAGATATTCCTCAATCATCTCTCTCTGCTCCCGCGGACTATAAAGCCCCCATTCGATAAATAGATCTTTCACCTGAGCTTCGGTCATATTGCCCCCCTGGCTGGTTCACGGTTCTAGTGATCTAGCCCGGATTGTACAAACCAAAACTGACAAAAAACTTACATTGCGAAAGCACCATTTCAGATAATTGTAGAAAAATTCCAAAAAATAGAATTAACATCTATTTGATTTTCCAACCATCGGTTATTCTCTATCTGAATGAAATTGCCTTTGCAATAGGCAGTCCCATAAGACACTTTACAGAAGAGATGAGTCAAGCAGAGTCGCGATCTTACTCGTTTCTCCAAAAAAGATTATCTGATTACCCCTGAAACTCAGCTTGGAAAAAAATGACCAGGGTATCACTATATGATACCCCGGGTGTGTCATACTCCTCTTGCCTAAAACAAAAGGAGGAGTTGACATGGCCAAAAATTCGGTTCAATTTCAAAAAGGGTATAGCTTGCCTAAATTCTTAAAAGCATACGGCTCAGAAGAAAAGTGTCGGAAAAAGCTCTTCAAATATCGCTGGCCAGATGGTTTTCACTGCCCCAAATGTGGCCATATTCACTACTATGAGCTGAAAACCCGCCAACTTTTCCAGTGCACTCAATGCAAACACCAGTGTTCCATTACCAGCGGCACAATACTCGGTAACAAATGATCATGCTCGCCTCATCTCTCCACCAAAATATAGCCAGAGATCACAAAAATGGTCTAGAGGCAAGCGTGCACGCTTACACTCTAAAGCTTTTTTCAACTATCCTATAGCTATCCTGAAACAAAAAGCGCTCAACTCTAAAAATGAGCCAAGCGCTTGCAATTGCTGGTGCCGGGACCAAGAATCGAGCCATGGACACACGGATTTTCAGTCCAAAACTTTCCTCGCTGATTTCATAGCCAGTTATCCGGCAGGCGTGTATCACCACATCACTCAATGCCCCTACGACCTTGAGCGAATCAAATATTTTAACCAGGCATCAAAAATAATCAGTAAAAACCGCCCATACTCGCTAGCCTACAACTAGCCGAAAGCAAAAATGGGTTAAAGCACAAATGCTTTAACCCATTGATATGATTGGAGCCAGCAATCGGAATCGAACCGATGGCCTGCGCTTTACGAGAGCGCCGCTCTACCAACTGAGCTATGCTGGCAATTATGGCAAAACAACGGTGGAAAGCCCGAATCAGCGACCCCGGCTGAATTCAGTACGCCTATATATCAGGTAATTCTTGAAAATTCAACTATTATGAAATATAAGCAATTCATAATTTATGTAAGTATAGCACAATTGGTCATGCATTCCGAGGTATGATACACTTCAGATAGAATGAAATTCCTATAAACGTTCAGCAGCACCCCATATGCGCACGATCAGGCAGCCGAGCATAGACCAACTATAGACCGTCGGCCTGCTTATGCGCATATGGGGTGCTGCTGAACGTTTACAAGTATGGGGTTATGCGAGTATTTTGCTATTCTGAACGGTTACAAATTCCTTGAATTACGGAAGTACTCAATTTGGGAAATATGAACAACGCTTTCTACCTCATGCTTCTTCTCTTCGTCCTCTCCGGCTGCACAGGTGATGAACATAGGGCAGTTTCACATTTCAAGTGTACCGATTGTCATACCGTCCATCCAGACACTAATCATCAACAACCCTGCATATCCTGTCATAAGGGCAACAACCAGGCTCAAAATAGGGACGATGCCCATATAGGTTTACTCTCCTTTCCTGCCCATCCGGATCATCTTGTCGAATCCTGCGGCCCTTGTCATGCAGATATTACCGGTCAAATTTTCGAATCAGAGCATTTCACCTTGCGCAACAGCACCAATCTTTTCAGAAAGGCATTCGGTGCTGAAAATGATTTGGCGAGTTTTCTGGAAACGCCGAAAAACAGTTCCCCCAAAACGGTTCTCGAACTAGCTGATGACCTCTTGAGACGCCGCTGCTTTCGCTGTCATCCTTATAATTCGGGTGATAAATATCCTGCAGTTTTCCATGGTACCGGCTGTGCCTCCTGTCATATGGCTTTTTCGGAAGGAAAAGCCGAATCCCATAGCTTCCAAAAACCGGCAGACGCCCAATGTTTGTCATGCCATTACGGAAATTATGTCGGCTTTGATTATTATGGTCGTTTTGAACATGACTTCAATTTCGAGTACAGAACTCCTTTTACCACAAAAAACAAATATTTCCGGCCGTTTGGCATCGAATATCACCAGTTGAAACCGGATATTCATCAAGAGCGAGGTTTACTCTGCATTGATTGCCATAACGGCGAGGAACTCATGAAAAGGAGCGGCGCAGGACAAAAACCTTCCTGTAAAAAATGCCACAGCGGCGAGGAACTCGGACGATCTCTGCCCGCGGAAGTTGAAAACAGGCAGGGTCTGTACATTCTCCACGGCCGGGATGGGAAAGACCATATCATTCCTTTAATGCAAAATCCCGCTCATAAGAGAACAACAGAGGAAATAACCTGCCAGGCATGCCATGCCCAATGGACGTTCAACGATTTCGGCAAGCATTTCCTCAGATCCGATACTGATGATTTTGCTGAATGGGCAAATTTATCGGTTCAGGGAGATTTGGAAGTTGAGACCATCATCGATAACAATAACGATTTCAACAAAACCGAGCTTCCCTGGCAAATGACCGATAAATTAACAGGGAAGCCCGAAATCGGTCTCTGGCTGAAGGGTTATACCATGCGACGTTGGGAATATCCGGTACTTGGACGCGACGGGAAAGGAAGAATCACCACCATGCGCCCGCTGCTTGATTATTTCCTCTCGTGGATAGATGAAGAAGAAAACGTCCGGTTCGATTCCGTGCAATCGCAGGCTGCCAATATGGGGATGCGTCCGTATGTCCCGCATACTATCGGCCCTGCCGGTATATTTTACCAAGAACGTATTGCACAGTTTCTGGCCAAGGAACGTTCCGCCGCTTCAGAGTCGAAGAAGAAGCCTGATCGGAACAATACTACTCAGTAATCAGTAACAAATTGAATCATGATGGCGTCGTAAAAACTCTTCATCTGCGTCGTTGCTGCAAAATTTCTATCATTACGACGTACTTTAGTACGCCGAAATAATAGAAATTTTGCGCGCCTAGCAGATGAAGTTTTTTACTTAGCCATCTGAAATTTTAGGTTTTTACGAGATTATCAATCATGACAAATTCACCCCCAGCTACCGACGAAAAGAAGCGGCTCGACTTCCTGTTCTCCCGTATCCTGTTTGCCGCCTCGCTGATCTTTCTGACATTGTATTCCCTCTTTTTGATTCAGCCCAGCCAGGCGTCAGGCTCAAGGCCACCCCCAACCCAATTGCCGTATGTGATCGACAACAGGACATATTATCCGATTCCTTCCGCTGACGGCTATAGTGAAGATGGCATCGCCTCCTGGTATGGCGGAAAATTCCACGGTCGAAAAACTTCAAATGGCGAGATTTACAACATGCATGCGATGACGGCGGCCCATAAGACCTTGCCGATGAACACCATGCTGCTGATTCAAAACCTGGAAAACGGCAGGGAAACCGTTGTTCGAATCAATGATCGCGGACCTTTTGTACGGGGTAGAATTGTTGATTTAAGTTATAGCGCCGCCAAGGCAATCGGCATCGCACAACAGGGAATAACCAAGGTTCATGTCACTGCCCTTGGAGAAGAAACAATCAAAAAATCAGGAGAAGCACCGGTTTTGGTGTATCAGGATCTCTCCGTTGGAGAATTTTACGTTCAGATCGGCGCCTTCGGACAAAAAACCAATGCCGACAGATTACAGAAACGGTTCTTGGATGCCGGCCACAGAACGGTCATTCAGGAGTATTCCGAGCCCGATTCATCACCGCTCTACAGGGTTCAGGTGTTTGTCGGAAGGAACATGCAGAACGCTAAAAGGGCGGAACAGGCTCTGCTTGAGCGTGGTTGGATAGGGGCATTCATTATCGCCAGGTAGTGTGAAGATTTGGCGGCACTACATGTGTGCATGAGCAGACCTCCGTGCAGCGAGGGCGGGTTTGGAACCCGCCCTACATCCCCATCGGCCTATTCGACCAACGTCTGATACACCAGCTGCACTAGATTTTTCATACGAACGTGATCTTTCATTCCGGGCTGTGACTCTACCCCTGAATTTATATCGACTGCGAACGGTCGAACATCGGAAATAGCACGGACCACATTTTCAGGCGACAGCCCGCCAGCCAGGAAGATAGGCCGTTGCAGCTGCAATCTTTCAATGATCGACCAGTCAAAAGCCATTCCCGTCCCGCCGCTCGCACCCTGTATATAAGTGTCCAGCAGAAAGGCATCGACGCAGTCATTGTACGGCCTAAAGTCCTCCGGGAGACTTTTATCGCCAACTCTAAAAGCCTTGATTATACCGCAAAAAGGCTGTTGCCGTCGCAGATTGCGGCAGTATTCCGGCGATTCATTACCATGCAGTTGCAGATAAGAGAGCCCTACTCCCGCCGCTGCCATTACATCCTCTACCGGAGCATTGACAAAGACACCTACTCTGTCGACGAGCGGGGGAAGTGCCTTTATTATTTTTGCCGCCTGTTCAAGGGGAATGTAGCGTGGGCTTTTGGCATAAAAAATAAACCCGAGAGCATCCACACCGTAGCGAACAGCAGCCAGAGCATCTTCCCTGCGGGTGGTACCGCACATCTTGATCCGCGTTCTCTGCACAGTTTTACTTTTGCTGTTCATGCGATAGAGCTCTCTTATGAACGTAAGGAGCGAAGCAGTTCACTGTCTGTGCCGGCTCGCATCAGTGTTTCCCCGACCAGAGCGGCGCTTACTCCTTCATCACGTAATCGTTTGAAATCATCGACTGTTTTCAGGCCCGATTCACTGACCACCGGAATATTTTTCGGGATGAGTTTTTTCAACCTGAAGGTCGTTTCAAGATCCATCGAAAAATCTTTCAGATTACGATTATTGATGCCGATAAGTGTACTGCCTGCCTCCAGTGCCCGTTCCGTTTCCCATTCGTCATGCACTTCGACCAGTACATCCATGCCGTATTCTCCGGCGCAGGCCTGATAGTCCCGTAGCTGGGCAAGGTCCAGGATGGCGGCGATCAACAGGATCGCGTCGGCTCCATGCAGGCGGGCTTCTTCAATCTGCAATTCATCGATGATAAAATCTTTTCTCAGCACAGGCAGGGAAACCGCCTCTCGAACCTGCATCAGATAAACAAGCGCCCCTTGAAAAAAATCGACATCAGTCAGAACGGAAACAGCTTGTGCTCCATTTTGTTGATAGTTGACTGCGATATCAACCGGCCGAAAATCCGCGCAGATAACACCTTTTGAGGGAGAGGCCTTTTTCACCTCGGCAATTATTGAAACCTCGGGATATCTGGTGAGCGCACTTATAAACCCACGCGGCAGAGCAATAGCTTTATCCCTGAATTCAGGAGGCAGGTGAATACCCTTACTGCGCAGTTCCGCTACCTCGATCTTCTTTTTTGCAACTATGGTATCTAAAATCATGGCCATAACTCAGCAAACCATCCCTATACTTTCCTATGCTTTTGCAGCCATGCCGGAAAAGCTGACCAGTTGTTCAAGTTTATGAAACGCTGCTCCCGATGCGATGACCTGCCGGGCCTGGCCGATACCATCCTTTAAGGTGTCTGTCTTTCCCGCGGCAAGAAGAGACGCTCCTGCGTTGAGGAGAACCATATCAAGTCTGGCACCTGCATCACCTCTCAAAACGGACCGAACCTGTTCCGCTGCTTCAGCAACCGAAGCTCCTCCCCGTATGTCGGCAAGTGAGGCACGGGCAAGACCGACATCCTCCGGCTCAATTGTATAGGAGGTCACCTTGCCGTTGAAACCATCGGCCACATGCGAGGTACCGGTAACGGTCATTTCGTCCATATTTCCCTCACCCCAGACTACAAGTGTCCGCTTCATCCCCAACCGGACCAGTACTTCGGCAAGGATTGTGGTCAATTCCCTGGAAAAGACTCCCGTGAGCTGGACATTTGCCCCAGCCGGATTGGTCATTGGTCCAAGAATGTTGAAAATGGAGCGGATACCGATTTCCCGTCGTGGACCGATAGCATATTTCATCGCGCCATGGAGCATAGGCGCAAAAAGAAAGCCGATACCCACAGTCTTAACACAATGAGAGACAGCCTCCGCGGAAAGTCTCAAGTCAACACCTAGAGCCTCAAGAACGTCGGCACTGCCGCATTTTGAGGAAACCGCCCTGTTGCCGTGTTTGGCAACAGGAATACCGGCTGCCGCCACGACAAAAGCCGTGGTCGTCGACACATTGAAGGTTCCCGAACAATCGCCACCGGTTCCGACAATATCCATCAAAACTTCACCGCCCGCGGTATCGACGCCCGAATCGACAAAGGTTGCCTTCTCGCGCATTACCCGAACTGCACCGACAATTTCATCAATGGTTTCACCCTTCATCCTCAAGGCGGTAATAAATGAGCCGATCTGGGCATCGGTAGCCTCGCCGCCCATGACATCGTTCATGACGGAAACCATTTCTGTTTCGGTCAGGTTCTGACCGTCAACAACCTTGCCGATAGCTTCTTTAATATTCATGATATCTTAAAATGTTGTTTTTTGAGCAACCATTTCACGGCCGTAACATATTCTGATAATCAGCCGCCAGAAAATTCTTCAGAAGAGTTATTCCCGCAGGGGTCATGATTGATTCCGGGTGAAACTGTACGCCTTCGACAGCAAGTTTTCTATGCCGCAGGCCCATCAGTTCATTCTGATCAGACCGGCAGGTGACTTCAAGACAAGCAGGGAAATCACTCTCCTGCACAACCAGGGAATGATAACGCATGCCGTCAAAAGGATTCGGGCAGCCCGGTGAAAACGCCCTTTCCATCATGCTCCATGGGACTGGTCTTGCCGTGCATTATCCGACCTGCCCGAACGACCGTGCCACCAAAGGCCTCGCCTATTGCCTGATGTCCCAGACAAACTCCGAGAATCGGCACCTTGCCTGCAAAATATTTAATGGCTTCAATAGAGATTCCGGCCTCTTTCGGCGTGCAGGGACCGGGTGAAATCAACAACCGGTCCGGTTGCAGTGCCTCAATTTCCCGCACGGTGATCTTGTCGTTTCGAAAAACCCTGATATCTTCGGTTCGGCCTTCTTCCAACCCATTTGCCGCCACAGTCTGGACGATGTTATAGGTGAAAGAATCGTAATTATCTATTATAACGAGCATCTTCTAAAAACCCTTTTCTGCAAGTTCAACAGCGCGGCGCAAGCCCAGTGATTTATTTACCGTTTCCTCAAATTCTTTCATCGGCTCGGAATCGGCGACGATCCCCGCCCCGGCCTGGATCCACAAATCCCTCCCCTTCATAACGAAGGTCCTGATGGTAATGCAGAAATCCATGTTGCCGGAAAAACCGAAATAGCCCACGGCTCCGGCATAGGGACCGCGTTTTTCCGGTTCGAGCTCATCAATAATCTGCATCGCCCTGATCTTCGGCGCACCGCTGACGGTTCCCGCCGGAAAACATGCCGCCATCACATCAAATTGATCCTTACCGTCTGCAATCTCGCCATGAACTCCCGAGACAATATGCATGACATGGCTATATCGTTCAATGACCAAAAGATCCTGCACATGGACATGCCCGCCCTTGGCAACCCGACCCACATCATTACGGCCAAGATCAACAAGCATCAGATGTTCGGCAGTCTCTTTCGGGTCGGCCAGCAACTCCCGTTCAAGCGCCAGATCCTCCTCCGGCGTAGCACCTCGTTTTCTTGTTCCGGCTATAGGCCGTAACTCAATGGTTGAGCCTTCTTTTCGAACCAGAATCTCGGGGGATGAGCCGATTTGAACGATATCGCCCAACTGGAGAAAAAACAGATATGGGCTGGGATTGATATGCCTCAGTGCCCTGTACAGGACCATCGGGGAGAGATCCGTTTCGGTTTGGAACCGCTGGGACAGCACAACCTGAATGATATCCCCGGCCCGAATATATTCTTTGGCTTTTTCCACCATGGTCTCGAATTGTTCCTTGGCCATATTGGAGGAAAATTGGTGAGATACGGAACCATCGCTGCGACTCGCTTTAAAAAATTTTGCAGAGACAGGACGCTTGATTTTTTCTATGACTCCATTAATCAAATCAACTGCATCGGAATAAAGAGCGTCTCCATCATTATCATCCATCTGCACCCAGCAAACGATTGTCACAGTTTGTTTGAAACTGTCATGCACCAGAACGATTTTCGGTACCATGAAAGAGGAATCAGGAAATTCCATTGCCGGGCGGCTGTCGGGGAGATCCTCCATGAACCTGACCATATCATAGCCGAGAAAACCGACGGCACCGCCGCAGAACCGGGGAAGATGGTCATATTCGGCGGCATCAAGCTCATCTATCAAGGATTTCAGGGCAAGCAGCGGATCGGAGATAAAACTCCTGCTCTTCTTGATGCCTTTCTTCACTTCTTCAAGCGTAATGCAATCGGCCTTGGAGGTAAATGTTACCAGGGGATCATAGCCGATAAACGAAAAGCGGCCCCATTTTTCGCCACCTTCCATGCTCTCGAACAGAAAAACATGACTGTTTCCCTCAGCGACTTTGGCAAAAAGGGTGAGCGGTGTATCGAGATCCGCCACTATTTCCCTGCAGACCGGAATCAGTCCAGCTGCGGCCATATCACTTTTAAATTTCTGTAAATCCGGTAAAACCATTCTCGTTGACAAGGTCTGAAGTAAAGGTAATGAGGCTCTGATTGACTGTATGCACAGCAACATACCAGTTGTCTGCCATGCTTGTCCAGCCTCTTACCGGCATGAGAATAAAAAAAGAGCCATGAAATCGTACGATTCCATGGCTCTTTTTTACCATCTATCAACTGTTGCTTAAGGAACGGTCACAAAACAGGACCCCGCAAGAGGTGGGGAAAAAGTTCCTTCACGAAATTCTTTCTGAAAAAGGCCGGAAAAAAATTTCTAATCACGCAGCGCTGGTCATCTTGTTGACACGCTTAGTAAGACGTGAAATTTTGCGGGCTGCATTTCGTTTGTGAATGGTTCCCTTGCTAGCTGTCTTGGCAATTACTGAAGTAGCTTCTCTCAAAGTTTCCTTTGCAACATCTGCTGTTCCGGCAACCAGAGCTTCATCAAGTTTGCGGATGGTTGACTTCATTTTTGTTCGATTCATTTTATTGCGCAAACGGCTTGCCTGAGCTTGACGGTTTCTCTTTTCAGCGGATTTATGATTTGCCACGTAGGTGTTCCTCCTGTAATTGTCGTATCTCTTCGAATAGACGAGCTAAATATATTTTAATTCATCAGTGACCGTCATCATTAGGAGGTACACTGATCTTGAATATTCCATATTGTGAAGGGAGTAATTTATAATGCAAGGAAAGAACATTGTCAACAGATATCATCGGCTAATCATCCGTCAATCTGAAGCTGTAATCCATGTCTCGTATATCGAGCTTTTTCCAGAATCCACCACTACTCACAAAGTGACTTTTTATGAAATTATCCAGTTTGACATAAACTGTAATTTTAAGATATGCTTTACTGTCAATAGAAAGTGTAGTTGGCGGTTATTCTCGTCTGGTTTAACCAGATATAATGTGCACGCGTGCACAATCAAGGCTGGTTTAATGGGTTTTCCAAAAGTATCATTCAGAATTGTAGAAAATCGCAGCTGTCCGCTCTATGAGTACAGCGACAGTTTCGCTCTTTCCGGGATAGCCATCCCGTTAACGAACAACAGTGAGAACAGTTTCATCACGACATCGATAATCACCTATCCCGCCGGAAAAAAAATTTGCAAAATCTTGAACGGTGACCTCTCTAAACTGGTGATGCAGTACGAAAGAGGCGACAAGGTTCCCGTTTGCATGATCAGCTGCAGTGGCTGCACAGGCTCAATCAAACTCGAACACAGCAAGAAGGACAACCTCCAGAAACTGGAGCAGAACACCCTCTCCGATGAACTCGGCTCAATCATGCACCTGTTGAGCAGCTTTCCCTTTTTCAAGAATATCGATCCCAAAAACCTTGATACGGTCATCAGTTATTTCAGGCTAAATAAATATAAGGCTGGTGATATCGTTATACGTAAAGGCGATCCGGGCGGCAGGTTCTTTGTCATTGTCTCGGGAAGCGTCAATGTATTGAACAGGGCGGGCATTGTCATCTCGACCCTCGACACCGGAGAGGTCTTTGGGGAGATGAGTCTCATTTGCAATGATATTGTCAATGCGACCATCCAGGTGAAAGAGGAGAGTTCGATCCTCTATATAGATCAGCCTAATTTTCACAAAATCCTGGATATCTATCCGGCAATCCAGCTCTATTTCTTCACGGCTTATGGCCGAAAGGCTCAACAAATCGAACAAAATCCGCGCTGAAGACCTCACTTCCGGAATTAACGGCAATCTTTCGGAAATCCCGCCGGAAGCCCTGTTCCAAACCCTGAACATGAACAACAAGACCGGAATCCTTACCATCTCCGATCTCAGCAAAGGTACAGCCCGGTTTTCCTTTCGACAGGGGGCACTGATCAAGGCCAAATATGATGAATACGCCGGAGATATGGCATTTTACCAAATACTGAAAGAGCATATCCGGGCGTTTCCGTTTCACTCCGGGCATCGCTCCGGAAGATTTCAGCACCCCGGAGATCGGCTTTTTCATGAAATTGCTGATGGAAGGGATGCGCAGATTGGACGAGGGGAAAAATCAGAAAATCAATTGATGCAATTGGGTCGAGTTGATCTGGTTTATTCCGTTCCGGATAGAGCCGCGATCTGAATTCTTCTGTTTTTAGAAGACAGTTCTATTCCAGCTTTCCAAGATAATTAAAGGTGGAAAGCTTACCGTACCGGCCGGAGTTATGCAGCCGGTCGTTCAACTCAAGGAGTTCCCGCTTGGAGTTGGTGCCGCCGGAAATGTCGACAACGATATACTTTACCCCCATTTCTTTCAATTCATCCAGATAGGGCAGAAGCGAAAAAGGTTTTTCCGGAAAGGTTTGCGTATAGCCTTCCTTTTTTCTGATGATATAGGGCTCGTTTCTGGGGCTGAGAATCTGCCGCTCGTATTGAAAATGATCCGGGTGCAAGCCTTGAGGTATAAAGAGCCGGGGCGCCGTAGACAGTAAGGCCAAGCGGAATATTTCTCGTTCCTTGAGCGGACCTGGCCTTTAAGCCGCCCTCCCCTGCCCCGGCAGCCGCTGAATAATTCCTGCAGGGAGGCGCGATCCATCTCTATTCCCGCCTGAGCAGCGCCGATACCCTCTCACTCACCATGGCCACCGCTTGGTTATTAAGCAGATTGGCGGTGTAATCCAGACAAAGATGAGCTTTCTCTCCTTCAAACAATAAGCGTTGGCTGAGATGAGCTAACTGAAAGCTCCGAAAGCCGGTTCGTAGCAGAAGCTGAACTTGCTTGCGAACCTTAGGCAGGTCATTTTCCATAATCAGGGGAGGTAGCGCCCAGGTCACCATCCTTGCCTTGCTCCCTAGCGCCCCTTTCATCTTTCCGGCCTGACTCACCGTTTGCTTATTAAAACTGAGCAGATATCGATCCGGTGAAAACGGCAGATCCCCCTGCAACAATTTAAGCGAATCGGTTTTCAGCCACCATTCCAGCGGTATTTTTTTTCTTAGAGGACGAAGGTGTGACAATCTTTTTTTGGTTACGCCCTTCATCGCACCCTTCGCAGCACTTTTACCGAACGACACGGAAACCTCTTCCGGGCTGCCGGTATCGCACACTTGGTTGACAATCCGCCCAATGGTTGCGGCCAGTTGTTTTCTTTTTGCCGTCCAGTTCCCTGCCTACCTGCTCTGTCTGCAGAACACCCTGACTTAAAGCAGTTTGCCTGGATGAGCTGCTGTCAATTTTATACACCTCAACGTGTCCAGCAATCCCGGCTTGAAAGTCCTGAGGCAGTTCGATTGAGACTTTATTGCCCGGAGTGGCGCACTCTTCCTGCTGCCAAGAACATAGAGTGATTTCAGGCTGAAAGCCGTTCTTTCCCCGGATGGTTCGATATGCAGACGAAGCCTGTCTCCCACTGCCAGGGCGGCCTTTGTAACAAATTTGCAGGTGAGCTGCTCACCAGCCTTACGGGTCACGGTGAAACGGCCGAGATGGATACCCATATTGCCTGAATGATGCGGAGTTATCGCCTCAGGCGGCTGCGGGGAAAAGAAATAGCCGCTGGAGGTCTTCCGGCTCATTGCCTGATCCACTAGATTTTTTGCCTCGGCCAGCGCTTCTTCGCTGCTCTCCGGTCCGGCATCCAAAACTTTTCGGTAGGCGCCAACAATGGAATGCACATAGTGGGCCGAGCGCAAACGGCCCTCGATTTTCAGCGAAGCGATCCCGGCTTCCTTTAAGAAAGGTACGGCCTCAAGACCGGTTAAATCATTCATGGAAAAAATGTAGCGGCCGGAATCGCCTTTTGCGCCGGAGCCCTTGCCACCGGAGCTATAGGCACGACGGCAGGGTTGGACACATCGCCCCCGCAGACCGCTTTTTCCGCCGAGATACGACGAAAACAGGCAAAGTCCGGAAAAGGAAAAACACATGGCTCCGTGGATAAAAACCTCTAAGTTCGGTGTTTCCCCTGCCTGCAGCGATAGAGGCGATTTCCTTAAGCGTAAGTTCCCTGGCGAGAACCACCCGTTCGCAGCCCAGCTGCTCCTGAAAACGAACCCCATCCGAATTATGGGCGGTCATCAAGGTTGAGCCGTGCAGTTTCAACGTCGGAAAATAGTGCCTCACCAAGCGGATCAGTCCAAGGTCCTGAACTATAAGCGCATCGGGCCCCAACTCCTGCAACATCGCCAGATTTTCTATGACCAGCGGAAGTTCTCTTTCAAGAATCAGGCTGTTGGCGGCGATATAGAGTTTTTTGTTCAGGCTGTGGCAATGGCGAATCATGGCCCCTATCTCTTCAATACGCAGATCCCTGGCGAGATTTCGTGCGTTGAAGCCGGGCGCTCCGACATAAACGGCATCGGCACCGCCGTCCAGTGCGGCACCAAAGGTTTCAACGGTTCCCGCGGGGGCGAGCAGTTCCATGGCAGCCATCAGCTTTCGATAACCACTTCGCCGCTTGAGCCGTCTGCATCGAGAAGGACCGAGATTCGTTCGTTCTGGAGAATTGTGGTCTGCATGCCGGTGAAATCGGGTTGGATGGGCAATTCCCGCCCTCCCCTGTCAACCAGGGCGGCAAGTTGAATTGAGGTCGGCCGGCCATAATCCATAATGGCATCCATGGCAGCCCGTATGGTTCGTCCGGTAAAGATAACATCGTCGACCAGGACCAGGTTGGTATTGTCGACATCAAAGGCAATATCGGAAGTCTTTACTATCGGGTTCTGGCTGATAAGACTCCAGTCATCGCGATACAAATTGATATCAAGAGAGCCGAATGGAATCGACATCCCGTTCTGCTGCTCGATATACTCATGAATTCTCCTGGCTACATAGACCCCACAGGTGTGAATACCGACTATGGCCATGGTGTCGCCGCCATGGTTTTTTTCCAGAATCTGCAAGGAAATTCTCTGGATAGCCAAATCAATATCCAAAGATGACATGATGACTCGCTTATTCACACTCACAATCCCAACCTCTTCCAGAAAAATTCTACGCCGAACCGGTCAACCCTATTGATCGCCTCGGGAAAGGCTTCGCATTCGATGGAAAATACTTTATCCGCAATGGTGTCTGCATCATCCTCATAGGAGAGTTCGATGCATTTCTGCAGGATAATAGGACCTTCATCGTAGTTCTCATTGGCAAAATGCACCGTGCAGCCACTGACGGTGCAGCCTCTTTTTCTGACCGCATCATGCACATGATGCCCATAACAACCAGCACCGCAAAAACTGGGAATGAGCGAAGGATGTATGTTGATTACCGCCCTGGCCAGCTTTGGCGGCGGTGAATAGAGTTTTAGATAACCGGCAAGGCAGACGATATCAATATCGTAGTCTTCCAGAATCCTGTTTATCTGCTGGTCATCCTTGGCATGAAAAGCCGGATAGCCGTATTTCTCGGCTTTGCTGAGTCCCAGCACTCCTGCCACATTGGAGACAACCACCTGGATCTCTCCGGCAAGACTTCCTTTTTGGATACGTTCATGAAAATTATCAAGGGTTCGTCCGCTTCCGGATAACAAAACCGCCATTTTCAGCATCGTCTATTCCTCGGAAAAATAGCTGTTGTTCTCCATATCAACCTTCTCAAGCCACTTGGAAATTGCCGTATCGTAGGCTGAAGTGAGAGCGAAGACCTTTTTCATCAACGCAAACCGGGTCTTTAAGGTGGTATTGCCGGAGTTTTTGATCTCTTTTATCACCTGCGGATAGTCGGCGGGATCGACGATGACCGTCACATCGTGAAAATTCTTTGCAGCCGCTCTCAGCAAGGTGGGACCGCCGATATCGATATTTTCAATGGCGTCGGCCAGGCTGCAGTTCGGATCGGCGATCGTTTTTTCGAAAGCATAGAGATTCACCGCGATAAGATCGATGTTCTTCAGGCCGTGTGCAGCGCATTGCTCTTGGTGGTCCTTGTTTGCTCTCTGGTTTAAAATTCCGCCGTGCACCTTTGGGTGCAGGGTTTTAACCCGGCCGTCGAGCATCTCGGGAAAACCTGTAAACTCGGACACATCTATGACTGAAAGTCCCGCGTCACGGAGTTTTTTTGCCGTCCCGCCGGTGGAAAGCAATTCTATTCCCAAAGCTGATAATTCTTTAGCAAAACCCTCGATGCCAGCCTTATCAGTGAGACTGATCAATGCTCTTTCAATTTTATTCATACATTACTCCTGATCATCTTTTCTGGTAAAAGATTTTATTTTCCTTCGGTCGCGCTTACTCGGTCTTTTAGCGGGAGCCTGATAGCCACCCTTGGCCATCTGCCGGAGTTCCCGCTGCTCCTCCCGCGCTTTAATACTCTCTTCCGATTCGACATACAAGAGGGCGGCTTCCTTTGCAGGCCGTCTGAACTTTGCAATAGAGAGGACCGTAACCTGAAACTCCATGAATCCGATGGTAATGCGCAGCCGGTCCCCCACGGAGACAATCCGCGCAGCTTTTACCCGATTGCCGTTGACATGCACTTTCCCGCCGTTTATCGCCTGGGCGGCCATGGAGCGTGTCTTAAAAAAACGGGCAGCCCACAACCATTTATCCAATCTGACGGCTTCGATATTGGTGTCCATCGATACTACACCCTGCTGAATCATTATCCATCCGCATGGATGAGAAAACACATAGAATACACTGATTTTTCTCTAAACGCATGTAAATTCAGGAAAGGCCGGACCGGAGATGAAAAGACTATTGTCGAAGAGAACCAAAAAGAGTAAGTAACTATCGTCTTGATGCAATCCGCAATTGCACGAGTGTATACAGCAAGATTGCATATTAACGTTCTTCCTTCAGTTTTGGCATCGTATAGAACCATGAGCAAGCCTATGCATATCCAAACGGTTGGCCTGAAAGGCCTTAAGACTCCGGTCCGGGTAAAAGAGAAAGCTGGTAACCTGCAAAACACAATCGCCACCATTTCCATGCGGGCGCGTCTCTCTGAAGGACACAGGGATAATTGTGTCGAAACTTTTACCTCCGTCCTCAACGACTATCTGGGAGAGCTTTCCGTCACCAGTTTTTCCTCGATCCTGACAAGACTCAAAAAAGATCTGCAAGCCAAAAGTGTTCGGCTTGAAATGTCCTTTCCCTACTTTATCGACAAGAAAGCGCCGGTGAGCGACACCCACAGTCTCATGGAATATTCCTGTAGTTTTTCCGGCGGCATCGGAGATGACGACGGATTTATCCTCTCCGTTTCCGTGCCGGTGACCACCCTTTGCCCGTGCTCCAAGGAAATAAGTACCGGAGGCGCCCATAACCAGCGTGCCGAAGTGACCCTCAATGTCAAGTTCAAGGACTTCATCTGGGTAGAAGATCTCATCTCGATGGTGGAACAATCCGCATCCTGCGAATTGTACGCGCTTCTCAAACGGCCCGATGAAAAATACGTTACGGAAAAAGCCTTCAATAATCCTATGTTTGTTGAAGACGTGGTGAGAAAGGTCGCGCTTAAAGCTCTGGCCGATCCAAACATCACCTGGTTTTCCGCAGGGGTGGAAAGTTTCGAGTCGATCCACAAACACAGCGCTTATGCCTATGTGGACAGCGACGAGATCAGGTGAGAGTAAAAACCTTCAGCAGCACCCCATATGCGTACAAGCAGGCGGCCAGGCATAGGAAAACTATCGCCTGTCCGCCTGCTTGTACGCCTCCGAGGCACTTCTGAAGGTTTACAGTCCCCGAGTTATGCAAGTCCATTCTTTCTTACAAAGTAACTTTTAAAGTCTGCAATGCCTAAGTAAAAAACATCAGATTCGCGGCAACGAAAAAGGTAAAGATTTTTTACGATACCATCAGAGATAGGTTTCAAACGGCTCCAGCGCCCGCGACATTCTCTTGACGCCTTCTTCGACGACTTCCGGATCGACGCAGGAAAAATTAAGCCTGAAGGCGGAAACATTGGTGTTTCTGGTATAGAACGGATCTCCGGGAACAAAGACCACATTTTCCTTCACCGCTTCCTGGAAAAGTTCCATGGAGTTCATGTTGTTCGGCAATCGTCCCCATAAAAACATACCGCCTTCGGGACGGGTGTAACTGATGCTCGCCGGAAAATGCCGGACGATAGCATCTTGCATGGCGCGGCATTGCGTTCCATAGGCATCGGTAATTTTTTCGATATGATCGTCGAGATCATTCTCCAGCAGAAATTCGTACAGGATCTTTTGGGAAAAGCTCGATGTATGCAGGTCAGCGGCCTGTTTGGCGATAATCAGTTTGTCGCGGATCCAGGCGGGAGCGGCTATCCAGCCAAGGCGAAAGCCCGGCGCAACGATCTTGGAAAAAGAACCGAGGAGCACAGTCTGTTCCGGGGCATAATGAAAGAATGATCTGGCGGGTTGCC
Organism: uncultured delta proteobacterium; assembly: GCA_963728385.1. Classification (GTDB taxonomy): domain Bacteria; phylum Desulfobacterota; class Desulfobulbia; order Desulfobulbales; family Desulfocapsaceae; genus Desulforhopalus_A. The sequence goes on from CAVSJK010000002.1 coordinate 2,022,080, forward strand.
CGGAAAAACGCAGCTCACCATACGGATCATCCTCTATCAGTATGAATTTATTCCGTTTGGCAATGGAGGCGACCTTTTCCCTGTTCTCGTCGCTGTAGGTTATGCCCGAAGGATTCTGGAAGGTCGGTACGGTATAGAGCATCTTGGCCGAGCAGCCATGGCTCACGTCCTCAAGAGCCTCGGCATCCATGCCTGCATCGCTTACCGGAACGGGCAGAAACCGTACCCTAAAAAGTGACAGCGACTGGATTGTCCCGAGATAGCCGGGCTCCTCCATGAGCACGCTATCCCCATCGTTTAAAAACACCTTGCCGAGCAGATCGATTCCCTGCTGCGAACCGTTGGTAATAAAAATATTTTCAGCGGGAATTGAGATTCCCTGCTTGACCTGATACCTGGCACTGATCTGTTCACGAAGCTTAATATCGCCTTCCGAGTTGCTGTACTGCAGCACCTCCGGACCATACTTGGCAAAAACCCTTTCCGTGGCTCGTCTGATCTCCTCAACCGGGAAAAAAGCTGGATTCGGCAACCCACCGGCAAAAGATATAACCGAGGGATCAAGAGATACCTTAAGAATTTCCCGAATAAACGAACGGGGCACTCCCTGCATTCGCGTTGCAAAAATATCTTCCATTACTAAATACCCTTATCTGGTCAGGCAAAATCGCTTATATCGACAGAAAACTTGAAGAACAAACACTACCACTCTCTTGCCACGGAGCATATCAAATAATTGTATCTAATACATTTTTCCAGAATAATTTTTGCCTGTGGGGGTTATTTCTTCGTACTGCCGAAACCGCTGAATCGCTTACGAAAGGAGCCGGATTCTTTCTCGCCGTCAAGCATCCTGCGCAGCATGTGCAATTCCTTTCGGGCAAGATTCAGCTGCTGCACCATAGCGTTCTTCTCGGCCGGTGTCGCGGTATCGTGTTTTTTCTGCAACGCATCAACCTGTTGCTGTGCCCGATAGAGTTCCCGGGCCAGTGCTCGTATCGACATCACCTGCTCCCATATTTCATTCTATTTTACGCAGCCGCTCTTCTTTTTCTATCGCTGCCTTAACTATCCGAAATACCTCCCGGTTGTGGTTATGGATCCTGGTCTTGACGTATTGAAACACTGTTTTTCGCAGGTCTCCCTCGTCAACCGGATACTGCCGCACAAAAGAATCCAGGGCCTCCCCATGCCAATTCGGCTCCCAGACCATTCCCGCCTGAAGACAGGATTGCTGATCCTCGATAGCCTCGTTGATAATTACATCGCGTAATCGCTCGACCTCGCGGTGCAATTTATTTTCTTTCAACTTGGAACCTTTGCGGTCGGCCAGAAATTCAAAAATCTCCTCCACCGAATCTTCACGCATGACCTTGGCAAGATATTTAATCTGCCTCTTCAATGCACCGCCTTTCAGGCCCTTGCAATTGACAATCTCATCTTTTACAGCCTGCCCAACCGTCATTTTTTTGATGTCTTTGTCCGACAGCATCGCCAGTTCGGCAGCGGCGCTTTCCTCATCCTTGAAACGTCTCTTTTGGGCGGACTTACTTATTCTTTCCGTCATTTATTACTCATTCTTAAGGATTGATTCCTTCGTAGAATCTTAAAAACTTCATATTTTTTTGTCACTCTGACAATCTGACCAGGGCAGCATCATACTCTTCCGGCGGCTGAAAACCCAATAGAACACAGAGAGTGGCCGCTACATTGGAAAGTCCCGGATTCTCCACCCCGGTCAATTCAAACGAGTTGGCTTTACTGTAATCTTTTATGATAAATGGAACCGGGTTCAGCGTATGGGCAACCATAGGGGTGACTTTGCCATTTTTTCTGGTCCACATACAGTCGGCGTTACCGTGGTCGGCTGTGACGGCAACAATGCCTCCCGCTTTCTCCACCGCCTTTAAGACCCTTTTCAGGCAAAGATCCACTGTTTCAACGGCGATTCGAATAGCCGGTACCATACCGGTATGTCCAACCATGTCCCCATTAGGATAATTGAGACGAATAAATTTATATTGGCCACTCTCGATCGCCTCTACGACTTTATCCGTAATTTCACCGGCTTTCATCCATGGCTTCAGATCAAAGGCCACCCTGTCGGAGGAAATTTCTTCATATTCTTCCAGACTCTTATCAATGTATCCGGATCTGTTACCATTCCAGAAATAGGTGACATGTCCAAACTTCTGGGTTTCGGAAACAGCATAGGAGGGAATTTTCGTGCTGCAGAAATATTGGCCAAGAGTCTTGTCGATAACCGGCGGTTCAACCAGATAATTTTTAGGAATCATTGCATCGCCGTCGTAGCGCATCATCCCGGCGAAGAATATATCCGGCAAGCGAACCCTGTCAAATTCCTTAAAATCCTGCTCTTCAAAAGCCCTGGAAATTTCAATCGCCCGATCACCACGAAAGTTGAAAAACACCACTCCGTCCCCGTCTTCGATGGTACCGACCGGACCTTTATCATCGACAACCACAAAACTGTCCATATACTGGTCGGTCATTTCCGGATCTTCCTCATAATAAGTATGTACAGCTTCAGACCCACTCGAAAATGCTCGGCCGACTCCCAGGACATGAGCTTTCCAACCGTTTTCGACAACCTGCCAGTCGGCGCCGTATCGGTCCATGGTGGTCACCATCCGCCCGCCTCCCGAGGCGACACGATAGTCCCGGCCGTTTTCCGAGAGTTTCGCCAGTTTTTCCTCAAGGGGCTGAACATACCTCAAGGCACTTCTCTGATCGACATCACGGCCATCCAGCAGGGTATGTACCCTGACCCGCTCAAAGCCATCCTTCACACACTGGTCCAGTAAGGCATAGAGCTGATCGATATGGCTGTGCACATTTCCGTCGGAAGTCAGCCCGATAAAATGGATTGTACCACCGGAAAGAGCTCTTTTTTTTAAGGCCTGCCAGGAATCTCCACTGAAAACGGTCCCGGACTCGAGAGCTTCATTGACCAACCGTGCCCCCTGGGAAATCACCCTTCCCGCGCCAAGAGCGTTATGGCCCACTTCCGAATTGCCCATATCGTCATCGGTCGGCAGACCAACCGCCGTGCCGTGAGCTTTCAGCTTCACCATGAGCGGTTCAAGAAAAAGCATATCGAGAACAGGAGTATAGGCGACATACACACCATCGCTTTCGTCTCTTGAACCCATCCCGATTCCATCCATTACAATAGTTACCAGAGGACCTCCAAGGCTCTTATATCCGGCAAGTGACATCAATGCTTTCGTTGTCATTTTCTATCCTTTTAGGGAATTATAAGTATAAAAAGAGTACTTTTTTCTCTCATGAACGTGAAAATTTGTTATAGTTGGTAATTATGGGAAATCATTTTTCATCCATAGGTAAAGACTGAGAGCTTAGGGATGAGACTTCAACAATTTCACTGTTAAACAACTACAATGTAAATCCATACCATGGAAGATCAACTCTCTTTACCCAGTCTCCGGTTAACAGTCACTTCCGACAGTTTGCCCTTATTTACCACTGTTTTACAGTCAGGTATAGAAATAACGACAAAACGCGGTGAGACCATAGCCGGGTTTTTAAACCGTTTTCCGGGTTTTACCGCCGAATATCTGGCGGACACTGTGCAAACCATTTTTCTCAATGGAACCGCGGTTGACAATCTTTCCCTGCCTCTGGCCGGAAAGAATCCGACGCTCGCACTCTCGGCGGCGATGCCCGGTCTGGCTGGAGCGATTTTCCGCAAAAACAGTTTCCATGCCGCCCTGCGAACCGAGACAAAATCCTCACAAGCAGCAAGCGAAGAGGAGGAATCTATTTCCGTCACCCTGAAACTCTTTAACAGCATAGCCAAAGAGCGGGGCGAGGAACTACTGAAAACAGGATTCTGTATGAGTGGTGAGCAGCTGGCAAATTTTCTCGGCAAAAGACCACATCTTATCGAACACCTAGTGAAAATTCAATTGGCAGACAAAGAGTTGGATCTCCCCGAACTCCTTCGTATGCTTCCTGAATTTGCCAAGATCAACCTCAACATTTTCGGCACGGATGGTTGAAAAACAACAGACAAAAGACATGCTCGGACGCAGTGGATTGCTGCCGGTGGATGAGGCTCTGCGCATCCTCCTGGGCCATCTGGAAAGTATCGGAACCGCTACGGAATGTATTCCCTTAACCGAGGCCTTTGACCGGGTTCTTGCAGAACCGATACTCTCCCCGGAAGATCTACCCGCCCAGGCAAGATCGACCATGGATGGCTATGCCGCACAGGCTGCCGACACCTTCGGGGCGAGCGAATCCATGCCCTGCTATCTCAACATCACCGGAGAGGTGCAGATGGGTTTCGCACCCGAGGGCGAGGTAAAAAAAGGCTGCTGCTATAAAATCCCCACCGGTGGTCTTTTGCCCGAAGGAGCCGATAGCGTGGTAATGCTGGAGCATAGTATTCCCGTCGATGAAACCATGATCGAGATCATCAAGGGCGTTGGCCCGGGCACCAACCTCATCCAGCGAGGCGAAGATATTGCCAAGGACAAACAGGCCCTGCGCGAGGGTCACCTGCTCCGTCCCCAGGATATCGGCCTGTTGGCAGGACTTGGCATCGCCGAGGTGAAGGTGAGGAAAAAAGTCAGGGTCGGTATCCTTTCCACCGGTGACGAGATTATCGCCCATACTAAAATTCCAAAACCCGGACAGATACGCAATATCAACTCTCTTGCCCTGGCGGGCCAGGTTTTGCGAGCAGGTGGGATCTTCAACGATTACGGCATCGTCTCGGATCAAAAAGAAATTTTTCTTCCAGCCATCAAAAAGGCTGTTGACGAAAATGACCTTGTCCTCTTTTCCGGCGGCAGTTCCGTCGGGGTGAGAGATCTGGGAGAGCAGGTGATCGAAGCACTCGGGCCGCCCGGTGTCTTGGTTCACGGCGTCACCCTAAAACCCGGCAAACCTGTGTTGATCGGCTTAAGCGGCAGCACACCGATTTTCGGTCTTCCCGGCCATCCGGTCTCCGCAATGGTTTGTTTTGATTTTTTCGTACAACCGGCGATCCGGAAACTTGTCGGTTGTAGAAACAGCCGGAACATTCCAACTCCCTATGTAATGGCCAGTCTAGCCCGTAATATTAACTCTGCTCCAGGCAGACGAGATGTGGTGCGGGCACAATTAAAAAAAGAAGGCGATTCCTGGATTGCCACGCCTGTTCTCGGCAAATCCGGTTCCATATCGACACTTGCCGGATCCGACGGCTATTTTCTCATTGATGAAGACAGCCAGGGAGTCACAGAAAATTCAGTTATCAAGGTCTATCTCTACCGATGAGCATAATGAGTACCATGAGCACAATGAGTAAACGAAACGTCTATTTAAGCAACAAACCACTCTCCGAGGCAAAAGAGCTCTGGCAGGCGGCTCTCCAGCAACATGGATTTTATTCCAGGGATCCGTTGGAGACTGTCGAGGTTGATGACAGCCGCGGCAGAATCACGGCCGAGCCGGTTTTTGCCTTGAGATCGTCTCCTTCTTATAATGCGGCGGCCATGGACGGGATCGCCGTGCATTTTAAGGATCTCGTCGGTGCCACCGAGGCAAGACCGATTCATCTGGGCAATGATAAGTATATCCCCGTCAATACCGGCAACGCCATTCCAGAAGGCTTCAATGCGGTGGTCATGATCGAAGACGTGCACTATCTCAGCGAAACGGAAGTCGAGCTGACCATGCCTGCCACCCCCTGGCAGCATGTACGCACCATTGGTGAAGATATCGTGGCGACCGAGCTTATCCTCCCGGAGGGTCATACAATACGAGCCATCGATCAGGGAGCCATGCTGGCAACCGGAGTAACCGAAGTCAGGGTGCGGCGGCTGCCAAGAGTCCATGTTATTCCAACCGGCAGTGAGTTGATTCAACCTCACCAGCAACCGAAACCTGGACAGATCATTGAGTTCAACTCACGTATTCTTGCCGGATATTTAAACGAATGGGGAGCGGAAGCCAGCCGCGGCCTGCCGGTTATCGATAGTCCCGATCTTTTGCGAAGAGCACTTCTTGAAGCTGCTGCCGAAAACGATCTTGTTATCATGAATGCCGGGGCCTCAGCCGGAACCCGGGATTACAGTGCCATGGTCCTTGCCGAGCTAGGAGAGGTAATTGTTCATGGTGTTGCCATCAAACCCGGCAAACCGGTTATTTTGGCCATGATTGGAGACACGCCGGTCATCGGTCTGCCGGGATACCCGGTCTCTGCTCTTCTGACTATGCGGATCTTTGTCCGGGAAATGATTTCTCTCTTTCTTGGTAAAGGACTGCCGGAATCCCAGTATGTCGAAGCCATCCTCTCCAGACCCTTACACTCGGCCATGGGCGTCGATCAATTTGTTCGAATCACCCTTGGCCGGGTTGACGACAACCTGATGGCCACTCCCTCCGGCAAAGGCGCCGGCGCGGTAATGTCTCTCGTTCGTGCCGATGGGCTGCTCACCGTGCCCACCGGGAGCGAAGGAATAGGCGCCGGCGAAAAGGTGCAAATAGAGTTACTGAGACCACAGACCGAGGTTGACGCCACCCTTGTCTGTATCGGCAGTCACGACAATATCCTCGATCTGCTGGCCAACCACCTGCACAAACACCGGCCGATTGTCCGCATCTCATCCGCCCATGTCGGTTCGATGGGTGGTATCATGGCTATAAGGCGGGGCGAGGCGCATATTGCCGGTAGCCATCTCCTTGATGAAGAGACGGGTGAGTACAACATCAGTTTCATAAAGCGTTTTTTGAGTGATATTCCCCTTCAGCTGATCAACTTGTGCCATCGCGAGCAGGGATTGATAGTAGCCAAGGGTAATCCAAAGAACATCAAAGGATTCAAGGACATCGCCAAAGAAAAGCATAACTTTATCAATCGGCAGAATGGTGCCGGCACCCGGTTGTTGACCGACAAAGTCCTACGGGATGAAGGAATAGCCGCCTCGGAAATCGTGGGCTACGACCACGAGGAATATACCCATATGAGTATCGCGGCCTCCGTTGCCAACGGCAGTGTCGATGCGGGGCTTGGTATCCGGGCCGCCGCCAACGCCCTGGGGCTTGATTTTGTACCCATCGCCCTGGAACGCTACGACCTCATTGTACCCGGACTCCATCTGCGGGACAGCAAGGTTGTCGCCGTCCTTGATCTGATCCGGACAAATACGCTCTTCCATGCAGCCATTCTGGCTCTTGGCGGTTACGATCTGCGCGATTGCGGAAACGTAATGTACGAACAGTAAAGGAGATAATAATGGGGGATTATCTCCTGCCGTATGCATACACCATCGTCCCTTCAACTTGTCAAAACTTTCAATATATAACAAAACAAGGAGATTATCATGGCTGATAAAATTTTTCGCGTAAACATGACGGATCTGACCACTTCCATGGAAGACGTTCCTGCCGAGTGGGCTCCGTATGGTGGTCGGGCTCTTACCTCAACAATTATCGCGGCAGAGGTGCCGCCAACCTGCCATGCGCTGGGACCAAAGAATAAGCTTATTCTGGCTCCGGGGCTTCTTTCCGGTACAGTCGCCGCCAATTCAGGACGGCTCTCCATTGGCGCCAAAAGCCCACTCACTGGGACCATCAAGGAATCCAATTCCGGTGGCACGGCAGCTCAGTTTCTGGCCAGAGCCGGTTGCAAGGCACTAATCATCGAAGGCCTTCCCAAAGAAGATAAATGGTACAGTCTGGCTTTAACCCCGGAGGGAGTTACCATCAACGAGGAGACCGAACTGATAGGTAAGGGTAATTTCGAAGTCATTGAAACCCTGGCAAAACGACACGGCGACAAACCCGGCATCATTACCATAGGCCAGGCCGGTGAGATGAAAATGTCCAGCGCCAATGTCTCGATCAAAGATCCGGACAGAGGCATACGTTCCAGTGGCCGTGGCGGTCTGGGGGCGGTACTGGGCTCGAAAAAGATCAAATTTATCACCATTGACCCAAAAGACGGGAAAGTGGTCGTGGCCCATCCGGACGAGTTTAAAACTGCAAACCGGGCTTTTGCCAAAGCACTGGTCGACCACCCGGTAAGTCAGGCGCTGGGCCAGTACGGCACCAACGTCTTAGTTAATATTATTAACGAATCCGGTGGATTACCAACCAGAAACTTCACCAAGGGTCAGTTCGAGGGGCATGAAGCCATTTCCGGTGAGACCATGCATGACACCATTGTCGCACGTGGCGGCAAAGTGAAACATGGCTGCCATGCCGGCTGTGTTATACAATGCTCCCAGATTTACAATGACATCCATGGCAAAAAACTGACTTCGGGTATCGAATACGAGTCTGTCTGGGCCATGGGTGCCGATTGTTGTGTGGACGATCTGGATCGTATCGCCGAAGCTGACCAAATCATGGACGACATTGGTGTCGATTCTATTGAAACCTCGGTTGCCATGGGAGTTGCCATGGAGGCGGGTGTTCTTCCCTTTGGCGATGGCGCAGGCGTTTGCCGCATTTTAAAGGAAGAGGTAAAAAAAGGAACCGGGCTCGGACGAATCATCGGCAACGGCGCCGGATCAGTCGGCCGAACCTATGGTGTCACCAGGGTTCCGGTTGTCAAAAATCAGGCAATTCCTGCCTACGATCCCCGGGCCATAAAAGGTATCGGCATCACCTATGCAACCTCTACCCAGGGGGCTGACCATACCATGGGCTACACTATCGCCACCAATATCCTCAACGTCGGAGGTAAAGTTGACCCGCTGACTAAAGAGGGTCAGGTGGAGTTGTCCAGGAACCTGCAGATTGCAACCGCCGCAATCGACTCGACCGGCATGTGTCTGTTTATCGCCTTTGCGGCTCTCGACAACAAGGAATGTCTGCCTGCCCTGATCGATCTTATCAATGCCCGTTTCGATCTGGCGCTCACCGGAGACGATGTGGTCAACCTCGGAAAATACATCCTGAAAACCGAAAGAGCGTTCAACACTGCAGCGGGTTTCACCTCGGTGGATGACAGACTGCCGGAGTTCTTCTATAATGAAGAGTTACCACCGCACAATGTTGTCTTTGATTTTACCGGTGAGGAGATTGATACCTTTTGGAATTTTTAGGTGTAAGGCAGAGTTTCTTGGTTATAGGGCGGGTTTAGAACCCGCCCTATAACCGTTTATCAGAACCTGAATATTAAAAATATTGTTCTCGTATTTTGCGGGAGAGAATTACAGGATATTTTGTGCATGAAGATTACAGTGAAACTCTTCGCCTATTTTCGGGATAATCGGTTCAAGATTGAGCAGAGAGAAATAGGCGAAAGTACAACAGTAGGCGATATCGTCGACTCGCTTGATATCGATCGGGAGGAAGTCGGAGTACTGATGATCAATTCCCGGCATACGGATTTCGATATTCATCCTGTCGAAAACGATGTACTCGCCATTTTTCCGGTAGTTGGCGGAGGATAATTCCCAAGCGGATTGTCAGAATTGAGCCAATCAAAAAAGATCTGGATACTACATGTGTTCAGATCTTTTTTTGTTTTTCGCAGGGGCTGAAAAAGATCATCTGCAAATTATAACTGCGGACTTTCAATTTTACCGTTTATAGGGTATCACCTTTTCTTCCGGTTATTCCCAACAACACCGGAACCAAACTGCTGCAAGCTGGAACAGCAGCTGACTTGAATATATTCCTGGAATCCGCGACATGTCCGCCAATTTGAAAATTCTTTTCGCTCTGACCCTGATTCATTTTACCGGCGATTTTTACACTTCTTTTATTAGTCCCCTCTTCCCGGTTTTTGTCCAAAAAATGGACCTCAGTCTAGCCCAGATCGGTATTATCGCTGGTACGATGCGCCTTCTGGCCTTTATCATCCAGCCGACCGTCGGTTATCTGGCGGACCGATATCAGACTCGAGCCTTCATCTTCTTCGGTCTGTCATTGACTATAGTGTTTATACCACTTACCGGCATCGCTCCAAATTTCTGGGTACTGCTGTTCTGTGTTGCACTTGGATCGGTAGGATCATCCATGTTCCATCCTTCAGTCACCGGGATGGTGCCTGTATATGCCGGTTCGAAAGCCGGTTTTTCCATGTCGCTTTTCAATACAGGCGGAACTCTGGCGTTCGGCCTTGGTCCCCTTTTCATCACCTGGTATGTTGCCTGTTTCGGGTTGACGGCTATGCCGTTGACCATGATCGCCGGTCTGCTGCTCCTGGCATATCTGGTAACCGTCTTGCCAAAACCTCAGAGCGAAGGCCTGAGGCGCGCCGGTTTTATCGGAGCTCTGAAGGAAAGCCTGGGCAGCGCCTGGAAAGTCGTTGCTCTAATCTGGCTGGTGATGTTCCTGCGGGCAGTGGTCGGTCAGTCATTTCTGACCTTCATGCCGGTGCTATATGTACGGGAAGGATTTAGCGTGGTCTCGGCTGGAGGGATTTATGCAATCTTTATCGTGTCAGGTACTCTCAGCGGTCTGCTTTCCGGCCATATCTCCGACCGTATCGGCTTTAAACCTGTTTTTATTTTCTCCTTTCTATTCATGGCCCCAACCCTCTGGCTCCTGATGCAGCTCCACGGCAATTGGGTTTATCCCGGAGCTGCGCTGGCCGGCAGCTTCGTCCTGGCCCCTCTTCCTCTTGGAGTCACCATGGCCCAGACCCTGGCGCCGAAAGGCCGGTCCATGGTGGCAAGCCTGATGATGGGCTTCGCCTATGGTCTCGGAGGAGCCATCACCCCGATTGTCGGTAAACTGGCAGACACCTATACCATCCGGCCCGTCCTCACCCTGATTGCCTGCGTTCCCTTGTTTGCTGTCGCGGTTATCGCATTTTTTCCGAAAACGCGCTGCAACGGTTGAAGCACATTATAAGATAAGGTCAATTAATCCAGGCAGACACAATAGGCCCAATCGTCGCTTAACGTGCCAGATACTCTGCAAGAAATTGATCGAAATTAAGCGTATCAGCCGCCTCAAGCTGCTGCTGCTCCTGCAGAGATTCTTTGGCTCGTTTCGCCAGATTTTCCAAAACCAAACTATCTGAATGAGATGAATGCGCACACTTTTCTCTATGCTCCCGGCTCTTATGCAACATCCACTGGGTATACTCTAAGCCGGTATTTTGCAATGCCGCCAGCACCTGAGCCGATGGGGTCAGGCAGGGATCTTCCAGTTTCTCCGTTTGAGCGTTGACGGATTCGCTGTAGACTGTTGTCTTATGTACCCGATCCAGGAGTTCACCCGTCATCTCAAACTTTTCGAGCAACATCCTGCCGGCTTCGGCCAGTGGTACCGTTCCCTCGGATGCAGCCAGCATTAGCCCCGGCTCACGTCCCCTGGATATTACTTTCTGCAGGTTGTCTTTCACAATCCCACATTCAGCCGGGCAAAGATCTTCATCACACATTAACAGACAACTGATCAGGAAAGTGTCCATGAACAGCGCCTGTTGCTTGTCAATACCCACCGGCAGGAAAGGATTTATATCAAGATTTCGTACTTCAATATACTCGACGCCCTTGGTCTTGAGCGCATGAAGAGGTTTCTCTCCGGATTTAGTAACGCGTTTCGGACGGATATCGCTGTAATATTCATTTTCTATCTGCAAAATATTGCTGTTGAGCTGGCGATACCGGCCATCAACCTTGACTCCTATTTCCTCATAGGCCGGATAGGTCGTATGAATCGCCCGATCAAGCGAGTCGGTATAGGTACTCAAGTGATTAAAACAGATATTCAGGATAGCTTGGACTTTGGTGGAATAACCGAGATCGCTCATACGCAAGGATGTGGCATATGGCAAATAGAGCGTATGATCATGCAAGGTTTGAAGCCTATGGGATTTGCCGTTCAGGAAGGAATCGCACAGCGCCGGCGAAGCTCCAAAAAGATACAGGAGGAGCCATGAATGTCGGCGAAAGTTACGAATCATCTTGAAATAACAGGATGAACGAAATGACTGTAACGTTTCGGTATTTCCCTGTTGCTCCTGAAAGGCCCGCCAGAAGACATCGGGCAGCGAAAAATTATAATGGATACCGGCAATAGTCTGCATCGTCTTGCCGTAACGATGTGCAAGGCCCACCCGGTATATATGTTTTAGTTGTCCAATATTGGATGAACCAAACCCGGCGATGGGAATTGAAGCGGGTTCCGGAATATTGCAGGGCATACTCCCTGCCCAGATAAGTTCTTCACCGAGATGTGCATAGATGAAGTGATGCAGAGTTTCAAGGAACCGTATCGCACGCTCGGGAGCCTGAAAAACCGGGGTGATGAGCTCCAATAGGACTTCAGAAAAATCGGTGGTAATGAACTCATTGGTCAAGGCGGAACCGAGTTCCCCGGGATGTTTTTTTTGAGATAACCTCCCTGATGAATCTACCCGTAAACCTTCTTTTTCGATACCATGTAACACACCTTCCAGAAGTGAATCGATGCCGTTTGCAGTCAGTTGTTCCAGTTGTTGCTTCAAAATTGATTTCAATGTTTAGCTCTTCTCTGTATTTGATAAATTGAAAGATGGACCTTTTTCCCGGAAAGTATCGCCGGAAACGGACTCCCGCTCTCTAAACCTTCCGAAACCTTCCTATGTTTTCAGGCTGATTCCATGACAGTTTTACTTCCTTGCCTCTTTGCTTATCTAGATTCGTTACTCTAAGGAATAGCCATTTTTAGAAAAGGAGCAAGTTTCCATATTCCAAATTACAACAATACAGCTTTCATCCATTCACAGAGTATTTTTCTCATTATAAATAATGCTTATAGCGAGTGTTTCCAGTTGCTTACTATGAGACATGTAAAGATATCTCGTTACTCTCATTACCGGTAAGTGGTTGGCGTTCCGCTCTTCTTTGTTCCAGGATTGCAACACAAACCTTCTCTGCTTAAATTACAAGATGATGAAGTATTTTCTGTAATCGGGCTAATCGAGAAATCGGAAATATTACTTTACTCAATAAGGGGGAGAAAAATGAAAAGGAAAGGTCGTTTTCTAATTATAGCCATTGCCCTTATCCTATTTGTCGGAAAGGCCGGTCTGGCCCTGGCGTATAGCACTGTAGTCAGTCTTGGCGACAGCCTCTCGGATAACGGCAATATCGGAAGATATACTGACGGCCCCTTATGGGTCGAACTGCTGGCGGATCATTATGCTGTACCTCTGGTCGATATAGCCTATGCCGGTGCTACCACCGGCTACGACAATCCAGCTGCAGGGTTATCTTACACCGGCTTGCAATGGCAGGTCGAACAGTTGAAATCGCTGCCTGCCGACAGCCTGATAACTCTCTGGGCCGGCGTCAATGACGAGCTCCAGCTACGCCCGCCTTTGGATGCGGCTTCAAATATCAACCTTGCATTGGAGAATTTATACACCGCGGGGGGCCGAAATTTCGTTGTCCCAAACCTGCCTAATATAGGCAGTACCCCGTCCATTGTCACCGATCCTCTTGCATCGGAAGCGGCAACTCTCTGGACGATCGCCTTTAACACTTCACTTGAGGGTGCGCTCCAGGCTTTCGATACTCTTCATCCCGACGCTGATCTCTTTTTTGTCGATGCGTTTACAATTTTTGAAGGGTACACTGTGGGTTCTCCCGAGTGGATGGCATTGTTCTGGACCGATGGGTTTCATCCGTCGTCAGTTGGCCATCAAAGAATTTATGAGGCGGCTATCACTAAAATTGATCCCGTACCTGAACCTGCGACGATGCTGCTTTTGGGGATAGGTCTCATCGGGCTTATCGGGTCAAGGGTGATTGGACGCAGGAAAAAATTATCGGTCGGATAATCTCAAATTTCGGCTCAGTTTATACTCATCGCGCATTGTACGTTTGAGCATCTTGCCGGCAACATTGCATGGAAAGGATTCCATGATAACAAGGTCGTGAATTCGCTGAAATTTAGCATCGACCCTGCAGTTGGTCCAGGCGATCAATTGTTCGGCTGTCGCCTTCGCCCCGGGAACCAGGATCACGGCGGCAACCGGAACCTCCCCCCATTTGTTATCAGGCACGCCGATTACCGCTACATCCTGAACATCGGGATGTTGTATCACTACCTCTTCGATGTCCTTCGGATAGACATTTACACCACCGGAGATAATCATGTCCTTGATGCGATCCACCAGAAACAGGTAACCGTCCTCGTCGACATATCCGGCATCTCCAGTGTGCAGCCAACCGTCTACAATAGCCTTTTGGGTCAGCTCCGGCTGCTTGTAATACCCTTGCATCATCATAGGGCTTTTGCCGCAGATCTCGCCGATTTCTCCAGGCTTGCATTCCTTTCCATCGATATCCATAATTCGAAGCTCCATGAATGGAGCGGGGATTCCAACGGAACCAACTTTCCGAATGGCGTCGTGTTTATCCAGCACGGTCATGAACCCTTCCGTCAAGCCATACAACTCATAAAAACGGCCGGGTAGAGTTTCATTTAGGCGATGTTTGTACTCCAGCAACAAGGGAGCACCCACATTGTGTATCATTTCAAGCGATGCGAGTTTTTTTGGATCGAAGGCCGGGCTGTTTAATAATAGCGATGATTTGTGCGGGCACCATGACCACATGGGTCACCTTCTCCCGTTCGATGTCGGCAATTACGGCTTCGGCGTTGAAACTTTTGTGGAGAATATATTTAGCACCTAAAAACATCCAGGGCATGAGGTCGAGCATAGCACCGTTAAAGACAATGGCTCCGGCGTGCAAAGCCACGCTCTCGGGCGTCATCCGCCAGGAGGCGGCAAAAATAGTACAGTACATAGCCCGCACGTAATGCGTATGAATGATTCCTTTCGGTGCGCCGGTGGTGCCACTGGAATACATGATGTTATACATATCATGATCGTCGATGGAAACCTCGGGTGGATTATCTTCGCTCGCGGCCCCGACAAATTGTTGGTAGCTGCAAAATCCGGGAGATTCTTCTTCCAAACCTACCAATATATATCGATTATCCGCAATTGCCGACAAGTCCTGCCGGATTGTCTGTAATACCCCTGCAAAAGAAGCATCGGCGATTACCAGTACTGAATCGGAATTCTTCAACAGCGTGAGGAGACCGTTTTCATTGAGCATGGTACTGCCTGGGACAATGACCAGGCCCGTCTTTGCCGCGGCCCAGTATGCTGCCATCAGCTGGGTACAATTGGGCAGCACTGTTGCAAATTTGTCTCCTTTTACGAGACCGCGGGCTAAAAGAGCGTTCGCCAGCTTATTTACATAGGCGTTAAACATTATATAGGTAAAACGTTCTTCACCGCAGACGAATGCAGGATGATCGGGACGATATCGAGCATGGTGAGGTAACAGACTGCCGATGTTCATTGCTGTCTCCTTTACATTGATGGCGTCCTAAAAACTCTTCATCTGCTTCGTAGCTGCAAATGAAGCTTTTTACTTACCCATCTGAAATTTTCAGGTTCTCACGAATATGTCAACATTAATAACTGATTATAAAACAATAAGATAGGAATAAAACCTCCGATCTTCCGATGATTGCTTCAGGTGAGAGAACATTTCATCATTCCAGGTAAAGGCAATGGTCTCTGATAGTTGGGTATTATACTACATCCTTTGGAAAATTCCGACAGCCTTCAAGGAATTCCAACAAGAGATTAGACTTTCAAAGACCTCTTTTTTGAGTTAGATTTGTCTTAAGCAAGGTTTTCTAACCCCGGCAAACGGGAAGCAAGCCTAAATTGTTTGGACTTTGTTAGTTGAACAAGCAAGCAGGAGGTATCTTTATGTGTTTCACGGATCAGTTGCAGGCACTTGCTAAATTTGTTGAACAGCAGGCTGTTGGAATTACCACGAAGGAAGCAACCGGGAAGACACTTGTTCTGCCCTTCGTACAAACATTGGGGTATGACATTTATGATCAAGCGGAAGTCTGCCCAAAGTTTACAGCCAAGGGCGGGTCCGAGAGGAATGGAGAAGTTGATTATGCAATTTTGATCGATGCCGCACCTGTTATTCTCCTCACCTGTAGATCTTGTGATCATGATTTGAATAAAGCAAATACCACCAAACTAAGAAGATGCTTCCATACCGTATCGGCCGAGATCGGAGTTTTGACCAATGGAAAGACATATTACTTTTATTCCGATCTGGAAGAACGAAAAATCATGGATGACAGGCCGTTTCTGCAGGTGGATCTGCTTAACCTTGATCAACAAATGATTTCAGCCTTAGCAAATCTTACCAAAAGTTCATTCGATCCGGACCAGGTTCTCGTTGAAGCCGGTGAACGGAAATACATCCAGGCTATCAAGGCTATGTTGCTTGAAGGGTCCACTACACCATCTTTGCAAATGGTTCGTTTCTTCGCGGAACAGGTATACTCACGACATAAGTCACCGCAAACATTGAATCTATTCACGCCTATAGTTCAAAAAGCTGTCAGTCAATTTGTCGACGAGCGTGTCAATGATCGCTTAAAATCGGGAGCGAGCGGCCAGGTAGTGAGTGTAATTGAAACTATGAGTAGAGTCGGCAATGATCCTGGGAAGACATCGAATCATGACATATACATTACGCCCGAGGAATTTGAGGGATTCTTTGTTGTCAATATCACTTAGCGCAATATTAGAACGCTACTGATTATTTTCTTGTTTTTTATGAATGAAAAAAGGCAGGAGCTATGCTCCTGCCTCATTCATAATTCAATATTTTTACATTTCAGTATTTTTACTTCACACAACTCTCATTCTTTATTTTTTTCTCCCCTTGAAAATTGCAAGGCCCAAAAGACCAGAACCAAGAAGAATCATTGTAGCAGGCTCAGGTACCGGAGCGGGTGTTTCAGCAATATATCCGGTGATATTTCTGAGATTTCCCTCATCATTCCACTCCCCATTCCAGCCATTCTTTTTCCAAATGGCGAGATACTGTTCAGAGGCTTTCCCATAATGATCGTTCGGCTCGCCTGCATGCCAGTTTTTATAGCTCCATTCTTCACCCGTGACCCAGTTCCAATTGGCCGTTGGATCATTTTCAGAGGAAAGTTGTGAAGCGCCTAGCCAGTATTCCCCAGTAATTTTATCCATAAGACTATTAGCAATAAAATTCTGTTCATCCTGAGTGGTTATGATCGCAAGATAATAATCAGACCCGAGTCGTGTAGACAAATCACTTGTTGCCGCGTCCCAGCTTTTGCCTGCAAACTGAACATATTCATAATTATGACCATTATATAACAGAGCATCGGCACTATTTGCACAGAACAGGCCTCCCAGTGCCAAAACTGTAATCAGAATTTTTTTCATTATTCCTCCCCCTCCGAATTGTCAATTTTTCTTCAGAATACCACCTGGAAACTTGATCAATCTATTTACAGAGATAGTTCTGCATTCTGACAATGTCAAGATACCGTCGCAAGGGATGTTATAGATAGAAAGACGTCAAATGATACAGGCAGGTGCTCTTTCCACAATCTGGAAATTTATTCGTTTAATATCAATTTGTGCCGGATATCAGATGATTTCCTTGACAAAAAACTTTTACTTACCAATGCCTGTAACCTTCTTTGTCCTGGATCGTTTTCTCAGTATAGGCGTCTCACATATACTTTTGAGATATTACAGGGGAGCGGTTGATACCCTAAATTTTCTCCCCGCTATGAAAAATCCATC
Organism: uncultured delta proteobacterium; assembly: GCA_963728385.1. GTDB lineage: Bacteria > Desulfobacterota > Desulfobulbia > Desulfobulbales > Desulfocapsaceae > Desulforhopalus_A. The sequence continues at coordinate 2,039,685 of CAVSJK010000002.1, forward strand.
GTAACCAGGAGGTTACCGACATGAAACGTTCAGGAAAAATCACTACAACTATCGGCGCGGCAGCAATCTATGCCATGATGGCAATACCGGCAATGGCCGGTACAACATCATATGGGACATTCCCGGTCGACAGTATTTCCACCAGTGGAAAAGATATCAGCAACACTTTATTGCTGGTCCGTGGCGGGAATGGCCATGGAGCAAGCTCTAATTCACATGGTGGTAGCGGAGACCAGGATCGGGATAGAGACAGGGATGGTTCATGCCTGGATAGTGTGACAGAAAACACCAGCGCTTTCACCCTTACTCTTGCTGAAAATGGTAACGGTTCAGGGGACCAGGATCATGATCAGAATCGCGATGGTTCATGTGATAATAGCCTGACCAGCAACGGCCACCGCACCGGTGATCGGGATGGAGAACCGGATCGAGACAGGGATGGCTCCTGCCGGTCTTGATAGCAATTATCAAATAATTGAGATACATGTTGCCAATATGCTCCTCCCGGACAACCTCCTCGGAGGTTGTCCGGGATTACCGATTATCGCCCTTCCAATGATTTGTTATTGAAATCTTTTCGCATCTGTTTCTTATCTATTTTTCCAACACTGGTTTTGGCTATCCGATCTACCAGAATCACTGTCTCCGGCAAGGCAAATTTAGGTAGATTGCCTTTATCGATACTGTCCTGGATCACACCCCTTATATCGTCCTCGGTCAGTGGCTTTTCCAAACTCTGCTTCGGCACTACCAGCGCCATGGGCCGCTCTCCCCATTTGCGGTCCTTCACCCCGATCACCGCCACCTCGCCGACCCCCGGATGCCGGCTGATGACATCCTCCAACTCAAGAGAGGAGATCCACTCTCCGCCGGTCTTGATCACATCTTTCAAACGATCGGTGATCTGGAGATACCCTTCTTTGTCAATATAGCCGATATCACCGGTATGCAGCCAACCTCCCGCCCAGAGCTCCTTGCTCTTTTCTTCATCCTTGAAATACCCCTGGGTCAACCAGGGGGCTCGAACCACGACCTCCCCGGTAGACTTACCGTCATGGGCAACCGGTTTTCCATCAAGATCAAATAATTCCAGCGCAACATTATTGATAGGCAATCCGGTGCGGCAGCGAATTTTTATCTGCTCTTCCTCAGACCATTCCAACATATGCGGTTTGAGATTTGCGAGGGTAAGTATCGGGCAGGTTTCCGACATGCCATATCCGGTAAAAACATTGATTCCATGTCCCAAGGCCAACTTGCACAATCCTTGTGAAAGAGCGGAACCGCCGATTATGATCTTCCAGCTGCTTAAATCGCAACCTGCAGCGGCAGGATGGGAGAGCAGCATATGAAGAATTGTCGGTACGCAATGGGAAAAACTCACCTTGTAATCGGAAACAAACCTGAGCAATGTAGCCGGATCATACTTCCCCGGATAGATCTGTTTTGCTCCAAGCAGGGTCATGATGTAGGGCATCCCCCAGGCATGGACGTGAAACATCGGAGTCATGGGCATATACACATCGGCAGAACTCAATCGAGACTGGACATCATAGCCGCAGGTAGCGGAAAGCACGCCATAGGTATGCAATACCAGCTGCCGGTGACTGAAGAATACACCTTTTGGCAAGCCTGTGGTTCCGGTAGTATAAAAGGTGGTGGCTATGCTGCTTTCATCGAAATCCTGAAAATCGTAGGAGTCCGGCTGCTTGTCCAGCATTGTCTCATATTCCTGATCGAGTATCAGACTGGTTGTACATCTCTCTTCCGAATCTGAAAGCAGCACGATTTTTTTTACCGTAAGCAGCTTATCCTTGATGAGTTCGAGCATCGGCAGGAATTCAGCGTTCACCAGCAGAACATCATCTTCGGCATGATTGATGGTATATAACAGTTGTTCGTTTGATAAGCGGATATTCACCGTATGCAGTACAGCCCCGATCATCGGCACGGCAAAATAGCATTCAAGGTAACGATGTGAATCCCAGTCCATCACCGCCACGGTATCTCCGGCCGTTACTCCCAGTGCAGTCAAGGCGTGAGCAAGTTGCGCCACCCTCCTGCCGAACTGAGTGTAGGTGAACTCCTGCTGATCCCGATACAAGATTTTCTGGTCCGGATAGTAAATCAAAGGGGTAAGAAGCAGGTTTTTGATGAGCAGCGGATAGGAATATGCCTCGGGGGTCGGATCGATGAGCTTCGTCTTCATAGGTGCTCCTTTTGGGGAAGAATTATGAACGAACATTATGCAACGGCAAAGTGTTTCTGATAGCTCCTTGGAATCTCCTTTGAACAGGAAACCTTACCCACTTCTATAACATCTTTTTTTCTTTCTCCGGCTGATACCGCTTTTTTGAAAAAGCGGGATGTCTCGATTGAAATAACGACTTCAATTATTGTTTTGACCGAGTAGCACCGATTTCCCCGGCACCATGTGGAAAGTCTAGCTTTTCTCCTACTTTCCCGCAAGCTTTTCATTGACCATAAAACCATCGTCGAATATGGTGCATTACTTATAGCGCACTCAATTCCGAGAACAAAATCTATTCTTCTAACTATCAGAATTATTCTAAAAACAAAGACATACAACCTGATAATTGGAAAAAAATATTTGAGCGGGCTGTCAGTTGAGCACTTTTTTAAAACACCTTATGAAGTTCATGCTGAAATACCTGAAATATACCCTAAGGTGGCTATCACTTTTCATTTATCGAATGGCTCGATCCTTTTCATCGAAACAGGCGCAAACGAAGCAACGAACCACCCGAAATGGCTCAAGGACAGTCCGTTCCGGCAAGGGAAAAAACAACGGCCGGAGAAAAAAGAAGCAAACGAAAAACAACCTGCTGAGCTTTTTTGTCTTACTCGGTCTTGAGTGTCTTGGGCTGGCGGCTATCGGCATGGCCGCCATCATTGTGCTACTCGGGTATTTCGGCAACCGATTCTCCGGCACCGACATTTTCAACAATCTTTTACCATTTGCCGGGGGAATCCTCTGCTTTCTGGTTCTATCCTTCTTTCTGCTGAGTGCCTGGGGGAGACTCCGGAGCCGGCTGCAGCGCCAATCCCCCAAACTCCCCCCTGCCATTGTACTGGGCCTGACCTTTCTGGTTTGCTGTTTTATTCCGCATGGACACTTCACTCGTGCCTTTGGTTATTATCGTACACTGGTTGGCGGCAAGGATGAGGCAAGCCGGGTTGCTCTCGCCCATCAGGTTTATGCCGCCTATCGTCGTCTGGACATTGTCCAGCTAGAAAAGATGATCGGTCGGGCCGACCGGGTTTCCAGAGAAATTGAAGAAGCTGCGGCGGCATATGGAATTGATACCGACCTGCTCAAGGGACTTGCCGCCGCGGAATCATCCTACCTGCCGCGGAAAAGTACGGACGGCGGTTGTGGATTCTTCCAGATAACCAGGGTTCCGACCTCGGTATCGGAGGAAGTCGATGAACTTTTTCCCGCGGGCGGCCGCAAAATTAACAATCCCCGCTATAATGCTTTTCTTGGTGCGGCCACCCTCAGGTACTATCTTGCCGAAATGGACAATGATCTGTTTCTCGGGCTTCTTGCCTATAATATCGGTCCGGCCAACGGCGGACTGCAGTTTATTATGCGGCAATACGGGGCAACAGATTTTACCACCATCCAGCCTTATCTGCTGCGGCTTCCTCGCGACTACCCTATCCGTGTCCTCTCTTATGCTCTTGCCTTCCGCATAGATCGCGAATTAGGCCGGCTGCTGCCGTATGAAGAAGGAAAGAATGCAATGTCAATTCAGGCTCTTGGTATCCCGGGCCAGTAGGTCACTCTCTAGTTCATTTGCCCTGTTTTCTGACATGAACAGCAATCAGTTCCCCGTTTTCTTCCCGGCAGACTCCCATTACCCTCTTGTTCCATCTATTGATGAATTGCACAGAGTCTCCCGCTTTTTTCCCCTGGCAGGCAATAAGCGCTTTTCGATGAGCTTTCTGATAGGTTGTTGATGCAATTGAAGAGAACGGCATAAGCAGATAACAGAACAAGACAAAGCCTATGCCCATTATTGCATTTTTTTTCATAATCCACCTCCGAAACCTTTTTCTGTTAAACGACTTACAGATTCCCTGAATAACCTATGCATTTCCTTGGAACTTGGTAAGTGCTTATAATCAACTTTGATGGCGTCGTAAAAACTCTTCATCTGCGTCGTTGCTGCAAATTTTCTATCAATTACGACGTACTTAGTACGCCGAAATGATAGAAATTTTGCGCGCCTAGCATATAAAGCTTTTTACTTAGCCATCTGGAATTTTAGGTTTTTACGAGATTATCAACTTTGATAATCTCGTAAGAAGTCACTTTTTGAGTAGGGATGGATTCTGGAAAAAGTTCGATATACGAGGCGTAGTGTCTGAAACGGCAATTAGGTAGTACATATGGTACAGCTAATTGCCGTTTCAGACCTACAACGAAGTAGATCGGGCTTTTTACGAGTCCATCAACTTTAAAGTACTCCGTGCAAGGCTCTCCAAACAGAAGCCTGGGCCCGATCATTCACTCCAATTTTATCAAAAATGTGAACAACATGGCTTTTGACAGTATGTTGAGAAATTTACAGAACCGCTGAAATTTCTTTGTTGGTGGCTCCCCGGCCGATCAGGCGCAGTACCTCGATTTCCCGTTTGGTGAGAGGTGGGCAGAGTTGAATTGGCGGCATCGATGTGCACAACACGTTCTCTTTCAAGAGATATCAGGCGCGACTGCAGTTCCTGAATTCGAGCCTCCTTCACGTTCAATTTTTGATGCAACCACCCGCAATGGATGTATATTGGCGCGAGAGAGCCGCGGCAAAGGCCATGCAGGTACTATACCCACAATTGCCGCAGTTGGAGCCAGGCAGCATAGGCCCCGCAGGCAATCCCCGCGGATTTAGCTAAAATGGGACCGGATGGGAAAAGTACCAGGGTGTCGTAGGACTTTGTGAAGTCCATGTTCTCCAGATAATCAACCCGGTTCATTTAAAGACGCCTCTCGTTCGCACGTCCGGAAAAGAGAAAACAAAAGTTTATTCCCCCAAATCCCCCATTTGGGGGATTTCAAAAGCCCACAACTTCACTATAATTCCCTATAATAAGATTGAGTTCAACAGCAATATTCGAGAATCTTTGTTACCGAAAATAAATATGGGAGGAACACCAATGACTGAAAAGGCACCAATTTTTGAAAAAATCAGGAAAGATTATCTGCACCAGGTGGCCTCCATCGAAGCGAAGAAAGAAGTTGGAGCTTTATTGGGAGTGTCCGTTGAGGATGGTCGATTCAAGCTGCCTTTTTTTAATCGGATCTATACGATCACACCAGACGGGATTATCGACACAGAAGGAAAAACCGCTCCGCACGGCCTGTCGGTGATTCTGTGTAAATATCTGCTCCTTTGCCCTCAAAAGCCCTCGAGCGACTTCGAGCTGGTGACCTACAAGGATTTCAAGGACGCTGCACCCTATGTCGGCGGTTTCCGCAATACCGCGGAACAGCCGATTGCCGGACATTTTGAAAAGGCCTTGTCTGAATTGCAGCAAAAATGCCTCGATCTGGACGGCCGGCCATTCAAAACCCAGGTGTCCTGCGACCTTGCCTTTATATTTCAGGCACTGCCCAAGATACCGATTGTTCTGTTGTTCAATGACGCCGATGAGGATTTTCCAGCCCAGGCGACGCTTCTTTTTCAGAAAAACGCCGCCTCCTACCTGGATATGGAATGTCTGGCCATGGTCGGATCGGGCCTGGCTTATTACCTTCAGGGGCGATAATAGTCGTTCCACGCTTCGTCCAGGAGTTCAAACAACAGCTAGGCAAAACTGAGTTGCAAGGGTGTTGGGTTGCTGATGGTATCACAAAGCGGGCACCTTTTCAGGAGTTCCTGACGAAATTCCTCTTTTGCGCTTTGGGAGAGGCCCGAAGAGAACTGAACCTGTATCGACAGGTGTGAAAATCCGGCCCTGACATTCGTATCGAAGCCAAAGGCCCGGGAAGGATCGACATCTCCACTAACGGAAATGTGGAGATCCTTCAATTCAAGCTGCTGCTCCGTCGCCATAATACGGCAGATATTAAAGACGCAACCACCAAGAGCCATGGCCAGGTATTCAGGGGGCGTCGGACCCGCATCATCCCCACCCCACTTTTTGCGAAAACCGATAACCATATCATGCCCGCGCGATGTGGCTAAAATCCTCTGATTGCTGCCCGCGGTCAGTGTTGTTGTGACATGAATGATTTCTGTTCTGCCTTCAGTACTATTTTCAGCCGTTTTCATAATCGCCTCCTTAGTAAAAGTTAATTGATCTTCTCTTTAGATTAATTTTTACTACCGGGACCCTTCTTATAGTACAGGATGTACAAAACAAACCAGGACTCGTCCAACGAATAGTTTCGATATGCTTATCGAAATCTTCGATTAAAAAATGGAGTAAACATTATGGACCTGCAACGCCTGCGGACCTTTCGGACAGTAGCGACCCTAATGAATTTCAATCAGGCCGCTGAAGTTCTGCACTACTCCCAATCCACTGTTTCAGCCCAGATCAAGACCCTAGAAAATGAGATCGGCATACTCTTGTTTAAACGAACCGGCAAATCCATTCAATTGACAGAGGCTGGAGCGAAGATGCTTATCTATGCGGATAAGCTCCTTGCCATCAAGGAGGAAGCCGTGGCAGCCATAACCGGCAAAAATTCGTCATCCGGGCTGCTGACCCTTCGGATGCCCCAGACCATGGCGACGCATTATCTGCCCCGTATCCTCTGTGAATATCAACCACGCTTTCCAGGGCTGCGGATGGATATCACCACCTGCGCCATGCATGCACTGGAACACGAATTGCGCATCGGGACAGTTGATCTCGCTTTTCTATTTGCCGATGGTATCGGAACGAAAAATCTGGAGTGCGAATTGTTGCGTACCGAGCCCCTGGCAATTGTCACACACCCGAATCATCCCTTAGCTGTTAAGAAATCCGTAACTTTTAAGGATCTGGAAGGACAGGTCCTTCTTATTCCGAAAAGTGATTGCGGGTATCGAATGGTTTTCGAACAAGCCTTGACGATGGAACAGGTGACACCGGCAACCGTGATTGAAATGAACAGCGTTGAAGCTATAAAACAAACGATAATGGCCGGCATCGGGGTTACCATTGTTCCGGAAATTGTCATTCGCATGGAAGTGGAAAAAGGGAAACTGGCCAGAGTGTGCTGGTCGGAACAACTGGAAACCGGGGTTCTGATGATCCATTATAAAAACAAATGGCAGTCTCCCGCAGTCGAAGCCTTCATGGACACAATGCGATGTCGACTCTTTTAATTTCAGGCGCCCGAAATCGAGCCGGCAAGCGAATGCACGTGCAAAAATGATGGCGGAAACTCAGTTAATCTCCGATATTCAGGAGCCGAAATGGACCAATGTTTTCTTGCCAAGGCATTTCTTGACATATTCGAGCAACAATACCCTGACTAATTCTTCGCGGCTCATCTGTCGGAGGTATTTTCCGGAGGACAACAGAACATCGAAGGGATCGGACTGTACTTCTGAAGCTCCGGTTTTAGTCAGCGCCTGCAAATAAAGCGAAACCTTCCGACGCAGGTCCGGTTCCCTGGTCTGCCGCAGCTCCCGATACTTTTTCGCCAGGACTGGTGCCCCGGGTAAGCCCGGTGCCTCCAGCACTGCCTTGAAATCCGAAGCAAAGCGCCTGATTCCAGTCAGAATATGGTCCGACTTGACCATGTTCATCCCGGCCCAGCCGGCGTCAAGCCATTTAAACGAACCGACATGAATAACATGTGCCGAAGTATCCGCGACATAAACGAGAATAGATTGGGCATGGTACAAATAGGTATCCACCCAGCCCAGCCCGGTCTTATTTAAGCCTTTTTCACCTGAATAGAGATAATTCCAATCCTTGTCGTCACCGACAACGCAACCTTTTCGGCCCACACCGGACAAATCGTTCTGGCTTGAAACGGAAATAAGGACCGGTCCGGTCGGACCGGGCAGGATTGTTACGATGCGGTCCTGGTCATATGTGTAATAGCCGCCCGTATTGGTGTCCGGCGTGATGATTTCGCGGTCCCGGCCGCGAAGAAGTCGAATGTCATCTGCGGAGTCTACCTTTCGCGGAAGTTTTTTAAGCGCATCATTTACCTGCGGGGTCAACCATTCATGTTGCCGTAACGACGAAGGCATGGTGACATAGAGCGGAATATCGGGGTTATAGGCATAATCAAGCACCTGAGCAATATCAGCCTGGAGCGAAAAGGCATAGAAGGCGCCGGAAGCTCCCTGACGTTCCTTGAGTTCCATACTGGATTCAGCCGGTATCGAACCAACGAAATTTATCAACCCGGATAGTTGCTTCGGATCGAGATCCGCCGAGGATCGAGAAAGGGAAAGCACATATTCCAACCCGGAATATACAACATCGGGAACCTGCCGCTGTTGCTCACCGTAAGCAGAGGTAATGGCTCCCAAAAACAATAACACTGTGATAATATAACGAAAGAGCATACTGGACATCCTGCTTCTGATTTTATATATCAAACAACAGTTCCACCATGCCGGGTATTGCGGGGATTGCGGGCATTGCGGGCATTGTGGATTATGGTTCGACAAACCTGCATGCACGTTCTGCTGTTGTATTTCTATTCATTAACCACCAAGTCAAGAGCAGGCAAGCCGGAAATTTCCATTCGATGCTGCTCTCTTTTTTCAGCAACAAGTTCCCTGAAATTTGGGCTTCGCATCGTTATTTATCAAACAATAATTTTCACCTGTTCATGACGAAAACAGTCAACCGTGTGGTCGTTGACCATACCGACCGACTGCATGAACGCGTAGCAGATTGTCGGTCCGACAAAGTTAAAGCCGCGGCGTTTCAAATCCCTGCTCATCTGATCGGAAATTTTGGTTCGTGCCGGAATCTCAGCAATTGATTGCCGGGCATTCTGCTGCGGTACCCCATCAACATAGCGCCAAAGAAAAGAATCAAGGGAACCGAACTCTTCAGTTAGCGCCAGAACCCCCCGCGCGTTTTTTATGGCCGATTCGATTTTGAGACGATTGCGAATAATGCCGGGATCCGCCAGCAAACGATCCAGATCGGCCTGGGAATACTCCGCCACTTTTTCGGCAGCAAAATTATCAAAGGCTTGCCGGTAACTTTGCCTTTTGCGCAAAATGGTCAGCCAACTCAACCCCGCCTGCGCTCCCTCCAGAACCAGCATCTCAAAAAGCAGCCGATCATCGTGGACAGGCACACCCCAATCCTCATCGTGATAGGCTATATAAAGCGGATCGGCACCACACCAGGCGCATCTCTTCTTCATTGCAATACCCTGAGTTCATCTTGAAAACCACTTTTGAATAAGAAAGGCAGCCCCATGCACAGCGGGACTGCCTTACATCTGTCTCGGCTATCTCGTATGACCGATTATGACTGCTCATAATCAGCCATGCTCTTTACATCAAGCCGCTGAAAAAATCATTCCCTTTATCATCGACCAAGATGAAAGCCGGGAAGTCGACAACCTCGATCTGCCACACCGCCTCCATACCAAGTTCCGGATAATCGATGCATTCGACTTTTTTAATGTTTTCCTCGGCAAGAATAGCTGCGGGTCCACCAATTGAGCCGAGATAGAAACCACCGTGTTTTTTGCAGGCATCGGTTACCTGCTGCGACCGATTGCCTTTGGCAATCATCACCATCGATCCGCCATGTGACTGAAGTAAATCCACATAGCTATCCATACGGCCTGCCGTAGTTGGACCGAAGGAACCGGATGGCTTGCCGGGAGGTGTCTTGGCGGGGCCGGCATAATAGATCGGATGCTTCTGCAAATACTCAGGCAATGATGCCCCGCTGTCGAGAATTTCCTTGAACTTGGCATGAGCGATATCCCTACCAACCACGATGGTACCGGTAAGCAGCAAGGAAGTCCCAACAGGATGTTTGGTCAGTTCGGCCAATACTTCGGGCATCGGCCGATTGAGGTCGATCCGCACCCCATGTTCGTGCTTGGTGCGATACTTTTCAGGTATCAAGCGGCCTGGAGATGCATCGAGTTCTTCGAGCCATAGCCCTTCCTTATTGATTTTTGCCTTCATATTCCGGTCGGCCGAGCAGGAAACCCCCATGCCGACAGGACAGGAAGCGCCATGACGGGGTAAACGGATGACGCGAATATCATGGGTAAAATACTTGCCGCCAAACTGCGCGCCGATTCCGAGATTCTGTGCAGCTTTCTGCAGCTTCTCTTCGAGCTCGATATCCCGGAAGGCACGGCCGTGTTCATTTCCGGAGGTCGGCAGTTCGTCATAATATTTGGCGGAGGCCAGTTTAACGGTTTTAAGGTTCGTTTCCGCACTGGTTCCACCGATTACAAAGGCAAGATGGTAGGGAGGGCAGGCAGCAGTGCCGAGGGTTTTCATCTTCGCAATCAGAAAAGCCTCAAGGGTTTTTGGATTAAGCAGAGCCTTGGTTTCCTGAAAAAGATAGGTTTTATTGGCGCTCCCGCCTCCCTTGGCTATGAAGAGGAACTTGTACTCCGAGCCGGGAGTCGCATACAGATCAATCTGGGCCGGCAGGTTTGTGCCGGTGTTTTTTTCCTTGTACATGTCCAGCGCGACCGTCTGGGAATAACGCAAATTATCTTCGGTATAGGTCAAAAAGACGCCCTTGGTTAGCGCTTCGGCGTCGTTCACTCCCGTCCGGACATTTTCGCCTTTTTTCCCCATGATGATCGCCGTTCCCGTATCCTGACAAAGGGGAAGCTCGAACTTGGATGCGACCTCGGCATTTTTCAAAAAGGCGAGCGCCACCCCTTTTTCATTTGCGGAAGACTCTGGATCAGCCAGAATTCCGGCAACCTGCTCATTGTGGGCGGCCCGCAGCATGAAAGAGACGTTTTTCATAGCCTCTTTGGCAAGGTTTGTCAGCCCTTCAGGATCAATTTTCAGAATTTCCTGATCGTCAAATTGATCCGTGCTCACATATGTCTCAGATCCTTCAATCTTTCGGTACAGCGTCTGATCCTTTCCCAGCGGAAAGGGCTCCTGATAGGTAAAGTCAGCCATGCTTATAACTCCTTACTTCATCATTATAGGTAGAAAACATTCACCAAAATACGGTCGATTCCGTCAACATCGATTCAGCAATAACGAAAAATAACCAAGCGGAGGGCCGCTCGCCTCTTTAATACCAGGCGTTTTTTACGCCTTTTGAGGCACCACAAAAAACCAGAACAGTTTACTGTATCCTGCTTTAAAGGCAACGGATTTCCCAGGCGTTTTAATGATGATCACACCTATTCAGGGGTGAGGATACACCAAATAGCCGTCAACCTATCGCAACACAGGTTATTTGGCTTGTAACATGCTCACGCAATACAGTAATCTGATGACTGCCATGACAACAGGCTTGGCACTATTCCTCACCGTAAAAGAGGCCGTAGTTATCTCTGATGGCGTCGTAAAAACTCTTCATCTGCGTCATTGTTGCAAAATTTCTATCATTACGACGTACTCTAGTACGCCGTAATGATAGAAATTTTGTGCGCCTAGCATATGAAGTTTTTTACTTAGCCATCTGGAATTTTAGGTTTTTACGAGATTATCATCTCTAACATTCCCATATTGTCGTTGTGTTACCTGACGATTCAACTCAATATTGATACGACAGGAGAAAAACCATGAAAACGATTCATGTGATTGTGGAAGGGCGGGTTCAAGGTGTGTGTTTCAGGGATTATACCCAGCGACAGGCTCTGTATCTTAACCTAACCGGCTGGGTACGCAATCAGCGGGATGGCACGGTTGAGGCCGTCTTCCATGGTGCCGACAGCGACGCAAGGTCGATGCTCGAATGGCTCCGGCAGGGATCTCCGGGATCGAAGGTTACCAATATTCGCTCTCAGGATGTCACATCAGAGGAAGATTATACCACCTTTGAAGTGCGATATTAGCAAGTGTAAAAAAACCAGTGCAGAACATTTTCTCTTCCGCACTGGGGCTTACAAGACAGATTATTATTTTCGATTACAGGGAGAAATTACGCTTTCTCTTCTACCGGCACAGGACGTTTAACATGGCGGCATTTATCACCGGCAATATCATCCTTAAAGAGTGAATGCCCCCGCTCCATTGCACAGAAGTCTCCGCACATGGTGCAGGTGGCCTCATTATCCGGCTTTCTGCTGTTTCGTACTTCGTTCATTTTCTCAGGAAACATGGACAGCTTGAAATATTCCGCAAAATCACTGTCCCGTCTGGCAAGAGCCGCGTTCTTTTCCACATCTCTTCTTTCGGGATATTTGGCGATATCACCGATCCTTGCCGCAAGTCTCGTTGCTCTCACTCCTTCCCGCACGTCGTCTTCATTGGGGAGTGCCAAATGCTCCGCCGGGGTGATGTAACAGATAAGATCAGCGCCGTGCCAGGCAGATTGTGCCGCCCCGATTGCTGCAGTTATGTGGTCGTAACCTGCTCCCGTATCGGCCGGCAGCGGTCCAAGCACATAGTAGGGAGCATCACCGCTCATTCGTTTTTCCAGCATGATATTGCCGGCGATTTCATCAAGGGGAACATGGCCCGGCCCTTCGACCATCATCTGACAGCCCATTTCCCGGCCGAGTTCTGCCAATTCACAGTTGATGATCATTTCCGCCATCTGCGCCCTGTCATGGCTGTCATGGATGGCACCGGCCCGAATACCGTTACCAAGCGACAGCACCGCATCATATTTTTTCATCAGGGCACAGACCCGGTCGAACTGTTCATACAATGGGTTTTCCCGGTGGTGGTATTCCATCCAGGAGACCATGAAAGTCCCGCCTTTTGATACCAGTCCGCCATAACGAAACCCCTGCTTGCGCAATCTCTCGACGGAAAATTGATTGATGCCGCAATGGATGGCCATAAAGGATATTCCATCCGCCAGCTGCCGTTCGATGAGTTCGAACAGATATTCAGGATCAAGTTTATTGGGATTATGATACTTCCTGCCCGCCTCGGCAAAGGCCTGATAGAGCGGCACATTACCGACAGGCAGACTGCAGCTGTCGAGCACTGCCCTGCGAATAGCATCAAGGTCACCGCCGGTCGACAGTTCCATGAGGGTATCGGCCTGTTCCCGTTCGGCGATTTTTGCCTTACGAATTTCCAGCCCGACATCGGAGATATCCGAAGATGTTCCGATGGAGGCATTGACTTTCGTTCGTAATCCCTTGCCGATGCCGCATACCTTCTGATGGGGTCGGTTCGGATTACAGGGGATAACGATATGACCCGCCGCCACACGATTTCTGATCACCACTGCGTCAATGCCTTCTGCTTTTGCCACCTGCTCCATTTGGCTGGTAGTGAGCCCTTCCCTTGCCAATTCAATCTGTGTTTTCATTATACTGTCTCCTAATTGATGATCTTGTCGGTCGGGCAAAAAAAAAGTCCGTGCCACGGATTACACCGCTGCACGGACTTATATGGACAAGAAAGTCATTTCTCCCAGGCAGGTCTTCTGACTTGCGGATCATCCTCCGGCTGCACCTTCCCGCATAATACAAAAGCAGTGGTTAAAAGCAACCGTCGTCCCCGCTTACAGCGCTGGCCCTACGTTACGGATTTTCACCGTATTCCCTTTTCACCCCCGGAATATGTTCCGGTGGCACCTGAAAGATATTTTTGAACTGCGGGGACAATACTACCGAAGAAAACCCCAAAAGTAAATTACAGAATTTGTAACCGCTCACCGGGAATAACAAAATACTCGCATAACCCCAGACCTGTAAACCTTCAGCAGTACTCCAGAGGCGCATAAGCAGGCTGACGGGCTATAGTTGTCCTATGCACGGCGGTCTGATCGTGCGCATATAGGGTACTGGTGAATGTTTACCGAATTTTTTTGCCGAATCGACTGATGACGGCCACGATAAGATGATATATTCTCTATGACATGCACTTTTTCTTTTAATCTTGTTCAATCGTAATTTTTCTATGTTTCCACAGTCAACACTCTCGTCCGCCCCCCATGCACCCGGCGTATACATGATGCTCGATGCCAAATCGACGGTGCTGTACGTCGGCAAGGCAAAGGATCTGTTCAAGCGGCTCTCTTCCTATGCCCATTTTTCAGGAGCTGAGTATAACAAGACCGCAGTGATGCTGGAAAAAGTCAATAAAGTCGACACCATCATCACCAATACCGAAAAAGAAGCGCTCATCCTTGAATCTTCCCTGATAAAGAAACATAAGCCAAAATACAACATCATCCTCCGTGATGATAAAAGTTACCCCTATATCAAAGTTACCGTTCAGGAAGAATGGCCACGGGTATTCATGACCAGAAGAAAAAGCCGAGACAAGGCTCGCTACTTCGGTCCGTACTCCTCTTCCGGGGCCATGTGGTCGACTCTGCGGCTGATTTCGTCGCTATTTCCCTTGCGTAACTGCAAGGGCAGTAAACTAAAGAAAAGGGAACGTCCATGCCTCAACAACCAGATAGGCAAATGTCTCGCTCCCTGTGCAGGGAATGCAAACAGAAAGCTGTACCTCGAACACGTCGCTAAAATTATCATGGTGCTGGAAGGGCGGAACCAGGACCTGGTCGGTACCCTCAAAGAGCAGATGCAGGCTGCATCCGAAATGCTTGATTTTGAAAAGGCTGCGGCTATCCGGGACCAGATTTCCGCTCTGACCCGCACCCTTGAAAAACAGGTAATTTCCGCCAGCCACACTAAAGATCAGGATGTGTTCGGTTTTGCCAGAAAAGATGCCGCTGTAACCATCGCCATTCTTTTTATCAGAAACGGACTGATCAACGGCAGTCGAACTTTTTTTCTCAGTGACCCTTATGGCGAAGATGGAATGATCCTTTCCCAGGCGCTCAGCCAGTTTTATGATGCGGACAGTATTATCCCAAAGGAAATCCTCCTGCCTTTTTCACCATCCGATATGGAACTGCACGAGGAGAATCTCTCCGACAGTGCCGGAATGCGGGTACATCTTAAAGTACCTCAACGAGGAGACAATCAGCAACTCGTCTCCATGGCGAACACCAATGCCCTGCAGTTGTTTGAAGAAAAGGAACAAAAGAAACGATCATGGCAGAACCTTTCCCGGACAATGGAGAAAACACTCCGCCTGGACCGCCAGCCGAAGAGGGTTGAATGCCTCGATATTTCGAATATCAGCGGCAAACAGGCTGTCGGTGCTTTAGTCTGTTTTACGGAAGGTGAACCGGATAAGAGCAATTTTCGCCATTACAAGATCAGGACGGTCGAGGGACCGAACGATTATGCAATGATGAAGGAAGTTCTCGGCCGCAGGCTTCAGCCGCGGAATGGAGGAGGGTACTCTTCCCGACCTCTTTGTTGTCGACGGCGGTAAGGGGCAATTGGGTATGGCGCTGGCGGTTGCCGGAGAGCTGGGAATTACCGAGAAGATCGACTGGATCGGCATAGCCAAGGAACGGCAGGAGGAAGGAGAAAAACTTTATAAACCCGACAGAAAAAATCCGATCATCCTCCCCGCCCATAACCCAATCCTGCTTTATCTCATGCGGATACGTGACGAATCCCACCGCTATGGTGTAACCTTTCATCGCAAACTGCGAAACAAAGCCACCCTCGCCTCCGACCTGGATAAAATTTCCGGTATCGGTGCTGAAAAAAAGAAACAGCTTCTCCAGCATATGGGAAGTCTGAAACGCATCAAATCGGCTACTCTTTTTGAACTCATGGAAGTGAGGGGTATCGGCAAGGAACTTGCCAAGGAAATCGTCAGTTTTTTTCATCCGACATAAACTCACTCCTCCCCTGCCTATCATCGTTCCGGTCCGTCAATTCTTAGTAAAATTTTCTGGTTACTGATACCACCTGCTCAATCAACCGCCTTGACACGTACAACATAACGTTATACGTATATCATCGTCAAATACGTATTAATCAACAAGGAGACGTGCAACAAATGGCAAAGAAGGTGACTATCAGTATCCCTGATATGCTGCATGAAAAATTGGAAAAGTGGCGGGAATCATTCAATCTTTCAAAAATGTTTCAGGATGCGGTATCGGAAGCCATTCAAAGAAAAGAGGAATTTCAGAAGCGTATTCGTGAAGATTTGGATCTTGGCCAGATAATAGAACGGTTACGTAGAGAAAAAATGCAATCTGAAGGCAATTATTTTGAATCTGGAAAAATAGATGGGATGCAATGGGCAAAAACAGCTCATTACGACCATCTCCAATATGCTTTACACTGGAATGATCTTGAAAATGCCATAAAGGACCCAGTCCTCGGCGATTATTTCAACCAGACCAAGTTTCTGAAACCATCAAATATTGTGATTCAGATCGATACTTACTACAATTCAGAATATTTCCACAATTATCTCCAGGGATGGAAGCAGGGCATCCATCAATTATGGGAAGAAGTCAAAGAAAAACTATAGACTTAAGCGTTAGATATTTTAAAACTGCGAAGAATAAAAGAGGTACAAAGATGACAACAGAGGATTGTGTCCTTGGAATAGACGTCGGCTCAGTAGCTGCCGGAATTGTTCTAATGGGCAAGGAAAAGCAGATTCTGCGTAAAGGATATGGGATTCATCATGGCAAAGTGCAGGAAACGCTCCGCAATCTCATAGAAGGTTTGGATCCAACTCAAATTCGACATATAGCTGCTACAGCTTCTACACCACTTTTCGTTCAGGCGCAGCAAAGATTCAATAACCAGGTTACCTTTATCACGGCAGCTAAACATTATTATCCTCAGCTGGGAGCGCTCCTCATTGTAGGGGGAGAAAAATTCAGCCTGGCTACTTTCGATAAGCATGGCCGCTATCTCGGAAGTACTACCAACACTTCCTGTGCCGCAGGGACAGGAAGCTTTCTCGATCAGCAGGCCGGCAGGTTAAATCTCTCAGGAATAGAGCATTTAAGCGAAATTGCCTGCAACAGCAATGGTGCCTGCCCGCAGATAGCATCCAGATGCGCCGTCTTTGCAAAAACCGATCTTATACATGCCCAGCAGGAAGGATATCAGCTTGATCAAATAAGTAATGGACTTTGCCTTGGCCTGGCTAAAAATATTGTCGATACTCTTTTTTCATCGGAAAATTTTCCGGAAGGAAAAATCATTTTTTGTGGAGGAGTCGCAAAAAATTCGGCTGTTGTCCAACACATAGAACAATTAACCGGAAGTCGGATAACTATTCCGAAGAACGGTCACTTATCGGTGCTCTCGGAGCCTGCCTTTGCCATTTCGAGGAATTCAAGTAATGGAAAAAATCATATAAACAGCCTGATGCCTGTTGTTCTTAACAACCGCGATGAGCTATTCGATAATGATATCGAACAGGTCAAACATTATTATTTTCCGCCGCTTGAACTTAAATTATCCGATTATCCCGAATTTGCAGGCATTGAGCAGTTTAAAACCAGACGATCAGATAATGAACCTCTGGTAGAGGTGGATATTTATCGTCAATTGGAGCAAGGACAAAAAATTTCAGCGTATCTTGGTATCGATATCGGTTCAACCAGCACCAAAGCCGTGCTTATGGACGGTAATTGCCGGGTTCTTGGCGGTTTTTATACCAGAACAGCCGGCCGGCCACTCATGGCCGTGCAGAATATATTTTTTGCCATTGATGAAATTGCCAAAAAAAGAAATACAGCATTTTCAATTATCCAGGCCGGAACCACCGGCTCCGGCAGAAAATTTATCGGTAAGCTGATAGGTGCCGACAATATAATAGATGAAATCACCGCCCATGCCCGTGCTGCCTATCAATTAAATCCAGCTGTCGATACCATCATCGAGATAGGCGGCCAGGATGCCAAATTTACCACTTTAAAAAATGGCCGGGTGACCTTTTCGACAATGAATAGTGTCTGTGCGGCCGGTACCGGTTCATTTATTGAGGAACAGGCGGCAAAACTTGGCTGTCCGGTGGAAGAGTATTCGGCAAGAGCTGAAAATCTTCGGGCCCCCATGACCAGTGACAGATGTACGGTTTTTATGGAGCGGGACATGAACCACTTTCTGAGCGAAGGATATGAGATCAATGAGGTGCTGGCCTCAGCCCTCCATTCAGTCAGGGAAAATTATCTCCTCAAGGTGGCTACAGAAAAAAACATCGGTAAAACTATTTTTTTCCAAGGAGCAACAGCCAAGAATAAAGCTCTGGTTGCCGCCTTCGAACAGCGCCTGCAAAAGCCGATCCTTGTATCAAAATACTGCCATCTTACCGGCGCTCTCGGCACCGCCCTGATACTTCGTGATGAGAAACAACCAGAAACATCCTTTATGGCATTAGACTTCCACAAAAAATCCATTCCCATTTCCAGCGAGGTGTGTGAATTCTGCACCAATCATTGCAAAATAAGTGTTGCAGATGTCGATGGCCAACAAGTGGCCTATGGTTTTCTGTGCGGGCGTGATTATGACACCCATACTTATGTTCACAAGGATTCGGGGGCATTTGACCTGCTGCAGGAAAGAAAAAAATTGTCCCGCTTCCCGCAAGAAACAGAAGCAGACTGCAAAGAAAAGTGGCATTATTATTGGCTTACCTGCCGCCGTCCATCTGGTCGATGACCTGCATCTGTGGAAAAAATTCTTTGGTCTTTTAGGAATTACGACGCTCTCCAGCGAAAAATTCCATCAGGCTAATAAAACAGGAAAAAAACTCAGCAAGGCAGAATTTTGCGCCCCCGTCAGTTCCATGCACGGTCATACCCAGTGGCTGCTTGATCGTGCTGATTATGTCTTTATGCCCATTTACCTGGAGAACAAGGCAAAGGATGTACGGCGGCAATATTGTTATTACACCCAATTTCTGCCGGCACTCGTTACTGAAGTCGCGGGAGAAGAACAAGAACGGTTCTTGCGGCCGGTGATAAAATATCTCTATACCTCCTTTCATACAAAGATGCAGCTCTACCGAATGCTGCAGCGAATAGCTCCGGGACCATGGAATTTCCTTGAGGTGGTTTCAGCCTTTGACCGCGCCGTCCTGTTTGATCAGGAATATCGCGGCAAACTCAAAAAACTGTATTCCGACAGGATCAGTGAAAAACATGGTGAGGATATCAAAGTCGTATTTTTTGGGCGTCCTTATACTTTATTCTCGCCATCGTTAAACTGCAATATTCCAAAAATATTTTATAATCTCGGTGTCGATAGTTTTTACCAGGATATGTTGAGTTATGATGCTAAGGATGTGGCGCCATCTTAACGACCTTCTCAATGAAATGCATTGGGAACACGCCACAAAGATTCTTGAAGCAGCTGAGGTCATAGCCAAAACAAAAGATGTCTATCCTGTTTTTCTTACTTCTTTTAAGTGCTCGCCCGACTCATTTGCAGTTGAGTATTTTAAATCAATTATGGATCGTCATTCAAAACCATATCTCATCCTGGAACTTGACGAGCATGGTTCGAGTGTCGGTTATGAGACCCGAATTGAAGCAGCTATCCGTGCCTTCAGGAATCACGGGAGCAGCCGCCTCGACTTTCTGCCTGTTGACTACCTTGCCATCAATCCCAGCTTTGCTGAGAATCTCGATAAAAAGCATGTTCTTTTTCCCAATTGGGATAGAATTACCTGCAGCCTGCTCACCGCCACTCTGCAACGGGAAGGGATATAATGCTCACCTGCTCGAAGAAACGGACCAGACAATCCGCGAAAGCCTAAAACATAATTCAGGCCAGTGTATTCCCCTGAATGCAGTTGCTCAAGGGTATATCCATTATATGCAGAAAAATGGGCTCAACCCAGCGGATTGCGTTCTTTGGCTCAATAATTCGACGCTTGCCTGCAACATCAGACTCTATCCTCACCATATCAAACAAATCCTGAGAGATCAGGGAGGAGGAATGGAAAAGGCTTCCGTTTTCCAGGGAGATCTTTCGCTGGCAGACATTTCCCTGCGGGCTGCCAAAAATGGTTATTTTGCCTATATGCTTGGAGGGATGCTGAGAAGAGTTGCCTGTAAAATCCGACCTTATGAAATTGAAAAAGGAGAAACCGACAGGGTCCTCAACAAAGGCATCAAAGTACTTTCCGACGCTTTTTTGGGAAAAAGGCCAATTGAAAAATGTCTCGACGAGATAATCTCCCATTTCGAATGGATTGAGACAGATGTAACGCCGAAACCAAAAGTAGCGATCTTCGGCGACCTCTATTCCCGCGACAATCGGGTGATGAACCAGGAACTTACGCGGTTTATCGAGGAAAAAGGAGGCGAAGTCATCACAACCCCCTATAGCGAATATGCCAAGATGATCGCCGGAAGTTATTTCCGCAAGTGGTTTAAAGAAGGAAAGTATTTCGACATGCTCACTTACAGGGCGCTTCTTGCCGCCATGAGTGCCATTGAAAAAAACTATCTGAAAATATTAAAAAGAATTCTCGATGAACCCGATTTTTCCTATGATGATGATCCGGCGGAAATACTTGCCCAGTACAATATAGCTACAGAGAATACCGGTGAGTCGATGGATAATATTTTCAAGATCCACTACATAAAAAAACATTATCCCGATGTTTCGTTTTGGTCCAGGCCAGTCCGGCACTGTGTTGTGCTTCCCTTATTACCGAGGCCATGAAGGCAAAAATTGAGCAACATACCGGCATACCTGTTGTTTCAGTGACCTATGACGGTACGGGAGGTTTTAAGAATGATAAAATTGTGCCCTATCTCAAGTATTCCCAAACCTCAAAAAATAGCGGCAACAGGTTTCATCGGCGAAAAAACGATGACAGATTTTCCGGCGGTAAAAACCCACTGAATTGAGCTGCATTAAGTTTTAGCACCTGATGTAACAAGGTTGTCTTGACCCACCACCAGAAGTGAGATAGGTTAAGTGATGGATCGTAAAATCAGGTCAGGATGTAACCTTTCTCTATAATACAAACCCGAAGGGGGCTGTATGAACTTTCTCGACGAACTCTACCTGGAAAAACAGATGCCCGGTATTTCGACCGGGACGAAATGGCTAAGCGGTAAAAGCAAAAAACAACTCGCTATTTCTTCACCAGTGGATGGGGAGATCATTGCCCAAGTCACTAAAGCCACCTCGCAAAATAATTCGATCAGGTTGTGGTAGAGGCCCAACAGGCATTTCTTTTATGGCGCTCACTTCCTGCCCCAAGACGAGGAGAGATTATTCGGCAGATCGGCCTACGATTAAGAGATTTCAAACTGCCTCTGGGTACTCTGATTTCCTACGAAACCGGGAAACCTCTCCAGGAAGGTATCGGCGAAGTGCAGGAGGTGATCGACGTCTGTGACTACTGCGTCGGTCAGTCGCGGATGCTCTACGGCATGACCACGGTATCGGAACGTCCGGAACATAGATTGTTTGAACAGTATCATCCTTTAGGCATCGTCGCCATTATTACCGCCTTTAATTTTCCCATGGCGGTCTGGGGATGGAATGCGATGATCGCCGCCATCTGCGGCGATGTCACAATTTGGAAACCCTCCTCTAAGGCCCCGGTTTCAGCCATTGCTCTGCAGAAGATTGTTGCCAGGGTTCTTGAGCAGAATGACCTACCTGAAGGTATCATCTCCCTGATGATCGGTGATCGGGAAATCGTCGGAGAAGGAATTTTAAATGACACCAGGATTCCTCTCGTCTCCTTTACCGGATCGGTTTCCGCGGGAAGGATAACAGCCCAGAAAGTCGGCCAGCGACTTGGTAAAACAATCCTGGAATTGGGCGGCAATAACGGCATTATTATCACGGAATTCGCCGACTTGAAACTGGCGGTACCGGCAGTTGTTTTCGGGGCAGTCGGCACCAGCGGACAACGTTGTACGACAACCCGAAGACTGTTCATCCATGAATCCCGTTATGATGAGATGAAAGATCATCTCTGCCGGGCCTATGCGAGCCTGAAGATCGGCAACCCCCTGCTTGAAGCGAATCATATGGGACCGCTAATCGACAAAAATGCGGTAAAAGAGTATCTCAAAGCGATAAAGTCCATCACCAAACAGGGAGGAACAATAATCTTTGGCGGGAATGCCTTGAAAGATGAGGAATATTCCTCACAGTGTTATGTGGAACCGACCCTTGCGGAAGTGGGACATCATCTTCCGATTGTTTGGGAGGAAACCTTTGCCCCCATACTCTATCTGATCAAATATGAGGGTCCGGTGGAAATTGCCATTGCCATGCACAACGAAGTCTCCCAGGGACTTTCCTCGGCCATCTTCAGCACCAACCACAATCAGATTGAAGCATTTCTTTCGGCGAGGGGATCCGATTGCGGCATTGCCAACGTGAACATAGGAACTTCAGGGGCTGAAATAGGCGGGGCGTTCGGCGGAGAGAAAGACACGGGCGGCGGCAGGGAAAGCGGTTCGGATGCCTGGAAAAACTATATGCGCAGACAGACCGTAACCATCAATTACGGTTCACAACTGCCGCTTGCCCAGGGTATCCGATTTGAAATCGAAGAGTAACGGGAGGAACATATGATAGCAGCCAGCGATATGAAATAAACAATCGGTAGACATCTCCTCACCGATGGGATGGATATTATCGTCGATCTCAAGAAATCCAAAGGGAGCTGGATAATCGATCAGCGCAACGGCGACAGATATCTGGATTGTTTTTCCATGTTCGCGTCCATGGCTGTTGGATATAATCACGATGCCCTGTTGGCAATGAAAGATATTTTCGGAGAGCTGGCCATTCAAAAACCCGCCAATTCGGACTCCTACTCCGAGCCATTTGCGGAGTTTCTCCAAACCTTTGAACAGTCCGCCATGCCTTCCTCCCTCCCCCACCTCTTTTTGATAGAAGGCGGTGCGCCGGCTGTCGAAAATGCACTCAAGGCCGCCTTTGACTGGAAGGTGAAAAAAAATTTTGCCAAAGGCATAAAAAAGGAAACCGGATCGAAAATCATCCACTTTCGTCAGGCATTTCATGGCCGTTCCGGCTACACGCTCTCTCTCACCAATACTGCCGATCCCCGAAAAACCAGATATTTTCCCAAGTTCGACTGGCCACGCATCGTCAATCCGAAAATCACCTTTCCGCTCACCGCCGAAAATCTGGCCGAGGTGGAGCGCGCCGAACAACAGGCCATTGCCGAGATACAACAGCATATCTCTAAAGATGGCGACGATATCGCCGGTCTGATCATCGAACCGATCCAGGGAGAAGGCGGTGACAATCATTTCCGGAATGATTTCTTCAAGAGTTTACGGGCAATCTGCGATGAACATGAGATCCTGCTGATCTTTGATGAGGTCCAGACGGGAGTGGGCCTTACCGGGAAATTCTGGGGCTATCAGCACTTTGACGCGCTTCCGGACATCATCAGCTTCGGTAAAAAGACCCAGGTCTGCGGCATTATCGCCTCAAAAAGACTCGATGAAATCGAGAACAATGTCTTTACCGAACCCAGCCGAATCAATTCGACTTTTGGCGGCAATCTCATCGACATGGTCCGCTGTTCCGCCATCTTAAAAATCATTGAACGGGAAAAGCTTGTCGATAATGCTTGCGACCGTGGCAAAGAACTGCTACAGGGATTTGAGAATCTCCAGAATGAATTTCCGGCAATTTTGAGTAATGCCAGGGGTCGGGGCTTGATGTGCGCTTTTGACCTGCCGGATGGGCAGGCCCGTGATATATTCAGGAAAAAACTGCTTGCCGAAAAATTACTTGTCGTCGGTTGCGGAGAAAAAAGTATCAGGTTCAGACCACACCTGATTATCACCCCGAAAGAAATAGGGCACATTCTGCAAGTAATTAAAAAGGTAGCAAAACAGATATAATATCGCTGCCTGTGTGAAATGAGGCCTCCTGAATTGAACTTCTAAAGAATTAGACGGTAAAGAGATGAGCATGACAACAGAGATTACTGATTATATGGGCCTGCGCGACCTGCTCAGCGACGAGGAAAACCTCGTCCGGCAGACCGCACGAGAATTTATCAACAAGGAAGTTATCCCCATCATCGACAGCTATGCCCAGGAAGAAAAATTTCCTGCGCATCTGGTTAAGATCATGGGTAAGCTTGGTTTTTTAGGCCCAACCCTGCCGGAAGAATACAATTGTGCCGGGCTGTCAAACGTTGCCTACGGCATTTTGATGTACGAACTGGAACGAGGGGATTCCGCCATCCGCAGCTTTGCCTCGGTCCAGGGCTCTCTGGTCATGTACCCGATCTTTGCCTATGGCAGCAAAGAGCAGAAACAATACTGGCTGCCGAAAATGGCCGCGGGTGAAGCGATCGGCTGCTTCGGCCTTACCGAACCCGATTTCGGATCAAATCCATCCGGCATGCGCACGCGTGCAAACAAAAATAACGATGGCACCTGGACGCTGAACGGGACCAAAATGTGGATAACCAACGGCAGCATTGCCGATGTTGCTGTTGTCTGGGCGAAAACGGCTGAAGGCGTCCGCGGTTTCCTGGTGGAAAAAGACACTCCCGGCTTTACCACGGTGCGCATGAAAGGCAAATGGAGTCTTCGGGCTTCCGTCACGTCCGAGCTTATCCTGGAAAATGTTATCGTGGACGAAAAGAGAAGCATGCTCCCCGAAGGCAAGGGATTGAAAGCGCCGCTCGGCTGTTTGACCCAGGCCCGCTACGGCATTGCCTGGGGGGCACTCGGCGCGGCCGACAATTGCTATCAAACTGCCCTGGCCTACGCCTTACAAAGGATTCAGTTCAACAAACCGATCGCGAGCTTCCAGTTGCAGCAGAAAAAACTGGCGGAGATGGTGACGGAACTTACCAAAGGCCAGTTGCTCGCCTTGCAATTAGGTAGATTAAAAGATAAGGGCACATTCACTCCGGCCCAGGTATCCATGGCCAAAATGAATAATGTCAAAATTGCCATGGAGATAGCCAGAACGGCAAGGACCATGCTGGGAGCCAACGGCATAATGGGGGAATACCCGATCATGAGACATGCCAATAACCTGGAATCCGTCTATACCTATGAGGGCACCCACGACATGCATACCTTGATCATCGGTGAGGAGGTGACGGGAATCGCTGCTTATAGATAAGATTGTATAGATGAGATTGAGTACGAAGGGAAAAAGATCTATTCCAGGTTCTGTCTTAGTTCCTGCAAAGCGGAAATTCCGGCATGCAGGGCGATGACCGCGGTATCGACCTTGAGAATTCTCTCGCCGATGGTGCAGCAGCAAAAGCCCTGTTCCTGGAATTTTTGCACCTCGTAATCCACCCATCCCCCTTCCGGTCCTACAGCGAGAAATATCCGGCCGTTTTTGCCGTCAATGACATCACCAAGCCGCCGACCGCCCGTTGGGTGAGCAAGGAGCAGGTGGCGATAACTCCCGGCAAGAGGTGGAATATAATCTTCTATAAAAGGTTTAAACTGAGGATGGAGCCGAACTTCAGGCATTCGTGTATCCACCGCCTGCTCCAGGCCGTGAAGAAGATGGGGGCGATACTCTTCCGGCTGTAGGATGCTTGCCTCCCAGAAACTTTTTTCGACACGATTGGCGTTGATTAGGTGAATTTTGCCCACCCCAAGAGCCGTCACCTGACTGAGGATGCGCTTCAACATAATCGGTCGCGGCAGAGCTAGAATGAGATCGATGGAAGGCTGTGTTTTCGGAGGGTCGCCGAGGTCCAGGTCCAGTTGCACGGAGAAAGGAAAATTTTTCCTGATCGCCGTAATTGTGCCGGAGCCCATTGCGCCGTCTATCAAGCCAATACGTACACGGTCCCCGATCTCGGCCCGCAGAACCTTAACGATGTGTTGTGCGCGATGGTCAGTGAGTATCAGCCGATGGACATCAACCTCCCCGGCCTCTGCCAGAATAATATTCATCTTTTATCAACTGGAATCAGGTAGTAAGTAAAGGTAAAAAGGCACAAGCAATAAGGATAAATTAATACAACATGTTCGTACTCTATAATATTCTACAGTTGGTCTTTCTACCTGTTTTTTTCCCCTTCATCACCATCTTTGTTCTCTTCAGCTCGAAATATCGTGATCGGATTCCCGCTCGTCTGGGGATAGGCTTGAGAAAAAAAATCTCCGGTCATGGACACAGCCAGGGGAAGGCTCCAGGCAAAACTCTCTGGCTGCATGCCCTGTCGGTGGGAGAAGTGACTTCAGCCGTTCCTTTGCTGGCAGGATTACGTAAGAGCTATCCGAACGGCAGAATTATTGTCTCGGTAACCACCCGTACCGGCAAAGGGGTGGCGGACAAGTTGCTTGAGTCAATAGCCGATCATGTCATCGATGGCCCCTTGGATCTCTTGCCGGTGGTTTCCCGTTTTGTGAAATATATCGAACCGGACCTTTTTATTCTGGTTGAAACCGACCTCTGGCCCAATACCCTTCTTTTCCTGAAAAACAAAAACATCCCAACGATTCTGGTAAACGGACGAGTATCGCAAGAGTCCATGGCAGGTTACAGGAGAATGCGTTTCTTCTTCGACCCCATGTTTCAGAGCTTTTCCTTTCTTTGCATGCAGACTAAACATGACAGGGACAATATGGAAGATATCGGACTCCCGCCTGCAAAGCTCAAAACCCTTGGAAATCTGAAATTCGATACCGAGGCGGGAAAACTAAATCCTTCCCTGACTTCGACAGCCATGCTCCCAAAAGACCGTATTTTTTTCATCTGCGGTTCGACGCATCCGGGCGAAGAAAAAATCCTCATTGAATGCTACTGTCAGGTAAGAAAAACCTACCCGGAACTTTTCCTGATTATCGCGCCCAGAGATACCAATCGCTCAGCGGAAATTCGGGCGCTGGCCGAGGACGCACAACTGAGCGTCTCCTTAAGATCGGAAAACAATTCGATTCCTTCGGATATGTTTATCCTCGACACGATCGGCGAACTGATTCATTTTTATGCACTTGCGGATATTGGCTTTGTCGGGGGAAGCCTGGTTAAAAAAGGCGGCCATAATCCCATAGAACCTGCAACCATGGGACTCCCCGTAATTTTTGGCCCCAACATGCAGGATTTCAGCGAAATTGCCGATGCCCTCATCCGTTGCGGCGGAGCGACGATGGTATCGAATCACCTTGATTTGGTCGATCTTCTCTTAAAGCTGCTCTCTTCGCCGGAGTTAAAAGCCGAACAGGGCCGGGCTGCACAACAGTGTGTCAAAAGTCAGCGTGGTGTAATAGACAAGCATCTCGATCTTATTCGCAGGCTTTTGTGAAACATCCGGCATCATATATATCCGAACACCTTCTGGTGGCCATCACCTTAGCCTTCATTGGAGGTATTGCGGTCGCCCCCCTTCTCAGGCTGTCTGAGAGGAACCTTGTTGTATTTATTGCTGCTCTGTTCATTGCACTCACTCTTCTAGCAGTTCTGCATTATTCGGGAAGATCAAAACCACTTTTCATTCTTCTCTTTCCGGTGGTCTTTGCTATCGGGAGCTACCATGGCTATTTGCATCTTCAGATACCGGCTGATGAAAATCATATCTATAACAGGATTCTCACCCAGACCGATGTTGTGGTGATCGGAACCATGTCCACCATGGCGGCTTTTGACGGCAGGACAAGTCAGGTGACAATTGATGCCAAGGCCATTCGACATGCGGATAGTGCCGAACTGCTCCCCACAAAGGGTAAGATACTTTTACGCTTACAGGGCTCCTGGCCTGATGAACTTTCTCCGGGAGATACCCTGGCCATTCGAACAACCCTTAAACGACCGGACAGCTTTAGAACACCGGGTGTTTTTGACTATGCACGATATCTGGCCGGAAAAAATATATGGATTACAGGCTTTATCCGTTCACCACTTTTTCTACAGAAGGTGGACGAGGACCAATCCTTGCTCCATACCTTGCGTTATCTGCCGGAAAGACTACGGACAACAATCGGCAAACAGATTGACGCAGCGGTGCCGCCGGAAACAAGCGGTGTCTACCGGGCCATCCTGATTGGAGATCGCAGCCATGTGGATGACGACACCCTTGAAAGTTTCAAGGGCAGTGGGACCATGCACATACTTGCTATTTCCGGCCTGCATATGGCGATTATCGGCACCCTGCTCTATGCGGTGATCTTCTGGCTCCTCAGTCGATCGGAAAAACTGCTGCTGCGCTACACCCTGAAGAAATGGGCCGCTTTGTTCAGTCTTCCGGTACTACTTGGCTATGGTCTGTTGGCCGGGATGAATACACCGGTTTTTCGTGCGCTGCTCATGAGTTTCATTGTCATTCTGGCCATCTGCACGAATCGCCGGAAGTCTCCCGGAGCTCTTCTGGCGTTTGCGGCTATGGTGATTCTCATGATAGATCCCTTACAGCTGTTTACCGTATCCTTTCTCCTGTCATTTTCGGCGATTACCGGTATTCTTTTTATACTGCCGATTTTAAAAAAATTGCTGTATCCAGCGACTGAAGCGACTGCTTCATCTTCTTTCACTTCGGCCGGAAAAAAAATTGTTAAATGGATCGCCGCCGGCCTTTTAGTTTCCCTGGTGGCCAATCTGGCAACAGCTCCTATCGCGCTCTACTCCTTCAATCGTTTGTCCACGGTCGGCCCTTTTGCCAACCTGATTCTCGAACCGCTGATCTGCCTGTGGAGTCTTGCCGCGGGTTTCCTCTCTATCCCTTTTGTCTTCCTCCGGCCTGAAATAGCCTCTTTTTTACTTCAGTTCGGCGGGTTGGGCTTGAAGGCGGCAATGTATACTTCAGCGTTTTTTTCCTCTTTACCCCACGCAACCATCTGGCTGGCCACCCCGCCTCTGTGGCTTATTGCGATTTATTATTTCATCCTGATTTTTTTTGTACATACCGGTAGGAAAAATAACCGGCGCTTATCGTTTTCCGTGCTCGCTCTGTCAGTGTGTATTGTGCTCTTTATCTATCCGCCGAGGAACTTTCGAGCCGAAGGCGGAGACGACGGAGACTTTTTGCATGTCACTTATCTGGATGTCGGCCAGGGCAGTGCCACACTTTTGGAATACCCGTCGGGTTTTCATCTGCTCATTGACGGCGGCGGTTCCTCTTTTGCCAAAACAACAGTCGGGGAACGGGTCATTGCACCATTCTTATGGTCCAAAGGGATACTGAAAATCGATGCTATCGCCATCACCCATCCAGACGCAGATCATTACAATGGTCTCGGATTCATCATCGAACATTTTTCTCCGAAGACATTATGGATAAGAGATAGAGTTGGACACGACAACGATTTCAAGCGACTGCTGCTACTGGCGAAAAAGCAGGGATTGGCGGTTTATGTTCCTAAAACGGGAGATCTTCTGGAGCAAGATTCCAACTCTCTGCAATGCGTGGCAAATACATCGGATTGGCAGGATAATACAGCGTTCCAGGATAGAGGCAACAACGGCCTAATTCTCAAAGCCTGCGCTACGCGGTTTTGTACTCTTTTTCCCGGAGATATCGGCAGGAACAGTGAACGGAAACTGGTGCGTGAAGGTTTTAATTTGCATGCCGACGTACTGCTTGCCGCACATCATGGCTCAATTACTTCAAATTCGAGCGAATTCCTGGCGGCGGTTTCCCCAAAATATCTGTTTGTATCCGCGGGCCGATCCAACAAGGGATATTTCCCTCACAAAGGTTTGGCGAAAGAATGTGCAGATCAACAGATCAATCTTTTTACCACTTCTGATCAAGGCACTTTGGAGGTAATCGTTAAGAGGGCCGGCTATCAGCTTTATGGCTACAAGAGAGAGAATAACAATCCTCTCTCTTCTTACCATCGCCTATTACTCAGCAAAAAACCTATCATACTTCAGTGAAATCAGATGGCGCTTTCTTGAGGAATTTAACGAATTTTGCCTTTTCCACTGCATTAGAATAGGCATCATCCGGACTGATCATCTTCTTTTCCAGCAATATCATAATAGCGTCGTCAAGAGTCTGCATCCCGTACTTTTTCCCGGTCTGCATTGTCGAGAGAATCTGGAAAGTCTTGCCGTCCCGAATCAGATTTCTTACCGCGGGAGTTGCGATGAGTATCTCAAGAGCCGCGCATCGACCCTTGACATCTATTCGTTTAAACAGGGTCTGCGAAACAACGGCTTTCAATGCATCGGCGAGGGTCGATCGCACCTGTCCCTGTTGATTGGCCGGGAAAATTTCAATAATACGATCAACCGTTTTCATGGCATTTATAGTATGCAGGGTCCCAAAAACCAAATGTCCCGTCATGGCTGCTTCCATAGCCAGGGAAATGGTTTCGAGATCACGCATCTCACCGACCATGATAATATCGGGATCTTCACGCAAAGCTCCCCTCAGGGCAGCTGAGAAAGTTTTGGTATGTGTCCCGACCTCCCGATGATTGACAATACACTTCTGGCTTTTGTGCACGAATTCGATTGGATCTTCAATGGTCAGAATATGGTCTTTACGCGCTTTGTTACACTCATCGACTACGGCGGCAAGCGTGGTTGACTTTCCTGAACCGGTTGGCCCCGTCACCAGGACAAGCCCTTTCGGTAAATAGGCCAGGCGGGAAATAACCGGCGGCAGACCGAGCTGTTCAACGGTCATTATCTCACTGGGAATTTCACGGAATACCGATCCGATACCATATTTCTGCTGGAAATAATTGCAGCGATATCGGGCTAGTCCCGGAATCTCATAGCCGAAATCGATATCTCCGGTTTCTTCAAAAAGTTTAATCTTCTCTTCAGGACAAATTTCATAGAGCATGGCTCGAAGTTCATCATTTTCCAGCTTCTTGAATTTTACCCGCTCCATTTCGCCGCGGATACGAAGCAGTGGCTGCTGGCCCGCCACCATGTGTAGATCAGATGCCCCCTCATCATTCATTAATTTGAAAAAACCATCAATTTGCGCCATAGACCACTCCGATTTTCTTAAAAAAATAAGACAGATATTTTGAATCCGGTTACGCCTGAATTATATCTTCCAGGAATTTCACCACCTCATCGGCATCATTGAGCACCTTAAACAAGGTCATGTCGTCAGGGCTGATGTTGCCACTCCCAAGAAGTTTATCTTTAATTCAGTCAACAAGTCCAGTCCAAAACTCACTGCCCCACCAAAACTATTGGAAATGGTTTAATTCTTTCCGTTTGAATGAGCGTCAGGGATTCAAAAAGTTTATCGAGGGAACTAAGGGCACCAGGCATGCAGATAAATCCCATGGAATATTGGTGAACGTTTACAGGTCTGGGGGTATGCGAGCGTTTAGCAATTTCGGAGAACGGTTACGAATATTTCATAAACATTACTTTTCGTTCTCTTGTTTGAGTGCCTTATCAAACCAGCTTTCAGCCCTGCGATGCTGTCCCTCCTGCAAATAACTCTCACCAAGAAGAAGTTGGGCTTTCATTTTGCAATCCCGGTTTTTCAGGCAGCGATAGAGATTTTCTCGCGCTTCATCACGGATTCCGCAATGTAACAGGACTTCGGCAAGGTACAACTTATACCAGGGGTTAGAAGGTTCCAGCTCAACACTTTTCCTGCACAAAGACAGAGCGATTTCATTGCCCTCTCCCTCTTCAAGATAGATACGCCCGAGCAGATTCATGGCTCTATCATCCAGTTCATCAAAACGCAATGCCCGCTGCAATGCTTCCATCGCTTTTCGATTGTTTTTCAGGCCATGGTAGGCTTCCCCCAGATAATAATGAACACGACCGGCGCTTTGAGTCTCCTTATTTTTCCGTTGCCATGGTAGAAGATAGGAAAGCACAGCCTGGTACTTGCCAAGCTCGCAGGAGAGTATGCCGAGTTGCAGTGTAAGGTCACTGACGAGCGCCTCTCCTCCCTCATCCTGACTATAACATTGCAGCGCTTTTTCTAAATACTCCAGAGCTTGGGCTTTCCTGTTTCTACCCTGTTCTCCTAATCCAAGATTATATAATGCCATGAAGTTATTGCCGTCGATTGCCAATCCATTTTGAAAACTCTGCAGAGCAGATGAAAGCTTATTCATCATAGCAAGGGCAACACCAAGACTGTTGTGCAGGTTGATGTCGTGGTTATCACACTTCAATCCCCTTTTATATTCCTTTACGGCTTTTGCCAGATCACCTTCGCTAAAGTAAATATCACCACTAATATTCAAAGTGACCGCATCAAAAACCGCAGCACTCGATTCCCCAAAAAACGCGGCATGATGAAGTGCTTTCCGACAGTTGGATATCGTTTCCGATTTTTTAACATCACTGTAGGGATAGCAACTTACCCCGGCGGATACATGGATATTCTTTTCAGGATCAGCAATTCGAGCAATGATTCTTTTGGCCCATTTCAGGGCTTCTTCCGGCTTGGTTCCATCCAGATAGACATATATGTCCCCGCCGGACGGCAGCAATACCCCTCGATCAATGTGTTGGGGAACCACATCACTTGCGACACAGCCGGTGTTGTCACCACAAAAATGGACCAGGCAAAAAGAATCTGAATTTGAACACAGCCTGTTAAATCTGCGGACGAGATTACGATCAGGGGGCGCCAGCGGGTGGTTTTCCGGGTGGGCAAGCGGAGCGAATTCACAGAAACTGAAGGGGCCTCGTTTTGCAGCGTGACGAAGAGCCGTCCAGGCCTCATCCAGCAGTCGCCTGCCACTGGACATTTGCTTCTCACTATCAAATGATTTTGGTGAAAAACTGGACCCTATATGAACCCTGTGACAACCCTCCTTTTTAAGATAAGAAACAAGAACACTCTCGATTTCCAGCCAGTCTCCATCATGCTCCTGTTGGAGTACAAGCGCAAAGACGGAGTGGCCAAGGGAATGCAGCACCGAACCTGTTTGTACAAAATTCTGAAGAAGAGTTGCGCACTTTTGTGAGTAACGTAAAAGATACTGAAATGAAGTCCTTTTCGGAGCCAACTCCAAAAGAATAAGATGAAATCCTTCGGTGGTTCCATATGTGTCCAACAGCGAATACAGATTGGTTGCATTAAGTAAGCCTGTTTGGCTATCCACACGAGCCTGTTTCAACAGCAGAAATTCCCGCTCCACCGTGGTCCGTGTCTTAAGCAGCCAATCTTCACCAACCCTTCGTAAAAAAAGAGTATCCGCGGAAATAATTGCAATGCTTCCGGGATCACCCTTTACAGCAAAGGAAAACATCAGGTAGTTCCCGTAAATACCATAAGGAGCCACCTCACCCTTTTTTATCTGTTTAAAAAGGGGTAAAAGCTCTGCAATACATTCGTTCTCCTTAAAATATCTCTCAGCCTGAGCGGCGGAAAGGACAAAAACCACCTGCTCCGCCGCAGGTATATATTTTTGAAGAATCTCTGTATAACTGCTGGAAAATCTGGAAAAATCCTCGACCGTCAATCTATTGATGTCAGGCAAAGATGGAAATAATTCAAGCATTATCTATACCTTCGCCCCTATCTTGACCAAAAGAACTAAAAAAATCAGTGAACAATGACACCAGCAGGGGTATTTCCCTGTCCTGTATCGTACGAACGTCCAGGAGAAATCGATCGCTCTCAATTCTGCCGATAACCGGAATGGACAATTCTCTCATTCTCTCTTCAAAAAGATTGAGTTTCATTTTCAATGGCTCAAAGTCAATTGCCCAGCTATTGAGAGCGAGCTCCGGCAGCGCACCTCCTCCGACCCGGGAAGTCGTTGACACAATGTTTGTTTTGCAAGAGGCCGCAATCCTCTTCTTCAGTTGACGCTGAATCCTCTGGGCCCGTTTTTTAAGCTCTTCCGAGGTGATAGTCAGCATGGACAGTGTGGGAATGTTATTGAGTGCCTGAGAAGTGTCAAAATATTCCCGAAGAACGCTCTCCAGAGATGAAAGAGTGAATTTATCTATTCGAAGTGCTCTATTTAAGGGATTCCGTTTAATCGCCGCTATTGCATCCCTTTTTCCGACGATTATTCCTGCCTGCGGTCCTCCAAGCAGTTTATCGCCGCTAAAGGTCACCACATCGACCCCGGCCTTGACTATTTGCTGCACCGTCGGTTCTTTAGGAAAACCATATTGAGATAAATCGACCAGACTGCCGCTGCCGAGATCTTCCATGGTTATCAGATTATTCTCTTCGGCAAGTTTTACCATTTCTTCAGGAGATACTTCAGACGTAAAGCCGATTATGCGAAAGTTGGACGTATGAACTCGGAGAAGTAATGCGGTATTTTCACTTATTGCTCGTTCATAATCATATAAATGCGTCCTGTTGGTAGCTCCAACTTCTTTAAGAATGGCGCCGCTCCTGGCCATAATATCGGGAATACGAAAGGAACCACCAATCTCAACCAGTTGCCCGCGGGAAACAATAACTTCTCTGTTCTTCGCCAGTGTGTCCAGGGCAATAAAGACTGCAGCCGCGTTATTATTGACAACGAGGGCAGCTTCAGCACCAGTCAGCTCACAAATTATATCTTCAACAAGGCTATACCGACTGCCCCGCTTACCGGTTTCCAAATTAAATTCCAGATTGGAATAATACCCACCGGCCTGTGCCAGACTGTCCGTAGTTTTATTTGAGAGTATTGAACGACCAAGATTTGTATGAATGACAACTCCGGTACCGTTGATCACGCGTTTGAAATGAGGGGAGAGTTTTTTGGCAATAGTATCTTTAAAAATTGTTAGCCACTCATCAGGAGTCAATTCTTTGCATTCAGGATCTTCGCGAAGTATTTTTTCCCGTTCCGCATCGATACAATTTTGCACAACGACTTTAATTATCCTGGATGGTGTATCGTCATAATCAGCATTAAGCATCCCGATACATTCATCTACCTTAGGTAGACCCTTGAGCAACTGAGCTTTATTTTCCATTATTATTTGAAAAAGACAGAGTGAGGAAGATATAGATTAACCTGACGGAAAATCTTTTGCAGACAATGTAAATTCACAAATTATATTTTTCGTATATTTACAACAAACATCAATAGATAATAGCTTATATTACAAGAAGGCTACACTATTTTTTACAAATTGCTTTTTCCTCTTGACGGCGGCAAAGCAATCAAGTAGTTTGCCGCTCTCTTTGAGGATGACGAAAACGAGTCCCGGACAGGAACTGTCCGTCTCGCTATCGGCTTGAATCAAAAACATAAAAGAGCAAAGAAAAAC
Source organism: uncultured delta proteobacterium (assembly GCA_963728385.1). Taxonomy (GTDB): domain Bacteria; phylum Desulfobacterota; class Desulfobulbia; order Desulfobulbales; family Desulfocapsaceae; genus Desulforhopalus_A. Next base: position 2,074,762 of record CAVSJK010000002.1, read on the forward strand.
ATTGACCGATTATTTCGGTTGTGTTAGATTAGCGTGCTCATCGCGGCACTCGTACCGCGCAGCTTTGTTGGTTGCAAGCTGGAGCACGATCCTTGAAAACTGAATAACAACACAAAAGCAAACGGGCCCAACGTGGCTTCTCCATTTTTGGGGAAAGACCACAGAGGGCATTCTTTGTAATTCAAAGAGAGCTCTTATATATTTAAGCACTATATAAGTAACTACCCTTCAGGGGGTAG
>CAVSJK010000002.1:2077500-2405465 GCA_963728385.1 uncultured delta proteobacterium
ACATAGGTAACAAAAGCGAACGCAGGGAATTGAAACATCTTAGTACCTGCAGGAATAGAAATCAATTTAGAGATTCCGTCAGTAGCGGCGAGCGAACGCGGAATAGCCCAAACCAGATTTATCTGGGGTTGTAGGAGCCCGACATGGGATTGAAAATGTATAGCGGAACAGTATGGAAAGGCTGATCATAGACGGTGATAATCCGGTACGCGAAATACAGTTTCACCCTAGGGATTTCCTGAGTACCACGGGACACGTGAAACCCTGTGGGAATCCGGGAGGACCATCTTCCAAGGCTAAATACTAACCGATGACCGATAGTGAACGAGTACCGTGAGGGAAAGGTGAAAAGAACCCCGGGAGGGGAGTGAAATAGAAACTGAAACCGTTAGCTTACAAGCAGTAGGAGCACTATGTATTTATACAGTGTGACTGCGTGCCTTTTGCATAATGAGTCAACGACTTACCCTATGCAGCGAGGTTAAGCCGAGAGGTGGAGCCGTAGCGAAAGCGAGTCTTAACCGGGCGCATAGTTGTATGGGGTAGACCCGAAGCCGGGTGATCTATCCATGGCCAGGGTGAAGTCTCGGTAACACGAGATGGAGGCCCGAACCGATATAGGTTGAAAACTGTTCGGATGAGCTGTGGATAGGAGTGAAAGGCTAATCAAACTCGGTGATAGCTGGTTTTCTCCGAAATATATTTAGGTATAGCCTCGCATGTTGACTGACGGAGGTAGAGCACTGACAAGACTAGGGGTCCCACCGGATTACCAACTCTTTTCAAACTCCGAATACCGTCAAGTTCTAATGCGGGAGTCAGACTACGGGAGATAAGTTCCGTGGTCGAAAGGGAAAGAACCCAGACCGTCAGCTAAGGTCCCTAAATCTATGCTAAGTGGAAAAGGATGTGGAATTGTTCAGACAACCAGGAGGTTGGCTTAGAAGCAGCAACCCTTTAAAGAAAGCGTAATAGCTCACTGGTCTAATGATACCGCGCCGAAAATTTAACGGGGCTAAGCATAGTACCGAAGCTACGGGTTCAGAAGTCAGAATACAGAGGACAGAGGACAGATGATCAACTCATTTGAAGACCTGGAGGTTTTTCAGCGAGCTTATAGGCTCTCTTTGACAATTCACAGACTTAGTCTAGAGTTCCCTCAAAGAGAACAATATGGGCTCGGCGAACAAATACGACGAGCAAGCAAATCCATATGTGCAAATATTGCCGAAGGGTTTGCCAAGCAAAGTTACTCCAAGGCTGAATTCAAGCGATACATTACGATTGCGGTGGGTTCAAGTGATGAGATGAGAGTCTGGATACGATACTGTCTTGATCTGGATTATATAACAGAAGAGACTTGGCAACACTGGCGGGATGAATACAAAGAAATCTCGAAGATGTTATCAGGTTTGAACAGAAGCTGGAAATAGTCATAATGAGCGCGCAAGCGCCTGACTAAACTGACTTCTGTCCTCTGTCTTCTGACTTCTGAGCGGTAGGAGAACATTGTGGCCGCCTGCGAAGGTACACCGTAAGGAGTGCTGGAGGTTCCACAAGAGCTTATGTTGACACGAGTAGCGAAAAACAAGGTGAGAAACCTTGTCGCCGAAAGCCTCAGGTTTCCTGTAGTCAAGTTAATCTGCTCAGGGTTAGTCGGTCCCTAAGGCGAGGCCGAGAGGCGTAGTCGATGGGAAACAGGTTAATATTCCTGTACCACTTTCATAATGTTATGGTAAGGGGGGACGGAGAAGGTAAGGCCGGCCGGGCGTTGGTAGTCCCGGTTTAAGCGTGTAGGTGGAGGACTTAGGCAAATCCGGGTCCTTGTTAACACTGAGGCGTGATGACGATGTCCTTTGGACAACAAAGCGGTTGGTTCCATGCTTCCAGGAAAATCCTCGTATCTAGTTATGAATGTGACCGTACCGTAAACCGACACAGGTAGGCAGGTAGAAGATACCAAGGCGCTTGAGAGAACTCTGGTTAAGGAACTCGGCAAAATAGCACCGTAACTTCGGGAGAAGGTGTGCCTGCATGGTGTAATAATTTACTTATGAAGCCTAGTCAGGTTGCAGTGAAATGGGGGGAGCGACTGTTTACTAAAAACATAGGACTCTGCGAAGTCGAAAGACGAAGTATAGGGTCTGACGCCTGCCCGGTGCCGGAAGGTTAAGGGGACATGTCAGCCGCAAGGTAAAGCATTGAACCGAAGCCCCGGTAAACGGCGGCCGTAACTATAACGGTCCTAAGGTAGCGAAATTCCTTGTCGGGTAAGTTCCGACCTGCACGAATGGCGTAACGATTTCCCCACTGTCTCAACCAGGGGCTCAGCGAAACTGTAGTACCGGTGAAGATGCCGGTTACCCGCAACTAGACAGAAAGACCCCGTGAACCTTTACTATAGCTTGGCATTGGTTTTTGAGATAACATGTGTAGGATAGGTGGGAGACTTTGAAGTCGGCACGCCAGTGTCGATGGAGTCAACCTTGAAATACCACCCTTGTTATCTTAGGAATCTAACTGCGGTCCGTGATCCGGATCCAGGACATTGTCTGGTGGGTAGTTTGACTGGGGCGGTCGCCTCCTAAAGAGTAACGGAGGCGCGCGAAGGTTCCCTCAGGCTGATTGGAAACCAGCCGTAGAGTGTAAAGGCATAAGGGAGCTTGACTGCGAGAGAGACATCTCGAGCAGGTACGAAAGTAGGTCTTAGTGATCCGGCGATTCCGCATGGAAGGGTCGTCGCTCAACGGATAAAAGGTACTCCGGGGATAACAGGCTTATCTCCCCCAAGAGTCCATATCGACGGGGAGGTTTGGCACCTCGATGTCGGCTCATCACATCCTGGGGCTGAAGCAGGTCCCAAGGGTTTGGCTGTTCGCCAATTAAAGTGGTACGTGAGCTGGGTTTAAAACGTCGTGAGACAGTTTGGTCCTTATCTGTTGCGGGCGCAGGATATTTGAGGAGATCTTTCCCTAGTACGAGAGGACCGGGATGGACGAACCTATGGTGTACCAGTTGTTCCGCCAGGGGCATTGCTGGGTAGCTAAGTTCGGCAGGGATAACCGCTGAAAGCATCTAAGCGGGAAGCCCACTTCAAGATAAGATATCCCATGGTGTAAAGCCATCTGAAGGCTCGTTGTAGACCACAACGTCGATAGGTCGGGTGTGGAAGTGTGGCAACACATGGAGCTTACCGATACTAATCAGCCGTGCGGCTTATCCATATTTTTTGATTATTACTCTACTGACTACCCTACTATTCGATTATTTAGATACTCTGACGATTCCTGCTTCTTTGTTGCAGGAACCGTTTAGAGGATCTTATACCCCTCAAGGGGGTACTGAAAATAGTCCCCATGCTTTTCGGGGACGATTGTAAAATATAACAAAGGACAAAGACGGATTCCTCGGCCCCTATGAGTGATTTGCCGCAGGCACAAACTGATCTGTCTTCCGTCCTCTGACTTCTGATTTTGCGGCGGTCATAGCAAAGAGGATCCACCCGTTCCCATTCCGAACACGGAAGTTAAGCTCTTTTGCGCCGATGGTACTGCACGGGCGACTGTGTGGGAGAGTAGGACACCGCCGTTTTTTATAGCACAAAAGCCCCGGACGATTCTTCGTCCGGGGCTTTTGTCGTTTTAAGGATTATTCTTTTGTTTTTTCGCCCTCTCCGATTCATATGCAAAGTCCTGACCTGCGGTCTTCTGCAATCATTTTTAATAATTTGATTTTCTAGCCAATTCATTAATCTTTTGTTACAATGTAATTTTTCTATTGGGGTTGAGCGAATACATACTGAAACTGCCTCATTGGAGCTTTTGTTGTGTATTTTCCATCTTTTTCATTCCTGCCATATTGGTGAAAATATGTCCCCACTTAAGAATGATATCAATAATCGAGTCGCCAGGGTTAGGGCCAGTGAAATCGATAAACTTTCCAATCAACTTCTTGACCTTGATCTCAAACTGAATTCGAACATCCCCACGACCATGTGGATCAGTGATCTCCATGGAGAAGGTGATCGTTTCAAGTCAATACTGAGAGGCAGGTTCGGGATGTTGTACCAGACCTGCAGAGAAGCCTTACCTACTACCTTCAGTTCTGAAAAAATTCAGTACCTCACCAAAATCATTCGAAAACAATCATATTTTCCAGACGACACCATCCAGATGGACATGCAGGACGTGATACTCTGTCTGGTTGAGATACTGAAATACAAGCTAATAAATATACGATCGCAGGAACGCGAAATTTTTCGCCCGGAATTTCGGGATGTCATCAATCGACTTTTATCCGGCTTACCTGTACCTGACCCGATTTTTGAAGAAAAAATAATCGCTGACCGCTTGATTTCACACCTTTCCCAGGCGATCCGCCGGGTTTTACTGGATCGAATTCAGGTCTTGGGAGATGTGTTTGACCGAGGCCCCCAGCCTGACAAGATTATCAGGATATTATCCTCGCCTTTTTATCGGAATGGAGTCGACTACGTCTATGGCAATCATGATATTCTCTGGATGGGCGCCGCATCCGGTAATCGTTCCCTGATCGCCGAAGCTTTGCGAATCACCTGCCGCTATGATCACTTTGAGTTTCTCCATAGATTGCGTTTTGACACATCTCAACTGGCTGAATTTGCGGAGAGAACGTATCCAAATGACAAAGTCACCGGAAATTTCAAGGCCAAAACCAACAAGGGCCGCTCCATGGAGAAGGCTCTGGCAATCATTCAATTTAAGCTTGAAGAACAGACGATACGCAATTTTCCGCAATATGAGATGAGCTCCCGGCTCTGGCTTGATCGCTTAGCTCAAATGTTGCACAACGATCAGACAAAAGGTCTCAACGACATCCATTTTCCGACCCTTGATACCAAGGATCCCGGTAAACTGAACGATGAAGAGACATCGATCATTGAAGATCTGACACGACAATTCACCTCCAACAGACTTCTCAAGCGTCTTCTTCGGTTTCTTTTTACCAACGGAAAAACTTATCATATCCAGAATAATTTTCTCAACATTCATGCCCTGGTTCCCTCTACGGCTGACGGTGATTTCGAAAAATTTCTCGGTTACAAGGGGAAAAATCTTCTCAACTTTATCCAGGATACCATCGCCCGGGTTGGAGAAAATTATCTGGAGGGAAAGAGACAGCAGGAAGAAGACCAAGCCCTCTTTTTCTATTTGTGGTGTGGCCCTAAATCACCGTTTTTCGGTAAGCATGCTATGAAGACTTTTGAGCGATATTTTCTCACGGATAAAGCTACCCACGTAGAGAGAAGTCTTTTTTGGAAAGATAATATGCAGACCGGTTCCTTTAAGAAAAAAATGCAACAGGAATTCGGGGTTCAGCGGGTTATCTTTGGTCACACCCCGGTGAATTACAAAAAAGGAATTCAGATGGCCAGTGAAGACGGAGTGGCGATTAACGTCGATGGAGGGTTTGCCGCCGCATATTACAATAGAGGTCATTCCCTGGTTCATACCCCTAATCAATTGTACGGTATTATTTTACCCACTCCCGACGAAATCCTGGAGGCTGAAAAGAAACTTGAATCTGCTCCTCTGGATATCGAACTTATTGATGAATTCCGGCGGCCCATGAAAATTAAAGATACGATCGCCGGAAAACTACTAAGCAAGAAACGGGATGCAATCATGCAGCGTTTATTGGAATGTGGGGAACAAAATGGTTTTCATTCCCCTGCCCTCTAAAACTCTTTTGAGAAACGGCTATGGATACTAACTACGGGATGGAAATTGTTCGGGCAACCGAAATCGCTGCGTTGACTGCTGCGCGTCTTCAGGGACTTGGCGACCACATTGATATACTCAATCAGACCAGAAGAGCTATTACCAAGACTTTGAACCGTCTACCAATTGAAGGCGTTCTTATGAACGATCGCTTTCAGAACAGGTCTGAAACATTTCAGTTGCCACTTATTCTCGGTAAAGGCGGCGAAAAAACCGATCTTATGGCGATAGCTCTTGAAGCATATCGTTCTGCTGCAGACGGAAAAAATAACTCAACTTCCTATGCGGTAATTGCCAAAGCCGGCTCAATCCAATCGGTACCCAACCTTAATATGTACAAAATTGCGGTCGGTCCCCAGGTTGGCGAAGTCATAGACATACACCAACCGCCCATTCTCAATGTGAAGCGAGTCGCTAGAGCGCTTAAAAAATATACCGAAAATGTAACTGTCTGCATCCTCAATCAAACCCGGCACAAGCAGCTGATTCATGAGGTCCGGAGTTGCGGCGCCCGTATTAAACTGATTGACGAGGGGGAGGTTTCGGGATGCCTTGCCGCGATAACCGGAGAAAAAGCCGATATTTATATCGGTTACGGCTATGCTCCGGAGGCCGTGCTCGTCGCCGCTGCAATCAGTTGTCTCGGCGGTTATTTTGAGGGGAAAATTTTCTACGAAAATGATCGGGACAGGAAAGAAGCTACTAAACACGGAATCACTGATTTCGAGAAAATATTCCGCGCTTACGACCTTATTCGAAGCAAGGAAGTAGCAATTGCAGCAACTGGTATAACCGACGGTGAATTTCTTGAAGGGGTTCGCTTTACCGCTAATGGTGCTATTACCAGATCATTTGTGGCCCGAGGTGAAACCCATACCTATAGACGGCTCGAAACCCGGCATTTCTTTGATTTTAAGCCTGTTTTCTAATGCTCCCCCACCACTGGCGGCACTCGGTGCCGCTCCTCTGGGTTCGATTTTCGATGCAGAAAAACCTTTTGCTTCTTAACATCAGATTTGGTTATGCGGTCTTTTAATATGTACTGGTGATCGATTACAAAATTCGTAATCGATCACCGGGAAATCGCCAGACTCCAATCGGTGTGCATTTCATTGCAAATAAAAAAGCTTTCAAGCTCTTTCAGGAGAAATACCATGCAACTCAGCCAATCGGAACATGCCATTTTACAAAGAGATAAAAAAACCTATGCGATAGTCCCCCGTATCCCCGGTGGCTTGCTCAAACGAAGCCACTTGCGTGCCATAGCCGATGCGGCCGAAAAGTACGACATTCCTCTCGTCAAACTAACCTCCGGTCAGCGAATTGCCCTTGTAGGATTGCAAGAAGAAGATCTCAAAAATGTTTATCAGGATCTTGGCATGGATCCCGGAAATGCAACGGAGCTCTGTCTGCATTACGTTCAGGCCTGTCCGGGAACCGAGGTGTGTAAATTCGGAGTAAGGGATTCCCTCGGCTTTGGGATACATATTGAAAATATGTTGGCTGAAAAAGAACTGCCGGCCAAATTGAAGATTGGAGTTTCAGGTTGTCAATTCTGCTGTGCCGAAAATTTTGTTCGGGACGTCGGAGTGCTCGGGAAGAAAAATGGCTGGACCATTTCATTCGGCGGACATGCAGGGAATCGCCCAAGAATTGGAGATATTCTGGCCACCGATTTATCCGATGATGAAGCGACGGCACTCATTGATACTTGTTTCGATTTCTATAAAAACAACGCAAAAAAAAAGGAACGAACATCACGATTCATGGAACGAATTGGATTGGAAGAATTTAAAAAAAATGTACTCTGAAAGAAATTAGTTCCCGGCAAAAATTCTCCTTTAGTTGTTGCCTGATCATGACGATAAGATAGGTAGATCATCTTGGGGCGAATTCGCAATATCCGCACATCGGCAGTGCTGTAAGCAATTCGCTCATCCGACCTGTCTTGGCTACAACTGAAAAATTTAATGATTAAACCACACTTACATCCAAAACAAGATCCTGATCGGGCATACCCGGATTCATCCCCGGAAGGTTTTTTGGAAATCACTGATTTCCCCGCCGGTGCCGCTAAAAGCAGATATGCCTTACATACCGTCAATAGAGACAGACGTTCGCCAAGCAATACCGTTTTTCATTTCGACGATAACCTCTTTACAGCTTCCTTACCGCGAGCGTCTCATTGGTCGATAGCCTGGTCCGACCTGATGATGACCATGTTTGTACTTTTCCTCAGTATGTATGCCTATCAGGCCGCCAATCGGGGATTTCTCGCCAGGAAAGCCCCTGAAGTCATTGGAGGAGACACTACCGAAGCCATGCAGACCATGGATTCAAGCGGAGCCTCATTTCCCTTTGTTCCCATTCGTCCAGGGCTTCCTCTCATGACCGGAGGGACTGTAAAAAAGGTCGAACAGGTGCAGCTTGAGCCGCTGAATCCTGATGCCGTTTATCCAACCGAAATGCCGCAGCCGGCTATAAAGGAGTCAGAAAAGAAAGAGGAACGGAAATCTGCAGAATCCACCTCCAGTGGAGCCGATCAACCACCCCTGCACCTAAAAACCGAAGTCAATATAGCTCCCAAGGACGCCATTATAGAGACTCCAGTTGCATCCGGCACAAGTCCTTCGCCTCCCTCATCCGGGATTGAAGAATCTCAACCTGCCAAGATCGATCAGTTTCAGAAAATCTATACGCTAAGCAAAGATGCGCTGAAAACCAATAACCTGGGCAAATTTGCCGCTATCGATATTGTTCCCGATAAAACCATGCGCATTGTTCTTACGGGAGACCTCTTGTTTGCCCTTGGCGAAAGTGAGTTGTCTGAAGATGCGAGATTATTGTTGCAGAAAGTAGTGGGGGTCCTCCGGCATACGCCCTACATGATAAATATTGTCGGTCATACTGACAACTTGCCGATGCATTCCGATCGATTTACGAGCAACTGGGAACTTTCAGTTGCCCGAGCGAGTACTGTAGCTCGTTTCCTTATTAAAGATATCGGAATGAACCCGGATCAATTTGTCGTCAGCGGATATGCTTCCTATCGTCCGATAGTTCCTAATACAACAGCTGAAAATCGTGCCAGGAACCGGAGGGTGGAAATTATCATTTCCAAACGACTACCGAATCCACTCCCTGCCACGGTACAAAACCTGAAATAACCATATCATCTATTTTTTATGAAAAATAAAAACATACTCGGACTTATTCTTAGTATTGGACTCTTCGTTGTCGGTTTTACCATTCACGGCAATGTCAGCCTCTATTTTAATGTTTCGGGACTCCTGGTAGTCTGCGGCGGTACCCTTGCCGCTGCACTTATCAGCTTCAGATTTGAACAACTGCGGATCGTAACAAAGGTGCTTTGCGCATCGTACCGAAAACCGATCATGAAAGAAACGGAGATAATCAACATTCTCATTGACTTATCTATTCGCTCCCGTATGCAGGGAGTACTCTCTCTTCAGGACAAGGAAAACGAGACAACGATACTTTTTCTCAGGAGAGCTCTGGGCTGTCTGGTCGATGGTTATAAAATTGAACAGATCCGTGATATTCTGAACACCGAGATGTACTTTTTTCGCTTGAGAAGAGAAGATTCGGAACGAGTGCTGCGAGCTATCGCCGACTACCTTCCAGCTTTTGGAATCATCGGCTCGGTCATTGGTCTAATCACTATGCTGGGAGGTATCGGAGACACTTCGGTCATATTGCGGGCTATTCCAATTGCCCTCACCTCAACATTGTACGGGCTCATCTTTTCGAACTTTCTCTTTCTCCCTTGTGCCTCAAACCTAAAAGAAAGAACCAACCAGGAACTCCTGTTGCAAAAGATCATCATGGAGGGGGTTGTCTCTATCAAGTCCGAACTCAATCCGGTAATTCTGAAGACCAAACTCGAGTCTTTTCTCACTCCTTCAGAACGCGAGGTTGAGCTTGTTTCCTACGCAAAGATAAAAGAGCGATTTAATATTGAACGGGAACTGAGGGAAGAGAGAAATAAAGAAACAGTGGAAATATCTAAAGTTACGACTTTGGCAAATCACCGGTAGGAGGTGCATTATCCATCCTGACTATCCCTTCTAATATAAGATGATCAATTCGCTCATTGATCAAGATCTCTTCTTTTGAGGGATAGTGTTCGGAATAAAAATAAAAAATGCCTTTTTTCCAGGAAAGAGTTGTAAAAAAAGCTTCTCTGGCTTGTTCTTTTAACATATCCGCCAGACTCTCGAACTTGAGAAACCCTTTTCTTACCAGAATCTCACCCAGTCTTCTGTGTCCTTCGTGTTGTGCATGAATATCCAGACAGACTGACAGTTGATCTGCAGTAATAAGTTTGGACTCGAGTAGTAAGTCTCCTATTTTTTTCTGATTAACTTGCAAAGTACCAAAAATCAGCATCCCATTTTGGAAAAAAAAGTCAGCACTGTTTTGTTCCCCAACGATATGCATTTCTCCGGAAGCAGAAGCGTAATCCAAAAACTGGAAAAGATAGTTCAACTCGAAATGGGCGATATTTCCCTGAAGAGAAATAGCGGTATTGGGAAGTGGATTTCTTTTCATCTCTATTTTCATCTCTATTAAGCTCTGGTTGAGGAACTCTCTGGCGTTTGCCGTGAATTTAAAAATTTAAAAAAACAAAGAATTATTTCACCAAGAATCGACAGGAGCCCGTACAGAGTTGTTCCAGCAAAAATTAATACAACCACATTTACTCGTTCAATTCAACATCTCAGTACAGGAGTCCAAAATACTCCCCAACCTTAAAAATTCGTAATCGTGCTGCCTGATCGGGCGAAACCAAAGAGCGATATTCCACTCGATGGTGAAGCTGAAATTTTTTTTGAAGAAATGAGGAGAACTTCTGCACCAAACTGTATTCACTGGAAATATCTGTGTCCATTGGTCCTGACGAATTCCTGTGCAAAAAGGTTTCTTCTGTGCTAATAATTTGCTTGCCGCCTTCTTGTGAGAATCTTTCTCATAAATCCATTGTAAGGAGAAATCGTGTGAAATTTCCAATTCGCTGGTGTTTATCAGTAGTGGTCCTCGTTTTGCTTGGCGCATGCGCACCTGTCACCATGAATCAATTTTTAGCCAAAGGGAAAAAGCCCCTGACCGAGAAAAAACTCCATGAGTTGGTGAGTGGAAACAAACTGCATCTCCAGGCAATCGATTTCGACGCAAAAGTGCAATACCTGCCGGATGGCCACTTAACCGCTACAAGTCTTCAGGGAGAAAAAGACACCGGAAAATGGAGCATCACCTCCGACAACCAGCTCTGCATGAAATTTTCCCGCTGGTATTTCGGTGATCAAAAGTGTTACATACTCTTTGAGGAAAAAGGCAATTTTGTTTTTTTCACTTCAAACGGTGCCAGGTATTACACGGCAATGCCATCACCGGAAACTGGCCAGGGGAACGAAACCGGCAGTCACTTCGTTCAAGGACAAAATACAGCTTATATGTCCTCCAACATCACTGATAACAGTTCCACCGTCTCATTCTCCGAAGCTGAAAAAATAGAGGCGCTGAAGCACCTTGCCCGCAATTGTCCCGACTGTAATTTTACAGGTGCCGATCTTCGTAGCGCTCAACTGGCCACTGCAAATCTTGCCGGTGCCAATTTATCCCAAGTCGACCTTAGTGATGCCAATCTTCGTCGGGCAAATCTAGCCGGCGCCAATCTTTCAGGGGCAAAACTCGTTCGAACCAATCTTGCCGGCGCCGATCTTACCAACTCTGATCTTTCAGATGCGGATTTCACCGGCAGCAACCTCATTCGTGCAAATGTGACAGGGGCAAAACTTGACGGCACTCTTTTTACAGGAGCACATCTTGAAAGCATACAAGGACTAAAGAAATAATCATGAGTGCAGGATTTACCCATCTCCATGTTCATTCCCAATATAGTCTTCTGGACGGCGCTATCAGGATCGCAGATCTTCTGGAAAAATGTAAAGAGTACGGCATGGATAGCGTCGCACTCACCGATCACGGCGCCATGTTCGGAGCACTGGAGTTCTATTCCAAAGCTAAAAAAGCTGGAATAAAACCAATAGTCGGCTGTGAACTCTACATTGCACCTGGAGATATGCGGGTCAAAAAGGCAATAGATGGTAACATCGCTTACCACATTGTCCTCCTGGCCATGAATCATACCGGCTATCAAAACTTGATGAAGTTGGCAAGCATTGCTCAGTTTGAGGGATTTTACTATAAACCAAGAATAGATATGGCTGTTCTCAGGGAAAACAATGAAGGCATCATCGCCATGACCGCCTGTCTGCATGGAGAGGTCCCATATCTGATTGGTAAAAACGATATGCCCCGCGCTGAAAAAAAGGCCCGGGAACTCTACGATATTTTCGGTGACCGCCTCTATTTTGAGATCCAGGAAAACGGTATCCCCGAACAACAGGTAGTCAATGACGGGCTGAAGAAACTAGGGGCGAAAATGGGCATCAAGCTGGTCGCCACCAATGACTGCCATTACCTCAACAGGGAAGAAGCACACGCCCACGAATTGCTGCTCTGCATCCAGACAGGCAAAACCATAAACGATCCCAAGAGATTCAGGTTTTCAACAGACGAGTTTTATTTCAAGTCACCGGAGACTATGAAGAAAAGCTTCAGTCATTGTCCTGAATCAATCGCCACTACCCAGGAAATTGCCGAGCGCTGTAATCTGGAAATAAATTTTGGAGACTACTATTTCCCGAACTTTCCGATCCCGGAAGGGCAAAGCGCCGATTCCATGTTCAAAAACGCCTGTTGGGAGGGACTTAAATTCCGTTTCAACCAGATGCGCAAAGCCGGCACTTTCAACGTGGAAGTTGAAAAGATCTACACCGATCGGTTGGCCATGGAAATCGATGTCATCACGGAAATGGGTTTTCCTGCATATTTCCTGATCGTTGCCGATTTTATCACCTGGGCTAAAAATCACGAAATTCCGGTTGGACCGGGTCGAGGCTCCGGTGCCGGTAGTCTGGCTGCCTTTTGCATGCTCATTACCAACATTGACCCCATTCCCTACGGACTCATCTTCGAGCGCTTCCTCAATATCGAGCGTAAATCGATGCCCGACTTCGATATTGATTTTTGCCAGGAAAGGCGCGGGGAAGTTATTGACTATGTCCGCCGGAAATACGGTGGCGCCGCCCACGTTGCCCAAATTGTAACCTACGGATCGATGAAGGCACGAGGAGTTATCCGCGATGTCGGCCGCGCGCTTGACATTCCCTTTGGCGAAGTCGACAAAGTGGCTAAGCTGATCCCGGACCAGCTGAAAATGACCATCAAGAAAGCGCTGGCGGAGGAACCAAAGCTTCAGGAAGCCGCTGATCACGATCCGAGGATTGCCGAACTGTTATCCGTCTCGAAAACCCTGGAGGGACTCGCCCGGCACACCTCAACACATGCAGCCGGAGTTGTCGTCTCACCCGGTCCCATGACGCAGTATCTCCCAACCTGCAGAGGCAGCAATGAGGAGACTCTGACCCAGTACGACATGAAGCATACCGAGATGACCGGCTTGATTAAGTTTGACTTTCTCGGTCTGAAAACTCTCACGGTAATAGATAAGGCAGTCAAACATATCAAGAAGGATATAGGTATTGATTTTGATATTGATACCATCCCCATGGATGATGCCAAGACTTTTGCGCTTCTCTGCAGCGGCGATGCCCAGGGAGTGTTCCAGCTGGAGAGTTCCGGCATGCGTGAACTCCTGGTAAAACTGGCCCCGGAACAGTTCAGCGACCTTATTGCCCTGGTTGCTCTCTATCGCCCCGGTCCGCTCGACTCCGGAATGGTAGACGATTTTGTCGAAACCAAACACGGAAGAAGAGTTCCAAACTATCCGCTGCCTGACATCAAACATGTTCTTGAAGAAACCTACGGTGTAATAGTTTATCAGGAACAGGTTATGAAAATAGCCAATATCCTGGCAAGTTACTCTCTCGGTGACGCCGATATTCTGCGCCGTGCCATGGGCAAGAAAATTGCCGCGGTAATGGATGAGGAAAAAGTAAAATTTATGGCCGGAGCTCTGAAAAACGGCCATCCGGAGAACAAAGCAGAATATATTTTTGATCTCATGGCAAAATTTGCCGGCTATGGGTTCAACAAATCACATTCCGCGGCATATGCGCTGGTTTCCTACCAGACGGCATATCTGAAGGCGCACTATATGCCCCAGTTCATGGCCGCTCTTCTCTCCTGCGATATGACCAACACCGACAAGGTTGTTCTCTATATCAACGAATGCAAGGAACATAATATCGAGGTATTACCCCCTGATATCAATGAAAGCATAAAAGATTTCAGTGTTATCGACGATCGGGTTCGTTTTGGTTTGGCGGCCGTTAAAAATGTCGGTGAATCGGCTCTCGACTCCATAATTGAAGAACGGGAAAAAAACGGCAAATATGTTTCGCTCAGCGATTTCTGCAATCGGGTCGATTCCCGGCGGGTTAATAGCAGAGTCATCGAAAGCCTGATCAAATCAGGATCTTTTGACTCCCTCGGCCATAAGCGTTCGCAATATTTTGCCATCCTGGATCAGGCGATGGAACAGGCCAAGGCGGTTCAGCGCGATCTGCAGAGCGGCCAGATGTCCCTCTTTTCAGTTGCTCCCGAGACACAAAGTCAACCAAAAATCTCCGCTCTGCCGATGCCTGACATTGCCGAATGGGACGAACGAAAAAGACTTGCCCACGAGAAAGAGACGGTAGGCTTTTACATTACCGGCCATCCGCTCGATAATGCCATCCATGATATCAACACGGTTACCGACTGCGCTATACAGGATCTGCCGGAATGGGGGGATGATCAGCCGGTTCGCATCGGAGGCCTTATTCGCTCGTGTAAAAAGTTAAAAAGTAAACGAGGCGATCCAATGGCCTTCCTGGCCCTTGAAGACATCTATGAATCTGTGGAAGTTGTGGTTTTTCCGGATACGTACAGCCGATGCGAAGAAATTCTCTCTTCAACTGATCCGATCATAGTGCAGGGGACAGTACAAAAGGATGAGCGTGGTCCAAAAATCATCGCGGACTCCATCGATTCTCTTCAGGAAGCAAGAGAAAAATATACCGAATCGGCAAAAATTCTGCTCCAGTCAGACAAGCTTTCCAGGCAACAGCTGGAGAAGGTGAAAAAGATACTGTATCAGTTCCACGGCTCCTGCCCGATCATGCTGACCCTGCATTTTCATGGCCGTGGCGAAGTTGATATTGAAGTCCTCAAGGATTTGACTGTCAGACCATGCCGACAACTTACCGATCAGATTGAAGAGGTTCTCAGCTATAAGGCGATCACTTTTTCCAAAAAACCGATAACCTTAACACCAAGAAAAAAACGCTGGGAGAATCAAAAATCCAATCCGCCGAATTGATTTTCCATCGGACTCAAGCCAGGAGGCGGTCCGAGAATAAACACTTTTTCTCGGACCGCCTCTTACTCAAAGCTGAGACCGCATTCGGGACACGCCCCAACCGTTGGTGAAAATTTGCAACCACAGGCTGGACAGACAGTTTCCGCGGCGAGGTGATCAAATACTGCTTCGGCGTTGAGCAAGTCTTCGCTGTCCAAGGCGGTGCTTCTGATAAATTCCCTGGTAAGAACGTCCCCAGCCAGGGGAATATCTTCTTTTTTGATCTGCAGATGCAGCTCAGGTCCACAACATCCTTTGCCGCAACCGCCCTTATCCCCGAGCAAAATCGCCGGTATTCGTTCCTCGGCAAGTAATTTTTGCAAGGTTTTCATATCCGTTACCGGACCTTTACGAATAGTGACAAGTTCGTCCGTCTCGGCAATTTCCATGGAACGTTCAGCCAGGACCTGTTGTTTTTCCCTGACTCTTGCTAAGTGTTCCATGCCGCTGATAAGCGGCACATTACAGCCACTGCAATGGCTGACGTCAGTCCGGTACTCGTCCTTACATAAGGGACAATAGTTCATTTCATGGTCAATTCCATAAACTATCGTTGCCCGGTCGATTTGAGATGTGTTAACTTTTGCGGACTTTTTACCGAAAAACTTGAGAAACATGTATTTTTCTCCAAACCCGAGAGTGGCAGTTACAGAATATAACGGCTTAAATCCTGATCTTTCACTATCTCTGAAAGCCTCTCTTTAACGTACTCAGAGGTGACCACGAAAGTTTCATTCTGTCGTTCGGAAGCCTCGAATGAGAGGATATCGAGCACCCTTTCCATCACTGTATGCAGTCGTCTCGCACCAATCTCCTCCGTTCTCTCGTTTACTTCAACGGCGATGGCGGCAATTGTGTCGATAGCATCCTTTTCAAAGACCAGGTCCACCCCTTCTGTTTTCATAAGCGCTACATATTGCTTGATCAGGGCGTTTTCAGGTTCAGTAAGAATACGGACAAATTCTTCCTTGCCAAGGGAATGCAATTCGACCCGAATAGGAAATCGACCCTGCAATTCGGGAATAAGATCCGAAGGTTTACTCATATGAAAAGCGCCGCTGGCAATAAACAGGATATGGTCGGTTTTCACCATGCCGTGTTTGGTGCTGACCGTGGCACCTTCGACTATCGGCAGAAGATCCCGCTGCACACCTTCGCGAGATACTTCCGGCCCATGACTACTTCCTCCTCGTGAGGCAACTTTGTCGATTTCATCAAGAAAAATGATGCCCGATTCCTCGGTTCGCCGAAGGGCCTCCTTGACGACCTTATCCATATCGACCAATTTTTCCATCTCTTCTTTTTTGGTCGCATCCAGAGCTTCCGGCACCTTCATTTTCCGATTTTTTTTCTTTCTGGGAAAAAGTTTACTGAAGGCATCCTGGAGGTTGGACTGCATATCTTCCATACCTGAAGTCGTCATGATCTCAACCATCGGCATCGATTTCGATTGACTGAGCGCCACTTCGAGTTCACGATCATCCAATTTGCCATCCCTTAACATCTGCCGGAATTTTTCTCTGGTCGAGTTCGATTCCTGTGTTTCTTGTCGCATCGGCAGATCAGGATCCTGTATGGTGAAGGAATCGGACTGATCGGGACCGGAAGTAGCAACCGATCCGGGCCTTGGCGGCAAAAGCAGATCAAGGATCCGATCCTCTGCATTTGCTTCAGCCACTCCTTCGATGCGATTTTTTTCTTCATCTTTTACCATGTTTATAGCCAGATCGACGAGATCACGAACCATCGACTCGACATCCCGGCCAACATAACCAACCTCGGTATACTTTGACGCTTCAACCTTGATAAAAGGAGATTGTGCCAGCGTGGCGAGCCGACGGGCTATTTCCGTTTTTCCAACTCCGGTCGGACCTATCATAATAATATTTTTGGGAGCAATCTCCTCACGTAACGGAGATTCGACCTGTCGACGCCGCCATCTATTACGAAGAGCAATCGCCACCGAGCGTTTAGCATCGGACTGCCCAACTATATATTTATCTAGTTCTATCAGGATTTCTTTAGGAGTCAGGGACTGATTAGAGATCATATTGTTTCAACGATTATTGAATTATTGGTAAAAACGCAGATATTGGCTGCGATGTCCATTGATGCCCGACAGATCGACTCGGCATCCAGATCACTATGTTCAACAAGAGCCAGGGCCGCCGCCTGGGCATAGGGCCCCCCCGAACCTATTGCCAGTATTCCTTTATCGGCTTCAATGACGTCACCGGTTCCGGAGAGCAGCAGCGAATGTTCTTCATCCACAGCTATCAACATGGCTTCCAGCTTTCTCAGAAATTTATCCGTCCGCCAGTCCTTGGCCAGTTCGACCGACGCACGCATCAGGTTACCGTTATATTGCTCAAGTTTCTGTTCCAGTTTGTCATAGAGCGTAAAAGCATCGGCAGTGGCGCCGGCAAAGCCGGTTATGACCTTATCATGATAGAGTCGCCGTACTTTTCGGGCCTGATGTTTCATGACGGTATTCCCTAATGAAACCTGACCATCTCCCGCCAGGGCGACACGCCCTTTATGGCGAACCGCCAAAATTGTAGTTGATCGTATTTTCATTCGTACACTTCTCGGTAAATTGTTTAGTAATTGATTAATAAGTGTTTTAATAACTTAAAAAAAAATCAGGATAAACTTTACTTACTGGAATAGGTATTTTCAATCCGGTAAGATTCTATTCAATCCTGTTCTTTTATATCCTCGATTGATAAAGGATGAGATTTGTCATACACATCCGCCAGATGATCCAGCGTCAAATGAGTATAACGCTGGGTTGTCGATAGACTGGCATGCCCCAGCAACTCCTGAACCGACCGGAGATCCGCACCCATTTCCAGAAGGTGGGTGGCAAAGGAATGACGCAAGGCATGAGGAGTGACGGTTTGGGTAATGCCGACTCGTTCACCGTAAAACTTGACCAGTCGCTCGACACTTCGCGTGGTCAGACGACTTCCCCTTCCATTAAGGAACAGCGCTTCTTTTTCAGCCTCCCGCCCACGTCCGGCCCGCTCCTCTATCAACTGCACACGTTTCGGCAACCATCTACGCACCGCCTCAATAGCAGGACGTCCGACAGGCGTCAGCCGCTCCTTCTCACCTTTGCCCCGTACCCTAAGCACTTCCTCTGCAAAATCAAGATCGGCAATGTTCCGTGAAACCAGCTCGGAGACTCGCATTCCGGTTGAATACAGGAGTTCAAGAATGGCTCGGTCTCTAAGCGGATAAGTGTCAATTTCACCAGGAGCCTCCAACAGGGCAAAAGTTTCATCCACCGTAAGAAATACAGGAATAAACCTGCCGATTTTAGGACCGGTAACTCCGGCAAGCGGATCATTTTTCAGGAGTTTGCAGCGCTGGGCAAATCGAAAAAATGACCTGAGAGCGGAGATTTTTCTGGCGACGGAGGCTGCACTGTTACGCCCATGCAAACTGACGATAAATTTTCGCACATGAACAGATGTAACTTCACCGGGAGAAATTGTCTTTTCCTTTTTGTCAGGTTCATGCCTTTTGCCTCGTTCATTCGCTCCATTCATATGACTGTAAAATTCCAGTAAATCCCGCTGATAGCCACTGACGGTATGCTCTGAATACCCTTTTTCAGTTGCCAGCCATCTTACAAACATTTCAATAGTTTTTATCATTTCATCCCAGTACCGGAGAATTTATCCACAAAGAATTTAAGCAATGCAACATTACATAATGGATAAGTACATTTTTTTCTGTTCGACTTCCTTTGCTGAATATATACAATGCTTTTTTCTCGATTTTATGCTTTGTTTATAGAATTATAATGCAATCTGAATTGTTCTAGTCTGAATGATACAATGAGGCAACTTTCTTTTTATTTGGAAAAAGTACAATAGATTATGGCAAAAAAAACCTTTGAAAGCGCGCTGTCCCGGCTTGAACAAATCACCGAAGAGCTTGAAGACGGGGAGTTGAGTCTTGAAAACAGCTTGAAAAAATTCGACGAAGGTATCAAACTTGCCGGTTTTTGCACTGAACAACTTTCTGAAGCTCGGGCAAAAGTAGAATTGTTGCTTGAAAAAGACGGAAAACTTGAAGCCATCCCTTTTGACGGACAGGACCTTGAACATACAGACCTATCTGAGTGAAAAGCGAAAAGTAATAGAAGGCGCGCTAGAGAAGATTATGCTGCCGGCGGTTGCTCCTTTTGAGAACCACATTCAGGCGATGCGCTACAGTCTTTTCGTCGGCGGAAAACGCATCCGCCCGATACTCTGCCTTGCCGCGGGCGAGGCTGTCGACAAGTCTTCGATCACGGAAAACAATCTACTGCCGATTGCCTGTGCATTAGAGTGTATCCACACCTACTCTCTTATCCATGATGACTTACCGGCGATGGACGATGACGATCTTCGCCGGGGAAAACCAACCAATCATGCCCTCTTTGGCGAGGCCGGCGCGATTCTGGCCGGAGACAGCTTACTGACCTGGGCGTTTGATTTATTGAGTGCCCCCAATGAAGGCACTCTGACGCCTCTGCAGCGACTCTCGATCATTCATATCATTGCCAGGGCAGCCGGTCCGCTGGGGATGGTTGGCGGGCAGGCACTCGATATTGCAAATGAACATACCGACTTTCCATTTGAAACGCTCCAAACCATCCATAAAAATAAAACAGGTGTGCTTATCACCAGTGCTGTACATGCCGGAGCAGTTGGAGCCGGCGCCTCCGGGGAACAGACAGAAAAACTCTTAGCTTATGGCCACAACATTGGTCTGGCCTTCCAGATAGTCGACGATCTGCTCAATGCGACATCGACCACGGAGCAGCTTGGAAAAGCGGCAGGATCAGATGCCAATCGTGGAAAAGCAACCTACCCTGCTTTTTTCGGCATCGAGAAGACACGAGTAAAAGCAAAAGAAGCCGTCGAAAAAGCCCTTGATGCCTTGTCCGAATTTAACCAAGATGCCGATCCACTCCGAACAATCGCTGAATATGTGTATACCAGAAGTCATTAATGGGTTTTTCACCATTTTTTATTCAGAGTATCCAGCTTATTCGAATGAGACGCTTCATCGTATATGAAGTAGCCGGAAACCGATCAACAACATCACGAACAGGCAAATATTTCTAAATCATTGCCGGTTTGAGAATCTCAAACTCACTCGTAAATACTTTCCGGCCACAAACTTAATAAACGAAACTATGTCGAAACCACAACCTACAATCCCGACGACATTGCTTGAACGGATCTATTCACCTGCGGATATTCGAACTCTTTCCCTGCCGGAGCTGAAAGAACTGGCTAAGGATATCCGTAATACTATCGTTCAGACAGTTTCTCAAACAGGCGGTCATCTTGCGCCAAGTCTTGGTGTAGTTGAGCTGACCCTGGCTCTCCACTATATCTTCGATACTCCTAACGACAAGCTTATCTGGGATGTAGGCCATCAATCGTATGCCCATAAAATTCTAACCGGCAGGCGAGAGCAATTTGCCACACTCCGCCAGTACAAAGGGATGAGCGGTTTCCCTAAATTGAAGGAAAGCATCTATGACGCTTTTGAAACAGGACATAGCTCCACTTCCATTTCAGCAGCCCTGGGAATAACCCTGGCCAAAGACCTGAAAAATGATTCACGGCGGGCAATTGCGGTCATCGGCGATGGTTCAATGACGGCTGGTTTAGCCTTTGAGGCCCTCAACCATGCGGGTCATCTCGACAAGGACCTCATAGTCATCCTAAATGATAATGAGATGTCCATTTCCCCTAATGTAGGTGCGCTGTCCAGTTTTTTAAGCCGTAAACTCACCGGAAAAACCATGAGCCGGGTTAAGGCCCATCTGGTGGAGAAATTGCAGATATCGGATGTGGGAGAAAATATACTCAACATTCTCAGAAAGAGCGAAGAGAGCTTCAAGAGCTTTTTTACTCCAGGCATGCTTTTCGAGGCATTTAAGTTTGACTATGTCGGCCCTATTGACGGTCATAACCTGGAAGACCTGCTGGAGACGCTGGAAACAGTTCGCGACACCTCACGTGGTCCCATGCTTATTCATGTCCTGACCAAGAAGGGCAAAGGATATGAACCGGCCGAGAAAAATCCTGATGTCTTTCATGGTATCGGCCCTTTTGATATCGTCAGCGGCAAACCTCATTCCGCTAAAGGAGCACCCACCTATACCAAAATATTCGGCGACACTATCACTGAACTCGCTGAGAAAGATGAGAAAATTGTTGCTATATCGGCTGCCATGGTATCGGGGACTGGGCTGAAAAAGTTTGCCGCTGAATTTCCTGATCGCTTTTTCGATGTGGGGATTGCCGAACAGCATGCGGTGACCTTTGCGGCAGGGTTGGCAGTTGAAGGCTTACGTCCGGTGGTGGCTATTTACTCGACCTTTTTTCAAAGGGCCATGGACCAGATAATCCATGATATCTGCATCCCCAATTTGCCGATCACCCTCGCCGTTGATCGGGCGGGAGTAGTCGGAGATGACGGCCCCACCCACCACGGAGTGTTCGATTTATCCTTTCTCCGCTTCATCCCCAACATTCTGATCATGTCCCCCAAGGATGAAGAAGAATTGCAGCATATGCTCTATACCTCCATTTATCATGACGGCCCATCGGTGGTACGTTATCCCCGGGGAGCCGGGTACGACGTACCGCTCGCCACCACTCTGCACAAGCTGGAGCTTGGTAAAGGTGAACTGCTTCAGGCAGGCGACGACATTCTTCTGCTGCCGGTAGGCAACAGAGTATATCCCGCCCTGGAAGCGGCCAAGGGACTTGAAAAGGTAGGTATTAAAGCCGCTGTCATTAATCCACGCTTTATCAAGCCACTGGATGCCGATCTTATATGCCGTTGGGCCAATCACACCAAACGGGTGGTAACCATTGAAGACAATGCCCGTCAAGGAGGATTCGGCAGTTCAATACTGGAGCTCTTCAGCCGTCGCGGCTTATACTCGGTGCATACCTGTATGCTGGGCCACCCGGATCATTTTATCGAACATGGTCCCCAGAAGACATTGTGGAAGAATAGCCTGATAGATACGCCGGCCATTATCAGGGCTGCAATTAAACTTTTGGGAAGAGAAGGAAAAGATTCGAGCTCATAAAAAAGGCCCGCCTCGTCGAAGAACGAAGCAGGCCTTTTAAATAGTATATCAGCGCAGGGAAGTGTCCTAGATATTGTAGTATTCCCTGTACCAGTCGACAAACTTACCAATGCCGTATTCAAGAGTCGTTCCCGGTTTATACGCAAAGTCTTCAACCAGATCATCGACATCGGCAAACGTTGCCGGAACATCTCCCGGTTGCATCGGCAGAAAATTTTTCTCGGCTTTTCGGCCAAGACAATCCTCAAGAACCTCTATGTAGCGTAACAGCTTTTCCTTTTTGTTATTGCCTATGTTATACACCCGGTATGGACAATACGATGTTGCCGGATCAGGCTCATCCCTGTTCCATGCCGGCGAGCTTTCGGGAATTCGATGAATGACCCGGCAGACTCCTTCAACAATATCATCAATATAGGTAAAATCCCTTTCCATGTTGCCGTTATTGAACACGTCGATCGGCCTGTTTTCCAGAATCGCCTTGGTAAACAGGAACAGGGCCATATCCGGCCGTCCCCAGGGCCCATACACCGTGAAGAATCTCAGTCCGGTAGTCGGCAGATTGAAGAGATGGCTATAGGTATGAGCCATCAATTCATTGGCCTTTTTGGAAGCTGCATAAAGAGATACCGGATGATCCACGTTATCATGCACGGAAAAAGGCATTTTCGTATTTGCGCCATACACTGAGCTCGATGAGGCGTAGACCAGATGTTTCACCCCCGAGTGCCTGCACCCCTCAAGAATATTGACAAATCCCACTATATTGGTATCCACATAGGAGTGGGGATTTATCAGGGAGTAGCGGACTCCGGCTTGAGCTGCCAGATTTACCACTGCGTCAAACCTGTGTTTCTTGAATAGTCTCTCCACCGATTTTCTGTCGGAGAGATCGAGAGTGACATGGTTAAACCGGGGAGATTCAGCAAGGGCTGCCATGCGGTCTTTTTTTAATTGCGGATCGTAATAGTCGTTTAGATTATCCAGTCCAACAACTTCAGATCCGCCGGCCATCAGTTTTCGGGCGAGATGTGCTCCGATAAAACCGGCACTGCCCGTAATTAGAATTTTTTCCATCTGTTCCATTGGCTAGTTTTTAAACGCTATCACCTGTATTGACCGGCTATTCTCAATCATCAAAATTGCCCTTCAGGCCCTTTCTCAACTTCCAGCGATTTGGCCCGTTCAATGATCAACTCTTTTGTCCATTCATCCGGATTTTCGAGTTGCTTCCCCTTTGAGCCCAGATCATAAGAACCTGCCTTCAAAATCAGTTCCCTGGCCAGGCCGGCGGTACCCTCTGCGTTAAACACCTTGGTCAGCATATTGTAGACGAATTCTTCCACTCTTTTGCTCATTCTCTCACGTACTGCCCGCTCCTGAGCAAGTAGCAGATTTTCAAAAGGCAGATTGAGATTCTTATAGTTGCCGCCCCTCCAGCCTTTATCAGCGGCATACTTGGTCATTCGCTGCCACATCTCCTCGGAGACCCCCTGGCCCGGAACTTTAATAAAGTTGCCGTCGCTATCCTGAATGGCATTCCCATAATCGTTGACTTCGACGCCCCAGGAAACCATCTGCAGGGCGGTAGCCACATTGGCCTTGGTGGTATGTGTCATGGTGGCGATGGCTCTCAACTTATCGGAGTTGTTTCCCGAAGTACCGTGCTGAGCTCCGGAAACACCATATTGCTCTATCGCCTTGTGAATTTTGGCAGTCAGCTCCACCTGAATGCCCTGCCCACTAGCCTCGAGACCATGGGTCGAACCGTTATTTAAGGCAATCCAGTCGGGACAAATTCCGTGGGCATTGAGGCCCTTAATTAAAAACGATGCATCTTCGACAGTAGAGAGTCCCTGCTCCCCTTTTATCTCACCAACTTCGGTCTCAAGTCCGGCCCATTTGGGTATACATGGGTTGAGTTCGAGATTGGCCAGCAGATTTTGAGCATCCGGCATATGTGAGGCGTCGACAGCGATCGAAGTTATCCCCGCATCAAACATGGAGGGTATTTCCATTTTAGCAAATGGTATATCCGCTTCACTTTTTATCCCGTAATGATCGGCATGGATAGCCACGGGAATAGTGATGCCGAGTTCATTACAAATGGAATCGACATGCAGGGCGATATTATAAAAATTGGTCGGACAATAGTTCGATTCGGATCTGGCGATTTCGACGATCAATGCGGCATCGGCTCGCTGGGCAGCCATGAGTGCGCCCCGGATGACTAAACTGTTTCGACCGTTTGCAGCGATGGCCATGGCCTTGCCTTTTGCCGTCAAAGCCTGATCAATCACTTTGCCGCTGACTATCAGAGCTTGTGAATGGGGAAAACGTTTGGCGATATTGGGCGGTCTGCCGATTCGTATCAATTTTTCAAAGTCTGTATTCGTACCCATCAAATACCTCCATTAGTAGTTTTCATTGATCTCTTCCGCGAGAAAAAAGAGAAAACGAGCAAAACCAATCCAAAATCTCTTCTCATTTATAATGCAGGCAGGAAAAGAAATCCAGTTAGGAGAACCATTTATTCTGAAATGTTTTCAGGCGGCTGCGAGACATCACCAAATCCGGAAAAACCTTTTTTACCAAAAGCCCAGACAGCCAGGATACTGATTTCATAGAGGACCATCAGGGGAACAGCCATCATCATCTGGCTCACTACATCAGGAGGAGTGAGAATAGCGGCAATGATGAAATCGATCAGAATGGCATATTTTCTGTTACGATTTAAGAAAGCGACATTGACCAATCCGACTTTTGCCAGAAAGACCATGAAGATCGGCGTTTCAAAAATAATGCCGAAAACAAACAGCAGTTTGGTTGCAAGAGTAAAGTACTCACTCACCGCCGGCAGGGAGGTCAGGAACTCGTTGTTATATCCAACCAGAAACCGGAATGCAGGAGGAAAAACCACGAAATAGCCAAATGCGGCACCACTGATAAAACAGAAAGCGGAAAGAATCGAAAACGGGATAACCACCCGCTTTTCATGGCTGAACAGGCCGGGAGCCACAAAACGCCAGATCTGAGAAAAAATTACCGGGCAGGCCAGCAGTACACCGCAGACCAGTGCGAGCTTTAGATAAAAAAAAACCCTTCCTGATACGAGGTAAAGATAAGCGATGTACCTTTCGGCAGGACGTCGGTAAGCGGTTTGAAAAACCAGGTTCCTATCGGACGAATGACAGCGTAGGAGAGGCAAAAACCAATACATACCGCGATGAGCGAAATGATCAGGCAGGAACGCAGTTCCCGCAGATGTTCGGTAAGTGCCTGCTTCTGGAAATTTTCATTATCTTCTTGCGGATTCATGTATCATTTATCCTGAAAATTGACTATTGAACTCTGAATTAGGTAAAGTGATCTGAATACCATCGTAACCGTTCACCGATATACCTCAAAAGACCGCAAAACACGGATCTGTAACCGTTCATCCAGTGCTCCAGGTTCGTTCAAGCAGGCCCCCTAGCTATAGTTGCCTATGTGAGGCGGCCTGATCGGACGAAAATGGGGTGCTGGTGAACGGTTACATACCATCTGCACGTTGATTTGGCAAGATGGACAAAGCGGATCCTGCTTTTTTACACATCAATAACGCCATCTTGGCTGCACATACTCTAAAAAAACTAAATGAATGAACAAGAGCAGACACAAAAAAACGGAACTTCGCTTACCTGGTATGTCTACATCGTCTGCTGTAGCGATAAATCCTACTACACCGGTATCACAACAGATCTGGCCCGCCGAATCGAAGAACATAATTCTCCTAAAAAGGGAGCACGGTATACCCGAATGCGACGCCCGGTTCAACTGGTTTACTTCGAAAATGCAGCATCCAGAGCGATAGCAGCCAGAAGAGAGCACCAGATCAAACAATTGACGCCCGCCGGTAAGAAACATCTGACCGCCACCTGTCAGCCTGAGAGATTATACCGAGCCATCAAAAAAACCTGATGGCCTGTACATCATGTCCTGTCGGATCAAGAAAATGAGGTTCGTATCTTCTTGGAAACCTCTTTGGTCAGCGCCAGAACCTTCCGTGCCTGATCGACCGTAACTGCGCCGGTCCCGCAACTCGGGGTGATCAGTGTCTGTTGATAAACGGCCTTTTCCTCAATTCCGATCGCCTGCAACCGCCGAGACTGTTCAAACCATTTTTCAACCAAGGAATCCACTGTTTCAATGTCGATAAATTCAGGAGCCGTCGGAATGATGCCGGTAGCAAGAATCCCGCCGCGGGCGAAAAACTTTTTCAACTCGCCCGCATAGAGAATCATTTTATCAAAATAAGAATAGGCGTCGTAACTAACGATATCGACACCTGAGTCAAAAAGAACCGGCCATTCGGTATTTGCACAAACATGCACACCGGTAAGCCCATTCTCTGCCCGGACAGCTTCAAAAACCTCACTGAAACAGGTGATGATATCTTCATTGGTAATAGTGATAAAAGCAGAAGAACCGAGTCCGGCCAACCCTGGTTCGTCAAAAAACATTATGGGCTGTCCACCGATTTCGGCCATTTTACTGGTTTGCCACCGAGCCTTCAAAGCCAGGTGCTTCACCGCTGCATCGCGAAGCTGATCATTATAAAAAATGGCTCTTCCAGCCTGATCGACCAAGCCGGTGCAAAAAGTTATCGGCCCTGTCGTCTGCCCTTTGAGACCAACCAGATGTTCCTTTTCCTTCTCTGCCTTTGCCAAAAAAGTATAAAATCCGTTGGCTGATTCTGGGGAAAGCAGAAAACGTGATTCATAGAGGGGAGCGCCCCCCTCGGTGACCATGAGATATTCTTCATAAAAAGCGAGCAATTCCGTTTCAAAATCAGGATCGTCCGTATCAATATATATTTTCCCATTGCCATTGGTCAATCCCGGCAAACCCGGCACGTATTGGAGAATCATTCCTTCGTTCTTGTATACCGGCAACTGCGGCCACAATGGAATTTGGGGGGTATAATCAAAAATCAGTTCGGTTGCCTCTGCGTGATTTTGCAGAGGTAAACTACCGATCAGCAGAGGAAGACATTCTGGTAAAAATTGAGACATGAGCTGGTTCCTTAATAAATCTTTAAATATAATTATTACAAACACCACGTAGAGGGTAATTCTATAATGGGAAATGTCACCATTAAAACATCCGGGCGCTTCTTCTCTTCTATAGGCAATACCGGCCAATATTGAATTACCGGCTCATCAGATGTTCTACACCTTTTTCGAGTCCGTCCAGGGACAACTCAAACATTGGAAAGATGGACTGTATAACATTAATGGAATGGGTGTGCTGCCAGTGGGTATTTGGAATCGGGTTGAGCCAGATCGCTCGGCGAAAATATCCGGCAAGAAATTTCAGCTGTTCGATAGATGGCCTGCCGCTTCTCTCAAAGGCATAAATTGACCCGTCGGTAGACATCAACTCATAGGGCGCCATGCTGGCATCCCCGACTATGATCAATCTGGTCTCCGGATCAAGTTTATCGAAATCTTTTATCGGCACAGGCCGCTTAAATCTCGCAGGATCCTGCCATAAAAGATCGTAGATGGTATTATGAAAAAAATACGTTTTAAGATCTTTAAACTGAGAATTTGCATAAGTGAATAACGTCTGCACCAGATCGACATAGGGTTCCATGGACCAACCGCCATTGTCTATCGCTAATATAATCTTTAATCGATCGACGATCCCCCGTTCAAAAATCAGCTCGATTTCACCGCCATTCCTCATGGTCTCATATACGGTGGCATCTACATTCAATTGATCTTTTGCCCCCCGGGGAACGAGATTGCGCAATCTTTTCAACGCTTCGCCGAGAGAGTTTTTGGTCAATACTCCATGGATGGAATAGTCTTTATACCTCCGCTCACCGGCGATCTTGACGGCTGATTTGCTTCTCGATTCTCCCCCCACCCGTAAGCCTTCGGGATGAACTCCCGAGTGACCGACCGGAGAAGTACCTCCTGTGCCGATCCATTTCGATCCTCCATCGTGCCTGCCCTCCTGGTCTCTCAGCCGCTGTTTAAAATATTCGAGCAATTGATCAGGTGACATTTGATTTATTTTCCGCTCATCGATCCCTAAAGCATCAGCCAGCGTTTTAGGATCCTTCAGCCATTCATGCAACATGCTCTCTGCAAGCAGTTCTAAAGCAAGTTCATCCACATTCGGCAGTTCCACGCCGTCAAAGATGTGGGCAAAAACCTGATCATAAAGATCGAAAAATTTCTCACTCTTGACAAGGATTGTTCTGGCGACAGTGTACAAATCATCTAGTGAGCACACCAAGCCACCGGCCATGGCTTTATGGAGGGTAAGGAAGGAGGTCGGGCTGACCGGAACCCCTACTTCCTTCAATTTATAAAAGAAATTTATAAACATTGCCCAAGGGTTATATCAGAAAAATCTTTTCTTCAACAGGCTGTCGGCCGATCTCTGGTAGTCGCTGCTTTTTTTAAAAAGCACGCCAATATACGGAATCTCCTTTTTCAGCCGTTCGCCATCATGGAAATCGGGATCGGCTGCCAACGCCCGTACCCAGTTTATCAGTTCCCGGGTGGCGGGCTTTTTTTCAATACCTTCAATATTCCTCAAATCATAAAAGGTGTTGATTGCATTTTCGGCTAATTTTCCATCAATTTGAGGAAAGTGCACACTCAGTATATTTCTCATCATTTTCGGTTCCGGAAAGGCAATATGATGGAAATTACACCTCCCGAGGAAAGGATCCGAAAGATCCTTCTTGGCATTGGAGGTAATAATAATTACCGGCCTCTTTTTCGCCCGTACCGTTTCGTCCGTCTCAATGATATCAAACTGCATCTGATCAAGTACATCGAGCATATCGTCCTGAAACTCGGTTTCAGCTTTGTCGATCTCATCGATCAGCAAAACGCACCGCTTCTCTCCGACAAAAGCCTGACCAATTTTACCCATCTTAATATACTCTTTAATATTACTGACATCCCGATTCGAATCTCCAAATCGGCTATCATTAAGACGCGTTAATGTGTCATATTGATACAAAGCCTCGACAAGTTTCATGCTGGATTTCACATTGAGAATGATAAGCGGCATGCCAAGTGATTCGGCAATAGCATGGGCAAGCATGGTCTTGCCTGTGCCGGGTTCTCCTTTCAGCAGCAACGGCATTTCAAGAGTCATGGAAATATTTACAATTTTAGCCAGTTCACGATCCAGTACATACCTTGTCGAACCGGTGAAGGGATTACGATCCATGTTAATCCTTATAAATGTTTAATTTAGCAACTTATACATTTTTTCTGTGACACTTCATCTGATTAAGTCAGGAAAATACCATCTGAGAAGGATAATTTCGACTGTCTTTTTACTCTTCAAATATTTTATACATTCTGTAAACTATTATTGATAAACAACATTAACCATTATTATCCGCGGCCCGAAAAGCTTCTAAAAATCGCTGTATCGCTTGACCAACAAAGGTTCCAGGACAATGGCAATATAATTTTTCCAAGCTTTCTAAAAAACAACGAACCATCGCAGGTTTCCAGACCATTGTATAGGGATTGACTTTTAATTTTCCTATTTGTAGATTCGTTTTTTATTAGAGTTTTGCAAGTGGGGATTTAACAGGAGATGGCCGTTAATAAAGACGCTCGTCTACTATCGCGTTTCACTTGACTAATCGGAGAGCATAGGAACATGCGATACCCGAGTCCACCCAATAGTATCACTTGTATCACCTCAACTAAGGGTGAAGGCGGTCAATGGAGTGATTGCCGGATCATTCGTCGTCGAAATTCTTTCCTGACCTTTTTTTACCCCATCTCATCTTTCCTTAGTTCAGTGATCTTTCTTCTAAAGATTGAGCATTGTCACCAAAGTGAAATAAATCCGGCAGTAATACCTGAACTTTGCAGAAGTGCGATAAAATCAACTCCAACGATACCTGGAATATGGGTCCATAATAATATTCTCGCCCCCTCTCATGCTCCTGTTGTTACGTGACGGGGAAAGAAAATTATGCATTCGGCCGGTTCGAGGGAATTTGTTTATTCAGTATGAACCATTTTAAATTCTTTGAGTTTTTATGAACAGACAATAGCTATTTAACTGCAAAAGTTAACAAACGCCAAAGAAGGAGGTCCATCATAAACATACTGGTCCAAACATCATTTTCAAACCACAGTCGAATAGTGTTGGCGAGGCAATTTGCTGCGTCACCGACAATGTGAAATTGGATAGGAAAAAAGGAATAACTCAATGTCAGAAAGCACCATCAAAATCAAAGGAAAAAAGCAGAGCTCCTTTCTTGACAAGGTTAAGGAGATCATCCCGGACGGTGGAAATCTGAACCTCTGCCTCACCTGTGGGGCCTGTGCTTCAGGTTGTCCTGCAACAGGACTGGCGGATATGGATCCACGAAAATTCCTGCGCATGTGCGCCATGGGAATGGACAAGGAAGTGACCACGCACCCATGGGTCTGGATGTGCACCATGTGTCAGCGTTGTATTTACGTCTGCCCCATGCAAATTGATATCCCTCAACTCGTTTTCAATGCCAGGGCGGAATGGCCTCGTGAAAACAGGCCATCGGGTATCATGAAATCCTGTGACATGGCTCTTCGTAACGAATCCAACAGCGCCATGGGTACAGCTCCTGATGATTTTGTTTTCGTTGTTCAGGACGTTCTCGCGGAATACCAGGAAGCACAGCCGGAATTTCAGGAGATGCAAGCGCCCATCGATAAGGAAGGAGCTTTTTTCTTCCTCAATCAGAATTCAAGGGAGCCGGTCACTGAACCTGACGAAATGGTGCCGCTCTGGAAAATCCTCCATCTCGCGGGTGTCGATTGGACCTATGGCAGTAAAGGATGGGCTGCTGAAAATTACTGTCTTTTTCTGGCGGACAACGAATGTTGGGAACGGGTCACGAGGGTATCGGCTAAGCAAGCCGATGAACTTGGCTGTAAGGTCTTTCTCAACACGGAGTGAGGACACATAACATTCTCAGTCCGGGCCGGACTGAAAAAATTCAATATCGACCATAAATTCGAAGTTGCTTCTATTTATACCTACTATGCAAAGTGGATCCGGGAAGGAAGATTGAAGGTAAATTCCGATTGGAACAAGGACCGAAAAATCAAGTTCACGGTCCAGGATCCCTGCCAGATAGTCCGCAAAGGCGAAGGCGACAAAATCGCGGATGACCTGAGATTTGTCATCAAGTCTGTGGTTGGGGAAGAAAATCTTATCGAGATGACCCCGAATAAGTCAAACAACTACTGTTGCGGTGGTGGAGGCGGGTTCCTGCAGTCAGGATTTACTGACGAACGACGGGCCTACGGCAAAGTCAAATTCGACCAAATCATGAAAACCGGTGCGGATTACTGCATTACCGGGTGCCACAACTGTCATGCCCAGGTACACGATATCGGTCATCATTATGGTGCTAGTTACGGTACTGTTCACATCTGGACCTTGATATGTCTGTCTCTTGGAATTCTTGGCCCCAATGAACGAGCGTACCTCGGAGACGATCTAAAGGATGTAAACGTTTTTCACCCGGAAAGTTCCCTGTATTAAAGCAGTCCAAGGTACCGAGGAACAACAACAAACTGGTTTGTTCTGATTAGGAGGGAAATAAGCCTATGAGTTTTCAAAAAAGATTAGCGGCGAAAGAATTCGCAGTACTGGCCGAAATGCACACCCCTAAAGGAATCAATATTTCCCGGTTGGTAAATGATGCTCGCCGTCTTAAGGGAAGGGTTGATGCAGTCGTCGTTCCCGATATGGATAACGGGATTATGCGAATGAGTGCCCTGGCCGGCGGGGTTTTGATGCAGCAGCAGGGTGTTGAAACGATAATGCACATGTATTGCCGGGATCGTAACAGAATGGCTTTACAGGGAGATGCCCTGGCGGCTCATGTTCTCGGCATCCAGAATATCGTTGTGACCGGTAGTGAGGATATGAGCGAAAGTGATCACAGTGAAGCCAAAACCGTCAATGACCTCAATGAGGTTCAGCTTATTGAGGCGCTCATGACCCTGCAGACAGGAAAGGATATGAGCGGTTTTGATCTTGACGGTGCCCCGGATTTTTCGATCGGATGCACAATTGGGCCCTTTGCCGATGATACCGGCAGAGATGCCGCTCTGCTTTCGGCCCAGGCAAAAATCAAGGCCGGAGCGAGCTATATCATTACTCCTCCCATCTATGATGTGCCCGGCAGCCTGGAATTTCTCTCCAGGGTAAAAGAATTAGGTGTGCCCGTTATCGCGACGGTTTTTCTCCTGAAGTCACTGGCTATCGCTCAGTATATTACCAACAGTGATCCCGGCGCAAAAATAAGCAGCGATTTAATACGACGTATCCGCAAATCCTCCAGCAGAGAACAGGAAGGAATTAAAATTGCCGGAGAAACTGTCCAGGCACTCAAGGAAAATACGCAGGGTGTCCTGATTCAAACGCTTGGTTGGGAACACAAGTTGCCGGATATTCTCGATGTTGCCAAGGTTTGATTCTTACAACAAAAAGCAACTTATCCAAGGATTGACCGAATAATTCGTTTAACCCTGCTTAACCTGTGACAAGAAAAAGGTAACAATGCAGAACTCAAATACAATCGAAACCCAAAATAACAAAGTACTTGTTGTCGGGGGTGGTCTCGGAGGGATACGAACGGCTCTGGATTTAGCTGAAGCAGAAAAAGATGTCGTTCTCGTCGATAAGGACTTCACTGTTGGGGGTCTAATGACCCAGCTGGATAGAACTTTTCCGACTAATAACTGTGATCTCTGCACCATTGCTCCCCATCTCTCGGAAAGTAACCGCCGGGAACATATCGAGCTCATGACCATGACGAGCGTCGAGAAGGTAACCGGAACCAAAGGGAACTTTTCAGTAACTCTCATAACTAAACCAAGATTTATTAATCTTGAAAAATGTACTGCTTGCGGAGAATGTCTTAAGCAATTCCCGGGATGCGTGCGGTTCAACCCCGGCCTTGATCACCGGGCGCCCACCTGTATGCGTTACCCTCAGGCGACCCCTCAGGCATTTTCAATCGATTTAGACAATTGTACTGATGTCAATGCACTGGTCAATGTCTGTCCTGCCGGGGCTATTAACCCTGACGACATGCCGATAAACCGGGAAATTAAATGTTCGTCCATAGTTTTATCACCCGGTGCATCGCTTTTTGACCCGAGTCCGCTTGATTATCTTGGCTACGCCAAGTTACCCGATGTGGTCACCAGTCTTGAGTATGAACGTATACTTTCAGCATCAGGTCCGACTTCAGGCAAGCTGGTCTGTCCATCAAATGGTCAACAGCCCAGAAAGGTCGCCTGGATTCAATGTATCGGTTCCAGGGGGCTGCAAAAAGGTGCCGGAGCGTACTGTTCCAATGCCTGCTGTATGTTTGCCTTAAAAGAGGCCATCGTAACCAAGGAACGCTTCCAGGAAGATATAGAAACCACAATTTTCTACATGGATATGCGGACCTTCGGCAAAGACTACGAACTCTATCTCAATAGAGCTAAAAACGAATATGGCGTGCGCTTCCTGCGAAGCCGTCCCCACTCCATCCTGCAGCCGGAAGGACAGAACGATCTCACCATTACTTATACCAAGGATGACAGTACCAAGCAGTTCGAGGAAAAATTCGACATGGTGGTCCTGTCAACCGGCTTCAAGACCTCTGAGGAAACCAGGGCTCTTGCAACCAAAATGGGACTTGAACTCAACAGCGACTTTTTCCCGGTAACCGATGGTTTCAACCCCGTTGCCACCACCAAGGCCGGCATATACGTAGCCGGCACCTTTGGAGGCCCCAAGGACATACCTGAAACCATGGCTCAGGCAAGCGCCGCGGCATGCATGGCCGGTGCGGACCTACCCAAGATAGAGAAAAAGACCACTGAAAAAGCTGAAAGGGGTCGAGAAAGAGACATTACCCTGGAAGAACCCAAAGTTGGTGTTTTCATCTGCGAATGCGGCGAAGATATCGGCGGCGTCATCGATATGGAGAATCTCCTGGCACATGTCGGCAGTCTTCCCCATGTGGCTGTTGTCAGAGCGGAAAGTCATGGCTGCAGCCGAGTGTCAATGCAAAATATCCGCCAAACCATAGAAGAAGAACAACTCAATCGCGTTGTTATCGGCGGGTGTTCTCCCCGAACTCATTTGACTAAATTCCAGGATCTGCTTGGAAAAGCCGGTCTCAATAAATATTTAGTGGAAATCGCCAATATCAGGGATCAGGCGACCTGGGTCCATTCAAACAAACCGGAAAAAGCTACGGCAAAAGCAAAGGAACTGATCCAAATGGCGGTAGGAAGTGCAGTCAAAGCACAACCGCTTACCGATCAAAGTTTGCCTATGAACAAAAATGTTCTGGTCATAGGCGGCGGTGTTACGGGGATGACTGCGGCCCTGAAGCTGGCCGAACAGGGATTTCAGATTTATCTGGTGGAAAAGAGTGATAAATTGGGAGGATTAGCCAAACAGCTGATCAAGACACTGGAAGGTAATGACGTCCAGTCCTATCTTGGCGACCTGATTACCAAGGTTGAAAATCACCCTAATATTCAGATTTTCACTCGAGCCTTGATAGTTGACCACAGCGGCATGCCCGGCATGTTCAAGACCGGGATGCAGAGCGGACCCCAGATGTTCTACAGGCAAATTGAACACGGGGTCACAATTCTGGCAACCGGTGCTCTCTCCAACCGGCCGTCTCAATACCTGCTCGATCAGTCTCCCGCGGTCAGGACCCAGCTGGAAACCCAGAAATATATCTACAGCAATCCGGAAGCCGTGAAAAAATGGGAAAACGTCGTGATGATTCAGTGCGTCGGCTCCCGTACGGCCGAAAATCCCAATTGCTCTCGTATCTGTTGCCAGAACGCTGTCAAAAATGCCCTGGCGATTCTTGAAATCAACCCTGAGACCAGGATCTTTGTCCTCTATAGAGACATGAGAACATACGGTTTCCAGGAAGAGTACTATCAGAAAGCACGAAGCAAAGGTGTCATCTTCGTTCGCTATGATGTTGATGCCCCACCCGTTGTAGAAGCTGCTGGTGATAAGGTTGACGTGACCTATTTTGATTCTATTCTGGGCATGAATATAACCGTTACTGCCGACAATCTCAGCCTCAGTACCGGCATGGTCGCCGATCTCGATTCCACTGAGGAACTTTCGATGATCTTCAAACTGCCGCGCACCGGCGATGGCTATTTCCTTGAGGACCACGTGAAACTCCGGCCCGTGGATATGTCTGTTCCCGGCTTTTTTGTTGCCGGCACAGCGCATTCTCCCAAATTGATAAGAGAGAGCATTACCCAGGCCAATGCGGTAGCAGCAAGGGCACAGACCATGCTCGCCAGAGATGTTATCAACCTTGGAGCAGCTTCCGCCCGAGTTGATGGCAATTTATGTGCCGCCTGTCTAATCTGCGTCAGGTCATGCCCGTTCGGCGTTCCCTTCATCAACGCGGATGGGTATTCGGAAATAGATCCGGCCAAGTGCCATGGCTGCGGTATCTGTGTCTCGGAATGTCCGGCAAAAGCCATTCAATTGATGCAGTTTGAGGACGACAGAATTCTTGCAAAGGTGGAACAACTTTTTGAAAGGATAAATGCATAATGGAAAATTTTGAACCGGTAATTGTAGCTTTCTGCTGCCACTACTGTGCTTATACTGCTGCGGACATGGCCGGCAGCCAACGCTTGCCCTATCCCCCAAATGTTAAAATCATTCAGGTACCCTGTTCCGGCAAGGTTGATGCCTTGCATATCGTCACCGCCTTTGAGAAAGGGGCTGATGGCGTCTATGTTGCAGGTTGTCTGGAAGGGGATTGTCACTTTAAAAAAGGAAACAGCAGGGCTGCACGGCGCGTCGCCTATGTCAAACAGTATCTGACGGAAATCGGCATAGAAAGCGAACGTCTGGAAATGGTCAATATGTCGGCAGGAATGGGACAACGATTCGCTCAAGTAGCGACGGAGATTACGGAAAAAATACGTAAACTCGGTCCCAGCCCTATAAAGACTGCTATAGCTCAGTAACCGGCAGCTTTTTTAGCTGACGGCATAATAAATAAGGAGAGTGAACCATCATGATCACTGCTGAACGAAAACCTTTAGATGAACTTATTGAATACATTAAGCCTTTCAAGCGTATTCTGCTGCTTGGCTGTAATGAGTGTGTAACCGTCTGCGCTGCCGGCGGTAGAAAAGAAGTAGGACTTCTCGCATCAGGACTCCAAATGGCCCTGCTGAAAAGCGGCAATACCATTGACATCCGTCAACATACCCTTGAGAGACAATGCGATCCGGAGTATGTGGAAGAACTGGTACCTATGATTGGCGATGCTGATGCTGTTATGTCCATGGCCTGCGGCTGTGGAGTGCAGCAACTTGCTATGCGCTTTAAGGACAAACCGGTGTTCCCCGCCGTTAATACCAAATTTATGGGCGCATCAGAACGTCAGGGTGTATGGGCGGAAAGATGCCAGGGCTGCGGCAACTGTCTTTTGGGAATTACCGGCGGCATCTGTCCAATCGCCAGGTGTGCTAAACAACTGATGAATGGCCCATGCGGTGGCTCTACCGGCGGCCACTGTGAAATTAGTGAAGATGTAGATTGTGCCTGGCAACTCATTTGGGACCGGCTTAAATCTCTTGGTCTGCAGGATAGATATTTAGATATTGTCCCTGCAAAAGACTGGAGAACCGGCGGTGGCAGTGGTCCGAGAAAGATTATCAGAGAGGATTTGGCAGAATGAAAACTGAAAGCAAATTAGAAAAAGTTTTGGCGGCTGGTCATCTGGCAGTTACCTCAGAGTGTGGACCTCCACGTGGAGCTAAACCGGAGGAGGTCATTGCGAAATCTAAATATCTCGCCGGCATTGTAGATGCGGTTAACGTAACCGATAATCAAACGGCAATGGTACGTATGTCGAGCCTGGCCGCATCCATTCTCATCAAACAGCAGGGCCTGAATCCTCTATTTCAGGTGACATGCAGAGACCGTAACAGACTGGCTATGCAGGCGGATATTATCGGCGCCTATTCGTTTGGTATCAATACCATGCTCTGTCTATCCGGAGACCATACCAAATTCGGCGATCATGCAATGGCCATGAACGTTCATGACATAGACTCCATTCAGATGATTCAGATGGTAAAGGATATGCGTGAAAAAGGCCTATTCCAGGGTGGTGCGGAGATTAAAGGTCCGCCCAAAATGTTTATTGGCGCCGCAGCCAATCCTTTTGCAGATCCTTTTGAACTGCGGGTTATGCGACTTGCCAAAAAGATCGAAGCCGGTGCCGATTTTATTCAGACGCAATGTATTTTTAACGTACCAAAATTTGAGCAGTGGATGGAAGGTGTCCGGGCCAAAGGACTCCATAAAAAGTGTTACATTCTTGCCGGCGTAACTCCCTGCAAATCACTTGGGGCTGCTAAATATATGGCAAACCGGGTGCCGGGTATGGATGTGCCGAAAGAAATTGTGGAGCGAATGGCCTCTGTACCTAAGGAGAAACAATCCGAGGAAGGTGTAACCATCTGCGTGGAAACCATCGAAAAACTCAAAAAGATAGAAGGCGTCGCAGGTATTCATATCATGGCGATAGAGTGGGAAGAAAAAGTTGAGGAAATTTGTGAAAGAGCAGGACTTCTTCCCCGACCTCAGGTATAAATAATAAATCAGGTTTTTCAACCAATAAGCAGATGGGAGGAGAATTAAACATGAGCGATGGTAAACTAATTCTTGTAGTAGATGACGATACAGATCTCGTGGAAATGGTCTCCATGAAGTTGGAAAGTGCCAACTTTCGCGTTGCTAAAGCATATGATGGAATCGAGGCTATGGATCGCATCAAGGAAGCACGTCCTGATCTGATCATTCTCGATGTCATGATGCCGCGAAAAGACGGCTATACTTTGTGTGACGAACTCAAAAATTCCGATACATACAAAGACATTGTCATTGTATTGCTCACCGCTGTTACCGAAGCGATAAAGTCGACGAATTACACTCACATGGGTGGAAAAACGACTCTTGCTGATGATTTTGTACCCAAGCCTATTGATCTCGACAAGCTCATGGAAATAGTTCAGGACAATCTGTAGTTTGCTGTTCTTCTCCTGTTATCCCCGGCCACTGCATTTACGACCGGGGATAACGGTTTTTTTCATTATCGGCGAGCAATGAAAGATGTTCAAATGGTTCGCATTGGTGGTATCAAATTCAGCGAAGAACTGGCGCAGGTTAGTATTGCCTGTACAACATCCGATGATTCTTCCCTTTATCAACTGCTGCAACTGATAGCCCAAAAAAGTATTAACATTCCCTTTCTTTGCCATTCCGGAGTCACCAAATTCCCTGAGAGCACTTTTTGTGTTGAACGTTCGGAACTTTATAGGGTTCAACAAATCCTTAATTTCTCATCTTTTCAAAACAAACACACTAAGATAATTCCATCTGTCGGTACACTGACCCTCTTCCCGCACAAATATAGTTTGCGGCTTTTGGGTATAATCATGCAGTTTTTCGGCAAACACCAGTTTCCCATTCATTCTCTCTGCTCTTCCATTTCAACCATAGCCGTTAACACGGATTATATTCTATTGGACGAAATTGCAGAAAAATTACAAAATGTTCTCGAGCTCCCTGAAAACCACGCTCCCTTTCGCCTGGATTTTCGGTTAACACAGATCGAACGGTGATCTGTTCACTTCTGGAGGAACACCAGTGGAAACAATTGCGGTGTACAAGGAAAAACGGGTTAAGGTTTATGGTATCACAGTAAAAACCGATCTCGTTTTAGTCATTCTTAGCTTTCCGGCAAACCGGTTAGACCAATGGGGACAGCAAATTACTTTCCTTGAGGACCATATACATCGATTCGAGCTTGTGACCTACCATGCCACCGATAAAAACATGACGGAACTACACCTGCTTGTCGACCAAAAGGATATTGAACCACTGCAGGAGATGGTAAAAAAATTGACTTCAGCCGATAAGGAGACGGGAGTCAGGCTTAAACAACCGGTGGATGTATTATATTTGCACGGACCTCATTTTCAGGATAGATTCGGCATAGCCGAGATAGCTTTTAATGCTCTGCTGAAAAACAAAGTGGAGATTCTGGTTTCCGGTTGTGCAGGCACCAGTATGTACCTGGTGACTCCGGCAAGCCAAGGCCGGACCGGCAAAAAACTTCTCACCGGAACCTTTCTCATACCAGGATCCACATAACTGCCGGTCTTTAGACCAATAAAGGTAATCGTATCAGACCGTAAACGTTGTAGATCGGGCTGCTTACGAGTCCATCAATCGCGATCCCTTACTTGAGAATCTCTGCAGCACACGACTCCATGACAGATTTAGCTGATATTGACAAAAGTGAAGCCGACTGGCGACTTCGGGTATTTGACGCTCTTTCCTTTCCGACTCTCATTCTGAAACCGGATCATACTATTCTTGCGGCCAATGAAAAATTTTACGAACGGCATCAAACCGGAAAGATTATTGTCGGCAGAACCTGCGGCGATCTTTTTTCCGAGGATAAAGCTCTCAAATATCTTTCCTGTACCGGAGCCAATTGCCCTCTGCAACGAGTCTTAAAGTCAAAGCAGAGCCAATCCGATGTCCATAAAAATGTTGATTATAATGGTAAGATTGTCTGGGAGGAACGCTTTTTCTCACCTATCCTGGGAGAGGATGGAGAGGTTAAATATGTAATTGAGAGCCTTCGCGATGTTACCAAGGTAAAACACCTCGAAAAAAAATATAGCGACGTTCGTGAATTAATCGACAAAGTTGTTCAAAGTTCTGTCAGTGCCATCATGGCTGCTGATCGCAAAGGCGAAATTATCCTGATGAATAAGGCGGCGGAAGAGCTGTTTGGCTACTCGGTTCATGATGCCAACCTGGTAAATATAGAAGACTTTTATCCACCTGGAGTTGCCCGCGAAATTATGAAAAAACTTCGCGATGAAAATATTGGCGAAAAGGGAAAACTCCCCAGTACCCAAGTCAATATCATTACAAAAACCGGCCAACTCATTCCTGTTGAAATGACCTCTGCCATCATTTACGAGGATGGTCGGGAGGCTGCGACCGCGGCGATTTTTAACGACTTACGAGAAAAACAAGCTGTCCAGAAAAAACTAGAGGAGACGGAAAACCAGCTATTCCAATCGGAAAAACTCGCCTCGCTTGGTCGACTGGCCGCGGGAGTGGCCCATGAGATTAACAATCCACTAACAAGTATCTTGCTCTACGGAAATCTCATGAAAGAAAAGATGGAAGAAAACCATTCCCTGGCAAACAATCTCGATTATATCCTCGAAGATGCCGAACGATGTAAGGATATTGTCAAAAACCTCCTGGCCTACAGCCGCCAGACACGCCCCGCAAAAGGGGTCTTTTACCTTAATAATCTTATCGGAGAAAGCCTGCGACTGATACGAGATCAAAAGCTTTTCATGAACGTCAAAATCATCAAGGACCTGGACAACTGCCAGATCCTGGTCAATGCAGACAAAAACCAACTCTGTCAAGTATTGATCAATCTGATAATCAATGCTTTTGATGCCATGGGAGGTAGTGGAACCCTTACGCTTAAGACCTATCGCGATCGAAAGAAGAACAAGGCCTTTATCGAGGTATCGGATACGGGGAGCGGTATCCCGCAGGAAAATCTTTCCAAGGTCTTCGATCCATTTTTTACCACCAAAGAGGTCGGCAAAGGTACCGGACTCGGTCTCAGTATGGCCTATGGAATAATGGAAGAAAATCATGGCAAAATATCCATCAAATATACGGGCCCTGAAGGCACGACAATTCTCATGGAACTGCCGGAAGAACCAGTATCAAACGAATTTCAATTCATGTCGATTGGTTAAGGGGAACTGAAATGACCGCTCGACTCATGCAATAAAAGACGGTATATTTTTTATTGGTACTCTTTACCGTTTCAGGGGTAAACTGAATAACACTCTGCCACACGGTGAAACATGCTTCTTTGCTGGATTCAATTATAAAAGAACAATGATACTCTTTCTTCATATTTGGGAAAATTAGAGCTAGGTTGAAAAAGAGAGGAGGCGACAAGTATTCATTTTTGATTATCACAAATCGGGTTACCCGATACACGAAGGTTAAAAATGATGGACTCGTAAAAAGCCCGATCTACGTCGTTGTAGATCTGAAACAAGGATTTGCCGTACCACATGTACTGCCAAATCCTCGTTTCAGATACTACGCCTAGTATATCGAGCTTTTTCCAGAGTCCATCTCAGCAACTTCGATGACTTTTTACGAGATCATCAAAAATGATAAACCTATATATCATTCCAATTATAGGAAACAACTGAGGGTATAGAGATTTGACCATGAATTTTAATATACTACTGGGTTTCGCCACCATTATTTGTCTGATTGGCTTGATCCTTCGATTGTCAATCTGGTTTTCACAAGGCATACGTCCCACCCCACCACCACTCTCGCCCCCGGTTCCTAATGTTGGCGCCAGGATCAAAGCCGCCATGCAAGGCGTTCTTGGAGCGATTTTCAGTTTCAGATTTTTTCTCATCTTAAAATCTATCTTCGTTGATTTACTTTTTCAAAAACGTATATTTGACAAGAGTATCCTTCGCTGGCTTGCACATTCTCTCATTTTTATTGGTTTTATCCTGCTGTTCTTACTACATGCCCTTGGATCCTCAGTTTCTGAGTCGCTTTTCAGTAATTATCTTCCTACGTTAAACCCTTTTCTTTTCTTGAGAAATCTTTTTGGGGTGATGGTACTTCTCGGTATCGGCATTGCCGTCTTTAGAAGAATCTCGCTTAAACCCCGACGACTCAAAACTTATACCGGCGATTGGACGGCTTTGATTTTTGTAGGAGTTATCATCCTCTCCGGAATGTTGCTTGAAGGTTCGAAGATGTCCTCCTTCACCCAATACCAGTCCATGGTGAATGAGTATGCTGCCTTTTCCGACGAGGGAGATGAAAAAGCCCTGGAAGCATTCTGGGTGCAGGAGAATGGCCTAATATCTCCCAATATCACAAAGCCTGTTGACGCAGAACTTGTGGCGCGAGGCCATGAAGTGAACAGCGAAAGTTGCATGGAATGTCACGCTTCCAACAAAATGGCCTTCGCCGGATTTGCCATGTCGAAAATCGGTCGGCCCTTTTCCGCACTAGTCGGGGATTCCAACGCAGTTACCATCTTCTGGTATCTGCATATTCTCGCCTGTCTATCCTTCTTAGCCTGGCTGCCGTTTAGTAAAATGTTTCATATCGTAGCTGCACCCGTCAGCCTTGTCATTAAGCGGGTTACGGGAGATGAGCTGAACGAACCGGCTAATATTCTCAATCGTCAGATGATCGGCTTGTCTGCCTGCACCCATTGTGGAAGCTGCTCGATTGAGTGCTCATCCGGAATGTTCTATGAAACATTCGGCAACGATTTCATCCTGCCCTCGGAAAAAGTTCAGTACCTTAAAAAGTTTGCAGCGAACAAGGAGCACGATCCGGAGATTATTAAACGAATGCAGCAAGGGCTGTATGTCTGCACCAGCTGTGATCGATGTACCACTGTCTGCCCTTCCGGCATCAATCTGAAAGAATTATTTGTCAGCTCAAGATATAGCCTGCTCGACACGGGTGATCCTGAAACCACCATGCTCAGTCACTTTTCCTTTCCTCTGGCTCTGGCACAAAATTTTGTCGACGACCATAAAAAAGCGCTTAAAAAGGTGACCGATCTTTTTAAAAAGAATTTTCAGCATCTGACGGATCTCCCTTCCCCGATAGTTCTTGATAAAACTATAGAATTCGGCAACAAGAGCTACAAAGGTTGTTATTCATGCCAACGTTGCACCAATATCTGCCCGGTGGTGCGAAGTTATGACAATCCCTTGGAAGTCTTAGGCATGCTGC
Organism: uncultured delta proteobacterium; assembly: GCA_963728385.1. Taxonomy (GTDB): domain Bacteria; phylum Desulfobacterota; class Desulfobulbia; order Desulfobulbales; family Desulfocapsaceae; genus Desulforhopalus_A. Next base: position 2,120,774 of record CAVSJK010000002.1, read on the forward strand.
CTCATCAGATCATGTTCAGCTTGAGTATTGGTAATGTGGATCCGGCCATGGGTTCCCAGATGATCTGGAGTTGCTCCACCTGTTATCTTTGCCAGGAACACTGCCCCAACCAGGTGGAACTCTGCGATATTTTTTATAGTCTCAAAAATGGTGCCATAAACAAAATTGAGGCAGGAGCGAGCGCATGAAATACGCTTTTTTTCAGGGATGCAATATTCCCATTCGTATCCGGCAATATGCAACATCCACCGTAGCCGTTTTCAATACATTCGGGATCGAACTGAAAATCGTTTCCGATTTCAACTGCTGTGGCTATCCGGCACGCAATGTCGATGAGAAGGCCTATCTTCTACCTTCTGTTCGAAACATGGCTATTGCCGAGAAAATGAACCTGGATATTCTGGTGATCTGTAACTGCTGTTTCGCCAGCCTACAAAAGGCGAAAAATGTGCTGGCCAAAGATAGTCGGTTAAAAGACGAACTGAATGGATATCTAGCCAAAGAAGGACTGCAGTACCACGGAAACGTGCAGATAAGACATTATTTGACTGTACTCTTTGAAGAGGTAGGAAAAGAACAAATCAGCAGCCGGCTCGTCTCTCAATTTAAAGCTCTGAACATCTCGGTCATTCACGGTTGCCATATCCTGCGGCCAAGAGAAATTACCACCTTTGACGATTCATTTGTTCCGAAGATTACAGAGGAACTCCTTCACATCACAGGAGCAACAAGCCTTGATTGGCCTGGAAAACTCGAGTGTTGCGGTGCTGCACTGGCAGGAATTAATGATGAGCTCTCCAAAAAGCTGTTACTTGAAAAGATAACCGGTGCCCGAAGGGCCGGAGCTGATTTTATCACCCCTATCTGTGCATACTGTCATCTGCAATTCGATACCACGCAAAAGAATATGAGCAAGGAGAACCCTGCGGAAAAACTCCTGCCGGTACTCCTCTATCCCCAGCTTCTCGGTCTCTGCCTCGGTATTGACGATAAAGCATTGGCCATCGAACAGAACGGCACCATAGAAGCCGATGATATTCAACGCATTAAATCCCTGCTTGGCCCGCCGGTGAAGGAAAAGAAAAAGAGGAGAGCAGCGGCTGCCACCTGAGGAGATAAAAGATTTTTGTTTAAAACCGGAAAGAATAGCGGAGATGTCGCCTCGAAATATGCAAGTCTGGATATTTACCTCCACAAACTGAAACCACCTCTCCATCTGTGTTTTATTCGGTGGTTTTTTCTTTTTTTTTCCATGAAAATGTTTACTGTGCAGACGAATGAATTCCCTTATTAACCTAGGATCTTTTATCTGGAGAATATATGAGTAAAGTAATAGCGTTTGCTGGAAAAGGCGGTGTAGGAAAAACTACGGTCGCATCACTGGTCATCCGATACATGGGTGCGTCCGGACGATCGCCTGTATTAGCAGTGGATGCCGATCCCAATAGCAATCTCGGAGAAACTATCGGTCTGGAAGTCCCCGCCACTATTGGTGATATTCGAGAAAACTACATGAAGGATCCCCAGGGTATCCCCTCCGGCATGGACAAAGTGAATTACCTGGAGCTGCTTATCGAACAGGCCCTGATTGAAAAACCAAATTTCGATCTTCTCGTCATGGGAAGGCAGGAAGGACAGGGATGTTATTGTATGGTCAACAATATTTTAAATAATTTCACCGATAAACTCAGTGCTCATTATGAATATATGGTCGTCGATAATGAAGCCGGAATGGAACATTTGAGCCGACGTACCAGCGGCCGTGTAGATATGCTCTATCTGGTCACGGACTATTCCCTGCGAGGCTTGAGAGCCGTCCGCCGGATCAATACAATGCTGCAAGGATTAAAGCTTGATGTCAAGAATCTGGCGATTGTTGTCACCAGGGGTCCGGAAAAGCTCAGCGATGCCTTCCTTGCCGAAGTTGAAGAAATCGGCCTGCCGATCGGTGGAATCATTCCCAACGATCCGGCACTGCTTGAATTCGACATGGAACGTCGATCGCTGCTGGAATTGCCGGATGATTCACCTTCTGTTGTCGCGGTTCGGAAACTCATGGAAGAACAATGTCCGGTTTTCTGATATCTGCGTAATTTTCTTCCAGGGGAAATACAGTATGAACTGTATTTCCCCTTTTTTTATCTTGAGTAAAAAGATTCATTTTTTGACCTACATCAAGGGCATTACCATGGTTCATGGTATACTCTCAACACATCAGATCCTCAAATATTAAGCGATATCGCGAACCACACCTTCAGGAGGTTTCTTATGAAATGCCCCGGCCAAGATATGAAATACTGGAAAAAGGACGCAATCTTTGATGTAGATTGTCCAAAATGCAGTACTTCTATAGAATTTTACAAAGACGACACAACAAGGAAATGTAAAAATTGCGGTTATCGCCTGGTCAATCCCAAAATGGATTTTGGCTGTGCTTCGTATTGTCAGTTTGCTGAACAATGTATGGGAACTCTGCCGGAAGAGTTTATAGGGTCCAGGGAAGACCTGCTGAAAGATAAGGTTGCTGTTGAAATGAAGCGTTATTTTCAGACTGATTTCAAAAGCATTCGAATGGCCACTACTGCTGCCGGACATGCAGAAAATATCGGCAAGAAGGAGGGAGGGAACCTGGCCGTCATACTATGTTCCACTTATCTCCATGGGACAGGGGTGAATGGTGCACGATCGATTCTGCAAAAAGTCGGGGCGGGCGAGCACATGATTCTTGAGATTTGCGGACTTCTTGAAAACTGTGCCGATATTTCATCCGATGCTACTTTAGAGGCAAGGATAGTTCATGACGCTCTGATACTCAGAAAATTGCAAGACGATCTCAAGGAAAATCTCATCGACGCGGAAGCAGCTCGGCAGCACATAGCGCAACAGCTGTACACAAAATCGGCGCAAACTACAGCTCTTGCCCTCTTATCATAAGTCCATCACAGGCACCTATCGTCCCCAGGCCGCTTCTCTTCCTTCAGGATGAGGTTGTGCGGCCTAGGAACGTTATCCTGACAATTTGCAAATCGGCCGATTTCAAGAAACATTAACCTCACATCCATTTTCCTCCCCCACTTCTTTCTCCCTCGCCTTGTCTCTTGCCTTTATTTAAGATATTATCAATCCATACATTGTTCTGCTCGTTCGGTAGAGGTTGGCTCTCCGGAAGTACCTGAATATTTTATCTCATTCTTTAAAGGTGGCCATGGCCTCGGTATTAGTCGTTGATGATGAACGCAGCATGCGGGATTTCCTTAAAATTCTTCTGGAAAAAGAAGGTCATGAAGTAACTGCTGCAAAAGGTGGTGCAAGTGCTCTGGATTGTCTTGCCAATCAGCCGGTCGATGTCATAGTCAGCGATATTCGTATGCCGGGCATGACGGGGATTGAACTCCTGGAAACAGTGAAAGAGCAATTTCCCAAACTTCCCATAATACTGATTACAGCCTTTGCCTCTCCCGACGATGCTGTTCTCGCTATGAAGAATGGCGCATTTGATTATATAAGCAAACCTTTTAACGTCGATGAAATTAAATCCGTCATAGAATCGGCGACTAATAAAAATATACACACCAGCAAGTTTCAGGAACTCAGCTCCACCTTTCCGGAGATCATTGGCAAGAGCCGGGAGATGGTAAAAATCTTTGATATGATCAGGCGTGTCGCCCCTACTCCTGCAAATGTCCTTATCTATGGAGAGTCTGGTACAGGTAAAGAACTTGTTGCCAGGGCGATTCACGATTACAGCAAGGTTGCTTCCCAGAACTTCGTCCCCATCACCTGCAGTGCGATCCCTGAAGATCTAATGGAAAGTGAACTATTTGGTCACATAAAAGGATCGTTTACAGGTGCTATCACTGATAAATTCGGCCTTTTTGATGAAGCGGATAACGGCACTGCGTTTCTTGATGAAATCGGGGAGTTGACTCCAATAATTCAGACAAAACTTCTTCGGGTTCTCCAGGAAAGAGAGATAAAACCGGTCGGTGGAACCCGGACTAAAAAGATCAATGTCCGCATCATTGCTGCTACCAATAAGGTACTTGAAGATGAAATCAGAGCCGGCAGGTTCAGGGAAGATCTTTTTTACCGACTGGCCGTTGTACCACTACGAGTGCCTGCCCTCAGGGAAAGAAAAGATGATGTTCCCCTTCTGGTTGATCATTTTCTCAAAAAATATTCTCAGCGGCTTGGCAAGGAGATTCAAGAGATATCATCATACGCCTTGCAGGTGCTGATGAATTATAATTTCCCAGGCAACGTTAGAGAACTGGAAAATATAATTGAACGCGGAGTTGCCTTGGAAAACTCCAATATTATTCTCCCGGAAAGCCTCACTTTTGCGGGAGGCATTAAAACATCCCATCCAGAGTCTCCTGCGATTTCCGTCAATCCTCTCATGCAGGCAGCCGAAAGCGAAGAGGAACTCTATGATCTCGGCATTGAGAAAGTAATTGCCAATCTTGAGAAACGACTCATTTCCCATACCCTGGAAAAAACCAACAATTCGAAAATGAAGGCGGCGGAACTCCTGCAAATCAGTTTCCGATCTCTGCGTTATAAAGTAAAAAAATACGATTTAGACTGATTCCCATGGATTTTTCCACTCTTTTGGACCGCGCCAAAAATACGGTAAATACCAATCAGCTGCTCAGAAACCAGCTGCTTTGGATGCTGCTGTTGCGCATCATTCTTTATACTCTCCTACTGGCTATCAGCTATATTTTCAAGAGTTCGGACATTAACGTACTTGTCCTTCCTGAAAACTTGTTCATTCTGTTGCTCCTGATCGTTTACCTGACGACTATTTTCTCCGCTTTCTGGCTGCTGATATACCAAGGAAACCTGCTAACTTTCGGGTATTCCCAGATTTTCATTGATTCGGGTTTTGCCGCATTTCTTATCTTTTTCTCCGGTTCCTCCAGTTCGATTTTCAGCTCGGTGTTCTTCTTTCCAATCATCGCGGGTGGACTTATACTCCCCAGAAAAGGTGGCTTGATTGCCGCAGCTGCCGCTACCCTTTTTTATGGAATGATTCTTTTTCTGGAGACTTTTGGTTTCTATCCATCGTATATCCAAGAATATCTAGTCTATCCCTCCCATTCTTTCATGGTGAACATCAACAATTTTTCCGTACACGGCCTGACGTTTTTCCTCGCTGCGATACTGAGTGCCCTGTTTGGTAAACGCCTCCTCAAAACAGAAAACGCTCTCAACGACTCACTCAAAAATTTTGATCGCCTGGCAGTTCTTTACAAGCAGATATTTGATAACATTTCCACTGGAATAGTAACTATAGATGGACAGGGTATCATCAGCTCAGCCAACGCCGCTATTGAGAAAATTGCCGGTATGGACAAGCGGTTGATGCTGGGGAAAAAATTATCCACTATCTTTCCAAACATCGATTTGTCTGAGGCAGACCACAGATTAGCCATCGATTTTTTAAAAGACGACGGCACCAACATCCGTATCGGCTATTCGCATATGATCATCCAGGATTCAGAGAAAGGGCCACAAAATTCGGAACCTCCACATAAGATCATTACACTTCGGGATATAAGCGAAATAGAAAAGCTTGAGCAACAGGTCAGGCAAGCTGAGAAGCTTGCAGCAATAGGAATGATGAGTGCCAGTATCGCTCATGATTTTCGGAATCCACTTACGGCTATATCAGGTTGTGCGCAGGTCCTGGCCAGAGAGTTCTCGGCGGAAGGCAAAAAAGGCTATGCGAATTTTGAATTGACCAACATAATCCAGCGGGAATCCAACCGATTGATTACGACTATTGGTGATTTTTTAAGATTTTCACGGCCTGAACATTGTCTTTGCAATTGGTTTTCATTACACAGCTGTCTTGATGAAGTCCTGCAGGTATTAAGAGCCGATCCCTCCTGGCCGACAACGGCTCAGATCATTGTCGACATCAAAGGAGCGATTGATATCTGGGCTGATGAAAAACAAATGTTTACGGTTTTCAATCATTTTATCCAGAATGGTTTAGCCTTTTGTCCGACAGGAAAAGAATGTATTTCGATCAGGGCAAAGGAAACGAAAACCGCTGTTGAAGGGGAAGCAATTGAAATTTCATTTCATGACAACGGACCGGGGATCGAGGAGTGCAAAAGAGAACAAATTTTCGAACCATTTTTCACAACTCGAACGGATGGGACCGGACTGGGACTGGCTATTGTCAAACAGACAATAGAAGCACATCACGGCACTATATCGGTAGAAAATGGGGAAACCGGCGGAGGGATATTCACTATCACTCTCCCCCTGCCCTAAAGAGTCTGGTTCGTAATCAATCTGGAATTGAATCTTTTACTTATCTGTCTTTGGCGTTTTTTGCAGATAAGGAGCCTCATCGCCAAACCTGAGTTGTTCGGTTTTAAGATATATTCTACCGGTACCCGACGGATCGACCGCCAGTATCTTTCCACCAATCCACACTTTTTCGCCGCTCTTCAGCTCTCGTAGCTCCGGATATTTGCTGAGATCAACCACACTCTCTATCATTACTCCAAAGCCATCTTCCGATACATCAAGTAATAGACTTGTCTGTCCATCCTCGGTTTTCTGAAGGCTAAAAAAGTATCCAGGCCACAAAACGGGCATCTGTGAGAATTTGGCATTAACTACATTCTCATTGAAATTTTCCATTGAGGCTAACTTCTTTAAAAGTTCTTCCGGAGATGGTTTAAGAAGATAGGACGTATTTGCGACGGCTTGTCCCCTCGGATTCCGACCTTTTGCCCCGGTTGACATGGTTGTCCCGTTTGCTGTTTGTGCAGTTTCGAGTTTCACTGATTTTAGAGAAGACTCCGAGAGAGGATCTTTTTCAAGTCTGTTATTCTTCTGTAAATAGATTCCACCTCCGATAAAAAGGAGAAAAGCCAGCAAAACCCCGAGAAGAGCTATTCTCTCCTTGTGCTTTTTTATAAATTCAATTGATGTAAGAGGTTTTTCCTGCATTTTCCGATATCAATATTTTTAAAAAAATAATTCAAAGACAGAGTAACTGTACCGCATTATTCCTGTTCTTTCCAGACCTTTGCCCCTAAGCCGGTCAGTTTATCAACCAGGTTTTCATATCCTCGCTCTAAATGATAGATGCGGGAGATTTCTGTTCGACCGGTGGCGGCAAGGCCGGCAATCACCAGCGAAGAGCTGGCACGAAGATCCGTCGCCATCACCGGAGCACCGCACAGACCATGCATTCCCTGGCCTGTAACTACTGCAAAATGACCATCGATTTTAATTTTCGCGCCCATCCTGTGCAACTCCGCGACATGCATAAAACGATTTTCAAAAATAGTCTCATTAATGACACTGGCAGCAGAACTCAGAGTCATCAGGGACATAAATTGTGCCTGCAAATCTGTTGGATAGCCGGGATAAGGCATTGTCTTGACATCTACATTTCCTACCTGTCTCAAATGATTCCCTTCCCTTTCCGGCCATCCGATACTTACTGTAGACCCCGTTTCCGTGATCTTCAATCCAACATTCCGAAGCTTTTCGAGCAGCGAGGGTAAATGGGAAGGATCGCAATGAGTAACTGTTCCGGTACCTCCTGTTGCGGCTATGGCAATGAGGTAGGTGCCGGCCTCGATTCGGTCGGGGATTATGGAACAATCGGCAGGAGACAATTGCCGTACTCCATGCACTGTCAATTTATCGGTGTCTTTTCCCTCAATCCTCGCTCCCATGCCATTCAACATATCAACGAGGTTGCCGATTTCCGGTTCTTTTGCCGCATTCTTCAAAACCGTTGTTCCTTCCGCCAGGACTGATGCCATGAGGAGATTTTCCGTTCCGGTTACTGAGGGTATATCGAAATAAATGGAATTGCCGCGCATCGGTCCCTCGATAGCCGCATCGACATAGCCGCTTTCCAGTGAACAACTCACGCCTAAGCGTTCAAGCCCCATAATATGAAAATTGATAGGCCTTGCTCCGATCGCGCAGCCACCGGGCAGGGAGACTTTGGCTTTGCCGAATCTTGCCAACAGGGGTCCTAGAACAAGAACCGAAGCCCGCATTGTTTTAACCAGATCATATGGAGCCTCGGTATGCAGAATATTGGTCGTGTCCAATATGAGCACATCCCCGGCCCGCTCACCCTTTACTCCGAGATTCTCCAGCAGACGAACAAAGGTGCGGGTGTCGCGCAAGTCAGGCATATTTCTCAGTATATGTTTTCCCGGAGTGAGCAAGGTTGCTGCCATTAGGGGCAAAGCCGCATTTTTTGCACCGCTGATTCTCACCTCACCGGACAACGCTCTGCCACCTTCAATAATAAGTTTTTCCATTGTCAGCCGTGTCTCCTTTATTTGCAACCGTACACCAGGAATAGCAAAATGCTTGCATAACTCCGGGCCTATTAACGTTTACCTTTATTTTTCCAGCCTGGCATGTACAACCCGATCACGTCCAGCATAATCTAAAAGTATTTCAACCCATTCAAATCCTGGCAGTCCATCGACATTTTCCTCAAACATTTCTCGGACCGCGTCTCCCTGGTCCGCGCCAATCTCCATAAAGCATTGACCACCCGGACAGAGAACCAGCGGTAATTCATCACGAATCTCTCGAATACGTTCAAGCCCCTTCTCTCCCCCATCAAGGGCCAGATGCGGTTCATACTCCGCAACATCCGGCATGAGGTTCTCGGCAACGTCCAAGCTACTGACATAAGGTGGGTTGGAAACTATCAGTGAAAAATCACAAGCGTTTCTGAAAGGCGAGAGGAGGTGCCCCTGAACAAGTACCACAAGGGAATCGACACTATGCCGCCTTGCGTTCTTCCGGGTGATTTGAAGAGCTTTACGAGAGATGTCGGCTGCAAAAATATTTCTGCCGATCTCTTTTGCAAGCACGGTTGCAATCACCCCGCTGCCGCAACAAAGGTCGAGGATTTTCCTGTTATAAAAATTTTCCTGGTTGGTGAGCGCAAATACCCGATCAAGAAGGAATTCTGTTTCAGGCCTTGGAATAAGCACATCCGGAGTTACATAAAAGGGTAAAGACCAGAATTCCTGTTCCCCAATAATATATCCAATAGGTTCCCGTTTTTTTCTGCGTTCCAGCAGACTCAGGTAACTCTCTTGAATGTCCGGACACACTTCAGATTCACCACTCAGATATATTTCCGTTCTGCTCTTTGCCGTACAATATTCAAGAAGAAGTCGTGCATCCAGATCCGCTTCAGGCACGCCCGCGGCAAGTAATTCAGATTCACCAAAGTGGAGAAGATCAATCAGTCGCATGTCGGCGGCAGACCATGGAATTGCAGCTGGGGCACCGGACGGGAAACAGACAATAGCTTCATGGCATTTACTGGATAGCCTTGAGTTTTTCTGCCTGATCGTGTGTGATGAGAGGGTAGATCACATCTTCGAGCTTACCGCTGATAATTGAATCGAGTTTATACAGAGTAAGGTTTATCCTGTGATCGGTCATTCGTCCCTGAGGAAAGTTATAGGTTCTAATGCGTTCGCTTCTGTCGCCGCTGCCGATCTGGCTTTTCCTGTTCTGTGAAATTTTATCGTGGCGTTCCAGTTCCATCTTATCAAGCAAACGAGCCCGAAGAACTGTCAGTGCTTTAGCTTTATTTTTATGCTGCGATTTCTCATCTTGGCAAATAACCACCAGCCCGGTGGGCAGATGGGTTACGCGAACTGCTGAATCAGTGGTATTTACTGACTGTCCACCAGGTCCGGAGGACCGGAAGACATCAAATTTTAATTCGTGCATGTCTATTTTCAAATCCACTTCATCAGCTTCAGGCAAAATAGCCACGGTCACCGCCGAGGTGTGTATCCGTCCCTGGGTTTCCGTCTCGGGGACTCTTTGCACCCGGTGAACTCCGCTTTCATACTTTAGCTTTGAATAAACCTGATCACCACTAATGAGGGCAATAATCTCTTTAAATCCACCAATTCCCAAGGGGTTTGAACTCATAACTTCCACTCGCCAACCCATATCCTCGGCAAAACGACTGTACATCCTAAACAGATCCCCGGCAAACAAGGCGGCTTCGTCACCTCCTGTTCCGGCTCTGATTTCCAGGAAAATATTTCTGTCGTCATTAGGATCTTTCGGCAGAAGTATGATCTTCATTTCCTGATCTAGTTTTTTCTCCTTGGCAAAAAGATCTTCAAGTTCGGCTTTGGCAAGATCCTTCAGATCCTGATCTTCATCTTCATCATGAAGAATCATTCTATTTTCTTCAATCTGCTTATGAACATTAAGATATTCCGAATACTTAGCGTTTAGCTTGGTGAGATTGGAATGCTCTCGAACGACTTTCTGATATTCCTTCTGGTCACTTACCAGTTGTGGATCGGATAACTTCCCTTCCAGATGAGATATTTTATCCTCAAGATCAGCAAATTTTTCAAACATGACGTTCAACCGGAAGAAGAATAAAGAAAAAAGTCCACAACCATGCCGAGCATCGTTGTGGACAGTTTAGTACCTTAGAAATTCTTTCCCGCTTTTTGGGTAAGAATTTCGTGAAGGTACTTATCCTTGTGCGTTGCAAGGGCTAGTACCTTAGAAATTCATTTCCGGCCTTTTTGGGAAGGAATTTCGTTAAAGTACTTACACCCATGCTTTTCGGGGGTTAGTACCTTACAGATTGATTTGTTGTTTTTTTACAAAAAAAGTATGGGAATTAAGACTTACCTTTGTCTAAATTAGCATAATGCTGTGCATAACGCTGTTTGAATTTTTCGATACGACCCGCGGAATCGACGAGCTTCTGCTTTCCGGTAAAGAATGGATGACAGGCGGAACAGATTTCCACTTTCATTTCATCCATCACCGAACCCAGCTCTACTTCATTGCCGCAAGCACAAGTTGCGGTAATTTTATGATATTCCGGATGTATACCTTCTTTCATAGCGATTATTCCTCCGACTCACCAGTATTAATGATGATGTATTTTATAGTATTGTTATGATGTTTCCAGGACACAAGAGTGTCATAATACCCAAACAACGGATTTTTTCAACATAATTTGGTAGAGAGCTAGCACCCCACAAAGCAGGGGTATAAGTACCTTCACGAAATTCATTCTAAAAAAACTAGAAATGAATTTCTAAGGTACTAAAACCACGGCATAAGATCATGCATTCATAGAGTCAAGAAAATCTGCATTCGTTTTTTGGTGCTTGAGCTTATCTATCAAGAAATCCATACAATCGGCCTGATTCATGGAGTTTAGAAGCTTTCGAAGTATCCAGATCCGGTTGAGCGTTTCCGCTTTCATCAACAGATCCTCTTTTCTGGTTCCCGACCGTTTAAGATCGATGGCAGGGAAAATACGTTTATCCGCCATCTTCCGATCGAGAATCAGCTCCATATTCCCGGTTCCCTTAAACTCCTCGAATATCACTTCATCCATGCGGCTTCCGGTTTCAATAAGCGCTGTTGCCAGAATGGTCAGACTGCCCCCTTCTTCAATATTTCTTGCAGCACCAAAAAAGCGCTTTGGCCGATGCAGAGCATTTGCCTCGACACCCCCGGAAAGAATTTTACCGCTGGCTGGAGTCACCGTATTGTACGCTCTGGCTAATCGGGTTATACTGTCGAGCAGAATCACCACATCCTTTTTATGCTCAACCAATCTCTTGGCTTTTTCGATAACCATCTCGGCAACCTGAATATGGCGCTGGGGCGGTTCATCGAAGGTCGAACTGACCACCTCGGCTGCTTTAACGGATCGCGCCATCTCGGTTACCTCTTCCGGACGTTCATCAATCAGCAGAACGATGAGATAGACCTCTTTGTGATTCCTCACGATTGAATTGGCAATTTTCTGCATGAGTACGGTCTTACCTGTTCGGGGAGGAGCGACAATAAGTCCCCTTTGTCCCTTGCCTATAGGCGCAAACATGTCCATGATTCTCATGGACATGTTATCCGGTTGCCATTCCAGATTAAAAGGTTCATTCGGATGAAGGGGAGTCAGATTGCCAAAGAGCGTTTTCTGCTTGGCGGCATCGGGTGGATCAAAATTGACACTATCGACTTTAAGAAGTGCAAAATACCTTTCTCCCTCTTTGGGTGCCCGAACAAGGCCTTCAATGGTATCACCGGTTCGAAGATTCAATCTGCGTATCTGCGACGGTGAAACATATATATCATCAGGTCCCGGCAGATAGTTATAATCCGGGGCTCGAAGAAAACCGAAACCATCTGGTAGGATTTCCAGGACACCGCTGCCACGCATTTTTCCGTCTTTTACAGACTGAGCTTTCAATATCGCAAAGATCAGTTCCTGTTTACGTAATGAACTGTACCCCTCGACTTTTAACGAACGTGCAAGCTGTACCAATTCACCGATTTTCATCAGTTTCAGTTCCGCCAGATTCATTAATCTTCTTCTCCTTTCTGGATTTAATGGCAGGATATTTGGGAAATACTACTTTTAATTCTTACCCCACGGACAAGCCGTACAATATTGCCGGTGTAGGTTATATTTTGTCTGTTATATCTGTGCATCGGGGGAAAGACCGGAGCAGAGTCAACAGCAATTGAAAACATAGCTGGTTTAAAGAGGCTTTTTGAGCTTTTTCGTCGCTTAGATTTAAAAAAACAGAGTGGAATATTGGCCAGATCTGTGGAGAATCACATTGTTGAAATCAGCAGATCTTCAGGAAACCATCATCGGAACAGTCTGCCCCCTAGGAGCCTGTCCAAGAATGCCCTTTTTCCCCAGCTCATCGTTATTTCAAAAAAATAATGCTCGGAATATTAACTATATGCCTGTGCTTATTTTCTTGAAATGTCTCGGTCTGAGAAAAAATGCCTATTCTCGGACAACCTCTCAGGTGATATTAACAGGATCCAAAGAAACGATTTAGCAATGATAGGCGTTTGAATAACAAAATCATCGTTTCTCTTATACGTTTTCGGACTTATACTGTCAAGCTTTTTAGGCCGAAAATTATTGTATACCTGCACTTTTTACTTTCTGACAAGCTTTCTAGATAGCCAGGCAATCTGTTGCACTGTACTCACGAACGTACCGGAATTATCAACTATAAAATGGGTGGAATCAAGTTTTTTCTTGATGGGCATTTGAGCTTTAAGAATCTGCTGTATTTCTCCTGCTGTCAATCCATTCCGAGCCATGACTCTTTGTATGCAAAGGCTTTCAGGCAAGTAGACAACGACACAGGCATCGAAGTCATCCTGCCATCCTACCTCGTAAAGGAGTGGAACTTCCACGACCAGAATTGCCCCTCGCAATGAACAGACATTACTGAGGGAAGATACTTGTCGCCGTACCAGCGGATGAAGGATGTTTTCCAGTTTTGTCCGCAATTCTCCATCTTCAAAAACCGCCTGACGTAACAGGTTTCGATCGATAGTTCCTTCATCCAGTAGGAACTTGTTGTCAAAAACACGAGTAAATTCTTTATATCCATCAGCTCCGGGGTTCATTTGCTCCCGGCACAATTGGTCTGTATCGATTAGTTCGGTCTGAAGCGTTGCTGCAAGAATTTTGGAAACTGTCGATTTTCCGCTACCTAAACCACCCGTCACTGCTACATTCACTTTTTCACCTCCGCAGCTCCCGACCATCCCAAACTTTTTAAAGTCTCATCGAAATCCGGCCAGATAGCTGCGGTTTTATCGACAAGAACATCCGTGACGGGGTGTTGGAAGACCAGTCTCCAGGCATGCAGCAGTTGTCTTGGAAATCGACTATTGTCTTTTCCTGGACCATACACTCTATCTCCTGCAACAGGGTAACCGAGATGCGCCATGTGAAGCCGAATCTGATGGGTCCGTCCGGTTTCAATTGCAACTTTTATCAGGCTGAATTTATCATCAAACTCCTGAAGTACCTGCCAACAACTGGCGGCATGTTTTCCTCCAATCAGTCTGATTGCCATCTTTTGACGCTGCACTGGGTGACGGCCGATAGGAGCAACAATTCTCCCACTTTTTTCTTTGAGTATTCCATGAACCAACGCCAGATATTCTTTTTGTAACCTGTGGTTCTTAAAACCGTCTACCAGTAAGCGATGCACACTGTCCGTTTTGGCAATAAGCATTATGCCGCTGGTATCTTTGTCGAGCCTGTGAACAATACCTGGTCGCATGGTGTCGCCCGCTTCGGCTATCGACTTACAATGGTGTACCAGTCCGTTGACCAGAGTTCCGTGATGATTGCCGCTACCGGGATGTACAACAATTCCTGGAGGTTTTGAGAGAAGTAGTATCGAGTCATCCTCAAAGAGGATAGGAAAGTCAATTTTTTCAGGAAGAACTTCAAGTTCGGGTTTGCTTTCTACAGACCCCTTTAACATTTCGAACTCTTTGAGACGATAACTGCTCTTTCGCTGCACATCATCTACTAAGATCAGTCCTTTTCGAATAGAAGAAATGATCAGGTTTCTGGAAACTGAAGGAAGATAGCGGGAAAGAAATTGATCGAGACGCATCCCTTTCAGTCCAGCGTCAATCGTCACCTGAAAATGTAGGTCCGATCTTCCGGATCCGACCGGAGTTGCTTCTTTCGATTCCATACAATTACTTTCTTCCTGCAACTGCGGTGATAAAACGCAGAGAGCGCCCTTGCGTTAGGAGAAAATAGCTTCGATAGTTTTGCTGACGCTTGCTTCTTCCGTATTCTGAGCCAAGGACAATTCCTTGACAATAAGGTTTTTCGCAGTATCCAGCATCTTTCTCTCACCATAGCTGAGATCCTTGTCGACGCTGAGGAGGAAAAGATCCCTAAGCACAATTGCTACCTCATGCACGGAGCCGGTCTTAATCTTTTCCATATAATCACGATAGCGCCGGTTCCAAGTCTGGGCTCCTATTACCACTGAACGATCAGCAAGGATATCAAGAACCGTTCTCACTTCATTTTTACCTACAATTGCACGTAAACCAACATTCTTACTGCTGGCGGTAGGAATCATAATCCTCATACTATTATCCAGAATCTCCAGAATATAAAATGATTGATCAATCCCTCCGATAGTTTTTGTTTCAACAGCTTTGATAACTCCAACACCATGGGCCGGATAAACTGCCATATCACCTTCGGTAAACACGGATATCTCCTTTAAATACAACGCCTTGCACAGGTTATAATAGAGCAACAAGAAAAGCACAAGACACAACGCAGTTATTTGCCATACAAGGAAAGCGTCGGATAATAAAAAAGTAATTTCCTTTTATCCGGCATTTTGGTATTTTGCTGCAGCGGGTGTATTACAGTAATAAGTCAAATTTGATCTTATGTAATACAATATAACACATTTTCCGCCTAATTGCCGTACCTTTTTCATTTTGGCAGGTAATCGACTGGGGGCCGCCCAGGGTTTCGGAAGAGCTACTGCTATTTCAAGCCGTTAAGAAGATTCATGGCTTTTGCGGGACTACCTTTCAGAAAGAGACGAATTCCATCTTCCAAATCATCATATCGTGACTGCAGAATTGCCGAATCCTCCTCGGTAAAATTGCTTAAAACATATCTATCCACTGGAAAATCGGCATGGATTGTTCCGGTTCCAGGTCGCCCTATGCCTATTTTGAGACGGTAAAAATCCTTGGTTCCAAGAGTTTCCACTAAGGATTTAATGCCGTTATGTCCTCCAGTGCCTCCTCCCTTGACGAGTTTCACCCTACCTGGTGCCATATCAAGATCATCATGAACAACCAGTAGTTGGTCAGGGCTCACTTTAAAAAACCTGAAAAATTGAACAACAGCCCTACCGCTTAGGTTCATATATGTCAATGGCTTGACAAGATGGACTTTACCTTCCCCAATTGTCAATGACACATACCGGGCATGCCATTTTTCAACAGAAATAGGAGAATTCCACCTTTTCGCCAATTCATCCAGAATGAAAAACCCGACATTATGCCGAGTGAAACAATATTGTTCACCGGGATTGCCTAATCCGACAACTATATAATCCGATTTTTTCATGAGTAAGATTCTTGCCGATGTACAAATGAATGGTAAGTGAAACGTAGGGCTCGAACTGCTATCATCGATAGAAACAGAGCATAAACTTTTGCAGGTCGGGAGTCAGGCGAACATCTCGCTATGTAAACGGTTACATAGTGGCACGAAATTGTCAGACATAAATAACAAGTCCGTCAATTCTTGAAATAAGAAGAGGTTCGGAAAATCAAATAATTTTCCGAACCTCTTCCGTTTGCCTCTCACCATCGATAACACCCTAAGCAACCTCAGGCTGTGTATAATTCCGACACTGATTCCGTTTTACTTTTTGCCGACTTTTGTTGGTTTGGCATCCGCCTCGTCAAGCTTTTCACCCGGCTTGATGATAGAAACAACTACAGTTTCCGCATCGGTAACCAACTTGACATTATCAGGAATATCGATGGCTGCACATTTGATCTGATCGCCAATTGACATGGAGGCAACATCCACGACGCATTCATCAGGTATATCAAGGGGTTTTCCTTTCAGAACTACCTGATTACAACCGACAACCATGATACCACCGAGATCAACACCCTTGGCTTTTCCTTTCAGGATCACCGGTACTGTAAAAGCACGCTCCCGCTGGAGATCAATTTCACAGAAATCAACATGAATTAGGGTATCACGAACAGGGTCCGTTTGCACTTCCCCGACCATGACGCTCTTCTCCGAGGCACCGTCAACTTTCAACGTAACCACAGTATTTTTACGGTAGAACTCAAGAAGCTTAGCCATAAGGGTCTTTGTTTCAAGCTGGAGCTTTTGTGCCTCGGCACCACTACCATATACTACCGCGGGAGTCATTCCTTGCATACGTAGCTGCCGCATGGGTCCCTTGCCGGAAGTATTTCTAACAGAAGCGGATATTTCAACCTGAAGCATTTTTCCTCCTTTGCTAAACAGTCGCTACTACAAAACTCACAGCGACTGAGCAGAATATGATAATTTTTAACTTATTTAGTACCTTAGAAACTCTTTTCAGGCTTTGTGGAAAATATTCCGGAAGGTACGAATCCCGATTATCGGGTCAATATTGTTTTATATAATAATTACGTACAAACGTCAGTTACACAAAAAGCGAACTAACGGAATCTTCATTATGAATTCTATTAATCGCGTCGGCGAGTAACTCCGAGACCGATAATACTTTAATTTTATCGCATTGCAGTGCATCACTTCGCAGCGGAATAGTATTGGTAACTACCAGGGATTTCAGGACTGATTTCTGCAATCGCTCGATCGCGGGACCGGAAAGAACCGGATGTGAGCAACAAGCATGCACTTCCTTGGCACCATTTTCCAACAGTGTTGTGGCGCCCGCGCACAATGTACCGGCCGTATCAACCATATCATCCATTAGAATAGCCGTTTTACCTTTTACGTCGCCGATAACGTGCATTGCCTCGCATTCATTCGGCTTATCACGGCGCTTGTCAATTATAGCCAGCCCGGAATTCAACCTTTTGGCAAATGCACGGGTTCTCTCGACGCCGCCTGCGTCCGGTGAAACCATAATAACATCGTCACCGAAAAACTCCTGAATATATTTCAAAAGCACGGGTGCTGCATACAGATGATCGACCGGAATATTAAAAAATCCTCCGATCTGTCCGGCATGCAAATCCATGCAAAGTACTCTTCGCACCCCTACCGCCATCAACATTTCCGCCACGACTTTGGCAGTAATGGGAACACGTGGAGCATTTTTCCTGTCCTGCCTGGCATAACCATAATAAGGAAGTACCGCGGTAATTCTTCTGGCCGAGGCTCTCCTGAGAGCATCCACCATAATTACCAACTCCATAAGATGATCATTAACCGGTGTACATGTCGGCTGTACAACAAACACATCAGTGCCCCGGACGTTCTCCTTTATTTCAACAAAAACTTCACCGTCACTGAACTTTCTAACATCGGCTTGACTGAGAGGTATTGCCAGATGAGCGGCAATCTCACAGGCCATCTTCTTGTGAGCATTGCCTGAAAATATTTTTAGATCTCGCATCGCTTTTTGATGTATTTGAAAAGAACCTGAAAACGTATTAATGATGGCTGGGGCGGCAGGATTCGAACCTACGGATGCCGGGATCAAAACCCGGTGCCTTACCGCTTGGCGACGCCCCAGTACATGCTCTTGATAAGAAAACCTTTTTTCCGTATTCCTGACGCAATCCACCAACAATACGCTTTAAATCGAAACCGACCGACCTTTCAGTATCTGGAAATACTCCAAAAACAGTCGGTCCACTACCCGACATCAAAACCTGCGATGCCCCTACAGCCAGCAATGATCTCTTTATCTTTTCTATTTCAGGATGCTTTGCACATGTGACCCGCTCAAGGTCATTATGCATATCTCCTAAAGAGAAAAAAGCTGACTTGTACTTTTGAAAGCATGACAATTTAGAGTTTTTCGACAGACTTGTCAATGTTAAATTTTGGAAAACCCAAGCTGTTGAAACAAAAAAAGAAGGATTCACTATCACAAACGAACAATCGATTACAGAATCGACGGGATACATAACATCGCCAACCCCCGTGGCGAAGACGGCATCGTGCTCAACAGCGAAGAAAGGCACATCGGCGCCAAGCCGCCGTGCCATCGCAATGAGTTGATCTTCAGAGAACTCGTAACCGAAAAGTTCATTTAAACCCCGGAGCACCGCGCCTGCATCACTACTTCCTCCCCCAAGACCCGCGGCAACCGGAATTTTTTTTCGGAGTTTTATCCTGAGTCCAGTCCCCTTTCCTTTGCTACTCGCTTCTAAGAAGGTCGTTGCCGCCCTAACCGCCAGATTCTTACCATCTGTTGGAAGCGATGCATCATCGGTGGAAAACTCTATGTGATCACCGGTAAGCAGTTCCAGCTCGAGGATGTCATAGAGATCAATCTTTTGCATCCAGGTTTCAAGATCATGATAGCCATCGGAGCGTTTGCCCAGCACATTCAAAAACAAATTTACTTTTGCGGGAGCCTGAACATATATCTTTCGACTACACGGATCCATGGTGCAAAAAATTATTTTTTTACCGCTTTGACAAAACGGATTTTGATATCATAAAGGATATTTTTTAGCAATTCCTCTTCATCTTTAGACAAATTTCCCTTTGTCTTCGTCTGTATCAAAGCCATAGTGTCTATTGCATGTTTAGCCAGATCAAGATCTATGATTTTTTTCCCGGTCGCCGGATCGGATATTTCGCCAAGGTGATAGAGTGCGGAAGTATTCAAGGACATGACAAATGCCGGGAAGGTTACCTCCGGCATAACGCATCTGCCCTGTTTGTCGGGCACCTTTCCCTCGCTGCAACCACACTCGCCATCTTTTTTATTCTCATTGTCAACCATCACTTTACTCCTCTACAAACAGATTTTTGTTTATTTATAGTAACCGTTCACCGGTATACATTAAAAGACCGCATAACTCGGATCTGTAACCTTGTCGCTCCTGTGCCATCCTTGACACCCGCGACACTAGGCCATCCTTGGCCGTCGCATCCAATGCTCCAGGTTCGTTCAAGCAGGCCTCAGAGCTATAGTTGGCTATGTGAGGGGGCCTGATCGGACGAAAACCGAGTGCTGGTGAATGGTTACAATTTATACGGAAGTCAGGTCCAGTACCTGTGCTTTAGTAATATTTTTCAGATCTTCAACCTTGGCAAGCAATTCTTTTGAGACAAGCTCGTCGGTACTGAGAAGAATAATATTCTGTTTACTTTGTTCCTCACGGCCAACGGTCATCCGTGAGATATTCACTCCGGCAAGACCGAGAACAGTCCCCAAGGCACCGATCACTCCAGGCACATCATTGTTGAATACAAGCAGCATGGGACCGGCCGGCAGTGCTTCCAGCCTGAAAGAATTCAAACGGACAAGACGTGGTTCATTGCGGCCGAAAACAGTGCCGACCAGAACGTTTTCCCCTTCATTGGTTAATACTTTGATCGACAGCGTATTAACAAAGTCGTCGGCTTTTTCGCTCTTCGACTCAATGATGCGAATCCCCCTCTCCTTGGCAATGATCGGTGCATTGACATAGTTCACCGCATCTTTCAGAATTGGGGTGAAGAGCCCTTTGAGAAAAGCCACCGTAATCGGACTGGTATTCTGTTCAGCCAGTTCACCACTGTATTCGATATTTACTTCAGCCACTCCGCCCTGAGCTATCTGCATATGAAGGCATCCAAGCATCTCACCAAGCTTTATGTAGGGTCCCACCTGGGCGAGAACCTCGCCACTGACCGAAGGGACGTTAACTGCATTGGTCACTGTACCTTTTTTGAGATAATCGGCAACTTGCTCGGCGATAATGAGCGCAACACTCTCCTGTGCTTCGTTGGTGGATGCTCCAAGATGAGGCGTACAGATAAAATTATCCAATTCAAGGAGGGGACAGTTTTCAAGACTGGTAGGCTCTTTGATAAAAACGTCAAGGGCCGCACCGGCAATTTTGTTATTTACCAGGGCGTCGTAAAGAGCTTCTTCATCACAGACGCCTCCTCTAGCGCAATCGATAAACATTGCATCGCTCTTCATCATCTCGAAAAACTTGGTGGATACCACGTTTTTTGTTTCCTGAGTCAGCGGTACATGTACGGAGATATAGTCGGATCTGCGTGCCAAATCCTCCAGGCTGACCAGCTCCACGCCTATTTTCTCAGCCATTTCTTTCGGCATATGCGGATCATAGGCTATGGTCTTCATTTTCAGGCCCTGGGCCCTACTGGCTGCAATTCCACCAATCCGGCCGATGCCGATGACCCCGAAAGTCTTCCCTGTGACCTCCCTCCCCATAAATTTCTTTTTTTCCCACTTCCCTTCCTTCATTGATCGACAGGCCTGAGGAATATTTCGGGAGAGAGCCATCATCATGGAGATCGCATGTTCTGCGGCGGTTGTCGCATTGCCGTCCGGAGCATTCATGACTACAATACCTTTCTGGCTGGCAGCAGGGATATCGACATTATCAAGCCCGATTCCGGCACGGCCGATGACTTTCAGTTTATGCGCCATCTCCAGCAGGTCAGCAGTGACTTTTGTGGCACTGCGTATGATTAATGCATCGTAATCACCAATTATTTCTTTCAGTGCCTCCGGCGCCAGTCCTGTATTGATATCGACGTTAAGACCTGTGTTTCTGAGGACATCTACTCCGGCCTGGGATAAATTGTCACTGATCAGTACTTTCATTCTCTTAATTCCTCGATAAGAATCCGTCTCAGCTTCCCCTGTCATGCAACAAGAAAAGCACCATTATCCTCCATTGCATGAAGCAATTTCGATATACTTTACAAACAAAAGAATAAGAGGTAACAACGTCGCGGTAATAAGGGAAAAACTATACAAAGTTCCCCTGTCGAGAACAATAAAAAACTGGAATTATCCCCGGCACGGATTTTCCCGAAAATGAATACTCATTTCCGGAACCAGGAGTATGAATCCGTAATAATGTTGAACATTCATCAGGAAAAAGATATATAGCAGCCTGATGTTCTTTTCGATGGGAAGCCATTTCAGGGAAAAACAAACAAGCCGATAACCCGACGGAACATTTACGCTTATAATGTCATTACCAGCAGAATGTGCTGGTTCAAGGAGTTCTTATATGCCTGAAACACGATTACGTTTTCCGCCAAGCCCAACCGGCTATCTTCATATCGGGGGAGCAAGAACAGCTCTCTACAATTGGCTCTATGCCAGAAAGACCGGCGGCAAGCTCATTCTTCGAATCGAGGACACAGATGTCGGCCGGTCAACTGAGGAATCAATCCAAGGAATCATTGAAGGTCTTGAGTGGTTGGGCATTGATTATGATGAAGGACCGTATTTCCAGACGGATTTTGAGCAGGACCATATTGCAGCCGCCCAAAAACTCCTGGAACAGGGAGCCGCCTATAAATGCTTTTGTACCAAAGAAGAGTTGGATGCAAAACGTGAGGCCGCGCTTGCAGCTAAGAAGCCACTGGGATATGACCGCAGCTGTCGAAACCTCTCGGACGACGAGATAGCCGAAAAAGAAGCGGCAGGGCTTCCTTTCGTGATTCGTTTTAAAGTCCCTGATCGAACGGGCGTTCTTGGCTACGACGATAAAATTCTGGGTCGTATTGAATCTAACTATTCAGAAATAGACGATTTTGTCATTGTCCGATCCAATGGGAAACCACTCTATCTGCTTTGCAATGTCGTTGATGATATCCGTGACCGGATTACTCATATAATCCGGGGGCAGGATCATATGACCAACACCCTCAAACAGGTTCTGTTGTACGAGGCATTAGATATTCCACTGCCGGTCTTTGCTCATATGCCGCTCACCCTTGATACGAAAAAAGCCAAAATATCCAAACGCAGCCACGGGGAAATAGTAGCTGTTCAATTTTACCGGGACAGTGGTTTTATCCCTTGGGCCTTCAACAATTTTCTTGCTCTTCTCGGCTGGTCCGCGGGAGATGACAAGGAATTTTATTCAAAAGAAGAACTCATCAGGGAATTTTCACTTGAACGAATCAATAAATCGAGTGCCATTTTCAATTTCCAGAAAAACGATCCGAAATTTTTTACCGACCCGAAAGCTATTTTCATAAATGAACATTACCTTAGAACAATGAAGGTTGAAGAGCTTGGGCAAATGGTCGAAAAAGAACTTAAAGCCGAAGGCTTATGGCAGGAAGCCTATGACTCGGACCAAAAAGACTGGTATCTCCAGACTCTCGATCTCATTCGGGATCGCTTTCATACCCTGAAGGATTTTACCACACTTGGCCGGGCATATTTCGCCGACGATTTCACCATCGATCCGAAACCGCTTGCCAAAAATGTCTTAAAATATAATGAATTACAGCAATGGCTTCCGGAACTCGCCGACAGGTACGAAAAACTCGCGGAGTTTTCACTGGAAGAAACCGAACGGGTTGCCAGAGAATATGCCGAGGAGCTGGCGATCAAGCCCGGTATCCTCATAAACGCCATGCGTACCGTGGTCACAGGCCAACTGGCCGGCCCTTCAATGTTTGACATTTTGGTAACCATCGGCCGGGAAAGAGTCGTCCACAGACTCCGGTCCGTAGGAAAACTTTTTGCTTAGAATAAACGTATCCCTTTTTTATATGAGTCGCCAGTTATGGAAATATTAGAAAATTCAGAAACCAAGCCGCTGGACTTCATTCGCCAGATCGTCACCGATGATCTTCAGTCCGGAAAACACCAGGGGGTTGTAACCAGGTTTCCACCGGAACCGAACGGTTTTCTCCATATCGGTCATGCGAAATCCATCTGCCTGAACTTCGGCATCGCTGAAGAGATGAATGGAAGCTGCAATCTCCGCTTTGACGACACCAATCCAAGCAAGGAAGAGGTTGCCTATGTGCAATCCATTCAGGGAGATGTCAAATGGCTTGGCTTCGACTGGGGAAAGAAAGTGCTCTATGCCTCGGATTATTTTCCGCAACTCCATGCGTACGCCATCCAGCTCATCGAGATGGGAAAAGCGTATGTCTGCAAGCTCTCCCCCGATGAGATACGGCAATATCGAGGCACCCTGACCGAGCCGGGAAAGGAGAGTCCTTACCGTAATCAATCTATAGAAGAGAACCTCAAACTCTTCGAACAGATGAAAAACGGTGAATTCGAAGAAGGCAGCCACGTGCTCCGTGCAAAAATCGATATGGCTTCACCCAATCTGAATATGCGGGATCCGGTGATTTACAGAATCCTGAAGGCACACCATCACCGTACCGGAGCCACCTGGAAGATTTATCCGATGTATGACTATACCCACTGTCTTTCCGATATGCTGGAAGGCATCACGCATTCCCTCTGCACTTTAGAGTTTGAAGATCATCGCCCCCTGTACGATTGGATCCTGGATACCCTGCAGACTCCGTGTCATCCGCGGCAGATCGAGTTCGCCCGGCTGAATCTCACCTACACGGTCATGAGCAAGCGCAAACTCCTGAAAATGGTGGAAGGCAAGTATGTTGAGGGTTGGGACGACCCCCGGATGCTGACCATTTCAGGGCTGCGGCGTCGCGGTTACACTCCTGCCTCGATCCGCAATTTCTGTAAGACCATCGGAATCGGTAAGAGTGAGAGTCGAATCGACATGGGAGTTCTGGAAAACGAAATCCGGAGCGATCTCAACGTACGGGCGCAACGGCGGATATGTGTCCTCGACCCGATCAAGGTTATAATCGACAACTATCCCGAAGGGCAGGTTGAAGAAATGGTGGGCAAAAACCATCCCCAAGACCCGGCGATGGGTGAGAGGACTCTTCCTTTTTCCAGGGAGCTCTATATCGAACGGGATGATTTCATGGAGAATCCTTCAAAAAAATACCACCGTCTTGGCCCGGGCCGGGAGGTGCGGTTGCGATATGGTTATCTGATCCAATACAGTTCCCATGTAAAAGACGAGGCTACTGGAGAAATCACGGAAATCCACTGCACGTATGATCCCGAGACGAGAGGCGGCACCGCTCCTGACGGCAGGAAAGTGAAGGGAACAATTCACTGGGTTTCCGCGGAAAGAGGGATTCCGGTAACAGTTCGAATGTACGACAGACTCTTTAAGGTGGAAAATCCCGAAGGAGATAAAGACGTTGATTTTCTCGAACAGCTCAATCCCCAGTCGAAAGTGGTCATCTCAGGAGCTATCGCAGAACCTAGTCTCGCGAATCTTCCGCCAGGAGAAACAGTACAGTTTGAACGTCAGGGTTATTTCTGTGCCGACCCTGTTGAATCGAAACCTGACAGTCCGGTATTTAACCGAACCGTAACCTTGCGAGATTCATGGGAATCCAAAAAACAGGCATAGAGTTAAGCAAATTTTCACCTTATTTATACATGATAATCTCGTAAAAACCTAAAATTTCAGATGGCTAAGTAAAAAACTTCAGATTCGAGGCGCGCAAATTTTCAATCATTTCGACGTACAAGAGGTACTTCGAAATGATTGAAAATTTGCGGCAACGAAGAAGGTGAAGAGTTTTTACGACGCCATCATACATTTTTATACATTTGTTTTCAGGGGAGCAGAAGATGGCGCTGATCAATTTACGTCGGATGGCCAAAAACCAGTCAGGAATTATCAAATCCGTCAAAGTCGGAGGTGAGCTGGGCAGAAGAATACGGGAAATGGGCCTGGTTCCCGGAACCGAAATCACTATCCAGGGACGAGCTCCGCTTAATGATCCTGTGGCTCTCAGGGTAATGGGCGGCACCTTGACCCTGCGTAACAATGAAGCTGATTATATCATGGTGGAAACCGAGACTTCCGACTGAGCCCTCTTCTTTGCAGCCCCCTCCTCCTTCAAGCTGTTCCGTTTGCTTCTGCAGCATCATTTATGGTGTTATGTGTTCTCCTCCTCCCTCTTCCCGGTACTCCTCCAAAACCTAGGCAAAGCCTCTGCAATCCAAGAACAGCTCCTTAAACTTGCCAATCTATTAGCTGTCCCTAAAAATATTGCATGACCTTGAAATACCTGTTGACTACCGTTATTGTTTGGTGTACCTAAAGGTTGTAATTAACTGGAGAATATGATGCATCAGAAACATGGAAAAAATAGCGGCTGCTGTTTTGCCGACAGGGTAAGAAATTGTTTCGGCAGGCGTCGATGCACTGATTCGATTACTCCCCTTTCCAAGAGAGCAAAGACAGGCCGGGTAAAAGTATGCAAAGTTTCGGGAGACAGAAAAATCTGTGCCCGTATGGCTTCCATGGGCCTCTATCCGGGCGTCGAAGCGGATGTAATCTGTTCAGAAACCGGACACCAATGTCTTCTGAAAGTCAATGGAGGAACGATTAGTCTGGATTCAGATGTATCCGAGAATATCTTTGTAACAGGCGTATAATAAAATACTTTCGCAATTTCAGTCCGAGTTTTATCGGACTTATTTTTTGCCCCAAGAGTTAGGAGAGGCTAACAGGAGTTACGGTATCATGGTTGAAACAATTATTACTTGGGCTATTATAGCCATCTGTGCGTTTTTTATCGGTCGGAGATTCTATCGTCAATTAAAAGCAGCCACCAGCAAGGATGCGAATATTTCCTGCGGTGACGGTTGTTCGTGCTGCTCGGAATCGTCCTGCGGTAGCCGTAAATCTTGATGGCGTCGTAAAAACTCTTCATCTGTTTCGTGGCTGCAAATTTTCAATCATTACGACGTACCTTAGTACGCCGAAATTATTGAAAATTTGCGCGCATCGTCTATGAAGCTTTTTACTTAGCCATCTTAAATTTAAGGTTTTTATGAGGGTAACAATATTTACAAATCGATAAATAACCCGAGTAACTCAAAAAACGTTTTTTCTTTTTATTTCCATATCTCCTCCTCTAACTAAATATCCAGACAATGCATCTATTAATGGCCCTTGCGGGCAATCCCAACGCAGGAAAAACCACTCTTTTCAATCAATTAACCGGTGCCAGACAACATGTAGGCAATTATCCCGGTATCACCGTTGACCATAAAGAGGGCACTCTTCAGCACAAAGATCAAAAAATCACCTTGACGGATCTTCCCGGTACCTATTCCATGACCGCTTATTCGGCGGAAGAGCTGGTCACTCGGGACTACTTGGTCAATGAACGTCCGCAGGTGGTAATTAACATTGTTGATGCCTCAAATCTTGAAAGAAATCTTTATCTTACCTGTCAACTCCTTGAACTTGGAGTTCCACTGGTTATTGCTCTGAACATGATGGATGTTGCCAAAGATAGAGGAATTGAGATAAAGCCGGAGATACTGGAAAAGCTGCTCCAGGTTCCTGTGGTGCCTATCGTCGCCCGCACGGGCTTTGGAAAAAAGGAGCTGCTCGATGCCTGTCTGCGTATAGCATTCAAGGAAACAACATGGAATCCGCGCGATATCTCATATGGTGAAGATCTCGATACCACACTGACGGAACTCATTACCAGAATTACCCGGACCTCTTTGCTCTGTGACAGCTACCCGCCCAGATATACAGCCATTAAGTATCTGGAAAATGATGATCAGCTTCTGGAGAAAGGACAAAAAAGCAATCCGGTAATGGCCGGCGTGCTTGAAGAGATAGTTAATAAAGCTTCCGAACACACCCAGAGGACTCTTGATGTTTATCCCGAGGCCCTAATCGCCGACCATCGCTACGGGTACATTAAATCAGTGCTCAGACAAGGGGTTATCAGTCATAAATTTGATGCCGACCGACTCTACACCTCGGATAAAATCGATAAGGTACTCACCAACCGATTAGTTGGTCCGGCAATTATGCTGCTGATTCTTTTCGGGGTTTACCAGTTTACCTTCAGCTGGAGCGAGCTCCCCGTCACCTGGCTGGAAAATGCTTTCGGCTGGTTCGGTACCCTGGTGGAAAATACCCTGCCGGATGGACTTCTCAAATCGATGATTATCTCCGGGGTAATCGACGGAGTGGGCGGGGTGCTCGGCTTTGTCCCTCTGATCATGTTCATGTTTTTCAGTATTGCCATTCTGGAAGATTCCGGATATCTCGCACGGGTAGCCTTCATGATGGACAGGATTTTCAGGATATTCGGTCTCCATGGTTCCTCGGTCATGCCCTTTATCGTTTCCGGCGGGATCGCAGGCGGCTGTGCGGTTCCCGGGGTGATGGCTACACGTACCCTCCGGTCACCAAAAGAACGAATGGCCACTTTGCTCACTGTCCCCTTTATGAATTGCGGAGCGAAACTGCCGGTCCTTGCTCTGCTTATCGGCGCATTTTTCAGTGAGAATAAAGCCAGGTATATGTTTCTTTTCACTATGCTGGCCTGGGTAGTTGCACTGGTTGCCGCCAAATTCCTGCGGTCAACAGTACTAAGAGGTGCTCCCACGCCTTTTGTTATGGAGCTTCCTCCCTATCGGTTCCCGACCCTTCGCGGACTTCTGATCCACACTTGGGAGCGGACGTTTCAGTATATCAAGAAGGCTGGGACGGTCATTCTCGGAATATCCATTCTGCTCTGGGCGCTTATGACTTTTCCCGGCTTATCGCAGGAGAAGGTGGCGATATTCGAACAACAACGTCAGGCTGTTTTGACCGCCGCTCCGGCTGAAGTTGTTGCCGAGATTAAGACTGGCGCCGATAAATTATCCACGCAAGCTGCAACGCTTAAAGGACGGATCAGTCAGATTAATAATGAGGAGACCGAAGCAAAACTGCAGAATTCCATTGCAGGAAAATTCGGCAGGTCTCTGGAATCTTTTACCAGACTGGCGGGCTTCGACTGGCGAACCAATATCGCCCTGATCGGTGGATTTGCCGCCAAGGAAGTTATTGTCTCCACCCTGGGCACTGCCTATTCGATGGGGGAAGTTGATACTGAAGCGTCTGAACCTCTGGGAAAACGTCTAAAAAACGATAGCAACTGGAACAGAGTGGTAGCCATTGCAGCGCTGGTGTTCATCATGTTTTATGCGCCATGTTTTGTCACTGTCATCTGTATCGCCAGGGAATCATCCTGGAAGTGGGCCGTATTTTCCATGAGCTTCAACACCATCTTTGCCTTTGCCATGGCCGTTGTTGTGTATCAGACAGGCATGTACTTCAATCTTGGCTAGGAGGCTTCCCGGGTATGCCTTTTATCCCAGCTCATCGTTATTTCAGAAAAATAATGCTCGGAATATCAAATATATGCCTGTGCTTATTTTTCTGAAATACCTCGATCCGGGAAAAAATGCCTATTTCCGGACGACCTTCCTTGGAGAATTCCGGACAGACTTGAGCCACTGCAAGGCAACGCAAGCCAGCCATGCTACCCCTACAGGCAAAACATTTTCATCAAAATCAAAGCTGCCACTGTGAGCCGGGCCACAGCCTGAAGGACTGTTTGCTCCGAATCGAACCAGACAGCCCTCCACAAGCTGCTGGTAGAAGGCAAAGTCTTCGCCACCAAGACTCGGCCGTCCCTGCGAGATCACCAGCTCTTTGCCGATTACCTGCCGGGCGGCATCCCGGGCGATTTTGGTAGCTTTCAACGAATTGGCAACGACCGGCAGACAGTCGTGGTAATGAAGCGTTATTTCGACACCATGCTGCAAGGCAACGCCATCACAAATATGCTGCATCCCCTCAAGAATCCGATTGCGAACTTTGTGATCATTTGAGCGAATTGTGCCCACGATCCGGGCCTCTTCCGCGATGACATTGTTGGCCTCTCCGGCCAAAAAGCGACCTACAGTTACAACCGCCGATTTATTCGGATCGGTTTCCCTTGAAACCAGGGTCTGCAGAGCGGTCACAAGATAGGAGCCGGCCACGATCGCGTCTCTTGCTTCATGGGGACGGGCGGCATGAGCACTTCTACCGACAACATGAATATCAAAAGGATCCGCGGAGGAACAGATTACTCCATCATCAACCGTTATTGTTCCAGTTGGGAAGTGGGTATCGATGTGCCCGGCAAAGACGGCCTCTATCCCGTTGTCGAGTGCACCCTCCTTAATTATTTTCTCTGCTCCGTTACCATGTTCTTCAGCCGGTTGAAAAATGAAGGACACCCTACCATCCAACTGCCGTTTACCTAATATCGCCGCAGCTCCAAGCAACATCGCCACATGACCATCATGACCACAGGCGTGCATCACTCCCGGGATTTTTGAAGCGTAGGCTACAATTTTTTTATCCTGAATCGGCAAAGCATCCATATCCGCCCGCAGTCCAACATGACCCGATGTGTTGGAATTATTGCCGATCGTTGCTATCACTCCGGTCCCGCCCCACCCGTTGCGGTAGCCAATACCGAGCTCAGTAAGTTTTTCCTGGATAAATGCAGAAGTACGATGCTCTTGATAACTGAGTTCCGGGTATTGATGAAGAGTTCTGCGAATACTGCGTATCCATTCGAACAAGTTCTGGTCAACCACTGGTATCTTAGCGGATTTCATGCTCTGCCTATGCAATCTATTGTAAACGTTCACCGGTACACATAAAAAGACCGTATAATCCGGGTCTGTAACCGTGTCGCTCCTGTCCCATCCTTGGCCGTCGCATCCAGTGCTCCAGGTTCGTTCAAGCAGGCCTCAGAGCTTGTAGGGGCGGGTTCTAAACCCGCCCTTCTATGTGAGGCGGCCTGATCGGACGGAAATGAGGTGCTGGTGAACGGTTACCATCTACTCAATTCGGATCATGCCGACATCAACAGGTGGTGCCGAAGTTTTAGTGACAGCTTCCTTAACCTTGTCCTTCTCTTCCTCGATCTCGAATTCCTCGATCTCCAACTCATCAAGCATGATGGCTTCCGCCACGTCTTCAGTCACCGTTTCAAAGTTGTTTTTCTTCTCCAAGGCGGTTTGCGGGCGAATTTCTTTCGATTCAGCCTTTTTCGGCAACCGGCTAATCTTTTCAGGTGAAGCGATTGAGGCAGGAAAAGACCGTGTATCCAGGTCCAGCGGCTGTTTAAAAACGGCAATCAGTCCATCCATGGTTTCAAGTAGGGAAACCAGTTCCCAGCCGGCCTTGCCATACTGATTCAATGACAATTCAATCTCAGGTTCATCGAGGAAAGCACTTCCCAGAATACCTTCCTTTTTCAGATCGTAATGTACGGTTTTATAACTCCAGCGCATACCAATTGTCCTGTTTCATATTTGACGAACTAAAAACCTTAAATATCAGATGGCTAAGTAAAAAGCTTCATATGCGAGGAGCGCAAATTTTCAATCATTTCGGCGTACTAAATTACGTCGTAATGATTGAAAATTTGCAGCAACGAAACAGATGAAGAGTTTTTACGACGCCACCATATTTTACTTATACGCCCGCCTTACCACCTCGGCGATAATCTCAAGCCCCCGATGGACATCATCATCATTTTGAGAATAGGTTACCCTGAGACATTGATCCTTATGCCGCCAACGTTCAGTCAAACCCGGGAAAAAATAATGCCCGGAAACCACCAGGACACCTTCATCCTTCAGTTGCCGATAGAGTTCCAGACTGGTTATAGGCAAATCCTCAAACCACAGCCAGAGGAACATGGCGCCCTCGGGTTTATGGATGCGATAGGGAATATCGGCAAATTTTTCCTGAACCACGGCCACGGCCTTTTCCATTTTTTTTCGGTAGAAAGGGAGCATGAGATCCCTGCTCACGGCTGTAATTTCCCCACTGGCAATAAGACGCTGGGACAGTACCGCTCCAAAGTTATTTGGTGAAAGCGACATAATGGCATTCATGCTGGTAAGAGCCTGGATGATCTCTTTTTTAGCCACAACAATCCCGGTCCGGACAGCAGGCAGACCCAACTTGGAAAGAGAAAGACAGACCACCAGGTTCTCGTTCCAGATTGGTTTTGCTTCCGTGAACATCATTCCCGGAAAAGGTAGGCCATAGGCACTATCGACAATTAACGGAATCTTGTGCTGTACCGCCAGGTCGGCGAGTTTTGCCAGCTCCTCATCGGTTACTACATTACCGGTGGGATTAGTCGGCCTGGAGATGCAGAGGGCACCGATGCCGTCATCGATCTGCAGATTTTCAAAATCGATATGATATTTGAAAAACCGGTTTTCCAGGAGTTCTATCCGGGGCTTTACGGAAACAAAAAGATCATCCGTCAGCCCAAGATCGGCATAACCTATATATTCCGGGGCCATGGGCAGACAGATCTTTTTCACTCTCCCATCCGGCAGGATACCAGCGAACAGGTTAAAAAGCATGAAAAAGGCAGTCTGGCTTCCATTTGTCAAACAAATATTTTCCGGCTCTATATCCCATCCCTGTTCTTTTTTAAGAAGGGCAGCCAACGCTTCATTGAATTTTTTTTCTCCCTGAGGAGGCGCATAACTGCCGACCAGCTGTTGAAAACTTTTGCTGTCGTTACATATTGCCAGAAGCCGGTTGCGCATTATTTCCTGAAACTCCGGCACCAGTCCAGGATTGCCGCCTCCCATCATGATCATACTCTCATTGCCGGAATCCTGAGCCTTTCCCAGATCATCCATCAGGGAAAGTATTCCGGCATTAGAGGTCATTTTTTCGCCAAATTTTGTAAAATCCATAAGTGTTGTGAGCTTGAAATTTCCTTGTGTATTTATATCTGCTGTCTCATTCGCTTTGCAGCAAGAGCTTGAAGGAGTCTGACCAGGAGAAAGGTAACAATAAGGGAAAATACAATTCTTCCCCAGAGAATTCCTGCTAATTTTCCACCAATGGCGGCCATGACCAAGGTGTCTTCTACCAGACCGTGACAAAGTCCCATTAGGGCCATGGAATTAAACACCTCCTCTTTTGCCATCTTTCCCGTATCTGTTTCCCTGATTATCAGTGCACCACCATAGCCGATCCCCATGACCATGCCCACCACGGTGATGGGCGCTGCCTGCCGCCCCATTCCAAAAAAAGGCAAGACCGGTGCCAGGAGTTTTTCCAGCAGAGCGAGGAGGCCGATTTTTCTGAAAATCCGCATAAAGAGGACTATACAAAAGATAATTAAAATTATCATTCCCTGGTTCTGCAACAATGCCCATGCCCACAGCAAGTAATCCTCCGATTTGTCTGCAGCTCTGAATAACAGAGACGCAGCTTCCTGCCAGATATCCAACGCCAGACATATCCGGTTCAGGAGAAAAGCATAGACTACAGCGCCAACCAGCCGCAATAGACCAATCGGGATGAGATTAGCCCCTGCCCGCTTGCTTACACTTAACTCAATCGGCAGAGAATGCGCTATAAGCATGGTCGAGCAGAGTACCGTTATCTGGGCGGAGGTCAAATCAAGCCCGGGAGCCAGAGCTGCAAAAACCGCGATTCCCCCATAGAGATTGGTGAGCATGGCGGTGGCCCAGACCAGCCCAAGCGCGCCGGGCAGACCAATGAGACTCATTACCGGCTCAAGAGCCATACTGAGGTAGTTAATCAGTCCGAATTCTTGAAGAATTTTGGTGAGTACGGCGACCGGAATGGTAATCCTAATCAATTCCCAGCTTGTTACCCAGGTTTCACGGACAAGCGACAAGACTCGTTCCCGCAAATCGTTGGTTTTTCTATATTGTATAGTATTCATCAAGGAGTCATGTCTACCGGTCGATGTGGTTGGAGCCGGCTTCTCTGCCGGCAGCCCATTTACCCCTTTTTTGCTACCTTGGAAATTCATTTCTTGTTTTTTTAGAATGTATTTCGTGAAGGTACTTATACCCGCACAGCACGGGCACAGAGTCACCGTGCTTTGCGGGGATTGGGCGTAAAAAGCTGACAAATAATACCGGAACTTTCGTATACCAAGCGGGCGGGATTAGCTTGGCATTTAAATGCCATGGCCCGACAGCCGTATGGTCTTTGAGGATCGTGGGTAATGTAATAATGCTTACATTTCAAACAATAAGAAATAACTGCAACCATCTTTTTTCTGCGTAATAATTCTCAAAATACAATTTTTCTTCGCATTCGTACTTTAGAAATTCATCCAAGACAAACTCATAAAAATCTTAAATTTCGAATAGATAAATAGAAAGCTTCATATGCGAAAGAACCATTGTCAAATTTCACTACCGGTTTCATCGTTAATTATTTTCGAACAACCGGATATTCTTTATTTTTGGGAAAATCAAAAAACAGCAATTTCCCCGAACCCGCTTCAGCAATAAATCCATCGGCATACTCCAGGGCAACAATACCGCAGGTCGGTATGTTACCAAGAGAATTGCCGCTCAGGTACTCGGCCAGCTCGGTTATGGTATTATTATGTCCCACCAGAAATAATACATCAACCTTGACGAACAGTTCATTGATTACCTGCAGATGATATGAAATCGAGCCGAGATACAATTCCTTGTCATAGCAGATTGACTCGATTGCATATCCGGTCCCCCTGGCCATGCAGATAGCTGTCTTTTTTGCTCTTTTAGCCGGGCTGGCAACGATCAGATCCGGAATGATACCCGCTCCTGCAAGGCGTGAAGCCATTTCAGGGCAATCCTCTTTCCCCCGCTTATTGAGAGGTCTGGAAAAATCATCAAGGTCGACCTTGGTCCAACTGGATTTGGCGTGACGAATAAGGTAGAGTTCTTTCACATTCCGTTTCCTTTGTCAGTACCCGTCTTATTTTCAGCCAAAGCCAGCTCATCGAAACAACCGAGTCTCCGGAACATACAGCTTCAGGACCGATAGTCGGCATTAATTTTCACGTAATCTATCGAGAAGTCGCAGGTGTAAACCTCTTCGCAGCCCGGTCCGTCTTTCAAATCTATACTGACCGTAATACTTTTCTCCTTCAAAACCTCGGTCGCGGCGGCTTCCGCTTCAGCTCCCAACGAGAGACCATTTTTGACGAGCAGTACATCGCCGAAGGCCAAATCAACATGATCGGGTGAAAATCGCACTCCAGCCCGCCCCATGGCGGCAAAGATTCTCCCCCAGTTGGCATCTTCTCCAAAAAAGGCGGTCTTGACCAGGTTGGAATTAGCGATAGTTCTGGCTATCTTCTCCGCTTCCACATTCTCTTTTGCGCCGGAAACCCTGATAGTGATGGTCTTGGTTGCGCCTTCTCCGTCGCTGACGATCTGCAAGGCCAGATCCTTCAGGATACTCTCGAGTCCGTCCTGAAAAAGTTGTCGTTCTTTTGGAGAATCGCCATCGATCCATGGATTTTGAGCCGTGCCGTTGGCCATGACCAGGACCATGTCGTTAGTGCTGGTATCGCCATCGATGGTTATCCTGTTGAAGGTCCGGTCAGCTGCCTTGACTAAAGATTTATGCAGTTCCGGAAAATTTATCCGGGCGTCGGTAAAAACAAAAGCCAGCATGGTGGCCATATTGGGCATTATCATTCCGGCCCCTTTGGCCATGCCCATGATTTTGACCTTTTCACCACCGATATCTATCGTGGTTTTAGCAATTTTTTGCACGGTGTCGGTCGTCATTATCGCCTGAGCAACCCGTTCAAAATTTTTCGCGGATAAATCCTGAACAAGCTTTGGTACACTGCGCTCAAAAGGTTCCAGCCTTAACTGCTCCCCAATTACACCAGTGGAAGACAACTGAATCAAATCATCGGCAATCCTAAGAGCCACTGAAGCTAAAGCACTCGTTGCCTTGGCCGTCTCCATGCCCTTTGCACCGGTGCAGGCATTGGCACAGCCGCTGTTGACGAGAATGGCCTGGGCATGTCCGCTTTTCAGCCGCTCCTTGTCAATGAGTATAGGTGCGGCCTTGACTTGATTGGTGGTGAATAATCCTGCCGTAACACAGGGAGTTTCACTATATATCAGACCAAGATCCAATCTGTCGGCATAACGTATTCCCGCCTCAACGGCAGAGAACAAAAATCCTTTAATTTCCATAAAAATTCCAACCCTCTGAACAATTTTTCCTGCTTTGGCCCTACCTGGTGATTCCTTTTCCATTTCGATTTAAACCTTAAAACACACATCTCACTGCCGGCATTCAAAGAGATGATGAAAATACATCTACCACTTATCCGCCTGATTATGCTACTTTAAAATTGCTCGAACATAGGAAGGAAAGGGGTAAGGAACTGATTTTACAGCCATGGATATATTATCAGCGTATATTGTAAAGAAAAAATGCACCCATCGACAATCGATCTAATCATATCCGACTTAATGGAATCAGCTGGTTTAATATCATGAATGCTCAAGGACTCTCCTGGAGTTATAGTTTTTTTTCTACACTGTTATTACTGGCAGATTTTTTTATCCGTATAGGGTTATCCATCAGGGTTATCATGCGGAAACGCCCTTATGGCGTATCGCTGGCATGGTTGGTGGTGGTTCTCGTCATCCCCTTTCTGGGAGGTATATTTTACCTGCTTTTTGGTGAAAACAGGCTTCCTGAAAGGCGCAAGGAACGGGGGAAAGTTTCCTATAACACCTACCTGCGTTGGCAAAAAACCCTGCAGAACAGAGCTCGGGTGTCCTGGAGTGATATCAATCCGGAATGTATTCCCCTCCATCGCCAGGCTGAAACATTAGTGGGTATACCGGCAATGGCCGGAAATCGGTTGACACTTATTACCAATCCTGAAGACATCATCAACTCCATAACCAAGGCTATCCTCAACTCGACTTCCACCTGTTACCTGCAATTTTATATTTGGCAGGAAGGTGGACGGGTGAACAAGGTTATCGACGCACTACAGCAAGCCGCAGCAAGGGGCGTAACCTGCAGGTTATTGCTGGACTCCATTGGCAGCCGTGATTTTCTGAAAAGTGCGGCCGCGGCTGAAATGCAGAAGGCGGGAATCGAGATTCAGGAATCTCTGCCCGCCGGAATTATCACCGCCTTGTTTTCCAGAATCGATATCCGCAACCATAGAAAAATGGTAGTGATAGATAGCCGGATTGCCTTTACCGGCAGCCAGAACATGGTCGACCCCGAGGTATTTAAAAAAGATGTCGGAGTCGGTAAATGGATTGATCTGATGGTACAGGTGACAGGACCGGTGGTTGAGTGCCTCGCCGGTACCTTTATCAGTGACTGGTTCCTGGATACGGACGCAGAACAGTTTCATTCTGAATCCCTGATGCACGACATCAGGACGGTCAGTAAAATCAACGGTTCAGAATCCCATACCCTGGCTGGAACATCGGCGATCCAGTTCGTGCCTTCGGGACCGGGTCTTGTCCCTGACGCCATTCACAACCTTCTTCTCACCACCATCTACGCCGCCAGACAGGAACTGATATTGACCACCCCCTACTTTATTCCCGATGAGCCTTGCTGGCTGCCCTGAAGGCCGCCGCACAACGGGGTGTCTCAGTTAAAATTATCATTCCCCGATACAATGATTCACTCCTGGTCAAGTACGCCAGCCGCGCCCGCTATCAGGAACTCGCCGACTCCGGCGTGCAAATTTTCCTTTTTCATGGGGGACTTCTCCATTCAAAGACAATCACCGTCGATCGGGATTTTTCCCTGTTTGGTTCTGTCAACCTGGACATGCGTAGTTTCTGGCTGAATTTTGAAGCAACTCTTATAATTTACTGTAAACATTTACCGAGGAACTGTTTGCCATTCAACAGGAATACCTTTCCCAGTCCATCGAACTTGATATTGATCTCTTCTCGCAACGAGGTGCTTGGGAAATGTTTAAAGAGAACACAGTACTACTCGTCTCCCCACTCCTCTGATGAGGATACGATGACAATGCGAATTTTGCTTATTTCCGATATCCATGGTAATTATCCGGCTCTGCAGGCAATAGACCGACAACTGGATGCAGCCTCCTTTGATTACATCATGAACTCCGGAGACTCCCTTGTTTACGCACCTTTTCCAAACGAAACTCTCGATTGGTTGTCCGGCCACCGAAGCACTCCAATCCTCGGCAACACCGATCAAAAAGTAATCAGGCTCATCAAGGGCAAGTCATTTAAGAAACCCAGGAATCCGGAAAAACGAATCATGTATACCAGTACTGCCGAAGCTTTGCGCAAAACCGGCCGTCGCTATCTTCTCTCACTGTCCGAAAGAGCTGGACTGGAACTTTTTCCATCTGGAAACGCAATGATAAAAACAAAAAAAGGGTGGGGATTTATCATGGCAGCCCTGCCAACCATAACGAATTGCTTTTCGCCGATACTCCGGATGCCAGATTCCACGAACTGGCCGGTCTGACCCATTGCCATATTGTGATAACAGGCCATTCCCATTCGCCATACCACAAAACGTTGTCAAATGTCCATTTCGTTAATCCCGGTTCTGTTGGCAGGATGTTCGATGGTGATCCGGAAGCATCCTGCGCCACACTGGAAATTTCCGGTAAACCATCGCAGTACAACATTTCGGATCGCCTATGATATTGCCGAAGTGTATTGAAAAATCAGGCAAAACGATCTTCCCGAAATATATGCATCCATGTTCCTGACTGGCAAAAAATGAATTGATCAATTGCATTTTATTGTTTTTCACTGGTTATGCACCATATATTCAATCAAGATGGATGAAAATTGTGATGAAAATTACTCACCCTTAGGCGGAGGATCTTTCACAAAATGGCCAAAAAAAAACGACCAAAAAGCAAAACAATAATGTGGAAGAAACCAGATTCCTGGAGGAGACTGCTTACAAAAATCTCACCATTGCTAAAGAGTGATAGAAGTACTGCGATCAGGTTAAAAATTCACAGCTGCTCTACGAGATAGAATTAAAGAAACTGCAGATTGAACTGATGAAACTGCAACGTTCAATGAAGGAAAACGGTCAACGGGTCCTGGCGATCTTCGAAGGCCGGGATGCTGCGGGAAAGGGGGAACGATCAAGCGCATTATCGCCCATCTCAATCCCCGCTATACCAGGGTAGTGCCCTGATGAAACCCAATGAGACGGAAATGAGCCAGTGGTATTTTCAACGCTACGTAGCCCATCTGCCTTCAGCCGGTGAAATAGTTATTTTTGATCGCAGCTGGTACAACCGGGCGATGGTTGAACCGGTTATGGGCTTTTGCACCGATGAACAAAATAAACGCTTTTTAAAAGATGTACCAATGTTTGAGGAAATGCTGGTTAAAGACGGGATCAAACTTTTCAAATTCTATTTTTCAGTATCAAAACAAATTCAAAACGAACGTTTTGAATCGCGAAAATCGATCCTTTAAAGCAATACAAACTCTCTCCTGTCGACAACCTAGCCCAGGCAGTATTGGGACCAATACTCCATTCGCAAATTCCAGATGCTTTCAGAAACCAACCGGACAATTTCTCCCTGGACAATTATTCGTTCCAACAACAAGAAAAAGGCCCGGATGAACTGCATCAAATATCTACTCAGCATGATGGAATACGACGAAAAACTTCCGATGGAGAACTCACCCCGGATCCGGAGTATAGTTATCTCCGGCATCGATGAACTCAAGCATATGGAAGACAACCTGATGCAGCCGGATCAACTCCACGGCTGAAATGACAAAAAGCCAATAGCCTGCTTGTTTCCCAAATATAGTGCAGATATGCCTCCGCCCGCATTGGAAAGGTAATCCGAATTGCAAAATGCTCGCATAACTTGAGACCTGGTAAGCGTTCAACAGTGCCCTAGAGGTGCATAGCAGGCCGACGAGAAGTTGGCCTATGCCGGCAAGACTAAACTTCTTTACCGCAGCATTTTTTATATTTTTTTCCTGATCCGCAGGGACAGAGCGCATTTCTGCCAATTTTGTCTCCATCACGCCGAACCGGTTGAGAAGTTCGTGTCTCTTCCGCCGCTGATATCCTGTTCATGCGCATCTGCTCTTGTTCCCGACGCCTTCGTCTCTCCGCTTCCAGACGCTCCACATCATCCTCATTAACAATTCGCACCCGCATGAGACTTGACACCACCTGCAATTTAACGGCCTCAATCATGTGGCCAAACAAATCAAATCCCTCACGCTTGTATTCGTTGAGAGGATTTTTCTGTCCATACCCACGCAGAGCCGATACCTTCTTTCAGGTGGTCCATTGAAGCAGATGGTCTTTCCAGTGACTGTCGACTATTTGCAGGAGGATGATTTTTTCGAGCTGACGCTGCGTTTCAGGACCATTCTTTTCATCCTGGGTTTTGTATGCCTTTTGCACAAACTCAAGAATCTTCTCCTTGAAGGTTTCCGGCTTCAGCCCCTCAAGTTCCTCCTCCGGCCATTCAGGCACATGGTGAAATACCTCGCCCATACGGATTTTAAATTCCGGCCAATCCCATTCCTGGGAGTCAATTCTATCCTGGCAGAACTCATTACAACATCATCGACGAGATCCTCGATCATATCCTGGATAACCTGGCTCATGTCCTCTTTTTCCAGGACATCCCGGCGTTGTTGATAAATTACCTCCCTCTGCTTGTTCATGACATCATCATACTCAAGCAAATGTTTACGAATATCAAAGTTATGGCCTTCGACCTTTCGCTGCGCATTTTCGATTGCCCTGGATATCATATTATGCTCGATAGGTTCATCCTCCTCCATTCCGAGCTTGTCCATGATACCGGATATACGCCCGGAACCGAAAATTCGTAACAAATCATCTTCCAGAGAGAGGAAGAATCGTGAAGAACCGGGGTCTCCCTGACGACCGGAACGACCACGTAACTGGTTATCAATTCTGCGGGATTCATGACGCGAAGTTCCAAGAATATGCAAGCCGCCAACCTCAACAACGCCCGGTCCCAGTTTGATATCGGTTCCCCGGCCGGCCATGTTGGTGGCGATTGTCACCTTGCCAAGCTGCCCCGCACCGGCAATGATTTCCGCTTCACGTTCATGATGTTTGGCATTCAATACCTCGTGCTCCACTTTGCTTTTCTTCAACATAGTGGAAATCTTTTCCGAGACATCGATTGAAATAGTACCAACCAAAACAGGGCGTCCTATTTCATGCATCTCGCTGATTTCTTTAATGACCGCTCGATATTTTGCCACTTCGTTTTTGTAGATTACGTCAGCGTAATCCTGTCGAATCATTGGCTGGTTGGTCGGCATTACCACTACATCAAGATTATATATTTTCTTGAACTCCGGCCCTTCGGTATCCGCGGTACCGGTCATGCCGGCGAGTTTATCGTACATTCTGAAGTAGTTCTGAAAGGTGATCGAGGCAAGTGTCTGGTTTTCCTGCTCGATTTTCACCCCTTCCTTGGCCTCCAGCGCTTGGTGCAGCCCATCGCTGTAGCGCCTGCCTTCCATGGTTCTACCGGTAAATTCGTCAACAATGATTACCTGATCATCCCTGACGAGGTAATCGACATCATTTTTAAAAAGGACATGGGCTTTTAAAGCCTGGTTGAGATGATGCAGTTTCTCAATACTTGAGGGATCATAAAGATTTTCGACCTCAAGCAGTTTTTCCCCCAGGGCTACCCCTTCATCCGTGAGGGATACCTGCCTTGCTTTCTCATCTACCGTGTAATGTTCTTCTTTTTTGAATCTAGAAATAAGCCGGTCGACATTTTTATACATATCCGTGGAAATATCCGCCGGGCCGGAGATAATAAGCGGGGTCCTGGCTTCATCGATAAGTATTGAATCCACCTCATCGACAATCGCGTAATTAAAATCTCGCTGACAAAAATCAGCGAGATCAAATTTCATATTGTCACGGAGATAATCAAAACCGAATTCGTTATTGGTGCCGTAGGTGATATCCGCAGCATAGGCAATCCTGCGCTCATCGTCATTCATGCCGTGGACGATTTTACCAAAGCTCATCCCTAGAAAAGTATACACCTGCCCCATCCAGGCACTGTCACGGGCGGCGAGATAATCGTTGACGGTAACCACATGGACACCTCTACCCGTCAACGCATTGAGATAAACGGGCAGAGTCGAGGTTAAGGTTTTTCCCTCACCGGTTTTCATCTCGGCAATTTTACCTTGATGCAATACGATACCACCCACCAGCTGAACATCGTAATGCCTCTCGCCAAGGACCCGTTTCGCAGCCTCGCGAACAACGGCAAAAGCCTCCGGTAAGATATCATCCAGCGTCTCGCCGTTTTCAACTCGTTGTTTGAATTCAACGGATTTTGCAGCCAATTGGGCATCATCAAGGGGCTGGATATCATTTTCCAGCTCGTTAATCCTGGTAATTATAGGCCGTAGCTGCTTCAGATACCTTTCATTACTACTGCCAAAAACCTTGGTAAGTATTTTTTCTATCATCGTATCCAGTTGTTGTTTATGGTCCGTGAAACCGTCTTCAAAATATCTATCGGATATATATTAAAGGTAATAAAGTTGCCTTATGCTCAGTCTGAATTCATGCGCCTGATTGAAATAAGGAGTGTCCTTCATTCAAGTTTTTTAACGATCTTCTTTTCCGCACGAATTACCAGAGGTCCGATTTTTTTTACAGCCTTCTCGGCAACAGCCTCATTCTTTAAGTAGGAAGGCAGCAAAATCGACTGTCCGGTCCAGACACCAAGTAAAAACATCCAGAGAAAAAGACAAAAAGTTATTACAGCGATTCCGGCAATCGCATTTTTTGTCAGCTCAAATTTGAGTTTTTTTGCCTGAGTTTTTCGCCTCTCTGCCATCTGGTGCATCCATTTTACATTCTAATCGGAGCCGAGAGGCCCAGTATGTCCAGACCATTTTTTAACACCACCTGGAGCGCCCTTATCAGACAGAGTCTGGCCCGACTGAGAGGAATATCGTCTGAAATTACCTTATGTTTGTTATAGTAGCTATGCAATTGTCCTGCAAGTTCCATGAGATAAAAGATCATTTTATGCGGTGCCAATTCCAATGCGCTGCCCTCCAATGTCGCCGGGAAAGTAGACATAGCTTTCAGCAGCTTGAGTTCTTCCGGCTCTTTGAGAAGCAGGGATTCAGTTGCAGAAAATTCCGGTTCGGCAAATCCCTTTTCCTCAGCCTGACGTAAAATAGCGCAAAGCCTGGCGTGGCCATACTGGACATAATAAACAGGATTTTCCTGACTCTGTTTTTTGGCTAGATCCAGGTCAAACTCAAGCTGACTGTCCGCCTTGCGCATCATGAAAAAGAATCTAACCGGATCGACTCCTACCTCATCGATCAGTTCATCGACAGTGATAAAGTTGGCCTTGCGGGTGGACATTTTTACCTGTTTGCCATCCCGGGTGAGCGTGACAAACTGATGCAGGACTACGGTCACCTTATCCGGATCGTATCCCAAAGCCTTGACCCCGGCGAGAACATCCGGTACCGTTGCGATATGGTCGGAGCCGAAGATATCGACCAGCCAGTCAAAGTTTCTCCGAAATTTCTCGCGGTGATAGGCCATATCCGGCAGACGATAGGTCGGCTCGCCACTGCTCTTAATAATGACCCTGTCCTGCTCCTGGCCGAAGGCGGTGGTCTTGAACCACACCGCATTATCCAGCTCGTAGACATAGCCCTTTGCTCTCAGCTCGGCAACCACATCATCAATGTGACCGTTTTCA
The DNA here is from genome assembly GCA_963728385.1 of uncultured delta proteobacterium. Lineage (GTDB taxonomy): Bacteria > Desulfobacterota > Desulfobulbia > Desulfobulbales > Desulfocapsaceae > Desulforhopalus_A. The sequence continues at coordinate 2,163,612 of CAVSJK010000002.1, forward strand.
TACAAAGATTGCTCATTATAGTAATTGTCGAAAACAATCCCCATCCGCTCAAGAGTGGAGGAAATATCTTTGAAAATATGTTTTTCTGCCTGTTCCTTAAAGGGAGTTACTTCCTGTTGGTCTTTCAGTGAATCCCCATACTCCTCAACCAGCGACCGGCCGATGTCGATTATATATTCCCCCTGATAGCCATCTTCCGGGAACGTGAATTTTTCTCCAAGTAATTCAAGATACCTGGCGCGGGTAGATTCGCCAAGGACCCGCATCTGCCTGCCTGCATCATTATAATAATATTCCCTATACACATCATGACCGGTGGCCTCCAGTAATCTGGCAATGGAATCTCCCAGAATCGCCTGACGGCCATGTCCGATACTGAGCGGGCCGGTCGGGTTGGCGCTGACAAACTCGACCATAACTTTCCGGCCGCTGCCGACCGTACTTTTACCAAATGCGGCGCCCTGGCTGATAATTTCAGGAATGAGTTGTCGCCACACATCGTGGTTGATAAAGATATTGACGAACCCTGGTCCGGCAATCTCCACCCGTTCTATGAGTTCGGTCCGATTTGATAATTTCTCGGCTATGGCCTTGGCAAGTTCTCTGGGATTTTTCTTCTCGGTGCCAGCCAGAACCAGGGCAAAATTGGTGGAAAAGTCTCCCTGTCCTTCATGCTTGGGTAATTCGACTGTAAATTTCCCGGCAGCACCGGTTGACCATAAACCTTCAGCAGATCCTTGAGCGAAACAATCGTCAAGTACCTTTTTTAATTGTGAACGGATCATTCGTCTCTACTCAATATATTCTCGTTGATTATTATTTCCCAGCATACAGAGAACTTCATAACTGATACTACCAATTACTTCGGCTATTTCATCGGCAGTGATATTTTCCCGACCCTGCCGGCCAAGTAAAACAACCTCGTCTCCCGCTCGGGCACCATCCAGATCACTCACATCCACCATACACATATTCATGCAGATCCTGCCCCGCACCGGCACCCGATGACCATGCACCAATACCTGGCCCCTGTTTGACAACGATCTTGAATAGCCGTCTTCATAGCCGACCGGCACCACGGCGAGCCTGGTTTGCCGCTCTGTCTGAAAAGTGTGGCCATAGCTGACTCCCGTTCCGGCGGGCAGTGTCTTTACCTGCAGGATTCTTGAAGAAAAGGACATCGCCGGAATCAGACTTCCGGCAAAAGAATCGTCCGGTCCAACCCGGCCCGCGGGATGATAGCCATAGAGAGCTATTCCAGCCCGCACCATGTCACAGTAAGTGTCCGGGAAATTAAGCACTGCTCCGGAATTGGCAATATGACAAATACCACCGAATCGGTTTTTCAATACTTCACAGACAGTGGCAAAAGATTCATAATTGTTGAGTGTACTGGGAGAAGCGGGATTATCAGCTTCCGGAAAATGACTCATCAATCCGGCAATTTTAATTCCCTGCAAACTCGAAACAGAATCCAGAAAGGTTGAAATATCGGCTGGGAAAATACCCAGCCGGCTCATGCCGGAGTCCACCTTGATATGGACGGCTATTTCCCGTCCAAGGGCAACAGCGTTAGCCGAAAGGGCCTGAGCAGCTTCATAACTGTAAATGACAGGTATGAGATTGTACTGAAAAATGAGCCCTGCATCTTCGCCGGCAAAACCGATTGTCACATAAATCTCTCCCAGTACTCCGGCCTGCCGCAGAAGAACCGCCTCACGAAGTTCCGCGACTCCGAATATGCTGCAGCCGGCTACTGCAAAAGACTTCGCCGCCATGACCATACCATGTCCATAGGCATCCGCTTTTACCATGGCCATGACCGGAATCCCGATACCTACCCGTTTTTGAATGATGGAATAATTTTGCTGTAATGCCGTACCGTTGATTTCTACTCGATTAAATGAGGTATCGTACATGTCTATGAATGGAGAAAGGTTATTTGCCTATCAGCCATGCCCTCCAGGCGAGCCTGCTGGACAGCAACAGTGCCAAGCCGATAGTGATATACAGAAAAGAGAGCAGAGTAAGCGGAAGAGAAGAATTTCGTAAGATAACACCCATACCCATCATGCACAATACCATTATCCAGGTTTTTACTGAGTAGACCGCCCCGAGGCAAGTCCCATCCTCAAAGGTGGAGATTCGGCTAATTACCCTTCGGGCGGATTTATCGAGGATGAAACGGGCCTTGAGACTACCTGCCAGAATGGCGATAAGAAGTATCGAAGCTTGCCATTCCTTCAGCTGGCTCAGTCGATATATCCCCTTGGTTATTAACATTAAACCGATAATAGTCCAGAGAACTGCCGACATAAGGAGATGGGTACGTTTATTAACTCCCGGTTTAAATCGGGACAAACCATTGTCCATTTGCAACTCACTATGCTTAACACCCCACAAAGCAGGGGTACTCTTTTTTGTGCCCGTGCTTTGTGAGTATAAGAACCTTTGGACAGATTGTTTTCTTGCAAAAAACAAGAAAACAATCTGTAAGGTACTAGCCCCCCACAAAATACTGAACAAGCCCATCTCCTTTTCAGGAGATGGGCTTGTTCATTAAAAACCGGATATTGCTATTATCAGACTTCGTTTACAGTGATAGCGGCTTCCGGACAAACTTCAACACAAGTCTCACAACCGAGACATTCATCCATCTCTACCGGTTCTGCTTTACCATCAACCATTTCGAAAACCTGAGCAGGACAAGCTGCTACACATTCTTCGTCGCCAACGCACTTATCTTTATCAACTATTACTTCAAACATGAGGTACCTCCATAAAATGTGAGTGAAAAACAAGTATTCATCATACTTATATACTAATACTAAATTGGTCAGCAGAACATCAATTGCCCCCATTGCTACACGTCATATTGCATTAATTCACGGCCAGTTTTTTGTCAAGCAAAAACGGCCGGCAAAATTCCATGGGACGACCTGTATATTTCTGAATAATTAATTATCATTCCAATGCATTACGTTATAAACCTTCTTCAATTGGAGACCGTATTGCTTTAAAAAACTATTGACCCGCATGTTTTTTTTAATATAGTGCATACTCTTTCTCCACCTCTTTCAATAGAGGACGAAAGGGCATCAAAATATATTGCAGGTAACCACATTGTCTACAACTTCATCAACAATTCCATATATCCAATGAAAGAAAAAATAAGTAAAAAGAAACTGCAGGCGGAAAAGCGCGAGCAAGCCATGATTGAAGGTATCATTGAAGGCAGCCCGGATGCTATCGGCGTCGTGGTAGTTCGCCTGGAATGCGGCTGCAGAAAGATGGCGGCAGTGTCAAAAGATGGTGATCCGGCCTCAAAAATAATCATGTATCGGGACCATGCAGAAAGCATCTGCGATAAATGCAAGGAAGATAATGGCAGCTTTATGCGCACGAAAGAATCGTTTATTCACTGGATTGAACCGGCGCCAAGCGAGGAACGGCAAAAAGAAATCAACCTGAAAGTTCTCGGCTCGTCAACTTGCCACTAACCAACTCTTTCTTCGTAAATCGTTCGCCGGCAGAGTAAAAGAGTCACTTTCCCGAACCCTTTGCCGATCGGCATCGTTCCACGAAATTACCGGCCCATTCGGGAGTACCATCTGCGTGAACATGGGTATATAACGCCAAGACATTCTTATAGGTTAAGCCATCCCGGCCATTTATGAAGCCATGGCCACGAACCATTTTCAGTACCAGCTGATCCGCCGACCCTTGCCAGTCAAGAATTTTTGAATAGCGGAACTCATGGCCTTTCACCTCGGTCCCGGCTTTGTAAAAAACGTTCTCTTTTTCTACCTGGAAAATCGTATAGCCATGAGCCTGTGGTTTTGCCGACATGCCAAAACGTATAGGAAAAATTCCGACCAAAGGAAACTCTTCTTCGCCCAGCATAATCGAATTGCCGAGATAAATCAGGCCGCCACATTCTGCGTAGATGGGCAGACCATTTTCCGCTGCCTCTTTCACCGATTGCCGAAAAGCCGTATTAGCAGCCAGGGCACCGGCACTGGTTTCAGGAAAACCGCCTCCGATATAGAGACCGTCCAGCTCGGGCAGCGCACTGTCTCGTAGCGCATTCATAGGAACCAGTTGCCCGCCGGCTTTTTCCAGCGCCTCCAGGTTCTCGGAATAATAAAACTGAAAAGCCGCATCCTGCAGAATCCCGATCCTCACCTTCGGCAGAGTGTCGACTGACGGTTCCTCCTGTTCCTTTGCTACACTTGCCCCCTCGGGAACAGGAGCCATAATCGCCTCGACCCGTTCAAGGTTGACATGCTCTGTAATGAGATCGATAAGAAAATCGAGCGCTCCATCGCTATCCGTATATTCCTGGTGAGGAATCATGCCCAGATGGCGCATCGGAAAGATATCTCGTTTCAGCCGCGGTATCGAGCCGAGGACCGGAATCCCCGTATATTTTTCAACCGCTTCAGTAACAAGAAGGCGCTGACGTTCCGTTGCCACCTGATTGAGAATAACGCCCTGAATATTGATCCTCTTATCAAACTGCTGACAGCCCAGAATCATCGCCGCCACGGTCCTGGTCGTCTTGGTGCAATTAACCACCAACAGCACCGGCAAGCCCAAAGTCACCGCCAGTTCCGCTGTAGAATAGCCTCCTTCGGCATCGACTCCATCGTACAGTCCCCGGTTGCCTTCAACGATGACGAGGTCTGCATCGACGGAATGGCCGGCAAAGGAGCGAAGAATTACTTCTTTGGTCATAAGAAACGGATCGAGATTATAGCATCTTCTCCCGGCGGCGAGTTGCAGCCACCCGGCATCGATATAGTCCGGTCCCTTTTTAAATGGCACAACCCCGCGGCCCTGCCTTGCCAGTGCGGCAGTAATTCCCACCGACACTACACTTTTACCCGATCCTCCGGCAAGCCCGGCAACCACCAGCCCTTTCTTTTTCATGCCTACTACCCTTTTTTCCTGTCTATCGCCGGCTTGCTTCCGACTTGCTCTTTCTTGTAGCACATCTAATTTTCAATGGGCTACTTTCTCATATCTTCCCCAGGCCTTACCGTACATTTCATTGAGCCGTTCTTCCAGATGCGAGCGATACTGCTCCAATTCTTCCGGAGTTACTTTTGCCGGGATAAAAAACGGCTCCCCGTAATAGAAATCTATACGGGAGAAAGGTTTGGGAATAATTGTTCTGTCCCAGGACCTGATAGTAAAATATCTGGAGGCGGCGAAGACCATCGGAAAGATCGGAACACCTGTTTTTGAGGCAAGAAGTATTGTCCCTGCCTGCACAATCCTTGGCGGTCCTTGCGAACCATCGGCCACAATCGCCGCGCTGCTTCCATTTCGAATTGCCCGCAACATGGCCTTCAGGCCCTCGACTCCTTTGTTATTCCTGGACCCCCTAACAGTGGCAAAGCCGAACTCTTCAGCCAATCTGGCAAGGTATTCCCCGTCTTTGCTCGCACTAACCATTGCCGTCGCGGAATATTTCCGCATATGATAGAGAATATAAATTATGGAATAGTGCCAAAACGAGGCAATACCCGTCTTGTCTTTTTCTTCCGCCTTAAAACAATTTTCCTGATTATGCCTGATCACCTTGCAACTGCCGAACCATATCCGCATCAACCAGGCTGCCATCAGCGGCGCTACGCGAAGCAATAGCCTGCTCAACTTTCCCTCGGTCATCCTATCTCTATCTCCAGCAAACGAATTTTCTTGATACGATCCCGCAGCTCGGCGGCCTTCTCAAATGCCAGTTCTTTTGCAGCCTGATGCATCTCTTTTTCCAATTTTTGTATTTCCTTCTCCAGCTCTTTCACCGACGAAAAGCTTGGCAGTTCTTCGGCAACTTCCAAAATATTCTCATCGAACTCCTCCGTTATATATCCGGAAGCCTGCAGATGCTGCTGCATTGAATCTTTTACCGCGGAAATGATGGTTCGGGGGATGATACCATTTTTCCGGTTATACTCCTTCTGTATTTTTCGTCTGCGTTCGGTTTCATCAAGGGTATACTGCATGGAACCGGTAATGTTATCAGCGTACATGATAACCAGACCTTCAGCGTTTCGGGCGGCACGGCCACATGTCTGGATCAGCGACCTTTCAGACCTGAGAAAGCCCTCCTTGTCGGCATCGAGTATGGCCACCAGCGAAACCTCGGGAATGTCCAGTCCCTCCCGCAAAAGATTTATGCCGATCAGTACATCAAATTCTCCTTTTCGCAAAGCCCTGATAATTTCGATACGCTCAAGCGTCTTGACATCCGAGTGGAGATAGCGGACTCGAATACCAATCTTTTCATAATAGTCGGTGAGATCTTCCGCCATTCTTTTGGTGAGCGTTGTCACCAGTACGGCTTCACCCCGATCCGCACGCAAACGGATTTCTTCGAGCAGGTCATCGACCTGGCTGGTCGCCGGCCGAACTTCAATTCTCGGATCGAGCAGTCCTGTCGGCCGGATGACCTGTTCGACCACCCTACCCTCCGCCTGTTCCAGCTCATAAGGCCCCGGCGTAGCCGAGACATAGATTACCTGGTTGATACGCGTGACAAATTCATCAAACCTCAAGGGCCGGTTATCCAGTGCCGACGGCAGCCGGAAACCATACTCGACCAATGTTGTCTTTCTCGACCGATCCCCATTATACATGCCGTTCAACTGGCCGATTGCTATATGACTTTCATCGATAATCAGCAGATAATCCTCGGGAAAATAGTCCAGAAGGTTGGGGGGCGGCACACCCGGCCTTTTTCCGGTCAGATGGCGGCTGTAATTCTCGATCCCGTTGCAGTACCCTAACTCCTGAATCATTTCAAGATCAAACATGGTTCGCTGGTCAAGGCGCTGAGCTTCAACTAGTCTATTTTCCTGATGAAAAGTCTCCAGACGTTCTCCGAGTTCCGTTTTGATTGTTTCACAGGCACGTTGTAATCGGTCTTTTGAGGTAACAAAATGGCTGCCCGGAAAGACCGTATACTCTTCCAGCCGCTCCAGCACCACTCCCCGGAGGGGATCGATGATAGTAATCGAGTCGATAATTTCTCCGAAAAACTCCACCCGGATGGATTTTTCCTCTTCATGGACAGGAAAGATGTCCAATACATCGCCCCGAGTCCTGAAAGTACCCCGGTGAAAGGAGATATCGTTGCGTTCGTACTGCATGTAGACCAGACGGCGCTGCACTTCCTCCACCGGATATTCTTCACCTACCCGAAGAAACAGATGCATATTTTTATACTCATCCGGCGAACCCAGACCGTAGATGCAGGAAACAGAAGCGACAATAAGGACATCCTTACGGGTGAGCAGGGAACGGGTGGCGGAGTGCCGCATTTTGTCTATGGCATCATTGATAGAGGAATCCTTTTCAATGTAACTATCCGATTGAGGGATGTAGGCTTCCGGCTGATAATAATCGTAATAGGAAACGAAATATTCTACTGCATTTTGAGGGAAGAGGTCCTTGAACTCGCCGAAAAGTTGAGCTGCAAGCGTCTTGTTGGGTGCTATAACAAGAGTTGGCCGCTGTATCCGGCTGATGACGTTGGCCATGGTAAAGGTTTTCCCTGAACCGGTCACTCCAAGCAGAACCTGACTTTTTTTACCGGCCAGTACTCCATCTGCCAGGGATTTAATGGCATCCGGCTGATCTCCGGAAGGTTGAAACTGAGTTATAAGCTGAAAAGGTGTATCCATGAAAGTATGCGCCTGAATTAATCAAAGGAGAGTTGGGCAACAATAACCGAATGGACTGGATTTATCCACTCTTCCGCGATACGAGCAAGTCCGAACAGTTATAACCGTTCACCGGGACAAGGATAAGTCGGTAATTCCTGCCAATACATTTTTATTACAGTCCAGCGAAGAAGACCTACTCGTCCATTTCCCAGGAAATACAGTCCTCCGGACAATTTTTTATTGCTTCATCCACAAGCTCGACAGGGTATTCCATGAGTTCAATGACTTCCATCAAACCTGTGGCTGGATTATATCTGAAGACCTGGGCCGCAATTTCAATGCAGCCTCCGCAATCACTACAGAGGCCAAGGTCTATACAAGGACGTCTTTTCATCTCTGGATGACTCCTTTAGTCAAAACGGGTGAGAAATTTGCGGATTACTCCCGCGAGGCTGGAAATTGCCTTCAATTAAATAGTAGCATTTGCCTTATCATCCCTTTATAGTAATCATTATTATTTATTTAAAGAAGACAAAAATCAATCCAAAACTACATATTACACAACCTTCAATCGGAGCTGAGATGAGTAACACTGAACTTGCAAAAGGGATATACTGGGTAGGAGCCATCGACTGGGATGTGCGTGATTTTCACGGCTATTCAACATACAAGGGGACAACCTATAATGCTTTTCTTATTGTAGACAAAAAAGTAACCCTTTTTGATACCGTCAAACGTTCTCATCTAGATGAATTGTTGCAGAACATCCGGGCAATCATAGATCCGGCCAAAATTGACTATCTGGTAATGAACCATGTTGAATTGGATCATTCAGGAAGTCTGCCGGAGATGATGGACATAATCAAGCCGAAGAAACTCTTCTGTTCGCCCATGGGTCAGAAAGCAATTCTTGAGCATTTCCATAGAGAGGACTGGCCCTATGAAGTGGTAAAATCCGGAAGCGAAATCAGCCTGGGAAAGCGAACCGTCCAGTTCCTTGAAACCAGAATGCTTCACTGGCCGGATTCGATGTTCAGCTTTATAAAAGAAGACGGAATTTTGTTCTCAAGCGATGCTTTCGGCCAGCATTATGCTTCTTCCGAGAGGTATGATGATGAAGTGGACCTCTCGGAGGTTTTGCATGAGAGCGCTAAATATTATGCCAACATTCTTTACCTCTATTCTCCGCTCATCAGAAAACTCCTGGCTCAAGTCAATGAACTGAACCTCAATATAAAAATGATTGCTCCTGATCATGGCGTTATCTGGCGGACCAATCCAAGTAAGATACTTGAAGCTTACGACAAATGGAGTCGTAACGAGTCGGCAAAAAAAGCCCTGATAATTTATGATTCCATGTGGCATTCAACAGAAAAAATGGCGCATGCAATTGGAGCCGGTCTAAAAGAAGCCGGTGTCAGCACCAGCATGATCAACCTGAAAGTACATCATCGCAGCGATGTCATGACCCAGGTCCTTGGCGCCAAGGCAGTCATCATCGGCAGCTCTACCTTGAATAACGGTCTGCTGCCGCGCATGGCCGGATTTCTCATGTACATGCGAGGCTTGAAGCCCACTAATAAATTCGGTGCGGCTTTTGGTTCCTTCGGCTGGAGCGGTGAGGCGGTCGGCCTGATAAACACGGCACTGGAAGATATGAAGATTGAAGTTATTGAGGATGGACTTCGTCTGAAATATGTTCCCGATGCCCACCAACTCGAAGCATGTGTGGAAATGGGCCGGAGAATCGGCAAACGTGTTATCGAGAGTTCCACCCTTTAACCCATTGCAAACCATGAATCAGATTTCTCAGCATAAAGTGCTTGTGGCCGGCGATTCTTTCGATCACTGCAGCGATCAGGTACATAAATTTTTTGACCTTACCTCGCTGGTTATATACGATTGCATCGAGGCAATTGAGGGAAAATCTTATTCCGGTCTCGATGCAGCTTTTCTCGATCATATTGCGGAGGCGGAAAAATGCAATCACCAGACGGTGCGGAACCTGATCAAAGAACTCGTCAAAGCCGACATTCTAACAACCACGGATTTGCAAAAAGTTGAGCAAGGATATGTGAGCAAGACCCTGCACATTCTCAGTCACTTCCTTGATGGTTTCATAGGGATAGATTCTTATTTTTATAATCTTCTCGACGACAGCCACTGGCTGCCCCGGAAGACCGAAGAAGCTATTCGGAATGATCCCCGGCATTACTGGCTACTGCACATTGATTGTTATGCGACAACAGCGGAGGAAGCAGGCCTTCTTCATTTTTAGGGATGCTTCCGGAACTCTGCAGTCGCTATCCGAACTTTGGCAAGCTGATTACAGCGGCTTACCGTGTAGTCGATTAAACCTTTCGGGACTGACGATCCCGTAAAAAGCCCATGGAATGTCAAGACGACACTCCATGGGCTTTATCCTTGCTGATCGAAAGGATTCCTCGCTCAACCACCTTGTGCGTATTTGCTAGTGCATCGTAGGTGTAAACTCAACCCTTCTGTTAATGGCCCGATGTTCATCCGTGTCATTTGGATAAGCTGGTCTTGTTTCACCATATCCTACCGCTGTGAGTCGGCTCGGATCGATACCGACCGAGTTAACCAGATATCCCATTACAGCGTTTGCACGTCTTTCGGAAAGTCTCTGGTTATAGGCCGCGGGTCCTGTACTGTCGGCATGGCCGTCGATCTGCACGGTCATGGTGGGATAGGCATCAAAGACCTCTTTGGTTTGATCTAATATAGGATAGAAACGTTCCTTAATTACCGCTTTGTCAAAATCAAACAGTAAGGCAGTCGACATTGCCCAACAACCTCTCTGATCAACCACCGCACCTTTTGGAGTACCCGGACAAACATCTATATCGTCCGTCACACCGTCACCATCGCTGTCGCCGGGTTTTGGCGGTGCCGCAACCGGAATAGGGGCAGGAGCAGCTGCTACCTCAGGCAGAGAATAAGCACTCATTATAGTCCTCCATTCTTCTCCACCATATGCCGTTGCTACATAAGGGAAGACAATTTTATCACCTTGCACCGTCGCGTACGAAAGTCCACTCAGCTTTTCCCACACTGCCTCCGGCTTGAGTTCCAAACCATATGCTGTAAGGATTGAGTGATACTGGGCTGGAGAATAGGCGACTGAATTATAGTTGAAAACTACTTGATCGCCTACAACTTTGGCATAGGAAGATGGAACCGTCGGCACCGCTTGCGGATCCAGCTTTAACCCATATGCTTCAAGAATTTCATTAAATTTATAGGAAGATGCATAGGCAGTCGAAGGCTTTTCGAAGAGCGGAGTACCCTCCTGCGCGGCACCCGATGGTAGCTCAATGGCTAGCGCAGGTATACTGGTAATGAGCATAGCCAGTAAAACAAACAATGTTTTTTTCAGCATGATTATATCCTCATTTAATTTTAAAAAAAACAATACACAATATTTCTAACAATAGTAAGCAGATCAAAGATCATTCATATAGAACAGATTGATAAAGAACTCGGTAGTACTCAAAGAAAATATTCCTGAATACAAACATGATTTCCTCCCCATTTTTTCTTCCCCCATTTCCCCCTCTTTTCTAACCAAACAGGCCCATCTCTGAATAAACGGAACCCAGGAAGACCAGCGAATGACAAAAGCTGGGAGAACAAGCTGCCGAGATGCTACAACTTATTGAAATAAATCTGTAGCCCTCATAGAAGAACTTCCTCTCATTCACCTCCTTTTTTAAATATTCGCGATTAATTTTTTAAGATAAAAAGATGCAGTCAACCTGCTTTTGATGCAAAAAATAAGCAGTGTTTATTCAAAAATCTAGCCATGTTTGACAATATAAACAGATGGTTCCGATAAATGATCAGAAAAAACATATTCAAAACCTCGTAACTCTTTGCAGTACTAAGGCATCAAAGTTGAGATAGATATCGAATATAGTCTTTCAACCAACAGCCAAGGTTGCGGATTGAAATTGTAAACTATCACTTCTATTTACGATAATTTCATCTTTAACCATAAAAGCTATATAATTGCTTAGACAATTCCTTAGACACAGCCTCGTCAATGATTACAATCGGTAAGATGATTAATATTAAAAAAAATGTTTTCTAAAACAACCAATAATATCACCAACTTTTTTCATCAATATAGCTTCAGTTACATTAATAAAAAAAATAATTTTATCCTCTATTTTAATTTCGAATATTAACCAGAAAATTGTGCGTGTCAACAAGATCTCAGCAAAATTTTGAAGCAAAACAAGTACAATCGCCCCAATATGGTTTGATGATCCGAGGGTATCGGGAATTCGCCGCCATCCATTTTGCAACAGATTTGCAACGGTTTCCAGGAAGGTTGTACCGATGATGTCGTAACCGTTCACCAGGGACAGCAAAATGATCCGATCATGTTCAGACCGGCCACCGATGAACCTTTGCGCGATGAAAAGTTCAAGCCCGTATTGACAGCTCCAATAATCCTGCTGATAGTCAATAAAGGTTGTTACCGACAAGAGACTTCATTATTTACCTAGGATTTTATTGAGTTACTTCATGCAAAATTCCCCACAGCCGAATGAATATTCCCCTCAAGAAGAATTCTTCCACTGCCTTTCTCACGCCATAGGAACCGGACTGGCCATTGCCGGATTGGTTATTCTACTTATCATGGCCATTCAACACGGGAATGTCTGGCATATCGTCAGTGCCGCAATCTATGGGACTTCTCTCATTCTGCTTTATCTGGCCTCAACCCTCTACCACCTTTTCTCACCTGGCGGCGTTAAAAGATTTTTCCAAAAACTCGATCACACAATGATTTATATTCTGATCGCAGGTACTTATACACCACTTACGCTGGTTGCCCTGAGGGATACATGGGGCTGGACTCTTTTTGGTCTGGTGTGGGGGATGGCTCTCTGTGGTCTGATACTTGAACTGATAGTGAAGACGCGAATGCAATGGTTCTCACTTACACTCTATCTCGGGATGGGATGGCTGGTAGTACTTGCTTTAAAACCTCTGGTGGCAGCCCTTGCTACAGGCGGTTTTGTCCTTCTTCTCACCGGAGGTTTACTGTACACTTTTGGTATTATCTTTTATGTTTGGAAAAACCTCTCCTACCACCATGCAATATGGCATCTTTTTGTGATGGCCGGCAGCACGGTGCACTTCTTTGCCATTTTGTATTATGTCATGCCGATCGCAGCATGATCGACGGCTTACTCCAATCGGCATACATACTAAACACAAGTCAAGGAAAATCAAAATGGTCTGGTAAATACTTGCAGAAGATAATGTGGAATGCTGGCCCGGTAAGAGATGAAAAGAAAAAGGCATGAGGCCCTTCTTCACAAACCTACCTGTCACCAATATTTGCCTGCATTCCCCACCCAGAAACAGAAAATAAATCTTGATATGATCAGCGCCTAGAGCTATTCACACCAATATTCAGTAATCCATTTTGTCGGTTTCACTGTCTTATACCACTTTTTGTACCAAGGTACGGTCGCTCCCCAATTTCCTGCTATAGCATCAGGTGGATTTGGATTACCATGAAAAGCAATGATTTTTGCTCCCTTGGGGATTTTTTCTTTTTTGGGAGTTACGAAGCTATTTAAAATCCCACCAGGCATACAGTGAGCTTTAAAGCTTCGAACCCACTCTACCGGAAACCACCCAGAACCTTCTTTCCCAAGAGCCTGGGGCAAATAAACTTGTTCTGTTCGATAATTTTGATAAATGGATGCAGCGTTTTTTTCCCATCTTTCTAACAAATGGCTTTGCTTTCCCATTTCAAAGCAAATCACAGATCCTTGTCCAATCATTTTATTGGGTTGAGACCAATTTTCAGCCATGCACAACTTATCGGAATATGTAAAGAAGCAATCAATATTATCAACTATCACGACGTCAAGGTCCAACAATAAAACTTTCCCTTTAATATCATGGTATTGCTTACCAAATAATGCTAGTTTTCGCCAACATAGACATTTTTTTAAATATTCGGACGGTGGTTCTTTAAAATTTGGTAAAGGCAAAACTTCGATGGCCTCGTTAAATCCTGTAGATATTTCGGTTAGGCATATAAAACGAAATGGCAAGGTAGTATTGCGGTGCACCATAGAATATAAATTATTTACATATTCCGGACCAAATTTGGTTCCCCATTTGATACAAACTACATTTACTGGCTCCATATTCTTTCCCTTTAGAGTGAATCAGCCTTGATAAAGATAAACATTTCATTTAGAATCATAGTAAGAATATATTTTTTCTTTATATATCAATAGAATAAATCAAAAGTCGATACCCTGTCGGACGAGTTTTTTTTTCGTTATTCTTTTGACCAGGAAAATTATCTCCTTAAAATTCAATTTTGGAAACAGATAATCGCTCTCAAATATTTTAATAATTGATATTTATTTCAAATTCCTTAAGACGCTTATGAATCGAACGAAGTTCCGTGATAGTAGTCCAATTGGCGATAAAGATGGAAAAGGATTCCCGTACCTTGCTGAAGGCATTGGAAACCTGCACCAGTACGCCCAAAGTAATAAGACCGGTAAACAAGCCGGGACCCATGATCAGATAGGGTACAATAACCATGAGCTGCTCAAAGAAATTTACCCATACATCAAATAACCATAATGCAGAAATAGCCGGTTATAGTTGAATTTCAAACTGGAAAAAAGTTCGACCAGGGTCTCTGTTTTGCCGTAATTAATTTTATCATCCTCGGCATAAACCAACTCTTTCCGAAATGCCGCTTCCACCTTCTGGTTGTTATATTCCAATCCCGGCAATTTATCCCGACAAACCAGGAAATAACCAATCCACCCACCGAGACCAGGAGAGCAACCCAAACCAGACTGCCGGGAATATCCTTAATATATTTAATATCGACTCCTTACTCAATCCCCACAGGATCGGCAAAAAAGCCATAAGAGTCATAATGGCCCGTATTACCTGCAGCCCCAGGCTTTCAAATATCCTGGCAAACCGATAGATATCCTCTTGAATACGCTGACTGGAACCCTCTACTTCCTCTTCAACGGTCTGCCATTCGTCCACATAGGAAAAAGTCATTGCTTCCCGCCACTTAAAGGCATAAATGCGGGTAAAGTATGCTGTGACGGTGGCAATCAAGACATAAGGAAAGGCAATTTTGGCAAACATCAGCATCTGATCCCAAAATTCACTTACTATCATGTTCCGTGGCATTTTGCAAAATATTATAGAAGCTGCCGTACCACTGGTTAATGGCGACAGTTAATTCCACCTGAATAAAAAGAGCAACAGACAAGACCAGCCCTCCGCCATAAGCCCAGAGAGCCCATCTTTTACTCTTATAAAACGAACGAAACATTATAACTTCCTTTTTAAAAATTATCTAGAGACAGCCTAAGCAAAATAGTTGCCTTGGAATTGCTCTTTCTTCTTAAAAGATTATTTTCTGAAAGTCACTTATCATGGCTGTATTTTCCCGATTTCGGGAGGTCGGGGTGTACTGGTTATAAACCGCAAACTGTAACCAGTTATGTCTTTTCAAACATCCTTTTTTTCTTCAGCCGTCTTCATTTCTTTTATGAGATATCGGGCCATAAAAGCCAACAGCACTACCCTGACAACAAAACAGCCCAGAGCAGCATTTTTTTCCACGGCAGCGGTTTTGCAGGAATTTTGAGCGCTAAATCGCCTGCAAGTTCTATTTTTTCGCCCAAAATTGCAACACCTGCAGCATGATCGTGTGAGGCTTCATCCGAATAGCCTGAAGCAACATTCCGTCATCTGTTTGTTTATCTTCCACGGGCCAATTTACCGCTGCCATAGGCAAGTAAATACGGTGGGGCTCCCCTGCCTACAAACAATAATTCGCTCGGCAGCCAGCCCAACTGGAGAGTCGGTACCCTGTTTCCTGATTGCAATCCGGCCCCATCCTGTTTAACAATTATCCTCCACAAAGGGTCGGACCGCTGAAAGCCGCATGGTTCATTCCGAATGACTGTTCCTTCAAGACTGAGGTCGTGAAATACCTGCTGCACATCTTGTTCGCCACTCATTATTCATATTAGATCGAGATTGTATTGATAATCCCGCAATGGAATTTTTTTCCGGAAACCCTATTTGGATCCTGCTGACCGGAAACCGATAGGCCGATTTAAAATCAATGATCAGCTGGTCATCTTGTTTCGATATCCCCATTTTCAAGAGAAAGTCCATCTATATTTTTTCCGTCCTTCGATGATGTGGGAAAAACCGGATATTTTGATCAAGCTCAGCGGTTCATTGGACTCCTTCCAGCTAAGTTTTAAATATTGCTGTGGATGCCGCGGCAGTTGGATTTTTCTTTTTTCCACTTGTCTGCCGCCAAACTGCAAATCGACAAGATTGTTTTTTTCACCAAAGAAGTCCAGTGGATAAGATCTCCGCTCTCATCTATATTCACTGTAAAAACAGATGAATCAGTATCCTTTTCCCAATGGAATTCCAGTTCCGACACCTCTTGTTTTAGGCTGCTGAGGGGTCAATCAGATAACCGGATACTTCCTGATTATCCGCATCTTTTACCGGATCGGATTGGATATTGACAATAGTCCCTGCCTTATCCCTTGAAACCTTGAGCGAAAATTCAGGCTGGTCATTCGATCTTATCTCTTGAAGAAGAGGAAAAAACGGGATGGTCCAAATATCTCTGAGTGCTGCCGGGTCTGTTTCTACCTTACGAATCTCATGAGGTACAACTTCTCCGACTCCATTAAAAATCCTCACATCCCTCAGTTCGGAACTTAGCACCGTACGATAGACATCCTCCGGGAATTGCGACCGAGTAAACTATGCCCTCTTTATCCACTTGGAGGTTATATCCCACAGCAAAGTCACTTGGTGCAATATCCCCAGCCATCACTAATCCGGCAGAGGTAAGCACAATCAAGAGAGCCAGCACATATCTCATAAAGAACTTTCCTTAGTCTTAGGAGGTAAAGGTGAAAAATAACCGATAATGAGCATCAATATGCCTACAACCAGAAAAGAAACAATTCGGGCTATTGTTCCGGTACCGGAGAGATCGACGATAAAGAGTTTTACCACCACCATACCAAGCAAGGCAGCACCTACTTTCCAGACGGGTCTGTTTGCTTTTCGTGCAGCCCAGATGGTGATCGCTAAAGCTCCTCCTCCCCAGAGCACTGCAAGAGCAGCCTGGAAAATTACTGATCGATAGAGAGAATCGGGATCATACGAAACACCTGCAAAAAAATGCACCGAACGGGCAACAATACTGTTCAGCCATAAAAAGAAGAGCACGGCCAGTCTCCAAAAAAAATGTTTTTCCGGACAGATATTTTGGAAAGTTATACCGTTGTTTTTCAGATTGAAGCTCCACAATATCAGAGTGATGAGAACAGCAAGGCCGGAGAGTTCCACCGGATTAAAGAGCGGAAAATACGGTAAGGGAAAAGGATCACCGGCAACACTAAAAGAGACAATTGTCCAGAGCAGCAACCGAAAGCCGGCAATAAGCCGCCTGTCACCCAGATAGTCGGAGGCATATTTTCCCACAGGCCAGGATACACCTTTCCCAAATGCAGGAGCAGCAGCAGCGCGCTGCTCGGGACAAGCGCCCAGCATATTATTGTCCAGATTTCGCTAGTCCGGATATCTGGTCAACAGCCCCACTTATTTCATGGGTCAGGACGAAGATCAGCGCCACATGGTGCCGAGGTGCCAGGCGACCATATTTCAGCCTCGGCCAATCTTCGGCATAAAGATAAAGTATCCGGTATTGGGTGACAAAAGCAACCGTCCAGGCCACCGCCCCCCAACTGCGGAAAAAAGAGGGTGAACCGGGAACGATCCGAGCATATTACGGCAAAAGAATGCACCATGGCCGGCAATTGCAGATAGAACGCCAATCCAAAACGCGGCCAATGCAGTTTTTCCACAATCGATGCCAGAAGATGGAACTTAGGCAACAATACAACAAGAAACTGTTTGCCATATCTGCAATACGCCATGTGTATCTGCACTTCCCGCAGACCGCCGATATACCACCAGATAAGCCCTAAAACCATGAGCGGCATGGGAGAATATCTCTCCCATTTTTTTAACTCACTGCAGTATCTGTCCAGGAAATAACTCGAATGAAGCGCGGCAAAAGATAAAAACAGGCAACCGAGAAAATAGCGATTGACAAAGGCAGTGGAGACAAACGGATACCAGACCGAGTCGAGGAAAATATATCCGGCCGCCAATTGCAGCAACAGGCCAAAATGTCGGGCAAGTACTCTCTTTTGCCGTCCCCCGACCCAGACCATCCCGGCACCTTCAAGCGCCCAGATCGATGCCGACCAATGTCCGTCAAGTGCCAGTGGAATAGCGAGACTTCCGAAAATCACCCCCAGGGCCAGAAAAGCTTCACACAAAAGGCGCATGGAACTGACCAGTCTGCGCCATAGAAGGGTCGCCAGTGCCAGATAGAAGAGACCAAGCGCCAGGGCCGAAAAAGCCATGCCGTACTGAAAATCCTTGACCAGACAATATTGAAGTCCCGACACTATAAGGGGCAGGCCGAAAACCAGCGGTCCATCGATAAAACCGCGAAGATCGACAGGTTGACGGTGGGCAAAGAGTATTGAAATCAGCACATAAAAGACAAAAAAGAGCACAAGAAAAGGTTCCGTCGAAGAGAAGAATTCCGGTCGATACCCCGTACTCCCCCAGAGCGTGCCAATAGCAAAGGTAAAAACAAAACCAATCAGATTGAGCTCCCGCCAGGATTTAAACCAGGCGATCCCCAGGACGCCCGCGTTGAGCAGTGCATAATAAGAAAAGAGCAGGATATGACTGCCGCCGCCCGTGGACATCAGGACCGGCGCAAGAAAACCTCCGACAATGCCGAAAACAGCAAGGGCTCTAGCCTCCTGCAAGATTGCCAGCATACACGACAGGACAACGAGCCCGACCATCACCACCAGCGACAAGGTCATCGGCAGAAAATCATACAGCTTGGCCGCGGCGAAAACCACCAGATAAAGAATACCTACCCCGCCACCTTGAAGGGCAAGACCATAAGCTGCCCTGTCTCGTCTCAACCGCCAGCCTATCCCCAGCAGTGCCATACCGCTTAGGGCGACTGCGATAAGGCGCAGTTCGATGGGGATCATGTCACGCTGAGCCGCGTATTTCAGGAGGAATGCCACTCCGAAAAAGAGGATGATGATACCAATTTTCAGCACCAGGTTTCCACTGGTAAAAAAGTTGACGATCTTTGCCGTGAGGTTGGTCACATTGTCGCCAAGGCCGGTAAAAAATGGATCGAGAAAGGATTCCTGCCCCACAGGCTTCGCCTCCTTAGTTCCGGAAACAGGCAGAGTCGCATGGAGTGGTTTGGCGGTTTCCCGGCGAGGCTTCAGGTCAGCCGTTGCAAATTGCGGTGCAGACGACTGAACAGGCTGAAAGGTAACCTTTTCCCGGGCCGTTTCTTTCAGCGGTTCTTCAGTTTTTTTAAGCACCCGGACTTTTTCCAGGAGGTCTATTCTTTTGCGAAGTGCCAGGATTTCCGCGCCTAGAACTCCAATCAGAATTCCAAGTATTCCGCCATTCACACCTGATAGCGATGCTCCCAAAACACCAACCACCAACCCGAGGATCAGATGCATCTTTTCTCCAATGTATTACGTAGTGTCAAGGTATTGCCATTTAACGA
This sequence comes from uncultured delta proteobacterium, assembly GCA_963728385.1. Lineage (GTDB taxonomy): Bacteria > Desulfobacterota > Desulfobulbia > Desulfobulbales > Desulfocapsaceae > Desulforhopalus_A. Next base: position 2,182,995 of record CAVSJK010000002.1, read on the forward strand.
GTAAAGTACCAGTTCACCGGGAGTAACAAAATGCTCGCACAACCCTGGACCTGTAAACGTTCAGCAGTATTCCAGAGGCGCATAAGCAGGCCGACGTCCTATAGTTTGCCTATGCACGGCGGTCTGATCGTGCGTATATGGGGTGCTGCTGGAGTTTAACGGATAAGTTCTGCCGCTTCCCTGTCTCCGGGCAGATTTCTTTGTTGCAGATACTGACGTATCTTATCCTTTTCCGTTTCCGATTTTTTCTGGGCCAGATTGGCTTTGGCGGATAGGGATTCAATCCGTACCGCCACTACCGCGCATAATTTGACTGCAGGGGTTTCTGCCGTGACACCGAAAAATTGCGAAACATTTTCGTGACTTGCCATCAGAGCATTGAGCGCGGCTATTTTTTCATCCGGCCTGTTCGACGATTTCGGCCCGGCCACGCATGATCACGCATTGGTAATACTGTCCGACCTCACAGGCGGGCATGGATTTATCATAGCCGGTGTCAAATAGGCAAGAGGAATATCCACTGCAAAACAAACCTTACCATCGCGCATGATGTTATCGAGCTTTTCACCTTTCAGGCTACAATGAAAATAGATGGAATCCCGCCAATAAACATAGTTAACCGGTGTGATATAGGGATAACCGTCAGCGCCAAGGGTCGCAAGTCTGCCGACCCTCGCCTTGTGCAAGAATATCTATCAATTTGTTTTTTATCCGTGATCTCAGACTGTTTTCTTCGCATTTCTTTTTCCTGTAAATGTTTCGGTCAATCTCGTAAAAATAGGTTAGCCGAATGACTTGAGCGGAAAGATCCGGTTATTCTTCGTGCCAGTGCAAAAAAAGTTCCAGATGCCTTTTTTGGCATATTGGGCCATAGCCTGATACGCTTCATCGCAAAACGGTTTTCCTTCAGCAGTCGCCTGGATTTCAATCCAGCGCCATCACCCGCCATGACAAAATTGGCATCGGTTTCAGCCGACGAATCCTCTGAATAATCAAGGTCAAGGATCGCTTCACCATTAAGGATTCCTGCAGAAATGGCCGCCACAGGCATGATATCCGGCAGCTTTTCCAAGACGACCTTCGGCAACGAGTTTTTTCAAGGCATCTCTTAACGGCCAAAGCTCCTCCGGTAATTGAAGCCGTGCGTGTTCCCCATCGGCATTGAGAACATCGCAGTCGACCTGAATGGTACGTTCGCCAATGGCTGCGAGATCGACCATCATCCTGAGGCTTCTGCCTATCAGACGCTGAATTTCCATGGTCCTGCCGGACAGACCTTTGGTTTCACGTCGATAACGGCTGTTTGTTGCACAGGGGAGCATGCCGTATTCAGCTGTAATCCATCCCTGTCCTGTGTCTTTTAAGAAAGGAGGAACATTTTCTTCAATCGACGCTCCACAGATAACATGGGTATTGCCCATGCGGATCAGCACCGAACCATCAGCCTGATACTGCAATCCCCTTTCAATGAGTGACGGGTCTGAGACAGTCGGCTTTTCTGTTATTAGTTCGCATACTTCTCCTGTGTGAAAGGTGAGATTTGCGTAGATTTTTCAGATATATGAAAAAGTATTGTACGCCTTCTATAGGCTGAAACGCAAATCAGGCCCGGCATGTCAGGAAAGCACACCGGGCCTGAGAAAGTGTCTGTCATAAGGTCAGCAAATAATCGTAAGGTTATAAGAACTATTCCTGCAGGGTTTTCCTCACCTTGGCCAGATACTCCCTGCCAATCTTCTGTCCCCATTTGTCGTATACTGTTTCGCTATCTGACTATCATTTTTTCCTTATCCGCGGAATTCAGCTGCAGAAAAGTAACTCCATCCTCCTTAGCCGCTGCAATCTGTTCCTGCTGCTGTTGCATGGTCCGTCTCTGGCATTCGCGCTTTCCTCTGTTATTACTTTCAGGAGGAGCTGCTGCAGATCTTCCGGCAGCTTTTTTAGCCATTTTTGGTTTATAATATGAACATACAAACCCTGGGCATAATCAAGTTCGGTAAAGTATTTGGCAACAGTGAATTTTTTCGAAATATTACAGACGATCGGCGAATGATCAAGTCCATCGATTACTCCCGTCTGCAGTGCCTGAGGCACATCCGGCCAGGGCAAAACTGCGAATTTAAGCTTCCAGGCTTTGTATGCATCGATATTGACAGGAGCTTCCGCGATGCGAAAATTAACGCCTCTTGCATCCTCTAAAGTGGCAACAGGCCGGGTTGTTGCCCAACCGTAACTCCCGTATCCCGTAAAATCAATAACTTGAAGTCCTTTTGAAACCGGTGCATCGCGGAACGGATTCCACAATTCAGGCGTATCCCGGAATTTATCGAGCTTTGCAAAGGTATCAACCACATAAGGAAGGTTAACAATACCAAGTTCCGGGGCAATATTAGCTGCAGCAACCGAGGAACTCATCATGCCATTGATCGCACCGAAATTGAGCTTATTGATTACATCTTTTTCTCCGCCAAGCTGACTTAAAGGACGAAAATCAACATATATCTGACCGTTTGACTCCTGCCAGATCCTGATCCCGAATTCGGAATCCAACACCCACGCCTTCAATTGCCGGATGGCCTACACAGGAAAGAAGATACACATACTTCGCTCCTGAAGGGTCAAATGAAGGCTGCCATTTTTCAAGGGGATCATCAGCACTCCACACATGTGGACGCACTCCACAAACTTCCCAGCAATAAAAAAATCAGGATGCTCAAGCCGGCTTTTTTGATTGTTTTCATTGTCTTGCTCCTTTAGTGCCTTACTTCAGAACCTCAAAAGGGTATTCTTTTTTAATCCCCATGCTTTGAAGGGGACCGAAAAGAGTTCCTGGCATATTTCCCGATAACCGGGCGTATTAGTTAAAGTACAGAATTAATCTGCCAGGAGAAACGTAACGGAAACTGCAGGATTTTGCAACAAAATTCATATTTCAGATCCTTCTTAACTCCTAAGAACACGACAATCGACGGACAAGACCGTTAGACGTAAATTCATCAGGAATCGAATTCTACTTAATTAAATTATTCATTCATTCCGCTTCTTAACTATTCTACTTAGATCGTAATTGGCGTATTATTTTCAACAAAAGAGTTTACTAACACAGATTGTTCATGGTATTGAAAAAGGCATTAATACAGGAAAAGATCGTTTTTCTAATTCTACATGAAAAATTTTTTTTATTTCTGATCAATCAAAAAGGGAGGCTCCAACATGAAGAAGTTGCTTATCGTTTTGCTGCTCGCATTCTGTTTACCGCTTATGGTGTTAGCCGCAGAAGAAAAAAAAAATCCACTGGATGCCTGGCAGCCAAAATTTGATCCAAGCAGGGCCGAATATACCTATATTTTGTCGAATGTTTCTCATCCGGTTATTGAAGGTGTCGGTGCCGGTTATCGCATTCGTGATAAAGTTTGGGAGAAATCAGGAGGTCGCCTCTACGTAGACTTTCGTCCACTTAAGCCAGCTTGGAGGTGAAAAAGATGTTATCAGCAAACTGAAAATGGGAGCAATTCAGGGAATGATGAGCTCTTCCGTCGCCGCAGCAAATGTATCCGACCTTCTGGGTATTGTTAATATTCCTTATGTTATCGACACATTTGATAAACTTGATAGATTCAGAAATACTCCAGAACTCTGGCAGCCTTTTGCGAATGGTGCCCAGAAACAGGGTATAATTGTTGCTGATATAACCGGTTACGGACCTTATGGCTGGGCGACCACAACTCCGGTCGAGAATTCGAAGATGCAAAAAACATCAATTTCCGGATTGCCGAAGCTCCTGTCAATGCCGATACCTATAAATCCTGGGGATTTAAATTTACTGCTATGCCCTGGCCCGATGTTCCCCAGGCACTGCAGACAGGCGTTATTACCGGCCTTGACCATACTGCTATCGTCTGCAATATCACCAAAAAATTCACCATCGCCAAATATTTTACCGAACTCGACTATGCCCAGGGATTATTCGTGCATTTGATCAATAAACGATGGCTGAACAAATTGCCAAAGGATCTGCAGGACATACTGCTGTCCGTGATCGCTGAAGAAAGTGCAGGAACACTCGTGCCCTGACCAGGCAACAATATGAGTACTCGAGGTGGCTAAAGCGAAAGAGGCCGGAGTTGAATTCATCAAACTTTCAGATGATGACATGAAACAACTGAAGAAAATGGCGGAACCGGTCGTGCAGGAATTGGAGCAGAAAATCGGTCCCGAATACCTTGCCAAGGTACGAAAGGAATTAGGAAGCTGATTTTTTCCGGTTGAGGGAATGTGTAGGGGCGGGTTCTAAACCCGCCCTTTTTAGATGTAGCATAACTCGACTACAGGAACCTCCCAGCTCTCGCCATGGCATCGGCTGCTGAAAGTTGCATCACTGATATCCTCCTTGTACCGCCGCACCACGGCAACAACCCTGCTTTCCCGGATCGAGCCCACCTTGCCCTCCCATACCGCCTGAGCGGCCTTTGACAGCCGGGCCACCGATATAGAATCGCTATTGACCAGTTCAAGATACTCCCTGCGTTTTTCCACCAGCAACCGGTCACCGGCTTGTAACCGTTGCAAAGCCTGCCGCGCGGGATGGTTTACCTCTCTTATTCCGGCAAAATCCAGGAAAAGATCTCCCATTCCAAGCAAAGCGTAGTGGATATCGGGCGGTAATTCCGTTGTGGCGGGCTGCATTTTTCTCACGGCGAGGAAGTCGCCGCCGAGCGAGACCGCATGGGGATTCGGACAATCGGCGATATTGAAAAGGTGCAGGCTCTCCCGCGCTCTTGACATGCCGACATAAAATAACCTGCGTTCTTCTTCCATCTCCATCCCCTGCTTGATCTGCCAACCGTCCCCCAGCAAAAAGACATGATCGAATTCAAGGCCTTTTACGGAATGGACCGTTGAAAGGAACATCCCGTTGGCAAGATTTTTCGAGCGGCTCTGATCCGACAGCGCTTCGTAAAAATAGTCTTCAATCAGGCTGACCGGCTGGGGAACATCGCCTGTTTCCTCCCGCCATTCTTCTATCAGCCGCCTGAGGTTTGCATGCCAGAGCGTATCTTCAGCCATATCGGCAGGCACAGAGGACAACAGGGAACCGGCTGTTCTCATCTCCAGTCTCGTCAGGCGCAAATACTCAAGCGCGTTTATCGCGCGTTTATCGGGGACAGACCACGTTTTACGTTATTTTTCAAAACATGTCCCCCAGAATATCTCTTATCATACCGCGTTGTCGGCGAAGATCTTGAGCTGATAACTATAGGTCCCCATGAGAATTATTATAGGGATATTCCGACAACATTCAGTTAAGATTTTGAGACACTTTAACCCTGTCCAGCACCTCACGCACCTTTCCCGACATCTGTTGGTAGGTAATCGGTTTAAGCAGAACCTCTTCGATGCCAAGCTCGGTCAGATCACCCTTGAGCAGATGTTCCTCGTAGCCGGTGTAAATGATCATCGGCACCTCAATATTATTGTGGCGGAGACTGCGGGCCAGCTCGATACCGGTAAGCGCGGGCATGGTCAGATCACTGATCACCAGATCTACCTCTTCGTGACGTTCGGTCAGAAAAGCCAGGGCTTGCAGACCATCTTTGAATTCAGTTACCCGATAGCCCAGCGAACCTAGAATTTCCCGGCCTATTTCAAGTACAAGTGGTTCGTCGTCAACATAGACGATATGCTCTTTTCCTAAGATTATTTTCGGTTCTTCCGACTCGGTTGGCACCATCGTGTTTTCGGCCAGAGGAAGATAAACATCAAAGACCGTCCCCTCGCCGACCTTTGAATCGACTGCAACATGCCCCTGCATGCCGGTGATGATGCCATGCACAACTGAAAGGCCCAGGCCGGTTCCTTCGTCCGTATTTTTTGTAGTGAAAAAGGGATCAAAGATACGGTTGCGAATCTCTTCGGGAATGCCGTGACCGGTATCGGCAATCCGGATGCGTACATAGTCCTTTTGCGCTGACAATGGACCCAGCTCCAGCATTCCCTTATCCGGAACGAACATCGTAAGCGTGACGGTCAAGGTGCCGCCGTTTTCCTGCATGGCGTGGCCGGCATTAGTGCATAGATTAAGGATAATCTGATGGATCTGTACGGGATCGGCCAGGACCATGGCAGGAAAATCAAGTTTTTCCTCAATGACTATGGTCGTCGGCAGACTGGCACGCAACAGCTCCATTACCTCCTGCACTACAGGCGGCAGGCTGACCGGCTGGACCACTGCGTTTGTTTTACGGCTGAAGGCAAGAATCTGCAGGACCAGAGCACGAGCCTTGCCTCCGGCTGCAAGGATCTTGTGCAGATAATCCTTCACTGCATCGTCTGTCGACTCCTTGAGCATGATCAGTTCTGTGTAACCAATAATGCCGGTGAGAATATTGTTGAAATCGTGGGCGATGCCACCTGCCAGCGTGCCGATGGCTTCCAGTTTCTGATTTTGGCGGATATCCCTTTCCAGCAAGACCCGTGTGGTTTCATCGAAAAGATACCCCCAGATCTGGATTAGGTTTCCATTCTCATCAAACCTGCCGATTTCGTTACTGACACAGAAGAGCGGGCTGCCGTCCCGCCGGCGGAGTTCGGATTTATAGTTCTCAAGTTTTCCGTTCTTGCGGATTTTCTCGACAAAAAGATCCCGCCCCGACGCGACCGGGTACTGACTGACGACGTTGGTTTGCTTGATCTCCTCGATCGTGTCGTAACCGAACATTTTGGCATAGGCGAGATTGCAGTCAACGATTTCGCCTTCGACAGTGACAATGAAGTCGCCGGTGAGATCCTCCTCAAAGAACTGACGATAACGCTCCTCACTGGCCCGCAGTCCGGATTCCACTTCTTTCAGTTGACTGATATCGATAAAACTTTTGATCAAATACTGCTTATTGCCATGTTCGATTCGGGCAATGCTTTTCCACACTGGAATTTCCGAGGAATCATTACGGACAAGCAGAAACTCTTGAGTACCAATCCTTGTTGTCTCATCAATTGCCGGCACGTAATCCGGGGTATTGGTATAAACAAACTGGTTGCAATTTTTGCCGATGATGTCATTTGGTGACTTACCAAGCATCGTTGCCCCAACCTTGTTAATCGCCACAACCTCGTGCTCACCGGTGGCGGCAACGACCATTATACCGCAATTGACGGTATCGAGAAGATTCTGCAAGTACTTCTCGTTATCTAGCTGCACAGTCTGCAGCCTCTGTACCCTATCAAGCATAGAGTTGATTCGTGTCCCGAGATTGGCGATTTCGTCAACACCTTCAATCTGAATACGTAGGGACGCATCTGCTGTGTTGGTTATCCTAGCGACCTCGTCTGAAAGGAATACCAGCCTACGCAAGACCAGCCGGTTGAGCAGAAAGATGAGAAAGGCTGTGACGCAAAAGCCCACCAGCAACAGGGAAAGCACATGTTGTTTCCACATTGCGTATCCCTGCCGGTACATTGCACGTCCCAAAATAACGCTGATGTCTACGGCGGGATGGCCGGAAATATCCTTTAAGGTACTCGAAACAACAAATGTATTTTTATCAACGACCTGAAACCGAAATGGGGAAGTGTCTTGCTGAACATTACTCAAATTACCTGCCAGCGAATCTTTTGTCTTGGTAATATATGGCTTGATGTTAACCGTCAGATGGATTAAATCGGCCATTCGCTCAATTTCATCGACATCAAGGTATCGTCCGACAATTAACGTGCCGTGAAGGGGACCTTTTCTGACGCTTGACAGGATAGGCGCGGAAATGACCAGCGCCGGTGCCGAAGAGGTCATAATAATACCGGACTTGGCATTAATGGTATGATGATCAAACAGTTGAGGCGCAGACTGAATCGCCTGACCGGTTGATTTGTCGGGATCTCTTCCTTCCTCCCGGGTAAAATCGTAGAAACGTTGGTATACCAACTCATTCCGTTCATTATAAAACAGCATGAAATTTAATTTCTGATCTGCAAAAGTCCCATCCATGAGATTGTTTGCAATATATGAGCTGTTCTCACCAGCGACAAACCGATAGGTGTCATCCCAGTATGCCCAATCGGTACAGAAAGCTTTCAACTTATTGGTACGATTGGCAATTTCGTCCACAACACGCTGAATCTGAATTTTTGCATCATTTCGTTCCAGAGTTTCGAACCGGCTGAGGACTAATTCTCTTGAAGTAATAGTCAAAACCGCAATAAGAAAACAGACCAACGCGTAGATCAGACAAGCTGTTTTGGTGACAATGCTGAAATTTTTGGTATTAGAAAGGAACATGCGTGATGGGGCTATATGTCTCTCATCAAATGACAATTTGGTTTAAATTCCCGATGTGCCGGCACCGACGACAGTACGACGAAGCGCCAGTATATATTGCTCTCTCGAAAAGACAAAGTATTATCTACCTGCTCTGAAAAAGATAAAAATGGTCCAATCCTTGCTTGTACCCCTCACGTACACCATATGAGCCTGACCATTTATTTACCTTATATCTTGAAATCCTATTACCTTTCTTGTACTACAACTTCAATATGCGAGCATTTTACTCTGCCGGGTGAGCGGTTATGAGAACTGAGTTGAAGGTAATATCACTCTTTGTTTTCGCTAAAATTTTGCTATTTTCGTCCCGGTCATTCATCGATTAACTCATCTTGAGGCTGCTGCAGACGACTAGGATTGATATGAGAGACAGCAAGGTTCGTTTTTCAGACAGGGTGGCGGATTACGTAAAATATAGACCATCCTACCCGAAATTACTCGTCAATCATCTGACGGATGACTTACATGTCAGCTCTGCGAGCGTCGTTGCCGACGTGGGTTCAGGTACTGGAATCTTTTCGAAATTATTGGCGGAAATAGTAAAAAAGGTTTACGGTATTGAACCCAACAAAGAAATGAGGGAAGCAGGCGAAAAGTTTCTCCTGGACTTTGACAACTTTCAGTCGATCGCCGGTAGTTCTGAAGCAACAAAGCTTGATAATGCATCTGTTGATTTCATTACCGCCGCTCAATCTTTTCACTGGTTCGAACCGGTCGGGACAAGACAGGAATTCCGCAGAATTCTGCGCCCGGATGGCCTGGTTGTACTGATTTGGAACCATCGCCTTATCGACACGCCATTTCTTCAGAAATACGAAGCAATCCTCAGGGAAAATGCTCGGGAATATGAACTGGTAAATCACACGAACATGTCTGCAAACGAAATACGATCGTTCTTCGGTGGAGAAATTCGGCAAGAGACATTCACAAATGTCCAGGTATTTGACTGGGAAGGACTTCTGGGACGGGTGAACTCATCCTCATATGTTCCTAAGAAGAACAGCAAAGGAAACAGAATCCTGGAAAAACTGCTAAGAGCCGCGTATGAGAGTGAATCAGACCATGGTGTTGTCGAGTTTCGATATACATGCGAAGTTTACTCTGGCAAATTAATATAACAGCTGGATCTGCCAAGTGTCTTCATATTTGATAGGTCACCCATGTGCTTATGCATTCAATAAAAATCGTCTTGCCATTTACATTTTATGGATACCAGTTCACTCCCCTTTTCAGGTAATCGCAGGAATATGCTCTTGGGGCGGGCTATCATTGTCATTTCTCTTTTTATCGCACTGCTCTTATTGGTCGATGGTTGTTCCATCCTTCAAAAACCAGCACCGCTATCGAAACCATTCACCTATCAAAAGACAGGATTAGCATCCTATTACGCTAAAAAATTCCAGTCCAGAAAAACAGCCAATGGAGAGATCTTTGATAATAATTCACTCACCGCGGCCCACAAGAGTTTACCCTTCGGCACGAATGTGCTGGTTACCAATTTACATAACGACAAATCGGTTACGGTTAAAATCAACGACAGGGGACCATTTATTAAAAGGAGAATTATTGACCTGACCAGGGCTGCATTTTCAAAAATTGAAAATCTGGACAAGGGATTTACCAAAGTGGAAATCACGGTGGTCGATTAATCGGCAGGAATCATATCATACTTACAATAGAGTGAGAAAAAAGTCCCAAAACCGGTATTTTTCGGGCCTGTACTCTAACCATAAATTGTTTATTGTAAGAAGGTAAACGTTCACCAGCACCCTATATGCGCACGATCAGACCGTCGTGCATAGGCAAACTATAGCCCGTCGGCCTGCTTGTGCACCTCTGGGGCACTGCTAAACGTTTACAGGTCTGAGGTTATGCGAGCGTTTAGCTATTCCCGATGAACGGTCACGTAAGAAGAGCATAACGGATTGGACGCCCCAATAGATCAGTATTACAACTTTTATGGGAGGTTGTACTATGAATGGCAAAATGCGTGTTATGACCGAAAAACCCCTGAACGCCGAAACACCGGTTTCCCACCTGCAATCCTGGCTTACCGGTAATGCAATATTCTTCAAGCGCAATCAGGAACAAATTATGTCCGCACCTGTGGACCTGGAAAGCTGGCGATTGTTGATCGGAGGACAAGTGGAAAAGACAATCGAGCTGAGTTTTGCCGATATTCTGGCGATGCCGAAAATTGAGATCGCCAATACAATGGAATGTTCGGGAAACGGTCGTTCTCTTCTTCAAGAAAAGGCCTCCGGCAACCCCTGGACCATAGGCGGAGTAGGCAACGCCATCTGGGGAGGGATCCGTCTAAGTGAAGTGCTGCAAAAAGCCGGCCTTGCCGCAGGTGCAAGACATGTAAGCTTCGAAGGAATGGACAATCCAGGATCTCCGGCCAAAATTAAATTTATCCGCAGCATCCCCCTGGAAAAAGCCATGGATTCGACAATCCTGGCCTATGAAATGAACGGGGAACCATTACCTCTTGAGCACGGTTTTCCCTTACGGGCTTTGGCCCTGGGCTGGACAGGAGCAAACTGTGTAAAATGGCTGAGCAGAATAACGCTTTTGGACCAACCTGCAACGGGCCATTTCATGGACAAGGTGTATCGCATATTCCAGAAAGGAGAAGATCCCGCCTCGGGTCAAGTAGTTACCACGATACCGCTTAAGGCCATCATTACCTCGCCGGAAAATGAGTCCAGCCTCCCTGCCGGTATGGTTCTGATAAGAGGGGCGGCTTATGGTGGCGAAGCGGAAGTAACAAAGGTTGAAGTGAGTGTTGATGATGGCAACACCTGGCATCAGGCTGAATTTATCGGGCCGCATGAACGGTATGCCTGGCGTCGATGGGAATATAAATGGCAGGCAAGCGCACCGGGGAAAAAGACGATTCTGGTACGCGCCACAGACAACCAACAACAGGTTCAACCGGATACCGCCGACTGGAATGTTCTTGGATATTGCAACAACGGTATCCGCGAACACGCGGTCTCCATTATCATTCAATAGACAACGGCGCCCGATTCGAGTATTCAAATTCAGAGACATATATACCGCAACAGCAACAGGTATGTGGCAGACAAGATCAAGGAGTTATCATGTTAAACAGACTGCTTTTTCGTAAATTTACAATGATTTGTTTGTTGATTGGGGTATCATTGCTGCTTCAAGCCGGGCTGACATCAGTTGCCAATGGAGCCAATGAAACGGATGAAGGGGTGGATGTACTGCTGCGCGGTCCGATCCATGAAGCATTTGCCGGCGTGAATGTCAACGAGGTGCAGCCAAGCGCCGTAATCCCACGCCGTGTTCCTGAACCTATAGACGAAATCCCGCCTGATTATCGCCCTGAAGGAAATAACGTTGAGTGGATTGCCGGGTACTGGAGTTGGGACCAGGACAAGAATGATTTTATCTGGGTAAGCGGTATCTGGCGGGATATTCCTCCCGGACGTGAGTGGATTCCCGGATACTGGATGCAGGTTGAAGACGGCAGCCAATATGTCTCGGGATACTGGCGCAACACCGGGCAAACGGAAACGGTGTATCTGCCGCCTCCACCGAAACCTCTGATAGCCAAACCAAGTTCACCGTCCCCGACACCTGATTATTTATGGATGGAGGGGAACTGGATCTGGTACCAGGGGCGTTACGTCTGGCAGGCAGGCTACTGGCTGCAGCCACGACCTGAGATGATCTGGATTCCGGCACACTATCTGTGGACGCCGAGAGGTTACGTTTTTATCATGGGGTATTGGGACTATGAATTTGCCCATCGTGGGGTGATGTTCGCGCCTATCTATTATACACATCCAATCTATAGAAACCGCGGCTACTATTATTCACCCAGCATTGTTTTGGACATAGATGCGGTGTTTTTGTCTCTTTTTATCCGAATAGATTCCCATCATTACTATTTTGGTGACTATTTTGGCCCCCGATACAAGGCACGCGGTTTCCACCCGTGGTATTCGGCACACGCAACCAGGTACGGATACGACCCCTGTTACAGGAACTACCGTCTGCAGGAACTGCGTCACGATCGACATTGGGAGACCAACTACCACCACCGGTTTGAATATCGTCAGGAGCATAAAGAGGCGCGGCCACCGGAAATATTCAAGCGGCAGACGAGCCATACTTTCGGTTCATCCCATGGTCCTGCCTATCCTGCAATCGGCAGACGCCTCACTGAAGTAGTCGGGAAAAAGGACCAATCGATACGGTATACCCATCTGCAACGCGATCATCAAAAGGAATACCAGTCACAGGATCGTACAGCAAATGAGTTTGGTACTGAGCGGAGAAATCGCGAATTGACACCGGTTTTTTCAAAACCCCAGGGGAAATCTCAAGATAACCGGGATAACTATGACAGGTCCAGGGAGCAATCCAGACGCCCGCATGAGGTTTTTCAATCTCAGGAAAAACAGGAGCGGAATCAACGGGATCAGGGCGATGATCGGAACAGGGGCCAAGCACAGGGAAAACAGCATCATAATTCGCAGTATCGACATGATGATTATATGAATGATGAACATAAGAAATAAAATGGAGCAGACACCTGAAATCCGTTCTCTTCAAGTGTCAAATTAAACATGATGGCGTCGTAAAAATTCTTCATCTGCTTCGTTGCTGCAAATTTTCAATCATTACGACGTACATTAGTACGCCGAAATGATTGAAAATTTGCGCGCCTCGCATATGAAGTTTTTTACTTAGCCATATGAAATTTAAGGTTTTTACGAATTTGTCAAACATGCAAATCGAGAATAGTCATATAATGTACCATGACCATACTTTTGGGCAGGATTTGAGGCGCCACGGAGAATCCCGTACACTGATCGTTATCGGGATTACCGCTGTCATGATGGCCGTTGAGCTTTTTGCCGGCATCATCTTTGGTTCCATGGCACTGCTGGCGGATGGCCTGCACATGGCATCCCACGCTGTAGCGCTCGCCATCAACGCATTTGCCTACATCTATGCAAGGCGCAACGCCCGTAATACGTTGTATAGTTTTGGAACAGGCAAGGTAAATGCACTTGGAGGCTTTACAGGAGCTGTCCTGCTGGCGGTTTTTGCACTGATAATGGCGGTCCAAAGTGGAGATCGACTGATCCACCCCGTTCAAATCATTTTTAATCAAGCCATTTTTGTGGCCGTTCTTGGGTTATTGGTCAACGGGGTTTGTGTGTTTATCCTCGGTACCCGGGACCATGAACACAGTCATGACGAGCAGCACAGTCATCACCATGAGCAACATGATGACCAGCACCATGAGCATAGTCATGACCACAACCTGAAATCAGCCTACCTGCATGTCATGGCCGATGCAGTGACATCCATTCTGGCGATTGTCGCCTTGCTCACGGCCAAATATTTCGGGCTGGTCTGGATGGACCCGGTAATGGGCATAATCGGCTCACTTCTGGTGGCGCGCTGGTCGGTCGGTTTGATGCGTTCCTCAAGTGGTGTATTGCTCGATCGCCAGGCACCGAAAAATATCCGGCACGAAATCAAACAAAGGATGGAGGTGGACGGTGACACCCAGGTCACGGACCTTCACGTCTGGTCCATCGGCCCGGGAATTTACTCTGCCCTCATCACGGTGGTCGCCCATGCCCCGGTAACACCGGCCGAATACAAAGAACGCATCCCCAAGACGCTCAGGCTGGTTCATGTGGCGGTTGAAGTGCATGAAGGCTGAATATTGGCAATAATGATGGCGTCGTAACAGGAAGCGACGAAGTCGCAGATTGCTTGACATCCCTTCAGCTATGCCTAATCTTTTTAGAGCGAGTCTGCGAACCTTCAAATGATTGTTACACAATGTTCGCCTGACGATACCTGTGATGATAATAGAAAGAGAAGCATATACTATGACTGACAATGGAGGGATATCATGAGTGAGGAGAAACAAAAGACCTTATGTGGATATGTCGAGGAAGAGCTTCAGATCAAGGACCCCAAGGCTTATGTTGCGCTGATTCAACCGGCAACCCACTACTGCGAGAATTGTGGCCGTAGTGCCGCAAAGGCCGAAAACGTTTGCAAGCCACATAAGCTTCCTTAATACTTTACATTTTCTCGTTCGCCCAATCCCCGATTCCTTCGGGGATTGGGCGAATAACGTGATATTTTCAGTCAGGGTGAACACTATGCTACCCCAAATTAAGACAATCCTCTATACCACCGGCCTTGGTGAGGGTGCACCTTATGTATTCAGATACGCTCTGGCGCTCGCTCGTCAGCATAACGCCAAAATAGTTGCGGTCCATGGTATGGAACCTCTCACCGCTTTCGGCCAAAGCCTGGTCGAGCAGTATATCTCCCATGACAGTTCGGAAGAGATGCACAGCAAGGCGCGGGAATCGGTTAAGGCTGAACTGAAGAAGCGGATGGAGCAACTTTGTACCAAGGAATGCAACAACGCTCCGACCTGTGATATTGCTGTTTCTTCAATCCATGTGGTTGAGGGGTACCCCGATCAGGTTATTGTAAAGATGGCTAATGACTGCTCCGCTGATCTGATTGTTATGGGTGCTTACAGCCACTCCCTGGTAGGTGAAGTTGTTGTCGGCAGTACGACCCGGAAAGTATTGCACAAGGCTACCCAACCGGTCCTGGTAGTTAAAATTCCTAAAGGGTACAAAGAAGAGGATCTCTAATCGGGCAACCGTTACAGATCCGGGTTATGCAGGCTTTTGATGTGTACTGCTGAACGGATTTCCTAATCCAAAGGGTAATGGTCGGGACAGATTTTCTTCCTTCTTACCCTTCATCATCCACAAGGGGCACAAAGCGGACGGCGAGCAGATCTTCCCGCGCAAAGTCGTTTTCCCCTCTTCGGCGGATTCGAACTATTCTCTGTATCCGGCTCGGTCCGGTGGGAATTACCAGCCGGCCGCCTATAGCGAGCTGATCCTTTAAAGCCCCCGGAATCCCTGGTGACCAAGCCGCCACCACGATGGCATCGAAGGGAGCGCGTTCGGGCCACCCGCGGATGCCGTCACCGTGACGGATATAAATGTTATTGTAGCCCAAAAGGCGCAAGACCTCCTTGGCCGATTCCGCGAGGACCCGGTGCCTCTCGATGCTATAGACTTCCTCCACGATGCGGCTCAGGATGGCTGCGGCATAGCCGGAGCCGGTGCCGACATCGAGGACTTTATCGTCTTTTTTGAGTTCCAGCATTTCCGTCATCGCTGCCACAATATACGGTTGGGAAATAGTCTGGCCCTCGCCGATCGGCAGAGGCGAGTCCTCATAGACAAATTCTGCCATATCATCCGGCAGGAACGCATGCCGGGGCACCTCTTCCATAGCACGCAATACTGCCTTGTCACTGATTCCCCGTGCCTTCAGATGATTTTCCATCATGATTTTACGTGCTCTTTCAAAATCATTCATTCGCATCCTCCGTGCTTCTCCCCAGGTTCAAAGATACATTTATTCCACTGCGTCGCTATGAGGCGCATGGCTGAAAGCAAGTACCTTATCAACACGTATAATCAGTTTGCGCTCAGCTTGAGGCAGCTGTGTTTTGGATTCGATATCAGGGGAGAAGCCGTTCATTATGGCAATCTCCTCAACTTTTTCCACCTCGCCGAGCAGCTGGTGTCCTATATCGGTCTCCGGGTCCCAGGCGACCACCGAAATCATGGGATTATCATGGAGGTTTTGAACCGTGCCCGGACAAAACCATGCTTCAACTGCAATGTGGTCTTCCGAAACCCGGCGAATGGTCCCGGCGGCGGCCAAATGCGGCAATCCCCGGCTGTTCGAAGTGGACACAAAGATATGCTTCATCCGGTTTCCAAGATCCACTGCCTGGCGAATTGCTTCCGTGCTCATGAGGCCTCCTTTTGGGAAAGTTTTTCTTCCCCATATTGTCTACGCGTCATGTCGGGCTGTGGAATATACGCAAATGAGTATATTATGAACGGTATTTCAGATACGCGGCTAGTCAAGTATCGCCGGAGACGATTTCAGGTACATCCGGGTTTGGAAATAAGGGCGGTCTCTATGCCCGCCCGCTTGAAGCCAGCCCTCAGATCAGCAATTTTTTCTTGATAAGCTTGAGGTAGCGCCTGCTGACAGGAATCCTTTTGCCGGAACGGGTGACGATCCTGGCCAGTCCGGCATCAAGGAGAACGATTTCTCCTATGCTGTCGAGATTGACAAGGTACTGCTTATGACACCGAAAGAGTTGTGTTCGCTCTTCCAGAACTTTGAGGGTGACTTCGGTGAAATATTCGGCATCGGCGGTTGCGGTATGAACTCCGGCTATCGTCGTGGCGATGAATTCCACTTCGTCGAGATCAATGAGCTTGATGCGGTTGCCGAACAGACAGGGAATACGGCGGATTTCTTCAGTCTGGTATTCCGGCCTGCTGTTTGCTCCGATGGTCTGTTGTAATTTGACGATGGTTTTGGCCAACCTGCCCGGATCGACCGGTTTCAATAAATAGTCGAGGGTCTTTTCTTCAAAGGCTTTAAGGGAATACTGATCGTAGGCGGTGACGAAGACCACATGGGGCATGATTTCCCGGGTGATCATATTGAGCAGCTCGAAACCATCCACAACCGGCATCTGGATGTCGAGAAACAGCACATCCGGCCGAAGTTTATTGATAAGCTTCAGGGCGTCGATGCCATTACCGCAGGAACCGACGACCTCGATAGCCCCCGTTTCCTGGACCAGTGCCGTCATCTCTTCCCGGGCATGCAGTTCATCATCGACAATCAGGGCGCGAATCATCAGTCCACATCCTCCTTCCGGCACTGTTATGGCTATCTCCGTCCGTTCCTGCGGGATGCAGGTGATTTCCAGGCCGTGGTCCTTGCCGCAGAGATTTTTAATCCGCTTCTCGACAATATTCAGTCCCAGTCCCTTCCGGCCCCTTTCAATAAAGTTACCGCCATTATCCTCGACGGTGATACGGATTCTGTCAGGCAGCCGAACGACGGCCAGGCGGATCATGCCCTGGCCGAGCATAGCGGAGATACCATGCTTAATGGCATTTTCAACAATGGGCTGCAAGGTAAAGACCGGCAATTTGATCGCCATAAGCTGAGGATCGATATCCATCTCCAGCTGCAATCGATCCTCGAACCTGGCTTTTTCGATCACCAGGTAGGATTGAACATGGTTCAACTCCTCTTCAAGGGTGGCAAGATCCCCGGTTTGTTTCAGGTTTTTCCGAAAAAAATTGGAAAGATGCAGGAGCAGATTCCCTGGCCCGGTCGCCATCATTGCGAACGATCGCACTGATGGTATTGAAAGCATTAAATAGAAAATGCGGACTGACCTGTGCCTGAGCCAGTTTCAGCTCGACCCTCGTTAACAGATTTTTCTGTTCGATATAGCGACCATAGAGCAGTTGATCGGAAAGCAGCGTCGTTATCCCCTCCCCCAGGGTTCGGTTGGTCACGAGGAAGAGCTTATTCTTCGGTTCAAAGAGGTTAATGGTTCCAACCAGTTCCTTATCGATCCTAAGCGGCACGCAAAGAATGGAACCGAGAGGGCAATCCTCCGATAGACTGCACCTCCATTTCTTTTCCCCTCCGTCTGCATAGACGATCCGGTCCTCTTTGATAGCCTTTCTGACCTGGGAAGAGCTGATTGGCGTTCCGATATAGGTGATGATCAGCACCCTGGCCGATAAAAGCCAGAACCTTTTCCCGGTCGGTGATGGCTACGGCCCCTACTCCGGTCTCTTCCCGGATCACCGAAGCGACTTCCTGAGCTGTTTCGATATCGAGTCCCCTGCCCAGGATGGCAACGGTTCTTTCCGCCATTTTCAGCGCCTTGGCGGAAAAAGTCACACTCAACTCATCATACATTTTGCGCTGGTCGCGGATAATGCTGACAAAAATCGCAGCCCCGCAACTGTTGGCAAGAATCATCGGCAAGGCAATGATTCGGACCAGGGCAACCGACTGGTCAAACGGTTTTGAGAGGACAAGAATAATGATCATTTGGCTGACCTCCGCCACCAATGTCGTCAGGAAGGCGACCGTCGGGCTGAGGAGGCGATGTTGCTGATAACAGCGCATCAGATAGATATGCACGAGACCACCGATAACTCCCTCGATGGTCGTGGAAACACCACAGGAAAGCGCAGTAAATCCACCGAGTAAAAAGCGGTGAAGTCCGGCGGTAAGTCCCACCGCCCCTCCGAGCAGCGGTCCGCCGATAATGCCCGCCAACACTGCCCCGATGGCCCTGGTATTGGCGATGGCCCCGCTTACCTCCAGACCGAAATAGGTGCCGAGGATCGAAAAAACCGAGAAAACACAATAGAGCACAAGAAACTGCCTCGGGTGCAAGGTATGGAGATGAAATGATCTAAAAAACGGAGACTTGGTAAAAAGATAGGCGATGACCAAATACACCGACATCTGCTGCAGAAGCGCAAAAACATTATGAAGCGAGAATGTCAGCAGATCCATTACATGCCTTCTTTCGCTACAGTTTCCATGACTTTGTCGTTGATGCTCACCCTGCCACAATCAGCCGATTCGGGATAATGAAATTGGCCGTCCGGCTCTCGTTACAAGAGCCGGACGGAAAAACCTTCCTGGCCACGCCTCGTCAGCCGGAAAAACCATACAAATGTGGAAAAATGACAATTGAGGCGAGGACCAGTATCTGAATTATAATGAAGGGCAAAACGCCCCGATAAATATCGAGTGTCTGCACCTCCGGCGGACAGACCCCTTTGAGATAGAAGAGCGAAAAGCCGAAAGGCGGAGTCAAAAATGAAGTCTGCAGGTTCATGGCTATGAGGATGGCAAACCACATCGGATCGAGTCCGATCGTATGGGCGATCGGCAACAGGATCGGCACGACGATATACGAAATCTCGATAAAATCGATAAAAAATCCCAGCAACATAATGGAGCCCATAGCCAGAATAATAAAGCCCCATTTTTCCCCCGGCAGGCTGGTCATGAATTGCTCGACAAGAAGATCGGCTCCGGTGTAGATGAAGACCATGGAAAATGCCGTGGCACCGATGAGAATGGCAAACACCATGGCAGAAATCATCACAGTCTGCTCGCAGGAATCAATGACGATCCGCCAGCTGAGTTTGCGATACAGAGCCGCCAGAACCATCGCCCCGAGAGCACCGACAGCGGCGGATTCGGTGGGAGTGGCGATACCGATAAAAATCGATCCCAATACCAGCACGATCAGGGTCATCGGCGGTATGATCGCCTTTAATGCCTTTAGCACCGATCCTTTTTTGTCTTCCTCCGCTACGATGATTTCGGGAGCGACCTTTTTATCGATCAAGGCGATTATCACAATATAAACGATGTAACACCCTACCAGCACCAATCCCGGCCCAAGAGCGGTCCGGAAGAGATCACCTACCGGCAGCTGGAACACATCACCGAGAATAATGAGAACGATCGAAGGTGGAATGATCTGACCAAGGGTTCCGGCAGCACAGATGGTGCCGGTGGCCAGTTTTTTCGAATAACCGTATTTCAGCATGACAGGCAGCGAGATAACACCCATAGCCACCACCGAAGCGCCGACCACTCCCGTCGAGGCGGCGAGCAGGGTCCCGACCATCACCGTACTGATAGCCAGGCCGCCCCGCACCTTGCCGAACAGAATCCCCATCGATTCCAGCAGACGCTCGGCTAGTTCCGATTTCTGCAGGATGATCCCCATGAGAATGAAGAGCGGCACGGCCATGAGAATGGTATTGGTCATAATCGAATAGATGCGGAAGGGCATCATCGAAAACATACTGAAAAACTCGTCAGCGACCATGACAATGCTTGGGTGCGGCATCAATTCGACAAATGCCGCAATCGCCCCGAAAAAAAGAGCCACCGCACCAAAGGTGAAAGCAACCGGATACCCGACCACCAGGAGCACCAGGGCCGCAAAAAACATGATAATACCTGTCATTTTTCACTCCTGATCAGCTGAATATTTTTAAGAACATAACCGGTCGCACTTATCAGCAGAAACAGAAATGCCAATGGAATCATGCCCTTGATTATCCACCGGTAGGGCAGGCCGCCTGGATCTTCCGAAATTTCGTTGATCGTATAGGCGTCGTAGACAAAGTGGTACGAGCCGAACAGGATGAGCAGCGAGAGAGGCACCAGGAACAGGATAGTCCCGCAGATATTGATGATCGCCTTGCTTTTCGGCTTCATTTTGTCGTAAAGAAAATCGACACGCACATGTGCTTCATGTTGCAGGGCAAAACCGACACCGTAGAGGATGATGATGGAAAACAGATGCCATTCCATTTCCTGCATGCCGACAGAACTGTCATGAAAAAGATAGCGCATCATCACATCGAAAGAGACATTCAAAACCAGCAGCAGAAGGACAACAGCCAGAATTTTTCCTACGCCGTCAACGAAACGGCTGATTATTTTATCTATTGTTAAGAGCATGGAAATCGTTCCTTCCATTCCAGCATTTGTACAAAAATAATGTGATAAATTTTCATTTTTCCGTGACTCCTCCTTTCCTTCTTGACCGTTCACCGGGAATAGCAAAATGCTCGTATAACCTTGGACTTGTAAACATTTAGCAGTGCTCCAAAGGCGCACGATCGGACCGCAGTGATAGCAGGGGCGGGTTTCGAACCCGCCCCTACATGCCTATCGGCCTGCCTGTGCGCAAAAGGGGTGCAAGTGCGCGTTTACTGGAATTACAATTCGTGCAACATCTTAATATAATTGAATTCGGATATATCTGTCCAGGCCCTGGCTTTTTTCGTGTAGGCCTGCTGAGATTCGAGTATCTCTTTAAAGTTTGGATCTTGGGCAGCGTAGTCTGCCATAATATCGTCGGAAGCCTTTTTCATCGCCTGCATGACCTCTTTGGGAAAGGTTTCGACCTTGATATTCGGATATTCCGTCTTCATCTGCTGCCAGGCTTCGGCACTACCGGCAAAGTTATCGATAAACATGTCGGCGGCTACCGCCTTCATCGCTGTTACCAGCATGGTTTTGTATTCCTGAGGCAGTTTATCGAAGGCTTTCTTGTTTATAAGAAACTGCAATTCGGTAGCAGGCTCATGCCAGCCGGTATAGTAAAAAGGTGCTATCTTGTGGAAGCCCATCTTGATGTCCATGGCCGGACCGACCCACTCCAAGGCATCGATAGTGCCGCGATCGAGAGCGGTGTAGAGTTCCCCGGGGGGAATATTGGTCACATTCACCCCCAGTTTGGCAAATACTTCGCCTGCCAGTCCGGGAATACGCATTTTCAACCCCTTCAGGTCATCCACTGACTTGATTTCTTTCTGAAACCAGCCGCCCATCTGGACGCCGGTATTGCCGCCGGGAAAACTCAGGACATTGAATTTTGCATAGGTCTTCTCCATCAGCTCCATGCCGCCGCCATGATAGAACCAGGCATACTGTTCATCGGCATTCATACCGAAGGGAACGGTACAAAAAAAGACGGTGGAGATGTCTTTGCCTTTCCAGTAATAGGAGGCGGAATGGCCCATTTCGAATTGACCGCCCTTGACCATATCGAGGATACCGAGCGCGGCTTTATGTTTTTCCGCACCTTCTACCCGAATAGTAAAATTTCCGCCGCTCATCTCATTAATAGTTTTAGCCAGATTAATCGGTGCAGTTGCGAACGGAGTGAGGGTTGACGACCAGGACATGGCCAGTTTCCAACGTACTTTTTGCGCGGCCATGGCCGGGCAAGTGAGCAGGACAAGGGCGATTACTGCAGTTGAGATACGGAACGCCAATTTCATTGTTTCCTCCTTTGTTGAGTTGTTGATATCCTCTCTTTTGAGAGGTTTCGAATACTATCGAACACACCTACAGAAGAAAATGATCAAGTCGGCAAACGGCCGGATTATCTTTTAACCGGTTGTTCTGCAATATATACGGCTATAACCGACTTTGACGACAAAAGGCAACTACGACCAATCTATGGGGAATTCAAAGAAAATTCTTACACAAATCAGCGCCACGATACAACTCTTAAAACTTCGGGGTTGATGTTTAAAAATGTCATGCATACCTGTAATTATTAGCAGTTCGCTTGGCCGGTTTGGTTCCTGTGGCCATTGTAGTTCCTGCCTGTTTTTTTGTTACCGCGGATCAACGCACGGGAAATGTAACTGTTCACCGGTGCATATCAAGAGATCGGGTAACTTGGATCTGTAACCATTCATCCAGTGCTCCAGGTTCTTTCAAGCAGGCCTCAGAGCTATAGTTGGCTATGTGAGGTGGCCTGATCGGACGAAAATGGAGTGCTGGTGAAATGTTACCGGGAAATTACCGATCATGAACAATTACTCAACCGGTAAATCGTTGACATCGACCAGCTCAAGAGGATCAACACATGAGCAAACCACGTTATTACCTCGTGATAATGGTCTGTTTTCTCGGCCTTGTCGCCGGAATATGCACTATTCTCTACCTTCCGCTTCGAAAAGCTTTTCTTACCAACTGGGGATTCAATGCAGTCATCTTCGGGGCTCTTGTCATCGGCATTTTTCTGAACTTCCGCAGGGTGGTGGTGCTGGGTCCCGAAATTAACTGGATTGAAATCTTCCGATCCGGAACTTCGGGACTGTCGGTGGCCGAAAGTCCGGAGTTGCTAAGACCCCTGGCCAGGCATCTTGAAGGGATGCATCGTGACCGTTTCAGCCTGTCGGCGCTTTCCCTGCGAACGGTTCTGGAGGGGATACAGGGACGACTGGACGAATCACGGGAGATTTCGCGATATGTCATCAGCCTGCTGGTCTTTCTGGGGCTATTGGGGACCTTCTGGGGACTGCTCGGCACTATTGGCGCCGTAAGTTCGGTTATCGGCGGGCTGGAGGTCGGAAATGGTAATTTCGATTTGATGTTCAAAGCTATGAAAGCCGGGTTACAGGAGCCACTCCAGGGCATGGGGACTGCCTTCAGCTCCTCCTTGTTCGGCCTGGGAGGATCACTGGTCCTGGGTTTTCTCGATATCCAGGCCAACCACGCGCAAAACCGCTTCTTCAACGAGCTGGAAGAATGGCTGTCCAGCGTGACCCAACTCGTCGATCGAACGACAAAGACAAAAATTATTGACCCTGATGATCCTGGCTTCCGTTGGGCCGGCTCAGGCTCAATTCGACGCGCTGATCCGGGAACTGCGCCGCACGAACAATCATCTGGAGGCAAGGTTCAAAGTGGAACCTTCCACGCCGGCCGCCGACGTCTCCGATCAGGAGAATAGTCGTTAGGTGACAATATGGCGTCCAGAGACCGATCTTCACAGCAGTCACCGAGCATTTGGCCGGGGTATGTCGATGCCTTATCTTCGCTGCTGATGGTGGTAATATTTGTTCTCATGATTTTCACCTTTGCCCAGTTCATCTTGAGCTATATCCTTACCGGCCAGAACCGCGAACTGGAATCCCTGCATGCCCGCATCGCCGAAATAACGGAGCTATTGGGACTTGAACGGAACAAGAATGAGGAGATGGGAGCAACAGATCGCCTCGCTTTCCTCCCAGGTTGAAATGTTGACCCTCGACCGCACCAATTTGCGTGAACAGGTTGCAGACTTGGCTGCACGGAATGCCACGGAGAAAGAAGAAAAATTGCGGCAGTTGCAGACTATTGCCAGCCTGCAGCAGGATATAAACGCTTTACAGAATCTGCGCCGTCAGCTTGAAGCAAAGATCGCCCAAAAGGCGGCTGAGCTGGATAAGGAACACCAGCTGACCATGTCACTCAGGGACCGGACTAAAGCACTGGAAGCCCGTCTGGCCGACGAACAGGAAAAAACCCTGCTGGCCCAGAAGAATCTCAAGCAAAATGATATCCGGATCCAGGCCCTGTCCGCGCTGGTCAATGAACAGCAGGAAAGTCTCGATAAAGAGCAGCACCTTACCGCCGACGCCAGGGCCGAGGTGGCGCTGCTCAAAGAACAGTTGGCGTTGCTGCACAGCCAGCTCAGCGAGATCAACAATGCCTTGAGTGCCTCCGAGGCGAAGCGGGCCGAGCAAAAGGAAGAAATCCGCAATCTCGGTAATCGTCTCAATATCGAACTGGCCAGGCGGGTAAATGAACTGGAACGTTATCGCTCCGAATTCTTCGGCAGGTTACGGGCCATTATCGGCGATAATCCGTTGATCCGCATTGAAGGCGACCGCTTCGTCCTGCAATCGGAACTGCTTTTTGCCTCGGGAACCGCGAAACTCGGGGAGCAGGGCCGGACACAATTGAAACAGGTCGCGGCGGTACTTCTCAAGCTGATTCCATCAATTCCCAATGACCTGCAGTGGCTTCTCAGGGTGGATGGACATACCGATCGCATACCGATCCATACGGCAAGATTTTCTTCCAACTGGGAACTCTCCACCGCCCGGGCGGTTTCGGTTGTCCGCTATCTCGCCGAACAGGGAATTCCCGAGGAACGGATGGCGGCTGCCGGCTTCAGCAAATTCCATCCCATCGATCCCGCCAATACCGAGGAGGCGTTCCGCAAGAACCGGCGGATCGAGATTAAACTCACCTCACTCTAGCCGGAACATAACAGTCCGTCAAATCACCAGCCGAACACCCACTTCAATTACCTGCTCCGGAGGTAGGCTGAAAAACGAAGTGGCATTAGCCGCATTGCGGGACATGAAGATGAAAAGAGACGTGCGCCATCGCGCCATAGCGCTTTCTTCCGCAATAACCAGATTTTCATGGCCGATAAAAAAGCTGGTGGTTTTCGGATCCAGATCCAGGCCGTTATCACTCGCCAGAGTCAGCACGGTTTCCAGCTTCGGATCTTCCATAAATCCATAGCGGGCCACCAGGAGATGAAAGCCGCTGCCCAGTTTTTCGGTTTGAATCTTTTCAAGATTCGGAACCCGGGGCACATCCTGCACCTGAAAATTCAATAAAACTGTCCGTTCGTGCACCACCCTGTTGTGTTTGATATTCTTGGCCAGGGCTACCGGTATAATGCCTGGACTGCTCGTCAAAAAAACGGCATCTCCATCTATTTTATCTGGTGGATGGTTGGCCAGGTCGACAATTAATTGATGAACCGACACCATATTCCGGCGCAATTGAGCAGCCAGGATCCGGCGGCCTTTGGCCCAGGTGAGCATTACTGTAAAAAACAGGGCTCCGATGGCCAGCGGAAACCAGGCTCCATGAAGGATTTTACTGATATTGGCCAGAAAAAACGGCATATCCACCAGAAAAAATAATCCAGCCAGCGGCGCAGCCCACACAAGGGGCCAATGCCATCTCCTACGCGCTACCATAAAGAAAAGCGTGGTGGTAATCAGCATTGTTGAGGTGACGGCCACTCCATAGGCGGCGGCCAGGTTACTGGAGGACTGAAAGCCCATTACCAGGGCGATGGTGCAGGCCATGAGCATCCAGTTGATCGGGGCTACATATATCTGGCCGATCTGTGTTACAGCGGTATGCCGAATAGTCAGACGAGGCAGGTACCCCAACTGAATCGCCTGCCGGGTCATGGAAAAAGCTCCGCTGATAACAGCCTGGGAAGCGATGATAGTGGCTAGAGTGGTCAATATGACGGTCGGGATAAGGGCCCAGGAAGGCACCATGGCATAAAATGGATGATGCGCCACTTCGGGATGACCCAGGAGCAGTGCTCCCTGGCCGAAATAATTCAAGGTCAACGCAGGAAAAACCAGCACGAACCAGGTCAGCCGGATCGGGCGGGTACCGAAATGTCCCATATCGGCATACAACGCTTCCGTCCCGGTAACCACCAGAAAGACTGCTCCCAGTACGACCATCCCATGCAGCTTGTTGAGGACCAGAAAATGGATGGCATACCATGGTAAAACCGCCGCCAGAACGTGAGGTTCTCGAAAAATCTGGGCTGCACCGGTAATGGCCAGAAAGCACATCCAGACCAGAATTACCGGGCCGAAAAGACCACCCACCTGCGCCGTACCACGGCGCTGGATCAAAAACAGGGCAATGAGGATAGCAATGGTAAGGGGAATCACATAAGGGGCAAAATGAGGAGTGATCATCCCTATACCTTCCACCGCGCTCATAACGGAAATGGCAGGTGTGATCATACCATCCCCATAGAGCAGGCAAGCAGCAAAGAGGCCGAGAGCGATAATCCTCCCTGCCCGCCGGTTTCCTGTAGCTGCATTTGGTTCGTGCAGCAAGGCTGTCAGGGCGATGACCCCGCCTTCCCCCCGGTTATCCGCCCGAAAGACAAATATCAGGTATTTCAGGCCGACAATCATGACCAGTGCCCAAAACATTAAGGAGAGAATCCCCATAATATTATCGTAGCTTATTGCAATACCATATTCGCCGTAAAAACACTCCCGAATGGCATAGATAGGGCTGGTGCCGATATCACCGAAAACCACACCCAGCGCAGCCAGCGACAAACCGGCCAGACGGCTTCCGGTTGGCCGGCCGGATTGCTGCGATTTCTTTACATCCTCAGTTTCAGCACCATCATTTGATTTGGACACCTTCTGCCTCTAGTTCAATTTTGATGGCGTCGTAAAAACTCTTCATCTGCTTCGTTGCTGCAAATTTTCAATCATTACGACGCACCTTAGTATGCCTAAATAATTGAAAATTTTCGCGCCTCACATATGAATCTTTTTACTTAGCCATCTTAAATTTAAGGTTTTAACGAGGTTATCAATTTCTATACAGCTAAATTTTGTTTATCTCAATCCGGCTTAACCAGATGGACCTGTTTTTCAAGACCCTTTGTCATCAGGACCTTACCGTTTTGATCGACTATGATGCCGTCCAAACCCAGCTTTTCCAGGACGGCCAGGCCTTTTTTCGGCCCCATAACAAAAATGCCGGTGGCAAAGGGATCAGTCAGGGTTGCCGACGGAGCGATAACCGTAACACTTTGGCAAAGACTCTCCGGAAAGCCTGTTTTTGGGTTGAGCAAATGATGATACCGGACTCCGTCACGAATAAAATAGCGCTGATAATCGCCCGAGGTCGAGATCCCTTGATCCTCAAGATCCAGGGTCGCGAGCAGGACATCATCTTCGCCTTTCTGTCTGGGATTTTGTACTCCAACATGCCATGGCCCGCCATTCGGCTGTCGGCCAAAGACCCTTATATCTCCAGCAACCGCGACAATCCCTCCCTTTATGCCGTTTTTCTTGAGCACGGCAACCGCCTTGTCGGCGGCAAACCCCTTGATTATACCGCCAAGATCCATCTGCACTCCGGATTTTTTTAGAAATACGGTGGAGGCATCCGCATCGACGACAATATTCTGATAGCCGACAAAGGGTAATCGCTCAGCAATACTCGCCGCATCCGGTAATATTTTCTTATTAAAATCCCACAGTTTGACGATCGGGCCGACCGTCACATCAAAACCCCCTTCGGTCTGCTCACCGGCATAGACGGCTGCCTGAACGATTTCCAGCGTGGCGGGCGACACCCGGACGGGCTTAATTCCCGCATTTTGGTTGATGGCGGTAAGCTCGCTGTCGTCAGCATAGAAGTTAAGAAGCCGGCCAAGACGATCCAGCTCGGCATAGGCCTTATTCGTAGCCTTTTTAGCCTGATCTTCAGATTGGGCGACAGCGGTAATGGATACGAGAGTATACAGTGAGGTCCGGGTCTCTTTAAATAGGCGTTTTTGGTGGCTTTGACCAAACCAGATAAAGAATATGACCAGGAGAAGACAAAAAACGAAAACAGCAAGGCGACGAGTCGGAATGTTCATTATGAAATTAGGAAATTAAAAAGGCTATGGCCTGATTGAGGACGCGTTTTTGAAGAGTATTTATAGCACCTTACACGAGGTTTAAAGCACTCCGTGATTAGGTGGTAAATTAAAAATAGCTCCGACAATAAACTAATTCGAAAAAGCTAACAAGCTGATTCACAAAGCATCTTCTCGTACCACCAGTTTCTGGACTTATTTTCGCGAAGGGCCACCATCGCCATCCGCATCAGTTCCGCCACATTCAGCAAGAGGTGATGCAGCTTTTTCAACGGAAGGTACATGTTTATCAAGTGGAGATTTTTGGCAGCTGAGCCTGGAAGATCGTTGTCCTGTATTTGAAATATTTTTGAAACCATCTGAAAGCTGTTTGCCCGAGGAAAATAGTCGATCAAGGTCATACTGCAGTCGACCGGAGAAAGAGCTGCCAAAACCTGCCAGTAATACCGCAAAAAAAATTAAAATTCGCCCGAAGGTTCGCCAACTGCTTTTTGGTTCACTTTTCCCAAGGTATTTTTTCGTTCGAGTGTTGGATCTTCTCTTGACCCCTTCGATTACTCCATCAATAGCTTTGTTCTTTCCATTTTTGTCAGTATGAACGGCAAAATAGACGGTGTCGCCTATTTTCGGTCTTCTGGAGATATTCTTACCAAAAGCAAAAATATGGACAAAAATATCCTCAGTGCTGTTTTCCGGGGTGATGTATCCAAAGCCGTTATCATCCTCCCATATGACAAGTTTTCCTTTTAAACGATTTGTTGCCAAGTTCAATCTATCCTATGTACTTTTTGTGGGAAACTAGGTGGTTGTTCAGCAGAGGGTGATACCATCCTGACATAAAACATAATCGTCCAACTCATGGAGAAGTTTGGCCTTTGTAATAAACAATAAAATAGGCGATTTTCGATAAAAAGAAAAGAGCCAAGAGCAGCTTTTTGCCATATACAATCGCCGCCTTGACACTTCCGAGTCGATATTAAATTTTTAAACCTTTTACGATAATTCTCAACCATGCGGATGCTTGATGTTCATCTCCCGACGACGGATGGCCGCTACCTGATATTTCCTCGTCACACTGAGCCCGATCGAGATATGAAACTACTCCCGGCACAACTGAAATTCATTTTACCCAAGCAACCGCCACCGAATATCGTCGTCGGTGCCACGTGCCTTGACGAGTATCGTGTAGTGCCGACCTTTTCTAGCTGATAAAGGAAAATCAGCTAGATAGGCGGGATGTTGGGTGCATATTGCGAAAGACGGGTTAGAGTTTTCTGTAAAATTAAATAATCTAAAGGCGAATTGTAAGATAATTGCGGGACAGCAAATGTAAGGTGTCGATGACAAATCTGGGATCGGCACAGGTGTGAAATCATGAAAAAAGGACGTTAGCCAAATTTGTCCATGGACATGGCTATTGATATTTGACGATATCGTAACATGCGCAGATTCATCAGATGCTATAAGGCTCACTCCATGCAAAAGTTCTCTTGCGAGTGTTCCGGCGGCATTCTCTAGTTGTCAAACTGATGCGGAGTTGTGGCGGGGAGTAAGCGTATGTTCCGTATCACACCGCCTGGGAATAGGAAAAAAATAGTAAAAAGGTGAGTAACATGTCCAAACAGGTAGTTCATGGTGCCATGCTTCAGTGTGGTTTTGGTTCGGCTCCGAGTAATCTGGTTGTGCTGCCGACCAAGATGACGGATGATGGTGGTGTGCCGGCGGCGAACATAATGGACCATGTACCAATGCTGAATATGATGCCGTTCGATCAGGATACTGCCCGACTTATACCGTCATTTTTGCCTGGCGAGGCAGGGTGAGCAAGTGGTGAAAGCAGTGACTTCGAGCTGGATGCCGGTTTTTAAAGGCATCCTGAAAAAGCGACTACTTATCAGAGGTAGCCGTGCACATTAGTGAAATTTTTTGGGAATGTTATGATAAGAGTAGCAACTAAACCAATGAGCAACGCGGCTGTTGAAGAGGCAAATAAGGCGGTGCCGGTAGCAAATACTCCAGCAGGGAAAAAAGCGTGGATGGATGCCTACATAAAGGCTGGCGGTTCACATAAAACCATTGTCAATAAAGCCCCTCCGGCCAATTCAGAGCAAAAGGCAATGAAGCTGTCCCAGACAAACCAGGCAGCGAATAAGCAATCAGCCGGTAGCCCTGGGAAAATAGTAGCAGAGTGCAGAACGACTCTCTGTACAGCAGATATACTGGTCATCACTGAAAAAAATCGTAACTATAAATTGGAATTAACGAGAGACAAACCCCAGGCAGTACCGGATAATCCCGCTAATATCTTTCAGGTTATTAGCGGATGGGATCAGGAGTCTGCCGTCGATATAAACTTTCTTACCAAGAGTTGTTATCGAAGCAGCACCTCTTCTCTGTTCCGCAGTACAGGTGAAAGGTGGAAATGTTGATATGACAATTTCTCCGGGGACAGGCAGCGTCAAGGTGTATAGTAAAGCACCACCAACAAGTTGGGACAAAAATACTCTCCCTCTTCCGTTCTTTTTCTCTCATTGCCTTTTTCCCGGCAAAGAAGAGCCGGAAAGTTATACCGTGAAAACAGTCGGTTGTGGAGGTCACGAGTCGTTGTGCGCACAGATAGAGGCTTTTCCCGAGGTGTCCTGGGATGGTGAGTTGAAGTTAGGTCTTAATTGTACCAATGCCCCCGGTGCAGATAACCATGAAACGACCTTCGGCCTCACTTCGGACGTTAATATGAAGTATGGCAAGCAACGGTATAAGCTTGGAGTGGAATCGCCGAGAGGAAAACTTAACAAACAGGGAATAGAAGGCCTATTAGCGTGGGGTTTTTCTCTGGTTGACAGGGCAACAGTCCTGAAAAAACTGAGTGACTTTATTGCGCACAAAGCGAGCTTTCTTGAAGTTTCAATAATTTGGCCAAGTATAGCCATATCCGGAGGGGCCGAGAATGCCGAGATCAAAGATAAATACCTGGTGAAACCGAAAACCGATGTCAAGATCAAGGCAACGATCCTGGGAGTCGAAGTTAAGGGCGATATTCTTGATTTTCTAGCCGCTTGGTATTGCAAACCTCTGCTGGATATTAAAAAGCTGGCAGCGAAGGGCGGATCAATGGGGAAATATGGTTCGGCAAAAGCGGTAATAGCAATAGTAGCAGACATTAATGTCAAAATCGGGGGCGACTTGACCTATGAATCCGATGGCCAAACCCCTAAGGTCAGTGGATCGATAACCTCTTCCGGAACCTTCGGACTAAAAGGTGAAGTATATGCTGAAGGGCGATTGTGGCTGGTTGTCGCGGGAGATGTTGTCGCGGGAGCTGGTGCCCTCGGTGAATTACAAAGCGCGAAAGATATAGGGACGGGGTGCGGGCTGGAAGGTACCTTGACACCCGTCGTTTATACCAAGGGCGAGGGATTTGATTGGGGTGGCAAGATTGAGTTTAATGGGTTGGCCTTTTATTATGCCTTGTATGTGTATTATGGGATGGAAGATGCAAAAACACTGGACCAGGATAAGAAAAACAATACAGGCTAGAGGCAACTCAGGAGAAGTCCGGAGCCTAACGATGGCAAAAGCAAATCAGAGAAAATGGATGTAAAAAAGAAGGTCATCCTGTGGGATCCATGTGTCTATCCATAAGCGAATATAACCGATAACATCGACCTATCACCAAAACTATTACGAGAGAGATTGATGCTGAAATTATTTTTAATTGCATGTACTTGTCTATTTATGTTTATTTTCTACCAATTCCTTCGCAAAAGGAGAAAACAGCGTGTTGCTTGAAAAACCCTATTTCACGATATACCTGGAAAGTGCCGCTGCCTATGGTGGCATTGAATTTAACGGGTAACTGATTTTCCGATGAAAGATACGGCGGAATTAATGGTTGAATTTCCCGTAAACCAATGGATCAGGGAGGGCGAAAACGAACTTTCAATGGTGATAATTTCGCATGACAGGAAGAATAAAAAATACAAGGAAAACACACAGGTGAAAATGTCCCTGCGTGTCCGTCCCTCCGGATCCGACCCTCATCACAATATCACCCTAGCTACCTTGGAATTTTCCGGGGCAAAAGCCAATATGGGAAAGGGGTTGGAAGGAAATGCTCCTAAGACCCGTTTGAACTCCAAGGAAAACTGCAGTGCCGACCAGAATGGCGATATTCTGATCGGTGATGCCACCATCGAAGATATTAAAAAAATTGGAGATGTTGTCTCCCGCAAAGTCACACTGCCGAAGATCGGCCTGCCCCGTTGGGCATTTTTTGATAGTGACAACATCACCAATATTAAGAGCGCCGATTTAGACTCAGACATTGACGACAATATGAACAAGCAATTGATCAACGAAATGCTGCCGATCTATACCGCCATCTGGAATGCCCTGCAGTCAAAGAACATTGCCCCGATTCTTCCCCTGTTTGAAGAACGCAACAGGGAATACGATGCCGCCTTTTACCGGGAACCAGGTACAACGGCAAGGCTGCTGGCCGAGAGTCTCCAGGAGGCGGCAACCTCCCCAACTAAAACACTTTGGCCTATCGAATCAGATAACATCCAATCGCAGGTCTATGACAACGATAAGCTAGCAAGGTTACGACAAAACAATCACAACGCTCCGGTTGCATTTAACTGGAAAGGGGGCGGTTCACAAGAATACAACATCATTCTGCGCAAAAAGAACGGAAGATGGATTATCACCCGATAAGCCGATGGACGGAATAGACGGAATTGCCGGTACTGCCGGCATTCCATGAGCTCCTGGAAGTTGAACCACCCCGCTAACCGAAAAAAAGAGAGAATATAACCATGATTACATTTACAGAAGAACAAATGGAGGTGTTCTCCAGAGCACAGGAAAAGCGTTTTGTCAGGGAACTTGGTTCGACTATGCGAAAAAAGAATTTCCCGAGGAGACAGGCGGTGTTCCCGATGAGGATATCTGGGACATCGCGCGGCTCGCCGTGGAAAAGACCCAAAAGTACTGTATTACGGAACGGTCCGATATCTGCCGTTTCTTGAATTTTATGTATATCTATGGATTTAATTTTGACGAAGAACTTCAATGGGCAATAGAAATCCTCAACAATGCCGATACCCAACTTGGCACAACAAAAATGCTGGAGTTGCATGAGATGGCTCTGTCGATGAGCAAAGGCACAAATTTGTAGTTCTTTATTGGATTTTGTTATCTTTTTCCCACCCCAGGTAATTCACAATATACAACAGACAGCCTGATCATAGTGGGTCAACCAACTGTGATGACGCCGTTGTGCGCGATCATATCCATCATACAAAAGCAGCATAAGAAACAAAGAGAATCCAGCTGGACCTACTGCTAAGAAAATAATGCCCGAAAAGCCCTAAACATGAAACATATTTATAGGTTAGACCGTCTTTCGCAGTTCGGCCCCATTTTCCGCTAATTTGAGCCCAGAAATAGGCCTAACCTATTGAAATTACGTTGCTGACCTACCAAAACTGCTTGTAGTGCCGACCTACCCCCTTGCTTTATTAGAAACATCCGGCAAAATACGGTCATGTTTCTGCGAGCGAAAAAACGATATAAAGACGGCAAGGAGCATTGGTACTGGTCCATAGTCGAGAACCAGAGATTGCCGGAAGACATCCCGCGTGTGGGTGTCATGTGAATGACAAAAGCTTGGAACCTTGCCGGACTCACAGACATTACACGGGAAAGGAGAATTGCAATGAGTCTGCAATTCTCCTTTCCCGTCGGCCGTCTGCGTTAGCTGCTGTTTTTTCTCTTCCTTCCGGCTCTGGGGGGGGGGATTGATTAGTTTCTGCTCAAATCCTCAATTGCATCCAGGACCATGCCGGTTCCTTCAGCAATCATGAGTATATCAGACGCTACGCGGACGAAGCGACGTCCTGAGGGCGGTGGTCCGAGTTGTACGACGACCTCGGGAGGCAGGTCATAGAAGATGACATCACGGGGAAGCGGCTGCCCCATCTTCCACTTTTTCACCTGACCGGGAGCCATGCAGCGACTGTTTTTCTTGGCCAGACCGGGTGGGCAATGGCCGGAACGATACTGCTCCGTATAGTAGTTCCGGATAGCGTTTCTTTGCTGGTCTCCGAAGTAGACATTCACATTGATATTGGAATGATGCTCCTCCTTCCCATACACTTCATGATGATTCTTGTTATGCTTGGCTTTTTGGCCGTGCTTTTGGCTTTTATCCTTGCCGCCTGCCCATGACTGATTCACGGTCAGCATGGGACCGGCCATGGCAAACAGCAAAGCGATGCCAAAAGCCAGAATACATTTCTTCTTCAGGATAATTCTCTTCGGGGTAATCCTCTTCATACTATCTCCTATTAACAATCACAAAGGTATCCGGCTGCATACCGGCTTCATTCATTGAACCGGCTGTCTCCTTATATTCTGCAATCAACTTCTTAAATTATCAATCAATAATTTACTCCAGGGCAGGAAGGATTTGGCCGGTCACCTCACCAAAACCGACACGATAACCTTGTCCCTGGCACCAGCCGGTTAACGTAACGGTGTCGTTGTCCTGAAGAAATTTCCGCTGCTCGCCATTTTCAAGCGTGATTGCTTTTGTCCCTTTCCATGACAACTCCAGCAGACTGCCGTATCCGCCTTCTTCGGGTGCGCTGATGGTGCCTGACGCCATCATATCACCCGGCCTGACGTTGCAGCCCGTGATAGTGTGATGGGCCAGCTGCTGCTGGATGCTCCAGTACAGGTGCTTGAAATTGCTGTGGCAGATACGCGTATTTTGCAGGTGCACTTCCAGGGTGATATCATAGGCCGAGTTGCCTTCAGACAGCAGATACGAAAGTGGCAGCGGTGTCTGTTCCGGGCCCTTGCAGCAAAAGGGTTCAAGAGCTTCAAGCGGGACGACCCATGGTGAAATGGAGGTTGCAAAATTTTTAGCGGTAAATGGACCGAGCGGCTGGTATTCCCATTTCTGGATGTCGCGGGCCGACCAGTCATTGACCAGCACCATCCCGAAGATATGCTCGGATGCGGCTTGCATGGAAATCGGCCGGCCAAGCTCGGAGCCGGAACCGATGAAAAAGCCCATCTCCAACTCGAAATCAAGTAAGCTGCTCGCGGCGAGGACCGGCGTTTGCTGACCGTCGAGCAATATCTGGCCTTTTGGCCTTCGTATCGGAGTGCCGCTGAGAACCACCGAACTCGATCGGCCATGATAAGCCACCGGCAGATGGAGCCAGTTCGACATGAGAGCATTCTCTTTTCCCCTGAACATGGTGCCGACGTTGGTTGCATGCTCCCTGGAGGAATAGAAATCGGTGTAATCGCCTATGGCGACAGGCATGCGCATGGTCACATTCTTCACCGGGATCAAAGCTTGGCTTCTCAGCTCGGTATCATCGCGGAGTCGGGCTTCGTCGTGCCGCAGCAGGCGGGAAATAGTTGCCCGTACATCGGTCCAGACCGGTCGCCCCATGGCAAGAAATGGGTTGAGGGTATCGGTATCGAAGAGGTTGGGCAGTTCGAAGAAAAATCTCCGTTTTTCCAGAAGCGCCAAATCGAGCACCATATCACCGATACGTACTCCGACCCTGGCGTGTCCCTGCTCCTCGAAAACACCGAAGGGAAGATTTTGTATTGGAAAATGAGAATCTTCCGTATATTCGACAAAGGATTTGAGATGCGGATCCGTGGTTGATTGCATACACTAAGCTCCCAATACGCCAAGTGATCGAAGTCCTGCAACAGGTTCTGTAAAAGAACAGCTGCCAAAACCGATCACCTTGTTTTGGCGCAGTGTTATCATCTCGCTTGCCGAAATTATGTTTTCTTGCCAGGAAAAGTACTGCTCCGCAAAATGAAAGTGTTGAGCGTTACCATCTCGAAGGCATGCCGCAATTTGGGTGACGGAAAGATTACAGCTCCAACACAACAGGGCAGCGCCGAAAATATTAATAAAACCATGCTGCATGACCTCTAGTCCCGGAGAGTAGGTATATAGTGGATGATGCATCCCGGCGGTAAACTTTATTGGTATATCCTGCCTGCGGCAAATACCGATTACTTCGGCCACTTCTTCAGCTGTGGGAAAATCCCTTTTTTCCAGGCCGCCGCAACGAAGCTTATAACCGACATTTGCAACAACCTCTTCCCCACTCCTGTTATTGTTGAATGTAGCAATAGCTGAGACAACGGCAGCAGCAGAAGCAATTCTTCCCGCTTCAATGAAAAGTTGAACATCCTGAAGACCGGTCTGAAGGAGTCCGGACTTTACGTGCAATAAAAAATCCAAACAACTCTCAGGTGAATCGACTGTTTCAGGAAGGCGAGTCTCCACCATTTCCACCCCCATGACCTTTTGTCTCATGGAGGTACTGAGAACATTGAACCTGCTGAGCTGATCGAGTTCTTCCGAAGTAAGGGCAGAGCTTATAATAACCGAACAACAAAAACCGGGATGTGAATCAAGACGCTGGAGCTCAGTCGCCGGAACGATGCACCGACCTAGCATCCAGCCTTTTTCACCCGCAAGATAGCGGATATAATTTTCCACAGCCGTTTTGATATCCAAACCGGCAGGTGGAAAGTACCCTGCATAGTCGATGAGCCCGGCCATGAAATTCCGGAAAGACGTCTTCATCACTCTTCTTCCAGCCAGGAAGTCTGGTAGCCTGTGTCTTCACAGGCCAGCGCAGTTTTAGCCACATAAAGAGGCCTGAAGGAATCCACCATCACCGCCATCTCTTTTGTCTCTTTCAGCCCGAATTGAAGCCTCTGCCTTGCCGGGATGCGGGCCGTGAGGCATACCATCCGGATGGTGGGTTATCGAACCAAATTCAATTCCTTTTCTACTCATAAACTCATCGCTGCAATAATAGAGGACTTCGTCGGAGCCGATATTCGAGTGATTGTAGGGAACTGGGATGGAATCTTCATGATAATCAAAGAGCCTGGGCACGAACGAACAAACCACAAAACCATCTCCTTCAAAGGTCTGATGCACCGGCGGCGGCTGATGAATTCGGCCGGTGATCGGTTCAAAATCCTCAATATTAAAGGCCCAGGGGTAATAATATCCGTCCCAGCCGACCGTATCGAAGGGGTGGTGACAAAGCGTCATCCGTTGAAAGGCGCTTCTACTTTTGACCATGATGGGAAATTCGCCTAGGTCATCCCGAATGATGAGACGCGAAGGAGGTCGGATATCCCGCTCGCAGTAAGGACTGTGTTCCAGGAGCTGTCCATGCATATTTCTGTAACGGCTGGGGGTGCGTACATAACCTCTGCTCTCGATGATAAAGAAAATATTTTTTTTAGCTGTGAGCCGGTAGCGATGAATTATCCCTCTGGGGATGACCAGATAGTCGCCCTGCCTGAAGTCGAGTTCCCCCATCTGCGATTCGAGAACGCCCTCACCTTCGGTGACAAAAATAATTTCGTCCCCCTGGCCGTTCCGATAAAAGAAGTCGTCGTCCGCCGAGGGATGCGCAAGTGATATTCCGACATCATCATTGTACAACAGTGGTATCCTATCCAGAACCGCACTTGGACCTGCGGCCGCCAGCCTGTGGGTTCGCAGGTGTCTCAAATGCAGGGTGGGATCAGGATCCGGTTCCCAACGGATTTCCTTAACACGTTCGACGCTTTTGAGCCGGGTAGGAGGACGCAGGGTATAGAGCAGGGACTTGATGCCGCTGAAGCCGAGGTTGCCCATCAGGTGTTCCTGATAGATACCGCCGCCCTCCTTGCGAAAGGCGGTGTGCCGCTTATGTGGAATTTTTCCCAACTGTTGGTAAAAGACCATTTTGCGCTCCTGAATTTTATCGTTAAGAGTATACGGACAGAATCCCGCCGGAAATTCGTCCGAGCCTGATCAGCCAAAAATTGCAGTCAAGGTTTTCAATTACAGATTACCCCTGCGTGCCTGCTCCAGCTCGATAGATTCGAACAGTGCCTTGAAATTGCCTTTACCAAAGCTTTCACAACCTTCCCGCTGGATAACTTCCAGAAACAGCGTCGGCCTGTCCTGCACCGGCTTGGTAAAAATTTGCAGGAGGTAGCCGTTCTCGTCCCTGTCGACCAGAATATTATATTTTTGTATAAGTTCCCTGTCTTCCTTGATCTCTCCAACCCGGTCCCAGACGATATCGTAGTAGCTCTCGGGAATGGTGAGGAAATTCATTCCGTTTTTTCTGAGTTTTCCAACAGTATCCAGGATATCCGGAGAATAGAGGGCGATATGCTGCACACCGGCGGAGTAGTTGAAATCGATATACTCCTGAATCTGGCTCTTTTTCTTGCCGGCGGCCGGTTCGTTGATCGGAAACTTGATGTTCCGGGTATGGTTGGCCATGACTTTGGAACGTAAGGCGGTGTATTCGGTGGAAATATCCTTATCGTCATACGAGACGAACTGATGAAAACCGAATACCCCGGCATAATAGTCACACCATCTGTCCATCTGCCGATCTTCGGTATTACTTACAATATGATCAATCCGGGTAAGTCCAGTCGGTTGCCCCTCTATCAGGGCGGATTGGTATCCCGGCAGAAAAACGCCTGAATAGTCTTGTACGGCAACAAAGGTATGGATCACATCTCCATAGGTGCGGACGGCCGCCCGGCTTACTCTGCCGTTCCGGTCCTCCAGCGTTTCCGGCGCCATTGCCGATACGGCGCCTCGCCGCACCGCTTCCTGATAGACTCCGTCAACATCATCCACCTCAAAGCAGATATCCTTGACACTGTCGCCATGAAGCAGCAGAAACACATTCCTAGGGTCCTCATAACCGATCGGCGTGGTAAAGACCAGCCGGATGCGGTCCTGTTCCAGTACGTAGGAAGCACAGTCCCGGTGGCCTGTTTCTGGTCCGAGATAGCCGATCTGACGAAAACCGAGGATCTTTCGATAAAAGTACGCCGCCTGCAAAGCGTTGCCGACAATAAACTCGATGTGATGTATCCGTTTGATAGGGAGATTGTTTTCCATAGCAATTTTTCCTTTGTGAAATCTTGGCAGGTTATGGCTATCGTCGAAAAAATCTACTACTTATAGTTTGGATAAATTTACCATGAAAGCGGCTCGTTCCGCTCGTTCATCCTTGTCGGTTATTGCGCAATTGACGTGAAATTTTGTAAGGATTCATAAAAAATATAAGTAATCATGATCTCAATACCCTGCCATAAAACTGAGTTTTTGTTGAAAGGTAGGAGTTACGTCAATAATCCGATTTATCAGGAACCATTCTTGCTTCACCGGATCAGCACACTTCTTTCTCTTCATGCAATATCATGTTGATGCAGGAAAATTACGGATCACCAACAATCCCAGTCCCTGTTATCGTCCCTGTTATCCTTGGATACACTGTATTGAGCAGTTTTTTTTTCACAACAAATCCACACATCCATTCTTCTGCAGATAGAAATCGGACAACCTGGTATCGATTTTGAAACAACCAGAAATGAAGGAATATGTCCATGCCTGGGCATCATACCCTGCAGGCGGAAAAAGATGTTCTTCGGTATTATGGAATTATCCCTTCTGAAAAATAAGCTCGGAAAGACCTCCGGCAATGATCTCATCACACGAGGTGACGGGCCAAATTGATATCAGACAGGAGGTGCCGATATGCCCCATCGTGATGAACAGATTAAAAAAGATGTCGTAGACGAACTGTACTGGGACGACCGGGTAGATGCTTCAAAAATCACTGTTACCGTGAACAAGGGTACTGTCACTCTGGGTGGCGAAGTGCCGTCCTATGGTGATTTGACAGCGGCCCGCGCGGCTGCGTGGAGCATCAAGGGAGTAGTCGAACTGATTGACGAAATACAGGTTTCACTGATGGCTGTTCCGGAACTTCCCAGTGATCTGGAACTGGAAGACCGGGCCAACAATATTCTTATCTATGACCGGGCGATTGATGAGGCGTATGTCAAAGCAGTGGTCAATGGCGCCGTCGTTACCCTGGAAGGGACGGTGGATGCCCACTGGAAAAAATTTTATGTCGAGGAAAGGATTAACGCCTTATTTGGCATAATCGGCATAGAGAATAGACTATCGGTAGTACCCACGAAGGAGGCGGCAGATGAAAATGTCGCCAGGGAGATCGTTCGCGCCATGGAAAGGGATACCTTGGTTGATCCCGAGGAAATCACCGTTGAGGTGAAACATGGTATGGTGACGCTTTCCGGCAGAGTTCGGGATGCGGCGGCACGTCTTGCCGCCTGCAATGACGCCTCTAAAACCGCGGGAGTAATTGATGTACGTGACACCATTTCAGTAATCAGCCCGATGTAATCCGATCAAGGCTGCCATTCGGCTTGGACCTCAACTCTAATCTTTCTTCAATCCGGACGATCGTCCTGGGTGCCGAGCCCTCGAAATGATTATTGACGAACACAAAGGATTCTATGTTTCGGGATGTCAAGTCCGACAGCATCTCCGCCAGTTCGTCAATATCGTTGTCTTTCGGTGAGACAATCCGGCCCCAGTCGTTTCGGGTCTGCTCCTCCATTTCTTTCCGGTCCGGCCCATGCAACCTGATCACCACCAGTTCTTTTACGTGTTCCCGGTATTTCCGGTAAATTTCAAAGATAGCCGGCAGGTAATACCCCTGCGAGAAAACATGATGCAATCCCTTCTTGTTGAGAAATTCGAAATACTTCCCGTTCAGATAATTTGGATTTCTCGTTTCCACGCAATAAGTTAATTCAGATGGCAGTTGCTCGATGAATTCCCCGAATTGGTTGAATGAACTGCTGCAATCCTCCGGGCACCTTCTGCTTATTCAGGTATTCGAACTGGAAGATGAGCGGGCCGATGTTCCTGGATATCGGTTCCAGGCTCCTCAGAAATTCCTTCATGAGAGCGACGGACAGATAATGCGGATTAGGGATCAGAG
The DNA here is from genome assembly GCA_963728385.1 of uncultured delta proteobacterium. Classification (GTDB taxonomy): domain Bacteria; phylum Desulfobacterota; class Desulfobulbia; order Desulfobulbales; family Desulfocapsaceae; genus Desulforhopalus_A. The sequence continues at coordinate 2,223,925 of CAVSJK010000002.1, forward strand.
GATCACTTGTTGTCTTCTTATAGTGATGGGTCAGGGTGATACTGTTGGGAACCTTAATAGCAAAGATAAAATCGTCGGGGACAGCTCCCGCGTATTCTTCCACGACGGATGGTTTCGGCAATACCGCTTCATCTCCGCGAAAAAGCGACCAGAACCACTGGTCTACCTCGACGGTGCGGTAGTGTCGGCTGTACTCCCGGAGATAGTTGAACGGTTTGTCCTTCGGATAGATAATCCCCTGCCAGGAATCATACTTCCACGAGCATGTACCGATATGCAGAATATCTTGGTCCATAAAGGAAAAAATAAGACTGGAGGCGCGCTTTTCAAAGGATATCCGTAGCAGGCAAGCACGCTTTTTTCAACTGACACGATTATGCTTCAAATGTGCATACGACGCCCTGCACTCGCGGTCCGCCAGCTTTAATAAAGTTGGAATCCTGTACTTTCCATTCATGGATAAAACATGCGCTTTTGCAGACTCAACATCTATACCGACTGCGGTTATAAACAGGGGTTTTGAACTCTTCCCTCGTAAAATTTCCGATCTAGGCGAAGTTCCTTTGAAAGGTGTCTTTGCGACACCGACAATAGGTATATTTCCACCAACTGCTTTATAAAGGTACATTCCCAGACCATGACTCGATTCATCCCCCAAATAAACAAAGCCGTCGATCACTATAATCTTCGGGTGGAGCCGGTGCTCTTGCAGCAATTGTAGGATGCACGGCATTTCCCGTTTATAGAACCTACCCGGCTCATAGTCTTCTATCTTATATATCCTGCTATGATAAACATGACGTGCCTGTTCATCAGCCCAACCTTCAAAACATACACCGGCAACTACCGCTTCAGTTGCCCTATAATCAACATCAACAGCAAGTATCACTAAAAACCGCCTCCTGTTTCTTGAGATCTCAGCATTTTTGTGACCGTTCTTCAAATATAGCAAAATACTTGAAGAAATCGGGAGATGCAAGCGATTAATTCTTTTCACACCTCGGAAGGGGATACTCTCTTTTATCCCTTAACATTCTGAACGATAAGTCTCTGTAAGCACCTTAGAATCCGTCAAAAACAATACATGTGCTTTAAGGCTCCAAACGTTAGGTCTCACCAAAGACCAAGAGGAGGAATAATCTCTACATACAACCAAAAGCCTCTCCTTGGTTTTTATCAATACCATAGTTTTTTTCTTTTATAAAAAATCATATTATTGCACAATATTATCTCAAATTCGGCTTGTATCGCTTACTCCTATTGCGATTTTTTTTATTATCACCCACTTGACAAGATGGAAGTCAATAGAATATCATCCGCACGATTTTAGTTTTTCGCTACATAAAGCAACATATGAAAATTGGTCGGACCAATAAGTAAACCAGAGATGCATTTCATCTGGTTCCTTGAAGCGGGCCTCATTCTATGTTGGAAATTGCACGATCTTGTTACACAAGCGGCCCGGTCAACAGCCGGTCGCTGAAACCAATATTTTTTTTTGGAGGGCTCGAAGGTCAGGACAGGATAACCATAACAAATCAGGAAAGATCATATCCACTGCTATTGAACAACTTGAATAAAGAGATTTTTCGTGCCGGCTCGGCAGAGCGCGGATTCCGAGAAGTCGATTATTCAAGGTTCGCTAAAACCATTTTCATTGAGGAACATTATGCCTTGGACACAAGTTGTTGATCCATTCGGTAACATCTGGGTTTCCGCCCTTGTTGCCGCTCTGCCAATTATTTTTCTTTTCTGGGCTCTGGCCTGGAAAAGAATGACCGGTCACGTAGCCGCGTTGGGTGCTGTTATCATGGCCCTGCTGGTGGCTGTTTTCGGTTATGGAATGCCGGCAAAACTGGCACTGCTTGCTACTTTCAACGGTGCGATATTCGGTCTATTTCCAGTCTGCTGGATCATAATCACCGCCCTGTTTATCTACAATATGTCGGTTAAAACCGGACAGTTTGAAATCATTAAGAATTCACTGGCCTCCATTACCGACGACCGGCGTATGCAGGCGCTGTTGATCGCGTTCTCTTTTGGTGCCTTTCTTGAGGGTGCCGCGGGTTTCGGTACACCCGTTGCCATTACCGCTGCCATGCTGACCGGCCTCGGCTTCAACCCGCTATACGCCGCCGGTGTCTGCCTGATCGCCAATACTGCACCGGTCGCTTTTGGTGCCATCGGTATTCCGATCGTCGTTGCAGGAAAGGTGTCCGGTATTCCGGAGCTGGCCATCAGTCAGATGGTCGGTCGTACCCTGCCGTTTCTCAGCATTGTTATTCCCCTCTACCTCACCATCATGATGTCCGGCTGGAAAAAAGGCTGGCAGGTATGGCCGGCATGCCTGGTCAGCGGCGCTTCCTTTGCTATCGTCCAGTTCCTGACCTCAAATTTTATGGGACCATTGCTGCCGGATATCCTCGCTTCCATTGCCTCCATCGTCTGCCTTGTTATATTCCTGCAGGTGTGGCATCCGAAAGAAAGCTGGCGTTTCGCCGAGGAAGAGGCCAGTACGGGCAGGGAAAAACTCCGTTTTACCGGCGGCCAGGTTTTCCGGGCCTGGGCTCCTTTCATTATTCTTTCAGTTTTTGTCGCAGCCTGGGGTGTTCCTGCAATTAAAGGTGCCCTTGATCATCTTTTCCTGACCAAATTCGAAATCTCAGGGCTCAACAACATGATTTTGCGTGGCGGCTCGCCAATTCCAGCCGTTTTCTCCGTGAATCTGTTGAGTGCTGCCGGCACCGCCATCCTTTTTGCCTCGCTGTTCTCTATCCCGGTAATGGGTGCCAGTGTTGGGACCGCCATGTCTGTTGCAGTAGATACGGTTCATAAACTGAAATGGCCGATCGTCACCATCGCTTTGGTTCTTGGCTTTGCCTTTATCTTCAACTTTTCAGGAATGGTTATAACCATGGGCCATGCCTTTGCCGCAACGGGTGTCATGCTGCCTTTCTTTGCTCCGTTCCTTGGCTGGCTCGGTGTCTTTATGACCGGCTCGGATACTTCGTCAAACGCCTTCTTCTCAAAGCTTCATGTCACTGCAGCTCAGCAGATCGGCGTCGATCCGGTAGTACTGGTCGCAGCCAACTCTTCCGGCGGCGTCTGCGGCAAGATGATTTCCCCGCAGTCCATCGCGGTAGCAACTTCCGCCACCAACCTGGTCGGCAAGGAAGGCGATATCTTCCGCTTCTCCCTGAAGCACTCTCTCATTCTGACCACTGTCGTCGGAATTATCGTTACCTTGCAGGCCTATGTGTTCAAGTGGATGATTCCCACCTGGCATGCAGCCGCTGATGTTGTACCGGTAGCCATTCATAAAGTGGGTGAAGGGGCCTCGGCAGCTGCAAAAGCCATGGGTGCAGGATCAGGCTACCTGATCGCCACATTTGTTCTGGCGCTGATGATCACCTTGCTTTCGATGAAGTCGGGCAAAATGATCAAAGTCCAGCAGGGAAAGGATGAAATGCATTTCCATTAAGGCAAATCCTTCCGATCCGGATGAGTATGGTCTGCATTTTTGACCACCTCATCCTGCCTGCTCCACCAGCGAGATTCCCGGCGATGCCTGGAATCTCGCTTTCGTTTTTTTGAGTATCAAGTGTAACCTGGTCTGACACAGCCTTTATACTGCTCATTCCAGATTAAAAGCACAGCTCCTTTAATGAACTTATTGTCTTAAATGATTTTCTTGAATGCGGCGTATTCCCTTTGCATAACCAAATCGCCTTGATGCCAAGCTTTAAAGCAGGTTCAATATCTTTTTCGAAACTATCTCCCACCATTGTCACACGTTTTGGGTCCGAGCCAAGTTTGGCGAGGATGCTTAATAAAAACTCAAGGCCGCCTTTTTCGATTCCGAGATTTGCTTTACAAAAATAACCGGAAATATATTTATCAAGACCAACTCGATTAAATGCTGCCTTGATATCTGTCTCGGTTGATTGTGCTGCTCCGGTTGCTATATAGATTTGTGCATTTTGGGAAAGATATTCCAAGGCTTCTTCTGCGCCTTCTACCGCTTCGACAGCTTCCCAGTCACACATTTTTCCAGGAATCCCCGGGAAATCAACCATAAGTGTATCTCCCCAATCAAATAAATATATCTCAGTCATTGCAGTCACTTTTGCAAGTTTCTAACGAATTGCTATTTTTGATCATCAGCCGCATGTACGCTGAGCATACCCTCGAAATAAATTTTCTGACGTCCAGCGCCTTGTCTCTAGCCCACCGCTCAAGACCTCACCGGTCCACACTGAAAGACCGCAGCTATTTGAGGCTGCCTGCTCGGACGAAATGGGGTGCTGGTGAACGGTCACCCGGTAACTATGCCTGGGTGTCAGGCGATATTATCAAAAAGAGACAATTGGATTTTTAAATTTTTATTGTTTTTCCTTTCGGTAATTTTTTCATTCCCAGTAGGAAAACCTGTTATAAGAGGAGATTTAGGGTCATGATTGCCGATTTCTTTTAAGACAGCTTTTTCGCTGTAATTGGCATAGCAATATCGGCAGAAATTTTTACAGGTATTGTATGCACCTATATCAACACTGTCTACACAACGACACAGCTCTCTTTGATTTTTATCTTTGCTTACACTTATATCTTTTTTGGCTATCTTGGAAATCAGTATGTCGTCGATGCATTTTCCCTGACACGCTCCATTGTCCTCAAAACTACTTTTTTGAGCGCATGACTCAAGTTTCAATGAGTAAGTTTTGGTAATATCAGAAAAATTCCGTATTAAATATTGCTTTTTTGTTTCATTGAGTTCATCAAGCTGGATTGCTTTTAAATTTTTTTCGCATTTTTTGTACATCTCAATAAAACTAAAAATACACTTGCCTGTATACTCACCAAGTTGATTTGCCAGATATTCATACCATCTTAAATGATATGTAATATTGTATTTTTCCGTCAAAAGTATCGGATCATATCGCCAGATGATTCTATCTTTTCCTATCCTGTCGAATAATTTTTTAAAAGTTTCAATAATAATTTTCTTTTCAGGGACACCTCTTTCGATACTTGAGTCGTAAGATGTTACTGTGAATTGAAAATAATAATTGTACCCCATACGTTCTATTTCCGGTAAATGAACCAGCAATTTCTCTGGGTTTTTGGTCCAGAAGACAATACAATCCACTTGTTCCGGAGTAAGAACGATTTTAGATATCTGGTTGGCATTAAATGGATTTTTTACATAAACAAAATTTTCTCTGAGCCTGTTAATAAACCACTCGGAATAAAATGAAGGAATATCTGTTCTACGACTGGCACTTATTATCATGAAAGCACGTACTTATAACTGTTTTGTTGCCGACCGTCCAACCGCTATTCCGGATTGAGCACCTATTTTGCTGAAATTCTATAATATTTACCAAGAGATATCTTAATATTTCTATAAAGGTCCAAGACCCAAAACGGTTTATTGTTGAGTAATTTGTTCATGTCTTGGACATTTGCCAGATTGGTAGGAGCGATGATTACTTCAATATTTCCTAAACCTACTTGTTGAGACAATATAAATAGTTCCTCAATGGCTCTATCTCCCATTGCAAGACATCCAATCGAACGGGACTTCCCATGTATAAAAATATCGGTACCCGGATTTTTCCTCCCCTCAAGCTTTGCGTATTTCAAATCAAACAGATTTGGATAATTCAATTTCATGGAGAGATGATAGTCACTATTTGGGTTGAGTCCTTCAATTTTGTATATACCTTCAGGAACCTGACGATCACCTTCTTTTAACTTAGGCCCTAAAACGCCACTTGCAGCTTTAATTTTGTACGACTTCACCAAAGTGAAATCAGCTTGTCCACTTGCACACCAGAGGTTAAGTATCTTTTTGTCTTTAAATGCAATTAACGCTATTCTTTCGGGTGGATAATTAACTTTTGCTGCTAAAAAGTGTTTGGCCAATCTATCACTCGCCTCTTGCCCGTATAGATTTATTACATCTTCAACCGATAGGTTATTCTTATATTTTAGATACTTACTAAATCCAATAGAGTAACCGCACTGGTAAAACAAGACTGAACTGACAGTCATGAATCCAATAACTATAAATAGGAGAATTTTCTTTCCATTATTTTTCATCGCATTGCTTTAATCTGTGAGCATAGACACAATTTATTGATAACAAAAGAAAAATAAAATACAGCACGGTAGCCATCCCCGCCTACGCGGGAATGACGGAAAGAGCAGCTGAGTTTCATATGTAATCAGAATTTCATATATCAGTATCATATTCTACAACCAATCAGAGGAAGCATGAGCTGTTACTTTTATAATGTACCTGAAAGTGTTCAAATCGAAACCCACGAATTGAAATACAAGCATCGACATTGCACACCTGGCTCGCCAGGTCAAATTTGATGACTATCAGAATTGAAATGAAAGATCGCTACACTACATCGCGGGGTCTTCCTTGGTCCAGTTGACGACTGTTAATCCGGGAATTTTCGAGTAGTGGCGTTCATTGTTGGTAACCACGCAATAGCCGGTGGTAAGTGCCGAGGCCCCGATTATGAGGTCGAAATCGTCAACTGGTATGCCGTTATTATAGAGTTGGGTCTTGAGCATGCCGAATACATCCATAATTGCCGGGGACACATCAACCAGAGGAAAAATTTCCTTGAGCCGATATACCTTGGCAAGATTTTCGGTTACCCTGTGCGAGCGATAGGCGCCAAAGACCAGTTCCCCATAGGTGATGACGGAAATCACCTTGGGAACGCTCGCAAACTTCCGAAAATTGGCCACTACTACAGGATCGCCTTTTAACGAATAGATGAGCGTATCGGTATCGAGCAAATACATTACAGTGTGTCCTTGAACCGGGTTGCCGACTGCCGGTGCGCGCGTATCTCGTCTGCGATCTCTTCTGCCGATCGGTCCTCTTGCCACGTGCCGCACAGGCTGAGAAATTCTTCAGTGGTAGTGATGGCGGCATGCCGAACCGGTTGAGAAAGATGCTCCTTCAAAATGGCGACAACTTCCTGGCTGATAGACCGGTGGTCCCGTTCCGCCAGCTTGCCCAGCGCTTGGTATAACTGGTCATCAATAGATCTGACTTGTAATGTGGCCATAGTGTTCCTCCGTGGATTCTTAGCTGATAAAAATATCATACACTCCAATGCATGAAATTGCAACCATTTTGCATGAATAGCGACTAACAGACAGAGTTCTCTCTTCCTAACATCTTAAAAGAGCTATAAAGTCTTCATGATCAGCCTCCCGGAAAATAATGACAAAATCCCTAATCTTGAAGAAAAGCATTATCGGAATGATAATCGAGCAGGTTTTGTGATTGCTCTTAGCGATGGCTGCGAGGAGCATATTGAAGATACGGTTCGAAAAATTGAGGATAACGGAAACCGGTGTGTTTTTAATTTCTACAGTAAGTATGGATCCGATGATCCTGCCGGATTAAGCGAACAGCAGCGAGTCTTGGATGCCGCTCTTCACGCGAAAGAAAAGTTTCCTGCTGCTGTTATCAGTCACCCCTTCTATATAAAGACATTAATTGAAGCAAAGACGGAGTGGGGAGAATTTGGTTATAAAGTATGTCCTAGCATAATTGTGGATCATCCTGGAAATTTTGAACGATTGAAAAACGGCAATCGTTACCTCACCCGGTTTAATGCGTGGGCCGCGGACTTGAAATCCTTGAAGCTCTGTTGTACTTCAGGCGAATGCAATAGTTGCCGCGACAGCCAGGCCATTTTAAGCCGGCTTTTGGTGAGCATTGAACGCTTCTGTGATTCAGCGGAAATGCTTAAAACGTGGGTGGAGGTAGCGGAGAGTTATTGGTCTCAATTTACCTTTTCCCCCTATCATGTACGGCATACGCTGCATCGCAAGGCATCATGAGCCGGAGTAACACTCCGATAACGATAGATACCCCTGATGGAATTCAGTTGTCAGGTACTTTATATGCAACGGGAAGCGCAAATAAAACAGTTGTCATAGCAGGCGCAACCGGACTACCCGGGAAATTTTATTCATCCTTTGCAAAATGGTTATGTAATCAAGGAATCGATGTCATTACCTTTTCTTATCGCGGACTTGGAGGAGGAAGATCACTGGCTTCAAACCCTGCAAGAAAGCTCGATTGGATGAGATACGATATTCCCGCTGCAATTACCTACGCCAATTCGAAGGTGTCAGTCCGTTTACCTGCTGGGGCATAGCGTTGGCGGGCAAGGTCTTAAAGCCATTACCCCAATAGATCAATTGAGCGGAATCATTACTGTCTGTTGCTCAAGCGGCTATATCTATAACACAAGACATTGGATTCGAAGCCTTTTAATACTCAAGCTCTACATGCCGCTCAGCGTGCTGATCTTCGGTTATGCACGTCTTAGTACACTTGGTTTGGGCAGCGATTTAGCTCCAGGTGTGGCACGTGATTTCTCGCGCTGGTGCTCAAGGCGTGGATATGTCCTGGGAGATAAGGACATAATTTCCTCGCTGGATATAGCGTTTCCGATAGAAATTGATATTCCGGTCTTACGGATATGCACCAGGGACGATCCATTAGCGACAATAAAGAACCAGAACGATTTATGGCGTTTCTATTCACTTAGAAATTGTTCTCAATATGAAGGAATTCCCGCGCATGGAACATCCCTCGGTCACGTTGGTTTCTTTAAGCCGGCAAACAAGTCGCACTGGATGAAGATAAAAGATTGGCTCAATAAACAGGATGATCGGCAATAATGACATCGGCAGCGTGGCTCAACATTGTCGGACTTGTACGAATATCATAATTTGCCTGTGAAAGGTGCGGAACAATAAAATAAAGAGGTCCCCTTTTAGCTCTTATCCAGACAGATTAAAGCAAAGCGAAACCAGATCCAGACAATTTTCCACCTGCATAGCCCACAATATAGAATAGAATGATAATCTAAAACTTGATAACTCCGACTCCAGCATTTTCTTTACCTCTTATTGTCAAAACAAGAAATGAAGTTGCATTTCAAGATTTAAGGCAAATATATGGCTCAGGATCGAGGAGTTCGTTTAGGCCGAAATTTGCTGAAACAGCAAAGGCTCCAACCGATCCACGGGTGGAGCCTTTGTATTTACTGGGAACGATGCGGTGTATCCGGACTAAGCGACCTTGAGCCGAGCCACGAGTCAGGCGAGTTTTTCCGCGAGAGCCGAGGGATTATCGGAGGAGAGAGAATAGCACAGCATCAGAAGAGTGTGACAGGAGGAGAAAATTAATGCATACCTCCCATCATCCCGCCATGGGAATGATAGCCGGACCCGTGAGACCGGGAGAACCGGCTATCATGCATGTTTTCATAGTGGGATTCCCATCCCTGATCAGTTGCTGCTCCCATGCTGCCGTGAGCATTTATGACGGCGCGTCCCCCATCTCCCATATTCCCGTTGGTATAATGGGCTGAATTGCCTGTCATGTGCTCATCGTCCATTCCAACATTTGAGAGGTCCAGGTCGTTATGCATTTGACCGGAAGTCATCATTTGGTTTTGCCCGCCTGAAATTCCCATATTCCCGTTGCCGTGATTGCCAAAGTCTGCCATATCAGTTGCGATAGAGAGAAACGGAAAGAGCAAAACTCCGCCAAACGCCATGACTATCATTTTTCTTGAGATCGTTCTTTTCCAATTCATTGAATTCTCCTTAATTTTTTGTTGAAATTCAGTAAACGTTTACCAGCATCCCATATGCGTACGATGAGGCAGCCGTACCGAGAAGGGCGGGATTAGAACCCGCCCCTACGCCCGCCGGGGGGCATTGCTGAACGTTTACAGGCCCGAAGTTATGCAAGCATTTTGCTATTTATGGTGAACAGTATCTAAATTCATACCGGCTGAACTTTTTAAAAACGAAGTTCCCGACTGATTCTTAACAGAAAGATTGCAGATATCAGGCCAACGTCGAAGAGAGCGCGGTTTATATCTATAACTATTTATTTATAAAGAAAAAAATAGTGAAACTTCATCCGCTTCGCGCTGATAATGGCCAGCCATTGTCCAGAATTAAGACAGCCGAACTTGCCATAATTCCACAAATTATCCAGGATATGGGCAGCAATATTATTTTGCCTTTTGGCCGGCATGCACATCGGTACAATCTTTGTTATCGAGCGGCAAATGCTTAATGTAATCTTTATCGAAACTACAATGATATAGTCGTAACTTGCAGTGCCGGGAAAACAATCAACGGCAGCCGGGGATAAGAGGAACGAAATGATTTTGAAAACAGTAACGATTGCCTGCCTCACCGGATTTATTGCCGTGGTACATTTTTTGTACCATGGCTCCGATATGGGCTTTCATATATTTCATCAACAACTGTTTTTCATTCCCCTCATCCTCGCCAGTTTCTGGTTTGGCTTGCGAACAGGTATTATTGCAGCTGCAACTATAAGCCTTCTTTACGGCATCCCCATGGCGTTACGTGATCATGAAGCCAGCAGTCACCTCATTGTCATAACACAAAGTTTTCTTTACTTTTTCGTAGCGGTCCTCATCGGCTGGTTGTCGGACAGAAAGCGAAAACAACAGAGCAAACTTTTTCAAAACGAGAGAATCACCGCCCTTGGCAAAGCGGCATCGGCCCTGAGTTTTGAGGTCCAGGATATTGTCAGGCGAATAGAGCGGATACATCAGCAGACAGCGGAGCAGCAAGACAGGCCGATTAATGATGATATCGTCTCTGAAATTGATCGTTTAAAAAGGCTTCTTGAGGCTTTGGGCAAATTCAGCAAACCCCTGCTAGATTTAACTTTATCCAATGACCTCAACGAGTTAATTCAAAAAAAACTAGCAACATATAATCAAGGAGCTGCGAAAAAAGGGGTAAAGATTATCGTCGAGCCGGCTGAAGGGGGTTGCCCTTCCCTGGTGATATCCGCGTCTATCACCAGGGTCATGGACTCCCTGGTCGATAATGCGATCGACTTCTCGGAAGAAGGACAATCTATCGTTTTACGATCTGAACGCGAAGGAGATTTTTGCCTCTTTGAAGTTGTCGATTCCGGACCGGGGGTAGCAAAAGAAAATGAAGACAAATTATTCAGTGCCTTTTTTACCACAAAGCCTGATGGATATGGTCTTTCTCTCTCCTCCGGACGAAAGGTCATGCGAGACCTCGGAGGAGACCTTGCTTACCAGGCAAATGAAACCGGCGGTGCTGTTTTTAAACTGAAAATCCCCAGGGAGAGCCTGGGTGCCGGCAACAATGAATAATGCTTATCTCGACTCAACCTTGCCGGGAGCTATCGCCAAAATGAATCATTTTTTTCACAACTATCGCACTGTTCTTAAGAAAAGATTATACCCCCTCAAAAGGATTCTTCTATCAGCAAAAGATCAGCACCATATCAGTAATGGTATGGTGCTGATCTTTTGTACAAAAGCCGGAACTGGATGGGCTTAACCCCGGAGTGAACGTTTACGCCACAAAAAGAAAACTACTGGCACAATCAATAGGGTAAGCACGACTGCACTGGCCATGCCGCCGACCATTGGGGCGGCAATCCTGCTCATCACCTCTGAACCGGTACCGGTGCCTAAAAGTATCGGCAGCAGACCGGCAATAATCGCCGCCGCCGTCATCATGACTGGACGTACGCGCATACCCGCTCCATTGAGCACGGCCTGGACCAATTCTTCCCGGCCGGGAGTAATGCCGCCATTTTTGGTGTCGGCGAGCATCTTATGGTAAGCCTGGTTGAGATAGACCAGCATGATTACCCCGATTTCAACGGAAACCCCGGCGAGAGCGATAAAACCGACCCCCACCGCCACACTGAAATTATAGCCCTCCAGATACATCAACCAGATACTGCCTACCATTGCCAGGGGCAGGGTTCCCATAATGATGGCAACTTCCACAAAATTACGAAAATTAATATAGAGCAGAATAATGATGATAATCAATGTCAGGGGAACCACATAGCTCAGTCTCTCCTTGGCTCGCAGCATGTACTCATACTGCCCCGACCAGCTGAGGGAATAGCCCGCGGGCAGATGAATTTTTTCAGCAACAACCTTCTGGGCTTCTACGACATAGCTGCCGATATCAACCCCTTCAATGTCTATAAAAGTCCAGCCGTTTAAGCGGGCATTCTCACTTTTGATCGCTGGGGGGCCGTCTTCAACGTAGATGTTTGCAACATCAGCCAGGGCAATTCGTTGTCCAGCCATGGTGACAATCGGTAACAGGGAGAGCTGTTCCGGCGAGTTCCGGTAATCCTGCGGATAACGCACGTTGACCGGATATCGCTCCAATCCTTCGACAGTCTGGGTGACATTCATACCCCCGATGGCCGAAGCGACAACCTGTTGAATATCGGCAATGTTCAGACCGTATCTGGCAGCCTTTTCCCGTTGAATGTCAATCTTAATATAGCGGCCGCCCGCCACCCGTTCCGAGTAGACCGAAGCGGTGCCCGGCACATCCTTTAAAATAGTTTCCAGCTGCTGCCCGATCCCCTGGATAACTTTCAAATCAGGGCCGGCCACTTTAATGCCGACCGGCGTCTTGATGCCGGTTGCCAGCATATCGATACGCGTCTTGATGGGCATTACCCAGGCATTGGTGAGTCCGGGTATCTTGACCAGATTATTCAACTCCTTTTTCAGCCCATCGGTCGTCAACCCGGCACGCCACTCATCTCTGGGTTTTAATTGGATAAAGGTTTCGATCATGGTCAACGGTGCCGGATCGGTTGCCGTTTCCGCCCTGCCGACCTTGCCAAACACGGTTTTCACCTCCGGCACGGTTTTAATCAGTTTGTCGGTCTGCTGCAACAGCTCCCTGGCCAATCCTATGGAGATCCCAGGATAGGTGGTCGGCATATACATCAGGTCTCCTTCATCGAGCGGCGGAATAAATTCGCTGCCGATCTTGTCGATCGGCCAGAGTCCGACGGCCAGCACCAGCAGGGCACCGAGCAGTACGGTCTTGGGAAAGCGCAAAACCCCCTTCAGCGCCGGCATATAGATAGCTGTCAGCAATCGGTTGAGAGGATTTTTATGTTCCGGCAGAACCTTGCCTCGAATAAAATATCCCATTAAAACCGGCACCAGCGTGACGGAAAGCGCGGCCGAGGCCGCCATGGCATAGGTTTTGGTAAAGGCCAGGGGCGAAAACATGCGGCCCTCCTGGGCTTCAAGGGTAAATACAGGCACAAAACTAACGGTAATAATCAGCAAGCTGAAAAATAACGCCGGCCCCACTTCACTCGCCGACTCGGCAATAATCTGCCAGCGATTTTCACTGGTGACCCGGGTCCGCTCCATATGTTTATGCATATTTTCTATCATGACGATAGCACCGTCAATCATGGCACCAATCGCAATGGCTATACCGCCAAGCGACATGATATTGGCGTTGAGCCCCTGGAAGTGCATGACAATAAAAGCAGTCAGGATTCCCACAGGCAGACTGACAATAGCCACCAGGGAAGACCGGACATGGAAGAGAAACAACACACAGACCAGGGCGACTACACCAAACTCTTCCAGCAATTTATGCCAGAGATTATTGACTGCCCGACCGATCAGGGCACTGCGGTCATAGACCGGAATGATCTCAACTCCTTCGGGAAGTCCCGATTTCAATTGCTCTAACTTGGCCTTTACTCCGTCGATGGTCTTCTGCGCATTTTCCCCAAAACGCATGACAATAATGCCACCCACGGTTTCCCCCTCCCCGTTTAGATCCGCAACTCCACGGCGCATCTGCGGCCCGAGGCTGATTTCGGCAATATCTTTTAACAGCAGTGGTACCCCGTTCTTGGTGAAACCGATTGGAATGTTGCCGAGGTTTTTTTCATTCTGCAGATAGCCGGTGGCCCTAACCATATACTCCGCTTCGGCCATCTCCACCACCGAAGCACCGATTTCCTGGTTGCCTGCCTTGATAGCCATCTGAATTTTTGACAGGGGGATGTCGAAAGCCCGTAATTTCTCCGGGTTGACCTTGACCTGATATTGCTTGACCATGCCGCCCACTGCCGCAACCTCAGAGACACCGGGCACTGTCTGCAGCTCGTATTTCAAGAACCAGTCCTGAAGTGAGCGCAACTGGCTGATATCATGTTTGCCGGTGCGATCCACCAGAGAGTAGAGGTAGACCCAGCCAACCCCAGTGGCGTCCGGACCCAGCTGAGGACGGGCTTCGGCCGGCAGGGAGGGAGCGACCTGACTGAGATACTCCAGCACCCGGCTCCTTGCCCAATACAGATCCGTCTTATCATTGAAAATGACATAGACGTAGGAATCGCCGAAAAACGAATACCCTCGCACGGTCACGGCACCGGGCACTGACAGCATGGCGGTTGTTAGGGGATAGGTCACCTGATCCTCTACCACCTGCGGCGCCTGCCCCGGATAGGAAGTTTTTATAATTACCTGCACATCTGATAGATCCGGCAAAGCATCAACTGGAGTATTTTTGAGTGAATACAGTCCAATACATACCAGCAAGACAGTAGCCAGCAAAACGAAGAAACGATTTCCTACCGACCATCGTATAATAGCTGCGATCATTATATTTCCCCTGGTGCCTATTGTTTATGGTCGTCGTGTTTCTTGGTATCGAGGCTCATATCGTCAAGACCCATATCATCCATATTCAAGTCTTCCAGGCTCTTGTTGTCGTCTTTGCCGGGAAGATGAATCTTGATAATCCGGTATTGATCGTCTCGGACTTTAGATATCTCCACCTGCACGGTCATGCCCGGCTTAAGAGCGGACAAATCAACATCTTCGGCCACGGTGAAATTCATTTTCATTGCCGGCCAATTCCATGCAGGTATTGCCTTGTGCGACACATTGACCATGCGGCGATCAGCCATAAGGCTGTTAATGGTAGCCTCAACCCAGACACTGTCGGGAGCGACACCTTCATTGTGATTCATCCGCTTGAAAGCCGAGGTCTTGCTCGATTCGGAATCGATCAGGAACTGGGCGGAAGTGACAATCTTTTCACCTTCTTTCAAGCCGGCAAGAATCTCAGCCGATCGGTCATCAACACGGCCGACCTTAACATTGATCGACTTGAAATGACCGTCGCCAAGCGCCAGGACTACCCGACTGGAACGGCCGGTTCGGATAACCGCTTCCTTGGGCACGAGCAGAGACTTCCCCGAGTTATCCAGATGAATAATCACCTGCGCGAACATACCGGGTTTCAGCAACCTCTCGTCATTTGCAAAGCGCAGCCGGACCCCCAGGGTCCGAGTTTTGGTGTCAAGCGTGGGATAGACATAATCGACTACGCCACTCCACTGCCTACCGGGCAGGAAATCAAGCGTCATGATTACCGGCTGGCCTACCGCCACTTCGGAAGCCTGCCGTTCGAAAACCTCGGCATCCACCCAAACCTGTGCAAGTGAAGCTATCGACATAATGGTAGAACCCGGTTTGACGTAAAATCCCTGACGGATCTGCAGATTATCGACCACACCGCTCTGAGGCGCATAAAAAATAATGGTCTGCTTTACCTCTTTGGTATTCTTCAGCTGCCTGATAGCTTGTGCCGAAACCCGCAGGGAGGCAAGACGATCCTCCGCTGCGGTTATGAGGCGGGGCCTCTTACGATCCAGGGCCATGATCAGCTCTTCCTGGGCATTGACCAGTTCCGGAGAATAAAGGTTGTATAGAGGTTCCCCTTTCTTGACGGGATCGCCCTCGGCCTTGACATAAAGCTCTTCAATCCAGCCGCTTACCCGGGGATGAATATGCACCAGTCGATCTTCATTATATTTTACGTAGCCGACTGTCTGGATTATGGGTTGCAGACTGCCAAGTTGAGCCGTAGCAGTTCTCACCCCAAGATTATTCACCACATCGGGAGAAATTTTCACTGTACCCGGCCCTTCGTCCGGCCCGCCTCCCTCTTCGCCGTAAAAGGGTATGAGATCCATGCCCATCGGCGATTTTCCAGGCTTATCCCTACGGTAGTTGGGATCCATAGGAGCGACCCAATACAACGGCTTTTTCTCGGTGGCGACCGGTGCAGCCGTCTCGTTGCCGGACTCCCCTGCGCCAAGCGAGGGAAAGTAGTTTCTCAGGGTAGGATAACCGGCAATGACGGTGAGGACGCCGATGGCGGCACCGATAATCAGCAATGCCAATTTACTAAATATTCTCTTCATTTCATTTCTCTCGCGTGGGGGCTAATTTGCGATGATATCATCGGCGTTTTGCATAAAATAATAGTTGAGGTCGATTATGGCTTTTTGCCTCTCCACATCTATGTTCAGGGCATCGATTCGTGCATTCAGTTCAGCAATGCGGGAACGGACCACCTCGGCAAAATCGCTTTCGTCATTGGTGTATGCCGTAAGAGATGCTTCGGCCTGTTCGTGTATCTGCGGCAATAACTGTGTCTTGTACAAGCTTTGCCGCTCATTGAGCCTAAGAAGTTGCGCCTTGCTCTTCTCAAAATCAGCTATCATCTCACGCGCCAAGGTCCATTTCCTGGTCTTTATCGCTTCAGACTGGGAGAGCGAGGACTGGACCTCTTTGTCCTGGCGGTTGGCTGTAAAAAGCGGCAGATCGAAGGTCACACCGACGGAGACAAAATCCGCCCGGTCTCTTCCGGCCGGGTCCTCACCACGATAGGCATAGGCGGCATTGACTCCCCAGGCCGGTTTATAGTTTTGCCTGGCCAGATCAACGGCAACCTTGCCGGCTTCAATCTCCTTATCGAGGGCCAGGATTGCCGGGTGTTTGGAAAAGTATTCAAAAAGGGTTTGGGGCTCGATGTTTTCCTTGGTCAGGTACAGTGATTCCTGCAGCATTTTTATGTCGGGAAGTCGCCTTGCCAACTCCAGCTTCGACCAGCGAAGTGCAGTCCCCGACGCCGGGCTGCCGCTATATTCCTGTCGAAAGTACTCGCTGACCCATTGAGAGAGTTTTTCCATCAACATCTCTTGTTTCTGCCTGAGCATGGTGAGGCGATCATCCAGCCGAGTCACTTCCAGCTGCGCCCGGATAAGGTCCTGTTGTCTGCTTTTCCCCAAGGCTGCGGAATAGCCCGCCTCGACCACATCCGTCAGTTGTTCGAACAATGGCCGGTATTTTTCAATCAAGGAGATGCTCTCCTGGGCGTTATAGGCATCGAGCCAAAGCTTACCGACCATCGCCACCACCTTGGCTTTTCGGTCCTGACGCTGAAAGGGAAACTTACTACTCTCCGTCTCCAGCTGCTTCCTCTTAATAGCCAGGCTGCTGCCGCGGGGAAACATCTGGGTAATTCCGATTTTTGCCTGGGTCATCGGCTCCTGATTAAAATCGAAGGTATCTATCGGCTCGTTTGCCAGCCCCAGGGAAATCTGTGGGTCAGGAAGCGTTCCTGCCGCAACGCTCATGGCCTCAACTGCATCCTGCGAATGGCGGTTGCCGGCCAGCCAGGGGTCATTTTGCTGTGCCGCGCCGACAGCCATCTCAAGAGTGAGGGGGCGGTCGGCAGCCCAAGCGGTGCCGATAAAGGCTGTCAACAGACCTAAAATGCAGATGGTTTGGATAGAAACAGTGCAAACCGGGTAATTAAAGTTAAAACGTCTTTGCAATGGCATCACGGGCTTCTCCTCTTTCTGATAAGACGGACCTGACAAAACATTATTTTTCAAGAGAGTGCTAAGGGTATTAGGCAACCGGTCATAAACTCAAAGGTCCCGACCGGCTCCTGTTCAAGAGATTAAGCACATTGTCTGATCACGTTGCCTGGTCACATAGTCCGATCACATGGCCATGTGCGGGTACCAGAACTTGACTGTCTGCTGCTCTTTCTCATCCTTAAATACACAAATAACACCCCACTTACCGGGCTCGTCAATGGTAAAAACCGCCGCAAAAACACCGCTTCCGTAATCCTTCAAATCGGCGACCTGAGCCTTGTGGTTGGGAGAGATCAATTTGATTTTACCGATCACCTTGGTGAGTTTCTGTCCGTTGCGGGTAAAGCTGACCATGACATGATGGGTCTTGCCGTCCGGGTCTTTCATATGCATACTGGCCAGATCCATAATTTTAAACTCGGCATGTACGTCGCCGGCCATAACTGAGTGGGTAAAGGTGCCGTTTTCGGTACTGTCACCGTGGTTCATTCCTTCCATGGCCATAACATTGCCGGTAGAAATTAAGGTGATTGCTGCAAGCAATACAAAGACTCTTTTCATCGAATTCTCCTTTCTGACTTTTGGGTTTGACCAGTGAGCTGATTTCCTAGATCATCTCACCCTGTTTGAGATCTGTTGTCTCCGAGCCGGGATTGAGGCTCATGATCATCTTCGAGTGCAACAGATATGCCAAAAGAAGAAGTGGAAAACAATACGAACAATTCCCGGATTGTCTGCGGGAAAGATCCTTTCTATCACAGCAGTATCCCTTGAACCGGCTCTTGTGTTCTGTCCAATTAATTGTCAGCGCTTTATCGAAACTGTACAATTACTAGACAGCGTCTTTGTGAAAAGCTACATCGCCCATCATCGGAAAACATCAAACCGTCACTTGTAAGTTTTTCCACCGCAAATAATTAAAAAGGGGTAGAGAATCGACGGGAAAACGCCAAATGCAATCGTTCCTCACTATAAAGGTTATGTCAGATCAGTCCAGTATTCCTCCGGCATGTCCATAGCCAAGGCCAGCGCGCCTTCCGCACCACTGAACAGAGGGTCTTGGACAACCTGCACCTTGGATGCACCATACTCGCGGAGGACTTTTTCCAGATATTTATCCAGGCCGGCAATCTGGCTACCGCCACCACCCAGGATTACGTTGCTCCTGATGGCATCATGGTATTCCGGATCAAATTTGGCAATGAGCTCCAGCATGGACTCAACGATGGCAGGAAGAATGCTCTCACAGGCGCGCCGTATTTCTTCCGTAATGTTATGTTTGGTCGGACGCCCGTCTACGGGGATGTCCACCTCTATCTCCTTTTCCGGCACTCCGACGAAACTGAATTCTTCCTTGAAACGACGGACCATGTTCAGGTTGAAGTCGGACTGCGGATAGCGTTCTTTCATAAAATTATACAACTGCTGGTCAATGTAGTCGCCTGCGGTAAGTACTGTCCGTTGATCCTCTTCCGAGGGCACCGCGCCATGCATTATACAGAAATCAACGGTGCCCGCGCCAATATCGATAACCATGGCATTGTCCAGCGCATTGACGCCATAGGCGACCGCGAAAGGCTCCGAAACAACGAGCAGGGCTTGGGCGGATTCGGCAACGGCTTTCTTGAGCGCCAGTTTATTGGCCTTCAAAGATTCGGCGGGAACCCCAACCACTGCCCGAACTTTTTCCTCGGTGCTTCCTGATTGCACCAGGGATACGAGGTGATTGATCAGTTCTTTAACGGCCTCTTCATCGCGAGCGGTTCCTTCCTTGATGACGCCGTTCTTCAAAGGCCGGTAGAGATCCAGGGAGAGGCGATGTTGAATCGCTTTTTCACCGAATAATATCGGGGCACCCACAACCTTCTTGGCGATAAAATCTTTTGGCCAGCCGACATAGCTTTCGACCCATTTCTTTTTGTTATTGCTTGCAACAATGGCACTCCTTGAAGTTCCCAGATCAATTCCCACAGTCAATATTTCTTCAGCTTGATTCGTCTCTTGATTTGTCTCGTTTTTCTTTGTCATCAATTTCTCCTTTTGATAAATGCAAATCCCTACTGCTAAGATAGTGGATAATACCTTCCGCCAGAAATGATGTTACAGCGCGACGATAAGTGGTTTGATTCAGCTTTGCCTCTTCCTGCTTATTCGAGATACATGACATTTCAACCAGGACGCTGGGGGCGTCGACTCCAAGTAAAACGACGAACGGCGCAAGCTTGAGACCGGCATTGCCGATGTTTTCATCATACTTTTTGATGTTGGTGAACAGACTCTGCTGGATGGCCGCCGCCAAATTTACAGACTCCTGTTCCTTGAAAGTGTTGCCGATTTTTTTGATCATGTCAGCGAAATCCCTGGTCTGAACACCCGAGTCTTTGTTTTCCTGCTCTGCGAGTTGCAGGGTTTCCTCGTCAGAAGGCGGCCCATAGTAATAGGTCTCAATCATGTTGACCTGTTTCTGCGGGAGGGCATTGATATGAAGAGATATGAATAAATCGGTTTTGCCTGCATTAGCGAATCCTACACGCTCTGCCAGCGACAAGTACGTATCGCCCTCGCGGGTCATGAAAACATTGTACTTCCCGCTCTCTCTGAGTTTGTCACGAAGCCCCAATGCAATATCCAGCACAATATCCTTTTCCTTTGTCCCCATTTCTCCTATGGCCCCGGGATCCTTGCCGCCATGACCAGGATCAATGACAATAGTCTGCACACCCAACCCGAAGACGGAACTGAGCCGCACATCGGCATCGCCCAGTATCAGGCTGTAGTTGAGCAGGTCATCGGTATTCAGGTTTACGGGTTCGATCGATACTGGTTTAAACAACTCATCAGTGTTCCATTCCACGACGAATGGGTATTGCGGTTCGCCGTTTTTTTGCAGCTCTGCCGATACCGGCGGAGCTGCCACTGCTACAGAGTCGGCGGACCGACCTTTAAGGTGTACATCTTTCAACCCCAGACCGGCCAGGAATACCAGGACAGGGACAATCAATATGAAGAAGAGAATTGTAGATTTTTTTCCCCCGGAGATCTTCTTTTGCGGTTTGCAAGCAGGAGCACTTACAATTCTGAGATTCTCTTGGTATATCTCCTTAAGAATGGCTTTTTTGAGTTGTTCGTTGGATGCAGGTTTACGGCTTGTCATGTCCTGCCTTTTACCTGAAAATCAACAAGCTGATATGGGGTAGTTTTATTCAATATATAATACCGAGGAAAGGTTTCTTGAGGTAGAGGCAAACAAGCAACCGGATGGGCAGTAGGGCCGGGTTCTTAACCCGCCCTCTATACACGGTGCCTGTTCGTACGCAAATGGGGTGCCGGTGAATGTGTGGTTGTTTACTCCCCTCTATCATTCAGGAAAGTTTATCATATTCATTTAATGCCGTAAATAGCTGTAGATCACCATTTTTGAAAACAATCCCGGATAATTTCCCATGAGTTCAGGTTGGCGTGTATTACACCCGCCTATTTTTATCTGCCGGGAAATTTGAAACCGAACCATTTCTCAATACGCGATAGCTTCCACACCCTCACACCACATCTTTCATAAAAGAAGAGATTTTGCAAGTTAGGCTCCGGTCCGGGGCTACACAGTTCTTACCAGTTGCCGGTTTGCCGCCTGCCGTCCAATTAATTGACAACGTTTTGTCGTAACTGTACAATTATTAGACAGAACATTCGATGAAATTATATTTATATTAGATCACTATCGATCTTACTTCACAGGATTCTTTCAGTACCCTCAGAAATTCTTTTCCGGTGTTTTGTGCAAGAATTTCGTGAAGTGCTGGCAAAGAAATTGCTATCACTCTTGCATGATTCGCAATAACTTCTCATTTATGTGTATTTTTCTCTTCTCTTTCATCTCGGCCACAGAGAATAACCTGTCGAGTAGCCGGTCTATCTACTCGATTTTTCGTTCAAGGAGTATGTGAATGCAGGACAACCTGATCCTAAAAGCCGAAAAGAGATTTGCCGTATCCAAACCCGCCTTCATTATTCTGCTGATCAGTGTCTTGCTTACGGTTATTCTTGCCATGGCCACGGTACGCAACATTGATCGAAGCCAAAAGCTCATGGAGCTGTCTTTTTTGCGTCAGGGAACAACCATGATCCACGCTTTTGAGGCCGGAACCCGGACATCGATGCTCTTTCGCCGGTCGGCCGGACATAATCCTCTGGTCGATCTGGCGACTGAAGTTTTGAAAGACAAAGGTATCGCCTTTATCAGGATCGTCGATGAGGATAATACTGTCATTGTGTCGGAGGGTGACGTTTCCCATTCGACCTTGAAAAAACTCGCCAAGCTGAAAGAGATCGGAGATAAGCCTGTCTTTTCAATAAACTGGGCCGACAATATATTCGAAATATCCAAACGGTTTCATCCCCTCGAAGGCACCCCGCGCGGCAGGTCGATGATGGAAATGCGCTGGGAGCAATGGAACCTTTCTTTTAAACCGAAAGGGCAGATGTACATATCCGTTGGTTTTTCCACCAAGGACTACGCGAAGACCAGACTGCAGGACATGTATCACACCATTTTCATGCTTGTGATGCTCCTTCTGCTGTTCTTCGCCGGCTTATACTTTCTTTTTCTCTACCAGAGAATGCGGGTTACCCACGCCACATTGCTGAATACGCAACTCTATGCAAAAGATGTGCTGGAGAGCATACCGGACTCACTTATCACCCTGGATCAGCAGGGACGGCTCATCTCCTGCAACAGAAACGCCGAACAGTTACTTGAACGTAATTCTACTGAACTTATCGGAAAAAAATTTCTAGACATTTTTCCAGCCTGCCCGCAGGAAATGCTGAGCGCGCAAAAGAACATCGTTGAAAAAGATGCCGAGCTTCCGCTTAAAGACGGCCGTCTTTTACCGGTTAAGATGGGCAGTGCCCAGTTGATGGATCACCAAGGTAAAAAAATCGGTAGGGTTCTGGTTATGCGGGATGTTGGTGAGATACATTCGATGGAACAACAATTGGAACATTCAAGGAGGCTGGCTGCCCTTGGCTCGATGGCGGCGGGTATAGCTCATGAGGTACGTAATCCACTCGGCACCTTGCGGGGCCTGGCTCATTTTTTCGGCTCTGAAGAAGGTGCCTCCGACGCCTGCCAAAAGTACTCAAAGTTTATGATAAGTGAAGTTGACAGACTCAACCTGCTCGTGACCGAACTGCTCCAGTTCGGAGCTCCACGAGAGGTCAAACACGATAAGATCGACATTAAAACCCTGGTGGAGAAAGCAGTTGCCTTGCTTGAAAAAGACTTCAAGGAAAAAGGTGTTCGCTTTGTGCATCGATGTGATGAAGACACCGACCTCTACGGTGACCCCGATCTGCTTCTGCAGGCCCTGCTGAATTTGCTAAAAAACAGCATCCAGGCAACTCCCGGTGGCGGTGAAATCTCTGTGGATATTGGCGGAAACGGCGAGTCCTGCCGAATAGCCGTAACCGATTCCGGGGTGGGAATGACCGAGGAAACCAGAAGCAAAATGTTCGATCCGTTCTATACGACGAAGAAAAAAGGCACCGGTTTGGGGCTTGCCGTCAGTCACCGGATTATAGAACGCCATAACGGCCATTTTGAAATACGGTCGGCTGTCAATGCAGGTACGACTATCATTATGGTATTCCCTCATAAGGAGAAACAACCTGATCGACACTCAACAAGAGAGGCATCATGATTGATACACAACGAAAAAATCATTTGCTCCTGGTAGATGATGATATCGGACACAGAACAATGCTCAAGCTCAATCTGGAAAGGCTGGGTTACAGCATTACAGAAGCTTGTGACGGCGATGAAGTCCTTGCCGTTTTGGCGCAAGATACCTTTGACCTTATCCTCCTTGATTTGAAAATGGAGAGGATGGGCGGCATCGAAACCCTGGAGGCGCTCGGCGAGGCAGGCATCCGTATCCCCACCATAGTTATCACCGCATTTTCTTCCATAGAAAGTGTGGTAACGGCCATGAAAAAAGGGGCGTACGATTATATCACCAAGCCTGTAGATATCGATAACCTGGCTCATATCCTGGAGAGGGCCCTGGACCATTTGTCCCTTAAATCGGAAAATGCCTACTTGAAGAATAGACTGGCCGAGAATTATTCGTTCGGCAACATTATCGGCTCGAGTGCGGTTATGCAGGAGCTTTTCTCTACTCTCTCCCTGGTGGCGGCAAGCGATGCCACCGTGCTGATTCAGGGTGAATCGGGAACCGGCAAGGAACTTGTGGCCAATGCGCTACACGAAAACAGCCCTCGAAAAAAAGGCCCGTTCATTAAAGTTAACTGCTCCGCACTCCATGAAAACCTTCTGGAAAGTGAACTGTTCGGCCACGAGGCCGGGGCTTTTACCGGAGCAACCGCAAGGAGAAAAGGAAGATTTGAGTTGGCTCATGGTGGTACGCTCTTTCTCGATGAAATCGGCGATATGAGCCTGCCAACCCAGGCCAAGATTCTTCGGGTGCTTCAGGAAGGAGAGTTCGAAAGGGTTGGCGGTAATGACACCATCAGCGTCGATGTTCGACTTGTGGCGGCAACACACAAAGATCTTGAAAAGATGATCGAAGAGGAAACGTTCAGGCAGGATCTCTACTTCCGGCTGGCAGTCGTACCGCTCGTCCTGCCGCCGCTAAGAGAGCGACAAGGAGATATCCCTGAACTTGCAAATCATTTCCTGGAGAAAAAAAACAAAAAGAATAATAAGGCCATCAAAGGCTTTCATCCGGAAACGCTGAATATATTCATGCGCTACAACTGGGTCGGCAACATCCGAGAGCTGGAAAACACCATTGAACGAGCGGTCATTCTCTGTCCCGGCGAACAAATTACCCCACGGGAACTCCCGGCCAAACTCTTACCCGAAACCGGTCTCCCCGGCCCAAACTCTTTTTATGCAGGTGGCTGGACACTGCGCGATATGGAGCGGGAGATGATTAAGGCAACCCTCCACGACACAGACAATAACAAAAGTCTTACCGCGAAAAATCTGGGCATCGCCCGGCAAACGCTCATTAATAAGATTAAGGAATACAAATTGGAGAAGTAAGGCAGAGATATCCAAGTGTTCGCAGGCAGTTACTTAAGAATCTCTTCCTAGCTGGAATCGTTATTTGTATCAATTCAGGATTCGACATTATGAAACAGCACGTCCGGACGGGGGCAAGAAATAGCCCTTTATGATGAGCGGAGCTGTCAGTTGGAAAGTCGCCTAAAAAGCATCTACTTCCTTAAAATGTTTCAAACGCAGGAGCATCCTGTCCAACCCGGACAGTTCGAAAGATTTGATCCTCGCCGTATAGCGCGAGTGATCATCCAGAAGAGAAAAAATCGCTCCCCTCAATCGTTGGGGAGTTACCGCCCGGCAAGGAATGTAATCCAAAAGTCCTTCACTTTTCAACCTTTCCGCCCGAATCAGTTGCTCCTTACGGGGCATTTCCCGGGGGATTATCAGGGCGGGAGTTCCCTGGGTCAGAATCTCACAAATGGTATTATAACCCCCCATGGAAATCACCAGATCGGCTGATGCTATCAGCTCCTCGATCCTTGCCTCGAATGGAATCAATTTGATACCCAATAGTTTTGCCCTCGCCGTCAATTTTTCTCTGCTTTTCCTGGGCATAAAAGGGCCGGAGATGATGACTGTCTTAAACGGGAACGGCGTGCCATAATGTTCATACATACCCAGATATTTATCAATGACCTCGTAGCCATCACCTCCGCCACCGGTTGTGAGCAGGATGAATTTCTCGTTTTCCTCTATCCGATAGTGCTTGCGGATACCGGCTCTCATTTCGGGGCCAACTGTTTTTCTCGGGATGTAGCCGGTAAATTTAATCCGATCATGAAGCTCTTCAGGCATTTTATAGTGTTCTATTGGATCATAAATATTCCTATTGCCGTAGACCCAAATTTCATCATAGAGCTGTTTGAGATATGAATAGGTGTTCTTTTCCCGCCAATCTTTCTGAACGACAGCCGAATCGTCAAGTATGTCGCGCAGTCCGAGAATATTTACCGTGGATGGGCTGTACTCCTTGAGCCATTCCAGGGTCGGCAACACCTCCCGTTTCAAGCCCAGAGGCTCTTTATCGACAATAAACAGGTTCGGCCGGAAGGTTTGCGCCGTGGCAAGAATTATCTCGGTTCTGATGGACAGGGCTTTTTCCGGTTCGATATGAATGGAGAGCGACTGGTATTCCTCATTGGTCTTCTTGATCATTCCGGGGATTCTTACGAAGTCGACCTGTTGCGGAAACTGGAAGCGTCCAGCCATGGGCGAACCGGTGAGAATGAGGACATTGGTGTCGGCATCCCGCAAATGGTCGGCTATGGCCATGGTTCTCCGGATATGGCCCAAGCCGTAGGTGTCATGCGAATACATGAGTATATTGTAGATCGAAGTTTCGTGTTGAGCATGCATGGTTGAAAACCTATCCGTCAGAAATGATCGTTACTGCCACAAAGCAGTATACATAACTGACTCATATCCTAAGCTATTTAACTTGTCAAGAAAATGGTAAACGTTCACCGGCACACATCAAACGATGGCATAACCCATTCATCCAGTGCTCCAGGTTCGTTCAAGCAGGTCTCCGGGCTTGTAGGGGCGGGTTCCAAACCCGCCCTTCTATGAGAGAGGCCTGATCGGACGAAAATGGCGGTGCTGGTGAACGGTTACAGAAAATGAGCAGATGACGAAGGCAGGAAAAGCAGGTAGGAACACTCCTCAAACGAGCGCTTTATTTTGGTTAACCGATCTTAACCAGAGCCAGGGTTATGTCGTCATTTTGTGGAGCCGCCCCTCGGAAGGCCGTTATGTCGCGAACAATGATCTGAAGTATTTCATCCGGCTGCATGGCGCAGTTTTCGGCAAGTATACGTTTCAATCGTGCCCTGCCGAATTGCTCTCCTGTTTGATTTTCCACCTCCCAGGCTCCATCGCTGACGATGAGGACAAGCTGGACTTCCTGCCCGATCTTCTGTTCATTATATCGATAAGTACAGGTTTCATCGATTCCCAGGGCTACTCCCCCACCTCTCAATTCCATAAATCTGCCGTCTGAGGGGCGATAGATAATGGCAGGATCGTGACCTGCCCGCACCCACTTGAGAGTGTTGCTGTCCCGATCAACTTCCAGATAGAACAGTGTCACAAAATTACCTGATTGCATGGTGTCCCGGCATAGCTGGCTATTGACATCACGCATTATCTCTCCAAGGTTGCCTGGCTGGACCACCCTGCCACGGAGCAGAGCACGGACGGTGGTCATCAGCAGGGCCGCACCGATTCCATGCCCCACCACATCCCCGACAACGACCCCAAGCTTTCGTTCATTGCCGGGAAACCGGAGAATATCAAAGTAGTCTCCACCCGTTTCGTCGCAGTAAAGGATGAAACCGGCGGCAACGATATTCTCGAGGAAAACAGCATGATGCGGCAATAGGTTCTGCTGAACTTCCCGGGCAACATTCATTGCCTCCTTCAACAAGAGCCTCTGCTTGAGCTGTCCGGTCATTTTATTGAAATTTTTGGTAAGTTCGCCTACTTCATCGCGGGAGGTGATGGAGAGAGGAGGACCGAAAGAGCCGTGAGCCAGACTATCAGCCGCAGCCGAAATCTCTTTTATTCTTTCCGTCAAACGGCTTGTTGTGCCTCTAATAATCAGGAGAATGACGACAATACCGGCGGTAAGGGATAGGATATAAAGCAATTTGAAGCGGATAACCGGTTCCAGAATTTTTTTACCGGGAGCAATAACCACCATGGTCCAGGGTGCTTCAGTGAGTCGGTAAAAGCCGCTGATTTCTTTTGGTGGGGAACCTGGGCCGAATACCGTGCCGAAGGATTTTATGCTCATTGCCCTTAAAGTATCCCGCTCTAGCCGACCGGTGGAACCGAAAGTCTGCAATGAGGATGTATTAGCTGACTGCGAGTCAATTGACGTATCCGCCAGAACATTGCCTGAGCCATCGATCAGGAATGCTTTGTTGGTCTTCCACCAAGGTGATTTAATGATTTCATGGATAAGGTTATCAAAGGAAATGACCACCTCCACCCTTCCCACGGCTCGATCATTTTTATCTTTCAACTGCGACTGCAGCGAAATGGTCCGATTATTTTCCCGGCTATTGAATCTGGGCGAGCTGACGGTTAACTGCTCCACCTGATAAAACTGCATCCTGCCGGACATTGCTCTTTTTTTTAAACTGTAGAACTCGTTCTCGGGAGCATTATCCAGCCACTCCACGTTGACATCCACCACCCCGTCAAGTTCTTTTATATCCCGGATAATATATGAAAAAATCTCACGCCTGACCTCACCGTCCTTCCTGTTATGCAAGAGAAGCAGCATATCCTTCGGTTTTCGAAGACGCATATCGATCTGGTGTGCGGTGCGCTGCAGCTTGGCGATAGCCGTTTCGCCCCATTGGTTGAGCAATACAGTTCGGACAAAGATATATCCGGCGATGGACATACTCACTAAAAGTAAAAATATAGGAACCAGAATGAAAAATAAGGTTCGTTGCTGCAGACTCCTGGGTTGAAACATTATCTTTTGTATTTCCTGTTGTTATCCGATCCAACCGGAGCCCCATGGAGGGAACCGGCCGGACCTTTCCTGCTCGCGCAAGCTCCTACTCGGGATAATTGCGAGAATTGTACTTCTTGATAAACTCGTTAAAACCTTAAATATCAGATAGCTAAGTAAAAATCTTCATGTGCGAGGCGCAAATTTTCAATCATTACGGCGTACTAGAGTACGTCGTAATGATTGAAAATTTGCAGCAACGAAGCAGATGAAGAGTTTTTACGACACCATCACTTCTTAACGCATGCCACCGCCTCCACCGGAACCACTGCCGCCGCCGGAACCATTACCACCTCCCATGCCGCCTCCCATGCCACCTCCCATGCCGCCACTGCTCATGCCGCCACTGCTCATGCCATTTCCTAAACCACCGGCGCCTGACATCACGCCGCCTCTCCCTTGCATATCGGTGCGCATGCCTGCTCCGTGCCCTTTAGTCATGCCCGTGCCGGTATCCCTCGCCGTGGCCCCCATAATTTCCGCTTTTTGAGAGGCCGTCATGGCATCGTTTCCCATCTTGCCCCGGCTGTTGTTCATCGTATGTCCGGTCATACCCGACATACCCAGTTCACCGGGGATATCAGCCCAATCTACACCGGCAGTGTGCATATCGCTAATATCCTTTTGCGAGCTCCCCGACATCCGGGACAGCATGCCGACATACTTGTATTCGGCATTATTTAGAGCCATTTCAGCCGTCATCTGCTGATTTTGGTTGCCTGACATCTGCATCCGGCCCATTTCAGCCTCGGCTTCCTGAAGATGAGTTAGAGCCTCCTGCAGAGAAGGATTGGCTCTATTTGCCTCCTGCTTTGCCTTCTGGGCAGCCTGTCCGGCCTGGGCGGCACTAGAATAGGATGATTGGGATTGTAGATTCTCTTGTGCTCCGGCTAATGTCTGCAGACACAGACCTGAAGCTGCCGTTATTAACAGCAGAGTCTTTAAGTACCTTTTCGTTTTCATATTTTCTCCTTTTGTTAAATGGTCACCGACTACTGAACATGTCTTCTTTCAGGATTTATTTCCAATGGGTTAGAAAAATCCTGACAGATTCATTTTTGATAAAGGTCTTTTTACCTGTAACGACCCTTTCCGCCTGGCCAAACCAGCTGATCCGGATTCGTTCCGGTCTTATATCCGGACAAAGCTCAAGCAAGGTTTTGTTGAGTTCCATTGCCCGTTGTTTTGCGAGCTGTTTATCGTTATGGACATAGACGACAACCTGAAGAGTACCTTTTTTGAGGTTGGAGAGGATGGCTCCAACCAATCGCAGGGAAGGATATGAAGACGAACTCACTTTGTTTCCAGGCTGCTGAAACTTGATCTCGGCCAGTGTAATTGCCCGGCTGCCGAGAAAATAATTTTCATAGGAAAAATCTCCGAGAGCATTGAGGTGATCCGTCGCCTGCAGAGCAAATCGACCGGCGGGATACCAATGCAGATATTTCAGCCATGCTTCTTTGGCCGTACTGTCCTTACCTTTCATATCCAGGATCAGAGCGCGGTTATAAAGTGCTGCCGGATTAGTTGGCTGCGCCGTCAGGACCTCATCATATTCTTGTAGTGCTTGCTTCAGATTGCCATTTCTCAGGAGAAGATGTCCCAGGTAGAGTCGCGCCTGGGCATGGTGTCGATTGAGTTGCAGGGCTCGTTCATAGCTCCTTTTTTCAGCTTTTTCATTTCCCAGTTCGCCGTAGGCAACCCCAAGCCAAAAGGAGTAGTCGGCATTTCCGGAATCAAGGTCGACTGCTCTTTCAATATGGGTTACCGCCTTTGAGACTTTATTCTGGGCAAGCAGAGACCGGCCCAAGTAATACTGAGCGATAGCACTATCGGGATGTTTTTTGACAGCCTCTTTAAAGTCTGTCTCTGCCTGACGATATTCCCCAGTCTTCATATAATAACTGCCTTTGATCGTGTTACTTATATCGACCATACTGCAACCGGAGAGAACGCTTGCCAGAAAGATGAGGGTAATAAAACTTCTCCACCTCATATCAGCCTCCTTGATGGATAATAACCAGTCTGGAGATGTATTGAGTGAAGTTCAGGTCGATAGACCCGAGCATGTCCTATGGTGTTGTAATGGTGGCCGTGATACGGCCAAGAGCCGCATGAACTCATCACAAGAAGTGCAAGCAGTAAAAATAGCATTAGGAGTATTTTGGAGCATATTTTCATATTGTTCCGTACAGGTTGGTTGATTATATGGTTGTAAAGCCTGGTATCTCTTCTTTTTCGATTGAATTTTTTCGACTAACGCTATCATAAAAATGATGCTGCCTCCTCTTTCAAAAGGAAATTGCAGATATCGGACCAATTTTTAAAAAACTGCTCATAACGTTGTTAACCGATGATTTATTAAAGAAAAACCAGAATGTCTTTCATCTGTCAGGTCAAATAAAAATGAATGTATTGTCCAGAAATGAGACACAAGAATTCTCATCAGGTTCCCAAGGTATCTAAAATATGAGCATCAGTGTTTTCTTGCTGTTTTCTGAAATGAGAAAAGAAAGATTGATGGTCGTAACCGAAAGGTAGATGACAGGCAGGTTGTTCGATAGGGCAGCCCTCGCCGGTTACCACATGGTCGGTTCCGGCAGAGGCAACCGGCAGAGGAATGTGCGGGTGGATCAGGTACGATTAAGTAATGAGCAGAAGAATGCCTCAGTTACTTTTCTTTGCCGATCAAACTGACTTGTCAAAGGATATGCTGCTCACCAGTTTTCGAACTGCACAACAGCAATATTTTGCGGCTACCGACAAACTTATCAGCTATCAACAGGAGTTAGCAAATAAAGTTGCGAAAGAAGCAAAAACCGATGCATCACGTTCCAATATATTGCTCATAATTTTGACCGCTGCAGCTTGTAGGGTCAGTGGCTTTTTTGCTTTTTTGATCATCAGATCAATCACCGGGCCGGTCGATAAAACCGTGAAGTTAGCCGAGAGCATGGTCATGGGCGACCTGACCGTAAAGCTCGAGGTCAATCAACAGGATGAAATAGGCAAAATGGCCAATTCCATGAACACCATGGTCACAAAATTACGAACCATGTTTGGAGAAGTGGTCGTGGACGATATTAGCAAAAACATAGCAGAGATCAATCAGGAGGCTAACCAGGTTCGAACCGGCAGCAGCCAGGTTCAGACCAGCGCCCAGGGTCTGTCCGACCTGTCTGATCAGCTTGAGAATCTCATGAAGCAGTTCAGGGTTTGATTGACTAGCCCTACTCATCCTCAAAGTCGATATAGTCGCGAGCAGAGCGTTTCATTTCATTGACGATAGCGGCCAGGCCGTTGGCGCGTGAAGGGGAAAGATGGGTGCCTAGACCGGTTTCCTGGATAAAGTACAGATCGGCATCGACGATATCACGGGGATCGTGGTAATTCAGCACGTTCAACAGCAGGGCGATCATGCCTTTGGTGATCAGTGTATCGCTGTCTGCCATAAATTGCATTTTATCATTGGCAACCTCGCTATGCAGCCAGACATTGGACTGGCAGCCACTGACCAGATTGCTTTCGACTTTAAAACAATCATCAAGTGCGGCTAGTCTTCTGCCCTGCCTGAGCAGATATTCATATTTATCAAGCCAGTCATCGATGGAATTCATATCATGAATGATCCGGTTCTGGGTATCATTTATATTCATCTCAGCCGCCTCCCAGCAGCAGCCTGGCCTTTTGCAGGCCGACAATCAAGCGATCAATTTCGTCACGGGTATTATACATGGCCAGACTGACCCGCAGGGCACCGCTGATCCCGTAATGCTTCATCACGGGCTCGGCACATAGCGCACCGGTGCGCACGGCAATTCCAGCCTTATCCAGAATCGATCCCACATCAAAAGGATGCATGCCGGCCAGATTGAAAGAGACGGCTCCGCAACTGGGGCTTGTGCCACCATAGAGAGTGATTCCTTCGATGGTTTGCAACTGATCAATTGTATAGCGCATAAGATCCGCTTCGTGCATCATTATATTATCAATCCCAATTGTCTGAATGTAGTCGATTGCCGAGGAAAGAGTCACCACACCCGAGATATGCGGTGTTCCCGCTTCAAATTTCAGGGGTGGGGCGCCATAGATGGTCTTTTCGATATCAACGCTGCGGATCATACCGCCGCCACTTTGATAGGGCGGCATCTTTTCCAGCCATTCTTTTTTGCCGTAAAGCACCCCGATGCCGGTTTCGGCGTACATTTTATGGCCGGAGAAGGCAAGAAAATCGCAGTCAAGTTCCTGCACATCCACCGACAGATGCGCGAGAGCCTGAGCCCCGTCGATCAGTACGGGAATCCCGTGTCTATGGGCAAGATTGATTATTTCCCGTACCGGATTGATCCGGCCGAGCACATTTGAGACATAGGTTAGGGATAGCAGCTTCGTCCTGGCCGAAAAAAGTTGGCCCAGCTTATCCATCGACAGGGAGCCATCATCATTGAAAGGAACAATTTTCAACCTGGATCCTTTTCGACGACAAAGGTATTGCCAGGGAACGAGGTTGGAGTGATGCTCCATTTCCGTCACCATGATCTCATCACCTTCGCCGACAAACGCATCTCCGAAGCAGGTCGCCACCAGATTTATGGACTCGGTGGTGCCGCGGGTAAAGACGATTTCAGCGGCCTCCGAAGCGTTGATGAACTTCTGTACGCGAATACGCGCAGCTTCATAGAGGCCACTTGCCTGTTCGCTCAGGAAATGGACACCGCGATGGATATTGCCATTGAAGCCGCTATAGTAGTTGAGGATACAGTCCAGTACCGCTTGTGGCTTCTGGGTGGTCGCGGCGTTATCCAGATAGACCAGCGGCCGGCCGTAGACGGTCTGGAGCAGGATTGGAAAGTCTGAGCGAATTTTCACGAGATCAAACATTTTAAATCACTCTTTCAACAGGCGAATCAGGGAATACCAGCCTTTTTTATCGGTTATGTTTTCTTTGACATAGAGGCCTGCAGCCGCGGCTGAGTCCCGGATGTCGGCCAAGGTGAACTTGCGGGAGTTCTCAGTATGGATGGTTTCACCCTTTTCAATCCTGATCCGGCCCGCCCTTGCCGGACTTGAAATTTGCATTGCCTTCTTAGCCCTTAAATGCATTTCAATGCGGTTGCGATGATGGTTGTAAAAGGCCAGGTGGTCAAAAGCCAGGGGATCAAAGTCGGTTCCCGCCAGGTCATTGACTACTCGTAAAATATTCCGGTTGAAGGCTGCCGTCACTCCCTGATTGTCATTGTAGGCTCTCTCTAGAATGTCCACCGGCTTAACCAGATCAACACCAAGAAGCAGTGCATCACCCGATATCATGACCCGGTTTAAATCACGAAAAAAACGATATCGCTGTTCACCGGAGAGATTGCCGATCGTACTGCCCAGAAAACAGAACATATTCTTGCCCCTGGGGATAAGATGCATCTGGCGGGTGAAATCCGCCACAAGTCCATGGATTCTGATCTCCGGGAAAAGTCGCTGTAACTTGTTTGCCGACTCGCGAATGGCATTCCGACTCACATCGACCGGCAGGTAACAAATATCTCGATGCCTATTTTTGGGAATGGCATTTAAAAGAATCGAAATTTTAGAGCAATCGCCGCTGCCGATTTCAATGATATTGAGTTGACTGGATTTATCAAAAAGGTGCGGTGCCAACCGGTGGAGTAATTTCTTCTCGGTCCGGGACAGGTAATATTCCGGTAGCCGGGTGATTTGCTCAAAGAGTTTAGAGCCGTTGGCATCATAGAAATATAAGCTGGGAATACGTTTGCGAGGTGCTGTTAATCCGCTGATTAGAGTACGTACCTCCTCGTCACGCTCGATTTCGATTAAATGATTGCGCATCGTGAAGGCGGGACGGTGTTTTTTAGCGTCCGTATAACACTCGCTTCGAGAATTCATCATTTTCATCATTTTGCGGTATCCCGGTTTCATAAGGATTGGAATCATCGCTGCTCCACTCGAACCACCCGCCGTCATACACGGAGATCCGTGGCCAGCCCATCAGCCAGGCATTGAAAAATGCCTCACTGCCGCGCCACCCGGTGCCACAGTAGAAGGCATTGTGTTTTTCCGGTGTGATGCCTACTGCTGCCCACATCTTCTCTATTTCTTGATACTCCCGTGTTGTATGGTCCAGGTTGCGATAATTTTCCATATGGTAGGCATCGGTGCCGCAATTGCCAAAAACGGCTCCGGGAATTCGACCCTTCTTTTCAATGTAATGATATCCGCTGACCTTCCCGATAAACTCATCCCAACTGCGCACACTGACAAGATTTTTATCCACGGCCTTGAGGATTGTCTTGGCTTCCGGAGTATCGACGGCCAGCTCCGGACGTCCGGGAATCGGAGCATCAAAATCGGCCACCGGCTGTGCGGGAGTGTCCAGCGTAGTTATTTCGAACCCGGCATCGAGCCAGGCCCGTAAACCGCCATTTAAGATGCGGACGTCCTTCACGCCTGCGTACATCATGATAAACGCACAGCGAATGGCTCCAAGATGTCCGGCGCCTGCTCCGGGAAAGGGATCCTTATTGTCAGGAAAGGAAAAACGGCCATACAGGATGACCGTTGTGTCATGGGTGATTCCGAGAGACTCCAGAGCGCCTTTCAACTCGCTTGGCGAGCGGCGGTTCCATGTTTCAGGAGATTCCAGGATATTGCTGTCGAGTTCCACGGCACCTGGAATATGCCCCGAAGAATACGCTTTTCGATCGTGATAATACGCATGACAGAGGACGTAACGATCATGGTCGTATTCCATGGCCCGACCGGTTGTCAGCAGTTGATTCAGCCATTCGGCGGAGACTAAGTTCCGGTAATTAGCCAGATGGTCCATGGGCAGGCTTTGATCGGGCATCCACCTGGTCACCAGCTCATAATATGCATCGACTTTCGTGAACCCGGCCCGCAAAAATCGTTGACCCGCCATCTCCATATTATGCGCATCGTCACCATAGACTATGATTTCATGCTCGGGCAGTATCTCTTTAGCTTGAACAATTTCCGGCCAGTCGAGGTAGGTTAACCATTTGGAAGGCAGACTGCGCGCCCCGCGAATGTGGCCGCCACGCGGTTCGTTATGAAAGGTCCAGCCGTTGTAGGCTTCCACGGAACGAACATCGATCAGCCTTACGTTAGGATTGGTAATTTTAGACGATAATTCCGCGGTATCTAATTTTCTCATAAATCCTCCACAAGCGACTTAGCTAGCCGTAATCGCTTTAGCACATGGATGGTTAATGGAACGTTCGATTGATTTGTTTCTCCTGTAATACTCTCCGCAGATCCGAGGATTATTTATTTCAGCAAAAATATAAGGGCGAAGAACGACAATGCCAGCAGAATAGGCCATAAAAGTCATAAATGACCATGGCTCCGGCAGAGTTGCAGCACAGCCATACCATTCCGGTGACGACTGGAACAGCACATAAGATTCCGGATTTAAATAAGATGATCGCCGATCTTCAGGGGGATTTCGTTGTTTCGCTAGTGCAGTTCATCAAAATCTACAACATCGAAAGCGACTGATCAAAAAAGCAGCAACAGGCACCAGAGTACGAAATTCATATTGTAAATATGGAACCAGGCTAAAGGCATTTTCCTGTCCCTGCAGATATCATAATATCTGGAAGCAGACTGAAAAATGTAGAAAGGATTAATCCAGAATTTACTCTCGTTGAATTCGTCATGCTCCTGCAAAAGAGGAACGATTCTTAAGACATATATTCCGACATAAAGGGTGAACGCACAGGTAAAAAAGATAAATTTTGTTTGCAGATCCATGACTTTCTAAGAGATGATGATTTTTCCGGATGAGATACAGACTGACAGGAGTGTACAATATCTAAATGCAGAAGACAAGTTTGCATCATTCTCCGGCCTTTTATCCACCAGGATGATGGGTGATTCAGGTTGCAGCCGTTCCTGCAGATCAGCAGCGGAAATATAGTTATAACCTTCCGCTGCTGAATGCTCAGGTGTTTGCAAATACCAGGTTCACTAACAGGAAAATGAACTTTCTCATCGAGAAAAATATCTCCAGACGTTGGAAAATGGAACTTGATGATAATCAGCAGCCACATCCCCCTGATCCACAGGAACCGGAACTGCAGCCGCCACCTGTCACAGGAAGAGGATTCGAAGAATGGACGCTGAATCCGGAGCGATTGCCTGCATCGACAAAGTCTATGGTGATGCTGCCGCATTGCTGAAGCAGCTGTCTGTCAACAAGAAATGTCAGGTCCTGCCGCTGAAACAGTTCATCCATTGGTTTTTCTTCGTCCAACGCAAGCCCCAGGGAAGGACCGGAACAACCACCTTGCATCAAAGCCACTCTGAGAGCGGACTTGATGTTGTTCTCTTGCATATAATCAACCAGCTTTTCATTTGCCTGAGCAGTTACATCCAGCATGATAATTTCCTTTTCGCTAAATTCTTTTTCACTGACGATCGATAGTTATTCTTTCATCTATTTTGAATTTTGACTTTCTATCTTCACGCAACAACAGGCCAACAACCTAGCGATGCTTCATCGTTCCGTCAAGAAGGTTGATTCAATAATTACAATCGAACAAATAGGTATTTCCTATTTTTATATAAAATGAGCTATTGCTAAGCCGCACTAGTTTACGTAGAACCCGGATCTGTAACCATGTCGCTCCTGTGCCATCCTTGGCACCCGCGACACTAGGCCATCCCTGGCCGTCGTCATCCAGTGCTCCAGGTTCTTCAAGCGAGCCTTCGAGCTATAGCTGGCTATGTGAGGCGGCCTGATCGGACGAAAATGGGGTGCTGGTGAACGGTTACCAAAGGTCGCGTTGTTTTTACGAACATCGTCTTTATAGTATTCCCTAACAGTAAACACGGAGCGTGTTACAGAGCCTGCTTGCATGAAACCGTCTCACTCAACCGGAAGATAGGTGCGGAATGGGTATCGCCTGAGGATGTTCATAAGGCCCCCCTAATTTTGACTTTTGAAAAGTGATTCTATCCGAGGTAAAAGCTATGTTCGACAGACATATATACGGGAAATTTCTGGCAGGATTCCTCGCCTTTCCGGCTTTGAACTTTCTGCTAATGAACTCCGCATTCGCTCAACCCGGCGGATATCAAAACTGGCACATGGGACGATGGATGATGGGCAACTGGGGTATGGGATGGTTTGGGATGCTTATGATGATATTGTTTTGGGTTCTTGTCATTTTCGGCATCATATCCTTGATTCGATGGTTGGTTCAAGGCCCGGGAAGCCAAGGCCATTCCAGAACCGATACAGATTCACGGGCATTGGATATTTTAAAGGAACGTTATGCCAGGGGCGAAATTTCCCGCGATGAATTTGAGTCCATGAAAAAGGATATACTTCTATAGTCTCCGGGAGACCGATGCTGCTTTTATCTCAAGCCCACGATTTCACTTAATAGTGCTTCATGAGTTAAAAAACATGTTTTTATAGATCATGACACGAATAAGATGGAATTGGTAAATGACTGGGAAAATCTCACCTATGATACCAGCGAAATCGAGAAACTGGAAAGAGATTATTCAAGGCAATCCGGTTATTCGCTTGGCATTGCCAGGCATCTTTCACGTGAAGAGCAAGACGACCTAATAGTTGAACTTGTATGTAATGAAGCCATCAAGACTTCGGAAATTGAGGGAGAATTTTTAGACCGAGAAAGTCTGCAGTCCTCCATAAGGAGAGAATTCGGTTTGGGAATGGCTGATCATCACAATGTAAGACCAGCGAAAGCCGGGATTGCTGAAATGATGAAAGATATATTCACCAATGACGACTCGCCATTGACAGAAAAGACTCTCTGCAATTGGCATGAAATGTTGATGTCCGGGAGAAGAAACATAGAGATAGGAAAATATCGAACCCACCAGGAGGCAATGCAAGTTGTGTCGGGGCGATATGATAAACCAAAAGTCCATTTTGAAGCTCCCCCATCTGCCGATGTTCTAAAAGAAATGGAGAAATTCCTAGGGTGGTTCAACAATTCGGCTCCTGGCGGGAGAGTACCGATGACGTCATTGGTCAGGGCAGCAATGAACACGAATTCGGATGAACAGTAGAAATCGCAAGTCTCTATCTTGTCAAAATCATAGCATATTCCGCTTGGTAAGCTAAATTCAGAATTGCTGAGCAAGAATCGGAGTGTATCTGCCTCTATCAGATTCTATACTAATCCCAAATATTAATTATATGAGGGAAATAAAATGGAATCTGAAGTCAAATCAATGAGCTCTGCTGAATGGGTCATGCTTATCATCTTGTCGATCCTGTGGGGCGGTTCGTTTTTCTTTGTCGGGGTAGCTGTCAGAGCATTTCCTCCTCTCACCATCGTCTCATTACGCGTTACTCTGGCTTCCCTAACACTGGTTGCTGTAGTGCATTTCTTAGGCTTACGTCTTCCAATGAGAAGAAAGATATGGATCGCATTTTTGGGAATGAGCTTGTTGAACAACGTGATCCCGTTCAGCTTAATTGTCTGGGGTCAAACACATATAACCAGCGGTTTGGCGTCGATTTTAAATGCAACAACACCTCTATTTACTGTCATTGCTGCACATGTGTGGACTCGTGATGAAAAAATGAATCCAATGAAAGTGTTTGGCGTGACAATCGGTTTTATCGGGGTGGTCATCATGATAGGTTGGAAAACACTTACAGGGCCCGGCGCTTCGATATATGGCCAGTTCGCAATTCTTGGGGCGGCAGTATCATACTCATTAGCTGGGATATACGGCCGCCGATTCAGGCTACTTGGTGTCAAACCAATAGTCACCGCTACCGGACAGGTAATGGCTTCATCCGTTATTCTCATCCCCATTGCAATGCTTGTCGAAAAACCTTTTATGCTTCCTTCACCTGGTTTAGAAGTATGGTTAGCGATTTTGGGGTTAGCCGTTCTATCCACCGCACTTGCCTATATTCTTTACTTTCGGATTCTTGCAACCGCTGGTGCAACCAACGTTCTTCTGGTAACATTGCTTATACCTGTAAGTGCCATTCTACTGGGGACCGCCTTTCTCGGTGAGCAGATTGAATTAAAGCATTTGATTGGAATGGGGCTCATCAGTCTAGGATTGTTATCAATTGACGGCAGAGTCTTTAAGTTGGTGAGGTTGTCAAAGTCTACAATTGAAAAATGACTCAGCAACCCTTGAAAACTCACTTTGCATACAGCACTGACGACAGACGATGGAATGCTGTCGTCGGCCGGGAGTTATAATTGTCGTTGAACACACGAGCCAGATATTGACTCAAAGCATCAGCGAATGTGAGATTTTCTGCCGGTCGGACATCTTGGTAGCGCCCCATCCGTATTTCTTTTTCTATGTCGGCGGCCCAAATTTTCGCCTCTCCCTTCGTATCAAAGGTTCGTGATAGTTGAGGATACCCTTTTATTCGTATAGTTGCTGTGTATGTTGTTCGTGTCTTTCCATTACGTGCTTGGATGCGTGCCATTTTATCGAATTCTTGGGCTTTTTTAGAGGGTTTCTTGTTCCATTTTTGTTCCAATTCAATGTCAATTGAGAGCGAAATAAAGCAGAAAACAGCAAAAGCAAGTGGAGTAATAAGTGGAGTAATTTATAAAAAAAGGGGCTAACCAGCTATTATTTCTGGCTAACCCCTTATTTTATTGGTACCCTCGGCGCGAATCGAACGCGCGACACCAGGATTAGGAATCCTGTGCTCTATCCCCTGAGCTACGAGGGCTGACGGAACTTTTCAGAGCGCCGGCTTGCTTCCCATTGACCGAGCTTAGATCAGGCGGAATAATACTCAAGATTTTGCAAAGCGCAATGATTTTTCATTACTCAGTCATGAGAAATGTGCCGGACTTACCTTCTGGTATTACAGGACAATTGGAAGATTAGGAAATTTCACTATCGGCAAACAACGATTCACCATCTTCAATGTCTTTTCCTGGATATGATGCTTCAGTGATGTTTGAATTAATTACACAGTTTCTGCCTATTTTCTGCTCGGTGGGAACAACGGCTCCCTTGCCGATCAGGGTGATTCCCGTGTAAAGATGGCTTGGCTTGAGCTGATTGACCACTGAATAATTTTCACCAAAGCCGACAATTGCATTTTCTCCCACCCGAACCCTTTTATCCAGAATGGCATAGATCCACTATTGCCCCCTTTCTTACCACGCAGTCTTCGAACAAAATGGAATTTTTAACAATCGCTCCTTCTTCGACCACCACGCCCGGCGACAGCACCGAATTTATCACCGTAGCCCTGGATATTGCTGCCGGCGGAAATCATGCAGTTTTTCAGATGGCAGGCTGCACCGAAGCGCGCAGGAGCACGATCGGCGGCCCGTCCCTTCTGTCTCAATATTGGTTCGGATCTGCCATCTCTGGGGAGAAATGCCGCTCTCTTTCTTTAGGACGTCCATATTGGCTTCCCAGTAGGCCTGAATTGTTCCGACATCGCGCCAATAGCCATAAAAGGGATAGGCGAAGACATTATCCTCGGTAATCGCCCGTGGCAGAATATGCATGCCGAAATCAATTTCCGACTTGTCGCGCAGGAGAGTATTGAGAAGGTATTTGTAGTCAAAAACATAGATGCCCATCGAGGCCAGATTGGTTCGCGGATTCTTCGGTTTTTCTTCCCATTCGATGATCCTGTCGTGCTTGTCGACAATACCGGAGCCAAACTGATGCATCTCGCTTTTCGGCACAACCATCATGCCGACAGTCACATCAGCTTTTTTGGAGCGGTGATATTCTATCATGGCATCAAAATCCATATGGTAGATATGATCGCCACAAAGAATCACCACCTCCTCAGCCGGATTGGATGCTATAAAATCAAGATTTCTGCGTACCGCATCGGCTGTCCCTTGATACCAGTCCGATTCCTTTTCTCCGGTACGCGGAGGCAGAATGGTCACTCCCCTGCTTCTTCCGGTAAAATCCCAGGCATCGCCCATCCCCAGATGACTCATAAGAGAAAGCGGCTTGTATTGAGTTAATACTCCGACCTTTTTCAGTCCGGAATTCATCACATTACTGAGACTGAAATCGATGATTCGATAAATACCCGCAAAAGGTACCGCGGGTTTGGCGCGTTTTTGTACGAGGATATTCAAACGGCTGCCGACACCGCCTGCAAGAATGAGCACCAGTGCTTCTTTTACTCTTTTCATCGCAGTACCTCCCCGGATTTCACAAGATTGGGCCAATTTCTGTTAGGAATTTGGGGATAGATCGTTGCTCCCTCCTCAATGCTGGTATTATCGGGTATCTTGTTGTTCCAGCCGATCATTGTCACCTGGGTTTTTTTGCCGCATATCTCTGGTCCCACAACAACATTCCTGCCGAAATTATTATTCACATCGGAGACAACTTTATTCAACCTGCAATTTTCACCGATAATATTGCTAAAGAAAATGACTGAATTTTCAACTACCGCCCCTTTTTTGACATGAACTCCCGGGAAAAGAATCGAATTCTTCACTGTCCCGCCTATCTTGCAGCCATTGTAAATCATGCTGTTATGCACAACTGCCTCTTCGCCCATCAGAGCCGGTTCATTATCCCGAATATGCCGATGTTCAAGATTAGTTCGAAACACCCATTTTTCCAGATCGATGAGCGGCTCAGGCCCAAGCAGGTCCATATTCGACTGCCAATATTCATTGATGGTCCTGGTATACCCCCAATACCCGCAGAATTTATAGCCATACACTTTGAAGTTTTGCTCGAGCAGCAGGGGAATGATGTCTTTGCCAAAGTGATAGGAATCACTCTCCTGGTTTTTTTCCAGGGCGCGATACAGTACCTCCGGTTTAAAACAGAGTACCGTCATCGAGGCCCAGTCCGACTCGGGTTCTGTTGGCTTTTCCCAATATTTGACGACCCTACCGCCGCGTTCCCCGTCTTCATCGTCAAGACAGGCCACGCCGAACCTGCTTGCTTCGGCTTTCGGAACTTTGGTGAAGGCTATTGTCAGGTCGGCATCCCTTTCGGTGTGATAATCAATCAGGTCCTGATAATCCATTTTGTAGATATGATCTCCGGACAGGATCAGGATCTCCTCAGGAGAATGGTATTGGATAAAGTCGAGATTCTTATAGATAGCGTCAGCCGGTCCCCTGTACCAGTCGGTGGCATCGGTTCCCAAAAAAGGAGGAAGGATGGAAACGTGACGAAAACGCCCTATCATATCCCAGGCCGCTCCCGTGCCAATGTGATTGATGAGGGAATAGCTGTGATACTGACTGAGAAGGGCAACCTGCTCGATACCGGAATTCAGCAGATTACTGAGAGAAAAATCTATAACCCGGCCGACGCCACCGAAAGGAACTGCGGATTTGGGACGATAGTACGTCAGGACATTTAATTCATCGACACGACTACCTGCCAGGATCATCGCCAGTGTTGAAGGTTTCAGCATGGAGGCACCTCTTAAGGAGAAGACCAATAGGAAAATGCCAGAAAAACTTCAAGAATTTTTAGGCATTCTCACCCGAAGACTTCTTTTTACGGTAAATAATGGCAGGCTCGTGCGCAACCCCGGAGAAACAAATCCAGGAAAAATATTTTAGTACCTTAATATTCTCCAGCATCCTTTGAAATTCTTTTCCGGCTTTCTTGGGAAAGAATTACGTGAAGGTACTTATCCAACTTATTTTTCATATATCGGGGTTAAATATGGCGCATAATCAAACGCTTCAAAGTATCGGAGGTGAACTCTTTTTCACCCAGCTGAAGATTTTTCAGGGGTACTTCCGCCCTTGCAGCACCTTTATGACCGCCGGCGGATCCCATAGGACTGAAAATTTTATCTGCCAGTTTTCCCGCACTTTTGCGATAGCCGTCACATCGAAAGATAACAACCAGTTTTTCACCGTGAATGCCGGAGACGAAGACCCAATCTATTTCGCCGACATGATTAAGAAAATCGGCAACAATCACCAGCACGTCAGGACTTCTTACCCGCCCCAAGTGACTGTAGTAACGACCCTTGGAGATATTTCAGCTCGGCCAGCGCAATACCGAAATATTTCAGCTCCGATCGCCGCAGGTCGGTAAGCTCAAACTTGCGTACCAGATCCCGGTTGGCTATGTTGAAGAGATATCGAAAGGAGATCCCATCAGCCAGAACCGACTTTTGCTCAAAATCCTGGGTATCAACCTTGATGCCATAAAATAGTGCAGTAGCAAGAGCTACAGAGGGCTTCATGCCTGCCGCTCGCAGGTATTCCACAGCCATTGTCGAGGTGGCACCGTATTCAGGTCGGACATCGATGAATTCGCAATCATAATCACCGCTTACGGGATGATGATCAATAACTGCATGAAATTTAATTTTTTCGAAACAGGGTAAATGGTTTGGCTGGGAATCTACCATTACCTTTTTGCT
Source organism: uncultured delta proteobacterium (assembly GCA_963728385.1). Taxonomy (GTDB): domain Bacteria; phylum Desulfobacterota; class Desulfobulbia; order Desulfobulbales; family Desulfocapsaceae; genus Desulforhopalus_A. The sequence goes on from CAVSJK010000002.1 coordinate 2,267,546, forward strand.
GTATTGATCGACTTTTACATCTTTAAGTCTCTCTATTGGAATTCTCAGCCTCTTGACCATCGCCTGGTTGTTAAGGCGGCGAATCTCATTCGGATGAGCAATAGTAACACTTTTTACTTTGTAGCGAAGAAGCCTTTTGACAGCCATAGCAGTTGCCAAAGCGTCAGGATCTGCATTAATGACGACCAGCACTTCGTCGTCTTTTTCAAAAACATTCCAAAAGGCATGTAAACGATCCTTTGCCGTATTCCTATAGGTTTGTTTACAAGGAAAAGGATCGCTTTTCTTTTGTTTGTGAGCCATAAACGGTAACCGTGGCATATTTAGTACAAGAACTTTATTGGTCAGGCTATCCGACAGGCAGTTGTTTCAACCGACCAATGTATCACAAGTCCGTGTTGCAATCACTTTCCCTCCAAAATATCTGTTTTTTCTTATCAGAGCAGAAAGAGGGAATCACACCGATTGCACCAAAGAGCCAGCCACCTCCTATTGAAAAAATTCTGCTAAATTTCCCGGAAATCATGCGAGCAGAAGAGTTCGACGCTGCCAAATATCAAATAATCCTTATACTTCCGGGCTTTGGCAACACCGCGACAATTTTAAAGTATACCACAGTGATCAAGAGAATTGCAAGGGCCTGGTATATAGGGCTTCCACCTGATAAGGCCGTTCTTGACGCGGGGAATTGATAATGTTACCGTGTAACGTTCACCAGCACCCCGTATGCACACGATCAGCCGGTCGTGCATAGGCCAACTATAGTCCATCCTTCTGCTTGCACGCCTCCGGAGCACTGCTAAAGGTTTACAGGCCTGGAGTTATGCGAACATTTTGTTATCCCGCACTGAACGGTTACATGTTACCTACATCTTGATAATCATAATCTGTACAATATTCCATTAAAACCGAGATCATCAACCATGGTAAGATTAGTTGGAGTCTTTACGTGAATCTGCTTAACCGCTATCTCCTCAGCCAGTTTTTTAAATATTTTTTTACCGTCAACGCGGGATTTGTAGCAATTTATCTTCTTGTTGATTTTTTTGAAAAAATCGACGATTTCACTAATGCCGGCAAGTCTATCTCCCTGGCCCTGGCATATTTTTCCCTGAGCATCCCTTTCGTCGTTGACCAGTTGGGTCCTGTTTTTATCCTACTCTCCGGCGTGATAACCCTCGGTATTTTAAATCATACCAACGAACTCACCGCCTTAAAGGCAGGAGGTGTTCCGCTTCGGCTCATCATCAGGCCCCTGATTTTAGGTTCGATTTTTTTTACTTTTCTTTTTATCGCCGCAGCCCAGTGGTTGTTGCCGGTAACCGTTGCCAAAACCAACAACATCTGGTTTGAACAGCTCAAGGGTAAGGTGCCTTTGGGAATTTTGCGCAACAACCGATACTACTATAGAGGAAAAAGCGGTTTTTATTCCTTTGGCTGGCCCGACACTAAACATTATATCTTTAAGAATTTTTCCTACTCAAGCTGGAACGAAAAATATAATATCAAGACCCTGACTACAGCCGCATCCGCGGCCTGGAACGAAGAGGACGACAGTTGGATCTTGACTGATGGGCAGATCCAGCAGCAGGAGAATGATGAAGATTATCAAATCTCCAATTTCAAGACCAGCAATGTTAAACTGCCGGAACGGCCGGATGATTTTCTCGCCCCGGTCAACAAATCGGCCGAGCTATCACTTACGGCGCTGTATCGGGAAATTGCCCATTCGGGAGCGGACTACGAAAAAAGGGAAGCATCGACTATTTTCCTCGGACGCATTTCCTATATTTTCCTCGGTATTCCCTTGCTGCTGCTCGGACTCCCCATCCTGCTCTATTCTTACCGAAAATGGGGGCGGGATCTTTCCGTGGCGATACCGATAAGTTGCGGGCTGGCTTTCTTTGCCTGGGGGATTTGGGGGGCGTTGCAATCACTGGCCATTGCAGGATATATATCTCCTATTATTGCAGCGATGTCCATTCATCTCATATTTTCACTCGCGGGAATTATCCTGCTCATAAAAAACGACGCCTAAACCGCCTGCTATAAATAAAAAAAACGGTCGTTCGGATCGACTATCCCCGATTGACCGTTTTTACAATTTTTATGATTGGTTTTTTACAACGGCACTATCCCTTTATGGATATCAGTTCCACATCAAAGATGAGCACGGAATTGGGTTGTATTTGTGGAGCAGCTCCATTTTCTCCATAAGCCAGATCTGAAGGAATAACCAGATGTAATTTCGTTCCCGGATTCATCAGTTGGAGCGCCTCACCCCACCCCGGAATTACCTGATTAACTTGAAATTCTGCCGGCTTGCCACGTTTTATCGAGCTGTCAAATTCAGTTCCGTCAATCAAGGTTCCGACATATTGAACCTCAACCGTATCGGTTAATTTAGCTTTTTCACCTTTACCCTCTTTGACAACCTGATATTGCAGACCGCTTTCGGTAACAATGACGCCATCTTTCTTCTTGTTCTCTTCAAGGAACTTAGCTCCGGCAGCTTTGTTCTTGGCTTTCATTTCCGCAAGTTTAGTCTGCTGTTTTTCCTGCATCTTCTTAGCGAACTCTTGCTTGATGGCCAGCATTTCTTCAGCAGTCAGTAACGGTGTCGCTCCTTTATATGCATCCTGAATACCCTTAATCAGGAATTTTTCCTGAATATCATCTCCGGCTCCCTTAAAATAGTTTCCCACTTCAAAGCCCATGCTGTAGCTGATTTTTTCTTCAAAGCTCGCCGGTGCCGCGGATTGGGATACAGCAGGTACTGCAATACAGAAACCAAGCAATACCGTTACAAAATATTTTTTCATTAGAAACTCCTCCTTAGAAGTTTATTTTTTACCGCAATTACGACAAAAGAGTCGCGTTTAAGATTGTTGTTGAAATTTAACCGTTCACCGATACACACTAAAAGACCGCATAACCCGGATCTGTAAACGTGTCGCTCCTGTGCCATCCTTGGCACCCGCGACACTAGGCCATCCCTGGCCGTCGTCACTCAGTGCTCCAGGTTCGTTCAAGCAGGCCTCCGAGCTATAGTTGGCTATGTGAGGGGCCTGATCGGACGAAAATGGGGTGCTGGTGAACGGTTACGTTGAAATCAGTGTGGACAGGATCAATAAGCCTTAGGAGAGTATCACCAGGGTAATTCCTCGATTTCCTTTATTCAAATGTTTGTCATCACCAAGTTGAGGATAGCGCCGCAGAAGTGCTTTCACGAATCCAAACCTTTTATTGAAATCCTCGCCGGCGATAAAATCACTGATAACACCCTTATTTCTCAGGAATTCAAGAACTTTCCTGCATTCTAATCGGATCACTCCGCCTTTCCCACTTGAGCCGTAACCATGAATCAGTGTCAGCACCTGGACATTGTTTCTTATCGAGTCCTCAATTATCTCATTCATCCGGGTTAAGGCAATCTCCAATACAGGTCGACCGGCTTCTAAATTGACCGTCTTATGCACAAATTCAGTATGATTCATGAGCTGGGTCATGTCCATTTTGCTTCCGCAGAATGGACATAACATATTTGATGATTCACTTTTATTTCCGCAGACATCGCAGATACTCTTCACGCCGTCACCCGTCACATTATAAAATTCGCTACAGCCTACGGACATTGATGACCGCCGGCAGTTGCCGGAGGTGCTGTATCAACGAGTTGAGATGATTGAGATTTTCCACTTCCAAAGAAATGGTCATATCCGCTTGATCAGTCGGAGTCGTATGAGCGGAAATGTCCACAATATTAGCATTGTCAAGGCTGATAGTGCCACTGATTTCCGAGAAAATTCCCCGTTTATTTTCAGCACTGACATGTATGCCTGCCTTATAGGTTTTTTCGGCGATACCGGACCAGGAAACATCAATCCACCGTTTGGGATCGGAACCGAGTAAGTTTTGACAATCAGCCTTATGCACGGAAACACCACGCCCCATCGTGACAAAACCGACAATGGCGTCTCCCGGTAACGGACGGCAACATTGACTTACTTTGACGAGCATGCCGTCAATTCCGTCGATTCTCACCCCGCTTTTATCTTTTTCAGTTTCACTTACATGCTGGCTTACCATCAAGCCTGCCAGCTCTTCAGGTGACAGGCTAAGCGGAAGTTTCTCGTTTTCCTTACGTAGTTCGGCAGGCTGGAGACCTTTGATAAGATTTTGAACGGTGATTACCCCGCTACCGACCTTAACGAGCAGATCGTCAAGAGAATTGCAGCGCAACTGCTTCAGTATCAATCGGATATGACCGCTTTTAATGATTTTTTTAAGCGAGGTGTCATGTTTTTTGATTTCTCTTTCGCAGATCTCCCGGCCAATTTTCAGAGCTTTTTCCTTTTCTTCACGGCGTAACCAGGACCGTATCCTTGTCCTGGCCCGACTGGTCTTTACCAGATTTAACCAGCCCCTTCTGGGAACCTGCGTGGGAGAAGTGACTACCTCAACGATATCTCCGGTCTTCAGCTGATATTTAAGCGGTACTTGCCGGCCGTTGACCTTGGCGGAAACGCAACGATCTCCCACTTCGGTATGAATCGAGTAGGCAAAGTCGATCGGACAGCTGCCCATGGGAAATTCCTTGACTTCGCCTCTTGGCGTAAGAGCATAGATTTCAGGATCGTACAACTCGCCGACAAGACTATCGAGAAACTCTCTGGGGTCCTCGACTTCCTGCAGAGAGGTGACAAGCTTTTTCAGTTCGCGGAAAAGTTTTACATCCTTTTGATTAACCTTTTGTCCCTCTTTATAGGCCCAGTGTGCAGCAACGCCTTCCTGGGCTACCCTATCCATCTGATCGGTACGAATCTGAATTTCCATGAAGTGCTCACGGGGACCGATAACCGTCGTATGCATTGACTGGTAGTTATTCGCCTTGGGCACAGAAATAAAATCCTTAATCCTGCCGGGTACCGGCGCCCAGTTGGCATGGATGGTACCCAGCGCCTCATAGCATTCGTTGACGGTATTGACGATTATTCTGAAAGCGACTTTATCGTAAACCCGTTCAAGAGGAATATTCTGGGCGATCTGTTTTTTGTAAATGGAGTAGAGATGCTTAGGCCTGCCGATTATACGAATGGGAACAATATTACTCTCCGCCAGTTTTTCATGAAGTATTTTAATGACTTCATCGACATATCTCTGCCGTTCGTCAAGGGAACTCTCAAGAGTATGGGCGAGTTCATAATGCTCTTCGGGATGCAAAAACTTAAAGGCGTTATCCTCAAGTTCACGCTTGAGCCAGTCAATACCGAGACGGCTTGCCAGAGGAGCATATACGTCCATGGTTTCCCTGGCCAAATCGAGCTGCATTTCCCTGTCAACCATATCAAGCAGAAACATATCGACAAGCCGATCTATCAACTTTACCAGCAATACCCTGATATCCGTGGCAATAGCCAGTAACATCTTTCTCAGGTTTTCCGCCTGGCTGGTCAGCTTACTGTTATATGAGACATTGGTTATCTTGGTTGAACCTTCAACGATATTTGCGACATCCTTGCCGAATTTTTCAACAAGCTCCTCGACGGTCATGCCTTCTTTCAAAACACCATGAAGCAGCCCGGCCAGAATCGTATCAAGATCCAGGTGCATGGAGGCAAGAGTCGAAGCCACTTCCAGCGAGTGGATAATGTATAGCTCACCCGAAAAATGCCGACTTTCTCTATGAACCCGGACAACGACCTCCCATGCTCTATCTATTCGAGAGAGATCCACGCCGTGCAGATAGTTCGACGCGAGTACTTTCAGTCCATTAGGGTTTATCGTGGATGAATGTGTCATGAACTGCTTTTCCGGTTATTTACTGAGTTCAGCAAGAATTTTTGTCTGTAGGCTCTTGACGGTTTCTTCCGGTGTCATCTCTTCAACAGTACCATCTTTGCGGTACTTTATTTCCAGTGTGCCATTCTTTACAAAATTCTTTCCGACAGTGACGCGATAAGGAATCCCCAGCAGATCAGCATCCTTGAATTTGAATCCCGGTCGTTCATCCCGATCATCCAGCAGTACTTCCAAGCCGGCTTTCTGCAAATCCCGGTAGAGATTTTCCGCAGCACCATTGATTACTTCATCGTTTACCCCGAGGTTGACTATGATGACAGTAAAAGGTGCCAGCGGAACGGGAAAAATGATGCCTTTATCGTCATGATTTTGTTCGATGGCGGCAGCAACGATACGGCTGACGCCGATACCGTAGCACCCCATGACAAAGTGCTTTTCCTGTCCGTCTTTATCCTGAAAGGTTGCGTTCATCGACTCGGAGTAGCCGGTACCCAGCTTGAAAACATGGCCTACCTCGATGCCCTCCGTTGTCTCAAGTTGACCACCACATTCCGGGCAGGGATCTTCGGTAGTGATCTGCCGCAGATCGGCTACAGCGTCCACCTGAAAATCCCGGCCAAAATTGACGTTTTTCAGGTGATAGTTCTTCTCATTTGCCCCGACATAAAAATTCTGCATGACCTCTACTTCCTGGTCAGCCACCGTACGGATTTTTATGTCTACCGGCCCGAGATATCCGGTAGGCACACCAGTTGCGTCAAAGACTTCCTTTTCGTCTGCCATTTCCAAATCGGCAACCCCGAGCAGATTCTTCAGCTTCACTTCCTCGACTGCACGATCACCACGTACAAGTACCGCTATCGGTTTTCCGTCTGCCTTAAATACCATGGTTTTGACCAATTGCCGTGGTTCGATACCTAGAAACTCGCAAACTGTATCGATCTTTCTCTTGCCGGGAGTTTCAACTTTTACCATTTCAGCTAAAGGCTGTACCGGGTCGGTTTTTCGAAGTTTCACTACCGCTTTTTCCATATTAGCGGCGTATTCGCACTGCTTGCAGACTACGATAGTGTCTTCCCCGGTTTCGGCAAGCACCATAAATTCATGGGAAAAACTACCGCCTATCGCCCCGGAATCGGCTTGAACCGCGCGAAACGAAAGTCCGCACCGGGTGAAAATCCGTTTATACGCTTCGTACATTTTCACATAGGATATTCCAGCGGCCTCATCATCCACATCAAAGGAATAGGCATCCTTCATCACAAACTCCCGCCCTCTCATGAGCCCGAATCTCGGCCGGATTTCATCGCGAAATTTCGTTTGAATCTGATACAGATTTATGGGAAGATTTCTGTAGGAATGCAATTCCTTACGGGCAATATCGGTAATCACTTCCTCATGAGTCGGTCCCAGACATGATTCCCTGTCATGACGATCATGGAATCTCAGTAATTCCGGACCGTATTTTTCGTACCTTCCGGTTTCGATCCACAGATCCGCAGGTTGTACCATAGGCATAAGCAGCTCCTGAGCGCCGGCTCGATTCATCTCCTCCCGCACAATATTTTCAACTTTACGGATAGCAGCAAGGCCGAACGGCAGATAGGTGTAGATACCAGCGGTAAGCTTGCGAATACAGCCCGCTCTCAGCATGAGTATATGACTTATTACCTCGGCTTCAGTCGGGTTCTCTTTAAGAGTCGGCAACAGTGTCTGTGAATAGCGCATATTTCGTCTTTTGATGCAGAGTTAATCTTATAAAACTGAATTGGTCACTATCGGTTAATCGGAAAAATACAGGAGTTAGGCAAGTATTTGGCTCTCCCTGGTGAACGGTTACAATACAGGGAATGCAGATTACCTCGGACTACCTTTTATTACCTTGGAAAATCTATATTTTTTAGAAAGTCTTCTGACTGATTTCTCATTTATCCGGATGAGCGATTTTGCGCTCATTACAGCTCTCTTCTTCCATCCTTTTCAACTCGACCATAAAGGTCTCCAGGAGGTCATTTTCAGGAACCTTTTTCCAAATTTCTCCCTTCTTGAAGATAATCCCGACGCCATTGCCTCCCGCGACACCTATATCCGCTTGCCGGGCTTCACCTGGTCCGTTGACGACGCAACCCATGACGGCGACTTTTAGCGGGCTCTCCATGGTCTGAACAACCCGCTCAACCTCCTCTGCCAGTTTAAACAGATTGATCCGGGTACGCCCACAGGTCGGACAGGAAATCAGCTCCGGCCCCCGTTCGCGGATTTTCAGGGAACGCAACAGCTCAAAACCGACCCGAATCTCCTCAACCGGATCACGAGTGAGGGAAATGCGAAAGGTATCGCCGATACCATTACTAAGGAGAATGCCAAGGGCAACGCTTGATTTGACGGTCCCTGCGATAAGTCCGCCCGCTTCGGTCACGCCGAGATGTAGTGGGTAATCGGTGACTTTTGAGAGTTGTTGATAGCTGTTGATCGTGGTCAGTACATCAGCCGATTTGATTGAAATTTTGATATTTCGGTAGCCATATTTTTCGACAAGTCTGACATTTCGCATGGCACTTTCAATCAAGGCCTCGGTATTGTCAGGGGTGGGATATCCAAACTTTTTTAGAAGGTCTTTTTCAATGGAACCGCTATTCACTCCGACCCGAATAGGGACCATATGTTGTTTGGCCGCATCGACAACCATAGCGATTTTCTCTTCTCCGCCGAGATTGCCTGGATTGATCCGGATACCGTCCGCACCGTTTTCCATTGCCACGATGGCCAGCCGGTAGTCAAAGTGAATATCGGCAATCAGAGGAATATAGATTTTATCTTGAATGGCCCGGATAGCCGAAGCAGCTTCAAGGTCTAAAACCGCAACACGCACGATATCACAACCGGCAGCCTGCAAACGACAGATCTGACCGATGGTTTGTTCAACATCTTTAGTGTCGGTGTTGGTCATCGACTGCACGCTGATAGTGCTATCTCCACCGACAGAGACATTGCCAACCTGTATTTGTCGGGTTTTACGTCTGATAATCATTGGCAGGCGGAATTTTCCGCAACTTGGCGTTGTTTTTCAAGAGATTAAGCTCCGCATCCGAGCTTCGTATGTAAACCGGTACTGCTTCCGCCACATCGAGATGTTCTCCTGATTCAAGCATTTCCCCTGCAAGTATGCCAAGCGACGAAGCCGACGGCTCATGCAGCTGGGAGGGAGCAAATAAAACCTTTTTCCCGAGCAGATTTCTGAACAAATCACTATACACCATCGCGCCGTCGCCGACCATAACGACCGGTTCATCTATGGAGGCAGCAAGTTTTTCGGGGGCTATCACGGCCATGTTACCGACCCTATAAGAGAAGCCATCGCCGTTGCAGCGATAAAAAGCTGCGTAGACCTCTTTTTTTCGGGCGTCAAGAACAGTGCAGATAAGGCGCGAAGTGACAATTTTCGCAGCGAGAGAATCAAGAGTGGAAACACCAAGCAAGACCTTTCCTGTGGCTGCAGCCAGTCCCTTCGCGGTAGCCATGCCGATTCTAAGACCCGTAAAACTTCCCGGTCCCATGCTCACCCCGATCCCGGCAATCGCCGGCCACTCCACCTCGGTCTCCTTCATCAGATGGTCAATAGCAGCAAATAAACGCCTTGAATGCGTCACATTGCCGGTAAAAGAGAGGGAGGCCAGCACCCGACCATTTTTTCTGGTTCCGTAAGTAAGGGCAACCGCGCTGCAAGGAGTTGCGGTATCCATCGACAGTATTAGCGATTGACGGTTATCCATCAATGAAACAGCCTGACAATATCATTGTAGAAAACAAAGACCATGAGCGTACCAAGAAGGCCGATACCGATCTGCTGGGCAACGATCTGAGCCCTTTCATTCATTGGCTTTCGCCGAACTCCTTCTATACTCAGAAAAAGAAGGTGGCCGCCATCGAGCACGGGAATCGGCAGAAGATTCAGTAGGCCCAGGTTTACGCTGAGGAGACTAATGAAATAGACAAGATTTAACCATCCGGCTTTCATCTGTTGTCCGGCAATCTGGGCAATGAGAATCGGTCCGCCTATCTCAGAGGCGGGAACGACCCGCTGGATAATTTTCACAAAGCCCATGACCGTGAGCGAAATATACATCCAGGTTTGCAGGCAGGCAGTCTTAAAGGCTCCAATAATATTGCTCTCTTCATAGGTGAGCTCATCTGCCTTCATAATTCCGATCATATACCTTTCTTCGACTTTTTCTCCGAAAACGTTTTTGACGACATCAATAGCCGGCACTATCTCTAGCGTACGCTGTTCACCGCCCCGCTGAACCACCACCTCTATTTGTTTTCCCTGACTATTTTTCACTGAATCCAGTACATCCTGCCAGCTGGTGGTTTTTTGATTATCAATTTTTTTAATGACATCACCAACATGCATTCCACCTCGCGCAGCAGGTGAATCTTCGTTGACCTTGCCGATCCGAGTCGTATCGACCGAAGTGGGAATACCGACAAAAGTGAAGACCAGAAAGAATACCACCAGGGCAAACAGGAGATTGAAAAGGGGACCTGCCAAAACTATCAGGAACCTCTGCCACACGGGTTTATGAGCAAAGGAAACATTTCTCTCCTCACTTGCCACCTCCTGCTCGTCCGGATTTTCTCCGAACATCTTGACAAAACCACCGAGTGGAAAAGCAGAAATGACGTATTCGGTTTCGCCGAATACCTTGCCGACAACTTTTGGTCCGAATCCCAATGAAAATTTTAAAACACGAACGCCAAAAAGCTTAGCAAAAATGAAATGTCCAAATTCGTGGACAAAAATAAGCAAACCAAGAACCAGGATAAATGAAAATAAAGTATTCATAGTAAGAAACGATTATGGGTACACGTCCCCTCCAATCCGGGAACGTAGAATAAAAAATACTAACTGTACTTCTCAATAAGTCTATGGGCCTCTCTTCTGGCAGCCTTATCCGCGCCGAGAATATCCTCCAGATTATCTTCTCTGCCTTCATGTACAATATCCATTGTTCTGGCAACTGTCTCAGCTATTTGTGGAAAAGTTATCTTCGACAGCAGGAAAGCCTCCACGGCCACTTCGTTTGCACTGTTGAGTACCGCAGGCAATACGCCACCTCTATCGAGTGCGGCAAATGCTAACTTCAGGGCAGGGAAGCTCAGATAATCGGGCTTGAAAAACTCCAGCTTGCCACACTCGGATAAATTGAGCGGTTGCAGTTGAAGAGGCCGTCTGGCCGGATAGGAAAGGGCGTAGGATATTGGAATTCGCATGTCAGGAATTCCGAGCTGGGCCAGGACGGAACCATCCTGATACTCCACCAGAGAATGAACGATTGACTGAGGATGCACCACCACCTCGATTGCCTTGCTATCCACCTCAAAAAGCCATCTGGCCTCAATAACTTCCAATCCTTTGTTCATGAGGGTAGCGGAGTCGATGGAGATCTTTCTGCCCATACTCCAGTTGGGATGATTCAGTGCCTGTTCCCGGGTGACATGTTGCAACTGCTGCGAACTCATACCACGAAATGGTCCACCGGAAGCGGTAAGAATGATTTTTCTTAAATCTTTTCTTCGGCCGGCCTCCAGTGCCTGGAAAATGGCTGAATGTTCCGAATCGACAGGCAGGAGCTTGATCCCCTTATTTTGAACCGCCGTCATGACTATCTTGCCGGCCATAACCAAAGTCTCTTTATTAGCCAGACCAACATCCTTGCCGGCTTCAATAGCTGCAAGAGTCGGCAGGAGTCCTGCCGCACCAACGATTGCCGAAAGGGTAAGATCTGCGGTGGGAAAGGCCGCAATGAGGACATTGCCCTCTTCGCCGTGAACGATTCTATCACGAAATGTGGGGGGCAATAGAGTACGCAGGGTATCAGCCCTTGCTTCATCACAGACGGATATCAATTCAGGATTGAATTCTTTTACCTGTGCAGCGAGTTTTTGAACATTAGTTCCGGCTGCCATAGCCACAACCTTGTAACGTTCAGGAAACTTTCTCACCACATCGAGAACGTTAACACCGATTGAACCGGTCGCACCCAACAGAGAAATCCGTCTCATCGCAGCACCGGAAAAATAAGAAGATAATAGAGCATCGGGCAGACCAGAAGCAGAGAATCGACTCTATCCAGAATGCCGCCATGTCCGGCAAGACAATGGCCGGAATCTTTAGTGGCCGTCCCCCGTTTGATGATCGATTCCGTCAGGTCACCGACAATGCCAACAATAGTTAATAAAATCGCCGCCCCAATAAGAAAAGCCAAGTTGACCTCCGGGAGAAATAACAAGGCAAAAAGCACCGCTCCAGCCAAACCGAGCACGATGCCGCCGATTGCCCCCTCTACTGTTTTGTTCGGACTGATGTTCGGACAAAGCTTCCTGCTGCCGATTGCCTTGCCGACAAAATAGGCACCACTGTCGGAACATGCGGTTATGGCGGATGCTATCATCAACCAGCTACCGCCATCAGGTAAAAAGCGCAAAAGCACAAGATGCGCTCCGAGCACTCCAATGTACACCTCTCCGAATACCAAACGACAGAATAGATTATAACTATCGGTACTATCTTTATAGCGGTAGAGGAAATAACAGATTAATGCCAGGAAAGATCCGATTATCGCAGGAAGAAGAACACCGGCATTAGGACTTATACAGGTAAAGACAACCGGCGCAGCCAATATGATATTGAGGAGCCAGCGATCGATCAGAGGCGTCTTCCGCTCGTCGACCATTTTTACATATTCATTGGCGGCTGCCAGCACTATTAGTGCTATTGTAAAGCAATACAGGAGTATCGAACCTTTAAGCAGCAAGAGAAACCATAAACCAGCTATTAAGAGCCCCGGGACAATGCGTTGCATATTCTATTCAGAAAGCAGTTGTTCGCCTGTACGCCCGAACCGTCTCTCGCGAGACTGATATTCCGAAAGCGCTTGCAAAAATACCTCCCTCCGAAAGTCCGGCCACATGATTTCAGTAAAAAAGATTTCAGCGTAGGATACTTGCCACAGGAGAAAATTGGATAATCTTGCCTCACCGCCAGTGCGAATTAACAGATCTGGATCCGGCATCCGGCAAGTATCAAGATTTTCAACTATTGTTCGATCGGTTATCTCTTGGGGGTCCATTTCTCCTTTCAGGCAGAGTGCACTTATCTTTTTTACCGCGCGGACAAGTTCATCACGGCTTCCATAACTGAGGGCCAGATTCAAGGTAAGTTTGGAGTTGCCGGAAGTTTCCTCGATCACTTCTTCCAATGATTGCCGTACATCTGCAGGTAGTCGTTGCCTGTCGCCGATAGACACGAGGCGGATGTCATTTTTTTGCATCCGAGACAATTCCGATTTTAGAAATCTTTTGAGAATAGCCATTAACCCACTTACTTCTTTTTCGGGTCGATGCCAGTTCTCCGAGGAGAAGGCGTAAAGTGTGAGATACTCTATGCCGATTTCCCGGCTTGTTTCTACGATTTCCCGGACGGATTCCGCGCCTACCTTATGACCAACCAGTCGGGGTTTTCGCCTTTGTTGGGCCCATCTGCCATTTCCGTCCATAATAATTGCAACGTGGCGAGGAAGACGATTCAAATCAATAGTGGAGGTGCCGGACATACAAAACCCGCAAAAATATGGTTGGGGAAAATAGATAAAATTCGAATGAGGAGAGGATCAGACCTCCATTACTTCTTTTTCTTTGTTAGCTGTAACTTCGTCTATTTGCTTAATATACTGATCCGTTTCACTCTGGGCTTCCTCCTGCAATTTAAACAGCTCATCCTCGGAAATTTCCTTATCCTTTTTCTGTTTCTTCAGGATTTCAATTGATTCTCTTCGAACATTACGGATAGCCACCCGAAACTCCTCAGCAACCTTTCTGACGGATTTTACCAGCTCCATGCGGCGTTCTTCCGTTAATTGAGGAATATTCAGCCGAATTACCTTCCCGTCTCCGATTGGGTTAAGACCTATATCAGATTTGAGAATGGCTTTTTCTATGGCCGGAAGCATCTGCGGATCCCACGGCTGAATAACAATCATTCTGCTCTCTGGAATAGTGATCGAGCCAACTTGATTTATCGGCATCGAACTTCCATAGGCATCAACCAAGATACCGTCAAGAATAGCCAAAGAGGCCCTGCCGGTACGAAACTTGGCCAGTTCCTTCTTAAAAGCCGCAACACTCTTTTCCATCTTATCCGATGTCTCTAAGATCACTTCATTCATGATTTCACCTCTGCTTTCAGATAACTTGCTCGATCAGGAGTTATGATGTTATCAACGTACCGACATTCTCGCCCATGGCGGCGCGTTTTACATTCCCGGGCACCGACATGTTCAATACCATAATTGGCAGCTTATCTTCTTTGGCCAGTGCAATTCCGGCAGCATCCATCACCCGCAATCCCTTCTTCAAGACATCATCATAGGTGAGTCGCTCAAATTTCACTGCATCGGAATAGACCACCGGATCCATGTCGTAAACCCCATCAACTTTGGTGGCTTTTATAACGAGATCGGCATCAATTTCCAGTGCTCTCAACACCCCCGCGGAATCAGTTGTAAAATAAGGATTCCCGGTTCCCGCGGCAAATATTACCACCCGCCCTTTCTCAAGATGTCTGGTAGCTCTTCGTCGAATGTACGGTTCCGAAACGGATTGCATGGGAATAGCGGACATCACCCTGGTAATCACTCCTACTCTTTCCAGGGCGTCCTGCATCGCCAGACTGTTCATTACAGTGGCTAGCATACCCATATTGTCGGCAGTAGTGCGATCCATACCTTTGCTTGCGCCGGCCACTCCCCTAAAAATGTTGCCCGCACCAATAACCAGACCAAGTTCAACACCAGTCTCTACAACTTCCTTAACTTCACCAGCAACAAACTCGAGAACTTGGGTATTGATTCCGTAGACATCAGTCCCCATGAGAGCCTCACCGCTGAGTTTCAGCAGTATTCTCTTGTATTGTAACTTTTCGGTCATAGTATTTTTTCCATAGTAGAAATATTTTCGAGACGAAGGCTGGATTCTTCAGCAGGTGGACGAGTAGAGGTCCACCTGCTGAATATGTACTATTCTACACCAACTTGGAAACGGGCAAATCTCTTGATTGAGATATTCTCCCCTATCCGTCCAACGAGTTCATTGAGAAGATCCTGGATGGAAAGATCCTGATTTTTAACGAATTTCTGTTCAAGTAAAACGATTTCCGCCAGATATTTTTCGATTTTTCCGGTCACCATTTTCTCAACAATAGCTTCAGGTTTGCCTGAATCAAGAGCCTGTTGTACATAGATCTCTTTTTCTCTTGCAATGACGGCTTCCGGCACCTCTTCCCTGGTAATGGCGATAGGGTTCGCTGCAGCGATATGCATAGCTATGTCCCTGGCAAATTCCTTAAAATCATCATTTTTTGCTACAAAATCAGTCTCGCAGCCGAGTTCAACCATTACACCAAGCTTACCGCCTGCATGAATATAGGTTTCAATAACGCCTTCACTCGTGGCTCGACCGGCTCTTTTGGCTGCGACCGCCAGTCCCTTTTGGCGAAGCAGATCGACAGCTTTTTCCATGTCGCCATCGGTTTTTTCAAGAGCCTTTTTACAGTCCATCATGCCTGCTTGAGTTTTATCCCTCAGGTCTTTTACCATCTTACTTGTAATTGCCATGGTAAATCTCCTTTGTCTTTCTTTGAATAATATTTTGTTTTTTCACAACTAACGAAAATGGTCGTTGTGAGAAAAGATTCAAGACGTAACCATACGAAAAAGGGGCGGTCAAAAGACAGCCCCTTCACCAACAAATACTTACTCTTACCGGAGCCTAACAGTACATGCTCGAATAAAATTATGCCTCAGCTTCTGCGGAACCACCTTCGATTTCACTTTCAACATCGCTCATTGCAGCAGCGACCGCTTCTTCGGATGCCTCTTCACCGTCACGCATTGCCTGACCTGTAAGGACTGCTTCAGCGATATGGTAGCTGATAAGACGGATAGACCGAATTGCATCATCATTGCCGGGAATGACGAAATCGATATTATCGGGATCACAGTTCGTATCAGCCATAGCAACTACAGGAATACCAAGTTTTTGGGCTTCACTTACAGCGATAGCTTCTTTACGTGGATCTACCACGAACATGACTGAAGGCAAAGAACGCATATTTTTGATGCCACCGACATTTCTTTCGAGTTTAACGCGCTCCTTTTCCATGAGAAGAATTTCTTTTTTCGGAAACCGATTTATGGAACCATCGGCCTGCATGGATTCAATGGATTTGAGTCTGTCAATGCTATTTTTTATGGTTTGGAAATTGGTAAGCATACCTCCAAGCCATCGATGATCGACATAAAACATGCCGGCACGTTTTGCTTCCTCGCTGATAATGGCTTGTGCTTGTCGCTTCGTTCCGACAAAAAGTATCGAACCGCCACTCTTAATTTCCCCGGTTATAAAATCACAGGCTTTATCGAAAAGTCTTTTAGTGACGTCCAGGTTGATAATATAAATTCCATTACGAGGCCCATAAATATAAGGCTTCATTTTGGGATTCCAACGCCTTGTTTGATGGCCGAAATGCACACCGGCCTTAAGCATGTCTCTTACTGTAGCACTTGCCATAGTTTTCTCCGTTTCTGGTTTTTCCTCCACCTTCTGTAATCTCGAACATTATTGTAATGTTCTTTGACACCAGTTGTGAGCGAAGATGTGTGTATTGAGTACCTTAGAAATTCTTTTTTGTTTTTCATGAATTTCTTTTTGGCACGTATTCCCACAAAACAAAGGAACTTAAAAGTTTTCCATCTCTTGTGGGGTGGTGCAGACTGCTTTAGTCTACCTTTTTATAAAGGACAACGTCACTGTTTACCATGAGTGACCTTGTTTTGCAACTCATGGTTGCAAAGATTGTCCCAGTAAATCTTACTTTCGTAACAATGGGCCTTTTCCCGTCAGAAAGAGTTTCAGCCATTGAAAACCAAATTTAAGCAATTCGCTGTCCTCTTTTGTTATCCGCTTTTTGAAATCTTTATCGAGTTTAAATTGTTTGAGAATATTATGTTGCTCGACAAAGCGACGAAATCCATCGATATTAAAACAAACCATGAATGCAAGTTGCTGTTTCTCACCTGCAACGCCTTCGCCTTTCCATGGATTTTGACTGAAAATAGTATCCATTTCCGCCCATAATCCATTCATTACGTTATAGTCAATGAGCCGCTGGTTCCTGATCCAACTGCTTACAGTTTGATGGGTATCTTCCATATGTCCCAAGCAATATGGATGGTTTGTCAAAAAATAATATTCATCTGTAGCAGCATCAATAGTAAAACGATCAACAGCTCTTTCAAGGGGATATGTTCTACAGGCGGAAGGTCGATCATTATAAACAGAGCAACCTGATTTTGTCAGAAAAGGACACGCTTTATTATCATCTTCATTTAATTTAAGCTTTACAGTTGGAAAATATGGATTTTCTCCTTTTTCGAGAACAGTATGAGCTCTCATAAAATCTTCTGAGTCTATGCCAAGAGCATTTTTCAATCTTATGATATCGTAAGGATAGAGAATCATATCCACATTCCGACAACAAAATGTAAAACACGGAACCTCCGAATGGCAGGCGAACTGAAACTCTGAATTGCCGAGAGGTACCATTCCCTCAGGAAATTTTTTTTCACGATTATTCAATGAAAACCTCTATCAATAAAATAACGTTCTACACAAAGTAATCATTCACTAAAATAGCAAAGATATATGCACATTTCGGTTTGAAATGAAAATATTGCCATCAAGGCGTATAAAAATGCGAACGGAAGTGTAGCGGCTTCTTACCCGAACCGACAAGCCCGGCTACCTGTTTGCAATTCTCTTGGACCAGAGGAGAGTTTACCAAAAAAAAAGCTGGCTGGAACAAACGCTCCAGCCAGCTTAAATAATTTCTTCGGACCACCTTAACTTTCAGCTTTTGGAGTCTCGATAACTTCTTCGTATCCAACAAGTTCAATAATTGCCATGTCCGCGGCATCACCTTGTCTAATCCCGGTTTTTAGTATTCTTGTATACCCACCTTTCCGGTCGGAGAATTTATCTTTTATATCGGTAAAAAGTTTCTCAACCACACTCTTGCTGCGTATGAAGGAAAGTGCCTGTCTTCTCGCGTGCAGATCTCCTCTTTTGGCCAAGGTAATCATCTTCTCAGCAATGGGTCGTAGTTCTTTTGCCTTTTCAGCGGTAGTGACAATACGTTCATGTTCAAACAGAGAGGTAGCCATATTTCTGAACATTGCCATCCTGTGTGAAGTGGTTCGTCCTAATCTTCTGCCGGTTAATTTATGTCTCATCTCTATATCCTCAGCTACTGCTTAGATCCTGATAGGTAACTTTCTCATAATTATAAATGCTCACGAAAAATCTTTTCGCTAGGCTTCATCTTTCTCTGCTCTCTGATGCGGAGGAATCCAGTTTTCGAATTTCATCCCGAGCGTCAAATCCATTTCTGAAAGAAGAGCCTTTATTTCATTGAGCGACTTCCGACCAAAATTCTTGGTCTTCAACATCTCTTGATCAGTTTTTTGGGCCAGATCACCAATGTAATTAATATCCGCATTTTTAAGACAATTAGCTGAACGAACTGAAAGTTCCAGATCTTCAACCGGTTTGTCAAGGTAAGGATTCAATGGTTCAAAATCTTTACTGGTATCCAGCAGAACCTCTGGTTCAGCTTCTTCTTCATCAAAGTTTATAAAAATCGTCAGCTGTTCTTTCAGGATTTTCGCGGCGTAGGCTAATGCATTTTCTGGTCTTAAACTCCCATCGGTCTCAATTTCAATGATCAGCTTATCATAATCTGTCTGCTGTCCGACACGCGCCTGAGAAGTACTGTATTGAATTTTTTTTACAGGAGTGAAGATTGCATCAATTGGTATCTGACCGATAGAGAGATTTTCTTTATCCATTTTTTCAGCCGGTTGATATCCCTTTCCCCATTCAACGGTCATCTCAGCATGAAAATTAGTTGCTCCTGTCAGGGTGCAGATAACCTGATCCTTATTCATTACTTCCACATAACCGGATTCAACAATATCACCGGCAGTCACAACTCCAGGCCCACTTTTTTCAATGGTAACTTTCTGGGAATCTGCTGAATGAAGTTTGATTCGTACCTGCTTGAGATTAAGTATAATCTCACTAACATCCTCCATGATATCTTTCATGGAAGTGAACTCGTGCAGAGCACCTTCTATTTTCACCGAAGTAATAGCCGCACCCTGAATGGATGAGAGCAGGATACGCCGCAGGCTGTTTCCAATGGTAGTTGCGAATCCTCGTTCAAGAGGCTGGCATATGAATTTACCGTAAACATCGGTGTATTTCTCTCTGTCAACCTCTAATTTCTCAGGTTTTATCAGCTCGTGCCAGTTTCGGTGAAACGGTATTTTTTCGTCGGCGGCTTGAGTCATAGATTTCCTTCTCTGCGTTTCTACTAACTTTGTAGTATATACCTTATTAAGTAACTCAGAATGTCTTCTTTATTTTAAAGAAAGAATTCAAAAGTTACTTATTCAGTGTGCCAGGGCAATGTTCATTTTTTCAAGAATTACTGTCGCAGAAACAGGATTTATTGATAACCAGTAACCCCGTTTCCTATCACTCAATTATTTGGAATAGAGCTCTACGATCAGCTGTTCCTGAATTGGCAGGGTGAGTTCTTCTCTGTTTGGAAGAGCTTTAACTGTGGCTTTAAAATTATCTTTATCCAATTCGAGCCAAGTTGGCACTCCACGTCTAACTACCGCTTCAAGATTTTCATTGATTACAGTGTTCGCGCGACTTTTTTCCTTCAAAGTAATTACATCTCCCGGTGATACCAAGAATGAAGGAATGTTAACCTTTTGCCCATTGACCTGAATATGATTATGACGTACGATTTGTCGCGCCTGTTTTCTCGACGATGCAAAACCAACACGGAATATCGTGTTATCCAAACGTCTTTCAATCAGGACAAGCAGGTTTTCACCGGTAACCCCTTTTTGTCTCTCAGCTTTTTCAAAGCTCAAACGAAATTGACCCTCGAGCATGCCATATATGCTTTTTACTTTCTGCTTTTCTCTCAACTGAATTGCATAGTCCGACAGTTTCTTGAATCTGGCCTGCCCATGCTGACCTGGTCCAAATGCTCTTCTTTCAAAAGAACATTTGTCAGAATAGCACCGGTCACCCTTGAGGTACAATTTTAACCCTTCTCTTCTGCATCGACGACATGCAGCTCCAATATTTCTAGCCAACTTGGGCCTCCATTTTCATTAGATTCTATAACAGGTTTATACTGCCGTTATACTCTACGGCGCTTTGGAGGTTTACATCCATTGTGAGGAATAGGGGTAACATCATAAATACGACTTACCTCAAAACCAGTATTGATGAGAGCACGTAAAGCTGCTTCTCTACCGGGACCTGGACCTTTCACCTTTACTTCAACCTTGCGCATCCCTACATCAGCCGCTTTTTTAGCAGCATCAGCCAACGCGTTCTGCGCTGCAAAGGGAGTACTTTTGCGTGAACCTTTAAAACCAAGTACACCGGCACTGCACCAGGAAACTACATTTCCCTGTTTATCGGAAATAGTAACGATGGTATTGTTGAAAGTAGAATAAATAAAAACAACACCCTCTGGTATGTTCTTTTTTATCTTTCTCTTTTTAGCTACAGCCATAACTTACACCTGTATTAAGTTCAATTATTTCCGACGACCTGCACCTCGGCGAGGTCCTTTCCGGGTACGAGCATTAGTCTTCGTATTCTGCCCACGACAAGGTAAACCCATGCGATGACGGCGCCCCCGGTAACAACCCAGGTCGGTCAATCTCTTAATATCCATGGAAACTTCACGTCTGCGGTCACCCTCAACGACATACTCTTCTTCGAGTACCTTCCTGATTCGGTTTACATCATCACCATCCAGATCATCACTATTCATGGTGAACGGAAGATCTACTTTTTCCAAAATCTTTCGTGCAGAGGTCAACCCAATACCGTGTATGTAAGTTAACGCCCGATCCATATGCTTATTTTTTGGAAGGTCAATTCCTGCTATGCGTGCCAAGGTACATCTCCTTAAAAGAAGTAGGTAATTAAAAGCGGCAATACCTGTTTATCCCTGCCTCTGTTTATGTTTTTTTATCTTACAGGAAACGCGAACAATACCGTTGCGCTTAAATATCTTACAATCGCTGCACATTTTTTTTACAGACGCGCGTACTTTCATGATAAACAAACTCTCTATTTTTTCTTTTTGGCATTCTTTGCCCGAAACGTAACCCTGCCCCTATTCAAATCATAGGGAGAGAGTTCTATTGTAACCCTATCTCCGGGCAATATTTTAATAAAATGCATACGCATTTTTCCGGAAATATGAGCCAGCACTTTATGACCGTTATCGAGTTCCACACGAAACATCGCATTCGGCAACGGTTCTATAATGGTGCCTTCTACTTCAATTGCTTCTTCTTTTGACATGGAATATCCTGAAAATTCATAGTTCAGTTAAAAACGGAACAGTATAATACAACTTCTAACAAAAGAGAAGAAATATTTTGCCAAGCCACTACTTTTCCTGAGAACTTAGAATGAGCGGCCCATTTTCAGTTACAGCAATGGAGTGTTCAAAATGAGCAGATGGTTTCTTGTCTGCAGTGATGACCGTCCATCCATCTCTCATTACTTTAACTTTATGAGTTCCTATGTTGACCATCGGTTCGATAGCCAATACCATACCTGGTAATAACCTTGCAGTCCGCTCTCCCTGATAAAAATTGGGGATTTCGGGAGCTTCATGCAGTTCGGTACCTATACCGTGTCCCACAAATTGTCTGACGACGGAAAAACCATTTCCCTCAATGTAATCCTGAATCGCCTTGGAGATGTCTCCGATCCTGTTGCCCACAATTGCTTGCTGAATCCCACTTTCCAGGCATTCCCGGGTGGTATCCAGCAGTCTTTGTACGTCCTCGGAAATTTTACCAACCGGCAACGTTATTGCCGAATCTCCATAATACCCTTTAAATTGGACACCAAAATCGATGGAAATTATGTCCCCATTTTTTAGCTTTTTCTTTCTTGAAGGAATCCCATGTACAACTTCTTCGTTAATCGAAACACACAAACTGCCGGGAAACCCTCTATAGCCTTTAAAAGCCGGTCTTGCATTTCTTTTAAGGCACAACTCCTCAGCGATCTTATCTAATTCCCATGTAGTTATACCCGTCTCAACAACATCACGGAGCTTCTTCAGCGTTTCAGCCACAATCTGATTTGCTTCCTGCATGAGCAGAATTTGATCGTTGGTCTTTACTACGATACTTCTTGCTTCGCCTCCTTTCATCGGCTACTACCACCTACCTGCGTCCCTTAATTCGGCCTTGTTTCATGAAACCTTCGTAATTTCGCATATGTAAATGCGACTCGACCTGGGAGATAGTATCAATACTTACGCCGACAACAATTAATAGTGCCGTTCCCCCAAAAAAGAAGGGAATATTAAATTGAGAAATCAGAATAGTCGGCAAGACACATACAGCACTCAGATAAATTGCTCCTACAACAGTCAATCTTGTGAGCACTTTGTCTATGAATTCAGCGGTCTTTTTACCCGGTCGAATACCCGGTATGAACCCACCATTCTTTTTCAGGTTTTCGGCAACATCATCGGGTTTAAACGTCACAGCTGTATAAAAGAAACAGAAGAAGACTATCATTCCAATATAACAAATATAATAATACACAGTTCCCGGATGCATAGCCGCTGAAGCACGCTGTACCCAATCAATTTTGATAAAGCTCCCGATAGTTGCTGGAAACATCATAATCGAAGAAGCAAAAATCGGTGGTATAACTCCTGAAATGTTGATTTTCAGAGGGAGGTGTGAACTTTGTCCACCATATACCTTTCTGCCGACTACCCTTTTTGCATACTGTATTGGAATTCTTCTTTGAGAAGTCTCAAAAAAGACAATGACGGCAACCACAGCAAACATGAACAACACAAGAAATGGGATAAAAAACAGTGAAATTTCACCTGCCTTTACTAATTGAATCGAGTTAACAATTGCAGAAGGACCACGAGCCACGATACCGGCAAATATTATCAGCGAGATTCCGTTGCCGATCCCTCTTTCAGTCATCTGTTCACCGAGCCACATTATAAAGGCTGTTCCGGAAGTCAGGGTAAGCACTGTCATAAGCTTGAACTGGATACCCGGCAAAAGGACTATCGCCTGTCCTCCGGGACCAGTCATACCTTCAAGACCAACGGCAATGAAGGTTCCCTGAATCATACTCAACAATACCGTTCCATATCTCGTGTATTGCGTAATCTTTCTGTTACCTGCCTCCCCTTCTTTTTTTAATGCCTCCAGTTGGGGGATCACCACGGTCAACAACTGGATAATAATTGAAGCACTGATGTAAGGCATAATGCCCAGAGCGAATATAGAAAAATTCTTCAATGCACCGCCGGAAAACATGTTAAACATGCCAAACAACGTTCCGGCATTCTGGTTGAAAAAAGCCGACAGAGCTTCGCCATTTATTCCGGGAGTAGGAATTTGGACGCCTATCCTGTAGACAGCAAGCATGATAAGCGTAAATAACACACGCCTTCTTAACTCTGGTATATTTGCAGCACTCTGCAATCCACTCATTATCAATACCTATTTACTATTTGCGTTACAACAGTATAAAAGTTTTTTGGATGTCTTGTCTTCAAGAGAGACAACAGTATATTAAGCTTCTGCTTGCTTAAGGGCAATTACAGTTCCACCAGCACTTTCAATTTTGCTTTGTGCGGCTTTACTGATTTTATCTACCTGTATTTTTATTGGGTTAGTCACTTCACCATTAGCTAACACCTTGACAAACAAACCTTTTTTTACAATCCCTGCGGCGACGAGGGTTTCAACAGTAATTATTCCGTCAACTAAGCCGTTAAGCTGACTCAGAGATACAAGAGCATACTCTTTTTTAAAAATGTTATTAAATCCCCGTTTTGGTATGCGCCGCTGCAGTGGCATTTGACCACCCTCAAAACCAGGTTTCACTCCGGAACCGGATCGCGATTTAAAACCTTTATGACCGCGTCCAGCAGTTTTTCCATGCCCACTGCCGGGTCCTCTACCAACTCTTTTAGGTTGTTTCGTCGAACCGGCTTTGGGAGATAGATTTGCTAAAGTCAACATGCTACACCTCCTCCATACGAACAAGATGCGACACCTTCTTAAGCATTCCACGAATTTCCGGTGTGTCTTTTCTTGTTACGGTCTTATTCATTTTGGTGAGCCCAAGCCCTGTTAGAGTCGCATTGATTTTCTTCGTACTTCCAATACCACTTTTAACCAGAGTAAATGTAATTGTCTCGGCCATTTGACTACCTTCTTTTAATCAAATATTACACAACGTAAGCTGTCGTTCGCTAATCCGACTCAGCCAAGGTTGTAATTAAGCAGTGATTTCTTCGACTGTTTTGCCCCGCAATTCTGCGATGCTTTGAGCCGAACGCAATTCCTGTAAACCAACTAAAGTAGCTTTAACCATATTATGTGGATTATGTGATCCGAGGCATTTAGTAAGAATATTTGAAACACCGGCTGCTTCAAGCACAGCTCTCACCGGACCACCTGCGATAACTCCGGTACCAGCTGATGCCGGTTTCAGTAACACTTTCCCAGCTCCAAATTTTCCAACCACCTGATGCGGAATCGAATTCTCAGTCAGAGATACAGCAAACATACTCTTGCGAGCCTTTTCTACACCTTTTCGGATAGCTTCCGGAACCTGGTTTGCTTTTCCGAGGCCATAGCCTACTTTACCATTTCCATCACCTACGACGACAATAGCGCTGAAACTGAATCTACGACCACCTTTTACAACTTTCGCAACCCGATTAATAAAAACAATTTTCTCGATTAGTTCCTCAGTCGCAGCACTTTTGGAACGTTTGAAATCAGACAAGGATCACCCCCGTTATATTAGAAATCATTAAAATTCAAGACCACCTTCCCGAGCACCTTCTGAAAGGGCTTTTACCCGGCCATGATAAACGGACCCACCGCGATCAAAGATCACTTTGTTAATACCGGCAGCCTTGGCACGAGTAGCAATTAAAACGCCAACCTTTTTCGCTACAGCCGTTTTTCCTTTTTCCTCGCCCTGCTCAAATTCTTTATCAACAGTGGACATAGATACCAGTGTATGCCCTACCGAATCATCAATAATTTGCGCATACATATGTTTATTACTTTTAAAGACTCTCAGCCTGGGACGCTCGCTGGTGCCGGAGATTTTCTTCCTGATCCTGCGGACACGTTTGGCCTTAGCTATGGTCTTGGGGTTTGTCTTAGTCATTACAATTTACCATTCAGATTATTATTGACTTGTTCAACCATACTAATTATTTAGCGCCTGCTTTGCCAACTTTTCTTACGATATGTTCGTCTTCATATCGAATACCTTTACCTTTATATGGTTCCGGCTTTCTTACCTGACGAATTTTAGAAGCAACAAGGCCAAGCAATTCTTTATCAATGCATTCGACAACTATCTTGGTGTTTCCCTCAACAGAAGCGGATACCGCCTTTGGCAGCTGGAAATTGACAGGATTTGAATATCCGACATTAAGAGTCAGAGTAGTTCCGCTGACATTAGCCTTATAGCCGACGCCTTCGATAATCAGAACTTTTTTAAACCCTTCCACAACCCCGATTATCATGTTGTTAATTAAACTTCTGGTAAGGCCACGAAAAGCGTTTACCCTGGTATTTTCAACACGATTATGTAATTGTATTATATTATCCTGGATTTGAACGTCGATATCCTGGATTATTTGACGCTTTAATGTTCCTTTTGTTCCGGTAACCGTAAGTTGCTGACCAACCAGGTCAATTTTTACCCCTGCGGGTACCGGAATTGGTTGTTTACCAATACGAGACATAAATTCCTCCGTTATCCGCTGGGTTACCAGACCTCACAAATTATTTCGCCACCTGCATTGAGTGCTCTGGCTGTTTTATCGGTCACTACACCTTTGGAAGTGGATATAATAGCGACTCCAAGTCCATTTAACACCTTCGGAATAGCATCCGCCTTGGCATATTTGCGAAGCCCAGGTTTGCTAACCCTCTTTATCCCGGTGATAGCGCATTCATTGGTCGATCCGTATTTCAGATCAATTTTTAAAATTCCCTGAATTTCACCAGGAATAATCTGGTAATTTCCAATGAATCCTTCGGATTTAAGTACCTTCGCAACATCAACCTTGACTGTGGAGGTAGGCATCTCAACTGATTCAAACTTAGCCATTACTGCATTTCTTATCCTGGTCAGCATATCTGCCAGGGGATCGCTCATTGACATAGCGAACACTCCTTATTTTTCAAAATTGTAAACGCGTTCAAACAGAGCCGGCAAACTTTACCAACTGGATTTAGTGATACCGGTAATTTCACCGCTGGACGCCAGTTTACGGAAGCAAATTCGACACACACCAAATTTTCGAATGAACGCTCTCGGACGTCCGCAAAGGGGACATCTGTTATACTTTCGCACACCAAATTTAGGTTTACGTTGTGCTTTTGCTATGATGGATTTCTTAGCCAAACCGACCTCCAAGTTTTCTCTAATAAAATTTTCTTTTGAAAATGAAAAAGGTTATTTTTTAAAAGGCATCCCCAGCATCTTAAGAAGAGAGTAACCCTCTTCATCGGTATTTGCAGAGGTCACAATTGTGATATTCAGCCCTTTAATTTTATCAATTTTATCGTAATCAATTTCCGGAAAAATTATTTGCTCTGTAATCCCCATTGAATAGTTGCCTCGCCTGTCAAAACCTCTAGGAGACAAACCTCTGAAGTCACGTACTCGGGGCAATGCAATATTTACCAGCTTGCTGAAGAAATCATACATTCTTTCACCACGCAAAGTAACACAACAACCAATCGGCATTCCTTCACGCAGTTTAAAAGTGGCTATAGATTTCTTCGCCTTGGTAATTACCGCTTTCTGACCGGCAATTCTGCTCAGTTCTTCAACTGCTCCATCGACAATTTTAGGATTTTGGACAGCCTCGCCCAATCCCATATTGAGAACGATTTTTTTAACTTGAGGAATTTCCATAGCATTCTTGTAACCAAATTCCTCTTTAAGTGCAGGAACACACTCGTTTATATATATATCTTTAAGCGCACCCATGTATAACTCCTAGCGTACCGTTATTGATAACTATGATTTACTCTCGATGGATTCGCCACAACTCTTGCAATAGCGTACCTTGGTACCATCATCGAGGACCTTCTTCCCTATGCGACCGGTTTTGGTGCACTCAGGACAAATGAGCTGGAGGTTGGAAACATGGATTGGTGCTTCTTTTTCCACAATCTGGCCTTGTTGATTCATTTCTTGTGGCTTGGTATGGCGTTTTATCAAATTGATACGCTCTACCACAGCTTTATCTTTATCACGAAGGACCCGAAGAACTTTTCCAACTCTGCCCTTATCTTTACCGGTAATCACTTCCACCTGATCATTTTTTTTCAGGTATGTTCTACCCTGTCTCATTGCTCTACCTTTATTCAATCAATGTATCTTGCCCCATGCTTGCACGGGAGCTTACAGTGCTTCCGGGGCCAAAGATATAATTTTCATGAACCCTTGGTTTCTTAATTCTCGAGCGACCGGTCCAAAAATACGAGTCCCAACTGGTTCACCCGAAGCCGCCAGCATAACCGCCGCATTATCATCAAACTTGACCCAAGTATCGTCCATTCGCTTCATTTCTTTCACTGTACGAACGATAACAGCTTTCATGACATCGCCTTTTTTTACTTTGGCGTTGGGAATAGCTTCCTTTACTGTCACGACGATTACATCGCCAATTGTTGCGTAACGTTTCCCTGAACCACCTAGAACCCTAATGCAGAGAACTTTTTTGGCCCCCGAATTGTCGGCAACGTTAAGTACTGTTTCTGTCTGTATCATAATTTCACCTGATATCTCATCCGAAACAAGTCGTTTCTATCGACTTACCACTCAAGGCCGGATCACACCGCCTGTTCCAGTATTGTCTTGACCCGCCATCTTTTACGTTTACTCAGCGGTCGACATTCTTCAATAAGAACAGTGTCTCCGATGTTGCAACGGTTCTCAGGATCGTCTGCCAAATACTTGACGCTTGTTTTCATAAATTTACCATAAAGTTTATGGCGAACCTTACGTTCTACTCGAACGACAACACTCTTTTCCATTCTGTTGCTGACAACAGAACCGGTTCTTGTTTTTCTCGATTTATTTATTTCACTCATAGTTTAGTCAATTAGTGATGTTTTTTAGAACCCGACCATACCGCGCTAAATTTTCAAACGATGTGTCAGTTGACAGCTTGCATTCTTATGGTTTCGATTCTAGCAATGTCTTTTCTAATTTTCTTCAGTCGAGATGTATCTTCGAGAGGTCTAATGCGATGTTTAAAAGAGAGATTTCCTAATTCTTCACGCAGATCCTTTAAATTTTTCTCAAGTTCTTCTGCGGACATCTTACGAATTTCTTCCGATTTCATAACGTACCTCTCTTTGTTACGACCTTGGTCGAAAATGGCAACTTGTTACCAGCGAGAGTCAATGCTTTTATCGCAAGCTCCTCACTTACTCCGGTAATTTCATAAAGAATTGTACCAGGCTGTACTCTGGCTACCCATGATTCAGGACTTCCCTTACCT
This sequence comes from uncultured delta proteobacterium, assembly GCA_963728385.1. Classification (GTDB taxonomy): domain Bacteria; phylum Desulfobacterota; class Desulfobulbia; order Desulfobulbales; family Desulfocapsaceae; genus Desulforhopalus_A. The sequence continues at coordinate 2,296,119 of CAVSJK010000002.1, forward strand.
TTACCCATACGAGTTTCAGCTGGTTTCTTAGTTAGCGGCTTATCCGGAAAGACTCGGATCCACACTTTTCCACCACGCTTCATGGTCCTGTTAATAGTAATACGTGCAGCTTCTATCTGTTGTGCCGACATAAAGCCGCATATGGTTGCCTTAAGGGCATAATCACCGAAGGAGATTGAAGAGCCTCGCGAAGCAACTCCTCTGGATCTTCCTTTGAATACTTTTCTATGTTTAACCTTTTTAGGACTTAACATCTTTTACTCCAAATAATTTATGGAATCCCTTGAACAGCATGCTTACTGCACAGTCCCTTTATCAGTTTCGCTTAGGACTTCGCCATTGAATATCCACACCTTTACTCCTATAATTCCGTAGGTAGTATTGGCTTCAGCTAAAGCGTAGTCAACATCGGCGCGCAAAGTATGAAGGGGTACCCTTCCTTCACGAACCCATTCACATCGTGACATCTCCGCCCCACCCAAACGTCCGGAGCAGGATATTTTAATACCTTGCACACCGAATCGAAGTGCGGAACTTACTGCTTTCTTCATTGCCCGACGAAAGGCGATACGCCGAATAAGCTGTTGGGCAATATTTTCCGCAACAAGCTGTGCATCGGCTTCAGGTCTGCGAACTTCCTGAATATCGAGAGTTACTTTGCGGTTAATGAGCTTTTCGAGCTCTTTTTTTAGAATCTCAATTTCAGCGCCTTTTTTTCCAATTACTATCCCAGGTCGGGCGGTGAAAAGCTTTATCCGCACCTGCTCACCTGTCCGTTCGATCTTCACCTTGGACAAGCCGGCATGCTGCAGACGTTTCTTGAGAAACTTTTTAATTTTTTGGTCTTCAATCAGATAAGTGGAATATTCCTTATCAGCATACCAGATTGAATCCCAAGTCCGGGTAATATTCAGTCTAAGTCCGAGTGGATTAACCTTCTGCCCCAAAACAGTCCTCCAACAAATCCATTGTTCTATTAATTGTTTAGAATTTCCAAAGTATCAGTAACCGCTCTTAACAGATTAGTTCTCATCCAAAACAACAGTGATGTGACTGGTTCTCTTAATGATACCTGTAGCTCTACCTTGTGCTCTGGGACGAATCCTTTTAAGGGAAGGTCCACCGTCAATTACTATTTTTTTCACATACAGATTATCTACATCTGCCTGATCATCCTGAGTAGCGTTGGCGACCGCAGACTCAATAACCTTTTGAATAATACCGGCACCCTTTTTGGGCATGAAACGAAGGGTAGTTATCGCCTGATCAACCCCCATCCCCCTTACCACATCAGCTACAAGTCTGGCCTTTTGTGGTGAGATCCTAATATATTTTCCTACGGCTTTTGCTTCCATAGTTAATGCTCCTGATGATTCCTGCCGGAAACGAAATTTTTCAAACTATCTTTTACCTTTTTTGTCCGAAGCATGGCCGTAATAAGTTCTTGTGGGTGAAAACTCACCGAGCTTATGACCGACCATGTTCTCTGTAACAAAAACTGGAATAAATTTCTTTCCGTTATGTACGGCGAATGTAAGTCCAACCATTTCGGGACTAATGTCGGATCGCCTTGACCATGTCTTTATAACTTTCCTGGATCCGCTTTCAAACGCTTCCGTCACTTTCTTTTGAAGATGATCATCGATGAAAGGACCCTTTTTGATTGAGCGTGACATACTTAACTCCTCGTAACTTATGATCTCTTCTTGACAATCATTCTGTCAGAAGCCTTCTTTTTCCTTGTCTTGTAACCTTTAGACGGGATACCCCAAGGACTACATGGATGCCTACCACCTGAACTTTTTCCTTCACCACCACCCATTGGATGATCTACAGGGTTCATGGCGACACCGCGAACATGCGGACGACTACCTTTCCATCTAGTGCGGCCGGCTTTACCGAGTTTTTGACTTTCGTGTTCACGATTTCCTACCTGACCAATGCATGCCCTACAGTAATTGTTAAATTTTCTTACTTCCCCGGATGGCAGGCGAACAAGTACATATCCACCTTCCTTGGCCATCAACTGAGCAGAAGTACCGGCGCTTCGAACCATCTGAGCGCCTTTACCAATTTTCATTTCTATATTATGGATTATTGTACCTAGCGGGATATTTACCAATGGAAGACAATTTCCCGGTTGAATATCAGCTGTATCGCCGGCGACGACGGTATCACCGACGGAAATTCCATCAGGTGATAAAATATATCTTTTTTCACCATCTTTATAGTTGAGCAGAGCAATGTTCGCAGAGCGGTTTGGATCATACTCGATTGCCACTACTTCTGCATCAATATCAATCTTATTACGTTTAAAATCTATAATACGATACTTTCTTTTATGTCCACCGCCTATGTGTCTTGCGGTAATTCGTCCATAATTGTTCCTACCACCGGATTTACTAATACTGCAAACGAGACTTTTTTCAGGTCTTTTATTTGATAAGTCCGGATTTTTAGACGACACATGCTGTCGTTTACCAGGTGATGTTGGTTTGTATACTTTAATAGCCATGATTTCCCAATCGCTCCATCATTATTAGATTAGATAGAATCTTTCAATGTAGAAGGTAGATGATCGTATTTATATGAAAAGATACTATCTACAATTCATCCGCAAAGTTAATAGTTCCTTCCGACAAGGTTACATAGGCCTTTTTCCAATCATTGGTAAAGCCAATCGTCTTTCCAACCCGTTTCTTTTTTCCGTGAAGGGTAACTGTTTTAACATCTTTAACCTTCACATTGAACATCAATTCAACGGCATTTTTGACTTCTATCTTATTCGCCTTGGGATGTACTTTAAACACGATTTTCTCGTCTTTTTCCTGCATCAAGGCAGCCTTTTCCGTGAGGCAGGGCCCCTGTAGTACGCTATAGATGTTTTTCATGCCATTAACCTCTTTTCAAGGCTTTCGATTACCGGTTGTAACAAGATTACCTTTTTGTGCAACAGCAGGTCATAAACATTGAGGCCTTCCGACGACATTACCTTGAAGCCATTGACATTACGGGAAGATTTGGTCAAATTATCAGAAGCATTATCAACTACTATGATCCCGTTATCCACGTCAAGAACATGCATAATTTTGACGAAATCCTTTGTTTTTATTTGATCCATCGAGAAATCGTCAAGAACAACCAAATTTCCTTCCTGGAACCTTGCACTGAGAGCCATGGAAACTGCCTGTTGTCTCACTTTGCGGTTTACTTTAAAACTGTATTCTCTTGGTTTTGGACCGAAGGTGACTCCACCTCCACGCCATAGTGGCGATCTATTGGTACCTGACCTCGCCCGACCGGTTCCCTTCTGCCTCCAGGGTTTTCTGCCGCCACCACTTACTTCAACTCTTGTTTTTGTGCAGGCATTTCCAGCACGTTTTGCCGCACGTTGCATTCGTACAACTTCATGGAGGATGTGCTCCTTCACCTCACGGTTGAACACATCATCGTTCAGCTCGATCTCGCCAACACTTTCATTCTTAGTGTTAACTATATTTACAGTAGACATATCAATCTCCTCGAACCTGTCAGACCAAATTTCAATTATTTCTTAAATATCTTCAACAGGCCGTTTTTTGCTCCAGGAAGCGGTCCCTTCAAGAGTACGACATTTTCCTCTGACCTAACATCAACCACCACTACGTTTTTTCGCAGCACAGTATCGTTGCCCATTCTACCGGGCATCTTTTTACCCTTTACAACTCTGGCCGGATAAGCACTGCAGCCGATGGAACCTGGCGCCCTATGAAACATGGAACCATGTCCTGAACCACCACCGCTAAAACCATGACGTTTAATGACACCTTGAAATCCTCGTCCTTTACTGGTTCCCTGCACGTCTACTTTATCACCGACTTGCATGACTGTATCCAAGGTCACTTCCTGCCCTACTTCATAGACGGAGTCATCTTCTACCCTGAATTCACGAATGAAATAGTAGCCGTCTGAATTAGATTTTTTTAAGTGACCGCCGATCGCCTTGTTTACTCTGCTTGCTTTTTTATCTCCAAAACCAACCTGAATGGCGCTATACCCATCAGTAGCTTCGGTTTTTACCTGAAGGACTTTACAAGGACCAGCTTCGATAACAGTAACCGGAACTGCCTGACCCACCTCGTCGTATACGCGAGTCATCCCTACCTTTTTACCTAATATACCCATTGACTTTGGCATAATATTACCCGATACTTCAATTTACTTTTACGTCGTGCCTACTACGGCAGCTTGATTTCGACATCGACGCCTGCGGACAACTCCAGCTTCATAAGCAGATCAATTGTCTGCTGTGTAGGCTCAAGAATGTCTAATAACCGGCGATGGGTTCTCATTTCAAAGTGTTCTCGAGATTTTTTGTCCACGTGAGGTGAACGAAGAACACAAAATTTGTTAATTGTCGTAGGCAAAGGTATCGGTCCGGCAACTGCGGATCCTGTTCTTCTAGCCGTTTCAACTATCTCGGTAGTAGATTGATCAAGTAATTTATGATCATATGCTTTCAACCGGATACGAATTTTTTCTGTTGGTATCATTACACACCTTTAAGCAATAATTTCACTGATGACGCCGGCGCCAACAGTACGTCCACCTTCGCGGATAGCAAAACGCAGACCGACATCCATGGCGATCGGTGTAATCAACTCTACTGTAGCGCTGATGTTGTCGCCGGGCATTACCATCTCGACTCCTTCAGCGAGGGTTACAACTCCGGTAACGTCGGTCGTTCTGAAATAAAACTGCGGCCGATAGCCGTTAAAAAACGGGGTATGACGGCCGCCCTCGTCTTTGCCGAGGATATAGCACTCACACTTGAACTTGGTATGGGGAGTGATGGATTTGGGAGCGGCAAGCACCTGGCCACGCTCGATTTCCTCTCGCTTGATACCGCGGAGAAGCGCACCGATATTATCGCCGGCTTGTCCCTCATCGAGCAGCTTACGAAACATCTCCACTCCGGTACAGGTCGTCTTTTGCGTGGTGCGAATACCTACGATCTCAAGCTCGTCACCTACATGCACAACACCTCGCTCAATTCGTCCGGTGGCTACAGTTCCACGTCCGGAAATAGAGAAGACGTCTTCAACCGGCATAAGAAAAGGCTGATCAACATCGCGCTTCGGCTCAGGGATATAAGAATCGATCGCTTCCATCAATTCCCAGATACACTTGGTCTTTTCCTCATCTTCAGGATTCTCGAGAGCCTGCAGGGCAGAGCCTTTGACAAAAGGAACATCGTCACCTGGAAATTCGTACTTATCGAGCAGCTCACGGAGCTCCATCTCGACCAACTCGATCAGTTCCTCGTCGTCAACCATGTCGCACTTGTTGAGAAAGACGACTATAGCCGGAACGCCAACCTGACGGGCAAGCAGAATATGTTCTCTGGTCTGGGGCATAGCACCATCGGTAGCCGCAACAACCAGAATCGCACCGTCCATCTGGGCAGCACCGGTGATCATGTTCTTGATGTAATCCGCGTGACCAGGGCAATCAACATGAGCGTAATGGCGATTGGCGGTTTCATATTCCACATGAGCGGTGGCGATGGTAATTCCGCGCTCTTTTTCTTCCGGTGCCTTATCGATCTCGCTGAAGTCAGTAAAAGTGGCCTGACCCTTGGTAGATAAGACACGAGTAATTGCTGCAGTCAATGTGGTTTTACCATGATCGATGTGTCCTACGGTACCAACATTGACATGCGGCTTAGTCCTTTCAAATTTTTTCTTTGACATAATGGTTCCTCAATATGCTTGGACTTAGATCCCTCTAATTTTTTTAATAATTATCTCTGCTTTCTGAGCAGGTACCACATCATATTCCAAAAATTGCATGGTGAAATTGGCTCTGCCTTGTGTCGCCGACCTAAGTGACGTTGAATAGCCAAACATTTCAGCGAGCGGTACATGAGCTTTTACAATCTGTAAATTTGTTTCCGCGGAAACACCTGCAATTTTACCTCTCTTACTGTTTAAATCTGCAATAACATCTCCGATATATTCTTCCGGAGTAATGACTTCCAGCTTCATTATCGGTTCCAGAAGCTTAGGTTGCGCCTCAGATGCTACTCTTCTGATTGCCATCGCAGCTGCAATCCCAAAAGCCATTTCGGTCGATTCTTCCTCGTGGTATGAGCCGCCGATGAGACTAACCTTAATATCCGTCAACGGATAACCAATCAAGGGCCCGGAATCAAGACTATCGACTATCCCCTTTTTAATTGATCCAAGAAACTGATCCGGAATCAATTCTTTATCGACACAGCTGACAAACTCTATTCCCGCACCACGTCCTATCGGTTCGATCTTGATAACAACATGACCATATTGTCCCTTGGCCCCTGTTAGTTGATCGAATTTCGCTTCACCCTCATGGCCGATACCAATGGTCTCTTTGTAAGCCACCTGCGGTTTGCCGACTTTTGCCGAGACTTTAAATTCATTGAGCAATCTATCAACAATTATTTCAAGGTGAAGCTCACCCATACCAGAGATGATTGTCTGACCTGAATCCGCATCTGTCGACACAGTGAAAGACGGATCTTCCAAGGCGATTTTAGCTAATGTCTCTGTGAGTTTCTTTTCCTCTGCCTTACTCTTGGGCTCGATTGCCACTCCGATAACAGGATCTGGAAAATCCATGCTCTCAAGAATAATATCATCGCCCTTCTCACATAGGGTGTCGCCGGTCGTGGTGAATTTCAATCCAACGATTGCACCAATATCCCCAGCTGATATCTCCTGAACTTCTTCACGCTTATTAGCATGTAATTTCATCAGCTTAGTAATCTTTTCCTGCTTTTTCTTAACAGGATTATAGACCTTGTCCCCCACAGCAATCGTGCCGGAGTACACTCTGATGAATGCCAGATTCTCGACAAAGAGATCGCTCATCAGCTTAAAAACCAACCCTGAAAGCTTTTCTTTCGGGTCGGTTTTCCGACAAATAACTTCGCCATTTGGACCTTCCCCTTCTACATTCTTCACATCAAGTGGAGAAGGGAGAAAATTCACTACACTGTCGAGTAATGGTTGTACGCCCTTGTTTTTAAAGGCGCTCCCACAAAGCACAGGCACAAGGTCCAGCGACAAGGTCGCCTTCCTGAGGGCTTTATATATCTCAGGAGCAGATACTGTTACATCATTTAAGTATTTTTCCATGATGTCCTCATCGAAGTCGGCCAACTTCTCGAGGAGCATCAAACGTGCGGCCGTGAATTTTTCTTTATATTCGGTTGGAACTTCTCTTTCTGTTACTTCCTGCCCAAGAGATTGCTCATCAAAAACCAGCATTCTCTCTTCAATAAGATCGATAATTCCCTCAAATTCAGCTTCTTTTCCAACCGGCAACTGAATTGGTAGTGGGTTTGCACCGAGCCTATCGGCTATCATCGAAACGCAACGTTCAAAGTTCGCTCCGATCCTATCCATCTTATTTACAAATGCTATTCGGGGGATATGATACTTATCAGCCTGACGCCATACGGTTTCAGACTGCGGCTCAACCCCGCCGACGGAACAAAATACAGCAACTGCCCCGTCTAAGACTCGCAGCGACCTCTCAACCTCTATTGTGAAGTCAACATGTCCCGGCGTATCTATAATGTTGATTTTTTTGTCTTTCCAGTAGCAGGTGGTTGCAGCGGAAGTAATGGTAATTCCCCTTTCCTGCTCCTGTTCCATCCAATCCATGACGGCAGTGCCATCATGGACTTCACCCAGCTTATAAGAACGCCCTGTGTAAAAAAGGATTCTTTCAGTCGTAGTTGTTTTTCCAGCGTCAATATGGGCCATTATGCCGATATTGCGCACATCCGGTAAATCTTTCAGTGCTGCCATAACAATTGCTTAGCTCTTAAAATAGTTGTTTCGCCAGCCTCTTGTTGTGGCAACCTGTTATAGATCTCTGAACCCAGTTACCAACGATAATGGGCGAAAGCTTTATTCGCTTCTGCCATACGATGTGTATCATCTCTTTTCTTAACAGCGGCACCTCGATTATTATAGGCATCCATTAACTCGGCCGCTAGTTTTTCCGACATAGATTTGCCGGACCTTGCTTTAGAAAAGGTAATAAGCCATCGAATCGCAAGAGCGTTCCTTCGAGTCTGGCGAACCTCCATAGGCACCTGATACGTGGCACCACCAACGCGGCGGGATTTAACCTCGACACGCGGACGTACCTTCTCCATAGCCTCCTCAAAGACCGTAAGAGGATCAGTATCTTTGATGCGCTCTTCAACAATATCCATCGCTCCGTAAAAAATTCTCTGAGCGAGACTCTTTTTACCCCTTTCCATCAACCCATTGGTGAATTTAGACACCAAAACGCTATTGAAACGAGCATCCGGATCGATTGGTCGTTTTTCTATAGTTCTTCTTCGTGACATTTTTTTAACCTCGCATCAAACAGCAACCAATCAAGATGGCTTCTTTGCACCATATTTGGAACGACCTTTACGCCGATTGGACACACCCAAAGTGTCCAGCGTACCACGTATAATGTGATAACGTACACCGGGAAGATCTTTCACCCTGCCGCCTCGAATCATTACTACCGAGTGCTCCTGAAGATTGTGGCCAATACCTGGTATATAGGAGGTAACCTCAATACCATTCGTCAGCCTCACCCTTGCAACTTTCCTAAGAGCGGAATTCGGCTTCTTTGGCGTTGTTGTATACACCCTCACACACACGCCACGCTTTTGGGGAGATCCTTTCAAAGCTGGAGTATTGGTCTTTTTCACAGACTTTTTACGGCCCAATCTTACCAGTTGGTTAATAGTTGGCATTACGTTAACTACTCCTGTTTACATACCCATTATTAGAATTCCAGTTTCAACTTGCCAAACCGGAGACTCATTTCTAAACACGAAAGTGGTGATAATTACCCTAACGGCACTATAGTGTCAAGGAAAAAAACCATTTGTATGTCTTTTCCTTTCTATCATCTCGAGGTTAATCCGGTACCAGCCGAGATCAAACGGCCCATGATAACATTTTCCTTCAACCCGGCAAGTTCATCTATTTTTCCGGCAACAGCAGCATTGGTGAGAACCTTGGTTGTTTCCTGAAAAGATGCGGCAGAAATAAAACTTTCAGTAGATAATGAAGCCTTCGTTACACCGAGCAACAATGGTTCAGCCTCGGCTGGTTTTTTCCCTTCAGCCAAAAGTTTGTCTCTCTCTTCCTCAAACTTCCACCATTCAACCTGCTCGCCAATCATAAAGCGAGAGTCTCCGGAAGAAGTGATCATTACCCGTTTGAGCATTTGCCGAACTATGACTTCGATGTGTTTATCATTGATCTTAACACCTTGCAGCCGGTAGACCTCCTGGATTTCATTCACCAGAAATTTAGCCAGCTCTTTTACACCGAGCACTGCAAGAATATCATTCGGAACAATAGTTCCTTCCATGATCGGTTCACCGGCTTGAACGTAATCTCCTTCGTGAACAATAATATGTTTGGCCTTGGGTACAAGATATTCCTGTGGTTCACCATATTCGGGAGTGACAATTACCCTGCGCTTACCTTTTAATTCTTTACCAAAACTTATCTTTCCATCAATTTTGGCTATAATTGCAGGATCCTTTGGTTTGCGCACCTCAAATAGCTCGGCGACCCGGGGAAGACCGCCTGTAATATCTTTGGTTTTGGTGGTTTCCCGGGGAATCTTGCCGACTATCGTTCCAGGCTGGATAAGATCACCCTCATTGACTGAAATGATGGAGCCGACGGGCAGACTGTATCTGGCATAGGTTTCCGAGTCGGCCATCTTCACGGTTTTCCCCCGCTCATTCTTCACGGTGATCCGTGGGCTCAACTGAGCCCCGCCGGCAGTATGGATGATAACCAGGGAGGAACGCCCTGTTACAGGATCCACTTTTTCCTGCATGGTGATACCTTCAATAACATCACCGTATTTGATGGTGCCACCCACCTCCGCGACGATAGGTATGGTATAGGCATCCCAGTCGGCAAGGATGGTATCTCTTTCCACCTTCTCACCTTCTTTAGCCAAAAGCTGGGCGCCATAATTGACCTTAAACCTCTCCCGCTCACGGCCGAGATCATCTTTGATAGAGATCACTGCATTTCGGTTCATTACAATCTTGGTGCCCTCGGCATTGGTTACCGAGTGCAGATTTGTAAAGGAGACCATACCACCGATATTGGTTTTCAGTTCTGCCTGTTCTACAGATCTGCTTGCCGTACCACCAACGTGGAAAGTACGCATAGTCAGCTGTGTTCCCGGTTCACCAATCGATTGGGCAGCGATGACCCCAATAGCTTCTCCTTTATTGACCATATGCCCGCGTCCAAGATCACGTCCGTAACATGCAGCACAGACGCCCCTTTTAGAGCGGCAGCTGAGAACCGAACGAATAGCGACCCTATCAATGCCCGCGGCGGTAATCTTTTCGACTATATCTTCAGTAATCTCCTGACCGGCTTCGACTATGATGGATTCAGTAAAGGGATCTTCGACATCATCGAGAGCTACACGGCCTAATATCCTGTCGCCAAGTGGAACGATTATTTCACCACCATCCATTAAAGGTTCAGCGATGATTCCATCGAGAGTAAAACAATCCGCCTCAATAATTGTGGCTTCCTGGGCAACATCAACCAGCCTTCTGGTAAGATACCCGGAGTTCGCAGTCTTGAGTGCCGTATCCGCCAGACCTTTTCGAGCACCATGAGTAGAAATGAAATACTCCAGCACTCCAAGTCCCTCCCTGAAATTAGCCTTAATTGGGGTTTCAATGATTGCACCACTGGGTTTAGCCATCAAACCACGCATTCCGGCCAGCTGTCGAATCTGGTCTCTTGATCCACGTGCACCGGAATCAGCCATGATAAAAATCGAGTTAAAACTGGGCGTCTCGACGAGTTTTCCGTCTTTATCCCGGACATAATCAACCTTAATTTCATCCATCATGGCGTTGGCAACATCCTCCGTCACTTTCGACCAGATATCCACAACTTTGTTGTATTTTTCACCGGAGGTAATTAAACCGTCGGAATATTGTTGATCAACATCAAGAACATCCTTTTCAGCCTTTTCGACATAATTTTCTTTCTCAAGGGGAATCTTCATATCGTTGATACAAATAGAGATTCCAGCACGAGTTGCATATTCGTAGCCGGTATCCTTCAATCTATCAGCCAGGATAACGGTGTCCTTGGTTCCTGCATGTCGGTAGGTATGATCTATCAGCTTGGCCAGTGCCTTCTTGGTAAGCACCTTGTTCACTTCCTCAAATTTAACGGAAGCCGGTAAAAGTTCACCAAGTAGTATGCGACCCATTGTAGTATCAACCAGCTCACCGGCCTTACGAACCTTTACTTTTGCCTGGAGATGAATTTCGCCGTAATCATAGGCGATGATTGCTTCCTCGACGTTACTGAAGATCTTTCCTTCTCCAGGAACATTAAGGCGTTCCCGGCTCATATAGTAGAGGCCGAGGACAATATCCTGTGAAGGGATTATCACCGGCTCACCATTTGCCGGAGAAAGAATATTATTGGTGGACATCATGAGAACCCTCGCTTCAACCTGGGCCTCAACAGAAAGCGGCACATGCACCGCCATCTGGTCACCATCAAAGTCGGCATTAAAAGCCATACAGACCAACGGATGCAGCTGGATAGCTTTTCCTTCTATCAGGACAGCTTCAAATGCCTGCATGCCAAGCCTGTGCAGGGTAGGTGCGCGGTTGAGAATCACCGGATATTCAGTGACCACTTCATCGAGCACATCCCACACCTCTTTAACCTCTTTTTCCACCATTTTTCTGGCGCTTTTGATGGTGGTTACAAAACCCTTTCGTTCAAGTTTGTTGTAAATAAACGGTTTGAACAGCTCAAGCGCCATTTTTTTGGGAATTCCGCACTGATGCAGGCGAAGATGAGGACCTACCACGATGACGGAACGACCTGAATAATCGACACGTTTACCCAAAAGGTTCTGCCGAAAACGTCCCTGCTTCCCTTTGAGCATATCCGAAAGAGATTTGAGGGGACGTTTATTGCCACCTGTTATGACCCTGCCCCTACGGCCGTTATCAAAAAGAACATCAACAGCTTCCTGCAGCATTCTTTTTTCATTACGAATGATAATATCGGGTGCATCAAGCTCCAGAAGCCGCTTCAGACGATTGTTTCTGTTGATGACTCTTCGATAAAGATCGTTGAGGTCGGAAGTTGCAAACCTGCCGCCTTCAAGTGGTACAAGAGGACGAAGATCAGGAGGCAATACCGGGATAACTTCCAGGATCATCCATTCGGGCTTATTACCGGAATCTCGAAAAGCCTCTATAACAAACAATCTCTTGCCGAGTTTCTGACGCTTAGTTTGAGAGTTCGTTGCCAGCATCTCTTCGCGCAACTGTTTGGACAAGGCAACAAGATCCTGCGCCGCAAGAAGCTCACGAATTGCCTCGGCTCCAATTCCAACAGTGAACTGAGCTGCATACTCATCCCGTGCCTGCCGATATTTTTCTTCTGTTAGAAGAGTCCCGACGGGAAGTGCATCAACCTCGGAACTCACTACGGCATACTGTTCAAAGTACAGTATTTTTTCGAGCTGCTTGAGCGTCATATCAAGAACCGCCCCGATTTTACTGGGCAGGCTCTTTAAAAACCAGATATGAGCAACCGGTGCCGCAAGTTTAATATGACCTAAACGTTCACGCCGAACCTTGGACTGGATTACCTCAACACCGCATTTTTCACAAACGACCCCGCGGTGCTTCATCCGTTTGTATTTACCGCAGTTACACTCGAAGTCTTTTACCGGTCCAAAAATTTTGGCGCAAAACAAACCATCTCTTTCCGGTTTGAAGGTCCTGTAATTGATGGTCTCCGGTTTTTTAACCTCACCGTGGGACCAGTCCATGATCTTCTCAGGAGAAGCCAGAGATATCTTGACACTTTCAAATTTTACTGGAGCTTTCGGTTTTTGAAAAAAATTGAATAACTCTTCCACGAAATCACCTCTCCCTTATATTAAAGGATTTTTCCGGCACTGTTTTGAACATTGGCCCTTAGCGGAAACTCAATGCTCGAGAACATAAACCAGTCGACTTTCGTCTTTTCCTTTATTCTTCAATAAGTTCCATATTCAAACAAAGGGCCTGCAGTTCCTTGACAAGAACGTTGAAAGACTCAGGTAATCCTGTTGTCAGAAAGTTATTTCCTTTGACAATCCGCTCATACATTAAGGTACGACCTTCAACATCATCCGACTTGGCCGTTAAAAATTCTTTGAGCGTATATGCGGCTCCATAAGCTTCCATAGCCCAGACTTCCATCTCTCCAAGTCTCTGACCTCCGAACTGCGCTTTACCACCAAGTGGCTGCTGGGTAACAAGAGAATATGGTCCTGTCGACCTCGCATGGATTTTGTTGTCTACCAGATGATGGAGTTTCAGCATATACATAACGCCGACTGTCACCTTATTGGAAAAAGGTTCTCCGGTAAGGCCATCATATAATTGAACCTGGCCGACCTCATCTATTCCGGCCTCTACCAGAAGCTTTCTGATAGCAGCCTCAGGTGCGCCGTCAAAGACGGGGGTAGCCATATGTAACCCGGCGTGATGTTTTCTGGCCCACTCAATAATTTCCTGATCTGTTTTGTCTTCGGTTAGTGCTTTGAACTCATTTTCCGAATAAACAGCCGTTAATTTTTCTCTGATCTCCGAAACCGCCTCACGACGAGCAAGTATTTCCAATTGCTCCCCAAGTTTTTTCGCCGCAAACCCCAGATGTACTTCAAGCACCTGACCAACGTTCATACGGGATGGAACGCCAAGCGGATTAAGGACAATGTCCACAGCGGTTCCATCGTCGAAAAATGGCATATCCTCTTCGGGTAACAATCTCGACACAACCCCCTTATTACCGTGTCGACCGGCCATTTTATCGCCAACCGAGAGTTTACGTTTAGTGGCAACATAGACTTTGACCATCTTCACTACACCGGGAGGAAGATCATCTCCCTTCTTCAGCCTCTCGATAATTCCGTCATATCTCGCAGTAATCAGTCGGGCCTGTTTTTCGTAACGCTCATATATTGCATCAATCTGCTCGATGTATTTAGCTTTTTCCGAAAAATCAATATTGCGAAGCTGAGAAAAACCGATAAGCTCTGCGTGTTCAGCAGCAATCTTTTTACCGAGCTTGACAATAATGTCTCCATGTTTGTCGACTATGTCCGTCTTGGCTGTCCGTCCTTCGAGAGTTTTGCCTATTTCCCGACAAACTCCACGTTTAAGACTACGCAATTCGTCGACCTTGTCCTGATTGAGTTTTTCAATCTCCAGATCCTCAATCAACAGGGAACGTTCATCTTTATCCACTCCCTTACGTGAGAAAACCTTGGCGTCGATGACAACTCCGCTCACTCCTGGCGGAACTCTCAGGGAGGAATCCTTCACATCTTGCGCTTTTTCACCAAAAATCGCTCGAAGCAGTTTCTCCTCGGGAGACAGGACAGTCTCTCCTTTCGGCGTTACCTTGCCAACCAGAGTGTCGCCTGCCTTTATTTCAGCTCCTATTCTGACGATACCGGAGTCATCCAGATTTCTCAGTGTCTCCTCACTCACGTTAGGGATATCCCTGGTAATTTCTTCTTTACCAAGTTTAGTGTCCCTGGCCATAGTCTCAAAAACCTCAATATGAACAGAGGTAAATGTGTCGGCCTTGAGTAATCGCTCATTGATCAGGATGGAATCCTCAAAATTAAAACCCCGCCATGGCATGAAGGCAATGGTCACATTTTTACCGATTGCCAGTTCGCCTGCTTCACAGGAAGGCCCATCGGCGAGAACCATGCCTTTTTTAACCCTGGTTCCGGGCAAGGCAATAGGTCGTTGGTTAAAACAAGTATTCTGATTTGATTTTTTATTCTTTTCCAGTCTATATACGGCGATTCCTGTATCGAATCCATCTGTACCGGGCTCATCATATCTAACAACTATACGGTTCGAATCAGCTTCCTCGACAACACCATCTCCAGCACTAAGCAGACAGGCGCCTGAATCCCTGGCTACGTACCTCTCCATTCCTGTACCAACCAAAGGTGCGGAGGTAACAAGCAGGGGTACTGCCTGACGCTGCATGTTTGATCCCATCAAAGCCCTGTTCGCGTCATCATTTTCCAAAAATGGTACCAGTGAAGCGGCAACGCTGATCATCTGGTTTGGCGCGATATCCATATAAGTGACGCTTTCCGCGGTGGTTGTAATTACCTCACCATCTTCACGAACGATAAGATTATCCGGAACCAGGCGATTCCCCCCGTCCGTTTGAATGAGCGCAGGCGCTATAAACTGATTCTGCTCCTGCAATGCACTCAAATATTTTACCTCATCTACAATAATCCTATCCTCGACCTTCCTATACGGCGTTTCGATAAATCCGTATGGATTAATTCGTGCAAAGGTAGCCAAAGAAACAATTAAACCAATATTCGGACCTTCCGGAGTTTCTACCGGGCATATACGGCCATAGTGTGTCGGATGCACATCCCGGACTTCAAATCCCGCTCTTTCCCTGGACAATCCTCCGGGTCCAAGAGCACTTAATCGTCGCTTATGAGTAACCTCTGAAAGTGGATTCGTCTGATCCATGAACTGTGACAACTGACTTGTTCCAAAAAACTCTTTAATAGCAGCTGAAATAGGCTTAGGATTAACGAGATCATGGGGCATTAATGTTTCAACATCCTGCAGAGTCATCCTTTCTTTGATGGCTCTTTCCATCCGAACAAGTCCCATGCGATACTGATTTTCGACAAGCTCTCCGACCGTTCGAACCCGCCTGTTGCCCAGATGATCAATATCATCCACACCACCCTGGGTATCTTTCAAACGCACCAAATGACGGACTGCAAAAATAATATCTTCTTTGGTAAGAGCACGGTTAGAGATATCAATATCTAAATGCAGCTTGGCGTTAATTTTATAACGACCTACTTCGGAGAGATCATAAAGATCCTGATTGAAAAACAGGTTATGAAAAAAAGACTCGGCAATTTCACGAGTGGGGGGACTGGATGGTCTCAGTCTGCGATAAATTTCTATCAGTGCGTCCTCGGTAGACTTCGCCTTATCAAGGGCGAGAGTTTTACTAAACGACTGTGAAAATTTTACCCCGTCAATATGCAGAACCTGAAATTCATTAATACCTTCAGCCTCAAGTGTTTCAAGCAGCGTTTCCGTAAGTTCGGTATTACAGAGAGCAATAATTTCCTCGGTATCCTTACTGACTATGGTCTTAGCCAGAATTTCCCCGAACAAAGAATCCTTCGATACCGGGAGATGTTCTATGCCGGCTGCATCAAGCTTTTTACAAAGCACTTTGGAGACTTTTTTGCCTTTTTTAGCAAGAACCTCTCCATCAAGCGGATTAATAATGTCAAATTCCAGTCTCTGACCTTTCACCAGGTCCGAATCGAAACTCATTTTATAATTGTCACCGTTTTTAATTACGGTCGAGGTCGGATAGAATTCGTCAAGTAATTCTTCACTGGTATAACCAAGGGCTTTCAGTAAAGTCGTCACCGGGAATTTCCGCCTTCTGTCTATGCGGACATGAAGTATATCCTTAATGTCAAATTCAAGATCAATCCATGAACCACGTACTGGAATTATTCGAGCAGAATACAGCAACTTGCCACTGGAGTGGCTTTTACCATTATCATGCGTGTAAAAGAGACCAGGCGAGCGCTGCAATTGGGAAACGATGACTCTTTCGGTCCCATTGATTACAAAAACTCCATCACCGGTCATCAGAGGTAAAGAACCGAGAAAAACTTCCTGCTCCTTGATATCCCGAATAGATTGAACTCCTGTTTCTTCGTCTACGTCGAAAGTAATCAGTCGTACAACGATCTTCAGCGGAATTTCATAGGTCATGCCTCGTTGAAGACACTCGTTAATCGTATATTTAGGTTCGCCGAATTTATATCTGACAAACTCTAGAGAACAGACGCCATTAAAATCATTGATCGGGAAAACATTTTGTAAAATCCCCTGCAAGCCATAATCTTCCCTTTCATCCGGATCACAATCCATCTGCAGGAATTTCTCATAAGAGAGACGTTGCATTGAAATCAGATGGGGCGGCTCCAGAATGGCGGCTGCCGTGGCAAAGTTCTTTCTCACTCTTTCCATAATTTTCCTCGAAATCGCCTATGAATCTAACTATATAATTTGAAATTACTGCTCAGACACGCCGTTCTGCGGGCTGCTAGTTGGGCTGGATGGATCCTAATATGGTACCACTGCAATCAAAAAGCACAGGTGAAGATTGATAGTCGGTGTAGAGAGCATGGTGAAGAAAAACATAAGCATTTTTTTCGAGCATAGCATCATCTCCTATATGCATTTTTCATCTAAACAATAAAAAAACAACCACGCGTGCAGCAAAACCACCTGATATCCTAATTGTTCGATTGTTGTCAAAAAAACTAATATCCATAAAACACAACACGCCACGATGCGGAAGCTCGTAGCGTGCCTATATCAAGCTGTGTTGCTAAAAAAGCAACTTGCTGAAACATCAATTACTTAATCTCAACAGTCGCCCCAACGGCTTCAATTTTTGCTTTGATATCATCGGCATCTTCTTTAGTCGTGCCTTCCTTCAAAGGTGCCGGCGCTGACTCGACAAGAGTTTTCGCTTCTTTCAGACCAAGACCGGTCACTGCACGAACCTCTTTAATAACTTTAATTTTTTCGCTTCCAACACTTGCCAGAATAACATCGAACTCGGTTTTTTCTTCAACTGGGGCGGCAGCGTCAACCGCGCCTGCAGCTGCAACAGCTACTGGTGCCGCAGCGGATACCCCGAATTTTTCTTCGAAATCCTTAATAAGTTCGGAAAGTTCCAGAACTGACATATTGGCGATAAAATCAATAACATCTTCTTTAGTAACAGCCATGATGAATTACCTCTTTTTTATTGAATGATAAGTATTCTGAATTAAAATTTTTAATTAGTAGACGCTTCTTTTTGATCCTTGATGGCTTGTAAGGCATAAACGAAGGTACGCGGGACACCTGACAATACCTGAACAAGACCAGTTGGTACGTTATTCCAGGTAGATAGCAGCTGTCCAAGCATAATCTCCTTGGTAGGAAGTTTGGAAAGAGCAACCAATTGCTCTACTCCGATTTTTTCCCCATCAAGAGCTGCGCTACGAATTATGAACTTGCTATGATCATCGGCAAATTTAGTAAGCACCTTTGCTGGTGCGACTGGATCTGCATAACTCATAACAACCGCGGTGGTACCGGAGAAATCATTGCTCAACGCGGCATTGCCAGTATCTGTAACTGCTCTTTTCAGGAGAGTATTTTTTGCCACACGGATTTCCGATTCACAATTCTTCAATTCAATACGAATTTTTTGGAATTCGGAAACCTTTAAACCACAATAGTCAGCGACAACAGTCAATTTGGATCGGTTGAACGAGTTGTTCAAATCCGAAACAACTGCTAACTTTTCATCACGATTCAAAGTACTCCTCCTAGGTTAAGGTGAACAATATTCGAAACAGCAGTTACAACGTTTCAAGACTGGCAGAAGCAAAACTTCTTTTCAAAATACATACATATCCGGTCTTTTTCGTCTCGGCAGGTCGTGATCGACACGATTAAACAGATTGTGCCTGCTGTCTTCGACTAATAAATCGCCGCATAACCAAGATAGTTAATGGCCGGCAATTTATGAAAATAATTATTTGACTAGTGCTCTTGCTGCAATTGGATCCAGCTTTATACCAGGACCCATAGTTGAAGAGATTGTTATTGAACGAAGATATATTCCTTTACTTGTTGACGGCTTGAGTTGGATAATCCTTTGAATGAATGCAATGAGATTCTCACCCAGTTTTTCTTTACCAAAAGATACCTTACCTATACCGGCATGAACTATTCCGGCTTTATCTACCCGGAAGTCAACCTTACCCGCCTTGATGTCCTTGACGATATTTCCGACGTCCATAGTGACTGTACCGAGTTTAGCATTCGGCATGAGATTACGCGGTCCAAGAATTCTACCAATTTTTCCGACAACTCCCATCATGTCAGGAGTCGCTACAGTCTTGTCGAATTCAAGCCAGCCATCCTTTATCTTATCGACTAAATCGTCTCCGCCCACATAATCGGCCCCTGCTTCAAGAGCCTCTGCTTCTTTGGGCCCTTTTGCAAAAACCAAGACTCTCGTCACTTTACCAGTTCCATGCGGCAGGGTAACGGAGGAACGTATCATCTGATCGGCGTGCCGGGGATCCACTCCCAGTTTCATAGCGACATCAAAGGTTTCATCAAATTTGGCATAAGTGGATTTAAGCACCATTTCGATGCCTTCTTCCATACCTCGCAAAACCGTTCGGTCGATTCCTTCTGTTTTATTTCTGTAAATTTTTCCGTGTTTCGGCATGTCAGCCTCCTACATGAACAGGATACTCATAATCCTGTCTGCAGTGTTTAAATATTAATCTTACTTAATCAACAACGGTGATTCCTGCGCTCCGAGCGGTACCCTCGATGATGCGCATCGCACTCTCGACATCGTAAGCATTGAGATCAGGCATTTTCAACTCAGCGATTTCCCGAATTTTATCTCGACCTATCTCTGCTACACGTTCAGCTTTCGGATTACCGGATCCCTTCTTCAACCCTGCAGCTTTCAACAACAAGACGGAAGCCGGTGGTGTCTTAGTAATATAGCTGAACGAACGATCTTGGTAGACAGTTATCACAACAGGAACAATCGTATCTCCCATTGATTGCGTTTTAGCATTGAAGTTTTTACAAAACTCCATAATATTGACACCATGCTGTCCGAGAGCAGGTCCAACAGGTGGTGATGGATTGGCTTTTCCTGCCGGAATTTGCAGTTTTATATAAGCCGTTTCTTTTTTGGCCATTATTTCACTCCACTAACTATTTTTCAATTACTTCCAAGTAAATTGAACATCGAATACTAAACCGGGAAGTTATAACGATCAGGTATTCAAATTAGGTATTTGTAACCTGGACGAATTCCAACTCTACCGGAGTTTCCCTTCCAAAAATCGATACCATAACCCGAACACGTCCTTTTTCCGGGAAAACTTCGTCAACCACACCCTGAAAATTGGCAAAAGGACCATCAACAACTCTTACGACCTCACCAACATCGAAAACGACTTTAGGCCTAGGCCGTTCTGAGCCATCCTGAATTCTTCCAATTATTTTTGCGGCATCGCTATCGGATAATGGAATTGGTTCCCGATCGTCACCAACGAACCCAACAACACGTGGCATGTTATCGTGAATTGTATGCCAGGTCTCGTCATTAAGATCCATGCTTACCAGCATGTAGCCGGGGAAAAAACGCCGAGAAGAAGTTTTGCGTGACCCCTTGATCATCTCGACTACCTGTTCCGTAGGGACGAGAATCTCTCCGAAAAATTCTTCCAATCCATCTTTACGGATTCTTTCTTCCAGAGTTGCTTTTACCTTATCTTCAAATCCCGAATGGACCTGGAGTATGTACCATTGTCTTGCCATGTGATCCAGAAATTATGTGTTATGGAGATATCAGTTTGCAATATCAGCTAAACCTGCTAAGAAATATAAGGATTTTCTCATCCAAGTCATTGTAAAAACGACGCGACAGCCTTTCCTAAAAGCAAGTCTACTGAGCCGAGGTAAATTGATAAAACAACCGTCAAAACCACCACGACACCTGTAAGTCCAAGGGTCATTTTCTTATCCGGCCAGACAATTTTTGAAAATTCTACTTTTACCTCTTCAATAAATTTCTTGATTTGAGCAGGTGAGAATGGTGAAGGCTTTTCAGACTTCATGACGCTATTTTTCTTTGATTTTGTATTCGCTGCCATAGCAACTTGACCTCCATGCCGTTACTTCTCTCACTCTACTCAACTATCCGAGTAATTTTAAGGATTTCACCTATTATAATAATACATAACCGCATGGCAGGCCAGGAGGGACTCGAACCCCCAACATCCGGATTTGGAGTCCGGCGCTCTACCAATTAGAGCTACTGGCCTGCGTGATACTACTTTGTTTCCTTATGCGGGGTATGCGTCCTGCAAAATGGACAAAATTTACTGAACTCCAGCTTATTGGGAGTGTTTTTCTTGTTTTTGGTCGTCGTATAATTTCGACGCTTGCATGTACCACATGCAAGAGTTACGATATCTCTCATTGACTCTTCCCATATGAAAAATCGCCCTGATTCCTTTTTCAAGGCACCAGGGCAATATCGATAATTATTCAGATTAGGCGATTATTTCACTGATGACGCCGGCGCCAACAGTACGTCCACCTTCGCGGATAGCAAAACGCAGACCGACATCCATAGCAATCGGTGTAATCAACTCTACTGTAGCGCTGATGTTGTCGCCGGGCATTACCATCTCGACTCCTTCAGCAAGGGTTACAACTCCGGTAACGTCGGTCGTTCTGAAATAAAACTGCGGCCGATAGCCGTTAAAAAACGGGGTATGACGGCCACCCTCGTCTTTGCCGAGGATATAGCACTCACACTTGAACTTGGTATGGGGAGTGATGGATTTGGGAGCGGCAAGCACCTGGCCGCGCTCGATTTCCTCTCGCTTGATACCGCGGAGAAGTGCACCGATATTATCGCCGGCTTGTCCCTCATCGAGCAGCTTACGAAACATCTCCACTCCGGTACAGGTCGTCTTTTGCGTGGTGCGAATACCTACGATCTCAAGCTCGTCACCTACATGCACAACACCTCGCTCAATTCGTCCGGTGGCTACAGTTCCACGTCCGGAAATAGAGAAGACGTCTTCAACCGGCATAAGAAAAGGCTGATCAACATCGCGCTTCGGCTCAGGGATATAAGAATCGATCGCTTCCATCAATTCCCAGATACACTTGGTCTTTTCCTCATCTTCAGGATTCTCGAGAGCCTGCAGGGCAGAGCCTTTGACAAAAGGAACATCGTCACCTGGAAATTCGTACTTATCGAGCAGCTCACGGAGCTCCATCTCGACCAACTCGATCAGTTCCTCGTCGTCAACCATGTCGCACTTGTTGAGAAAGACGACTATAGCCGGAACGCCAACCTGACGGGCAAGCAGAATATGTTCTCTGGTCTGGGGCATAGCACCATCGGTAGCCGCAACAACCAGAATCGCACCGTCCATCTGGGCAGCACCGGTGATCATGTTCTTGATGTAATCCGCGTGACCAGGGCAATCAACATGAGCGTAATGGCGATTGGCGGTTTCATATTCCACATGAGCGGTGGCGATGGTAATTCCGCGCTCTTTTTCTTCCGGTGCCTTATCGATCTCGCTGAAGTCAGTAAAAGTGGCCTGACCCTTGGTAGATAAGACACGAGTAATTGCTGCAGTCAATGTGGTTTTACCATGATCGATGTGTCCTACGGTACCAACATTGACATGCGGCTTAGTCCTTTCAAATTTTTTCTTTGACATTTCCTTGTCTCCTCAGGCCGTTGAAAAGGTTTTCAGATTACTAATGGTGTTTGCATGGAGCCCACGACCGGAATTGAACCGGTGACCTCATCCTTACCAAGGATGCGCTCTACCAACTGAGCTACGTGGGCTGCTTGTTACACACAAAAAATTCGACTATGGAGCGGGAAACGAGACTCGAACTCGCAACCCTCAGCTTGGAAGGCTGATGCTCTACCAATTGAGCTATTCCCGCACAGTATATTTTTCTACTTTACATAGTACAAGAGCTGGTGGAGGGGGGAGGATTCGAACCTCCGAAGGCTGAGCCGACAGATTTACAGTCTGTTCCCTTTGGCCGCTCGGGAACCCCTCCAGGGGAAACGTCTGAAATAGACAGACGTTCTTTATACTCTAACAATATTTTTGTAAAGTAATATTTTTTAATGGAGCTGGCGATAGGACTTGAACCCACAACAACCTCATTACAAGTGAGGAGCTCTACCATTGAGCTACGCCAGCTTACAAGACCGGAGAATATACTATCTTCAAGATGTTAAAGCAAGCTCTATTTTTTATTTTTGCAATTTTTTGCTTCCCATTATACAGGTAGCATTCCCCTGTACACCGGAGCACGATTGGTGGTGATACCTTACATGAAAAGTAATAATGCGAAGCCCTGAATTACATCAATAACCACAGTTCAAATCAGGAAAAGGAATAAAAAAGCCGAACCCTTAGGGCTCGGCTTTTTTGGCTACGCCATTAGAACGAAAAGAGATCGTAACGGTCGATTTATCGTATTTACCTTTTTCAGTTTCGGCCGTAAATACTTTCTCGATATTTTTCAAAAGCATAGGCGGTTGTTCGATAAATCAGGTGAGCTAATTTGGTGTAAGGCAGGTACAAAAACAGCATCATGATAGAAACGAGATGCAAAAAGTAGACAATATACCCTAAAACAGGCATACCAGCCCAACGTAAAAGCTCCGCACCAAGTCCGGTAACCCCAACAGCCGTAATTTCCCAGATTAGGAACCAATCATAAAAAGTGGGCTGTGTGTTCTGCTCATTTTCTGCCTTCTTTCTATTAGCCCAAAGTACGACAATACCAAACATAAAGGCAATAGCGGAAATATTGGCTAGAATCTTAAATGGATCGGTCATGGGCAATGGGCCATGCAACGATGGCCAAAAGAGCCCTAGAACATCATTTTTCAAAAGAGACCAGCAAGTTACAATAAATAACCCGATAAATGCCAACATCAATGGTAAATGACCGCGTACTCTGTCGGTATTAACCGTACATTCACGAAATCTGGAATGCTTGACAATTTCTATTACAGAAGGCCAGAGAAAGTCCTTCGTGAATTCAACTACCGATGGTCTGTACTCTTTATTGAACCCGGCATCCTTACTCATGCTTTTCCACATTTTCGTGACACCCTTAAATCCGGCAAACAAGCCAAGTCCTAATGAAGGGACCATGATTAATACAATAAAGAAGATATTTTTGGCATACCAGTAAAAATCCCAGGTACCAAAAAAATGCTGATACCCGTGGCTTGCAAATTCTTCATTTGTAGGAATATGCATAGCACCGGAAATCATCCACATTATAAAAATCACAACAACAGGGATACCTATCAAAATAGGCAGACCTTTTGCACTTGAGGCTAATTTTGCCAAAGGTGCGGGCCAGCCGTAAAAGGTGTATGCGTAAGCCCGGATCGCGCTCAGGACGTCACCGGGTTTTGCCCCTCGTGGACATTTTGCCGTACAGTCACCACATTGATGGCAAAGAAACACATCGGGATCAGTCACTAATTTATCTTTCATCCCCCATTGGGACCAAATCATCTCCTTTCTGGGAAATGGCTTTCCATCCTTTGATAGAGGGCAAGCAACGGAACAGGTTGCACACTGATAACATTTCTTCAGTGTATCCCCCCCTGCCTCCTTCAAGGTTTTTATAAACTCTAAATCTGGTTGAACATTCATTTGTTCCTCCTGCATATATCCATGCAAATCATTCAATCAATTTGGTACTTGATCAGGCTTTGACGTGCAGATGAGCAATTACATCTACACGTCAAGGATAAAAAGTACTAAAAGCCTTTAAATGGATTCGGGCCCATTTCGATAATTTCCTCAACGAAATCATTAATGATCTGCGGAATTTTATCATAATCAGTGATAGCTACCTGATTGGCAGCACATCTCTCTGATTCAAGTCCAAGTGTCGATAAAGTATCACCAATATTTTCCATTCGTTTGTTGGCAATTTCCGAGCCCTTGACAAAGTGACATTGGTAATCGTCACCATATGTACATCCGAGCAACATCGCTCCGTCCAAACCAGCGGAAAGAGCATCCCTGATCCAAGCCATGTTCACCGATCCAAGACAACGAACCGGGATAAATCGCACCATATGACTGATTCCATTCCGTCGCATACCGGCCATATCAAGTGCGGGATATGCATCATTCTCACAAACCAGAACCAGGATTCTTAAACGATCATCATCATCTTCCGGGACCTCTATTGCTTTGATCATGGAGCCAATGAGATCAATATTGTAATCCTTGAAACCGATGATCCTTTCGGGACAGGCGCCCATGCAGGTACCACAACGCCGGCATCTGGTGGGATTCGGCAGTGGAGTCCCCTTTTCGTCGTCATCCAGAGCCCCAAAAGGACATTCCTCGGTACAACGTTTACACTGGGTACATCGCTGCATGAAGAATTCAGGATAGGTAGCATCTCCCGATCGAGGATGCACTGAAACTCCACGATCTACAGATTCGATACACTGTATTGCTTTAAGTGCAGCTCCGGTAGCATCGTCCACAGCCTCTTCCATAGTCTCCGCTTTTCGAACACCACCGCAGGCATAAACACCTGTCCGCCGTGTTTCATAGGGAAAGCAGATAAAGTGGGAATCGGCATAGCCATCAAAGAGATCAAGATCATTGAAGCCCGGTCCCTGACGATAAGCAAGATTTATGCTCTTTTCATGAAGGGTTGTGGGTTCCATACCAGCCGCCAGGACGACCATGTCTACTGAAAGATTCAGGTCTTCTCCAAGAAGAGTGTCTTCCACTGCTACAGCCAAAGAACCGCCATTCTCTTCGACTTTCATGACATTGCCTTTGGTCATGAAAATGCCATCATTATTTTGAGCATTTTTATAAAATAGCTCCATGTGACCAGGTGTTCTCATATGCTGATAAAGAATGTATGCTTTTCCTTCAGCGTTATCCTCAAGAACATACTGAGCTTGCTTGAGAGCAACCATAGAAGTAACGGAGTTACAATATGGAAAATCTTTATCATTCTCTTTACCGCCGGGACTCTGGATGAAGGCTACGTTGGCCGGAACCTTTCCTTCTTTAGCGAGTTTTTCAAATTCAGCGTTGGTTACTACATTTTTTACCTTGCCGTATCCGAGGTGTTCATATTGAGAAACATCAGCAGGCTTCCAACCGGTCGCAAGCACAACAGCTCCAACTTTTACGGCCTCGGGATTGACGGTAGTATATTTTTTCAATCCCTCATTGGGATTTTCCATCTTCCCTTTTTCAATAAGATCCAATTCATCGACGGTGACTTTTGCAGGAGCATCCCATTCGGACTTGGCTCCGGCTGCTTTAAAGCTTATTCCAAAATCACCGGGTGCACCGGTTATACGTGCTACTTCAACTCCGGTTTTGACGGTTATCCTATTATTACTTTCGATAGCTGAAACGAGACTGTAGATGGGATTTTCTTCCAATTGGGTCCAAGGAGCCTTGGTTGGAAAACTTTTTCTCCACCCTAACGCCTTTCCACCGAGCTTTTCTTCTTTTTCAGCTAGAATTACGTTATATCCTGCATCAGCAGCTTCCTTGGCGGCAGTGAGACCAGTAAGTCCACCACCCATCACCAAAATTGTCTTGTTAATTGCTTCGAGCTGGTAAGGATCAGGAAGCTCGGTTTTTTTAGCACGAGTACAAGCCATTCGCATATAATCCGCTGCAGCTTCCTGCAGGAATTCGGCGGCTTCGCTATGGGGCTCTTCCCCTTCAGCGGGTTTCACCTGTGACCATACTACTTGCTCACGCAAATTTGCCCGAACGGTAATTTTATCTTTACCAAAATTGAATTCTTCGGTCATTACACGGGGTGAGCATGCACCCACAACGACGGTATTCACACCGCCCGCAATATCTTTTTCAATTAGCGCACGACCTTCTACTCCACAGAGGCAATCAAACGTTTTGCACTCCATGGACATCTCACCGGTCACAACCTCTGCGAGGGCCTCAAGGTCGAGTGCGTCACCAATGCCACACCCGGCACAAATATAGGCGCAATATTTCTTATCCATCGATTATTACCTCCTGGAAACCTGAATTGCCTTTAAGGCAGCTGCAGTTGAAGATTGAGTACAAGTAACAACATCCGCGGCTTTCTTTGCACAACCTGCTGCTATCATAGCCTTATCAAATTCTGAAATGACAAAACCACTCGAATCCATCAGCAGATTGGTAGGAACATCTTGCAGGGCAAGTGATGGTTGCATTCCAGTTGCCAGGACAGCCATGTCGACTTTTTGAGTGATTTTCTCGGCCGTAATAGCGTTTTCGGCTACTACTGATACACCACCATCAGCTTCCGGGATGATATCTGCAACTTTTCCTTTAATAAAAACAGCATTCTTATCAGCCATGCGAACTTCTCGGAATTTTTCATACTTTCCAGGAGTTCTCAAATCGATATAGAACACATAGATCTTAGCGTCGGGATATTGTTCACGAACATAGGACATTTGTTTGAATGTCGCCATACAACAGACATGTGAGCAATATTCCAGATAATTTTCATCACGAGAACCGGCACATTGCACGAAAGCAATAGATTCAATTTCTTTTTCATCGCCTGGTCGAACAATCTTTCCGCCGGTTGGTCCGTTAGGAGCTGCCATTCGTTCAATCATCATATTGGTAACAATTGCTTTTGATTGTCCGAATTTCAGGTTTTCCATTTTTGTCGGTTCGTACGGAGTCCAACCTGTAGCCCATACGATTGAACCTACATTAATAGTGAAAGTCTCACTTTTCATATCCAGGTCGACCGCATTGTATTTACATGCAGCCTTCACCGCCTCAGCCCCGGCTGGGCTCAGTTCCTCTTTTTTGATTACATACCTTCGCGGAAATGCCATTTCATGCGGCAAATAAGCTGCTTTGCACTTGTTCATTCCGAAATTGAATTCATTATCAATTTCATCGGGACAGGCAGCTTCGCAGTCACCACAGGCTGTACAGTTGCTGTTCACATAACGTGGCGAAGTCTCAAGAGTGACTTCATAATTTCCGGCAGAACCACTCACGGATTTGACGGTGGTCATCGTGTAGGTCCTGATTTTGCGATTATCCTTTACTCGGCGAAAATTTATCTCCAAGCCGCAACTTGGCGGACACAGTTTAGGGAAATATTCGTTTAACTGCGCCACTCGTCCGCCAAAAGATGCGCCTTTCTCAACGAGAAATACATCATTTCCGACTTCAGCGGTTTCCAGAGCAGCAGTCAGCCCGCTGATGCCTCCGCCTACGACCAAAACCGCACCAGAGGTGCCTTGCTCGTCAGTCATACCAAACCTCCATAATTGCTCTTAAAATATTGTACTATCGTCACGTATAATAGTTACCCGTCCTACAAGAACAGGCACAATACATAACAACTATTGAACACAGCAGAATTAACGAAAAAAGCTCTTGATGAACTTTTTAGCTTATGTTGGTAAGAGTTGCAATAATCTCTTGTCAACATAAACTAATCCCCGCAAAGCACGGCGATAAACACCTTCACCAAATTCATTCTAAAGCGAAATTCACTCCCAAAAAACAAGAAATGAATTTCGAAGGTACTAAAAACCCCAAATACCAAAAAAATCTCCAGGAGTCAAAAGACTCCTGGAGATTTGATTTCACATCACATCAACAGCATTCTCAGCTATTACAGCCAAGGATCAGTTGAGAAAATGTTGAGACATTCAACCTTCTCACACTTCCACTCCTGAGATTCAGGATTGAAAGTTGAATTGACAAAGCACTTCCAATTTTCGTCATCACAGGTTGGAAAATCCGATCTGTAGTAGAAGCCCGGATAACGGGATTCTTTCCTGAACTCGATGTGGCGAATATGCGTTTCAACACACCAGATACGATGGTAGTTCTCCCAGCAACGGAGCAGTTCATGCAGGTCACCGGCAGCCATCTTCTCAGCGTCTTCACGGAGCAGACGGAGGAGATCCAGACAGATGTTAAGCAGTTTACCAGAGGTCATATAATATGTCGCAACACCACCACCATATTCGTCGGTGGCCTTCATGAGACGCATCATAAGACCTGCGGGTTTGCAGTAGTTAGGATTGACATCAGCTGCGGTAGAAGCATCCTTAAATTCTTCATAACGCTTAACTGGTGCGTAGATCTCATCGGCGATTTCCTGTGCAGTCTGCTTCAGCTCAGGTTTGAAATCGTTATCGCGGCAGAATTTAACCATCTGCTTAGCAGCAATACGGCCTTCCGCATGGGACCCGGAGGAGAATTTATGACCGGAAGCACCAACACCATCACCGGCAGTAAACAACCCGTCAACAGTGGTCATGCGGTTATAACCCCACTTGTACTTATGAGAACGGGACTCATTTTGTACATCCGGAACCCAAGCTTCTTCCGGACCGGAGGTCCAGATACCGCAACAACCGGAATGAGAACCGAGCATATACGGTTCGGTGGGCATGATCTCAGAACCGACTTTCTCAGGTTCAACGTTTGCACCGGCCCACAGTCCAGCCTGACCGACGGACATATCAAGGAAATCTTCCCAGGCTTCAGACTCAAGGTGTTTCCAGAATTTCTTCAGGGACTTGTCGTCCATTCCTTTTGCTTTACGATCATCGAGGAAAGCATTGAGAGCAACATCGGTAGCCATATAAATCGGGCCACGGCCTTCTCTCAACTCGTTGATCATCAGGTGATTACGAAGACAGGTGGGAGTAACCGCAGAAGCACCATAAGGCATGAACTTCTCAAGTTCTTCTTTAACCGCATCACTGTTTGCATAAAACTCACCAAGACCATTCTGAACTTTGGCTTTGAACAGCAGGAACCATGCACCAACAGGTCCGTAACCGTCTTTAAAACGAGCCGGGGTGAAACGATTTTCCATCATGGTCAAGGTTGCGCCAACCTGGGCACACATAGTGTAGGTAGAACCTGCATTCCAAACCGGGTACCATGCACGGCCTTTTCCTTCACCAGTAGAACGTGGACGGAAAATATTAACAGCGCCACCGCAAGCAACCATGGCTGCTTTGCAACGGAAAACATGTACTTTATTCTCACGAGTGGAGAAACCAGCAGCACCGGCAATCTGGTTCGGCTTGTTCTTGTCAAGAAGAAGCTTAACGATAAAAACACGCTCCAGGATATTGTCTGAGCCAAGAGCGGTAGCAGCAGGCTCGGCAACGATGCACTTGTAAGACTCACCATTGATCATGATCTGCCATTTACCGGTTCGTACAGGCTGACCACCTTCACGAAGGGTTGGAGCAGGCTTGGCGCCGTCGAGATTCTCGCCGTCTGCATCTTTTTTCCAAACCGGGAGTCCCCATTCCTCAAAGAGCTTAACGGACTCGTCAACGTGACGGCCACAGTCGTAGATAAGATCTTCACGAACAACGCCCATCAGATCGTTACGAACCATTTTAACATAACTTTCGATCGGGTTTTCGCCGATGTAGGTGTTGATAGCGGACAACCCCTGAGCAACAGCACCGGAACGCTCTAGAGAAGCTTTATCAACGAGCATGATTTTCATGCCTTCCGGAGCCCATTTTTTGATCTCGAAAGCGGCTCCACATGCTGCCATACCACCGCCGACGATGAGGATGTCGACATCATGCTCGACTACCTCTGGGTTCACTACTGCCTTGAGCTCACCTTTTGGTTTGTTTGGTAATGCCATTTCAAATCTCCTTAAAATAAAGATTTTGTAGTTAAAAAGTTTCTAACTCAGCTTATTTGGGGCTAGGAATATTAGCCTCGAGGAACAGACACTCGTCATCAAGACTGGCACCTTTCTGGCCTGCATAAGCATTGGCAGCACCCTCAGCGGTAGTGCGGATAGGAAACTTGAAACGCTTCATGTTGCCATTACGAAACTTCACCGTCCACATAATGGAATCAGAAGATCTCATTGGATGAACCTGCCCGCCCATTGGTACAAAGTCATCATAACCGCGAACAAAGATAGCACCCTGGGGACAGATTTTAACGCAGGAATAACATTCCCAACATGCATCAGGCTCTTGATTGTAAGCCTTCATCTCCTCAACATTCAAAACCATCAAATCGTTGGGACAGATGTACATGCACGCCGTTTTATCTCCACCTTTGCAGCCATCACATTTGGCAGGATCTACATAACTTGGCATTCAACTACCTCCTCAGTTTTGTATTAACTGTTGTGACCCTGAACCGACAGGGCCCACTTAAACTATATACAACTAAAAATCCCTTGGTTTCCCGTGGCTATCAATACTGCAGGTAACCAAGTAACACTACAGACAAAATCCTTTTTTTCCTAAACAATGAACTTGGCTCGAACTGAATGACTGCTCATTTTTCTCAAGAACTTTTTATATTAGGTTGCCTGCTAATTGTCAAGAAAATTCAACATTCAGCTTATTATGCCTAGGTGTAGTTATTGCGTACAATAACCTCGCGGGGTTTAGCTCCGTCAGCCGGGCCCACGATCCCCTCTTTCTCCATGGTTTCGATCATTCTTGCAGCTCTATTATAGCCGACGCGGAGTCTTCGCTGTACCATCGAAATCGAAGCCTGCCCGGCCTCGGTGACAAGTGCGACCGCTTCATCGTACCGGTCGTCAAATTCATCCTCGCTGTCAACTCCGGAACCATGCTGTTCTTTTTCGATTTCCTGCATCACCGCCTCATCATAGCCGGAACTCCCCTGCCGTTTCCAGAACTCAACGATGTCCCCTGTCTCCTTCTCGGAAATATAGGCCCCATGAATCCTTTTGATATCGGCGGTGCCCGGAGCAAGGAAAAGCATATCTCCCGCACCTAGAAGATGTTCGGCACCTGAAGCATCCAGAATGGTTCTTGAATCGATTTTTGAAGAGACTTTAAAAGAAATTCTTGTTGGAAAATTTGCCTTGATCAGGCCGGTAAGTACATCAACCGAAGGTCGCTGGGTGGCAAGTATCAAATGAATACCAGCAGCCCTGGCCATTTGGGCCAAGCGGGCAATAGCCGCTTCAACATCCTTTGAAGCCACCATCATCAAATCGGCCAATTCGTCTACAATTACTACAATGTATGGAAGTTTTTCTTCTTTGACTTCATTGTAGGAATCAAAACTTTTCACCCGAGCCTCTTCGAGGAGAAGATAGCGCCGCTCCATTTCTCTGACGGCCCAGTTAAGAGCTCTGGATGCGAGTTTAGGATCAACGACTACCGGATGCAGCAGGTGAGGAATACCTTCATAGCCGGAAAGCTCGATCCGCTTGGGATCAACCATAAGAAAACGGACTTCCTGAGGGGTGGCGTTATATAAGATGGAAGCAATAATTGTATTTATTCCTACACTTTTTCCGGCACCTGTAGCTCCTGCAATGAGCAGATGTGGCATTTTGGCCAGGTTGGCCATAGCCAAATTGCCGACCACATCAAGTCCTAGGGCAATGGTGAGTTTATGGGAATTCGCCCTATATTTCTCTGCCCCGATCAACTCACGAATATAGACAATTTGCCTTGTTTCGTTTGGTATTTCTATACCGAGGGCCGCTTTTCCGGGGACGGAACCGACCACGCGTACCGACTGAGCTTTCAAGCCCAGGGCCAGGTCATCGGCGAGTCCGGCAATTTTGTTGATTTTTACACCAGGTGCAGGAGAATACTCGTAAGTAGTGACTACCGGCCCGGGAGAGATACCGACGACTTTTCCCGAGACCCCAAAATTTTTTAATTTTAGTTCCAACTGCTTTGACAGTTTATAGTAGACTTCATTATCGATCTTTTCCCGTACCTGATTACTCTTGCTCAGAAGCGATAGTGGCGGCAGCTTCCAGTCTCCTCTGGCAACTGGTTTAGTGGCAAATTCATCATCTGTGTCCGCACTTTTAGCGGCTCGTGCAGGCTCTTTCACGAGTGGCACGGTAACTGTTTGTAAAACTTGGGGGGCGAGAAAAGGTTTTTCCTGTCTTTCCGGAAAGTTGTCAGTTGTCCGAGCAGTTCCTTTCTGTTTTATTCCCGTCGATTTCTCCGGATTTTTCTCAAGGAGAATGGATGCGCGTTTTATCAACCGCCATAGAGCAGAGATTAGTTGATAGGGAGAAAATTGGGTGGAAAGCATCAAAGCAATCAGAAAGATCATTACAAAAAAAAGTACTGTTCCACCATGACCGACCACCGAATCCAATAGAGTGAAGCCGGTTTTTCCTAAAAAACCCCCTGCATCAAAATAACCGGGATCCCTGATCGTCAACGAGGAAAGCAACCCGCAAAAGGAAATTATCGCACCGGTGAGGCCGGCAATTACCTGGGGCAGTCGGTCAAAAGACATCCTGGAACTAAAAAAGAGAAAGGATGACAACAACAAGAGGGCCGGCAGCAGATATGCTCCCCAGCCAAGAAAACCAATAAGTATCTGGGCAATAAACGTACCTATCTGACCACACCAGTTCCCTTTGATTTTCAGCGAATGGGAAAAAAGGCTGAGATAGAGAAAAAGAGAAATAAATATTCCAAGGACAGCCAGGGCCTCCTGTTTAAGCCCTGGTTTGGGTAGTTCATTTTTTTGAGCCATGTGCCTGAGCCATTCCTGAAATAGTGTTCATCCATATAGAAAATTTATTCTTAAGTCAAGGCGCGCAATCAACTTAACCGCAGGCATTCTGCTGATATTCCGAGGAATTAAATTATGAGTGCAACAAAAAGCCAGGAAAAAAGCCGTTTCCGGACAGACGCGAATTAGCATTTTTTGATTGTTCAGGGCCAAAGATGTACCCGGAATTCACTAAAATTGCAAGGAGAGGCCCAAAAGCCGGAAATCACTTCTTCGCAAGAATAGCCCGTACCGCGTCGAGTACTCCATTAATAAACTTAGGCGACTCTTCCCCGGCAAAACGTTTGGCGATTTCAACGGCTTCATTGATTGCAACCTGCGGGGGAACATCTGCCATTTCCATCATTTCGAAGACGGCAATGCGCAGCAGGTTCCTTTCGGTTGCTGCAATTCGGATTAAACGCCAGTTACTGGCGGCGTCGGTTATTAGGCGGTCTATTCGTTCGAGATTATTGGTTATCCCTTGCAACAAAACAAGTGCATATCCTCTGGCCTTTTTGTTGACCTGGAAAAGTGCACAAAACAAATCAAATCGTTCTGCAAGATCATAGCCAAATTGTTGATCAGGACCGATGGTAAAATCTTCCTGATAGAGAAACTGGAGTGCGGCTTCCCTTGAATTTCGGCGTGTACCCATATTTTCACAATACCAATGAATGATGGCGTCGTAAAAACTCTTCATCTGCTTCGTTGCTGCAAAATTCCTATCATTACGACGTACTCTAGTACGCCGAAATAATAGAAATTTACCGCGCCTCGCATATGATGTTTTTTACTTAGCCATCTCAAATTTGAGGTTTTTACGAGTTTATCATGAATAAAAATACAAAAGGGACAGATACAAACAGGTTGTCCCTGTTTTCTGTCCCTCAACTTTAGTGCGGACATCTTGTCCGCAGTGGATCTCAGGATCTTAACTTAGTTCAGCTGATCAATTATATTAGCCATTTCAATGGCGGCAATTGCAACATCAGCGCCTTTATTGCCGGCCTTTGTACCACTGCGCTCGATAGCCTGCTCGATAGTTTCCGTAGTCAAAACGCCAAAAAGGACCGGCACTCCGGTTTCCATGCCGGCTTGAGCCGTTCCTTTGGATACTTCGTTAACAACGACATCAAAATGCGGAGTTGCACCTCGAATGACGACCCCAAGAGCAATAATAGCGTTATATTTCTGGGCGCCGGCTAATTTTTTTGCAATAAGTGGAATCTCAAAGGCTCCGGGCACCCTTACCACATCAATATCATCAGGGGCAGCACCGGAACGAACCAGACTATCCAAGGCACCTTCCAAAAGTCTCTCACTGAGAAACGAGTTGAATCTAGCTACAACGATTGCAAATTTTTTGCCCTCTGCATTGAGATTTCCTTCAATAAACTTTGCCATACCCTCTCACCTGAAAATTATTTAATTTACCCACGCAGAACAAACTTTTTAATCATTTACGGCAATAAGATGCCCCATCCGGTCTCGCTTGCACATCAAATACTCTTTATTTTCCTTGCCGGCCGGCATCTCCAGCGGCAACCGTTCGACAACTTCTATGCCATATCCTTCAAGACCTACAATTTTTTTTGGGTTGTTGGTCAAAATCGCCATTTTTTTCACCCCGAGATCTCGAAGAATCTGTGCGCCAATTCCATATTCGCGCAGATCACTCTTAAAACCGAGCATATGATTTGCTTCGACAGTGTCTACTCCTTCTTCATCCTGCAGATAATAAGCCTTCAATTTATTGACCAGCCCGATACCACGGCCCTCCTGGCGCATATAGAGAAGAATGCCGCAGCCTTCTTCATCAATCATCTTCATTGCGGCGTTCAGTTGGAGTCCGCAGTCACATCGGGATGATCCGAAAACGTCCCCGGTCAGGCATTCAGAGTGCACCCGAACAAGAACCCGATCTACCTTGGAAATATCGCCCTTGACAAGCGCCAGATGATCAAGCTTGTCAACAGAGTTGGAATAGACAACTGCCTTAAATTCTCCTGCATGTTCTGTTGGGACCCGTGCTTCCACCGCTCGTTGTACGAGAGTGTCCTGGCGCAATCGGTACGCGACCAGATCAGCGATTGTAGCAATTTTCAGATTATGTTTTTCGGCAAATATTTCCAGATCATTCATGCGTGCCATGGTTCCGTCTTCATTCATAATCTCGCAGATCACTCCGGCGGGAGTCATACCGGCAAGCCGGGAAAGATCAACAGACCCCTCGGTCTGTCCAGCCCGAACCAGAACTCCTCCATCCCTGGCCCTGAGGGGAAAGATATGACCGGGGCTGACGAGATCGATCGGCTTGGTGTTCGGATCGACAGCAACCTGAACGGTCCGGGCTCTGTCAGCAGCCGATATACCGGTCGAAACTCCGGTTCTCGCCTCAATACTTACGGTAAAGCCGGTTCCATAGGGAGATGTATTGTTGGAAACCATCATCGGCAAGCCAAGCCTATCTGTCAGCTCTCCGTTCAGTGTTAGACAAATAAGACCTCGCCCATACTTCGCCATGAAATTAATTTCTTCCGCGGTAACCTTCTCGGCTGCCATGTAGAGGTCCCCTTCATTCTCCCGATCCTCATCATCGACCAGAATGACCATCTTGCCATCTTGGATATCTTTGATTACTGCTTCAATTGAACTTACTGCCATAATAATTCACACTCGTAAATGTAATGGTTAGCCTCATCCCGCCGGCAGAATCACATAAAGCCGTGCCGTGCAAGAAATCCTGGATTAATGCCCTCACTATCGCCGGAATCCGCCTTTGCCGGTCTGGGAGCAAGCAACTTTTCAACATACTTGCCGATTATATCGACCTCGATGTTAACTTTACCGCCAACTTTTAGGGAGCCAAGCGTCGTAACCTTCAGAGTATGAGGGATAATCGACACAGAAAAGCGCCCGGGATCACAGCTATTTACGGTAAGACTTACACCGTCAATAGTAATTGACCCTTTTTCTATGATGTACCGTCCCTGTTCAGCCGGAAGAGAAAAAGAAAAAATGGTGAATGTGCCGAGTTCTTTCCTGCTTGTAACGGTAGCCATGCAATCAATATGACCGGAGACAAGATGTCCGCCGAGTCTATCGGAAAGTCTAAGGGCCCGCTCAAGATTAACGGTTGATCCGGGACCGAGCAAGCCAAGCTTTGTCCGCGACAGAGTTTCCGGAGAAACATCGGCACTGAAATTACAACCCCGGATATTATACGCCGTCAAACATGCTCCGCTTACGGCAATAGATTCCCCTTCCTCAGGTTCAGTTAGCTCAAAAGACGCTTCAAAATCATAGGCTATTCCACCGCCAACCGTTCGTTTTCCTCTGATTTTTCCTGCGCCTTCGACAATCCCTGTGAACATGGCCTATCTTTTCCAAATTCAGGGTTGATTGGTTAATTGCTCGGCTTTTTTCATAAAACCGACGGCAATATTATCATGCCGGAAATTTTTATGAATCGAAGCGATAGTCCGGTAGGTATCTGCAGCTTTCTCATTTTTTTCAAGCTTTAGATAAAGTTCCGCGATTTTCTCCAGAGTGGTTACCGTTCCCTGAGGATCTCTATTGTCATGATAATGATCGAGGATTGTCAGGCAGGATTTAATCGCAATATCATACTGTTTTAGCGCTTTCTGTGCTTCGACGATACTTTTCAATACTGCGAGAACACTCATCCGGTCATTTGATTCTTCACAAATATCCAATGCCAGCCGGTAATGGGTCAAAGCAGTTTCGTATTCTCCGCGGCCATAACAGACATGCCCCAACTGATTACTGGCATTGGCTATTCCGGCTTGGTCATTTTTTTCCTTGAAACCAATAAGAGCATTATGCAGAGCTACTGCCGCCTGGCCGTATTACTTATTTCCTAAGAACCTCTTTCCCTCTTCGTAATCGGCCTGCAGAGGATCAGACGGTTTGACTGGTCCAATGGTTTCAATTGATTGCAACTTATCTGTCATTCCTGCTGTCTCCCTGTATTTTCTGTAGTGCTGAACTCGCCGCTTCAG
Source organism: uncultured delta proteobacterium (assembly GCA_963728385.1). Lineage (GTDB taxonomy): Bacteria > Desulfobacterota > Desulfobulbia > Desulfobulbales > Desulfocapsaceae > Desulforhopalus_A. Next base: position 2,333,519 of record CAVSJK010000002.1, read on the forward strand.
CGACAGTCGAAGAGACAAGTTTTCCATCCCTACAATAGCAGAATTCCTCTTGATCCGCGCTAAGCTCCATGAGTTAATCCCCGCCTCGGTTGCTTTAATACGCCCCATGAGTCTTGCTACCTGGCCCCTTACCTGTGGTTTGGGGTGTTAAAAAGTGGAAGAGATTATAAAAGGGGGTATCACGAATCAGATCGGGCCGCTTTTCAGCAATTTCCGCCAGTGCCCAAAAGGTCTGATTTTGCGTGGAAGGATCGCCTATATAATTTAAAAGATGTCTGGTAAAAGCTCCGAAGATGTCCGTTCGTAAGGAAACGATATAACCAATGGCTTCCACCATCCCCCAAGGCGTTGCCGCCGAATCGGAACAGGCCTCGAAAAATCCGGTGCAACAGTTCGGAAACTGGACCCGGCTCCCGGGTGGATGATCTCGCAGTAACCCGGCCTATTATCCAGGCGACCCGCCAGCGATTTTCTTCAAGAGGATCATAGAGCAGTCGCTGCATGAGCCGCAGGGACTTTTTATCATCAAGGCAGAGAGCGACCAGCGTATCGATATCTTCCTGATCCACCAGGTCTTTGATTATTTTTTTATTTGCTTTTCTGCGTACCCGTTTTTCATCAGGAGCCGGTTCAATGGCGGTATGACCTTATTTCCGCCGGTTTCCCCACTTTTCTCTTGACAGCTTCGGCTTTCTTTTCCTTTATTCTCCGGGCAATATCCTGAATATCGGTATGCAGTCGAACAAAATAAAGCACGCCACTTACTGCCCGGCCATCAACATTTTTCGTTGCTACAACCTGATGCAGTGTTTCATCGTAATTTTCAATACGTCCGGTGAGATAATCATCTTCCGGCATTAATTCCCAGGCAAAATCGGCATTGTCATTGCAGGCATAGATCAAGGTCTCCACTATTGCGGCACCGACATTGTGCCCAGTAACATCACAATATACACCGCACCACACTGACAGCGACCAACCGGAAATTCATTCATTTTTCTGACAGGTGCGTGGGTTGCCCGGCCGACTTTCTGACCACAAAACGGGCACCAGGGTCTTACAATAATCTGTTCTTTAGGCATCTAACTCGCTCATATTTGCTGCTTCGTGTTCTTATTTACTTAATTAGGCAAGTTTTCCTGAAGACTCGACACGAAATTCGGGTCCACCGAGTAGCCGAGTTCTTTTGCTTTATCCAAATGGTTCTTGGCATCCGCATAGTTGCCCTTGAAGTACAAGGCCACCGCCAGATTGTTGTGGCCGAGTGCGGAATCAGGACTCAACTCAAGACCTTTTCTGGCTGCTTTCACAGCCCGATCGTCCTCTCCCTTCATGGTAAGTACGGCAGTGAGGTTCATCCAGGTGCTGGCAAGCTTCGGATCGTGTTGAATTGCCTTTTCGTAGGCGGTACGGCCTTTTCGAAATCACTTCTCTGCTGCCAGATCAGTCCCAGATTTGCATGGGCCTGGGCACTTTCGGAATTGATTGAAAGAGCTTTTTCATTGAGCTCCTGAGCTTTGTCCAGATCGCCCTGTCCAAAATAAATCGCACCGAGGTTGATCATGCTCTCAATACTGAGATCATCAATTTCAATAGCTTTTTCCAATGCGGTAATCGCTTCCGGTATGCGTCCGGCCTTCATGTAGACGAGCCCCAAATGGTGAAAGGCCATAACCGATTTAGGGTGTTCCTTGCATTTTTTTTCCAGCTCTTCGATTACCTTCGGCAAATCTTCCTGTAACTGCTCCGACATAGTTTCCCTCTATATTTTAACGAGTATCGATTCTTATAATTTCAATGCTATTCAGCCGATTGAGATAAAGAAAAGCCATGGGATCCATGAATATTATCACTCATAAATAACTGCCTGAAATCTGTCCGCAATGAGCGCATACACTATAGACACCTTGAGCGTACTTGCAACAATAAAATATCGCATCAAATCAGCTCCTGCCGTCGATAGGCAACCGCGGCGAAACAGAAAGCACTGGCATATTTATTCTCATTTACTGTTCGGCAAGAATTTTTTTTGCCAGCAATACGTCTTTGCCTATCTGTTCGGCCAATTTCTCGGCTCCGGAAAATTTCTTTTCACTCCGCAAGAATTTCAGAAGATTTACTTTAATCGGTTTTCCGTAAATATCTTCATTGAAATCAAAAATATGCGTTTCCGCCACCAGCTGTTCTTCTCCAAAGGTCGGATTATAGCCGATATTGAGAATGCCCCCGTAATATCGTCCTTCACAGAAAACCTGAGTTACATAAACCCCATGCTTGGGTACCAGGTCTTCCTCGTTGAATTTCAGATTCGCCGTGGGAAAACCAATTACCTTGCCGCCTCGCTGTTTGCCTACCTGTACTGTCCCCCGGATTTGATAGCTACGCCCGAGAAGTTCTCCTGGCGGCGGCCATCTTGCCCTCTCTTACCAGCTCACGAATTTTAGTCGAACTGACCAGTTGATCTCCCAATAACAGGCCTCAACTACAGTCACTGGAAAATTATAGATGCTCCCCTGCTGTTTTAAGAAAGTCGATATTTCCACTGCGTCCCTTACCAAAGGCGTAGTCATAGCCCACCACCAGCTCTTTCACCCCAAGTCTTTTTACAAGCAGATCAGCTACAAAGATATCGGCCGTCGTTTTGGCAAATTCCCTGGTGAAGGGAATAACCAAAAGAACATCAATACCTGCCAGTTCAATCAGTTCTTCCTTCTGCTGACATGTTGAAATCAGTTTGATTCCACCCGGCAGCAATACCTGCAGAGGATGCGGATCAAAAGTAATGGCTACACTTGTCCCGTTTATGGACTGAGCCTTTTTGACTACCGTGGCAAACAGCTGTTGATGCCCACGATGAACTCCGTCAAAATTGCCGATAGTGACACAGGCATTGGTTAACGGTTGAGTAATATCTTCAATCCTTCTAAAAATTTTCATATTTGCGAGATCAGGTAATTTTTTTTATCCTCACACTAAGAATGTCTTGACAAAATCCCGCGCAGGAAGCATATTCATGCGCGTTGCCGAAGTGGCGGAATTGGTAGACGCGCTAGGTTCAGGGTCTAGTGGGGGTATCCTCGTGGGAGTTCGACTCTTGCCTTCGGCACCATTTAAAATTTCAAGGGCTGCAATCTTCTTCTGATTGCAGCCCTTTTTGCGTTCATTTCTTGTCTTTTTCTGCTGTTTCATGTCCGATTCTATCTAGGAGGTTGTCTGATGCCGTATAGCATGATTCCGGCAGAGATGCAATCTCCCTTTCGCAAGTAATCCCGACAAGCTACCCGAAAATCTGCCGCGGATTGCACTGGATAAGTACGTGTATGTTATTCTAATGCGGGCAGCAAAAATGAGAAAATCGCCCCTTCCGGTTCGTTCTGCTCAGCCCAAATCATGCCTTGATGATCTTCAATTATGCGTTTGCATATGGAAAGCCCCAACCCCACTCCGCCTACACTGCCTACTCCGCCTGCTCCTTTATAAAATTTACTGCCGCGAACGAATTTACCGAAGACCGATTCCAGCTCATCCTTCTCAACGCCTGTCCCCTGATCGACGACCATGACTTTCCAGGCTGACTGGCGTTCACCGTCTCTCTCCAGATACCCTTTTTGCAGAAAAATCCTCACCTCTTTCCGGGGGGCTGTAAATTTCATGGCATTGGCAAGCAGATTTCTCAGGACTTGATAAAGTTTGGTCTTATCATAACGTGCCGGGGCCGGATATCCTGGAGGTTCATACCTCATAGATATTCCCCTTTCATCCATCATCACAGTAAATTCGGCAACTACTTTCTCCAGATCTTGCGACAAATCATATTCCCCAAAATTATAGCAAGCGTTGGCGGATTCCAGGGTACCGAGATCAAGGAGCTCGCTGAGTAATTCCAGCAATTGATCTCCACTTGTGACAATCATGTTAAAATACGATTCCAGCTTTTCCCGCGATGCACAATTGACTTTTTTCAAGCCGAGCCTCGCCACACTCAAAATACTATGCATAGGCGTGCGCAGCTCGTGAGACATACCGGCAAGGAATTCAGATTTAGCCTCATTGGCGAGTTGTGCGGTGTGAAGCGCTTCTTTCATGATTGTGACGTCGGTACAGATACCGGCAGTGGCGTAAATGCGGCCACTATTTTCTTTTAACGGAAACTTGTGAATAAGCAGGTTTTTTTCCTGGCCACCAAAAGTGAAAGTTCCTTCAAGTTCTATCGATTCACCGGTTTCCATTATTTCGGAATCCCTGAAACTGAAAAAACGGCCCACATTTTCCACAAAAACTTCCAGATCCTTTTTGCCCCGCAGCTCCTCGATCGACTTACAGCAGAGATTTTCAAAAGGTTTGTTGACGGTCAGGTAGCGACCTTCAAGATCTTTACAGTAAATGGGCAACTCAACATTTCGCAGTATCGCCTGCAGATAGCCTTCACTTTCGGAAAGGAATTTCTTGGTTTTTTCGAGCGTCTCCTCCATCTGCTTTCTCACCGTAATATCTCGCAGCGTCAGAAAAATGATGTGTTCTTCCTGCCAAATTACCCGGCGTAAATTGGCATGGACCAGCAGGAGGGTTTGTTTTCCCTTCCGTTGTACCCTACATTCAAAATCATCTTGCTGCTCATTGACAGCTCTTGACCAGTGGTCCTGAACAGTCAGATTGCTTTTGTTCGGCATGGTGAATAGTTGCAAAATAAAGGTGTTCACAAGCGCTTCCCTGACTCCGGAGAACATCCGCAATGCTGCTCGATTAACATCCAAGACCTTGCCATCAAGATTACAAATAATAATGGCATCATTGGTAAGGTTGAAGAGTTCGAGCAGCTTCTTTCTGCCATTTTCCACTTCCCGCCGTAATTTTCGCTCTTTTCCGATAATTTCCGACAACTTACTATTGGTTTCCGACAGCATTTCGGCCTGTCTCTCGAACAGATAGGCAGTAATCAATGAGTCCCAGAAATGAAAATTCCAATGTTTGGTCTGAACTACGAGGTAAAGGACAAAAAAGGCTATTGCGATAATGGCAGGTAAGATCTCAGGTTGTCGAATGAGCAAGCCGGCAATAATACAGGGAACAAAGGAAAGAAGGAGATAACTTACGGCAAGAGCCCGCCAGATACAAAAATTTATCATGGATCCGGCCCCTATCCCCGCCGCAAGAATAAGAACGAGCAAAATCCGGAAGTCTTGAAAATCGGCATATACAAAAATAGCGGTTGTCAATCCCCAGCCTAACGCCATGGCCAGACAACCGCAAAAGAAGATTCGTACCCATCCGGACAGCGATTCCCCGGTGTATTTTTTTATGCGCGCGATTGCCAGATGACGAGCCAGGGCACCACCCAACATCGTTAGAGCCAGGCTTACACAGGTATATGGAGAGTTGAAAAGGTATCCTGAGGTAATGACTACCAAAGCAAAACAGAGAGGTACAACGATTGATCCGAGAACCGATCTCTCAGCCAGTTCGCGCACTGCTCTCTGGATCAACAATTGGCTTTCCGCAGCCGATAATTGCACTGATCGAATCGAGAGCGTCTGTGTTAAATCTCTAAAGGTTATCATGTGAGCAATACAATACTACAGAAAGGAGGTGTATCAAATATTCATACGTAATAAGCCGACGACTCTTGTCAAGTCACTATCAAGACTGCAGGTGAAATGGTAGTCGCAGGAAGTTGGCTTGCAATTCCCGCAATATTTATGCAAAACCCGCACAAAACCGAACTCTGAATATAATAATTAAAAAAGCAAGTAATGTTCCTGGTAGTCACCTAAACGACAAGCCGCGCCTTAAACTGTCCCCATATATTGTCAGGCATACTTGCCATATTTATCACAATTCCTTATACATATATCAACTCATTATGAACCTCACCTGTTTTTCTCGTCCATTCCTATTCAGCAATTCTTCAAAATTTTCCATTGAAATCAATACATTTTCCCATTTTATTTTTTCTGCATACAACAGGATCTAAACTTGACGACATTTGGATAAGCTCCTATTATAGCACGACTGGACTTATTCAAAAGTCGATTAATATTTATATCAATGGTGCATAGCGGGCTATCATAAACGAAGGAGTTAAGAATGCTGGAACTGAAAAAAGGCGATGAAATTTTAGCGATTGTTGGTGGCGTTACCAACAGAGCAGACGCCAACACTGTGTTTGCCGATAATCTCGATGAGATTAATAATAATAAGCTGGCAACAATCAAAAACGAAGAAGCACTGATCAAAATTGCCAATGCAATAAACATGTGTCGCCCTGATAGCGTCTTTATTAATACCGGTTCACCGGAAGACGTTCAATGGATACGAGAATACTCTCTTGACAGGGGGGAAGAAAAAAAACTTGCCAAGGCAGGACATACTATTCATTTTGATCTGCCGGAAGACCAGGCTCGATTGGTGAAACAGACCTTTTACATCATCAATGAAGGGGAGAAGATGAGTTCCCTGGCTAAATCGGTATTACGCAGTGAGGCAATCGATTACGTGAAAAAGTTCATGCCTGGAATAATGACAGGCATGACAATGATAGTAGGCTTCTATAGCCGTGGTCCGGTTGGCGCCGAAGCGGCTATCCCGGCGATTGAAATATCTTCTTCAGGCTATGTTCTGCATTCGGCCGAATTATTGTATCGGAATTGTTACAGTGATTTTGATGCGGAAGCAGAGAGAGCCGGACTTTTTTTCACCAACGTTCATGCCCAGGGTAATAACACCTCCGCTGATGTACCTAATGCCCGAATTTTCATGGACAGAAGCTGGATGACAACATTTTCCACCTTCTGTACCTATGCCGGCAACACCTTACTGCTTAAAAAAGGCAACCATCGATTCAGTGTTGATTATACCACATATTATAAGGTGGAAGAGCAACTCTCTGAACATATGTTTATAACCGGCATGACCGGTCCCGGCGGCAGAAAAACTTTTTTTGCCGGAGCCGCTCCGTCCGGATGCGGTAAAACCACAACCGCCATGGTGGGATCCGATTTTATCGGCGACGACCTGGCTCAGTTCTGGATTGACAAGGACGGCGTACTCCGTGCCATCAACCCCGAAAAAGGCATCTTCGGCATCGTCGAAGACGTTAACCGCGAAGGTGATCCCTTCTTAATGGACTGTCTGCGCGGCGATGGAACGGAGGTTATCTGGTCAAATGTTCTCGTAGCGGATGGCGTGCCGTACTGGGTCGGCAATGGTGAAGCTGCTCCGGACAAGGGTATCAATTTCCAGGGAGAATGGCACAAAGGAAAAACCGGACCGGATGGTAATCCAATCCCGATGTCCCACAAAAATTCCCGCTGCACCCTGCGTGCTTCGGCAATTGCCAATCACGCTACCGCGTTATCCGAGGATCCGAATGGTGCACCCGTTAAGGTAATAACCTATTCCGGCAGGGATGCAGACACCATGCCCCCGGTATGGGTTGCCAAAAATGCCAATGAAGGTGTTGCTATCGGGGCGTCAATCGTTTCCAGAGCCACTGCCACCGAGGTAGGCGCCACCGGCGTAAACCGGCAGCCTTGGGCCAATGCTCCTTTTATTCCCGGTTCGCTTGCGGATTATATGGAAGCCCAATTCACTTTCTTCAACTCGGCCAAGTTCTCCGACGTCGCCCGGCCGACCATGGCGGGCTTGAACTATTTCCTTACCCACGAAAATAGAGGTGGGACCGGCAGCAATCTTCTTGGAGAAAAAAAGGATGTAAGAGTATGGCTTGGCTGGCTGGAGCTGTTCGCCAATGGTGATGTAGACGCAATCACCACCCCGATCGGCTATCTGCCGAAGTACGAAGATCTGGTTCCCTTGTTTCAGACCATTAACAAGGAATATCCAAAGTCTTTATACGACATGCAGTTTGCCCTCTACGTAGATATGATAGTGGCCCGGCTCGACCTCCAGCGCGAGGCATACAGCAAGGAACCCGATATTCCACATCTGCTTTTCGAAATTTACGAAAAGCAGAAGAAAGAACTTCTTCAACTTAAAGGACAATTCGGGCCTGTGATCCTCATGGATAAACTCTCCTGATTTTTTCAGCTGGACAGCCCGACAGGTTAATCGGGCTGTCCGGCAAAATTCTATTTCTCCGCGGGTTCCGGAGAAATGTTCTCCAACATCACAAGAGAAAGCCGCGAATTTCCGATATCCTGAAGATATGAATCCTCCCTCGGAACCATCCTCCGAAAGCAAGATTTTACAGGTTTCGGATCCCGGACTCCTCAATACCTACTCTCTGGTTCTATCCGCTGCCGACATCACCCACCGTATTCAGTATATTTCCTCTGATCATATAGAAATCTATGTCGCAGTCGGACAACGCGAAAAGGCTCTGTACGAACTCGCCTCCTATGACAGCGAAAATCGAAACTGGCCTCCTTCATTTCAGCCGGACGCCTTTGTTCCGACCTTTCGGGCCATGAGTTCGCTGGTCACCGGCGGACTGGTTTTTATGTATGGCCTTAGCGGCGACTGGCGTCTTCACTCCTTCTGGTTTGAAAAAGGAGCCGGTGATTCTTCGGCCATTCTTAACAACTACCAATTCTATCGATTGGTAACTTCGCTTACCTTACATGCCGATATCGTGCACCTCCTCGGCAATTGTTTTCTCGGCGCCATACTTTTACATTTCTTTTTTCATCTTACCGGCAATGGCATCGGTCTCTTCGCTCTGTTGTTCACAGCGACTCTGGCTACTTTTATTAATGTCCTTGTTCATGGTCCAGGCCATTTGTTTGTCGGGTTTTCCACGGCGATCTTCAGCGTAATCGGCATGCTTTGCACCATCAGCTTTGCACTGAAAACCAACCGGCTCGCTCTTCATTTTTTGATGCCCATGATGTCAGGTCTGGCCCTCCTGGCCTTCCTTGGTACAGGTGGAGAAAGAACAGATCTTGGAGCGCACCTTTTTGGTCTTTTATGCGGTCTCACCACCGGCAACTTCGTGCGGTTGCCGATTTTTGCCACCTTGCGTTCCTCATTTCTTACTCAAACTCTTTTGGGGACTTTCACCATCATGACTTTTTTTACCTGCTGGCTTTTTGCCCTGAAATTCTGAACCGAGTAAAAACGGTTACAGACTCGTAATTAATTGACGATTCAGATTGCAATCACTCCTATGAATTATTACCCTTATGAATTTAATGCAGTATTTCAAGCTATCCTCATATATTAGTATGCTATTATCATTAGATTTTAATAGCAAGGATGCGATTTCAGACTATTAACACTCAGGAGATTTTTATGTCCAATCAGGATCAACAACCTCCCTGGGGGAAAAAGCACAAGCCCCAGACCCCGGAAGAGATTGTGGCACAGCTGATTAACAAATTACAGGATTTTTTTTCAGATAAAAAGAAACCGCCGCCGGGAGATAACCAGGAACCTCCTCGCCCATCCTCTTCTCCTTTTGCCAACCTGGGGAAACTTCTGGCCATTGTGCTCATCCTGATAGTTATCCAGGGCGTCTACACCTCCTTTTTTAAAATAACTCCCGGGGAGGTAGGCGTGGTACTTCGGCTTGGCAAATACTCACGCACTGTTCCTTCAGGTCTGCATTTTAAAATTCCCTATATCGACAAACTCTACAAAGTAGACGTAGAAACCATCCGAAAAGAAGAATTCGGCTTTCGAAACCGATCAGGTGGGCAACAAACTGCTTATGACAGGCGTACCTATGATAACGAATCGCTCATGCTTACTGCTGATAAAAACGTCATCAACGTTGCCTGGATTGTACAGTACAGAGTTGCCGATCCGTTTACCTTTCTCTTTAAGGTTAAAAATGTCCGTCAGGCAATTCGAGATAATTCCGAGAGTGTCACCAGGCGAATAGTCGGCAATATGGATTTTGACTATGTGCTGAGTAACCGTGATCTTCTCGCAGCGTCTGTAAAAAAAGAACTACAGGAACAGCTCAACAGGCTTTTTCCCAAAGGATCGAGCGGCGTCGACATAGGCACAGTGCAATTTCAGGACATAAACCCGCCTGATCCCGTAAAACCGGCTTTTAATGAAGTAAACGAGGCCGATCAGGACATGGAACGAATGGTCAATGAGGCTCAGGAAAGCTACAATAAAGTTATTCCCAAAGCCTACGGTGACGCTAAAAAAATTATTGAAGAAGCTTATGGATATCAGGCTCAGCGTATCAATAATGCCCAGGGCGAAACTCAACGATTTGTTGACATTCTCAAAGAATACAAAAACGCCCCCGAGGTGACCCGTCAACGAATGTATCTGGAAACCATGAAAGAGATCCTGCCTTCCGTAGAATCCGTCTATGTCATAGATAAAGATCAGCAGGCACCGATTCCACTCCTGAACATCACTTCAGCTAGTGGCCTGTCGGTCGCCAAACCTCAACAGACCGGTTCTACAAAAAGGAAATAGATATGAAACAAATAGCCCAGTTCTTACTTGTCGGTCTTGTCCTTCTGGCAATTGTCATAGTCTATGACGGTTTTTTTATTCTCGATGAAGGAAAACAGGCCGTAATCACCCAGTTCGGTGCCCCGGTTGGTGAACCGGTCACTGATGCTGGAATTCATTTCAAAATACCTTTTGTGCAGGATGCCGAAATTTTTGAAAAGAAGATCCTGATTTGGGACGGAGCACCGAACCAAATTCCAACCAACGATAAGACCTATGTATATCTCGATGTTACAGCCAGGTGGCGTATATCAAACGCACTGAAGTTTCTTCAGGCTGCCAATAATCAGGCTAGAGCACAGTCGCTTTTAAGTGACATCATTGATGGTACGGTTCGCGATATGATCAATAAAAACGATTTAATCGAGATCATTCGAAGTTCCGACTGGTCCATCGATACCATGTCGGAAACTACTGCTGCCTCCGCTATCGGCACCAAACCTAAAACCGGTCGGGATAAAATTGCCAACCAGATCCTTGAAATAGCTTCAAAAATAACTCCACAATATGGAATCGAATTGATCGATGTCATAATTAAGAGGGTAAATTACATTGATTCGGTTCGTCTTAAAGTGTACGACAGAATGATCTCCGAGAGAAAACGTATTGCCGCGGAAAAACGATCGAAAGGCGAGGGGCAGAAAGCAGAAATCCTCGGTACCGTAGACCGAAAACTTAAGGAAATCATTTCGACCGCCAACAAGGAAGCTGTAACGATTAAAGGAAAAGCTGATGCTGAAGCTACCAAAATTTACGGTGAGGCCTATTCTCAGGATCCCGATTTTTATAGCTTTCAGAAAACCCTGGAAAGCTACTCATCAGTAGTCGGCCAAAATACCTCGTTGGTACTTTCATCCGATTCCGACCTGTACCGTTTCCTGAAATCTGTACAAGGAAAATAAACTATCATCATATAACCGGAATACATGCAGTCATGATATCCTCGACCGACTATATGTATTCCGGCTTTGCTTAATAAAAGATTCTCAGTCGGGGCTATTCGCCGGTCTGGTAGTCATCCAGCCCATCGCTTGTTCCCGGATATGCCGGGGCATGGTTTTTCCGGTAAGGGACCCTTCCCTTAGCTTCAAGCATGCCGAGAAATTTTTCCAACTGCTCTTCGTCTTCAATATTATCCGTCTCAAGCTGCTCATAACGACAATTGCAATAGCTCAACTGCCCTTCGCACCAGGGACAAATCTCCACGGTACATCCAAGCAGATGATGTTTGCCTTCCGACACCCCACATACGGGACAGATTTCCTTCTCTTTCCCTGCTGAATATTCCACTAAGTTCTCAACAGACGGACAAATTTTCAAAAACTCTTTCTGGCTTTCAAAACCAAAGAAAAATAACACCTCCGGGTCCAGCTCTTCCCGATATTCCCCCAGCAGGAGAACCTGATCCGGAGACACGGCATACAGATAGGAATATGCAGCGGTTGAAACAACAAAAAGATGAACTCCCTGCCGATCAACGAGCCTGGCGATCTGAATAACAGCTTCCTCACGCGCTTCGGGTAAAGATGAATAGTGTTCCCGAAACAGCCTCACGACTAAAGCATTATTTCTGTACCGGCCAACCAGAGCCACAGCTTCTTCTCTATCCTTTTCCGGCACTGAATATTGTATGAAGAGCTCGATCTCCTCGATTAACTGCTGCATCTTCTTCTTGATCGGCATAATAGTCCTTCTGAGATATGCATTTAAAATTACGTCGATAATATGGGCCAAAGCCCCTGATATCGGTCCAATAAAGGCGCAATTCTAAGATAATTTGCTGAAAAGTCAAAAATATATTATAGTAATGCCCTTAAGATCATACCAGCATCAATTTCGGTAAAGTTCACCAGCACTTCATATACCGACGATACAACGATCAGACCGCCGTGCATAGGTCAACTATAGCCCGTCTGCCTGCTTGTGCATCCCGGGACACTGCTCAATGTTCACGGGTCCACGGTTATATACGCATTTTGTAATTCCCGGTGAACGATTACCAATTTCAGCCCAGTGAAATCACCTGAGCTTACTATTTTACGTTAAATAGTCCTTTCCGGCTCTATTTCCAGTCAGTCCTGCAATGCTGCGGATTTTAACTCTGTGCTCTTGCAGGGTACTTCTATTTCCCCTTGGGCTGTCGGGCAAATCATTAAAGCAGAAGTGAGTGTTCCGGTCCGGATTCACCGTTTCGCCAACCTTTGAGGAATTATAATGTCACAACTATTTGCAACACTCTCTCTTGGAGAAAAAACGTACAAACTGCCCATTATCGAGGGAACTAGAGGAGATAAAGCTATTGACATTCGCGGGCTGCTGAAAGAAACCGGCTATACAACTCTGGACAGTGGCTATATGAATACCGGTTCTTGCACTTCAGCGATCACCTATCTTGATGGTGCCAAAGGAATTCTTGATTATCGTGGTTATGCGATCGAGGATCTTGCAAAAAACTGTAGTTTTACCGAAGTGGCCTATTTGATTCTTCACGGTGAATTACCAACATTTGATGCCCTGGAGAAATTTAAACACGACATGCGCCGTTTTGCATTGCTCCACGAGGATATGATCCATTTTTTCGATCATTTCCCACCTAACGCATCGCCTATGTCGATTCTGTCAACCACCGTCAACTCTCTGCATAACTATTATCCTGAAATGGATAAGGAGGACGACCCATACGGTGGATATACGGTCACTACCGCAAGGCTACTTGCCAAGACCAGAACCATTGCGGCCTTTTCCTATAAAAAGAGTATAGGTCATCCTCTGGTTTACCCAAGTCCCCGGCTAAATTATTGTGAAAATTTTCTCAACATGATGTTTGATCGGCCTAACCTTCCCTATAAGATTAAACCCGAATTTGTTTCGGCTCTGAACAAACTGCTCATTCTGCATGCTGATCATGAACAGAACTGCTCCACCTCGACCGTTCGACTGGTCGGCAGTGCCGGTGCCAACCTCTACGCTTCAATTTCCGCGGGAATCTGTGCACTTTGGGGGCCATTGCACGGAGGAGCCAATCAGGCTGTAATCGAAATGTTGCTGGCAATCCACAAGGACGGCAACAATTACAAGAAATATATAGAAAAAGCCAAAGACAAAAATGATCCCTTCCGGCTCACCGGCTTCGGCCATCGGGTATACAAAACCTTTGATCCCCGTGCAAAAATTATTAAAGAGGCATGCAACGAGATTATGAATGAGCTCGAAATCAACGACCCACTGCTTGACATTGCACTGGAGATGGAAGAGCATGCCAAGACCGATGAATATTTCATTAAGCGAAATCTGTATCCCAATGTCGATTTTTACAGCGGTATCATCTATCGGGCTATGGGGATTCCAACCAATATGTTTACCGTTATGTTTGCCCTTGGTCGTCTGCCCGGCTGGATAGCTCAATGGACAGAGATGAAGGAAGATCGTGAGAACGCCAGAATCGGGCGCCCCCGGCAGGTTTATTCCGGCCGGCGGCGCAGGGCATTCATCCCCATGAAAGACCGATCATAATCCGGGCGGATTTGTTGGACAACCTGGAACAGGAGTCATCGTTTTTGATGTGCTGCTGTTCCAATTTACCGTTTGTGTTTGACGGTTGCTTATCCCACCTCAAGGCCAATTATTTAGCAAGGTTGTTGCCGACTTGAAAATTTACGACAAGCGGGACATCCAGGGGAAGGGCGTTTTCCATGGCCGCTTTAATGAGCGGCTTCGTCTGCTCCAGCTCCGCTTCCGGCAGTTCAAATACCAGTTCGTCGTGGATCTGCAGCAACATCCGGACTGACAGCCCCTTCTCCTTGATGAGCTTGTCGCATTTAATCATGGCAACCTTAATTATATCGGCGGCAGTCCCCTGGATAGGTGTATTAATGGCTGTTCTTTCTGCAAATTCTCTCCGGGTTTTGTTTTTTACATGGATTTCCGGAACACTTCTTCTTCGTCCCAACAGGGTGGTCACATAGCCGTTTTCCCGCGCTTGAAGAACGATAGCCTCCATAAATTTCCGCACTCCGGTATAAAGACGAAAGTAGCTGTCGATAAATCGCTGCGCCTCTTTTCTGCCGATATTGAGCTGACTTGCCAGCCCGAAACTACTCATCCCGTATACAATACCGAAGTTTATGCTTTTTGCCACCCTGCGCATCTCGGGTGTGATTAATAGCGGCGAAACGCCGAAGATCTCAGCTGCCGTTCTGGCATGAATGTCTTCTCCCGACCGAAAGGCTGCAAGCAGAGCATGATCCTTGGAATAGTGGGCAAGTACCCGCAAGTCTATCTGGGAATAATCCGCCGAGAGAAAAACTAATCCATTACCCGGCACGAAAGCTTCACGGATTCGATTTCCTTCCTCGGTACGAATCGGAATATTCTGCAGATTAGGATCGCTGCTGGACAGACGACCGGTTGCAGCTACCGCCTGATTGAAAGATGTATGAATTCTTCCCGTTATCGGGTCCTGCAATTGAGCGAGTTTATCCACATAGGTGGAAAGCAATTTCGCCACGGTTCTATAACGCAGGATAAGCGCGGGCAGTTCGTGATTTTTTGCCAGTTTTTCCAGTACTTTTACATCTGTCGAATAGCCGGTCTTGGTTTTTCTGCCCTGAAGCAATCCTTGTTCTTCGAACAAGATCCGAGCCAGCTGTTGCGGGGAATTTATATTGAAGGAATGTCCAGCCAGGGCATAGATTTTTTCCTCCAGCTCCTTGAGTTTATTGGAAAATTCATTCGAAAGTACTGCAAGCTTAGATTGATCGATACATATGCCGGTCACTTCCATCCCGGCAAGGATAATCAAGATAGGCATCTCAACCTGCCGGAAGAGTTCCATGACCCCTTTTTTACTCAGCAGGGGCTCGAATTCCTGCCAGAGCAGCAGGGTGCCATACACGTCCTCACAACTATAGATGCCCGCTTTTTCTATATCCACACGAGCGAAGCAACCATCGCTTTTGTCGCCTCCAACAACTTCATCAAAAGAGGTCATCTTCAGACCGCGCTGCAGGCAGAGTGCGTCAAGCTTTAGAGCACGTCCCTCGCTCTCGATGAGATATGCGGCGAGGAGAGTGTCGGCGAGCGGTCCGCCCAGTTCGATCCCCCACTGCTGTTTCAGCACTGTAAAATCGTATTTCAGATTATGACCAACCTTCGTAAGCTCGGTGGACTCCAAAAACGGTTTGAGAGCGGCGAAAACTTCCCGCTCATCGATTTGTCCCTCAACTAGCTTGCCGTCGTGATCCAAATGGCCGATGGGGATATACCAGGCTTTTTCCAGCCTGGTACATAGGGAAATGCCCACTAGACCAGCGGTTCTTGCATTCAAGGAGGTGGTTTCCGTATCAATAGCCACAATCTCGGCAGCCTGCAAGGAGGCGATGACCTCCGCCAGCTGCCCGCTATCTCGTACCGTGACAAAACCATCGACGGGTACCGCGGTTGAGGTATCTATCCCTTTCAGCAGATTTAAAAACTCCAGCTCTGTGTATATCTCCGCCAGTTGTTGGTCGTCTGCTTGCCGCAGAACATAACTCTCAAGTTCCGGTATCGCTACATCCGACTTGAGCTTGATTAATTCTCGCGAGAGATGAGCCAGGTCCCGATGTTCGAGAAGTCTTTCCTTCAACTTGGACTTTTTCATTTCTTCAACTTGCATATACAACCCGTCAAGGGTGCCGTAATCACCTATCAGTTTTTCCGCAGTCTTTGGACCAACTCCAGGTACTCCAGGAACATTATCGGAACTATCGCCGATCAAGGCAAAAAGGTCGAGAAGTCGATCCGGCGAAACGCCGTATTTGATTTTGACCGCCTCTTGATCCATCACCTTGTCTTTCATAGGATCCCACATAACAACCTTATCCGACACAAGCTGGAGGAGATCCTTGTCACCGGAGACTATCACTATATCCCGGCTACCGGATGCAAATTTTTTAACCATGGAAGCAATGATATCATCGGCCTCAACATCCTGTTCTTCCAGCATCGAGATATTGGCCGCTTTTACAAACTGTTTAATGAAGGGGATCTGTATGCTCAGATCTTCAGGCATCGTGGGACGATTGGCTTTATATTGATCATAGAGCCGATTGCGGAAAACAGGCCCCCGGCTATCAAAGGCTATGACCAGATACTTTGGATTTTTTTCGCGGATCAGACGCTTGACCATATTAACAAAACCGAGAATCGCATGAGTCGGCATTCCCTTGCTGTTCGAGAGGGGGGTTATGGCGTGATAAGCCCGATAAATGTATGAACTCCCATCAACGATATAAATTTCTTCTTTCACTGCAGCTCCATGTAGGCTGAAGATTCATCAGGACCGGGTTATCCCGAAATATTGATGGCGTCGTAAAAACTCTTCATCTGCGTCGTCGCTGCAAAATTTCTATCATTACGACGTACTCTGGTACGCCGTAATGATAGAAATTTTGAGCGCCTAGCATATAAAGATTTTTACTTAGCCATCTGAAATTTTAGCTTTTTACGAGTCCATCAATATTGAAATACACATACTTTTTACACATCCGATAGTCAGGACGATTAAGAGAAACAACTGAATTTGGAAATATAGCGGTTTTTAAAGCATTTGTATCGAAGATTCTCTTTTCTTTTCGATTACATCGGTATTCCCTACAAAAAAAGCCCCGGACAGTTCGCTGTCCGGGGCTTTTATAACGATTTTTTCTAAGAATTATCTCAGCGGTCTTACCCAGGCAGCTTGTGGACCTTTATCGCCCGCAGTCTCACCAAAGCTTACACTGTCGCCTTCGGCCAGCTCATCCATGTTTAAATTTTTCAGAGCATTTTCATGAAAATAAATATCTCTTTTGTCTGCTGAAGTAATAAAACCATAGGACTCATACGGAGAAATCTTTCTGATAATTCCCAACCCTTCCGTGGGGCCCACCAGGCTTGGCTGTTTTTTGCTCTTTCTTTTCTTTCTCTGCATCTCTTTTAACTGCAAGGTCAATACATCAAAAGATTCAGTAAGTGCGACGCGCACGGTCTCGGCTCTTCTGGTGACAACTGCGGTATCATTTGGCACTGACGCTACTAGTTTAATCTCATACCCACCCTCTTTGTAATGGGTAGTGGCTTCAATGCTGACACGTAAATGAAGAACGAAATTTGGGTAGTGACGAATGAGTTTTTCTTGCTCTTCCTGGATTTTCGTCTGCCAACCTTTACGTAGCTCAACATTTCTGGCTTCGATCTTCAGTTCCATATAGTTCCTCCAGCTCTGTTCCAAACAGTGGTTACCCACCTGTTTTGCTCATGCATCACCTCGATGCATCCCATGCAGTTCATCTCCGGACCAGCCAGAGGGAACATCTCAAATATCCTAGCCGAAGAAGATCCGCTCTTAATCCTATTATATTCTCCTCTCCTCGATAATCAAGGTTACCGATTGTTTTAACAACTGAAATCAGGCGCCTCTAACTTTTAATCGTCAGAAGAACAAGAAACATGGCTATTCCTATAATTTCCCTGTATAATTATCAGCCGTTACTCACTTGAAAACCATAAGGGTGGTATCTTGCTTAGCAGAAAGAACGGCGTTATCCTTCTTAATATGGGAGGGCCTGACTCCTTAGAGGATGTCAGGCCATTTCTTTACAATCTTTTTTCCGACCGGGAAATTATCAGACTTGGTCCTGCTTTTCTACAAAAGTTTCTGGCTTGGATAATTTCCCGAAGACGAGCGCCAAAAAGTAGAACTATTTATGCTAAAATCGGAGGCTGTTCTCCTCTTAAGGAAATCAGTTTTCGCCAGGCGAAAGCCCTGCAGGAGGCGCTCCGTGAAGATGGGGAGTATATCGTTTCCGTTGCCATGCGCTATTGGCCGCCATTTGCCGATGACGCAATACAAGAGCTGTTGACAGCCGGAGTGGATCGCCTTATCGCAATTCCTTTATACCCACACTATTCAAAAGCAACTTCGGGATCCTCGTTTTCTCACCTTAAGCAGAGTCTTCAGAAACTAGCTCCGGAAATCCCTGTGACCAGTATTTACTCCTGGCCCACCCAAGACTGTTACATCAAGGCATTAGTTGAAAATATAACCAAGGGATTGCAGTCCTTTGAGACACAATCGGCGGAAATTGTCTATAGCGCACATAGTCTCCCGATTTCCTTTATCCAGGCCGGCGACCCTTACGTGGAACAAATCGAGCAGACTGTTGCTGAAATCGAAAAAATGTTACCACAAAGGGGGAGAATCTGCTACCAGAGCAGAAGTGGCCCGGTCGAATGGCTTTCTCCTTCTACCCCGCAGCTGCTGAAAATCTTGGCGGAAGAAGGTTGTAAAAATATTCTTATGGTCCCGATTAGTTTTGTCTCCGACCATGTAGAGACCCTCTACGAGATACAGATCCTTTATCGGGAACAGGCAGCGCAATTCGGTATGAATCTCCAACAGTGCGCCTCACTCAATACCAATCCCCTCTTTATACAAGGGCTCAGGGACTTGGTTTTAGAGGAAAAACGGTAAACGTTTACAGGCCTCAAGTTATGCAGGCAGTCTGCTGTTATGCAAGCATTTTGCTGTTTCCGCTAATCAGATGCGGAAATTGCCAAGAAATTATTCTCTGGGTCATAGTGTTTTGAAATCTCCTCATTCTCACATTCATGAGAAGTCCCAAACCAAGCATGGTAGTCAGGAGTGAAGAACCTCCGTAGGAGACAAGCGGCAGCGGTATCCCAACGACAGGCAGAAAACCCATAATCATGAATAAATTGATCACAGCTTGCCAAAAAATAAGCGTTACCACACCAAACGCCAGCAATACCCCGAAACGATCTTTGGCATACATAGCCACATACAGCCCCCAAAGCAGAAGGAGAAAATAAATTCCGATAAAGAATACGCTGCCGACAAAGCCCCATTCCTCCCCCCAAACGGAGAATGCAAAGTCAGTATGCCTTTCCGGCAGAAAATGCAGATGCCCCTGGGTTCCTTCCATATACCCCTTACCAAATTTACCTCCACTGCCGACTGCTATTTTAGACTGGAGAATCTGATAGCCATGTCCCATCGGATCATCTTCCGGATCCAGAAAGGTCATGATTCTCTGTTTCTGGTATGGTTTCAACAATTCCTCCCAGGCAAACAAACCGGCACCCAACCCCAGGCTGCAGAGGATGGCGTAAGTAGACATCCTGAGCTTGACGAAGACCGTCATGGAAACAAAAATTATGCCGAGCATCAGGGCTGTTCCCAGATCCGGTTCCAAAAGAATCAGCAGAAAAGGAATCGCCGTCAGCACCACCGGCATCACCAGATCCTTGATCGTGTATCCGTCATTTATCTCTTTTCTTGAGTAATAACTGGCCAGGGTGACGACGAGCATGAGTTTGGCCGGCTCCGACGGCTGCAGTTTAAAAAATCCCAAATTAACCCAGCGCTGGGCACCACCTGCTTCATGCCCGGCTAGATAGGCAATGAGCAGAAGAACAACGGTTAAGGCGTAAAATGGATAATTCCAGGAATGCAGCTCCTGATAATCAAAACTGACGACAAAGACAAACGCCGCAAATCCCATAAGAAAAAAGTAAGCCTGCTTGATATACGGCGGAGTACCTGCCTTTGGTGGAAACGACGCGCTATAGAGATTGAAAAAGGCCATGATGCAAATTAAAAAAATAAGCAGCATCATAACCATATCGAAATGTTCAAACAACCGTCTATCTATCCGAAACATCTTGAGCACCATTTTTAAATCACGTATAACCAAATAGTTCACCGACTACTGAACCGGCTGGTTCAATCTGCCACTGAAATATTGATTCAAAACGGCCCTGGCGATGGGGCCTGCAGCCGAACCTCCATGTAGACCGTGTTCAACTAATACCGTAACGGCAATTTCCGGATCTTCCGCCGGAGCATAGCAGGTAAACCACCCATGATCCCGGTATTTATATGGAATATCTTCATCTTTGAGGCCACGATACTGGGCAACTCTAACAACCTGAGCCGTCCCCGTTTTCCCGCCGATTCTCAATCCATCGATTGCAACTGCCCGGGCGGTACCATGTTTGCCCTGAACCACTTCTTCCATTCCATGTTTTATCAGATTGAAATAATGCTCAAATCCGGAAATTTCGCTTACCAGATCAGGAGAAAAGGATTCGACAGTTTTGCCTTCCGGATCAACAACCTCTTCGACAATCTGAGGGCGGTATAATTTTCCTTTATTGGCAATTGTCGAGGTCATTACACACAACTGCAACGGAGTGACCAGGTTAAAACCCTGACCAATGGCGACGGAGAGAGTTTCACCATCCTGCCACTTGCCTTTTCGATATTTTTCCTTCCATTGTTTGGTAGGGGTGAGACCGGACTTTTCATACTCCATCTC
This sequence comes from uncultured delta proteobacterium, assembly GCA_963728385.1. Classification (GTDB taxonomy): domain Bacteria; phylum Desulfobacterota; class Desulfobulbia; order Desulfobulbales; family Desulfocapsaceae; genus Desulforhopalus_A. The sequence continues at coordinate 2,354,317 of CAVSJK010000002.1, forward strand.
AATTCCGGTTTTTTTGCCTAAACCGAGTTTTTCTGCAAACTCAGACAAGCCATCAACACCTACCTTCTGGCCGACCTGATAGAAATATACGTCACAAGACTCAGCGATAGCTTTTATTAAATTGACCGGTCCATGCCCTGAATGTTTCCAGCACCTATAGGTTCTATTTCCTAACGAATAATATCCTGGACAATATAAGACAGTGTCTTCGTCAATGACGCCTTTGGCAAGACCGGCAAGGGCGGTTACCATTTTGTATGTCGAACCGGGAGGATAGGTTGCCTGAACCACCTTATTGATGAGCGGATGCTTGGGATTATCAAGCAAAGCCTTCCACTTCTCCGTGGATATTCCTCCGACAAAATCATTTATATGGATAGACGGAGCCGAAACCGCGGCGAGTACTCTGCCGGTTTTTACTTCCATGGCCACAACCGCTCCTGATTTTTCTCCGGCCGACATGTAGCTCTCCGCTATCTGCTGCAGATCTACATCGATAGTCAGACGAATCTCCCTTCCTGGAAGCGGTTCAACGGTTTTAAGCAGCTGCTGCTCAAACCCCCTGGCGTCAACCTCGGAATAACTGTGCCCCTTTTCGCCTCGCAGATCTTCTTCCCGCGTCTTCTCAAGGCCTTTTTTGCCGACGACATCTCCGCCTCTATAAATATCGCTATCAGCGGCCTCCAGTTCCTGCTTGGAGATAGAGCCAAGATAACCGATTATATTGGCGGCTAAATCACCGTAATGATATACCCGGACTGGTTGCACTTCAGTGCGTACCCCGGAGAACTGATGATTATGATTTTCCAGATAGGCAAGAGTCTGCCAATCGATATCTTCCTTCAATACTATCGGTATATATCTCGGAGTATCGGATGCTTCCCGAATTTTTTGCCAAAGTTCCGAGACATCCATATGGAGGATTGGAGAAAGCCTTTTCAGGACATCGCCAAGATCATGGGAATCTTCCTGGATCAATGCGACGTTAAACGATGGCCGATTAGTGACAATTTCGTTGTAATTACGATCAAGTATATGGCCCCGCGGCGGAACCAATTGCCTGATTCTGACCCTATTGCCATAGGCCCTCTCCTTGTATTCGTCTCCGTTACTTATTTGCAGGACCCAGAGTCTCAGGATAAGGACAACCAGGAAAAAAATTACGATGCCGGATGCCACCAACAATCTTCTTTTCAGGAGATCAAGGGCTCCTTCGTCACGCTCTGCAATGTCGGCGATATCTTTAAATATTAATTTCAAGCTCCTTCTTCCCTTTCTTGATTACAGTGGCTTACGAGAATGGCGGCGGAGAGTTTTGGCGCGCAGACGTCGTTTCTGCAGATATTCATAAAGACTACTGAACAGAAGAAATAGTGGAATGGCGGCGACTACCAACAACGCAGTCCTCTGAAGAGTAATCCCCCATGACCATTCTTGCAAGTCCTCCGGCAAAGCCAGAGAATAGATAAAATAGAGAAACATTTGTACAAGAAAATAACTTACTCCGACAAGCGGAATCTGGTATGTGGATTCTTTAACCGGACTTTTATTCGTGAGAAGTTTAAGAACGATAAACGTAACCAGACACATCAGGGGATATAAACCGAGAAAGACTCCGGCCACGACGTCCATAATCCACGAGAGGCTGAATACCAGGGCAACACCAGGTATCCAGGCGAAACGATACGCAGCAAAGGTTACAAGAATAAAGAGAAAATCCGGGCGGCCGAGCCATAGCGGCAGCGACTGCAACAAGGTTGTCTGTACAATAATTAATGCAACCCCCAGCAGCCAGAATATAAAAACCTGCATTGCCCGATTTTATCTCCCTGTCGAAAGGTTCGCGGAATCGAGAATTTTCCGACGATCCGTCGGATCAATGAAGACAAATTCCAGTTTCTGGAAATCAACCAGAGGTTGCACCTCGATTTCCTGAAACATCCCTCTTGTCTTTTTATGTATCTTCGACACCCTGCCAAGTGGAATTCCGGCTGGGAAAACCCCGCCAATACCGGCAGTAACGATATAATCACCCACTTCCACATCGACATTTTTCAGTACATAATTCAGGACATATCCACGCTCGCCAGCCCCTTTCAAAATACCACGAACCCGATTTTTCTGTATCATGGCATCAATAGCGCTGCTTGGAGCGTTGGCAAGCAGAATTTTTGAATAATGTTCTCCCGTATGCATGACCTGCCCGACAACTCCGCCCGGTGCAAGGACTATCATTCCTTCAAGGACATCATCTTTTCGCCCACGATCAACTACAATAGTCTGATACCAGTAGGCAGGTTCTTTCCCCACGACTCTTGCAGCCAGAGGTTGAAAACTCAATTTTTCCTTAAAGCCCAACAGCTCTTCCAGATACAGATTAGTACTGTATCCTTCCCTGTATTCACCAAGTTCTTTCAAATACTTATCGACAAGCGTCTGGAGACGTTTATTTTCCTCCCGAACATTCCATAAGGCAATATAATCATCCTTGATGGCGCTAACCCCGGCTACAGTTCGTGTTACCACACTCTGCATGGGACCGATAAAATCCAGAGTAAGTTGATGAAGTGTTCCGAAACGCCCGCCAAGCATAGAGGCAAGCAGCAACAGACCCACAACAAACAATATCGTCACCAGGAGCAGAACCCGCATGGTGGTGAATATAGATCGCCCCTGTATCGCTTTATTTTTCTTTCGCACAGATCACAACACGTCAGAGTAGCACATGGATGGAGCACCGGCCCGGATGTGCCGGCACAAATACCTCATTAAAAAAGAACGGTGACCTATTCGATTGTCACCTCACGCAGAATGTCAAGATTATCAAGAGCTTTTCCGGAACCGAGCACAACGGAAGACAAAGGGTCTTCAGCAACAATTATCGGCATGCCGGTTGCTTCTCTCAAACATTTATCTAAATTTTTCAACAATGCCCCACCACCGGTGAGGACGATCCCATTATCAACAATATCGGCTGCCAGTTCCGGCGGTGTCAATTCGAGCGCAACCCGTACCGCTTCTACAATCACATCAACCTGCTCAGCTATTGCCGATTGAATTTCTTCGGAAGTGATCTGCAGTGTTTTCGGCACTCCGGAAACCAGATCCCGTCCTTTTATGTCCATTGTTTCATACGGTTCCTCGGGCATGACATTGCCAATGGTCGTTTTTATCAACTCCGCGGTACGTTCACCTATCGCCAGGTTATGTTTGCGTTTGATGTACTGGAGGATGGATTCATCCATTTTATCCCCGGCAACTCTGACCGATTTAGCATAGACAATACCGGACAGGGAAATAACCGCTACTTCCGTAGTTCCTCCGCCAATATCTATTATCATGTTGGCAGTCGGTTCGGTAATCGGCAGGCCTGCTCCTATTGCGGCCGCCATGGGCTCTTCAATCAGGTATACCTCTCTTGCCCCTGCTGATTCCGCGGATTCTTTCACTGCTCGCTTTTCCACCTGGGTTATCCCGGAAGGAACGGAAATAATGATTCGGGGATGCACCAGAGTTCTTCTGTTATGAACCTTATTGATAAAATACCTGAGCATTGCCTCGGTCACTTCAAAATCGGCGATGACTCCGTCTTTTATGGGGCGGATGGCAGTAATGTTGCCCGGAGTTTTTCCAAGCATCATTTTCGCTTCCTGCCCGACAGCCAAGACTTTGCTTACCCTACTGTCCTGCCGGACGGCAACGACGGATGGCTCCCTCAGAACAATACCCTTGCCTTTTACATATAAAACAGTATTTGCCGTTCCAAGATCAATTGCAAGATCATTTGATAACCAGCCAAAAAGAAAATTAAATGGTGAATACATATATTATTATTCCTTACGGTAACAGATGCTCCTCATGCGCCTCTCGACATCTCGGATGAGCTGATTAAAGGGCCGGAGATCCGTCTATTTTATTTGATTAGGCAGAAAACAGATCACTTCTCACAAAATTTTAAATCATAACAAACCTGATTTTCATTAGCAAGAAATATGGCATATATCGACAAATATTGTCCTGTTTTTTATTGACACGAAAATCAAACCCTGTTATTGATACCCGGACTTTACGACCAATTCTAATATCGATCATTGAGGGGCTATAGCTCAGCTGGGAGAGCGCTTGACTGGCAGTCAAGAGGTCGTCGGTTCGATCCCGACTAGCTCCACCATACATAAAAAGGACTTATGGTAGATTCGCCATAAGTCCTTTTTTTCGTTTCCTCACTACGCAACACCTACCTGTTCACTTTAGCGACTGCTCCTTTTATCGAAAGGGGATAGGGATTATGGTCACGAAGAAATTTTGGGAGACTGATCGTGACGAGACGAGCTATGTCAATACTCGGATATTCACCATAGAACACAAATAAATTCCCGGAGTTAGAAGATTTTTTAAAAATATAAAAGTTGCCGGCTTCTTGCCGATAGTTGACCTGAGCCAGCATCTTCTTGAAATTCTGTTCCGCGGCCTGTGAAGTCAAGGCCATAATCTGGACAGTATACATGTCTTGCTTTCCATCACTCTCCCATGCACGGCCGGCCAACAGTCTTTCATTATACAGCTTATCAACAGCAGGGGTATATTGGGTATTCGAGACGATGACTTTATGTACCTTTGTATGAGATCGAACTTTTGATGATAAATTCGGCGATTTGGTCGAAGAATCCCTGTTGGTTGAGATTTTATAGGTTTCGACGGAATGCTTCTGAACAACAGCCTCCGCCGGGTCTGTCAAGGACTTATGAGGAGCTGTTATTGCTGGTTCTTTAGCTTCATCAGCCAATTTTCCTGCGACTTCAGGAGCAGTTTTGTGAGTCGCTTTTTTATCCGGCTCAGTTGTCTCGACCGGAATATTCTTGACATCACCGGTGAGCTGCGCAATATCCTGCTCCTTGTTTTTAAGTACGGGTGCCGTTTCCATAGTCTCCTTCACGAGAGCGTTTTTCTCCGGCAACTTCCCTGCCGGTTTCACCGGCGTCGATTCTTTTTTCTCGGGAGTATCGGGAATCACATTGGCAGTTTGTATTTCCGACAGGGTTTCAACTTGCCCGGACTGGTCGACATCCTTTTCGATATTTTTTTTATCTTCCCTCGAACCGACTAAAAAGAAGAATAACAAGAGGCAACATATCGCACCACCAATCCAGGGAAGATAGCCGGCTAGACTCTTTAATAAGTCAGGGTGTTTTTGTTTGCCGGAATTCCTTTCCTTTTCTCCGGCACGTTCCTCGACACTGTCTAAAAGGACCATAAACGAGGTGTCATCATTATGAATCCCGGCCGACTCCTCACCTAGTATGTTGGTCATCCTGAAATTGCCTTTTGCCAGCTCGTAAATGTTCTGTATAATTTCATCGGAAAATACTTTTGCTGCATCTATGTCATTCAGGCGGGCAGCACAGTCCCTGAGGTAATTTGCAGTTTCAGCTTGAGAGAGCGGGACAAGAGCGAAGTGATATTCACCAGGGCGTTGAAAGTCGCAGATGGACAGTTGATCACAATTTTCAAGAAACGAATCCCGACCGGAGAAGAGAACATGCATTCGTACTCCGGCTTCGTTGATCCTTTCCCGCATTGTACGTATTCTCTCCAAGGTGGCCAGGAATAAATTTTCAGCCTCGTCAAAGATTACCAGGAGATCGGAGGATTCCTGCAGCAACAAGGCTATTATCTGCTCCAGTGCCGGATCAATGTTTTCACCATACGGAACATTTTCCGCTCCCAATCCCAATTCTTTGCATATAAACCGCACTACCTCTTCAAAGGAATCGACAGCCCGGGGGAATAAAACAGTTTTACACAGGGGCGACGCCTCGTGCTTAAGCATGTGGCACTCCATCGTCTTACCGCTCCCCTCCTCACCCGTGAGCACCATGAGGACTGCCCCGTTTTGCATCGCCTCTTTCATTTGAAACAATACGTTATCCCGATTAGCTCCAGCGAAATAATTCTCCAAAGCAATTTCTTCCTGAAAAGGCGATATTTCAATGCTCCCTGTATTTCTGTGGATCTCTATCATGACTTTGCGGAAATAGGAAGATTTTTACTCTTACGAGGATGCCCCCGCCTCAACCGTAATCGTTCACCTGTCCACATGGAAAGACGGCATAACTCAGATCTGTAACCGTGTCGCTCCTGTGCCATCCTTGGCACCCGCGACCCTAGGAGCTTGCGTCGTAATCCAGTGCTCCAGGTTTATTCAAGCAGGCCTTCGAGCTATAGTTGGCTATGCGAGGCTGCCTGATCGGACGAAAATGGGGTGCTGGTGAACGGTTACCCCCAACCGGCAAAAAAAGCTCTCTTGCCGAATGAGAGTAGTACAATAATACTATACTCCCGGAATAAATAAACAGTGTATTCGTGCGCCTTCAACATTGGTAAAATCCAACAGATCACCCGGTAGTGTTATGCGGCGGTTCTTTTCTTCTCTTGATTTCAATGGTAGACTACACTTTCAAAATTGACAACCCATCGGGTTTAAAACAAAATGGGCTTCGTACCAATCATGCCGATTTTCCAGCTGAACGAACACATACATTTTCCTCATCCTGATTATGCGGAAGAAAACGGTTTGCTTGCCATTGGGGGAGACCTCAGTCCGGAAAGGCTGCTGATGGCCTACAGCCACGGAATATTTCCCTGGTATTCGCAGGGGGATCCGATTCTCTGGTGGTTTACCAGCCCTCGTCTGATAATTTATCCGGATGAGTTCAGGATACCCAAAAGAGTTGGCCGGTATGCCAGAGCCGCCGCGGTTGACATAACCCGTGATACTGCATTTTCGCAGGTGATAAGTGAATGCGCCAAAGTGCGGACGGAGAATGCGGAAGAGACCTGGATCTCTCCCGAAATGCACAAGGCCTACACAAACTTACACCGGCTCGGATTTGCCCATTCAGTTGAATGTTGGCAAAACGATCTTTTGGTCGGCGGATTATACGGAATTGCATTGGATAAAGTATTTTTTGGTGAATCGATGTTTTCCAGGATAAAATGCGGTTCACAATTTGCCCTGATTGCCTTGGTCGACTTTTTAAAAAGCAAAAATTATCAATTGATTGATTGCCAGATGACCACCAAACACTTATTACGTTTCGGAGCAAAGGAAATAAGCGGTCAGCAATTTCAAACTCACCTTAAGAATAACATTAGAAAGATCATCCCCTACGACAACTGGAAAAATGAAGGCAAATAAAACAAATGAAACCTGTCCCGTCTGTGCAAAAAAATGCAAACCGTCGGAAAGTACGGAGAGCGGGCTCTGTCAGGCCTGTGAGAGCATAGTGGAATTATTGAAAAACAAGCCCGAAGCGTTACAGCAACTCTCCCAACTAGCTGGTGTTTCGACCACTTTTTTCTCTCAGACAGATCAGGATCTTCCCGACGTACTCGATGGTGTCCGTTACAGAACAACGGACAGGGAGAGAAACACCTGGTATGTGTCAGTCAGTGAACTTGACGGCAATCCGGTTGAAATCTTTGCCTCAACCGCCTTCGACAGAGATCAGCACCTCCAATCCCGTATTTCAAACCTTACTACCATAACCAGGCTTATCTCTCTTATTTTACGCCATATCTTCCTGGGTGAAAGACTTACCCTTGAGAAAACACTGACTCAACTTAAAAGAAGTTCCAGGCAACCGAACGACTTGCCGGACATGCTTGGTAAAGTTCTCGCCAACTACAGCAAGAATAAATTGATACTGGAGGAATCGCGCCCTGAACACCAGGAGGAGGTTAACGACGAAAGCATTATTCCCTGAAAACCAACCTTGCTGCTTTTGTCAACAATCGAGATCAAATTCATAGGCTACATCAGACTTGTCAAAGTGTTTCAGGACTTTTTGCAATGCGTACAGATTAACAACCCTAAAGGTCAGTTCCCAGGCCGGATAGAGAGATGAGTAGCTGGAAAGAATATCAAGGCTCTGCATTTCCAGCTCAGGCGGCGCAGAACCGACAATCTGCATAATGTTTTTCCTGGTCGCCCTGAGGATATGGAGGGTTTGCTTTTTTCTAACGTTGGTTTCTCTAATATTCCAGGAAATGTCTACCGCATCTTCTCGCTGGAAATTGAGCTGCCGAAATCGTTCACAGTTTTTATTATGGACGGACAGCCCTTTTGGAGTGAGCAGAGCACAATTGTCTTTTGCGGCAGGATTGGGCTTACAGCAAGAAGAGAGCTTGACCGACACCGGGTCCAACGTGGTCAACTCGATCTTGTTAAATGCCCCGGTTGGCGTCACCAGGGGTGAAACACCGCCAAAGAGTATATCTTTAATGTCACCTATAACCTCTTTGAGATGCAGCCGTCCCTCTCCAATACGAATGTACAATTCGTCCAGTGATGCAATCGACTCATGAGCCAGAAACTTGGGAACATCTTTGCCTTCCATGACTTCAAACGGAATGCCGTAGTGCAACATTTCCTGACGTAACATGGAAATTCCAACTTCCCGTGTTACTTTTTTACATCTGGCTTTAAAGTTTTTGGCAAGCTCGCCTCGTGCACGTGGGGTCTTGCACAAGGTCAGCATATGCTGGTCAAAACGGATCGGCCGGTCAGCGCGGACAATTCGCACCATATCCCCATCTTTTAAAATATGGGAAGAGGATACACGCTTATTACGAATCATTGCGCCAAGACAGGTCTGTCCGATTTCAGTATGCACCCTAAAGGCAAAGTCGAGGACAGTTGAGTTGACCGGCAAACAAATCAAATCCCCTTGAGGGGTATAGGTGTATATCTCCTTAACGCCCCTGGCGGCTATGACATCGCGGTAGGAAAAGGAATCCTCGGAACTGATGACATCAAACATTTCCTGAATTTCCCGAATAAATTTCCCTTGTTTTCCAGCTTTTGAACTCCAGTTCTGAACAAGTCCTCTCTGCGCCTTACGCTCCATCTCATCAGTTCGAATCTTAAAAAGAAACTTTTGTCCTTCAAAAATTGCTCTGGCATGCAGCCTTTGATACCCTGTCGGTTTAGGATTGGCGATAAAATCCCGGATGGTTCTCGGAATAGGCTGATAATATCTGATTGGCAATACCCAGGGCCCTATAGCAGGATTGCACATCATCGACAACAATGAGGACTTCTAAAGGGGTATCGATGCGTTGCAGCAAAATGCGATTGGCAATATCATAGTAGGCCATAAGTTTTTTTGTTCGAATCGTTACTCTACAAGAAAATTGTTCAGTTCGGCATTTTCCTGAACCTTTTCAACTATCGACCGACCGATGGAAGACTGTTGCAGATGCCGTATATGACTGTTGATTCTGCGCCTTGCTTCGGATACTTATACAGAAGAGCAAGGTTATACATTTCCCGTTTAAGATTAAAAAGACCAAAAACCGTTGCCAGTGGAGCATAAATATCAATCGTCTCGTCGGCAATTCGCTGGCGTTTGGCTTTCGGCATGGCACGCAAGGTGCGAAGATTATGCAGACGATCGGCAAGTTTTACCAGCATAACCTCCGGCCGCAATGCCGCACCGGTAAAGATTTTTCTATGGGTGTTCCTGCTGTCCTGCTGTTTGTCCCCCGAGACATGAGTCACTTTTGTACACCCTTCAACAATCGCCTGGACATAACTTCCGAACTTTTGGCCCACCAGTTCGCCGGTAATTTCCTCAACATCTTCAACGGTATCATGCAGGAGTGCTGCTGCCAGGATTTCAGGATGGGTAATATCCATTTCCTCGGCAAGTATTTTTGCCACGGAACAGGGATGGAGAATATATGCATCTCCGGATTTGCGCCATTGATCGGCATGAGCCTCCACGGAAAAATCCAGAGCCTCCCAGAAAGTTTCCGCTCCGGGTATATCGGCAATGAACACCTGCATCTGATTGCGGTAGAGTTCAAGATCAAATGAAATACGACGCATACTCTCTCAACTTTATTAAAAACAACAATTGCTTGTAGACAGAATCCGCAAGTGTCTTAGATTAAAGGTCCAAAACCAGGTATACGGGAAATAGCCAGGATACGTACCTTTACGATCTTTCCCAAAAAGCCGGGAAAGAATTTCTAAGGTACTCAACAGCTACCGACCTATTGCAATGGTAACCTTTTATTCAGCTTAACAAAATTCTCCTGCCGGAGAAATCAAAAATCCAGAAAATGTCTAAAAAAAGAAAATCGTTTCGGGAATATAAGCATCACGAAAAAAACATCTCTTTCAAACAAAAACCAGGGACAAAAAAAATCAGCACGGCAGAGAACATAGTGCTTTCTATCCTGCATGCAGCCGGTAGTTCTATGTCGTTTGCCAATTACATGACAGTTTCCCCTCAACCTACCATGGATCGGATGAAATCAAAACCGCACTCGACTCCCTGATCCAGGCGGGATTGGTCGCAAAAGACAGTAAAAAACAATTCAAACTCCACAAAAATGCCCAACTCTATGAAGGAATATTAGTACAGCACCCAAAAGGGTTTCGGATTTGTAAATGTCGGCAAAAAACAGAAAAACAGCCCATCGTTTAAAAGAGACCCCTTTATTTCACCCGGTCAAATGGGAGGAGCCCATCACGGTGATACGGTACTGATTCGAGTGTTTCGTGTTCGGAGCGACGAACGTCCGGAAGGCAGTATAGTAAGAATAATTACTCACGGCACTAATAGAGTCGGCGGCATTTATATCATTCGCGGCCATGAGAAGGCTCGTTTATCCGGACGACCGAAGATTTCCATTTGTCATCAGAATTGCCGACAAGGGTGAGTTACAGCCGAATCATGGCGATGGCGTTATCGTCGAGTTTGAAAGGATGACTCGCCCTGCGAAAATTCTTGAAGGAAAGATCGTTGAGATCCTCGGCCCAGCCGACGATGTCGACACCCAGATGCGTCTGGTAATCGAACAATTCAATCTTCCTTATCAGTTCGGCGAAGAGGTGGTTAAGGAAACAAAGATCCTCGACGAGTCATTTGAGGATGAGCATCGTGAAGATCTACGAACGACGGCACATGTAACTATTGATGGAGAAAGTGCTAAAGATTTCGATGACGCGATATGTGTGCTTAAAACCCGTAAAGGCTTTCGTCTTTTTGTCTCTATTGCCGATGTGAGTCATTTTGTGCCTCCGGGTTCTGCCATCGACCGCGAAGCATACAGCCAGGGGAACGTCAATTTATTTCCCGGGCAGGGTCATCCCCATGTTGCCGGAACAACTATCGAATAACCTCTGCAGCCTCATGCCGGAAGAAGACAGATTCACAATTTCGGCTATCCTCGATTTTGACCGCTCGGGAAGACTTCAGACAAAACGCTTTTGCAGATCAGTAATCCGTAGCCTGCATCGCTTCACCTACACGACAGTCCAGAAGATTCTTATTGACAAGGACCCGGCCATACGTAAAGAACACAAAGCTTTTCTCACTGGGCTGAAATGGGCGGAGAGAACTGGCGGCAGTCTTACAAAAAAACCGGAAGAAACGCGGCTCAATTGATTTCAACCTCCCTGAACCGGAATTTATCCTGACGGAATCAGGGAAAAATCGCTTCAATCAAAATTACAGAAAGAACCTATGCCCACCAGATCATCGAAGAATTCATGCTTGCCGCCAACGAAGCGGTTGCAAACTGTTCACTCAACAGGCAACTCCTGCACTATTCCGGATACATGAACCACCAGATCCCATGAAAGCGGAAGAGTTTATTAATTTTGCCAAAACACTGGGTCTTCCACTTGCTCCCTTTGCAAAGGATCCGGCCTGGTTTGCCGATGTTTTGGAAAAGTGTAAAGGTTCCAAGTACGAATACATCATCAACAATCTCCTCTTACGGAGTATGCAACAAGCTCAATATTCCGCCAAAAACGTTGGCCATTTCGGTCTTGCGACCAGTGATTACACACACTTCACCTCCCCTATCAGACGCTATCCCGATCTCATGGTTCACCGGGAACTTCTCCAGCTGCTTTCGGGAAACCGGGAACCAAAGCGGCAGCACAACCAGCCGTCTCGCAAGGATGCGGGCGAATTCCTTTCTGCCCGCGAGCGGGTAGCGATCATGGCAGAAAGAGATATGAACGATCGTCTGAAAATCGGCTATATGAAAGACAGAATCGGAGATACATTCGAAGCCCTCATCTCCGGCGTAACCGAGAATGCGCTCTATGTCGAAATCCAGGAATTCTGCATCAGTGGTTCCATTCCTGTAGAGTTTCTCGATGACGACTATTATATATTGGACAAAAAAAACTATCGATTATTTGGAGAAATATCCGCTAAAACATACCAACTAGGAGATCCCATTCGGATAACTGTCGCTGATGTGAATATTCTCGATAAAAGAATTCAATTCAGGTTAGCCGCCAATGCTTAATAATTCCCCCCTGCTCTCCCGAATTGCAATTGTCCTGGTTCGTCCAAAGATTCCCGAAAACATCGGAGCAGCTGCCCGTATAGCCTGGAACATGGGTATCTCTCGCCTTATTCTCGTAAGAGAGAACATACCGGAACGGGAAGCGATGGCAAAAATGGCCACTCACAAGGCTGCCCATCTTATCGATAACTTGGAAGTATACCCAAATGTACAAGATGCCCTGTCGGATTTCACGGTGGTAATCGGAACAACCGCCCGAAGAGGCAGGCAGAGATTCGTGCACCAGACACCCCGTGAAATGGTAGACGCGCTGCAACCTCTGCTGCCCAACAATCGCATAGCCATCCTTTTCGGTCCCGAAGACACCGGTCTGACCAATGACGACCTGAAATACTGCCGGATGACTTCCGCCATCCCGACTGCTGATTTTTCTTCACTCAATCTCGCTCAGGCTGTGGCCATCCACTGTTATGAGCTGCATTACGGGATCATTCATGCCGCAAAAGACATGGCTCCGGCACCTCAACTGGCAACATCTTTTGAACTCGAAAGTATGTACTCGTATCTGGAAAAATCACTGCTCGCTATTGATTTTATGGGAAAAGTAAGCCATACCTATTGGATGAGCAATATTCGAAATTTTTTCGGCAGGATGATGCTCACCTCAAAAGACGCAAATATTATCAGAGGCATCAGTAAGAAATTTCTGTTGCAGCAGGGAAGATCCAATAGCTTAGAATGACGGTGATTTATGAACCAGGACGAACACTTAACCCACCACCTCGTACCCTCCAATAAGTTTTATCCACCGCATAGTGACCAATCTCAATCCCTGCTCAGATCCAGCTTGTTGCAAGATAAATTCCCCGGACAGGACCACAGTAAGAAAGTCATTATTATCGAAGCACAGGCAGGTCAGGGAAAAACCACTCTTGCTTATCAATTTCTTAGATTTCATGACAATACCTACATCTGGTATCAGGTAGGCCCCGAAGACTCAGATCCGGTACTTCTGCTTTCCTCAATACTCACCAATCTTTGTGCCAATCTTCCCGGCTTCACCTCACTCCAACTGACAAATATCCTGAACGAAGGAAGTGTCGGACCATACGACCTCACCCGCTGTGCTAATATCCTGCTTCAAGATCTTGATAATTACCTCGAAAAAGATATCTATCTTGTTTTTGATGATCTTCATCGTATCGAATTCGGCGCCCTGACCAACAAACTTTTCGAATACCTTTTAGACACTTCCCCTCCCCAGGTGCACTTCATCTTTATTAGCAGACAACCTATTGAAATTAAAGGAAAGACCATCCGGAACGGTTCACAGATTGCCTACCTCGGCACTGCCGATCTGGCACTCGGTAATCTGGAGATAGAAGATCTTTATACGACGATTCTGAAGAAAGAAATCAGCAAGCAGGATGTTATAAAAATTCAGAAAATTACTAATGGATGGATCATGGGAATTATCCTGGCGAGTCATCCCATATCCGGCAGGAACAGGTTTTGGCTTGAGGCATCACCGGATACTATCTCAACCGCTCCCCAAACCGGTCATATGCTGGATTATTTTCAGGATGAAATTTTTGCCCAGATTCCTGTACATCTCCACGAGAACTTTCTGAAATTTTCTTTTCTTCAGGAAATACCCACTGACCTGGCAACAGAGATATCGGGAATCGATAATTTCGACAGGATTCTCAGCCGGATGTCGAGGGAGAACTATTTTATCTATAACCTTGATGACCGCGAACAGGTCTTTCGTTTTCACCATTTTTTCCAGGAATTTCTTCAACAGCGTGCAAGGGCCCATTTCCCGGAAACAGACATCAATGAAATTTACCAACTGGAAGCTCGTTATTATCAGAAACGGGACCTGACTGAAAAAGCACTTACATGTTATAAAAACGGTCGGGACTTTAGAGCAATGGAAGAAATCCTGCGGGAAAAAGGCATGGATCTGATTGCCAGAAACAGGACTTTCACCATTCTCAGTCTTCTCCAGAGTATTCCGGATGAAATTCTCTTTAGCCACAAATGGCTGACTCTCTATGCAGGCCTGCTCCGAATTGATTTTGTTCCTCAGACCACTCTGCCGTTCTGGGATTCCGCCAGGGCACAGTTCACTGAAGCAAAAGAAGAAATTGGTGAAATCATCGCCCTGTCACAAACGATTTATTTCCATTTTGTCATATCGGGAAAATATAACAGAGGAGCTCAATTGCTCCCGCGAGTCCAAGTTCCTGCTTGAAAAAAACATGCAGACGCTGCCCATGCCCATAGTTATTATGGCTGCCCGTAATCTGGCCTCCGGTTATTGCTTTTTTACCGGCGAAATGGAAAAAGCCCGCCACTACATCCAGATTGCGACTACGCTGGCCGGCAGACACGATATCCACAATTTTATAACTTCAGCAAGGTTTGTCCAAGGATACATTGAATTACTCAGCGGCAATCGGGCCAAGTATCTCCGCGAGGCGGAGGTTTGTTTTTCTCTGTTAAACGATCCCCTGGTCGGTGAATCCAACAGACTGACCATACGAATCATGAATCTCTGTTATCTTTCGATGATCGGTGATCATCAAAATTTTTCCGTCCAGCACCTCGCTCTGCAAAAATTAATTGATCAAACGGTCGTCAAACAGACAATTGCGGCTCCCTATCTTTATGTGTGGGGCAGCAGCAATTTATTTTCCCTTGGTCAATCCCAACAGGCCCTCGACTCTGCTGGAAAAGGGCCTGGAAGTCAGTTCAACCGCTGCAACCGACCATATGTACAGCCAGCTGTTACAATGGAAGGCTTTTGGTCTTTCCCTTACCGGCGATGTGGATGCAGCAGACAAAACAATTTCCAAAGCGACACGATTACGGGAGAACGCCGGAGGCCCATTCTTTACTGGATTTCACAATATTTTAGCCGGAGCGGTATACACCCGAATCAAAAATTACGAACAAGCCCGCATCTGCCTGGAAAAAGGTTTAGCCATCTCTCAAACCATCTCATCCACTTACCTGACTATCTGTGCACTCTTTAATCTAAGCCATTACAAGTATGAGTCGGAGAGTCCCGAAGCTGCGCTTGATAACCTTGAGACCGGCCTTTCTCTTATGAAAATCAACGGCTACAATCATTTCTGGAGTTGGGAACCGGAGATGATGACTAAACTTCTGTCCGTGGCAGTAAGAAGAGATATTGAAAAGAGCTTTTCTCAAAGTCTGGCAAAGACTCGGCTGAGCCTCAATTTCTCGGACGACGGCGAGCCGTTTCCTCTCTTGAAATTCAGACTCATGGATAGTTTTGAGCTAAGCATTTCGGGGAAGGTAATCCTGCAGTCCA
The DNA here is from genome assembly GCA_963728385.1 of uncultured delta proteobacterium. Taxonomy (GTDB): domain Bacteria; phylum Desulfobacterota; class Desulfobulbia; order Desulfobulbales; family Desulfocapsaceae; genus Desulforhopalus_A. The sequence continues at coordinate 2,369,996 of CAVSJK010000002.1, forward strand.
AAGACTTCACACCTTTGCAACGGGAATTATTGGGTTTGTTGATTACCTCAAAAGGTCAGCGTATTCCACAGGAAAGAATCCAACTGGAATTCTGGCCGGAAAGCGCGCCTGACAGTGCCAGAAAAAGTTTCGATACCCTGCTGAGCAGATTGAGACGACTCATTGCTCCCCATCTGCCAATGCCGGTAAAAAATTATCTTTATATTCAAAAAGGCATCCTTTGTCTGACTAACTATGAAATAGATGCCCTCCAACTTGTCGAAGCCGCAAGGACAGGCATATCCCACTGTAAAAACAGCGATTTCTGGAAAGCACATAACGCTTTCCAAACTGCGATTTCGCTCTGGAAAGGAACCATGCCCGAGGATACTTTCCGGAGCGAGCAAGTACTCACCTTCAACGACATTCTGGCCGACCTCATGGCTGAGATGGGTTCAATCTGGGCCCAAAATTTAGCGGAAGCCGGTAAGACAGAAGAAGCAATCGCCATCCTAGAGCGAATACTGCTGATCAACTATCTTGACGAAGAACTTACCATACTCCTTTACAAGTTCCATTGCCGGAATAACAATCATCTGAAGGCACGTGAGGTTTTGGAACGATATCGAAAAGCACTTTTAATAGCGGAGTATACCCCTGAAGAAGCTAATTCATTTATTGATCAGGTTATTGCAACGATATAAAAATTTTTTTACAGGAGCTATCTATGATTTCAGCATACCAGGCTGCCCTTAGCGGATTACAGGCATTCGGCACCAGACTGCAATCAAATGGCAACAACATCGCCAACGCCAACACCAATGGTTTCAAGAAAACCATGGTCACCAATACCAGCCTTGCCCCTCAGGGTGTGAAAGCTCAGGTTAATAAGGTCTCCACTCCCGGCCCCCAAGTTTTTCAGGAAAGCAGTGCAGGGACGGAACAGGTTGAACTGTCGAATGTAGATCCGGCAACAGAACTGGTGGACATGAATTTGAACAGTACCTTATATAAGGCCAACCTGAAAACTATTGAAACTGTCAATGATATGACCGGAATGCTGTTAAAATTAAAATCGTAGAGTTTTAGTAAGCGGTTATAGGCCTGGGTCTTAATCCGAGCATCTTGCTATTACCGGCCAACGGTTTCTGAACGTAGCTATAAATTCAACCCCTGAAGCGGACACTTTTCGCACAGGGGTTTCGTTTTTTTACAAAATGTGCGGGCTACACGCACAATAAGAGCATGAAATTCATTATACAATTGTACATCCCGAGGCAAATGATCCACAAATGTATCCTGTATAGCTTCGTAATCCGTCTCTTCCGGAACCATATTATGTCGACTGAAAACCCTGTGGGTATATATATCCACGACAAAGGTCGGGTGCCCGCAAGCGTATAACAAAATTGAATCGGCTGTTTCGGGACCTATCCCATTGACCGCGAGCAGATTTTTTCGGGCTGAGTCTAAATCATCATTGACAAAAGATTCCAACTCTCCATTATAGATCGTATCCACCATATCGAGGAAATTTCGCAGACGCCGCGCTTTGAGATTGTAATATCCCGCCGGGCGGATGAATTCCGCAATTTCATCAATTGATAAAAGGGAAAGTGTTTGATAGCTCAGCAGATTTTCCACCAATAAATTGTCCAGAGCTTTCTGCACATTTGACCAGCTTGTATTCTGGGTCAAAATTGCGCCAATCATTATTTCGAAAGGAGTATCCCCAGGCCACCAGTCCTGCGGACCGAAATGATCATATAATAACCGATACGCTTCCTGGTAATTGTCTGTGCTTGCTTGATATTTTTTTTTATTCAAACCGGCAAATCCTGTAATTATTCCGATTCACTGCGGATATCTTTATCGCCGAAACATATGCCGATATCCCTTGCAGTCAAAACCTTGTCACTGGTTAGATCAACTTTTTTGCGCATTTTTATCGCCTCGGCTATAGGAACCGCAACCATTTGCGAATCTTTCAGCGCTACCATATGGTCAAAAACTTTTCCTTCCACCAGACGCACAGCCGCCGCACCGAAACGCAGAGCAAGTAGCCTGTCAAAAGTCGTCGGAGAACCGCCACGTTGCAGATGGCCGAGTACAAGAGAGCGAGTGTCCTTTTCCGTTCGGGTTCTGATTTCTGAAGCAACCCACTCACCAACTCCTCCTAGTATCATTTCATCACGACCCAACTCGCCTTTTCCTTTATTAAATCGCCGGCCATCCAATGTTATGGCGCCCTCGGCTACGACCACAATAGAATAGAGCTTATCGTGTAATTCATTATCGGATATCTTGTCACAGACCTCCTCGATATCAAAAGGAATTTCAGGTATCAATATTACATCTGCACCACCCGATATTCCTGAATACAGAGCTATCCAGCCGGAGTCTCGGCCCATAACTTCGACAACCATAACCCTATTGTGTGATTTAGCTGTCGAATGCAATTTATCAAGGGCCTCTGTTGCCGTGGAGACTGCAGTGTCAAAGCCGAAAGTTCTTTCCGTTTGTTCCAGGTCATTGTCAATAGTTTTTGGCACCCCTATGACCGGCATTCCTTTCTGGGCAAAGCGATGGGCAATATCTAGACTACCGTCACCTCCAATCGCAATATGACAATCAAAACCCATCCTACTAAAGTTTCGAAGTATTTTATCAGATACATCAACGACCTGGACCTCTCCGGCAAGATTTTTTACAGGTCTCGAGAACGGATTCCCTTTGTTTGTCGACCCCAGTATGGTTCCACCGGTAGAATATATTCCTTCTACATCTCTTGGAAAAAGTCGTACCATGTCATCAATATCCATGAAACCGCCATATCCATCCCTGCTGCCATAAACTTCCCACCCTTTCCGGTAACAGCTGTGAACCACTGAATATATAACTGCATTCAGACCGGGCGCATCACCACCTCCTGTCGAAATGACAATTTTTTTCATATCAAAATTTCCCTCTCATTATTTTTCCGTGCCGACAAGAACGATGATATACTTGATAACATTTCACCGGGATAGCAAAAAGCTCCCATCATGCTCGGCCGGTAACAGGTTATGCGACTTATTATGCCGTTGGGAACGGTATCGACCATTCTTTTTGAACTATAAACAAAAAATCGAATTATCCAATAGAATATGAAGGATGCTCGACTTAATTCTTCGAACATCTTTTACTATATGATTATTCAGGTAAAAATCGATTTACAATTTAGCTCGTTTATCCTGAAGCCAATTCAGCTTTCAAAAGACAATTAAGAAAATACTTGCACACTTTGTCACAACTACTATTTTACCCCTCAGGGATGATTGACTATCTATCATCACACCTTAAGGTGTAAGGTAAGAGTAATTGCTTCTCTGACAATTTATATATATTCTTAGAATATGTATTAACAGGAGAAGATGAGCAAGAAACAAAACTTCAAGGAGGAGTTTCATGTCCGATTTAAATGTAACAGATTTGGCTGTTGCAAAATTAAAAGAATACATGCAGGCCAACAATATCGAGTCGGCGTTGCGTGTTGCTTTGATGCAGGGAGGCTGAGCAGGTCCCTCATTGGGATTGGCTCTGGATGAGCCAAAGGACACTGATAAAGTTTTCGAAAATGATTCACTAAAGTTTCTGGTCGAAGATAGCTTAATGAATACTTGTGGCGGTATTACCGTTGATTATGTGGACGCTGGTCCCCGATCCGGTTTTGGGATCACCTCGGTCAACCCGATCAGCTCCGGCGGAGGATGCAGTTCCGGATCCTGCGGGTCCGGGAGTTGCGGTTGATTATATCTAGACCTATACTCTTTCAAACAAAATAACGTTACTCTACTTTCGTTTTAAGTAACGGATATTTTTGATATAAATTTAAAAAAGCGAGCCTTTCAGGAGGCTCGCTTTTTTAATTTCGCCTTAAAGTCAAAAACTTGACGCCTCAAATTACCATTCTTATTCTCTCTGCGTAACTCATAAACATTCAGACCACCTGCATTTGAAAAAACGCACCTTAATGAGTGCCCAGAGGAGAGATGATGCAATTTGACAAATTCACCCTGAAATCACAGGAAGCCATTCAGTCAGCGCAACAGCTTGCCAAGGATAACGACAATCAGGAAATCCAGACTGCTCACCTGGCGAAAGCGGTTATAACCCAACCCGAAGGAGTCGTCGTTCCAGTATTGCAAAAAATGGGAGTTGATCCTTCACTGATATTAAGTGATATTAACCAGCTTATTGAGCATTTCCCCCGGGTTTCCGGGCACGGTGTAGGTCAAATTTATATTTCCCGCGAGCTGCAGCAAATACTCGATGCGTCCTTCGGTATCGCCAAACAAATGCAGGATGAATTCGTCAGCCAGGAGCATCTTTTCCTGGCAATTCTCAGAAAAACCGAGAGTAATGTCTGTAAGGCTTTGGAAAATAGAGGGATTGAGGAAAAACGTTTTCTGCAGGCTCTCTCCACTATTCGAGGCAGTCACCGGGTAACTGACCAATATCCGGAAGAGAAATATCAAGCACTCGAAAAGTATGGCCGGAATCTCACCCAATTGGCAAAACTCGGTAAAATTGATCCGGTTATCGGCCGTGATGAAGAGATACGCCGGATAATTCAAGTCCTGTCGAGAAGAACCAAGAACAACCCCATTCTCATTGGTGAACCCGGCGTCGGTAAAACCGCTATTGTCGAAGGTCTGGCCCAACGCATTGTGAATGGAGACATTCCTGCAACACTCAAAGATAAACAAGTCATAACTCTAGATCTCGGCTCTCTTGTCGCGGGAGCCAAATATCGCGGGGAATTTGAGGATCGGCTGAAAGCTGTCTTGAAGGAGGTAGAGGAAAAAGCCGGTGAGATTGTGCTCTTTATCGACGAAATACACACCCTGGTCGGTGCCGGCGCGGCAGAAGGATCAATGGATGCTTCAAATATGCTTAAACCTGCGTTGGCCAGAGGGGAACTGCACTGTGTCGGAGCAACAACCTTAGATGAATATCGTAAATATATAGAGAAAGACAGTGCCCTTGAAAGACGTTTTCAACCGGTACTCGTTCAGGAACCATCGGAAGAGGACACCATTGCCATCCTACGGGGAATAAAAGAGAAATACGAAATTCATCATGGAGTTCGCATACAGGATAACGCCACCGTGGCCGCCGTTATTCTTTCCGCTCGATATATTACCGATAGATTTCTACCGGACAAGGCGATAGACCTTATTGACGAAGCCGCATCGCAGTTACGCATTGAAATCGATTCGATGCCGGCGGAAATCGACGAACTTCAGCGACAGAAAATTAAACTCGAGATAGAGCAGGAAGCGCTGAAAAAGGAAAAAGACAGCGTATCCAAAGAACGTCTTGAAGAGTTAAAAAAGAGACTCGCAGACCTGAATGATAACCTCAATTCAATGAAAGCTCAGTGGTTGATGGAACGTGATATTATCAGCAACATTCAGAATACCAAAGAGCGTATAGATGAGGCCCAGATAGAGGAACAGAAAGCCGAAAGAGCCGGAAATCTCAGTCTGGTGGCAGAGATAAGATACGGCAGGAAGGTCCAGCTCGAAAAGGAACTCCAAGCCGCAAATCTAAAGCTTCAGGAAATACAGGCTGACAAAATGATGCTTAAAGAGGAGGTCGACAGCACCGGCATGGTGCTCGGCACGCCCGGCTTCCTCGCGCCGGAACAGGCCCGGGGCGAACCGGTGACCCCGGCGGCCGACGTGGCTGCGCTCGGCGCCACCTTGCACTTCGCGGCCACCGGCCGGAGCCCCTACGAGGGGGGTGACGCCCCTGCGGTGCTGTTGCGGACCGCTCGGGCCAGGCCGTCCATCGACCGCGGGATCGACCGTGACCTGCGACGCACGCTGGCCGACATGCTCGACGGCCGTGCGGAGCGGCGCCCGAGCGCCGCCGCCCTCGCCGGCGGCGCCGCCGACACCGACCCGATCCCGGCGCTGACCCGACGCCAACAGCCGTGGCTGGTCGTCGGTGCCGCCCTGGCGGCCCTGCTCGTCGTGCTCGGGGTGCGAGCCGCGCTGTCCGACGACGGCACCGAGCCGGTGGCCGCGACGACGACCACGGCGTCGACGACCACCGAGGCCCCGTGCCAGCCGCTCCCCTACCGGCCCTGCGGCGGGACCGACGCGCCGAACACCGACGGTCGGGCCTGCCTCGACGACTACGCCGACTACGACGACCTGGCCACCAACGGTTGCGAGGCCGAGCCCGACGGGATCGACGGCACCACGCTGGAGGACCGCCTCACGGCCACGCTCGTGCCGCGCGACGACGTGGACCGCTACCCGTTGCGCGTCGCCGACGAAGGCGATCTGTTGTGCAACAACACCCTGCGCCTGCGCATCACCGCGCCCACCGGCATGACGGTCCGGCTCGAGCTGGTCGACGATGGTGACGAAGTCGTCGCCGAGACCGTCTCGGCTAGCGGCGTCCCAGGCGAGCTGGCGGTCTCGGACCCTCGCTGCTTCCAAAGCGACGCCGGCGACTACACCGCGGTGGTCCGGCCGAGCGGCACCGACCGGACCGGCGAGCCCTACGTGCTGGAGCGGTCGGGGAGCTTCTGAGCCGGTTCGAGGAGCCGGTCGAGGGGCCAGCCGGTTCAGCGACCGAGGACCCGATCGAGCAGACCGGTCCCGGTCGTGGGGTCGTCGGGTTCGAGGTGGGGCGCCTCGGCCCGGATCGCCTCGAGCACCCGCGTGGCGCTCGGGTTCACCATCGCCGACGTCGCCGACGACGACCGTGGGAACGGTCTCGCTGCCGCCGGTGATCTCCCGGACGACCGCGGCGTGGTCGGGGTCCTCCCAGATGTTGCGGCGGTCCATGGGGATCCCCAGGGCCGAGAGCCGTCGGCCGAGCATCATGCAGAAGCCGCAGCCGGGTCGCCAGTAGAAGGTGATCGCGTCGGTGGTGGGCGTGGTCACACCCGGGACAACGGATCGGGATCACGGGACATTCCCGGACACGCGGCTACGGTCCCGATCATGCGCCCCGGATTCACCTTCGCCAGCATCATGGGCCTGGGGCCCGCGCTCGCGGTCGAGACCGCGCGAGGCGGCCGACCTCGGCTACGGGTCGTTCTGGACCGCGGAGACGACCGGTCCGGAGGCGTTCTCGACCCTGGCGGCGGCCGGCGCGGCCGCGCCCCGGCCTCGACCTCGGTACCGGCGTGCTCGCGCTCCAGCTGCGCACGCCGATGGTGGTCGCCATGGCGGCCGCCACCCTCCAGGCGCTCGCAGCCCGACCGCGACATCTGGGTCGGGATCGGCATCTCGTCGCCGGTCGTGACCGAGCGCTGGCACGGCGTCGACTACGGCGATCGGCCCCTGGCCCGGTGCCGCGAGTACATGACGCTGCTCAAGGAGATCTGGGCCGGCGACGCCGTCACCTTCGAGGGTGACTTCTACTCGCTGAAGCGCAGCCGTCTCGGCGTCCGGTTGGGCGAGCGCAAGCCGAAGGTGGTGCTCGGCGCGCTGAATCCGAAGATGCTCGCACTCGGCGGCGAGGTCGCCGACGGCGTGCTGCTCAACTACCTCCCGGCGTCGCACGTCCCGTGGTCGGTCGAGCCAGATCGAGACCGGCGGCGCCGCGACGCACCGACGGCGGAACGGCCACCGTGTTCGCCTACGTCCACGCCGGCGTCACCGAGCGGGAGCACGGCGAGGATGCCGCCCGCAAGGACCTGTTCTCGTACGCGGTCGTCGACGCCTACGCCCGCAACTTCGAGCGGGCCGGGTTCGGCGACAGCGTGGCCGAGATCCGTGGCCGCCACGCCGAACGCGACCGCGAGGGCGCGGTCGCGGCGGTGAGCGACGACTTCGTCGACGCCATCGACTTCATGGGCGACGCCGCGACGAGGTCCGCGGACTTCGGCCGGGCCTACGTCGACGCCGGCGTCGACGTCCCGGTGCTCATGCCGCTGCCGTGGGGTCCCGACCGGCGCCAGGTGATCACCGACACCATGACGGCGTTCGTTTCCTAGGGTCGGGACCATGCAACTCGACGGCAAGCTCGTGGTGGTCACCGGCGGGGGCGGCGGGATCGGCGGGCGCCATGGCCCGGCGCTTCGCCGACGAAGGAGGCGACGGACAGGTCGTGGTCGCCGACGTCGACGGCTCGGCCGCGCACGGGCCGTCGGCCGACGAGATCGGCGGGCATCGCGGTCGAGGCCGACCTGCGCCACCGAGGCCGGCAACGATCGACCTGATCCGGACCGCCGAGGAGCACGGGCCGATCGACCTGTTGTGCCTCGAACGCCGGGCATCGCGGTCGGCGGGGGCGTCGAGGCATCGGACGAGGGACTGGTACCGGACCTGGGACATCAACGTCATGGCCGCACGTCGTGGGCGGTGCGGGCTGCCCCCCCGCCATGCTCGCCCGGGGCGAGGGCTACATCCTGACGACGGCGTCGGCCGCCGGACTGCTGACCAACATCGGGGCCGCGCCCTACTCGGTGACCAAGCACGCCGCGTGGCCCTCGCCGAGTGGCTGGCGATCACCCACGGCGACCAGGGCCTCAAGGTGTCGTGCCTGTGCCCCCAAGGGGTGCGGACCGGATGCTGTTCCCCGACGGCGACGACAGCGGCGACGACATCGGTGCCGGCAGCCGTCCGGGCCCAGGGGGTCATCGAGCCCGAGGACGTGGCCGCCGCGGTGGTCGAGCCCTCGCCGAGGAGCGGTTCCTCGTCCTCCCCCACCCCGAGGTGCTCGACTACTGGTCCCGCAAGGTCGACGACTACGACCGCTGGATCGGCGGGATGCGCAAGCTCCAGGCCCGCAGCCAGGGCTGAGGTGGACCCCCGGGACCCGAAGGGCACCTGGCTCCGGTCGCTCGGACTGCGGCCCGGGCGCCGAGATCCGGTTCCGGCGCCAGACCGGCGAGCGGTGGTTGCCCGGCCGGGTCATGGGCCGGCGAGTCCGACGGCTCGGTCGACCTCCGCGACGCCCGGGGCCGGTCCCGGGCGATCCCCGTCGAGCAGATCGAGGTGGCCGAACGGGGACCCCGGGGTGGGCGGGTCTGGACGCCGCTGACCGAGATCGTCGCCCGCACCGAGCAGCTCGACCTGTTCGGCGGGCCGTGACCGTCGACCGGGCCACGGCCGGGGTCTACGACGCCGCCCCCGAGGTCTACGCCGCCAACCGCCCACCGCGGTTCGGCGACCGGGCGCGAGCGTTGTCTGACGGCGCAGACGGGCCGGTGCGTCGACCTCGGGCTGCGGCACCGGCGCGTACCTCGACGCCCTCGGCGACGGCGCGGTCGGTCTCGATGCATCGGACGGGATGCTCGACCACGCACGTACCGGTCGGCCGACCACTGGTCCGCGCCGACCTGGCCCGCCTTCCGTTCCGTCGAGGTTCGGTGGCCGCGGCCTGGGCCCGCAACAGCTACCTCCACCTCCCCCACGACGGAGCTGCCGCTGGCCCTCGCCGACCTGCACCGCGGCCCTCCCCGTGGGTGCCCGATCGTCGCGTCCTTCCTCACCGGTGAGGACGACCATGTCGTCTCCGACGACGACCTGCCCGGGCGGAACTTCTGGCGCTGGTCCGACGAGCACCTCACCGACGTCTTCGTCGGCGCCGGGTTCGAGGACGTGGTGCTCTCCGGCGACCGACCTCGATTCGTCGACGCCGTCCGGGCGAGGACGCTGCCCGACACGGTCGGACCCGGCATGCGCGTCCTCATCTGCGGTCTCAACCCGTCGATCCACGCCGCCGACGCCGGCGTCGGGTTCGTGACCGCCAGCAACCGGTTCTGGCGGGCGGCGATCGACGAGCGGGCTGGCGTCGATCGAGCGCGACGCCGAGCACGCCCTCCGCCACCACGGCATGGGCATGACCGATCTGGTCAAGCGGGCGACCCGCCGGGCCGACGAGCTCGACCGCGACGAGTACGACGCCGGGCTGGCCCGCGTCGAGCGACTGTGTCGCCGCCTGGAGCCGGGCGCGGTCTGTCTGGTCGGTCTGGCCGGCTGGCGGGCGGTGATCGACCGGCGGGCGGTCGCCGGCTGGCAGGACCGCACCCTCGGCGGCCGCCCGGTCTACGTCATGCCGTCGACGTCGGGCCTCAACGCCCACAGCCGCCCCGCCGACCTCGTCGAGCACCTGCGAACCGCGGCCGCCGGCCCCTGACCACCCCCGATTCTCGACCCGAGAATGCCCGGGGGCCGGGCAAAATGGGGTCGAGTTCGTCGGTCTCCGCATTCTCGACCCGAGAATGCCCGGGGGCCGGGCAAAACGGGGTCGAGAATCGGGGTGGGGTCAGCGGGCGCGAGGTCGCGCACGGCCTGGGCCATGTCGTAGCCGAAGGGCAGCGGTGCGAGAGCGGGCGTGGTGACGCCGTTGTCGATGTAGCGCTGGATGTGCTCCCGACACTTCTCCGGCGGGCCGTGGACGATCAGCTCGTCGACGAGCGAGTTCGGGATGGCGTCGAGCGCGCCCTGGCGGTCGCCGTCCTTCCACTTGCGTCCACATGCCGTCGAGCTGCTCGCCCCGGCCGAGCCAGTCGTGGAACTTCGCGTAGACGGGGACGTTGAGGTAGGCGGCGATGGCGAACTTGGCTGCCGGGTACACCAGGTCGGGATCGTCGACCGGGGCGCACGAAGATGCGGGCCACGATCTCGCGGTCGTCACCGTCGGCGGCGTCGTGCACGATCGGCGCCACCGTCGGCACGTCGTCGGCCGACAGCCAGTTGATGATGGCGCCGTCGCCCTCGCGACCGGCCAGCCGCAGCATCCCCTCGCGCAGGGCGGCCACCACGATCGGTACCGGCTCCGGCGGCATCGCCTTGAGCCGGAACCCGTTGATGGTGAAGGTGTCGAAGTCCTGCTTGACCTTCTCGCCGCTCATGGCGGCCCGCAGGAAGCGGATCACGTCCCGGATGTTCTTGTACGGCTCCTCGAACGGGATGCCGTTCCAGCGCTCGACGATGACGTCGGAGGAGGTGCCGATCCCGATGGCGAAGCGACCGGGCGCGGCCTGGGCCAGCGAGCCCACCGACTGGGCGAGGCGGGCCGGCCCGCGGGTGAGACGCCGGGATGATCGCGGTTCCGAGCCGCAGCTCCGGGGCCCACACCGATGCCAGGGCGAGCGGGGTGAAGCCGTCGTGGCCGTCGGCCTCGGCCGACCACACGTCGGTGTAGCCGAGGTCGACGAGCTCGCGAAACCGGTCCCGCTGGGTGTGGAGGGGACCGTCGAACGGGATGGTCATTCCGTAGCGCTGCATGGATCGCAGCCTGCCACGCCCCAGCGGGGCGCCTGGGTCCCTCCGGACCGCTCGAAGGGGCGACGCCGATCCGACACCGTCATCGCGTCGTCCGCGTAGGGTCCCGGACGTGCAGGTCACTTCGGTGGACGACGCCCAGCGGCTCGGTTTCGCCGCCCTCGCCACGGCCGGGGTCGGTGCCCTCGCCGTCGCGGCTCGCGGCCTCTCGCTCGGCCTGCCCTGCCCGCTGCTGACCATCACCGGCGTGCCGTGCCCGGCGTGCGGGATGACCCGCCTGGCCGACTCGGTCGTGCACGGCCACCTCGGCCACACGCTGACCGTCGATCCCGGCGGGTTCGTGCTCCTCGCGCTGATCGCCACCATGGCCGCCGCGTTCGTGCTCGCCCGGCTGGGTGTCCCCGGTGCTGCACGCCTGCTCCCCCCTCGGCTCGTCGTCGGCTTGGCGACGGCGGCCGTCGTGGCGCACTGGGCGACCACCCTGTCCGGTGGTGGGTTCGTCAACACCTGACGACGATCGACCACCCCGATGGGCGGTGTGCGTTATGGTCCGCGAGTCGATGACCCGGCGGATCCCAAGGAGATACCGACATGAGCGATGCACCCCCACCCCCTCCCCCTCCCGGCGGCGCCCAGCCACCGGCGGGAACTGCGCCCGGCATGTCGGCCTACGGTCCACTCGCGTCATGGGGCCAGCGGGCGATCGCCTACCTGATCACCATCGCGATGATCTTCGCGATCTACATCGTGATCTTCATCATCAGCGCCATCCTCGGGCGCGGTCTCCGACGTGCTCGGCGGCGCTGTTCGCGCTCGTCGGCTGGCTCGCCACCATCGGCGTCGGCTTCTACCTGTACTACCTCGACGGTGAGACCGGCGGCCATCCCGGCAAGCGACTGATGGGCCTCAAGACGGTCAACGCCGACACCGGCCAGTTGATCGGCGGCGGCATGGGCATCGTCCGCTACCTCGCCCACTTCATCGACGCCATCATCTGCTACATCGGCTTCCTGTTCCCGCTCTGGGACCCCAAGCGCCAGACCATCGCCGACAAGATGCTGACGACGATCGTGCTCTCCGACCAGCCGAAGATGGACTTCGGTCCCGACCTGTTCAAGCCGTAGCCGCCGCTCGGCCCGGGCCGTCCCGACTACTCGGACGTCTCCCGGGCCAGCCGGCGACGGCGGCGCTCCTCGAACTCCTCGTGGAAGCGCAGGATCGTCGACTGGCTGGCGGTCGCCAACAACGTGCCGTCCTCGGCCCAGAGGTGGACGAGGCCGTGACCGAAGCCGTTGCTGATGGCGTGGACACGGATGTCGAGCAACACCCAGTCGGTCTGGACGATCTCGACCATGCGCAGGGTGTTGTCGAGGCTGTTGCCGCCGGCGTGGCGCCCCAGGGCCTGGCCGAGGCCGAACGGGACGTAGTCCCCGAGGATGGCCAGGGCCGCGCCCGACATCTCGAGCACGTCGGGCATGCGGGCCCACATCGAGCAGTTGCCGTCGGGTGACGGGTGACCGTCGATGTCGTCCCAGTTGCGGGCGTCGGCGAGCCGGAAGTCGAGGCGGGACATCATCCCCTCGTCGTCGTCGGCCGCGAAGCGCTGCTCGCACTCCTCGGGCGGCGGCACGTCGGGCATCGTCTCCCAGGCGCCGCCCGCGTCGACGTCGCGGCTGGCCGAGCGCGGCGTTGACGGTGAGGATCTCCCGGTCGCCGACGTGGCCGACCGCCCGGGCCTGGGTGACCGACCGACCCGCGTTGGCCACGACGACGTCGATGTCCATGATCGACGGCGGGTTGGCGTAGCTCAGGTACTGGGCCGTCGCCCACACCACCGGTCGACCGGTGGTGCCCTCCATCGCCTCGATCGCCGCGCCCAGACCGCAGCCGCCCCACAGGAAGTTGCCCCGGGTCGAGACTCCGGGCGTCACGGGCAGGATCCAGCGGTTCGGGTTGTGGGTCGGCTCGAGGCCGAGGAAGGTCTTGGCGTCCACGGGCGGCGACTCTAGGAGGGCTGGGCAGGGTTGCCCGCAGCCGGGGTAGAACCTCCGACCATGACGAATCAGCCCTGGCTCCAGGACGCCTGCTCACTGGTCGACGCCTACCGCACCGGCGAACGCTCACCGGTCGAGGAGACCGAGGCGTGTCTCGCCGCCATCGAGTCGAGCGACCTCAACGCCTTCTCCCACGTCGATCCGGAACGAGCGCTCGAGGCGGCCAAGAACGCCGACGTGTCACGGCCCTTCGGCGGCGTCCCCATGGGCGTCAAGGAGCTCGACAAGGTCGCGGGGTGGCCCGACACCGAGGCCTCCCTCGTCTTCGCCGACCGCGTCGGCACGGTCAACGGCACGATGATCGACCGCCTGCTGGCTGGCGGCGCCGCCCTGGTCGGCATGTGCACGGCCTCGGAGTTCGGTGGGCTCAACGTGTCGACCACCAAGCTCAACGGCACCACCCACAACCCGTGGGAGGAGGGCCGGACGGCGGGCGGCTCCTCGGGCGGCTCCTCCGCGGCGGTCGCCGGCGGGCTCGTCCCCATCGCGACCGGAGGTGACGGCGGCGGATCGATCCGCATCCCGGCGGCGTTCTGCGGGCTGGTCGGGATGAAGGGGACCGCCGGCCGCATCCCCCGTGGCCCGAAGACCGAGATCGCACCGCTGACCGTCGTCAAGGGCTGCCAGGCCCGCTCGGTCCGCGACGTGGCCCGCTGGTACGACGTCTGCGCCGGGTACGACGCGCGGGACCCCTACTCCCTGCCGTCGCACGGCCGGTGGGAGGCCGAGCTCGACACCCACGACGTCTCGGGCATGAAGGTGGTGGTCTGCCCCGACCTCGGCAAGGCGGTGCTGCGACCCGAGGTCGAGGCCAACGTCCGCGCCGCGGCCGCCGCGCTGATCAGCGACGCCGGCCTCGTCGAGGTCGACGTGCCGATCGAGTTCCCCGGCCTCGGCTTCGAGTGGGCGATGGCCAACCTCGCCCAGCTGGCCAACGACCTCCGCGAGCTGTGGCCCGATTGCCGGGACGACCTCACCAAGGAGATGGCATTCGGCATGGAGATGGCCCACAGCTCCTACGACCTCACCATGGCCGCCACCGTCGAGCGGAACCGGACCGACATGAACGAGCGCATGGCAGCCGTCTTCGACGAGGCCGACTTCGTCATCTGCGCCACCAACCCCGACGTGGCCTACCCGGCCCACATCACCGCCAACACCCGGGTCGGCGACCAGAAGGTCGGGCTCGAGAACAACGGGGTACTGACGATCCCGGCCAACATCGTGGGGAACCCGGCGATCTCGGTGCCGATCGAGCCGGCCTTCGGCTTGCCGGTGGGCATGCAGATCATGACCCGGCACCACGACGACGCCCTGCTCCTCGACCTCGCCCGCATCGTCGAGCGGACCCTGCCCTGGCCCCTCGTCGCCCCCGACGCCCCACGCTGAGCGGCGGCGTCAGCGGCGGGCGTTCACCGGCCCCACCAGGCGCTTGACGACCACGACCACGTCGTCGGCCGGGTCGAGCGGGAGCATGCGGTCGACCAGCTCGTCGGCGATGTCCTGCGGGGCGTGCCCCACCAGATCGAGGACCGTGTGGCGGAGTCGCTCGAAGCCGACGTCGATGTCCTCGCCCCGGCGCTCGATCAACCCGTCGGAGTAGACCACCAGGACGTCGCCCACCTCGAGCCGCCGGGTCGCCTCCTGGTAGGCGGGGGCGGGATCGAAGCCGAGCGGGGGGTCGCTGGTGTCGTCGAACCACTCGGTACCCCTCGGTCCGCTCACGAGCGGATACGGATGGCCGGCGCGTGCGTAGGTGAGGCTGTCGTGGAGCGGATCGACGACGATGCACACCGCGGTGGCGTTCGACGCACCCTCGACCGAACCCGCGACCCGGCTGAGCCCGTCGAGGGTCTCGGCCGGTCCGCTCCCCTGGAGCAGCAGGGCTCGGGCGGTGGCCCGCAGCTGGGACATGGCCGCGGCGGCTTCCAGGCCGTGGCCGACGCAGTCCCCGACCACCAGTGCCCGGCGGCCGCCCTCGAGCTCGATGACGTCGTACCAGTCGCCGCCGACGGCGAACATGCCGCTGGCCGGGAGGTAGCGGGCTGCGACGGTGGTGTAGTCGCTCACCGGCCGCAACATCGCCTCCTGGAGCGTGTCGCCGATGCGCCGGTACTCGTCGAGCTCGATCGCCCGCCGGTGGGCCTGGTCGAGCGCGGTCCCCACCACCCGGGCGAGGAGCTGGACGAACGAGGCGTAGGCCTCGTCGAAGGGCCGGCCGGGGTTGAGCGAGAGGGTGAGCACGCCCACGGCGCCGTCGGCGTCGCCACCCACGGGGACCGACACCGCGTCGAGCGGGCGGCCGCCGATCGGGGCCGACTCGAGCACCGCGCCGATCGAGCGGCCGTCGGCGATCGACGGGTCGACCTCCAGGTGGGCACCACGCCGGTTCGAGGCCACGAGCACGATCTCGCCGTCGACCCGCAGGTGGAGATCGGCCGCCGGGACCGCCGTCGCCCAGTTCGACAGCGAGGCGATCGCCCGTCGGCACACGTCGGCCACGTCCTCGGCGGCGACCAGCGAGGTGGTCAGCTCGGCCACACACCGCAAGCCGTCGTTGGGTGATCACCGACTCGGTGGTCTCGGTCGCGATGTCGATCACCGCGACCACCTCGCCCTGGTGGTCGAGCAGCGGGCTGAACGAGAAGGTGAAGTAGCACTCCTCGACGATAGTGGTTCCGCTCGATCCGGAGGGGGAAGTCCTCGGACCAGGTCGGCTCGCCGGTGGTGCGGACGTGGTCCAAGAGCGGGCCGATGACGTCCCACACCTCGGCCCAGATCTCCCGGGCCGGCGCGCCGAGCGCCCGGGGGTGCTTCTCGGTGCCGAGCATCTCGCGGTAGCCGTCGTTGTAGATCTTGATCAGCTCGGGGCCGGCCACGATCAGCACCGGGAACCGGGTCGACAGACACATCCGGACCGCGGCCTGCAGCTCCGGCGCCCATGCCGACGCGGGCCGAGCGGCGTCGACGCCCAGTCGTGGGTCGCGACCATGCCGGCGAGCCCGGGACGCCCGGCGAAGGCGTCCAACCACGATGCTCCGGACGTCTCCTCTGTCGTCACCACCGCTGCAGGTATCTACCACTGCGGGCACCCTCTGTGGTGATCGCGGCCCGTCTCGTGTCCCGAATCACCCCGGGGGGTGAGACCGACCGTCACCTCGGCCCGCCATGGGATCGCGCCACGGGTTCCTGTCAGACCCCCTGCGGATACTGGGGTCATGGCAACGCAACCCCGCCTCCTCCCCACCACCTTCCATCTCGACACCAAGAGCCGCGATGCCGGTCGCCGGGGCCTGGCCAAGGCCCGGGCCGCCCTCGCCGAGGCCCATCGACGCAACGCCGCCGCCGTCGGCGACGATCACGCCACCGCGGCATGATCGCTACCCTCGCCGGCCATGGGCATCATCGGCTGGATCGTCGTCGGTCTCATCGCCGGCGCACTCGCGGGCCGGGTGACCGGCGTCCGCGGTCAGGGCTGCCTGGCCACGGTGGCCATCGGTGTGATCGGGGGCCTGGTCGGGGGCGCACTGTTCAATGCCGCCGGCGACGAGGGCATCGGCGACTTCGGGATCCGCTCGATGTTCGTCGCCTTCATCGGCGCCACCCTGTTGCTGTTCGTCTACGGCGTGGTCACCGGCAAGAGCCGCCGGCGCGGGCGCCGATCTTGACCGTGCGGTCAAGATCCGTCCTAGAGTGACCCCATGACCGACGTCGTGATCATCGATGCCGTCCGGACGCCCGTCGGGCGCCGTGGCGGCGGCCTGTCCACCATGCACCCCGCCGAGCTGCTCGGCATCGCCCAACAGGCGCTCGATCGAACGCACCGGGATCGACCCGGCCGAGGTCGGCCAGGTCGTCGGCGGCTGCGTGTCAGCCAGGTGGGCGAGCAGGCGTTCAACATCGGCCCGCACCGCGTGGCTGGCCGCCGGCCTGCCCCAGTCGGTCGCCGCCACCACCGTCGACACCCAGTGCGGGTCGAGCCAGCAGGCCACCAACCTGGCCAGCACCCTGGTCGCCGGCGGCGCGGTCGACGTGGCCGTGGCCTGCGGCGTCGAGGTCATGAGCCGGGTGCCCATCGGCGCGAGCGGCAACAAGAAGCTCGGATTCGGCGTCCCGATCCCGAAGACCTACTTCGGCCGCTACGAGATGACCTCCCAGTTCGAGGGGGCCGAGCGCATCGCCGACAAGTGGGGCATCTCCCGCCAGGACACCGACGAGTTCGGGCTCCGCTCCCAGGAGCTGGCCGCCCGGGCGTGGGCCGAGGGCCGCTTCGGCACCCAGATCGTGCCGGTCGACGCGCCCGACGCCGACGAGGACGGCAACCTGACCGGCACCACCCACACCGTCACCCGGGACGAGGGCCTGCGCGAGACCAGCCTCGAGAAGCTCGCCCAGCTCAAGCCGGTCGCCCGCGAGGACGGCGTGCACACCGCCGGCTCGTCGTCGCAGATCTCCGACGGCGCGGCCGCCGTGCTGATGATGACGGCCGAGAAGGCCGCCCAGCTCGGGCTCACCCCCAAGGCCCGCATCGTCGACACCTGCCTCGTCGGCGTCGACCCGGTGCTCATGCTCACCGGCCCGATCGACGCCACCGCGCCACCTGCTCGAGCGCACCGGCATGAAGATGTCGGACATCGACGTGACCGAGATCAACGAAGCGTTCGCCTCGGTCGTCCTGGCGTGGGCCAAGGAGCACAACCCCGACATGGACACCGTCAACCCCAACGGTGGCGCCATCGCGCTCGGTCACCCGCTCGGCGGCACCGGCGCCGTCCTGCTGACCAAGGCCCTCCACGAGCTCGAACGCACCGACCGGGCAGAACGCCTGGTCACGATGTGCTGTGGTGGCGGGCTCGGGACCGGCACCATCATCCAGCGCGTCTGATGCCACCGGGCGACCCGCGACCTCGCGGGTCGCCCCGACGTGGCCCGGTGTCGCCGTCGGTCGCCCTCGTGGTGGTCGTGGCGGTGGCGATCGCCGCCTGGGCCGGGCTGCTCGACCCGCCCGGACGGACCGGTCGACGATGCCGGGCACCGGCACGGTCCTCCGGGTGATCGACGGCGACACGGTCGACGTCGAGGTCGACGGTCGGTCACGAGCGGGTCCGGCTCATCGGCGTCGACACCCCCGAGACGGTGGCGCCCGACCGGCCGGTGCAGTGCTTCGGCGCCGAGGCCTCGGCTCGGACCAAGGACCTGCTGCCCGTGCGGCACGCCGGTGCGGCCTCGAGCGCGACGACGTGGCCCGCGACCGCTACGGCCGGCTGCTCGTGTACCTGTACCGGGCCGACGACGGCCTGCTGGTCAACCTCGACCTGGTCGAGGGCGGCTACGCCGACGCCGTGACCTACGGCGACAACGAGGCGCTGTACGCCACCTTCGCTGCCGCCGAGTCGGCGGCCCGGGCCGCGGCAGCGGACTGTGGTCGGCCTGCGGCGACCCCGACGTCGACATCGGTCCACCGCCCGGGGAGCACCGGTAGCGTGGCCGCCGTGCCCGAACCGGTGGACGGCCCCCAACCGATCGAGCGCACGCCACCCTGGCCGAGCGGCTCGGCTACGCCGCCCGACGCCAAGCTGCTGATCGTCAGCTGCGACGACCTCGGCTCGTGCCACGCCAGCCAACCTCGGCGTCTACGAGGCGCTGCGCGACGGCGTCGCCACCAGCGCGTCGCTGATGGTGCCGTGCGCCTGGGCCCGCGACGCCGCCAGCCGGTACCGGGGCGAGGACGTCGGCGTGCACCTCACGCTCAACCGCCGAGCACGACCGCTACCGCTGGGGACCGATCACCCAGGCGCCGAGCCTGCTCGACGGCGACGGCGGGTTCCCCCGCACGCGTCGAGGACACGTGGGAGCACGCCGATCCCGACGAGGTCCGCCGGGAGTGCCGGGCCCAGATCGAGCGGGCGATCCTGTGGGGCTTCGACGTCAGCCACCTCGACAGCCACATGGAGACCCTCCAGCTGCGAGCCGAGTTCTTCGACGTCTACCTCGACCTGGCGGTCGAGTTCCAGCTGCCGTTCCGGCTCTCCGACGCCTCCGCCCAGCGGGCCATCGGGTTCCCGTTCCGCACGCCTTGCCGCCGAGGAGGGCGTCCTGTTCCCCGACCACTTCCTCGACGTGCCGGCGCCGGCGAGCCGGGCACGCATCGCCGCCAGGCCCTGCTTCGCTCGAACCGGGCGTCACCGAGGTCCACGTCCAACCGGCGGCCGACACGCCGGAGGTGCGGGCGATCAGCGACCGAGTGGGCCGACTGGGTCGACGACCTCGCCTTCGTCACCGAGGGCGGTCTCGCCGAGCCTGGTCGAGCCGAGGCGGGCGCCACCCTCATCGGCTACCGCGAGCTGCGCGACGCCCAGCGGACGGCATGACCGTCGTCGCCTCGCCCTCGCCTGGTCCTCGTGCTGGTCCGCGGCCTGGCCGCCCTCGCCGGCTGCGACAGCGATCGGCGGGCCATCTCCCGCGACGACCTGCCCGACGTGCCGTCCGAGCCGACGGCGCTCGGTCGATCTCGACGATGACGGGTTCGATCCCCGCGAGCTCGACGTCACCACCGCGGATCTGGTCGAGTTCCGCAACACCGGCGACGAGGAACACGGGGTGCGGACCGACGACTTCGCCATCGACACCGGCCCGCTGCTGGCCGGCGAGATCACCTCGTCGGTCTTCGACGAGGCCGGGACCTACACGGTGTCGACGTGACCGACGACGAGCACACCATGACCGTCGAGGTCAGCGCCGTCCCCGGCGAGGACTGATCCTCGAACGCCATCGGTCAGGACACGTGGTCCTGGGCGGCGGCGGCCAGCGCGCTGGTCCACGCTCGGTGGTCAGCACCGGCATGATCGACAGCAGCCGACCCACGTCGCCGGTGACCTTGAGCCGGCCCTGCATGTACCCGACGTCGAGCGGCAGGGATCCACCGGCCAGCGCGTCGAACTCCTGCCGGTTGCGATCACGGTGAAGTCGGCGTCGTCGATGTCGCCGGCGCCCGACCCGGTCACCTGACCCGTCCTCGACGCAGCACGTGGAAGAAGGCGGCGCCGGTCTTGCCCGTGCCGACCTGGAACTGGATGCGAGCGGTGGCCCCGTCGAGGACCGGGAGCTCGGGCATCAGGTGCCGACCTCGACGCCGTGGAACAGGTCGCCCCTGCGACTCGTCGGAGTCCACCGTGGTGGCGCGAGCAGGTACTCGTCCCACGGATGGATGGCACCGGCCACCTCCTTGGGCAGCCCGAACCAGAACGGTGACGTCGGGTCGACCTGGGTGGCGTGGGCCAGGAGGGCGTCCCAGCGGACGTCGCCGTAGCCGAGCGTCGACACCCGGGTGGTGATGCGGTGGTCCTGGGACGGACGCTCGAACCACTTCTCGTCGAACGGGGACTCGAGCCCGAGCTCGCCGAACTTGTCGTGCATGGCCAGCATCCGGGCCCGCGACCACGCCGTCCAGTACACCTTGGCCACCCGATGGGCGGCCGGCCTCGGGGTACCAGGCCGGATCGGCCGCCCGCTCGATCGCCGGCATGGTGACGTCGTGGACCATGAGGTGGTCGGGGTGGGGGTAGCCCGACTGGTCGTCGCCGTAGGTCACGACCACCTGGGGGCGCTCACGACGCAGGATGGCGACCAGCCGGCCGGCGGCCTCGTCGAGCTCGGCGTTGGCGAACGCCTCGGGCGCGTTGGCCTCGCTGCTCGGGCATGCCCGAGTCGCGGTAGCCGAGCATGATCGACCTCGTCGTAGCCGATGATCGGCGGCCGGCCGGTCGAGCTCGCGGCGGCGTACCGCCGGCAGGTCGTCGCGGACTCGGCTCGTCCATCGCCGGGTTGAGGATGTCGCCCTCCTCGCCGCCGGTGCAGCACACGAGCGTGCGCGAGCCGTCGTCGTGGTAGCGGGCGACGGTGCCGGCCCCCTTGGAGGACTCGTCGTCGGGGTGGGCGTGCACCGTCAACAGGCAGCGTCGACTCGACAGGCCGGGTCACCCGTCCGAGGCTACCGATTGCTGTAGCGGTCGCCGCCGTCGTCGACGGTCCAGCGAACCGCCGCGGCGCACCCAGCGCCCGGCGACGGCACCGACGACCACGCCGAGGGCGAGCCCGACCGGGAACGCGATCCGCAGCAGCCCGGTGCGCACCACCGGACGGTCGAGACCGTCGGACTCGAACGACGCCAGCGTGTAGAAGGGGATGGCGACCAGGAAGAACCCGATGGCGGTGACCGCGATGCCGACGCCCACGCCGATGGCGACGGAGCGCCCGAGCGATCGTGGCTCGGGGGTACGGAGCGCTGCTCGACATGGATGGGACCACGCTAGTGCCGGGTCCCTACGCTCCGACCGTGCCCCACCGCACCGGCCCTCCGCGCCTCCTGGCCCCTCGCCGTGCTCGCTCGTCCTGGTGACCGGTCCTCGTCGTCGGCGCCTGCAGCGACGGCGACGACGTCGGCGACGAGCGGGCCGACCAGTTCCGCGACGTGGCGCTCGACGCCGGCCTCGACGCCGAGGTGGCCGACTTCCTCGCGCTCGCGGGTCGGGGCGCCGACCGCCACCTACCAGGCGACCTATCCCGGGCCCGACGACGGCACCGAGCTGGTGGTGGCCAACCGTCCGCCCGACCGGAGGATCGACGTGGTCGCTGACGACCGCGTCATCGAGGTCCGTCTGGTGCTCGACGGGGAGCCTTCGCCTGCCCCGGGACGAAGACACCGACGAGATCGTCTCCTGCGAGCGGACCGACGCCGTGGTCGACGGTCCCGGCGTCGTCGACGCCCGGACGCTCGACGACCTTGACCTCGTCGTTGGCCGACCGGCTCGACGACTTCACCTTCCAGTTGCGCACCGAAGCCGTCGCCGGGGTCGAGG
The DNA here is from genome assembly GCA_963728385.1 of uncultured delta proteobacterium. Taxonomy (GTDB): domain Bacteria; phylum Desulfobacterota; class Desulfobulbia; order Desulfobulbales; family Desulfocapsaceae; genus Desulforhopalus_A. The sequence goes on from CAVSJK010000002.1 coordinate 2,392,127, forward strand.
CCCAGTGCCTGGTCACCCGTCGGCGCGAGGGACGCGACGATCCGGCCCTCGGCGCGGGCGGCACGCTCTGCCTGTCGGCCGAGGGCGTGCTGCTGCGCGTCGAGCAGGGCGAGCGAGTCGCTCGAAGCGACCGAGTACTCGACCGAGATCCCCGACAACACCTTCGTCCGACCCGACCAGGAGGGCGACAGCTAGCCTGGGACCCGTGGACGAACCCGAGTTCTGGCGGTGGATGTGGCTGGGAGCCGCCGTCGTCTTCGGTCTGGGTGAGATGACCAGCCCGGGCTCGTTCTTCCTCGCGCCGTTCGCCCTCGGCGCCGCGGTCGCCGCCGTGCTCTCCTTCCTCGGCGTGCCGGTCGGTGTCAGCTGGCTCGCCTTCATCGTCGTCTCGCTCGGCGGTCCTTCGCCGCCCTGCGTCCCCTCGCCCGCCGGCTCGACCGGCCGGCGGAAACCCCACCGGCGTCGGGGCTCGCCGTCTCGTCGGCGAGCAGGGCATCGTCCTCGACGAGGTCCCCGCCGGCCCCGACGAGGTCGGTCTGATCCGCGTCGGTCGCGAGGAGTGGCGGGCGCAGTCCGCCCACGGCGACACCATCCCCGCCCGCATCCGTCGTCACCATCACCGAGGTGCAAGGGCACCAGGGTCGTGGTGCTCCCGATGGGCCACTCCCTCCCCACGTTGCCGTCCGAAAGGTCCCACTGATGGCTCTCGTCATCGTCCTCGCCGTCATCGGCGTCGTTCCTGCTCGCCTACGTCGCGGCCGGCGTCCGCATCATCCGGCCCTACCAGCGCGGCATCGTCGAGATGCTGGGCAAGTACCAGGCGACGGTCGACCCCGGGCTGCGGATCATCATCCCGTTCGTCCAGATGATCCGGCCGTCGACATGCGCGAGCAGGTCGTCGACGTGCCGCCGCAGGAGGTCATCACCTCGGACAACGTCGTCGTCTCGGTCGACGCCGTCATCTACTACGAACCCACCGACCCGCAGCGCCTCGTCTACAACGTGGCCAACTTCATCCTGGCGGTCACCAAGCTGGCCCAGACCAACCTGCGCAACGTGGTCGGCGACCTCCAGCTCGACGAGGCGCTCACCTCCCGCGACAAGATCAACGTCGCCCTGCGCGGAGATCCTCGACGACGCCACCGACAAGTGGGGCGTGCGGGTCGTCCGGGTCGAGATCCAGCGGATCGATCCGCCGCCGGACGTCATGTCGGCCATGCACGAGCAGATGAAGGCCGAGCGGACCCGCCGGGCCGTGGTCACCGAGGCCCAGGGCCGCCGCGAGGCCGCCATCACCACGCGCCGAGGGCGAGAAGGCCGTCGGCCATCCTCCAGGCCGAGGGCGTCAAGGCCCGGTCGGTGCTCGAGGCCGAGGGCCGGGCCGAGGCGGTCCGCACCTTCGCCGAGGCCGAGAAGTTCCGCCAGCAGGCGGTGGCCGAGGGCGAGGCCGACGCCATCCGCAGCGTGTACCAGGCCATCCACGACGGCAACCCGTCGAACGACCTGCTGGCCATCAAGTACCTCGAGGCGCTCCAGAAGCTGGGCGACGGGCAGGCGACCAAGATCATCGTCCCCACCGAGCTCTCCGGCGTGGCCGGCGCCCTCGCCGGGGTGTCCGAGCTCCTCGATCGTCCGAGCAGCAACGGCGACGACTGATACACCGGGGGCGATGAGCGACGAACTCTCCGCCCACCAGGCCGTCACCCGCTACTTCGAGGAGGCGGCGGCGATCATCGAGCTCGAGGACGAGATGATCCCGGTGCTCACCACCTCCTACCGCGAGGTGTCGGCCCAGGTGCCGGTGCGGCTGCGACGACGGCTCGCTGCTGGTGCTCGAGGGATTCCGGGTCCAGCACAACGGCGCCCGGGGTCCGTACAAGGGCGGCATCCGCTACCACCCCACGGTCGACCTCGACGAGGTCCGCGCCCTGGCGTCGCTGATGACGTGGAAGACCGCGCTGGTCGACATCCCCTTCGGCGGGGCCAAGGGCGGCATCGAGGTCGACCCGACCGACATGTCCGAGCGCGAGCGGGAGGCGCATGACCCGGCGGTTCACCACGGCGATCCACCACGTGCTCGGCGCCTACCGCGACATCCCCGCGCCCGACGTGAACACCAACGCCCAGACGATGGCCTGGATGATGGACTCCTACTCCTCGATGCACGGCTACACGCCGGCCTGCGTCACCGGCAAGCCGGTCGGCCTCGGCGGCGCGCCGGGACGTGATTCGGCGACCGGCCGGGGCGTCATCGACGTGCTCGGCGCCTGGTGCAAGCACACCGGCCGGTCGATCGACGGGCTCCGGCTCGCCGTCCAGGGCTTCGGCAACGTCGGGATCGTGGGCGGCCCGAACCGCGGTCGATCGGCGGGGCCAAGGTGATCGCCGCGTCCGATGTCGACGGCGGCGTGTTCGACGGCGAAGGTCTCGACGTCGACGCGCTGGTCGCAGCCATCGCCGACGGCGGTTCGGTGGTCGACGCCGGCGATCGGCGAACGGATCTCCAACGACGAGCTGCTGACGCTGGAGTGCGACGTCCTCGTCCCCGGCCGCACTCGGCCAGGTCATCACCGACGACAACGCCGGCGAGGTCCGTGCCGGCGTCGTCCTCGAGTGCGCCAACTACCCGGTCACGCCCGGCGGCGACGCAGTCCTCGACGACCGGGGCATCACCGTCATCCCCGACATCCTCGCCAACGCCGGCGGCGTCACCGGCTCGTACTTCGAGTGGACGATGAACATCCAGCAGTTCCGCTGGAAGACTGGCCCAGTTCAACGACGAGCTGGCCGACAAGCTCCGCCAGGCCTACGAGGAGACCCAGTCCTTCGCCGACGCCAACGGCTGCACGCTGCGGCAGGCGGCCTACGCCATCGGCGTCCAGCGGGTGGCCGACGCGTCGCGCATGCGGGGGTACGTGTAGAAGGCCGGCAGCTCTGGCACCATGCCGGGGTGCTCCGCCGGTTCCTGGTCGCCCTGGTCGTGCTCGTCGCGCTGGCCGCCTCGGCCTGCCGCCACGACGGGCGCACCCTCGACCCCGCTCCCGAGGTGCCGATCTCGCCCGAGACGACCTCGACCACCGCGCCGGCCGCCCCTGACCCCGGCTTCACCACCGACGACTCGACGGCCGGTGGCGTCATCGTCCTCTCCAGTCCGTCGTTCGAGCGGGGCGAGGTGCTCGACGAGGACTTCACGTGCGACGGCCTCGACGTCTCCCCGCCGCTCGTCATCAGCGGGGTGCCCGACGCCGCCGCCGAGCTGGCGATCGCGGTCACCGACCGGGACGCCGACGGATTCGTCCACTGGGTCGTCGCCGGCTTGCCGCCGACGACGACCGAGCTGGCATCGGGCGTGACGCCGGCCGGCGCGGTCACCGCCCGCTCCAGCGGCGGTGTCGACGGCTGGGACGGGCCGTGTCCGCCCGCGGGTGACGCGGCGCACGAGTACGTCTTCACCGTCTACGCCACCGGCGAACCAGTCGGGCTGGCGCCGGGAACCGACGGCTCGCGGGCCATCGGGTTGATCGAGCAGGCCGCCATCGCGTCCAACGCCACCGTCGGGCTCTACGCCCGTCCGGCCAGCGGCTGACGGACCCAGTCAGCCGTAGGTGAGGCGGGTGATCCAGTCGGCGACGACGGCCGGCCGCTCGCTGCCCTCGACCTCGACCGTGTAGCGTCCGGGTCACCTGGAGCGTGTTCGGGTCCTTGGGGTGGACGTCGGACCCGGTGGTCGCCCGGATCTCGGGCCGCCGGGACCGGTGACACGAAGCGGACCTTGTCGAAGCCGTAGTTCACCCCCATGATCACACCCTTGACCGTCTCGGGTCCTGGGGCACCGACCCGGCGAGGTGGGTGAGCATCGACAGGGTCAGGAACCCGTGGGCGATGGTCGTCCCGAACGGGCCGGCCTTGGCCGCCTCCTCGTCCACGTGGATGAACTGGTGGTCGATGGTGACGTCGGCGAAGTCGTTGATCCGCTCCTGGGTCATCTCGAACCAGTCGCCGGCGCCGTCGGATTCACCGATCCGGCTCTGGAACTTCTCGTAGGCGGCTTCGGCGGCGGTGGCCATCGGTCACTCCTGTGGGGTCGGGGTCGACGAACGGATCGCGGACCCTATCGTCAGAGCGGCAGCTCGACGGCGAGCTGGCGGCTCTGGGCGAGCAGTCGCCCGTCGCTGCTCCACAGCTCCCCGTCCTCCTCCACGTAGCCGCCGGCGGCGTGGCGGGAGCGGAACCGGGCGAAGGTCCAGTCCACCGTGCCCGGCGCGGGGTCACGGAAGTGGATGGTGAGGTCGACGGTGGGGACACCGAGTGGTTCGGCGATGCGGCTGAAGATCGCCGGCGCCCATGCGTCGCTCAGCGCCGCCACCACGATCTCGTCGACCGGCGTCGGATCGGCGAGACGGATCCAGCCGCCGGTGAGGGCCTCGTCGGCCACCTCGCCCGAGTACCGGTCGGGACCGAGACGGGTCTGGATCTCGTACTGGTCACGCATCGGGATCGGCGGGCTGCCGGCCGGGGTGGCCGGGGGCGGCGGCGTCGGCTCGACCGGGGGGTGCCACGTCGGGGAGGTCGAGGTCGGCGAAGGCGGGCCCGGGACGGTCGACCGCGGTCGCGGCCAACCCGACGATCGCCAGCCAGCCGTCCTGGTGGACGCGGACCGACATCGAGGTCAGCGTGCGGCCACGCCGCTCGACGGTCACCTCGATGGTGCACGGTCCGGCCTCGGGGGCGCGGAGGTAGTGGAGGGTGAGCGAGCGGAGCCGCTGACCGGTGCCCTCGACCTCGGCGAGCAGCGCCCGGGCGACGATCGCCGCCAGGTAGCCGCCGTTGGGTCCGCGGATGATCCACCACGACGGTTCGATGGTGGCGGTGTAGGCGCCGTTGCCGCGCGACGAGACGGCGGTGTCCGCCGCGAATCGACTGGTCATCGATCAGTCGTCGTCGACCACGTCGGCGTCGATGACCTCACCGCGGCTCTTGGCCGCCTTGCGGGCGTCGCGCTGGGCCTTGAGCTCGGCGACGCGTTCCTTGTTCTCGTCCCGTCTCGCCTGGAAGCCGCCCACGCCGATGGCGACGAGGGCGGGCAGGGTGTAGATGGCGTACGCACCACCGATGAAGAAGACGTAGGCGGCGAGGGCGAGCATGGCGAAGGTCCAGATGGTCGACCGCTTGGGGTGCTTGGCGAAGTACGCCGCGCCGCCGGTGATCGCCACCGGCACGAACAGCACGGCCAGGGCCACCGGCAGCGTCTCCTCGTCGAGGAGCTTCACGTCCTCGAAGTAGGTGGCGGTCCCGTCGTCGGCGACCTTCGCATCTTCCTCGAACTTGGCCGGGACCTCGTCGGCCGGCACCTCGCGCTCCGACCTTCACCGGCGAGAACAGCAGGAGCCCGACCGAGGCGATGCTGAACAGGAAGGCGAGCACGACCGCCCGCTGGCCTGGGTACTGGTAGCGGGCCTTCTGGGCGGCCCGCTTGGCCTCGGCCGCCTTGGCTGCCCGACCCTTCGGCTTGGCCTCGCCCGTGGACTTCCCCGTGGGCCTCTCGCCCCCCGTGGCGTGTCGTCGCCGGTGTCCTCCTCGCCGCCGTCGGGCTCGTCGGACTGGTACAGCTCGGTCGCCTCGCCGGCATGGGGCCGATCGGGCGGCACGCGCCTCTCGGCGGGCGCGGTTGCGGCGCTGGCGCTCGGCTTTGCTCGGTCGCTTGGAGGATGCCACGACCAACGACCGTAGGACGCGAGCGGTGCCCGGCCCCAGCCGCCGGGTCGTCAGCCCGGCTGGTGGAGCTCGATCCGGTTGCCCGACGGATCGTGCAGGAACGCCTGCCGGCCGGTCCCCACCGGGGTCGGGTCACCGATCTCGATCCCGGCCTCGCGCAGCTCGGCCACCGCGGCGTCGAGGTCGTCGACCTCGACCGCGAAGTGCTGCCCACGGTCGTCGGGCACGCCACCGTCGCCGGTCTCGATCAGGTGGACCTGCTGGCCACCGAGATCGAGCCAGGCGCCGCCGAAGCCGAAGTCGGGACGGTCGTCCCGCCGGCGCAGGCCCAGCGTCTCGGTGTAGAAGCGGATCGCCTCGTCGGCATCCCGGACGTTGACCGACACGTGGTGGACCGCGACAGACCGCATCAGCCCAGTGTCGCACCCGGCCGGGACCAGCGGGGACGGAACATGAGGCAGAGCCGGGGACCCACGGGCCGGGTGGTCTTCGGGACCCCGTGGCGCCAGGTGCGCTGGATGGTGCCGCCCATGACCAGCAGGTCGCCCCGGCCGAGGTCGAGGCGCACGGACGTGCCGCCGCCGACCGGGGAGAGCAGGAAGCGCCGGCGCTCGCCGCACGAGACGGTGGCCATGATCGAGGTGTCGATCTCGCGGCGCCACCTGGTCGCCGTGGGGGGCGACCGAGTCCCGCCCGTCGCGGTACCAGGCCACGCTGCGCTGGTCGCACGACTCGCCGTACCGCTCGGTCAGCAGCTCGGTGACCGAATCCAGCACCGGCGGCACCGGCCCGTCGCGGGGCAGGCTGGCGGTGAGCCGGGGTACGTCGACCATGCGGTCGTACATCGGCCGGCGGCCGGCATGCCACCGGGTGCCCTCGGTGATCTCGTCGAACACCGTCTGCTCGCCACCGAGCCAGTCGGGCACGTACTCGATCCAGGCGCCGTCGGCGAGGTCGAGTCCGCCGGATCCCGTCGAAGGTCGGGTCGACCTCGGGCGGGCCGCCGCCGAACAGGCTGACCTGCAGTCCCGTCGCGTTCATCGGAGGTCCGGTCTCATCGGAAGTCCCGGCTCTTGGGGACCGCGCCCGGACCGGCAGGAACGAGAGCCGCTCGGCGACGACGTTGATCACGCCCTCGCTGCGCTCGCACCGGCCCCGGATGAGCATGGCCGGCGCGGTGAGCGCCACCTTCCGGTGGGCGTTCCAGCACCCCTTCGAGACCACGACGTTGATCAGCCCGGTCTCGTCCTCGACGTTGAGGAACATGGTCCCGCCGGCGGTGGCCGGCCGTTGCCGGTGGGTGACCACCCCGCCGATCAGCACCTTCGAACCCGGTTCGACCTCCCACAGGCCGGCGCTGGTGACCACGCCCAGACGATCGAGCTCGTCGCGCACGAACCTCGTCGGATGGCCGTCGGGACTCATCCCGGTGGCCCACAGATCGGCCCGGGCCAGCTCGAAGTCGTCCATGCCGGGCAGCGTCGGCGACCGGTCGCCGGTGACGATCCCGGGCAGCCGGTCGATGCCGCCCTGGGCGACGGCCCCCGCCTGCCAGATCGCCTCCCGCCGGGTCAGGCCGAGATCGTCGAACGCCCCGGCGGTGGCCAACGCCTCGAGCTGGGCGAGCGTGAGCCGGACCCGTCGGGCCAGGTCCTCCATCGACCGGAAGCGGCCGTTGGCCTCCCGCTCGGTGGCGATCTCGGTCGCCAGGTCGTCGCCGATCCCCCGCACCTCCCGGAACCCGAGCTGCACCACCGGACCGTCGCGGCCCCAGTCGTCGCTCGCCGCCCGTGGTTGTCGATCCACCGACTCCTCCCCACCCGGTCTGGGTCTCCAAAACGCTGAGTGGTAATCCAGGACCCGCTCGAGGAGGCTGGCCTTGGCCATCGAGGTGTTGAGCGCGACCGAGCGGACCTCGACGCCGTGCCGGCGGGCGTCCTGGATCAACGAGTGCGGCGACCAGAAGCCCATCGGCTGGGCGTTGAGCAGACCGGCGCAGAAGGCGGCGGGATGGAACCGCTTGCACCACGACGAGGCGTAGACCAGGTAGGCGAAGCTCACCGAGTGGCTCTCGGGGAAGCCGTAGTTGGCGAACGCGGCCAGCTTGAGCCAGATCTCCTCGATCACCTCGTCGGGGACGCCACGCTCGGGCCCCTGGCGGAACCGGTCGTGGAGCCGCTCCATCCGCTCGGGCTGAGCGCTTCGAGCCCATGGCCTGGCGGAGCTGGTCGGACTCGGCCGGGGTGAACCCGCCGACGTCGATCGACATCTGCATCAGCTGTTCCTGGAACAGCGGGACGCCGAGGGTCTTGGCCAGGGACTTCTCGAGCAGGGGGTGGAGGTAGGTGACCTCCTCCTGGCCGTTGCGCCGGCGGATGTAGGGGTGGACCGAACCGCCCTGGATGGGCCCGGGCCGGATGAGGGCGACCTCGACCACCAGGTCGTAGAAGGTCCGGGGCGCAGCCGGGGCAGGGTGGCCATCTGGGCCCGGGACTCGATCTGGAACACCCCGACCGAGTCGGCCTCGCACAACATGGCGTAGACCTCGTCGTCCTGGGGGATGGTGGCCAGCTCGACCTCGATGCCGTGGGCGTCGCGGATCAGGTCGACCGTCTCGTGCAGGGCGGTGAGCATGCCGAGACCGAGCAGATCGAACTTCACCAGCCCGACCGCAGCGCAGTCGTCCTTGTCCCACTGCAGGACGCTGCGGATCGGCTGGTCGTGCTGCTTCGGTCGGCTCGCGCTTCGCCTCCTTGGCCGTCCACGTCGACCCCTCGCGCCCGGTGAAGCGGGCCACTCGACCGGGCACACCTCGACCACCGGCCGGTCGCAGAGCACCATCCCGCCCGAGTGGACACCGAGGTGGCGGGGGAAGTGCTCGACCGCGGCCGCCATGTCGAGGACGTCGGCGGGGAGCTGCGTCCGCGTCGCGCACGCCGACCCCAGGCGTCGGCCGACTTCGAGAACGCGTCCTGCTGGCCGGTGGCGTAGCCCAGGGCCTTGGCCATGTCGCGGATCGAGGACTTGGCCCGGTAGGTGATGACGTTGGCCACCTGGGCGGCGTGGCGCCGGCCGTGGCGTTCGTAGACGTACTGGATGACCTCCTCCCGGCGGTTGGACTCGATGTCGATGTCGATGTCGGGCGGGCCGTCGCGCTCGGGCGAGAGGAAGCGCTCGAAGAGCAGGCCGAGCCGCACCGCGTCGGCGTTGGTGATGCCGAGGGCGAAGCACACCGCGGAGTTGGCCGCGCTCCCCGGCCCTGGCAGAAGATTCCCGACCGGCGGCAGAAGTCGACCAGGTCCCACACGATCAGGAAGTAGCCGGGGAACCCGAGGGTCTCGATGAGGGCGAGCTCGTGGTCGATCTGCTCCCAGGCACCGGGCAGCGCCGGACGGCCCCGGGGGCCGTAGCGGCGCTCGGCACCCGCCTCGGTGAGCTGGCGCAGGTACGCCATCTCGGTCATCGGCGTCCCGTCGGGGCCGGGTGGGCACGGGAACGGCGGCAGGTCGGGCGCCACCAGTTGGAGGTCGAAGGCACAGGCCGCCCCCAGCTCGGCCGCCCGTTCGACCGCGCCCGGGTAGCGGGCGAACCGGCGGGCCTGTTCGGCACCCGAGCGCAGGTGGGCGGTCGCCGCCGGGGGAGCCAGCCGTCGGCATCGTCGAGGCTGCGCCGGGCCCGGACCGCGGCGAGCGCGGTGGCCAGGGGCCGCTCGGCCGGGGTGGCGTAGTGCACGTTGTTGGTCGCCACCACCTCGACCCCGACCCGGTCGGCGATGCGGGCCAGCGCGTCGTTGCGAGCCGAGTCGAGCGGATCGTGGTGGTCCCAGAGCTCGACGACCACGTTGTCGGCTCCGAACAGGTCGACCGTGCCCCACAGCGCCCGTTCGGCGGCGGCCGGGCCGTGGTCGACCAGCGCCCGGTTGACCGCGCCCTTGCGACAGCCGGTGAGCACCAGCCAGTCCCCGCCGTGGGCCCGCGCCCAGTCGATGCCGCGCGTAGTCGGGCTTGCCCTTCTGCTGGCCGGCGAGCTGGGCGGTGGAGATGGTGTCGGCCAGGCGGCCGTAGCCGGCCGGACCGCGGGCCAGCACCAGCAGGTGCGAACCGTGGGGATCGGGGATCCCGTTCTGGGGCTGGTCCAACCCGAGCGAGAGCTCGGCACCGAAGACGGTCGGCAGACCGACCACCCGGGCGGCCTCGGCGAAGCGGACCACCCCGTAGAACCCGTCGTGGTCGGTGAGGGCGAGCGCCTCGAGACCGAGCCGGGCCGCCTCCTCGGCCAGCGCCTCGGGATGCGAGGCCCCGTCGAGGAAGCTGAAGTTGGAGTGGCAGTGGAGCTCGGCATAGGGCACGGCCCCCGGCCGGCGCTCGAGGCCGGCGGGCGCGGTGTACTCGGGCCGGCGGTACGACCACGCCGGGCTGTCGCCGCCGTCGCCCTCGGCGCGGGTGGGCTTGCGGTGACGCGAGACGTCGTCCGACAGCGTCCGCTCCAACTCGGACCAGGAGACCCCGGGGTTGTTGAATCCCACGTCGGCCGATGGTAAGCGAACATCTGTTCGTTGTCGAACGCATGTTCGACAACGCGCCCGACCGGCCGGTGCATCGGGCATCATTCCGGGCGATGTCGGAACGTCCGACTGGCCGGGGCAACGCCAGGACCTTCGTGGGGGCGACCGTGGTGGTCGTCGTCATGGTCGTCGCCACCGGGTCACGTCCGGCGACCGACCGCGGCTCGAGCCGATGATCCCGGTCATCTTCACCGCCACGGTCGGCTCGGCCGGCGTGGCCAGCTACCTGCTGTGGTCGCTCGCCCGGCTCCAGCAACGGCCATCGCTGCGCTGGCTGGCCGTCGGCAACGGCGCGGCCGCCGTCGTCATGGCCATGCAGATGAGCGCCTTCCCGGAGGTCACGCCGGGCGGAGGGATGCTCGGCACCAGCCCGTCAGGGATCGCCTGGCTCTACCTGGTCTGGCACGTGGCCGTGCCCGTTGTCGGTCGTGGCCGCCATGACCGGGGCCCCCGGCCGGCTCCAGCCTCTGTTCCTGACCACGACCGGCTGGTCTGCGTTCGTCCTGGCCTGGAACAACCGCATCGGGTCGAGACCCTGGTCGAGGACGACCTGACTACACCACCAGGCTGGCGATCATGGCCGCGTGCTCGCCGTGGCCACCGTCGTGGTCTCCGTCGCCTGGTCCCGCCACATCACCCGGACCCCGCTGGCCGCCGAAGGGTGGATGGCCGTGTCACTCATCCTCCACGCCGCCGACATCGCCATCTTCGCCCTCGCCCAGGAGCGGTACTCGAGCCTCTGGTGGATCTCGGTCGGGGCCCGGTCGTCCCAGTACGCGGTCCTCGCCACCGGCCTGCTGACCCACGTCACCCACCTCAGCGGGGCGATGCACGACTACGTCGACATCACCGAGGAACGCACCCGTCGCTCGGAGACGGACGCCAGCACCGACTTCCTCACCGGCGTGCTCAACCGGCGCGGCTTCGACGAGGCGGCCGCCCGGGCCGTGGCCAACCAACCGGGCCCGGCCGCGGTGGTCTTCATCGACCTCGACGGCTTCAAGGCGATCAACGACACGGCCGGCCACGAGGCCGGCGATGCCCTGCTCCGAGGGGTCGGGGACGCCCTGCGGTCGGTGACCCGTTCCCGCGACGTCGTCGGGCGGTGGGGCGGCGACGAGTTCATCGTCCTCCTGCCGGCGACGCCGAGCGAGGTGGCCGAATCCGCCCGTGTACGCATCGCCGCGGCGGTCACGGCGGTCGCACCGGCGAGCGTGGGCGTGCAGCCCTTCGTCGCCGACGGGGCCGATAGCCTCGGCGCGGCCATCGCCAGCGCCGACGGTGAGATGTACGACCGCAAGCGGGCTGGCCGTCGCTGAGCGACAGCCGGAGCTGGGGTCAGCGGCGCTCGGTCAGGGGAAGATGCCGCGGGTGGCCATGGCGGCGGCGACCCGCTCGAGGGCGACGGCGTAGGCCGCCCGGCGCAGGCTCACGTCCCAGCGCTGCCCGGCCGCCCAGACATCGGCGAAGGCGTCGGACATGACCCGGTGGTGGCGCTCGGCGACGATGTCCTCCTCCCACGGGTGGCCCTGGCGGGCCTGGGCCCACTCGAAGTACGAGGCGGTGACCCCGCCGGCGTTGGCGAGCACGTCGGGCACCACGGTGATGCCCCGGCGGTCGAGGACCTCGTCGGCCTCGGGGTAGGTCGGGCCGTTGGCCGCCTCGACCACCACCTGGGCCCCGCAGCTTCTCGGCCACGTCGGCGTCGATGACCCCGCCGAGCGCGGCGGGCACCAGCAGCTCGCACTCGACTGCGAGCACGTCGTCGGCGTCGATCGGGTCGCCGCGCGGGAACCCGGCCACGCCGCCGGTCTCGGCCACGTGGTCGGACAGCGCCGGGATGTCGAACCCGCCCTGGTTGATCACCGCGCCGGTCACGTCGCTCACCGCCACGACCCGCATGCCGGCCGACTGCGAGGAGGTAGGCGAGCGGGCCGCCGACCTTGCCGAAGCCCTGGATCACGACCCGGCGTCCCGGGAGGTCGATGTCGAGGGCCTCGAACACCGCCCGGGCGCAGACCACGACCCCGGCCGCGGTACCGCCGGCGTGGGCCCGGGTGCCGCCGACCGAGAGCGGCTTGCCGGTCACCGCGCCCGGCAGGTGGATGCCGCCGCCGGCCATCTGCAGCGTGTCGAGCAGCCACGCCATGACCCGGCCGTCGGTGTTGACGTCGGGGGCCGGGATGTCGCGGTCGGGACCGAGCAGCGGCGAGATCTCGGTGGTGTAGCGCCGGGTCAGCCGCTCGAGCTCGCCGATGCTGAGAGTCGCGCGGGTCGCAGCGCACGCCGCCCTTGGCGCCGCCGAAGGGCAGGCCGCAGACCGCGGTCTTGATCGTCATCTGCGGCCGAGAGCGCCCGCACCTCGTCGGCGTCGACCGCAGGGTGGAACCGGATGCCGCCCTTGCCCGGGCCCCGCACGGTGTTGTGGTGGATCCGCCACCCGGTGAACACCTCGACCGAGCCGTCGTCCCGCTTCACCGGGACCGACGACCTCGAGCACCCGCTCGCACCGACGCACCATGGCGTGGATGCTCGGATCGATGTCGGCCACCTTCACCGCATCGTCGATGCGGTCGAGCACAGCGTCCCACGGACTGACGTCCATGACCCGAGTGTGGCATCCGAGCGACGTCCGTGCAGGGAGGTGGTCGATCGGTGGGGCTCAGAGGTCAGGCCGCGACGGGAGACCGACGCTCGGCGTCGGGGGACCCAGGCGGCACGGGTGCGATCGACGACACGCGGCCGAGGGCGCGTTCGGCGGGCGACGAGCGGCTCGCCGGGTCGGCGGCGACGCCGATGAGCGTCTCGGAGACACCCCGGCGCGCGGGCGTCGGCGTAGAGGCGCGGCCGGGCCCGGGTCGGTGGGCGTCGAAGCCGTCGGCGACGACGGCCTCGGCGAGTCGGGCGGCGTCGGTGGGGGTCATGTGGTCCAGCGTACGAATCCGAGTCCATCAGCGCTAGCGATATTCTCTGCGGTAGATACATCAGCTATGCTGATCACCCGATGAGCACGCTGCCGCGATGTCGACATCCGTCACCTGGCCGCGCTCGCCGCCGTCG
>CAVSJK010000003.1:0-419818 GCA_963728385.1 uncultured delta proteobacterium
CTTTCTGCCGCAGGTGGGAGCCCGTGGTATACTCTATTACCTAGGCTACAACCTGTTCAATCTCTGGCAGATGCGCTTGGCAGAACGCCCTCGGCTGGCGGCGCGGATTGCGGGTTCAGGCCTGATTACGGCCACACCCGATAATCAGTATGGAGCCGAGCACTACTGGCAGTGTCAAAGCACGCTGATGAGTGAAGTGGGGCTATCGCAGATCACTGCACATGATCCTTTCCGTCGGAAGCAATATGAGCCGTTGCGGATTGTTTGGACAGGTTTGCATGTTCCGAGGAAGGCACTTAATTTGGCTTTGCTGGCTCTGTCGGAATTACCCGCAGTTGTGGATTGGGAACTGCATGTACTCGGGGAGGGTGCTCTGACAACGACATGGATGCAGTTAAGCGAAACGCTTGGGATAGCTGCTCGCTGCCGCTTTCACGGCTGGCTGCCACGCGACAAGGCGCTGGCCATCATGGCGGCTGGCCATATGCTGTTGATCACGAGTTTGCGCGATCTGACCTCCACAGTAACAGTGGAGGCGTTGGCCTTGGGACTGCCCATTGTCTGCCTGGATCATTGCGGCTTCGCCGGGGTGGTGGATAAAAGCTGCGGCATCAAAGTTCCGGTTGATCGGCCTGTTGAAACCGTTCACGGTTTGGCAGAAGCTCTACAGAACATTGCGGAGGATGAAGACTTGCGCTATCGACTGGCGCAGGGGGCGTTGCTGCGGGCGCAGGATTTTTCCTGGGACAAGAAGGCGGAACGCTTGAAAAACATTTATCGTAGCGTTCTGCCTATACAAGAGAATGCATCACCATGAAGGTATTGATAGTACACAACTTTTATGGATCGGAGGCACCTTCCGGAGAGAATCAGGTGTTCGAGGCGGAAAAGGCCCTGCTTAAAACGCGCGGTCATGAAGTGGCGGAGTTCACCCGTTATAGCGACGAGATTCGGGCGCTGGGTATCTGGGGGGCGGCAAAGGGTGCGCTGGCAACTACCTGGAATCCGTGGTCTTTCCGCGCCATCCGTAAGGCTGTGGCCTCTTTCTTGCCCGATGTCGTCCATGTCCACAACATCTTTCCACTTCTATCCCCGGCTATTTTTCATGCAATTAGCGGTCGATGCGCCAAGGTGTTTACCTTGCACAACTATCGTCTGTTTTGTCCGGCGGCGATCCCGATGCGTAATGGCCGGACTTGCACTGCCTGTCTTGATGGTCAAACTGTGGTTCCCTCGCTGGTGCATGGTTGTTATCGGGGCAGCCGCCTGGCGACCTTCCCGCTGGCTGCAAGCGTAGCATTACACCGGGCGCTGGGTACTTGGCGGAACCGGGTGGATGGGTTTATCACTTTGTCGGATTTTCAGCGCAAATTTATGGTGGCTTCGGGCCTTCCAGTTGAGAAGGTCCATGTAAAGCCAAATTTTTACCCCGGTCTGCCACTGATGTTGCCGTGGCAGGAACGAGCTCCCTATGCTGTCTTTGTCGGGCGGTTGACCGCGGAAAAGGGCCTGGTCAGCCTGCTGCGAGCCTGGCAGGCCTGGGGTGCAGGTGCACCGGAACTGCGGTTGGTGGGTGATGGTGAATTACGGATGGAACTGGAGCGCATGGCAAATGGTTTATCGGTACGCTTTCTTGGGCAAGTAAGTGGTGCCGAGGCGCAGGATCAGATTGCGGGCGCCCGTCTACTGGTGCTGCCTTCGGAGTGGTTCGAGGGATTTCCGATGGTGGTGCGGGAGGCATTTGCCTTTGGCACCCCGGCGGCGGTTTCCAACATTGGCCCCTTACCATTCATTGTCCAGCACGGTGGCAGTGGCGTGGTCTTTAGCCCGGCGAATCCGCAATCCTTGTTGGTCGAAGTACGCATGGCCTGGGAGACGCCAGGTCTGTTGGAACAGCTGGCTCAGGGGGCGCGAGCGGAATTTGAGACCAAATACACCGAAGAGGCTAATTATGCCATGTTGATGTCAATTTACCAGCAGGCGATGGCGGTTAATCAAGATCGGTAGGATGGACAATGAAAAAAGTGACTGAAGATATCCTTGGCTACCCGGTGGACTCCTGCGGCGGGGTCGGCGGCTTACAGGCAATCACCGAGTGGATCTCGTCAGGTGATCACAGCCGCTGGCTTGCCTGTCTCAATCCCCATTCCTACGTAGTCGCCTGTGATGACCGTGTCTTTTCAACCGCTCTTCACAATGCCGATTGGCTGATCCCCGATGGGACCGGGATCGTGCTGGCTTCAAAGATACTTGGCGGCACCATTCGGGAGCGGTTTACCGGCAGCGATATCTTTTTGGGACTGCACAAGTCCTTGAACCGTCAAGGCGGCGCCAGTGTTTTCTTTTTGGGTTCAACCGAAGAAACACTGGCCAGAATTACGGAGAAAATGCTCCTTGACTTTCCTAATATCAGGGTTGCCGGGACATACTCACCCCCCTATAAACCGGAGTTCAGCGAGGAAGACAACCAGTTGATGGTTGCTGCTGTAAATCAGGCCAGGCCCGAATGTGCTGTGGATAGGGATGACGGCTCCGAAGCAGGAAAAATGGATTTACCAGAACCGAGAGCGGCTTAATGCCAAATTCGTTGCCGCCGTCGGGGCGGTCTTTGATTTTTACACTGGCAAAGTCAAACGCTCTCATCCCCTGTTTCAAAGGATGGGCCTCGAGTGGCTTCCGCGCCTGTTACAGGAGCCGAGGCGGTTGTTTAGGCGCAACTTTATCTCTAGTCCGCTGTTTTTGCTGTTGGTTTTTGCCCGGAAATTTGGGTTGTCAAGGAGGGTGTAGGAGCTGCGTATGGGACTTAGAATAGCGATGATCTAATAACCTTCCTTTGTTCATGGGTCGGCACGGCGGAAAGAGAGTGTACCCCCTGAGAAGTGTGATGGGAGTTCTTTTTGGGAGATTGTTGAGTGTTTGCTAAAAAGGTTTGGGTTCCATCCTGACCTTTATTTTGAATCCTTTGCGTATCTTGGTCCATAGCTTCTTTTAGGGGCAGGTTCGCAATACAG
The DNA here is from genome assembly GCA_963728385.1 of uncultured delta proteobacterium. Classification (GTDB taxonomy): domain Bacteria; phylum Desulfobacterota; class Desulfobulbia; order Desulfobulbales; family Desulfocapsaceae; genus Desulforhopalus_A. The sequence goes on from CAVSJK010000003.1 coordinate 3,012, forward strand.
ACATATTTCACGGTTGAAGTGGATTTTGTCACTACCAATCACTTAGGCTTTAAATAGGTAATGGAAGAAATAGATATTTATACCCATTTCCTTCATCAGGCAAATGTGGTATTAATTAGTATTAATTAATATCCCATTCTAACGGGAAAAAGCTGGCAAGAAATCATTTCCATGCTTCTCATCATATGCCTTGAGACGCAAAAAGTAAAAAAAATGATTTCTACAGTACTATTTTTTTATCTTGGCACGATTTCAATGGTTTCCTTCGAACTGCGCACTATCCTGGTTTTTCTTGCTTCCTTCTTCTCGGTAATTTTCGTTCTGCCAAAAATTGCAAATATCGCATCACGTATTGGGCTATTGGATCAACCCGATAGAAGAAAAGTGCATACGCTCCCGCGTCCATTGGTAGGTGGAATCGGTATGGTCATGGCGGTTGCCTTTACCAGCCTTGTTTTCATTCCGATAACCGGCTTGCGAGGGTATTTTGTTGGGATGGGAATTTTGTTGCTCGTTGGCTTCCTGGATGATTTTAAAGAGATCGGGCATCGGCAGAAGTTCATAGCTCAGATTATCGCTACCGGGGCGTTGATCTTTTTCAGTAAAATTTCGCTGGTTAGCTTCGGCAATCTATTGGGTATCGGAGATCTGGATGTGCCGGGTGGAAACGTTGTTATCTGGGTTGTGACGACATTTTGTGTTGTGGGAGTGACCAATGCGATAAATCTTATCGATGGGCTTGATGGACTCGCAGGTGGAATATCTTTTATCGCCTTTATCTATTTTGCCATCCATGCATCATTTGCCGGGAATAGTGTATTGATGCTTTTGAACCTGGCATTCGCGGGGGCAGTTCTGGGTTTTTTAAGGTTTAACTGGTATCCCTCTGTTTTGTTCATGGGTGATGCCGGTAGTCTTTTTCTCGGTTTTTCCCTTTCTTTTATGGCATTAGCACTTACTCAGGGTGAGTCATCCACTATGAACCCGGTTGCCGCCTTGCTTATACTCGCTGTGCCCATTACCGATACAATTATTGTTCTGTTCAAACGAATTGCCCATGGCCAGAACCCATTTAAACCTGATAAATATCATTTGCACCATATTTTCCTGAGATATGGTTTGAGCAGGACAGATACGGTAAGAGTGATTCTGACAATAAGCGTGCTGCTGGGAAGTCTGAGCTTGTTAGGACCTGTCTATGGCTGTTCCGAATCCTTTCAGTTTATGCTCTTTATATTGTATTTCCTGGTCTACCTTTTGGCCTCTTTTTGTATTATTGGATTTTTTCGATATACTCTCAAACTTCGTAAAAAACGCCGTCATTTGGTTGGCTCGGACCTGTTTTTAAGATTTATTTTCGGTGGTTTTGATATCTTTAAGCTTTTTCGGAAAAACAGAAGATATTATGTGGACCTGATGATGAGTTGTTCAACCGGTGGCTTAGGAGTGGTTAGCCGCGGAACGGTACTGAATATTTCGAAAAACGGCTGTATGGTCAGGATGAATGAATTCGATGCAGAAGGCGAGAGAATGACATTGTCAATCATCTTTCCCGAAGGAATCGATCTGATAAATTTTGAGGTACAGGCTGAACACCTCTGGACTTCAAAACATGATGGCGCTTTGTATCATGGATTTAAATTTATGGGATTGTCGCCGGAAAAAATCGCATTTCTTTCCGGCTATCTTGCAAGGCTTAGTCTGCCGCAGGGCGACGTGAAACATGCCACGGCATAGAACTAGTTGGAAGTTCTACGTTTTATATTGTTAGGCTTGGCTGAGTATGGTACGCATTCAAAGCCAACGCTACGGTATTTCTAAAAAATACTGATAACTCAATGAGTAGGAAAAATCAGGGGAAGAGAATGAAAAAATTAATAACCGCATTTCTTATTGTTGGATTGACAGCATCGATTGCAAGTGCCGACTGGCTTAACGATTTCAAGGATACCTATCAGAACAAAAATATTGATTTAGCTGTTGAAAATGCACTGAAAGAGGGGATTAATCCAAGTATTATAATGGAAAATTCTCTCGCTTTTCCAAATATCAATCCTCAGAATATTATCAAGGCGCTGTATTGCGCCGGCGTCAGCGGGCAGGATATATATACGGCTGCTCAGCAATTCAATATTTCAGAGTTGATCGTTACCGCAGGTTTTAAAAAGAGCGTGGAAGAATGTGGCGACAGAGTTGCCGATGTCCAGCCATACACCCCCGGAAATCAGGGACGAGGGCGTGGCTTTGGTGGTCCGCCCAGCACGCCGCCTGGCAGACCCTTTGCCAGCGCTTCAAGTTTCAAAAAATAATATTTCGATTTGCCGGGTCTGAATGGTACATCTGCTGGCTGACCTATTTTTTCAGGGTCAGCCTTTTTTTTGTGAGAGAATTGCACTGGTTCTGGAAATCTGTTTTGAAATATTTGTCATTGATCAATGACAAAATCGTAATAACCTGAAATTATATAAAAAGGGAGAGGGGATGAACCGTATCTCACCGTTCATTGCACTGTGTCTGCTGGCTATTTCAGTCGCCGGAACATGTGCCGGAGCTCAAGAAGAAAATGCAGGTAATAAAGTGGTTGTCGTTGCCGCTCGTAATGTTGCAGATGGTCTCGGAACAGGTCGGGATATACCAATGGGGCAGAGTGTTGACAGAGGCGAATCCCTGCTGCCCGAGGAAAGCAGCTCTGCGGCCGATGAACTTTTTGGAATCGAAGGCGGTTATCTGCACCCGTATCTCAGCTTGGAGGAGGGGTATACCGATAACCTGTTCAATGTGGATTCGAATAAAACCAGTAGCTTCCTGAGCAGGATTTCACCGGGTATCTGGTTCACCCTGCCCCGTAAGAAAATCATTCCCATAACCATTACTCCGCATAATGCTTCTCCGGGAGGTCTGCAGCTGCAACTTGATGATTATGAAGGAACGGACAGATATCAGCTCTATGCCCTGGCCGGTGCCGATCTGTTTTTTTATTCCAAGGATTCCGATTCAAATACACAGGATGTTACCGTTGAAGGCCTGGGACGTTACAATATGCCCAGCGGACTTTCACTTCAATTATTGGATCGATACTCGCTTGGACATGATGGCTTTGGTGTCGGAGGCTCCACCGATGAAAATCTGCGAGAATTTAGAAACAATCTGGTAATGGTAACCGCGGATTGGGATCTTACAGAAAAATTACGCTTTAAGCTCGACTATTCTAATTTTCTTCTGAACTATAAGGACAATATAAACGCTTTTCTTGAGCGCCAGGATAATACTTTTGATCTGTACGGATATTACAAATTCAGTGTCAAGACCTCGTTTTTTCTGCAATATCGATACTTAATGGTTAATTATGATTCCGCGGACGAGAAAGATAACGATCAGAACTATTACTATGGTGGTGTACGCTGGGATACAACGGATAAGCTTTCCCTGCTATTTAAAGCAGGTATACAGCATAAGGAGTTTGATACAGAGGCACCTGATTTTCAGAATTCCAACAATCTTGCGGTAGACCTCCAGACCCTCTATAGAATTACCGAAAAAACAGAAATGGTTCTGGATCTCTACAGGACAAACGAGGAATCCGACAGTACAGTAGCTTCCGAAAGAGTTGTCCTTGGCGCACTTCTTGGCTACACTCAAAGATTTACCGATAAAATAACAGGTAAATGTCGTTTTACTTACGAAAATGCTGATTACACCCAACTGACGGCAACAAACAGGGAAGACGATACGTTTGAAGTGAGGCCCTCTGTGCAGTATCTCTTCAAGGACTGGTTGATGGCCGAGTTGGCCTACTCCTATGAAATTCGTGATTCATCCGACAATCTTTTTGATTATGATACCAACACGGTCCTGATTAGTTTAAACTTTGCTCTCTAATCCGATCTTCTCGGAAAGAATTAGTTATTCCTCTCCGAATCCGGTTATATATTCGGAGAGGTTTTTTTAACATCTATAAATGTGAACGTTTACTCTATAAATTATTCTTTTTTGGGGTTTGCAGGTTGTGAGATACTTTTCGATCGTCAGTTTAGCACTAGTTCTTTGTCTTTGTTCTTCCATTCTCCATGCCGAAGAATACCTGGTTGGCTCGGGTGACGTCCTCGGCATCAGCGTTTATGACAATGATGATCTTACCACTAAGGTCAGGGTATCGAGTTCGGGCACAATTGTGATGCCGCTTCTCGGTCAGGTTGAGGTGCAGGGACTGACTGTCAATGCCATTAGCGAAAAGATTACCCGCCTGCTGGCGGACGGCTATCTCGTTAACCCCCAGGTCAACATCTTTATTGAAGATTACCGCAGCAAGAAAGTAGTCATTCTTGGTAATGTACGAACACCGGGGCTGATTGAGCTGACAGGACCGACAAATTTTTTGGAGTTGGTGTCCCAGGCGGGAGGGCTGGAAAAAGATGCAGGTGACACGGCAACTATCCAACGGAAAAATGCTAATTCGGGTAAAACTGTCATTGTTATTGATTTGCGGGCTCTGATTGATAAGGGGGATATTTCCCAAAACGTTCAAATCAAGGATGGGGACACCGTCTTTATTTCCAAGGCCGGAATGTGTTTTATCACCGGTGAGGTAGAGAAGCCCGGAACGTATACCTGTGGGGATGGCACCACAGTCCTTCGGCTTGTGGCGCTGGCCGGCGGCTTCACGGGAAAGGCCTCAAAATCGAGTATCAGTATCGTGAGGTTCGTGAACAACGAAAAACAAGTGACCAAGGATGTTGATCTGTATAAAGCCCTGCAGGACAATGATGTTGTCGTGGTTCCCGAAAGTTTTTTCTGATGAGCATTTCATAGAGTCCTTGCGTGAACGTAAGACGTGAGTATGAGCCCCAGCGCGATCAATGCGACATATCCATAAATCAAGGCAAACGATGTATAACGAGCACGGCACTGAAGAGTTTGAAGAACAGGAGATTCATCTGCGCGACTATCTTCGTATTATCAGCAAGCGGAGATATATCGTTCTTACCATATTCGCCATTGTGTTTTTGGCAACTGTAGTGATGACCTTCATCACAACACCTGTTTACACAGCCGCATCGCAGGTCCTTCTCGAAAAAAATTACGGTAGCAGCGGACTGGACGATCAATATAGATACGATCCGGATTTTCTCGATACGCAATCGGAAATCATCAAAAGCACGAATGTCGCCCGGAAGGTTGTCGATAATCTGCAACTGGCCACCAGGTATCATCATTATTTTTTTAAGGACGATGGAGGTGGCTCTATAATAAGCGTTGTCGGGAACTTCTTGCATACAATAGCTCAGCCGATCGTCAATTTTTTAAAGCATAACCCTGAAGAAATGAATGCCGCCACTGGCTCGATGGTTATTCCCGTGGGCGAACCAAAAAGTGATGAGGAGATTATTACAGAAATAATCAGCGACGGCCTGGAACGTCACTCCACTGAAGAATACCAAGATAGTCAGCATTTCATATAGCGACACCGATCCGGCGATGGCAAGACTTGTAGCCGATGCAATCGTTAAAGCTTATATGGATGAGATGCTGGAGATTAAACTGAGCAACTCCAGTTATTCCATAAAATGGATGACGGACAAGGCGCGGGAAGAACGCGAAAAGCTCGAACACTCGGAGCGCGAACTCCAGCATTTCATGCGGGAAAATGAACTGGTAACCGTCGAGGACAAGCTCACGGTTCTGCCACAGAAGCTGAGTGAATTCGGACGACAGATTTCTACTGCCGAGGCGCAGAAAAAGGAATTGCAGGATCAACTCTTCCAGATTAAGGAAGCCGGCAATGATTTTAACAAACTCGAGCGAATTCCGACCCTGGCCACAAATGAAGTGCTGAAATCGATCAGGGAACGCATCTATAAAGCAAATCAGACAAGTCAGGAATTGTCCAAAAAATATGGCCCGAAACATCCTCAAATGATCAAGGTTACTGATGAGCTGCGGATCTTGAATGATGAAAAACGGCATGAAATCAATCGTGTTCTCGCTTCCATAACTAATTCGTATGACTTGGCCACATCCAAGGAAAAAAGCATGAAGGAACTCCTTGCCGAAACCAAAGGTGAGATGCTGGGCACAAACGAAAAGCTTATGCAATACCAGATCATGAAACGGGAAGTCGACAGCAACCGTGTCATGTATGAAACGCTTCAGGCCGGTATAAAGAAAGAAGGAATTACCGAGCAGTCGCAAAGTGTCAATATCTGGGTGATGAAAAAGGCTGAAATGCCCGAAGATCCATCTAAACCGAATAAGCAACGGAACCTGTTGCTCGGTTTGATTCTTGGCCTTTTTAGCGGTGTCGGCCTGGCGTTTTTTATTGAATATCTCGATAACACCGTCAAAGGAGCCCAGGAACTTGAGGACAGTTTCGGCCTGCCGGTGCTTGGTTCAATTGAAGAGCTGCGGGGAGCAGATAAGTCGATTGATTCATTTATCATTAAAAATCCGCTTTCTCCTGTTGCAGAGAGTTACCGGCTTATCCGTTCCGGTCTGCTGCTCTCTTCTGCAGAACATCCACCCAAGAGCATGCTGGTCACGAGCATGAACCCCAAAGAGGGAAAATCGTCAACGACTGCAAACATTGCCCGTATCCTGGCCCAGAGCGGCAGTAGAGTACTGGTTATTGATTGTGATTTACGCAGACCTCGTATGCATGAAATCTTTGGAGTTGATAGGACAGTTGGGCTGAGTTCGCTGCTGACAGGTGCCACGTCGGAAAATGTTGTTCAAAAAGTCCTGGAGGAAGATATATTTTGTTTGCCCTCAGGTCCACTTCCCCCGGCGCCTGCTGAATTGCTGGGTTCGGCCAAAATGAAGGAGCTGATGAAAAAGCTGGCCGAAAAATTCGATTTTATCCTGCTTGACTCTCCGCCTGTACAGAGTGTAACGGACAGCCTGGTGCTCAGTCAGTATGTTGACGGCACGATTGTTGTCGTCCGGGCAAGTAAGACCACCAATGAAGAGATGGAAAGCGGCATGAAGAAGCTCCATGATGTGAAAACCCGCTTTCTGGGTTTTGTCCTGAATGGGATGAAAAGCCAGGACGTGGGAAAATATTATTATGGGTACAGCACCTATTATGCGAAGAATGATATGTAAGGAAAAAGCAACAAAGAAGGCAGGGGGTAAACGACAATGTAACCGTTTACGGAGAATAGCAAAATACTCGTTTAATTCCAGGCTGGTAAACGTTTCCGCGACAATTCCATGAATGTTTCCTATAGGCTCTATCTTTTTGTTCTCCTCTTTGCTCCACTGGCCTTTGGTACAGTGGAGCTGTGGTCTTTATCTGTCGTTGAGATCCTGATAGGGGGTGCGGCCGTCATCCTCTCTTTGTCCATTTATTTTTACCGTAAAAACTTTTATTCCATTCCCGGTCTTGTTCCACTGTTGCTGTTGCTCCTGTTTATTCTGCTACAGCTAATCCCTCTTCCTGTGGAACTTGTCAGGTTTATTTCACCTTCCACTTACAATGCGTATGCTCCTGTCCTTTCGGTGAGTGGAGGAGAATTCATCCCTCTGACGATAAATCAAAAAGCTACCCTGCAGGAGTTTTTCCGTATCTTCTGCTACGGTCTTTTCTATATCTTCACTATTCAGTTGTTGTCTGTTAACGGCAGATTGAAAAAGACTGTTATTATCGTCATTGGTCTGGCTGCCGGCATAGCCTTACTGGCGATAGCACAACGTGTCGGTTCGCCGGATAAGATCTACTGGTTCAGGACTGTTCCTGAAAATGCCTCTCCTTTCGGTCCCTGGATCAACCCCAATCAATTTGCCGGTTATATGGAAATGATGAGTCCACTTGCACTTGGCCTCTTTTTCTTTTACCGGCCAAGGAGCTCTTCGAAGCTGACCACGCGGGAAAAGGTTGTGAACTTTTTTACCTTTCCGGGCAGCAATCTGTATTTGTTTCTGGGGAGTGCGGCAGTTCTCATGGGGTTGTCCGTATTCGTCAGTCTTTGCCGGGGCGGTATACTGACCCTTACTCTTTCCGCCTTTGTTTTCATGTTCCTGTACAATATGAAAAGGCCCAGGTATGGATGGGTGGCGATACTGGTCATTACCGGTTGCGTAATCATCGCGGTTTCCTGGTTCGGCTGGGATACAATTATTACCGAATTCAACCATGGCATTACTCCCTCCGGCGAGCTTTCCGACGGTCGATTTGCCCTCTGGGCGGATTCACGCCGAATCATTCGTTCATTTTTTCTTTTTGGCAGTGGTTTCGGGACATTTGTTGATATTTTCCCCTCCTTTCGAAGTTTTCCCGGCTATCATATATTCGATCATGCCCATAATGATTATCTGGAGCTGATGACGGATGGAGGTATCATCGGATTTGCGCTGGCTGCCGGGTTTGTTCTTGCAGTGCTGCACCATGGCTGGAGGAGGATTCGGACCAGGAGGGATCAATATGCCGTTTTGCTTGGTATTGGCGCATTTACCGGTATTATTGCCATGCTGCTGCATAGCCTTACAGATTTCAACATGCATAACGGTGCCGATGGTCTGTACTTCTTTTTTTTGTGCGGACTGCTGGTGGCTGTAGTCAATACGCAATTCGGCTATTCAGAATCCGTAACCTTGCTGGATACACAAAGCACAAGGTGGAATCTCGGCTATCTCGCAGGAACAGTGGTGATCACGGTTTTTATGTCCGCGGTGCAGTTTGGCGCCCTTCGTGCCCAGATAGAGTACGCAAAGGTTAAAGACATCTATGTTAACAGGCATCTCAGCGCAAGCCGTCTGCAACAGCTTTTAGATGGAGTGAATTTAGCGAGACGATTTGATCCATTGGAGCACCTCTATAATTTTAAATTGGGAGCTGTTGAGTGGTCTCTGCAAAACCGTGCAGCGAGTTTAGATTACTTTCTGCAGGCCGCCCGTCAAAATCCCATGAATGGCGTAGCGTTGCAACGCATTGGCTTGTTGATAGATGATAAAGCCGATGAAGTAAAAACGAAAATGTTGCTTGAAAAAGGCTATCAGCGAAACCTGGACAATGATGAGCTTGTTGTTGTATTTGCGGAGTATCTCTTTAAGAATGGCGAGCGGGCGAAGGCTTTGCAAATAATTTCAAGAAGATTGCAGAATACACCCTCCCTTATAAAAAAATGGGCACCACTGCTTGAGGATCTGTATCTCAATCGTGAGGAAATAGCCACTGTTCTGCCTCATAAGGTGGATGCCTGGATTCAATACGGGGAGTATATGGAGAAGATCAACAGAAACTACGAAGCTGAGTACTTTTATGCTACCGCCCTGTCTTTTCTGGACGATGAGGAAGAAATTAAACCATATTGGTTTCAGAAGATCATACAATTTTACCAAAAAAACGGCCAACCTGAACAGGCTCTTCTGGTCTTGCGTCAAGCTGTAAAGGCAGCGCCGGATTTTCCCCCTTTTCATATTCAACTGGGAGATTATTTTCGAAAGGAGGGAATCACTTTTCGAGCCAAGGAAGAGTATCAAAATGCCTTGATGCTTGCCCCTGGCAATAAAGCAGCTCGCAAGAGATTGCGGGAAATGGGCTTGAGCGATTCGTATTGATTGTAAATGCTTACCCGTGCTCCAGATGTGCACAAGCAAGCCAATGGTAAGGGGCGGTTTCCACTGGATCCCATGCGTTGCATGGGAATTCTTCCGTGACTGCGTCGCAGTCCATTAATGCTTCGACAACAATGGTGGTGTGGAATGAGATGCGGCGCATGGGATCCAGGATGATTGGTTAATGTACTTCCCAAGGCTGTCGTTGCTCCTTAACGTCGTCCTTCCAGGACTCATTGCACGCGCGCGATGACTCCGGTAGTTAAATTCACCGGCTATACGACCCGACCCCTTCGGGGTGGTTCCAGTCAGGATAATTTATTCTAATTGCTGATTGCCTGTATTGTCGTCGTCATTTACAGGCAAAATCATAAAAATCACCTAAATCATCGAGGAAGGATGCTTACCCGTGCTCCAGATGCGCACAAGCAAGCCGATGGCATGTAGGGGCGGGTTCTAAACCCGCCCTTCTACGCACCGCAGTCTGATCCTGAGCATCTGTGGTAATGTGGCACAACATATTGATAACTTTCCTGATTCAGTCGGTAATGTGTTTCTCTACAAACTGGGCCATAAGTTCATGGATGGTATAAGGCGGTCGCACCTTGAAGTAATGATTGACGATTGCATGGCCGATTTCGTGGGCGATGATCCGGAGTCTGGTATCATCCACCGAGATATAGATCGTATCTTCCTTTAGTGAATAATAGGCGATATGATGTTCGTCCTTGTCATATTTTGACAAGTACATCGTATCCACCTCTTTTTGCGATGGTAGTAGTACCACGGTGAAATGCAGCTTATCGGGAAACATTTCGAGCACAACTTCCGCCTTTTCTATGATGGTATCGAGTTTGGCGAGTACTTCGTCTTCCACAGTAATAATGGGCTTTTCCTTGAGATAATACCCTAATTTACGACCAAGAATGAGTTGGTTGTTAAAATCATGCAGAAGCTGTTTGTTGCTATAGCTAAGTGTGACGTACCTGCTGTTTCCTTGAGCTGCCTTGGCCTCGATTGGGACTGGAAATATCAGAAGAACAAACATAAACATGCCGAGGAGCCGACTATTCATTCCCGGAGCAGTAGTAATTGCAGTGGTTGCTGATTTTGCGGTTATGCTCCTGCATCGACCAACAGAGACTGGCAAGCCGTTCCTTTTCCTTTTCGGGCAGTTCAAGTGTCAATGCCTGTTCAGTTAGGATTTGCAAGGCCTTGGAGTTCTGGCTTATCGCATGGAATGATTGTGCGAGCTGGATATTGAGTTCGTTGATTTTTTCCGCCAGTTCCTTTCCTTGATCCTTATCGCGCAGACGGATGGTATTGTCCAGATGCCCCCCTATCATATTGTCCAGGGTTGTCTCAAATCGAAATAATGGACCGGCAATCCTGTGGGAAAGAAAGAGAGATGCCAACATCACAAAGCTTCCGCCGATAACGATGAGAATCCAATTCGCTGCCAGTACCTGTTTGAATAACATGAACGGTGTCTGGCCCAGTTGAAGGTCCTGATTGGTGTAGGAAATCGTCATGGAATCCGCCGAGAGCACACCGAGCAACACATTAAACAACAAGCCGGCACCGGTCACGAACAGGAAACAGCTGAGTATCAATTTGCCCTGAAAGTCCTTTTTGATGAAAAATTTTCTACGCTTATACGTTTTTTCCATGAGATTTCTCAGCCGTGGTTAATTTTGATCGAAGCCTTGTTGCGTAACTCACTGAGCCAGTCGGAAAGCTGCTGCTGGCGTTTACACTCTTCCAGTATTCTCTTTACCAGGGCCCGTTCAGGTTTGGTTGTCACTAAGCCGCTGGCAGGGGTGATCTTATCAAGCCTGATGGCGAATTGTTCAGAACCGGAGTCGAATCTTGTTGCAAGTTCTCCAGGCTTAAGACGGGAGAGCAGAAATTTCATTGGTTCGGCCAGATCATCAAAGAGCACAGCGGTCTGTGGTCCATCCTCGGAGGAGGGAATCTCAGGGGGGGGTGATACGACCGGCAGACGGGTGAAGGTAACGATATGAGAAAACATGGCGAGGTAATCGTCAATTTCCGGCTCGCTGACTTGGATCTTTGGCCCACTGTATTGGCGGTCCATAAGCGTTTTGATCAACGATTCTTCATAAAATGATTTGAGAGTCTTTCGGAAACTTTCTTCCTTGTCCAGGTTTTGACGTTGCGCTTCCTGGATAAGTAACTCCCTGGTTATGGCTGAATCCAGGTAGGTTGCATAATCTTTTGCACTATGATATCCGACTCTTTCCCCCTCGGCTGTCACGGAGGTTTTAGTCAGATTGTATCCATTTACAGTTGCTGCGACATTCGCCGCATCTATCTGTTTATCCGGCCAGACAAAGTAGATGGTGAGCAGGGTAACAATGCAGACAATGGCAAGTATGGTCGCGAGATACTTCATGGCAGTTAGTCTTCAGAATGTTTTAAGCGTAACCGTTCACCTGGAACAGCAAATGCTAGTATAACTCAGGGTCTGTAAACGTTCAGCAGTGCCCCAGAGGCGTACAAGCAGGTGGACGGGCTATAGTTTATTGTGCACGGCTGCCTGATGGTGAGCATATGGGGTGCTGGTGAATGTTTTCTTTTAAGCCACACCTTAAGAGGCTGTCCGAGAACGCACTTTTTCCCTGACTCCTGGTTGCGATATAATACCTTACAAATAGTTTTCTTTTTTTTGCAAGATAACACTTTGCAAGGGACGTAGTCCGGCTTATTTTTTGTTTGCCGGCGATAGGTGCATCTTGCATTTATAACAAAATTCCCAAGTTATAGACAGGCACTAATTAAAGATATCGTGAAAAATAATGAAATTGCAAGCAGGGAAATTATGCTGTAACCGTTTTTTTAATGGTGGTTGTCATATGTCTCTGCCGACTTCAGATTAAGGCAAAGGATGTGGGATATAAAAGTGCACGGCGGTCTGATTGTGCGCATATGGGGTGCTGGTGAACGTTTCACGTTACTCATGTGCAGAGAAAGGGATATAATTTAACTCTGAAAAAATTGAGATTGTTTTAAAAATATGTTAGGAATTAATCTTCGTTATTTTGGCATTCAATAGTTATGCACCGATGCATATCACTAAGTAGCCGAAAATCATTGCTGATACTGCCCAAGTTGGGGTAAGGTGCTGCGAAATTCAACGTAACCGTTCACCAGCACCCCCTTTTCGTCCGATCAGGCCGCCTCACATGGCCAACTACAGCTCGGAGGCCTGCTTGAACGAACCTGGAGCACTGGATGACGACGACCAGGGATGGCCTGCTGTCGCGGGTGCCAAGGATGGCACAGGAGCGACACGGTTACAGATCTGGGTCTTTTAATGTGTACCGGTGAACGATTACAATTCAACTGCTAACCGAGTCTGTGGTTGCTTTAGGTTATCATAGTTCTATCACTAGATAAGCAGACTCCCTCGCATATTATCTCCTTTTTGTATTTTCCAACAAGATAGTATCAAAGATAGTACAAGGAAATTAATGACAAGAGTCAATATCCTCATCAGCTTAGCTATTGCTGTGGTTTCCTTCAGCTTCTGGGCTTTTTTGAATCAGCCGGAAATAGAACCGCCCTGGCCGACCCGTATTCAGGGTTTTTCCTTTTCTCCCATGCAGGCCTGGAATGATCCGACCAAACAAAAGATGCCGACCGAAGAAGATATCGAATCGGATCTCAAGCTTCTGGCAAACACTACCAACGCAATCCGAACTTATACGGTTAAAGGCGTACAGGCCAAAATCCCTGCTCTTGCCCGCAAATATGGCATAAATGTAACGCTCGGGGCCTGGCTTAGTAAAGATCTGGATGAAAATGAGAAAGAGATTCAAACGGTTATCCGTTTAGCCAAGGAAAATTACCGAAACGTGATCAGGGTCATCGTCGGCAACGAAGTAATTCTTCGAAATGATCTGACAGTGAAACAGGTCACGGGGTATCTCGACCGGGTACGCAAGGCTTTGCAGGTACCTGTCAGCACGGCTGAACCCTGGCATATCTGGATTAAATATCCCGAGCTTGTCCAACATGTTGATTTTATCGGTACCCATATGCTGCCCTACTGGGAAGGTATCGATGTCGATAAAGCGGTCGATTTCGTCATTGAGCATATTGCCATGCTGGAAAATACCTTTCCGGCCACCCCGGTGGTCATTGCCGAGGTAGGCTGGCCGAGCAACGGCAGGATCCGCCGCCAGGCGGTTGCCTCTCTTTCCAATGAAGCAACCTTCCTTCGGCGCTTCATTGAACAGGCTGAAAAGCTGGGCTACATATATTATGTCATGGAAGCGTTTGATCAGCCCTGGAAAAGAGTGACTGAAGGAGCAGTGGGCTCCTACTGGGGTGTCTATGATGTGGAACGCCATCCGAAATTTCCCTTTACCAATCCGATTGTCGAAGTGCCGCAATGGCGTCTATTGTCCGGCATCTCCGTAATTATTGCTATTATCACCTTTGCCCTTCTGCTCATAGACAGTCGCACCTTACGGAAAGGCGGTCGCGGTTTTCTGGCTTCCATCGCCTTTATTGCCGCTACCGGCGCTGTTTGGATTATTTATAGCTATTCTCAGCAATATCTGACCAGATCAGCCGTGCTTATCGGTTTTCTAATGCTTTTTGGATTGCTTGGGGTTGCTATCGTGCTGCTGACGGAAGCGCATGAATGGGCTGAGGCTATTTGGTCAAACGGCAGCAGGCGCGATCTGACCCCGATCTTGTTGTCGGATGAGATGCTGCCCCTGGTTTCGGTGCATGTCCCGGCATACAATGAACCGCCGGAAATGATGATAGAAACCTTGAATGCCTTGGCTGCGCTGGATTATCCACGTTTTGAAGTCATCGTAATGGATAATAACACCAAGGATCCTGAAGTATGGAAGCCCGTGGAGTCTCATTGCCGAGCCCTTGGTTCGCGGTTTCATTTTTATCACGAAGATCAGTTGGCGGGATTTAAGGCGGGAGCCCTCAATTATGCCCTGGCAAAAACATCTCCGGATGCAAAGGTTGTGGCGGTCATCGACAGCGATTACGCGGTAACGTCAGACTGGCTTCGGGATCTTATTCCCCAGTTTACCAAACCCTCGGTGGCGATTGTCCAGGCGCCGCAGGACTATCGTGATGATGGCGACAATTTGTTTAAGGCCATGTGCTATGCAGAATATCGCGGCTTTTTCTACATCGGCATGATCACCCGAAATGAACGTAATGCCATCATTCAACACGGTACCATGACCATGGTGCGAAAATCAGTTCTGGAAGAGGTGGGCGGATGGGCGGAATGGTGCATTACCGAAGACGCGGAATTGGGCCTGAAAATCTTCGAGAGAGGGCATGAGGCACTTTATGTTGCCAAAAGTTATGGCCGGGGAGTAATGCCGGATACCTTCATTGATTTTAAAAAACAGCGATATCGCTGGGCCTATGGAGCAATCCAGATCATGCGGCATCATGCCAAAACCCTGCGACGGGGCGGTCGGAGCCGGTTGACGTGCGGCCAGCGATACCATTTCATTGCAGGCTGGCTGCCGTGGATGGCTGACAGCATCAATTTAATCTTTACCTTGGCGGCCCTGGTCTGGTCGGTGGCTATGATTCACTATCCCGCCAAATTCGATCCGCCGTTAATAATTCTGTCCTCGGTACCCCTGACATTTTTCATCTTTAAGATGATTAAAATGTTCTACCTTTACCGTCGGCGGGTTAAAGCAACCTTGGGACAGACCATAGCCTCGGCCCTGGCTGGTCTATCACTGTCTCATACCATTGCCAAAGCGATAATTTTTGGTTTTGTGACGAAGAAGCTGCCTTTTTTCAGAACTCCGAAAATAGTCAAAGGCAGAGCTATCCTACGTGCGCTGCAGTCAGCTCGGGAGGAAGGTTTGATGGCGGTCGCACTTCTGCTTGCCGCATATACTCTGTACAAACAGCAGGGTTACCGAGACGCCGGATATCCTGGTCTGGGTGCTGGTTCTCCTGGTCCAGTCGATCCCCTATTTGGCTTCGGTATTTATGTCAATAATCAGTGCGTTCGCGCGGCACCCTATCAAATCTGCCGATATCGTCACAGCACCGGATGAAACAATTCCGCTGGACGATGAGGCGGCAGAAAAAGAAGAGACTGTGAGCGGCACGGAGTAATTAGTACCTTAGAAATTCTTTTCCGGCTTTTTGGGAAAGAATTTCGTGGAGGTACTTATCGCCGTGCTTTGCGAGGGTTAGTACCTTAGAAATTCATTCCCGTCCTTTACTAATTTCAACATGGCTACTTCATGAAATAATTTGCATGAAGAGCGCTCACCAACAGCAGCCCCCAACCGAGCATCAAAAAGAATCCGCCAACCGGCGTTAGAAAACCAAACGGCTGAATGGAGACGAAGCTCTTAATAAGAACCGTCCCCTGAAAAAGGATGGAACCGAGTACAAAGGACCAGCCGGCCCAGCGATAGGTACCTTCCGGGAAAAGATGGCTGAGGACGGCGACTCCGATCAGTGCCAACCCGTGAAAGAGCAGGTAATCGGCTGCGAGGTTATAGTTATCCAGCTTGCCTCGTTCCGTCAACAATTGCAGCAGCGCATGGGAACTGAGCGATCTTGCCAGAACTCCCCCAAGTGCCAGTAGGGCACCTATTGCAGTAAATACATGTGTCATTTTAACTCCTGATACAGGCCAAAATGCCTGATATACCGATTCAGTAATTCTGACAAAAATAGCCATTTGTATAGACCGACACAAGCAAAAAAATAAAAAATACACATTTTAACGGAAAGGTAGGGGGCACCAGCACCCTATCCGTGCACGAATTCAAAATTTGATGAAAATGATATTTCACATATTTTACGTAAAGGATCGATAGTAATTCGGGGGTATCGAGACATGAAAAATTGTTCCACTGGTTTCCACTGGTTCCCATGCGTTGCATGGGAACTCTTCCGTAATTGCGTTGCAGTCCATTAATGCATCGGCAACAATGGTGGTGTGGAATGAGATCCGGCGCATCTTGGTAGGATCCCATGCGGCGCATGGGATCCAGGATGTGAAGCGAAAAGTTGTCATTTCTCTTAAGTTGTTGCTATTGGGTTGTAAATAATGTTCGTCCGGCACTTGCAGTGTCGCATATATTTTTTGCAGTAGAAGAGTAGCGGGAGATAATACCATTCTTTGATGTTGACTTAAACGTTAAGGTAAGTTATAGATGGAATAATAATGTTATTTAACGTAAACGTTATAGGCGATGTGTCAGCGTGAATAGTTCCTGGGGAGAAAGAAAAGTATGAACATAATGTCATATAAGTCGATCCCGGCAGTACTCAAAGATAACGCCCGCAAATATGGCAAAAAAACGGCGATCAGCTACAAGAAAAAGGGAACTTATCTCTCCCTTACCTATGAGGAATTCTACGAGCGGGTCCTCATGTTGGCACGAGGATTAGGTAAGGCCGGCATGTTTGCCGGCGATAAAGTGGCGATTTTTTCAGAAAATCGTCTGGGATGGGCAATTTCGGATTTTGGCATTCAGTGCGCAGGTGGTATTACCGTGCCGATATATGCCACCAACACCGGAAAGCAGGCAGCATATATCCTCAACCACAGTGAAGCGAGGATCGTTTTCTGCTCAACCAAAAAGCAATATGAAAAACTTTACTCGATAAAAGACCAGATACCTGATGTGGATCTGGTCATTTCTTTTGATCGATTCATTGGCCATCATTCATTCCCTGTGTATTCCCAATATCAGCTGTCCGAAATCGATATGCCTGTGTCGGAGGAGGATAAGAAGGAGATAGAGGAACAGATCGATAGGATCACCCAGGATGATATCATCACCATAATTTATACCTCGGGAACCACCGGAGTGCCTAAGGGCGTGCTGCTGACCCAGCGCAATATCATGATTAATGCCCAGTACGGATCCGAACAACTGGGAATGCCCCGAAAAGAAGAGACCACCCTTAGTTTCCTGCCGCTCAGTCACGTGCTTGAGAGGACCGGGGGCTATTACGCTACTCTCATGAATGGCGACCATATCGCTTTTGCGGAAAATCCCGCCGCTGTCCTGGCGAACATGGTAGAGATTCGGCCGACAACCATGGTGAGTGTTCCCAGACTTTTCGAAAAAATATATTCTCGGGTGAATGAAAGCGTACAGCAAATGCCCCCATTCCGAAGGAAAATCTATCATCAGGCGATCGAAGTGGGCCGCGAGTATGTGCATAAAAAATATATAACCAACGAGCCTCTTGGGCTAATCGCCTTAAAGTATAAGTTTTATGATAGGTTGGTATTCAGGAAAATTCGTGAACGGTTTGGCGGCAGGTTGAGCTATTTTCTTTGTGGGGGAGCGCCGCTCGACAAAACCATCAATGAGTTTATGTGGATTATCGGTTTGCCGGTCTATAACGGCTATGGCCTTACTGAGACCAGCCCGGGGATCGCCATCAGCGGCATCGGCATGGTTCGATTTGATTCAGTCGGCAAGGCGCTACGCGATACGGAACTCAAGCTGGCGGAAGACGGAGAACTGCTGGTCAAGGGACCTCAGGTAATGTTGGGGTATTATAAAAGCGATGAGGCCACCATGGAGGCCTTTGAGGACGGCTGGTTCAAGACCGGTGATATTGTCAAAATAGATGAAGAAGGTTTCGTCTACATCGTTGATCGAAAAAAAGAGCTGATCGTTACCGCCGGGGGCAAAAATATTGCTCCACAACCAATAGAAAATGAACTGAAGCTCGATGAATACATCTCCCAGGCAATTGTTTTCGGGGATCGCAAACCCTATCTGGTGGCAATTATCACCCCGGAGTTTCAAAATCTTGTTGAATTTGCCAGGGAGAATGGCCTCAGCTTCACAGATACCGATGATTTAGTCTGCCATGCCTAAAGTGAAGGAACTGTATGCCGGTCGCATCAAGGAGCTGAACAAGAGTTATCCACCTTACAAAACGATAAAATATTTTGCTGTTGTTCCAAGTGATTTTTCGATCGAAGGTGGAGAACTTACTCCTACCCTGAAGTTGAAACGCAAGTTTATCCTCGAAAAATACCACGATATTATCGAGGATCTCTATGTAACCAAAAGCAACGGCAATGGGTTTGTTGCCCAGCTGGAAAAAAACTAACGGAGAGACAACATGAGGCAAATTAATCGAGTAGCCGTACTTGGTGCTGGAGTTATGGGAGCAACCATTGCCGCCCATCTGGCCAATGCGGGATTGGAAATTCTTATGCTGGATATCGTGCCGAAGGCGTTGGACAAGCAGGAAGAAGCAAAGGGATTGACGCTTGACAGCCCTCTCGTGCGGAATCGAATCGCCAGGAACGGCCTTCAGGGATTGCTGAAGATGAAGCCTGCCCCGTTTTATCTGAACGAATATGCAGCTCAGATTCAGGTTGGCAATCTTGAGGACGATCTGGATAAACTGAAAAACTGTGACTGGGTTATCGAGGTGGTCGTTGAGTATATGCCGATCAAGCTCGATCTCTTTAAAAAAATTGTGCCGCATCTTAGTCCCGGAGCAATTCTTACCACCAATACCAGCGGTCTTTCGGTAAATGAGATGGCCTCGGTGTTGCCGACGGAGCTTCGCAAAAACTTCCTCGCCACCCACTTTTTTAATCCACCACGCTATATGCGTTTGATGGAAATTGTTCCCTGCAAGGAAACCGACCCGGTTCTCATGAAGTCTCTTGCCGACTTTATCGGCAACAGGCTGGGAAAAGGGATCGTCTACGCCAAGGATACCACGAATTTCATCGCCAACCGAATTGGAACCTATGCAATTTATAAAGGTATCCAGCATATGCTTGAGATGGGCATGACGGTGGAGGAGGTGGATTCCGTAGCCGGTCCTGCTACTGCAAGGCCCAAGAGTGCTGCCTTCAGGACTGCTGATCTGGTTGGTCTTGACACCTTGGCCCATGTCGGCACCAACTCGCACGATCTTCTGCTGAACGACGAAGAGCGCGAGGTATTTAAACTGCCGGAGTTTATGAAGAAGATGATCGATGCCGGGCAGCTGGGCAATAAAAGCAAACAGGGCTTTTATAAAAAGGAAATGGCCGGCGGCAAGAAGCAGATTTTCTACTATGATTACACAACCGGCGAATACAAGCCACTTGCCAAACCAAAATATGCTTCGGTGCAGATGGTCAAGCAGATAGACGACCCGGGGCAGAAAGTTAAAATGGTTGTCGGGGCAAAGGATAAAGGCGCCGAATTCGCCTGGAAGAGTATCCGCGATACCCTGATCTATACCGTTAACCGTATCCCGGAGATCGCAGACGATGTGGTGAACATCGATAACGCCATGCGCTGGGGTTTTAATTGGGAGATAGGTCCATTTGAGATGCTTGACGCGATTGGCGTCCAGGCTTTTGTCAAACGGGCCGAAAAGGACGGCGTCAAGGTGCCGGACAGCTTGAAAGAGGTAGAGAGCTTCTACCGATTCGACGAAAACGGCCTGAAAGAATATTATGATCTCGTCAACAGACGATATCTCCCTGTGCCTGTAAAAGAAGGTCAGATTCAGCTGCAGATCCTTAAAAAAGCGGGCAGGGTTGTGGAGAAAAACGCCAACTGCTCGATAGTCGATCTGGGAGACGGTGTTTTTTGTTTCGAGTTTCATTCCAAAATGAACTCAATCAGTGGCGATATCCTGGCAATGACACACAAAGCCATTAAGCGCGCTGAAGAGGAAGGCGTTGGGCTGGTCATCGGCAACCATGGCACCAATTTCTCGGTCGGTGCCAATCTGATGATGGTGGCCGTGGCACTCGCCGAGGGGGCATATGAAGATATCAATATGGCCGTTCGAGCCTTTCAGAAGGCGACCATGGCGGTAAAATACGCCAAGGTTCCGGTTGTTTCCGCACCCTTTGGCATGACCCTTGGCGGCGGGGCGGAGTTCTGCCTTCATTCCGATGCCATCAGCGCCTATGCCGAAACCTATATGGGGCTGGTTGAGATCGGAGTCGGTCTGCTGCCTGCCGGCGGCGGTACCAAGGAGATGAGTCTGCGGGCAATCCAGTTAGCTCAGCAAAACAAAACCGACGTACAGCCGTATATCATTAAATATTTTGAACAGATCGCCATGGCTAAGGTTTCCATGGGTGCGGCTGAGCTTTTCGGCATGAACTATATGCGAAACGGTGACTCGGTCAGTATGGATATAGACAAGCTGATTGGCGATGCCAAACAAAAGGTATTGGCGCTGGCTGTCAATTATCGACCGAAGCGGCAGGTTGAGAATGTGCCGGCACCCGGCCGTGGCATCGCAGCCGCCATCAAGAGTCAGCTCTGGAATATGAAGATGGGTAATTTTATTACCGAATATGAGGCAGAAATGGGCACGCTCATCGCTCAGGTAATGTGCGGTGGCGATGTCAACCCCGGCACCCTGATCACCGAGGACTACCTGCTCCAGCTCGAACGGGAGAATTTCCTGAAACTCTGCGGCAACAAGAAAACCTCGGAGCGCATCCAGCACATGCTGAAAACCGGTAAACCGTTGCGGAACTAACCCAGATACATTACCCTCATGGGAGATAAGACATGAAAAAAGCATATATACTGGCAAGTTACAGAACTCCTGGCTGCCGGGCCAATAAAGGAAAATTTAAAGATATGCGGCCGGATGATCTGGCGGCGACGGCAATAAAAGGGTTGATCGAACGTACGGGAATCGATCCTGAAACGATAAACGATGTCTATCTTGGCTGTGCCTTCCCGGAGGCCGAACAAGGCATGAACGTCGGGCGCATTGCGGCCATGAAGGCCGGACTGCCGATCGAGGTTCCGGGCCAGACCATTAACCGTTTCTGCTCATCCGGACTGCAGACAATCTCCCTGGCCGCTGAGCGTGTCATGTGCGGCTTTGCCGACTGCATCGTCGCCGGTGGCGTTGAGTCGATGTCCTGTGTACCTCTCGGCGGCCTGAAGTATAGCGCCAATCCGGATTTGATGGTCAATTGGCCGGAAGCGTTTTCTTCGATGGGTGTCACTGCCGAGCTGGTCGCGGAGCAGTATGGCATCGACCGGCTGCAGATGGATACCTTTGCCACCGCCAGTAACGCCAGGGCTGCCGCCGCAATCGAAGCAGGAAAGTTTGCCGATGAGATTATTCCTGTCGAGATTGAGAAGGATATGCTGGTGGACGGCAAAATAAAAAGAGTGAAGGAATTGGTTACTGTTGATGACGGCGTCCGGGCCGGTACTACCGTCGAGAGTCTGGCCAGGCTGCGGCCTGCTTTTAAGGTCGGCGGTCCGGTAACGGCAGGCAACTCTTCCCAGATGACCGATGGTGCGGCTGTCAGCCTGGTGGTCTCGGAAGACTATCTGGAGAGAATCGGCAAGAGCCCCATGGCCCGGTTTCTGGCCTTTGCGGCCACCGGCTGCGCTCCGGAAGTTATGGGTATCGGCCCGATTACCGCTATTCCTGCTGCCCTGAAACTGGCGGGCCTGAAACAGGAAGATATTCAGCTGATCGAACTGAATGAGGCTTTCGCCGCCCAGGCACTGGCCGTTATTAAAACCCTCGGCCTTAATAAAGATATCGTCAACGTCAACGGCGGGGCTATAGCCCTCGGTCATCCCCTTGGATGTACCGGTGCCAAGCTGACCGCTACCCTCTTACATGAGATGGGCCGGAGAAAGCTGCGTTACGGGCTGGTCACCATGTGCATCGGTGGTGGAATGGGTGCCGCCGGAGTCTTCGAAAAATTATAAAATTGCCCAGGAGCGATCCAGCTATGCACGATAGGCTGGGGAATAAAGAAGGGCGGGTTTAGAACCCGCCCCTACATTTCCGTCGGCTCGCTTGTGCATCCTGGAGTGCTGCTGCAAACTTTGGCTTTGAACGTATTAAGATAAAAGTAACGTAACCATTGAGGTGACAAGAATGGCTGAAAAAATATTATCCGGCGGCGAATACTTGATTGCGGAGACCCCATGTGAGGATGTCTTCACTCCGGAAGATTTTACCGACGAACAGCGGCAGATGGGAGAGACGACCGAGCAGTTTATTGCAAATGAGATCGTGCCCCATATGGATGAAATCGAAAAGCAGAATTTTGATCTCGTTGTCGCGGGCATGAAAAAATGCGGTGAGCTGGGGCTGCTCATGATGGATGCTCCGGAAGAATACGGCGGACTGGAGCTGGATAAGGCCTCCACTATGCTGGTGGGTGAGAAAATCTCCTACGGCGGTTCCTTTTCCGTGGCCTATTCCGCCCATTCGGGAATCGGAACCCTGCCGCTTATCTATTACGGTACCGCTGCGCAGAAAGAAAAATACCTGGAAAAAATTACTTCCGGTGAATGGTGTGCAGCCTACTGTCTGACCGAACCGGGCTCGGGCAGCGACGCGCTGGGTGCACAGGCATCCGCGGTTCTCTCCGAGGATGGAAAATATTATATCCTCAACGGGACGAAGCAGTTTATTACCAACGGCGGCTTTGCCCAGCTGTTTACTATATTTGCCAAGATTGATAAGGAACATTTCACTGCCTTTCTGGTGGAGAAAAGCTTTGAAGGGCTAATTGTCGGGCCTGAGGAGAAAAAGCTGGGTATCAAGGGCTCGTCGACAACCCAGATCATCCTCGATAACTGCAAGGTTCCGGTGGAAAACCTGCTGGGCGAGAAGGGCAAAGGTCATAAAATCGCCTTTAACGTTCTTAATGTAGGCCGCTTTAAGCTGGGAGCCGGTGTCTGCGGCGCTTCAAAAATGGCCTTGGGTCATGGTATTAAGTATGCCAACGAGCGTAAGCAGTTCAATACGCCGATCAGTCAGTTCGGGGCGATTTCCCAGAAGATTGCCGATCTGACCGCCGATATCTTCGCCTCGGAATCTTTAGTCTACCGGCTTGCGGGTCTTCTGGACGACAAACTTGCCACTATCGAAAAAGGCAGTGACAACTACTACGAAGAGTATTTGAAGGGTATCGAGGAATATGCCTCGGAATGTGGTATCTCCAAGGTGTTCTGCAGTGAAGTTCTGGCCAGGACAGTTGACGAGGTGGTGCAGATTCATGGCGGCTATGGTTTTGTCAGCGATTATCCGGCGGAACGATTTTACCGTGACGAACGGATTAACCGCATCTTTGAAGGAACCAATGAGATCAACCGTCTGCTCATCCCCGGCATGATTCTGCGCAAGGCAATGAAAGGCGCCTTGCCGCTGCAGGCTGAAGCGATGAAGGCTTTCGAAAAGCTGATGACCCCAAGTTTTGAGGAACTTGACGAATCCATTCCTTTTGTTAAGGAAAAGGAACTCATCAAAAATCTCAAGACCCTTTTCCTGATTCTGGCCGGCACCGGTGTGCAGAAATTTATGGATAAACTGGCAAACGAGCAGGAAATCCTGATGACGGCCGCCGATATCGCCATCCAGATCTTTGCTCTTGAAAGCACCGTGTTGCGGGCGGAAAAGAATCTTGGGAAAGTCAGTGAGCAGAAACAGGAACTGTTGAAAGCTGCTGTTAAGGTTTTCGCTTTTGAAGCCAGCGAGAACGCGGGCAGTGCTGCACGCAAGGGCGCTTATTTTATCGAGGAAGGCGATACCCTGACCATGATCCTCTCCGGTATCAGGCGGTTTGCCAAATATGACGCAACGGGGCTCCTGGCCGCCAAGCGGACATTGGCGAAAGCTGCCTGCGAAGCGGAAAAATATATCTTTTAGTACCGACAAACGAGAAAAGCCGGGTAGGGGCGGGTTCCAAACCCGCCCTTTGGGATAAATCCGATATGACCATGCTCACCCAACATACCATCAATACTCCTTACATGGTTGGTCCTGTCCATTGTTATTCCGGCCGGCTGGCGGATGAACTGGTCCTTTTCGATACCGGTCCGCCCACGCCGGAAGGAAGTCAATATCTTCAGCAACATATAGATCTTGACCAGCTCAAACACATTATTATCACCCATTGTCATATCGACCACTACGGCCAGGCCCATTGGCTACAGCAGAATAGCGATGCAAAACTGTACCTGCCTTATCGTGACGGCCTGAAAATTTCCGGGCACCACCAGCGGATAGAGGATATGTATCACCTGCTGTCTGATTTGGGCTTTGATGAAGAATATCTTGCCGGTCTGCGGGGGATCTTCGACAGCGGGGTGTTGTTCCCTCCATTTCCCGAGCAGTTTCTGGTGGCGGAAACCGATCTTCCCGAGCGGCTTGGTATTAAAGTGCTGGCCTGTCCCGGCCATTCCCAGAGCGATCTGGTCTACGTCGGCGACGACTGGGCGGTTACCGGTGATACCCTTTTGAGAGGCGTCTTTCAATCGCCGCTTCTCGACGTGGATCTTACCAACGGAGGCCGGTTTAAAAATTATGAGGCTTACTGTTCAACGATTGTCAAACTTGCAGGCTTAAAGGATAAAACAGTGTTGCCCTCACATCGGTACACTGTCAAAAACACCAAGATTGTTCTGCTCTTTTATATTTCAAAACTGCTCATTAGGGCTGAGCAGCTCTATCCCCATAGGAAGGAAGAAAATCTCAAGGTACTGATAGATACGCTCTTAAACGGCAGGGTACAGGATATTTTCCACATTTATCTTAAAGCCTCGGAAATTGTTTTCATGAAGGATTTTCTGGAACAACCGGAGCTGCTCCGCCGGGCACTTGAGGAAATCGAACTCTTTGAGGATGTTGCAGAGCTCTATTATTCCGCTATTTCACGTTAGAGGACATCGTTATGTCGGATCCGCTGTTTCGATCAATTTTTATAGGTCCGGTAGAGCTGAAAAATCGTATTTTCATGCCTGCCATGCATTTGAATATGTGCAGGAACTTCATGGTAACCGAGCAATTGATCGAGTTTTACCGGGAACGGGCCAAAGGCGGGGCAGGCTTGATCAGTGTCGGGTATGCAACCGTCGATGAGCTCTCCGGCAGCCCGGCCAATATCGGCGCACACCTTGATGAGCATCTGCCGGGACTTACTACTCTTGCCGCGGCAATTCATGACGGTGGGGCGAAGGCGGCCGTGCAGCTCAATCATGCGGGCCGATATAACTCTTCCTTTTATCTGGGCGGCAGAAAACCGGTGGCGCCATCGCCAGTCGCCTGTCGTATGACCCGGGAAACTCCGGAAGAACTTGGCCTGCAGCAGATTCAGGAGATCATCAAACGCTTTGGTGAAGCAGCTGAACGCGTACGGAAGGCGGGGTTTGATCTGATCGAGATCCTGGCCGGAACCGGTTATCTGATTAGTGAATTCCTCTCACCACTCACCAATAAACGAGTTGATCAGTACGGAGGCAGTCTCGAGAACCGGATGCGTTTTGGACTGGAAGTCATCCGCGAGACCGCAAGCCGTCTCGGTGCCGATTTCCCGACAATAGTCCGGTTGAACGGCAATGATTTTATGGAAGGAGGCATCGGGCCCGACGATTTGTTAACGTTCGGTGCCGCCCTTGAACAGGCCGGAGTCGATGCGCTGTGCGTCAATGTAGGCTGGCACGAGGCGCAGGTGCCCCAGATTGTCACAAAAGTTCCACGAGGCGCTTTTGCTTATCTGGCCCGTGATATGAAGAAGAGGGTTTCCATTCCCGTTATTGCCAGCCATCGAATTAACGATCCGCAAATAGCCAGGCTGCTTATTTCACAGAATTTCTGCGATATGGTCGCCATTGGCCGGGCCTTGATTGCTGATCCATGGTTCCCGGAGAAAGCCCGCACCGGCAGGGAAAAAGAAATTATCCATTGCGTGGCCTGCGGTCAGGGCTGCTTTGATAATCTTTTCAAGATGAAGTCGGTGGAATGCCTTTGCAATCCAAGGGCCGGGCATGAGCATGAAGAACAACCGGCAAGAACAAATACCCCAAAAAAAGTCATGGTCGTTGGTGGCGGCGTAGCGGGAATGTCCGCGGCCATTGCCGCTGCGGAACGGGGCCATAAAGTGAGTCTCTACGAAAGAGGCCTACAGCTTGGCGGTCAGTTGCAGTTGGCCGGCGCCTGCCCGGGACGCGGGGAATTTCTTGTTTTTGGTGAAGATCTTATTCGTCAGTTGGAGCTCCGGGATATTAAAGTCTTGCTCAACAGTACCGTGGATAAAGAGATTCTCGCCCGCGAATGTCCCGATCACCTTATCCTGGCAACCGGCGGAGAGCCTGTTGTTCCGGATATTCCGGGAGTTGACGGAAAAAACGTCGTCCAGGCCTGGGATATTCTGGCGGGGAAGGTTGAAGCGGGTAGAAACGTGGTGATTATCGGTGGTGGAGCAGTCGGTATCGAAACCGCACTTTTTCTCGCAGAACAGGGAACGCTTTCCGGAGAAGAGCTGAAATTTTTATTGATCAATGGGGCGGTTACCCCTGAAAAATTATATCAATTGGCCACGGAAGGGAGAAAAGAAGTGACAGTGATTGAGCTGGCCGGCAGCCTTGGCGTGAATTTCGGCAAGTCAACCCGATGGGGAATGCTGCAGGATGTCGGCAGGTTCGGCATAAAGACCTTGACGCAGGCGAAGGTCCTGGAAATTACCGGAACCGGCCTGCGCTTTGAGCATAGTGGACAGGAGCAGATGTTGGCCGCTGACTGCGTCGTTCTGGCGGTCGGCACCAAGGCTGCCAATCCACTGGAGCAGGTGGCGGACGAGCTGGGCATTGGCTGTCAGGTGGTCGGCGATGCCCTCGCTCCGGGAACTGTTTTTGAGGCAAATCATCAGGGATATCAGGCAGGAAACAATATCGATTGAACTGCTCAGTGCCATAATACGGCAGTTGAGACGTGAGGAGAAAAATGATGCTGTTAAACCCGAAAAAGTATGAGCGGTTCCATGCCGATTCCACGTCAAGGGAACTTGTCCTGAAAACCATGGCCTTTTTTGAAAAGAAGGGGCTGAAAAAGATAAAAGAAGACGATCAGTCGATGGTCTGGTACCAGGATTTTCTGGACTTCATCAAGGCTGAAAAGATATTCGCCGGTTTTCTCACGCCCGAAAAATACAGCAGGGACGGCGGACGCTGGGACATGTACCGAATCAGCGAGTTTAATGAGGTTCTTGGTTTCTACGGACTCTGTTACTGGTATGCCTGGCAGGTGACCATCCTTGGCCTTGGTCCGATCTGGATGGGCACCAACGAAGCGGCGAAAGAAAAAACGGCGAAGCTGCTGGCTGAAGGCGGTGTTTTTGCTTTCGGTCTTTCCGAAAAAAACCATGGGGCCGATCTCTATTCCAGCGAAATGCTGCTCATTCCCCAGGATGACGGCAGCTATCTGGCCAGAGGCTCGAAATACTATATCGGCAACGGCAACTGTGCGGCTTTGGTTTCCACTTTCGGCAAGATCGAAGGGACCGGCGAGTATGTGTTTTTTGTAGTAGATCCCCAGCATGAAAAGTATGAATGCGTCAAGAAGATCGATACCTCCGGGGTGCGGCAGGCCTATGTGGCGGAATACACCCTGCACGATTATCCCATCACGGAGGCTGACATCCTCTCCCGGGGAGAACATGCCTGGAATTCCTCTCTCAACACTATTAATATAGGCAAGTTTGAGCTGGGCTGCGCCTCCATCGGCATCGGTACCCACTGTTTCTACGAGGCGCTGAACCACGCCGCGAGCCGCAATCTCTACGGCCGCTATGTAACCGATTTCCCCCATGTAAAAAAACTCTTCACCGAGAGTTATGCCCGACTTATCGGCATGAAACTCTTTGCCTTCCGAGCTGCGGATTATATGCGAAGCGCCTCCGATGAGGATCGCCGCTATCTGCTCTTTAACCCGGTGGTCAAGATGAAGGTGACCGGCCAGGGAGAAAAGGTGGTGGCGTTGCTCCATGAGATCATTGCCGCCAAAGGATATGAGCAGGACACCTATTTTGAGATGGCTCTCAGGGATATCGGCATGCTGCCGAAGCTTGAAGGGACCGAGCATGTCAATATGGCCCTGATTATAAAATTTGTCAGAAACTACTTTTTCGAACCGGTTGATTATCCCGATATTCCGCAAAGAAAAGAGGCCGGTGACGATGCTTATCTCTTTCACCAGAAGACAGGCGGGTTGGCTGCCATCCGTTTTCCGGATTACCGTCTGGCCTATAAAGACATTGATTCCCCGAATGTTCGGGTTTTCAAGGAGCAGATGGAGCTTTTCCGAACCCTGCTGATCAGTGCGCCGCCGAGCAGCGAGCAGACAAAAAATATCGATTATATGCTGGCGGCAGGCGAACTTTTCACCCTCATTGTCTATGCCCAGCTGATCCTAGAAAACAGCAGAATTTATGGTACCGATAAGGATGTGCTGGAACAGATCTTTACTTTTCTGGTAAAAGATTATTCGGGTTTTGCCCTGCAGATGATTCTCAGCCATGAAAATTCTGGCGGACAGGAAGAAATTTTCAACAAAATGATTAAAAAACCTGTTAAGGACAGACAGGTTTTCAGCGGGTATGGGAAAGTGTTCATGCCCTGAAAGATCAGTACGTCATGAACGAATAAGTTGATAATCGGTTAAAGGAAAAAGACATGGGGCATCATCTCGACGGGAAAAGCAGTATCGTACCGCTTATAGACAGGCTGAACAAATATCCGATTGGTCTGCCCGATTCCGACACGCTACGCCGGATCCTGGAAATTCTTTTTTCCGAAGATGAAGCGTATGTTGCTTCCCGCTTCCCGCTCACCGAAGCAACACTGCCCGAACTTATCAAGGCTACCGGATGGGAAGCCGAAAGATTGAAAAATCAGCTTGAGCTGATGGCCGACAAGGGGCTGGTTATGGACACCACTTACGGCGGTAAGACCTACTATCTCCTGATGCCGGGACTTATCGGTTTTTTTGAGTTCAGCTTCATGAAGCAGCGGAACGATCTGCCGGTGGCCGAGCTGGCACAACTCATGCACGAATATCTGTATGGCGACCCCGATCAGCAGATGGGCCGGGAGTTTTTCGGTAGCAAGACGCCTTTGGTCAGGTCTTTACCTTACGAAGAACATATTCCGGTCAGCACCCAGGTGGCCACCTATGAAAGTGCCAGGGAGATAATCAAAAACGCCGGCTATGGCGCAATCGGCATGTGCTACTGCCGCCATAAAAAAGAGCACCTGAAGCAAAGCTGCGATAAAAAAGCACCGACCAAGGAGATCTGCATTTCTCTTGGCACTGCCGCAAAATTCATGGTGCGCAGAGGCTTTGCCGAACATCGTACCAAGGAACAGTTGCTGGCCATCCTCGAACAGGCCAGAGATCTGAAACTGACCCATATCACCGATAATATCCGTCATAAACCATCATTTATCTGCAACTGCTGTTCCTGCTGTTGTGAGGTGCTGGGCGGGGTGATTCAAGGCTTTCCCATGGGGGTGGCCAAAACCAATTATCACTCTGCAAATCGACAGTGAAACCTGCATCGGCTGCGGACTCTGTAAAAAGGCCTGCAACGTCACCGCCCTGGAATTGCTGGACGTAGAAAATGGCAGTAAAAGGAAGCGGATGCAGGTACTATCCGATAACTGTCTCGGTTGCGGAGCCTGCATCAGCTCATGTCCCACCAACTCATTGTCCCTCGTTCCGGCGAGGCGGCCGGAGATCCCCGAGAAGAAAAAGGATCTCTTCAAACAGATCCTAAAAGAAAAGAAACGGTTGACACCTTTTGTGATAAGCGGCATAAAGAAGAAGATTCGTCGGGCACTAAGAATGGGGTAGGCAACAACTGGGGTTTGCCTACCTTAATAGCGTCTCGGACTTCGCGACAGTCCGAGACGCTATCTTTTTTTGAGCAGATTTTGCGCGCATCTATAGTAAGTTGCTGATACATTTTGCTTTCATAAAATATTTAGAAGTAATTCCCTCCCTTTTTATACTCTCTTCAACTGCTGAACATATCGAAACCTGAATCAGGGGATGCGACGAACCATTTAACAGGGTTTAATGTAAGTATAGGCGAAGCAGTTCCACTATGATAGTTTGATGTAAAATAGCGGGGATATATGCCAGGCAGGTAAAAGTGAGGCACGATCGACAAAGTTCGCATTTTGGAGATATCTGGGATATCTCCACCTCGGACATGAGATTGCTTATATCTTGAGGTGATTAGCCGGGAATTTTGGCTTGAGAAAAACAGTTCGTAAGTAGTATTGTTAAAAGGACTGAAAAACAGCTACTTCAAAAGGTAATCGTTCATCGGAACACAGCAAAAGCCCGCATAACCCGGATCTATAACCGTGTTGCTCCTGTGCCATCCTTGGCACCTGCGACACCGGGCCGTCCCTGGCCGTCGTCATCCAGTGCTCCAGGTCCGTTCAAGCAGGCCGCAGAGCTACAGTTGGCTATGCTACGGCCTTATCGGACGAAAATGGGGTGATGGTGAGCGGTTACTTCAAAAGCAACCGGCTCGGGTGCTCAACTCAGTTTCCGGCTGGACAGACCAATAATCTGCAGTACATAAAAATAAGATAGTAATATGGAAAACAAATCAACAAAAGAGGATCTGGAAGATGTGGACGCCCAGCTGTTCGAGAAACGGGATGCCGTCTATAAGCCTCTGGAGCTTGTACTTGAACATAGGTCTGCAATCGGTCAACGCTCGGCACTCCTTGAGAAGAACACGGAATCACGGCGAATTTACCTCGACGAACTGAAACGGGATCTGGAAGAAATCACCGAGGAAATCATCAAGACGGATACCCTGAAAGATATCTTGTCGATGCTGACCACCAAGTATGCCATCGAGCGGAATATCCTGGCCCATGAACGAAATCTGATGGCGGAAGAAAATTCGCTCATGGGCGAACAACGGACCAAGGCTTCTTTGGAACGTACCGAGTTGGCGGAAAATCGGAGCGGGCTTGCCCGGTTTCGTACTCAATTGTCGCGACGCCGGACGTTTCTTGCCGAAAAGAGAACGCTTATGGCGCAGCAGACGACATTTTTGGCTAAGGCTCGTACCGAGCTGGCCTTCATTCGTACCGGCGTAGCCTTGGTTGCCTTGGCGATCGGACTTATACGCTATTTCGGTTTTGGCTGGTGGACGATTGCCGATGGCTCTATTTTGTTGTTTGGACTGGCAATGGTCATCACAGGGATCTACTACTATATTCCCACACGTAAAAAAGAAGGACGCCTTTTGGATGTAATCCGGCAAAAAGAAGAAGACTTGATGAAACGTAAACCACGCATCATGGTTCTAGATGATGACCTTTCGGTCTGCGACAGTCTGAAAATTTATCTCGGCAGGGGGGAATGGGAGGTTGAGGCTTTCACCAGCCCGTATGTTGCTCGCCATCGTCTCGAAGCCGCGCAGTTCGATGTGGTTATTACTGATTTTATGATGGAAGAAATGACTGGAATTGAATTCATGCATCACATTCAGCGCCTCTCTCCCGGTACACAGGTTATCCTTATGAGTCGCATGGAGATGCTGGATGAATTTGTTAAAAGTGTTAAGGGCGAACTCTTTGACTACTTTTCAAAGCCAGTCAATATCAAGGAACTTAAAGCCAGTGTTAAACGAGCCCTTGAAGAAAGAATGATGCTTTAGTGTCTGTCCATAAATGGCACTTTTGCCCTAACTCGTCGTTGCTCTCAAACTTTAATCCTCGGGATATCAATTATATGCCTGTGGTTAAATTTATCGAGCGCCTAGATTTAGAACAAAATTGCTCATTCCTGGACAGACACTAGATAATGACTTTTTCCCCTTACAAAGGTGTTATATTGAAACAAGACCGATTTATCAGCTTTAGGAGAAAGATATGATTCGCATGTGGAAATATCTGAGAAAGGAAAAGGCCCGGGAAACCCAGGCGCAAAGAGATCTGCGCAAGAAATATAATGAGTTTTTATCCGTGCTCTTCGAGAACGAACTCAGTCTGGATATGATGACCCGGCTGGAGGAAAAACTCTATAACAATCAGCTGATCAGTTTTCCTTACCTCAAGGGAATGACATGCAATCTGTCGAAACACGTTGCCAATATCATCGAGAGCCTCATTCAACTCACCGGTGGGGAGCATGTCGCCCTGCGTGAGGTCTATAGCCGGCTGGATAGAGAGACCAGGCAGGTGCTCACCGGCCGGAAAGAACCGGTTTATACGCCGATCATCATGCCTCTTTCCGCGGTCAAAAAAGAACAGGCGGATAAAGTCGGCAATAAAATGGCTAATCTCGGTGAAATGCATAATCAATGCGATCAACTGATTCCTGCCGGTTTCGCCGCCACGGCTTGCGCGTATACCCAGTTTCTGGAATACAATGACCTGTCGACAAAAATACATGAGGTATTGAGCACACTGGAACCAAATGACAGCCATCAACTGATGAAGGCTGAAAAAACAATTAAAAAACTGTTCCTTGATGCGCAGATGCCACCCGACATCGAGCAGTCTATTCGCCGGGAAAGCGAAAAATTTGAAAAGGAGCGCGGCCGGCCGGTGTATTGGGCGGTACGCAGCAGCGCCATAGGCGAAGATCTGGCGGAAAGCTCCTTTGCCGGGCAGTTCGCGACAATACTTAATGTTCCTACCGATCGATTGCTGCAGACCTACAAGGAGGTGGCATCAAGTAAATACAATGCCGGTGTAATCATCTATCAACGTATGAAAAATATTCGCGATGATGATGTGGCGATGAGCGTCGGGTTCATGGAGATGATCGATCCCGTTTGCTCGGGCGTCCTTTATTCGCTTAATCCTGTCCAGCCAGACAGCCGGGAAATGGTGATTAACGCAGTCTGGGGTATCGGAGAATTGTTGGTGGAAGGAGTGGTATCGGCGGATGTGTATGTTTTAAAACGCGACCCGGGCTTTCCTCTCCTGCGGCAGGAAACGGCGGACAAGGAAATCTGTCTCGCCGGCGTACAGGGCGGCGGCTTGACGCAACAGGTTATGTCGAAGGCAAAATCCGCGATGCGCTGTTTGAATAAAGACCAGCTCGACAATCTGGCTGCGATGGCCATGCGCATTGAAGAGCATCTCCAGGGACCACAGGATATCGAGTGGTGTTTCGATCAGCAGGGACAACTGTATATGCTGCAGGCCCGTCCCTTGAAAATATTTACAAAGTCCGAACCCACCAGTCCTGCGGCCGAAGTTAACGCCAAAATCATCGCCGACAACACACAACCGATCAGTCCGGGTGTCGGTTCAGGGACGGTGTTTAAAGCAAGAAATGTGCATGATCTTGTGCAATTGCCCAAGGGCGCAGTCCTGGTGCTGAAGCATTCCTCGCCGCGTTTTATCGGGGCTCTGCGAAAAGCGGCGGCCGTAGTTATAGAAAAGGGAAACTGGACTGATCATATGGCCTCGGTTATTCGCGAATTCGGGGTGCCTTGTCTCGTTCGAGTGAAAGACATTTTCGATACCTTACAGAATGGACAGGAGATCACCGTCGATGCCGACGAGGGCATTATCTACGCAGGAATAGTTTCGACGTTGCAGACCCGAAAAACATCTTTTCGGGAAACCGCGGTGACCGCCCCGATGACCGAGTCGTACCGTCTACTCAAAAATATGGCCGAATATATTTTCCCATTGCATCTGGCCGATCCGCGGCGGGATGAATTTACTCCCGAATCGTGCCGGAGCTGGCATGATATTCTCCGTTTCTGCCATGAGACTGCCCTTAACGAGATGTTCATGTTAAAGGAAAAAGGTTGTTTGCGTTCGGTGAGAAATATTTACAGAGTGAAAACCAACCTGCCGTTCATCCTCTACGTCCTAGATATCCTCGGCAATGCGATTAAGAGAGACCACAACGACATTATTACCGCCGATATTGTCCAGAGCCTGCCTTTCCAAAAACTCTGGGAAGGCATGACGGACCCCAAAGTAAACTGGATGGGCCCTAATCGGCAGATCGGCACCAAGGATCTGTTTTCGGCCATGCTCAGGACGCCGATGAGTCCGGCCTCACAACCGATGGATACCAAAAGTTACGCTGTCGTGGCGCCGGAGTATCTCAATATGAGTTTGAGCATGGGCTATCATTATATCGTTCTGGACTGCTATCTCTCGAACGATCCTTTTAATAATTATATATCCCTCTCATTTAAAGGCGGTGCCGCGGATGCAAGAAAGAGGAACCTGCGGGTGGCATTTGTTGCCGAGGTCCTGCAGCATATGGATTTTAACGTGATTACCTCAAGCGATTTCCTAAAAGCACGATTGAAGAACGAATCGGCCCGGGAATTGGGGAAGAAACTCAATACGATCGGGCATATGCTGGGAGTAACCAGGCTTTTGGATCTGGCGATGGCGGACGAGGCAATGGTTGAAAAGTGTGTGGCCAAATTCGAATCCCACGATTATTCGCTCGGTATATAAAGTAAGGGCCGGTGACATCGTAAGCAGGTTATAAAAGGGACCTTTGGCTCTGAAAAAGAGGCTGGATGAAAAGCAAAAGGGAAAGCATAACTGTATTCAACCTCCCTTTCTTCTCAGGCGCAGAAGCGATGGTAGGAAAACATTTCCCGGGATTCCGTAATGACTAAGATGTCATCAAAAAAGGAAAAAGTTATGATGGAAGATGATCGATACAATCGTGGTTGGAACAAACTGAAAGAAATTGACGGAAAGGCTGGGGAGCGGGTAATCGAGAGCTTAAAGGATATTGCTCCGGATTTTGCCCGCTTGCTGATTGAGTTTCCGTTTGGTGACATCTATTCACGTGAAGGGCTTGACCTGAAATCTCGTGAAATTGCGGTGGTGGCTGCTTTAACTGCAATGGGCAACGCCGCGCCTCAGTTGAAAGTGCACATTGAGGGGGCCCTGAATGTCGGTTGCACTCAACAGGAAATTGTTGAAGTAATAATGCAGATGGCTGTATATGCAGGATTTCCTGCTGCGTTAAATGGATTGTTCGCCGCAAAAGAGGTATTTGCTCAACGAGCTGAAAATAAAGAATAAGAGAGTTCATGGCCATGATCAACATTCGACCTTTTGCGGAAGCGGATTGGGCCGGCACCTGGCACATCATCGAGCCTGTATTCCGGCGTGGTGAAACTTACGCTTTTTCGCCTGAAATATCCGAGGAAGAGGCTTACAAGGTCTGGGTCGAGATACCTTCAGCGACCTTTGTTGCTGTCGATGAAGAAAATCAGATCCTGGGCACCTATTACATCAAACCGAACCAGCCTTCTTTAGGTGCTCATGTTTGTAACTGCGGATATATCGTTGCAGAAACGGCACGCAATAAAGGTATTGCTTCCCGGATGTGCAAGCATTCCCAGGATGAGGCCTTATCCCGGAACTTTCGGGCAATGCAGTACAATCTGGTTGTTTCTGCCAATACAGATGCTGTCCGGCTCTGGAAAAAGCTTGGTTTTGAGGTAATTGGTACTCTGCCGAAAGCATTCAGACATCCACGACTCGGTTTCATCGATGCGTTGGTAATGTACAAGCAACTATCTGACTAGATATGTTGGTTTACACGTTGACGAAATAGACCTGCCTTCCTTGCCAATGTGTTAACCATCATATCTAGTCTGTTCCCCTCAACAAACAGTAGATGGACGACCGGCAGAAGGCCGATGGGGCGGATCGACGGACCTGAATTATGAATATGCAAGAGGAGCATAATGGAGAAAATTAAAGATTACCTGAGTACTGTTCCATGGGACACCATTGCCAAGACGGGACTTCGGGTCTTTCTATTGATTATTTTTGCCTGGATTGCTTTGAAGTTGCTGCAGAAGTTTCTGTTGCGTCTGGAAAATAATCTGATGAGAAAAAGCCTGAAAGAGGGGGAGCCGCCATCAGAATCCCAGAAACGAATTGACACAATAGTTCGGTTAGTAAAACAAGGTATACAACTCGCGTTATGGCTGACTTTTGGATTGATGATCCTAAAGGAATTCGGGGTGCAGGTTGCGCCGATGATTGCCAGTGCAGGTATTGTCGGTGTTGCTGTCGGTTTTGGCGCTCAAAACTTGGTTCGTGATGTTATTTCCGGTTTCTTTATAATCCTGGAAAACCAGATACGGGTAGGTGACGTTGCCATTGTCAATGGAACAGGTGGTCTTGTTGAGCAGATAAATTTTCGAACGACTGTACTCCGGGACCAGGCCGGAACAGTACATATCATCCCCAATGGAAATATATCCACCTTAAGTAATATGACGCGTGAGTGGTCAGCCTATGTTTTTGAGATAGGAGTTGCTTATGGGGAAAATACCGATCATGTCATCGAAGTCATAAGAGAAGTGGGCAAGACGATGCGCGAGGACAGCACGTTTGGTCCAAGTATTTTGGAAGATCCTGAGATTTTCGGAGTAGACAAATTAGATGATTCCGCCGTCATCATCAAAGGTCGCATCAGGACAAAGCCGATCCGACAATGGGATGTCGGCCGTCAATTCCTGCGAAGAGTTAAATATGCCTTTGATGAAAATAATATTGAAATACCTTTTCCACATCGTTCGATTTATTTTGGTGAGAACAGCAAGACTTTCAATGTGCAATTGCTGGAGAAGCTACACCTCGAGAAATCCTCAAACAGTTAAATCATGAGCGTCCGCACGATTTAAATACCGGTGTATAAGGCCGTTTGGCAAGAGATTAGGGATGTGGTATATTATGCCTTCTTTTCCCTCATCTTTTCTTGTCCTTCCCTTTTCATTCGGAGTATTTTACTTTGAGTTCCTTGTATTTTCTCAATCATTCTCGCTCTCCCCTGCTTGATTCCAGCAGGCTGGCGAATAATAAACCACACCTCCGTTGAACCTGCCGGACTCCTTTCGGATATAGGTGTCGCCATAATCCTCTTTGGCATCGTTTATCAAAGTCCTCGCTGGTTACGGGCTGTTCTGCTGCTTATCTGGGCGCTTGTTCAGCTCATGAGTCAGGAACTGCTGGCAGCGATGCAGCGTTTACCCTCCTGGCAGGATCTGCAGTATCTTATCGATCCGACCTTTGTCAAAAACACCACGGCTGGTTTTCATCTTGCTCACCCTGTTTCTTCTAGTGGCATTTTTATTGACGACAGTTGCTGCAATATCTAGTTCCCATCCGCCGATTAGGCTGGGGAAAGGTGCTGCCTGTCTGCTCGCCGGTTTCCTGCTGCTGGGGTTGCATTCTCCTGTCAGCCGGGCATTGAGTGATCAGAGTATTGCCGCCCGTTATAATCCTTTGCACTGGTTCATTACCGATGCGACTTCCAAGCTATTTTCTCCCGAGGTCCAAGGGCTCAGCGTTGCCGATCTGCCGAAAGACCTCAGAGACCGTCGATCTGGAAGGAGACAGCCTTTTGCCTGAGGGGAGGGGCAAGGCAAAAAATGTCCTCATTGTAATTCTTGAAGGTATGCCGGGAATCTATCTTCCTGAAATAAGAGAAGAGATGCATGTAGCCGGTGGGGTGTACCAGATGCAGAAGCTCTCGGAGGCTACCTCGGATGGTATGCTGGTTCCTGATTTTGTCGATCATAGCCATCAGACGATTCGCGGGCTGTATGCCTTGCATTGTGGGGATTTCAGTAAGTTTTCCTATGAGATGCCCAAGGCGATGGAGTTGCTGAACAACCCGGAAAGAGCCGCCGAATGTCTGCCTGCTCAAATGAGCAGACATGGATGGCAGAGCCATTATCTGCAGGGGGCAGGCCTTCAGTTTATGAATAAAGAGAAAGACATGCCGGCCATGGGCTTTCAGCATGTGCATGGAGTTGAGTGGTTTACCGAGAGAACCCGGAGCGATTTTATCTGGGGTACAACCGATGAGGATTTCTTTAAAGGGGCCAAAAAATATGTCCATGAGCTGCAGGCTGCGAAAAAACCGTGGCTGTTGTCTCTTTTGACTGTCGCCACCCATCAGCCGTTTGCCGCCACGGATGAACAGGCGGAAAAATACGGTTCACGAAAAATTGCCACGGTGGCGCTTCTCGATGAGGCTGTCTGCACTTTTATCAAAGGGCTTGCGGCAGGACGGCGTTCTCGATGACACTCTTGTGATTATTACCTCCGATGAATCCCATGGCGAGGAAGGTGCGGACTGGTACAGCAGCTGGGGGCTCTGGTATCGTCCTGGCGCCGGAGCATGACAAGTTGCCGCGCATCAAGAAAGGCACCTATGGCATGGTTGATATCGAAGCGTCCATCCTTGACTATTTCGATCTGCCGATGCCGCCGTCGATTATCGGCAGAAGTATGTTTCGTGACTACGGCACGCCACGGGACATGGTTTCCTATACCAGCAGTAAATTGCGCTGGCAGACTGCGGATGACTCCTCTATGAGTGCGGCAGGGACGGTAACTGCAGAAAAATGAAGGATCAGAGGATCATCGGTCCGCGGCCTCAAGCATTTGAACAGGATACGGAAAACAGTGCCGGCCGTCTTTTTGGGCTGGCAACCGTGCTTGACCACAAACTCTCAAGCCATAAACAAAAGCAAGTGCTCGAGTTCGCCAATGGAGAGATCCGAAAACTGCCGGAAAAGGTTGAAAACGAATGGACGGATAATCTGGTTGGTGCACAGTATCTTGATTTTCCGGAAAACTCAAAAGTTCATGTTGATATCCGACTCAAAGCGGTGACCGCACAGAAAGAAGGGATTCAGATGCAACTGACCCTCCGCCAGTTTGAAAAAGAAGTGACGAACATCGCACATCCTCCTTTTCCGCTGATGCATGCCGGTGAAGAATGCCATGTGCAGTTTGATTTTCAGAATCCCAAAGCTAGACAGGCATTTTCGTTTCACCTGGTTGGGGAGGGCCACGATTCCTCGATCCAGTTCGAGAAATTTGAGGTTACCATCGATCGACAAAAAAGCTGACTGGACATAAAACAATAACAAAATGGTTTTTACGACGCCATCAAGGTAAAAGCCTTAAATTTCAGATGGCTAAGTAAAAAGATTTTTTACAACGCCATAAGGTTGAATGCGATGAAAATATGGGTGGATGCGGATGCGTGTCCCGTGGTGATTAAGGAAATTTTATTTAAAGCAGCCGACCGTAGCGGGACGCATTTGACACTGGTCGCGAATCGGCCCATGCGCATGCCGTCATCCCGTCACATTACTTTCATTCAGGTGGCATCTGGTCTGGATGTTGCCGATAATGAAATTGTCGAAAGGCTTGCTGTTGGCGACCTGGTCATCACCGCTGATATTCCTCTTGGCTGCGAAGGTCATTGAAAAGGGAGGTTTTGCTCTCAATCCCCGAGGCGAAATGTACTCTGCCGACAGTATCGGATCCCGTTTAAGTGTCAGGGATTTCATGGAGAGTCTGCGGGACGGCGGAATAGATACCGGCGGTCCTTCGGTATTAAGTAAGGCTGATCGGCAAAAATTCGCCAACCAGCTGGATAGATTTCTCACCAGGAATCGAAGTAGAAAACCAAATAGTGCAATAAAGAACGTTTAGTGCGATAAAGAATACGTCCGCTCTGTAATGTCTGAAAGGCTTGTCGTAGTTTTCTTAATTCTCGATCTGTTATTATCTGTAAGTTTTGGAAAGTCTTCCGTCTTGTTATCTTTTATGAAAAGGCATATGATATAGCGATGGTCTTGACAGGCTGGCAATGGTTGCACAAATAATCCAAGTTCCAGGAGGAAACATATGGCCGGACAGATATTTTATCGTGAACGAGTGAAAGCAAAAGAAGGATCACACAGCCCGCGTTTCAGAGTGATTGCCGTGAGTGGTCTCGACCTCAAAGTATATGGTGAGCATTTTCGGAAAAAAGAACTCGAACAGATTGCCAAGGCAACAGGTGCCGACCTGATTGCTTTAGAGCGTGATAAGAACGCCAAAAATATAAAAGTAATCATCTTACTCATTTCATTTAAGAGGGAAAATATGGCACTGGTGCGGGAAAAGGATGGGAAACGGTTGCATGTGAAGAGTGCTCTTATGGGAGAGAGCCTGGTTAGTAAGGAATTTATCGACAATCTTGATATTGCTCCCCAGGAGCGGCTTTATCCCGGATGTTAAGATTATGAAAATCGGTGGTCAGTCCATCTGTGACCGGGGGGCCAAGGCCTTACCGGCGATCTTAAAGGAAATCGTTGCGAACAGACCTGACCATAAGATGTTGCTGACCACAGGCGGCGGCACCCGGAGTCGGCATATTTATACCATTGGTCTGGAAATGGGCATGCCTACCGGGGTAATTGCTAAATTCGGCAGCATGGTTTCCGAACAGAACGCC
The DNA here is from genome assembly GCA_963728385.1 of uncultured delta proteobacterium. GTDB lineage: Bacteria > Desulfobacterota > Desulfobulbia > Desulfobulbales > Desulfocapsaceae > Desulforhopalus_A. The sequence goes on from CAVSJK010000003.1 coordinate 43,659, forward strand.
CTGATGATTGCCACCTTGCTGTCTCCCTGGGGCGGCGTGAAAATTTCCCATGCCGATATTGTTAAGTTGCCGACTTATTTTGCCGAAAAAATCATTCCGGTCATGCACGGTATGCCGCCTTACGACTATTTTGCCATTAAACCCAAAGTGGGCAGGATCCCGATTCATCGGACCGATGTCGGTCTGGTTATTCTTGCCGATCTGATCGGTTCCAGGACGGTGGTGTTTGTGAAAGATGAAAATGGCCTTTATACCGAGGATCCAAAGAAAAATCCGGACGCGCAAGTTTATTGCCGAGATCGGTGCTCAGGATCTGCTTGACAGTGGCCAGGATGATCTGGTTATTGAGCGTCCCTGTCTGGAAATAATCCAAAACAGCGAAGTGTTGGAAAAGGTACAGGTTATTAACGGCATGATCCCCGGCAATATCACCAAGGCATTGCATGGTGAACACGTAGGGACGTTTATTTATAAGCAGTGAATGAGCGGACCGATAGGATGAGGCTTTTCAAGGGAAAGGTATGCAGGGGAGTTAAACCGCCTTTCCCTTATTGATTGCTTTCTTCCTTACCGTTATGGGTAAGGAATTCCGTCATGCGTATCCGGTATTCCACGATATCTTTGCGAAGTGAAGAGAGATTGGCCATTTTTTCATCTACTTTTGCGATATGATTATCCAGTATCTCAATGAGTTTTGGGGTGATCTTGTTGAAATCCTTCTGCGTTAATGTCAAATATGTCCGAGAGTTGTTCGATTTCTTTCAGCGATATTCCCATCGTTTTCAATTTCAGAATGAATTTCAGGCGGAGTATATCGTCATGTGTGTAGGTACGTGTGCTGCCGCCGAGCCGTTCATTTTTGCCCATCAGGCCTATCTCTTCGTAGTAGCGAATAGTCCGCGTGGTAATACCAAGACTTTTGGCTAATTCGCCAATTTGTACCAGTTGGGACTCTGAATTGTTCATGTTGTTTCCTTTAGTACCTTAGAAATTCATTTCTTCGGAAGAGTGAAAAAACATTTACCTTTACGTAATATGTTTCTGGTAAACTATCATGGTGTCCCTTGCTCTGTCAAATGAAAAAAATATATTACAAGACTGTTTCCTATAGGTTTGCGAAGGTTCCACAAGATAGGTTGAAAATTCTTGACCTTTACGTAAACATTATTTATAAAGGGGGATAGAAACTTTCCTGAAGTGTGATAGGGAGCACTCGACCTCTTTCTGGAGGATACGCTATGAATTTTGAGCACACCGAAGAACAAAACCTGCTTCGCGACATGGTTCGCGATTTTGCTGAAAAAGAAGTGGCGCCATCGGCCAAGGACCGGGATGAAGAGGAGCGGTTTGATCGCGGCTTGATGTTCGACAAACTCGCGGAACTCGGCTTGACGGGGATTGTTTTTCCCGAGGAATATGGCGGTGCGGGCGCCGACTATATCAGCTATGCCATTGCTGTTGAAGAATTGTCACGGGTCTGCGCCTCAACCGGTGTGACTCTTTCCGCGCATGTATCTCTTGGTTCCAATCCTATTTATCTCTTTGGCAATCAAGCCCAAAGAGAACAGTTTTTGATCCCCTTAGCTGAAGGACGTAAAATGGGTGCCTTTGGCTTGACCGAACCATCCGCCGGTTCGGATGCGGGAGGCACGAAGACTACCGCCGAGAAAGACGGGGAATCCTGGATCCTAAATGGTACTAAAGTATTTATCACCAATGGTGGAGAGGCCGAGGTCTATATTGTATTTGCCAGGACGGACAGTGCTGCGCAAAAACATTACGGAATAAGTGCCTTCATTGTTGAAAAAGGTACACAAGGGTTTTCATTTGGGAAAAAAGAACGGAAGATGGGTATCCGTTCCTCGCCGACCATGGAACTGATTTTACAGGAATGTCGAATTCCGCATGATAATTTGTTAGGTCAGGAAGGGGAGGGATTTAAAATCGCCATGAAGACTCTTGACGGCGGCCGCATCGGTATCGCTTCCCAGGCTTTGGGAATTGCCCAGGGGGCGCTTGACACCGCAGTAAAATACGCCAAGGAACGCAAGCAATTCGATACTCCTATCGGTCGCTTCCAGGGCGTCCAGTTTCAGCTCGCCGATATGGCGACCCAGATAGAGGCGTCCCGTCTGCTTGTCTACAATGCGGCTTATCGGGCAAGTAACGGCCTTACCTATTCCCTGCAGTCGGCCATGGCGAAACTGATGGCCAGCGAGATGGCCATGCGAGTCACCACCCAAGCTGTGCAGATTCTGGGTGGCTATGGGTATACTCGAGATTTTCCTGTTGAACGAATGATGCGTGATGCCAAGATAACCGAGATTTATGAAGGAACCAGCGAAGTGCAGCGCCTGGTCATCGGCAGCGCGCTTACACGATAAAAGATTATTAGCGCCAACCTATCACGAGATTTTGATACTACTCTTTGAAATTTCGTGATTTTTTGAGATGAAAAAGCAGCAACTGTAATTGGAGATGACAATGGAATATACCCGAGAAATCTACTGGAATGTCGGTCATAACGCAGAGACTCTGGTTCCCATGTATTTGTTTGCCTTTGCGGCAATCGGGATACTGGTCAGAGGATTTTTGCGGAGAGTGGAGATATATAAGCAAGGTCTGCCGCTTAATCGGACCGATCAGCTTGGCAAAAGGATAGTTCACATGATTAAAAATGTCCTGCTGCAAAAAAAAGTGGTCAGGGTGCGCTGGCCTGGTCTTTTACATGGTTTTTTCTTCTGGGGATTTGTGCTGCTTTTTATCGGTACGACTCTTATTTTCATTCAGGCCGATTTTACCGATCTGTTTTTTGATGTCAAGTTTTTAAAAGGCATATTTTATCTTTTTTTTCCATCATCCTCGATGTGGCGGGTCTGGCTTGCATATTCATGTTGATCGGCCTTCTGGTGCGGCGTTATTTCTTTCCCCCGGAGGATCTGGAAACCAAAAAAGATGATGCGATCATGCATGGCTTGATGCTTAACATTCTCTGTACCGGTTTTTTAATTGAGGGCGCGCGGATGGCGGTAACCGAACTCGGTACTCCTCTCTCCTACTGGTCGCCGGTTGGTTTGCTGGTGGCTAAGGGCATTTCCGGCATGGGTGACGGTGGTTTGCTGGCCATGCACAAAGTGCTCTGGTGGATCCATTTCTTTCTGGTTATGGGCTTCTTTCTCCTGATCCCCCGGACCAAACTCAGACATATTTTTACCACCAGCAGCAACTATCTCTTTAATGACCTCGGGCCAAAGGGTAAACTCATCAACCTTGATCTTGAGAATGAGGAATCTGAGACTTTTGGGGTAACAAGTGTCAAGGAAACCACCTGGAAAGATATTTTCGACGCCGATGCATGTACTCTCTGCATGCGCTGTCAGGATCGTTGTCCGGCTTTTAACACCGGTAAACCGCTTTCGCCGATGAAGGTGGTCAATCAGCTTGGAGAGGTTGCCTTTAATAATCCCGATGCCAATCTTATCGAAACTTTCGGCAAGGACGTTCTCTGGTCCTGTACCACATGTCTTGCCTGTCAGGAGATTTGTCCTGCTGCGATAGAGCATGTCAGGAAGATTATCGACTGTCGCCGTGCTATGGTCCTGATGGAAGGGGAATTTCCCGGTGAAGAGGTGATGACGGCCATGGAGGCGACCGAGGTGAACGGCAATCCCCTGGGAATCGGTTATGCGGAGCGTGGCGACTGGGCGAAGGCCTGGGGCTTAAACCATTGGCCGAAGATGCCGAGGTCGATGTGCTCTATTTTGTCGGTTGCTATGCATCTTTTGATAAACGAAACATCGCTGTCGCCAGGAGTTTTATTAAGCTTTGTCAGGCGGCCGGGGTGAAGGTGGGGATTCTCGGCAAGGAAGAAAAATGCTGCGGGGAGCCGATGCGAAAAATGGGCAATGAATACCTCTACCAGACCTGGCGGTCGAAAATATTGAGATGATCAAATCCTATGGTGTGAAGAAAATTGTCACCACCTGTCCGCATTGTTTCAACACCCTGGAGAAGGATTATCGCGACTTGGGCTTGCGGGATGTCGAAGTGGAATCCTATATCGTCTTCCTGGAAAAACTGCTTGCTTCAGGCAAACTGCGTATAGAAGCGAAAGAACTCTCCTGCACTTACCATGATTCCTGTTATCTCGGTCGTCATAATGACATCTATGAAGACCCGAGAGCTCTTATCACAGCCGCAGGCGGCAAGTTTGGTGGAAATGGAGAAAAACAGGGCTGAGGCATTTTGCTGCAGTGCCGGCGGCGGCAGGATCCTGGCCGAGGAAAAAATCGGCGAAAGGATAAATATCAAACGTGTAAAAATGGCAGCGGAGACCGGAGCCGGGACACTGCTTTCCAACTGTCCGTTCTGTCTGACCATGTTTGAAGATGGGGTTAAAGGTGCCGAGGTGGAGGAATCACTTCGGCCAAAGGATATTGCGGAGATTCTTGCCGAAAGGATCATCTGAGTAAAAGAGTTCGAAGAATAACAAAAAAAAATCATGACAACTGGAGGAAAGATATGAAAATTCTGGTTTGCATAAAACAGGTTCCTGATATGGAATCTAAGTTCAAGATCGACGCTGGCGGCACCTGGTACGCAAAAACAGATCTGGCCTGGCGTATGAATGAATATGATGAGTATGCCGTTGAACAGGCAGTTCAGCTGAAAGAGCAGGTTAAAGATGCGGATCTGACCGTTCTGTGTATCGGAGCCGACCAGGTAAAGGAGACCATGAAAAAAGCCCTGGCCATGGGTTGTGACCGAGGTGCCCATATCGCCGATGACGAGGCCGGAAGCAAGGAACCTTTTCAGATTGCCGGAATTATTGCCGAGTATGCCAAAGATAAGAGTTTTGATCTGATCTTTACCGGGATGCAGTCTCAGGATCGGGGCAGCGGTCAGGTTGGTATTCTAGTTGCCGAGATGCTTGGTGTGCCGGGAATTACCACCGTTGTTCATTTTGCTTACAATGATGGCGTTATTGAAGCTAAACGCGAACTGGAGGGCGGTATGAAGGCCTGTGTTAAAGTTACTGTGCCTGCGGTTATAACCTGTCAGCTGGGGCTCAATACCCCGCGTTATCCCACTCTGCCTAATATTATGAAGGCCAAGAAAAAAGAACTGCTGTCGATTCCTGTGCAGGATCTGCTGAAGGTCGAATCCCGTCAGGAAACCGCCAAGATATACTTTCCCGAAAAGAAAGGCGGCGGTCTGGTCCTTGAGGGAGATGCCGCAGAACTGGCTGATAAGCTGGTCAAGATCCTGAAAGAAAAAACCGCTGTTCTGGGCTAGGGGAGGAGACGACAATGAAAATATTGCTTATTGCTGAAAGCAGGGAAGGAAAACTGCTGGGGAGTTGCTATGAGTTGATGGCCTTTGCCGAGAAAATGGGTGCGGAGAGCGCGATGTTTCTTGTCGGCAGTGACAGCACCTTGCCGCAGTATGGCGGTAAACTCTATCTTGCCGATGCTGCCGCTGCCGGCGAATATAATCCGGATCTGCATAAACAGCTGGTTCTGGATGTGGTTGCCAAAGAGCAGCCGGACATGGTGGTCTTTTCCCATTCCTCATATGGCTGGGATCTTGCCCCGCGTATTGCTTTTGCTCTCGAAGGCGGCACAGGTTTCCGAAGTGGTCGATGTGGTGGACGGCACTATGGTCGTTCCTGTCTGCAATGCCAAACTGAGACGTGATGTGAGGGTGAAAACCGGTAAGACAGTGGTGACCCTGCAGGCCGGGGCCTTCGGTCTGGCCGAGCTGCCCAGCGCCACGCCGACTGTTGAAAAAGTAACTGCGGGCAGTGGTGGCAAGATAGAATTTACCGGCTATGAACAGGCGGAGAGCGGCGGGGTAGATTTAGGTAAGGCCAAGATAATTGTCAGTGCAGGCCGGGGTATCGGCAAGCCTGAAAATGTGGCGATGATTGCAGATCTCGCCAAGGCACTTGGCGGTGAATATGGTGCCAGCCGTCCGGTGGTCGATTCCGAATGGGTCGAGCATAATCGTCAGGTCGGAACGACCGGACAGACCGTTGCCCCAAAACTGTATGTTGCCTGCGGTATCTCCGGAGCTATTCAGCATCTTGCCGGTATGAAGAAGTCGGAATTTATCGTGGCGGTCAATACCGATAAGGATGCGCCAATCGGTGATGTCGCCGATGTGCTGGTGGTAGCCGATCTGAAGCAGTTTGTGCCTGCTCTCACTGAAAAAATTCAGTCTTTATAGCGAGGGGAGCAGATAATGCTGGATGAAATATTCGCTAAGCTTCCGGAATCATTCGTTCCGGGATTTTCTCAAAACCGACAAGCTTTTATTTTTCCTTGGGTGATATAAAAAAATCCGTTCAATGTTCTGCGGACAGCTGCACGGTCAATTCCGGCAAAACAGTTGAAAATGCCGACTGTGTCTGCAAGACCAGCCAGGAGTTTTTTCTGAAGATCTGGGAGGAGAATTACCGGCCGGGAATGAAGGATTTTATGACAGGGACAATCAAATCGAATAATCCAGGTGCACTTCAGGAGTTTTTACGCAGTTTCGGAAAAGATGGCTGAATCTTTGTAATCGTCCAGCAGCACCCGATATTCGCACGATCAGGCAGCCATGCATAGGCGGGCGGGTTTGGAACCCGCCCCTACGCCCGTCAGCCTGCTTATGCGCCTCTGGTGCACTGCTGAACGTTTACAGACCTGGAGTTTGTAAACATTTTTTGCTATTCCCGGTCAATGGTTACGAATAATTGCTCACCGTCCGATACGGTTCGCTTTTGACCGAGGGCGGCCGTGTCGGGCCTCTTTATTGTGAGGAATAGCCGGAAGGTGGAAATATATAAATTTAAGGGGTGAACGTTATGGAATATTTGACGGAAATAAAGGTGCGAGGCTATCATGCCGATTTTTATGGCCATGTAAATAATGCCAGGTACCTGGAGTTTTTTGAGGAAGACAGGTGGGCATGTCTGGAGTCAAAAATAGATCTTAAAAAATGGGCGGCGCAAGGGATAACCTTTCTTGTAGTGAATATCAATGTCAATTATCGCCTGGCCGTACCGGTTGGAGAGACCTGCTTGTTACCACGAACATTGAAAAAATAAGCAACAGAAGTGTCGTCCTTCAACAGAAAATCCTCTTGAAAAGCTCGAAAAAAGTTGCCGCTGATGCGCTCATCACCTTTGTGATAACAGACAAAAGCGGTAGGGCAGTTGCAATGGAAGGAGAAATATTACAGGAAATTGAAAAATTACGCCGAACCTAACCAGAATGATTTATAGTTGACATTCATTGCGGTTATATATTACAAGCGATGATATGAGGAAAAAGTTTGCCTCAGGTATTTACTTGAACGTAAAAGGAAGATCGATTAAGGAGAGGGGGGATTCTATTTCGGAAAGTTACCGGGAGTAGTACCCTGGAAATTCTTTCCCGCCTTTTTAGTACCTTAGTAATTCATTTTTTGTTTTTTAGAATGAATTTGGTGAAGGTACTTATCCCCGTGCTGTGCGGGGATTGGGAATGAATTTGGTGAAGGTACTTACCCCAGTGCTTTGCTGGGAATAGAGGTTTATGAAGCGTCTGTCGGTATGGGTGACGGACTTAAGTAATTTGAAGACCAAGGGGAGAGTGGTATGAAGAAGAAGATTTCTGTATTGGCCCTGGCATCAATGTTTGTTGCAGGGTCCGCAATGGCTTCCGGATGGCGTATTCCGGAGCAATCGGTTGATTCAACGGCAAAGGCCGGTGCCAACATCGCGTCATCCACCAGGGCCGACGCTGCGTATTTTAACCCTGCCAACATGGCCTGGATGGAAGATACCTGGCACGTACAGCTCGACGCGACTTATCTTCATCTTTTTGAAATTGATTATAAAGATGCTCGCAGTTCTGCTCGTGATGGTACTTCAGAACCAGAAGATTTTTTTATACCCACCGGATTTTTTGTTTCACCTTCCTATGGCGGCGCCCGTTTCGGTCTTGCCATAACTGCACCCGCCGGTTTGTCGAAACGATGGAAAGATCCTTATCCAAAAACATTTGCCGAAGAATTTACCCTGGAAGTCATTGAGGTGAACCCAACCGTCTCTTATAGCTTTGGCAATATGGTATCTATTGCAGCCGGTCCCCGAATGCTGTATTCCAAGGCCACAGTAACAAGTGATGGAGTGATTGAATTTCCCCCTAATAGTGGATTACAGGTAGAGCGGCTAGGGATATGGATGGCGATACGACAGAATGGGGCTGGAATGTGGCTCTTGCTGTCAAGCCAATTGAAGAACTGAACATATCTGCGACATATCGTTCCAAAGTGGATCTTGATTTTAAAGACACTGCTGTGTTGACTCTGCCGGCAATCCACCTTGGCTCAGCTCGCACAGAACTTTTGATGCCGAGGTTTCCGTTCCCGTCCCGGCAGTTTTTGCTCTATCCGTTGCTTACGATATATTGGATAATCTTAATGTGGAGCTTACCTGGGACAGGACATTCTGGTCAACATATGAGAATCTCGATTTTAATTTCTCACCGACTGATCCAAATTTATTTGACTTCCTGTCCCCAAAAACTGGAAAGACGCAATGCCTTTCGTATCGGCTTAACCTATGTTATGAATGATACTCTGACTCTCATGGGTGGTTTTGCTTATGATGAAACCCCGGTTCCAAGCGAAAACATAGGATTTGAATTGCCTGATTCCGATGCATGGATCTATTCACTTGGTGCACAGTATAAGGTGAATGAGAAATTGGATCTCGGCCTCGCTGTTCTTTACGACTACAAAGAATCCCGCACCGCCACGACTACTCCGAGTGCAAATGGTCAAGTCACCATTGACGGTGAATTCAAGAATGCTGCAGCGTTGCTTGTAACAGCTGGTTTGAATTACAAGTTTTAAAGCTGTTGGAGAGTGTCCTGATCAAACCCCTTGTTCCCTTGTCTAAAGCAGGGAGCAAGGGGTTTTGTTTTTTCTGCAGACATCAAAGGCCACGAAGATATTCCGGTTTAAGACTAATCTTTCCTGCCAGGGCCTTCTTAATCAGTTCGAGGGTCGCCTCTTTATCCTGAGGCAATTTAGCTTTAATCGGCAGATAGTTTGACGCGTGATTGGCATGGAAATAGCCATTGGACAGTTCGGTATTGGCAAACATGACGGCAAGCTCCTCAAGCATTTCATGTGCCGCCGGCAGAGTGAATTCACCCTTTTTCGCGGCTTCAAAGAGGGGAGTGCCGGGAGTGAGCATCAGGCTCAATGCTCCGACATATTCCGGATCGATCGCCGTCAGAACACGGCCGGTTTCACGGGCATGGATATGCGAACGTTCTCTGCCGGCAATACCCAGCAGCACAGTGATGGAAAGCTTCATCCCGGAAGCACGCAGCTTTTTGCCCATTTCGATCATTCGTGCCGCATCGGCACCTTTATTGATATTTTGCAGGGTAACATCATCGCCGGACTCCAGTCCCATATAGGCGATCTGTAAACCATGCTCCCGAAGTTCCCGCAATTGTTCCGGGCTCTTACGCCTAATACTCTTGGTGTTGGCGTAAGTACCTATCCTGGTCACCCAGGGAAGTTTGTCCCGGATGGCCGACAGGATATTCAGGAGACGTTCCTGGGAGATGATAAGTGCATCTCCGTCACAGAGAAAAAGCCGGTCCTGATGTCGACAATGAGCGGCGGCAAAATCAATATCCGCCATGATGGTTCGATCATCCTTGATAGAAAACCGGCTCCCTTTGTACATCCCGCAAAAGGTGCATTTGTTGTGGGAACAGCCGGTGGTTATCTGCAATAAAATAGAGTACGCTTCACTTGGAGGCCGGAATATATTGCCCTGGTAGTGCATGGTGGTTTTTCCCTGTTTTAGATGTAGAGCATTTGCTGAGGATAAAATCGCTGAAACAGCAGAACTCAGCCATCGAGTTTACTCAAAAAAAGGTTCACTTGACAATGAAAGATTCACGTTCGCTTTATCCGCATCTCCTGCAACCCCTGGATTTGGGATTTGTAACCTTGAAAAATCGAGTTCTTATGGGATCCATGCATACCGGGCTCGAAGAGGATAAAGATGGCTTTAACCGCATGGCCGCCTTCTATGCGGCGCGAGCCGCCGGAGGCGTAGGCTTGATCGTTACCGGTGGAGTTGCGCCCAACCGAGCCGGTTGGGTTGCCCCCTTTTCCCTTCGTCTGGCAAATCAGTCCCAGGCGAAACAGCATACGATAATCACTCAAGCGGTACACGCCGCAGGCGGCAAAATTTGTATGCAGATACTCCATGCCGGAAGATATGGCTATCATCCCCTGTGTGTCGCTCCCAGCCCAATTAAGGCACCGATAAACCGGTTTAGGCCGAGAGAGCTGAGTAACCATGGTATCAAAACAACCATTCGTGATTTCGTCAAATGTGCAAGCCTTGCCGGGCAGGCCGGGTACGATGGGGTTGAGATCATGGGGTCCGAGGGATATCTCATCAATCAGTTTATTGCCCGAAAGACCAATCGCAGGGAAGATCAATGGGGCGGTTCTTTTGAAAATCGAATCAGGTTTCCCCTGGAGATAATAAGCAAAATAAGGAAAGCGGTGGGTGCGGATTTTATCATCATCTTCCGGCTTTCGATGCTCGATCTGGTGAAGGGCGGCTCAACCTGGCAGGAAATAGTGCAACTCGCAAAGGAAGTTGAACAGGCGGGAGCCACCATTATCAATACCGGCATCGGCTGGCATGAAGCCAGGGTGCCGACCATAGCGACCATGGTGCCTCGGGCGGGATTTGCCTGGGTGACCAAGCGATTGATGGGCGAGGTGCGAATTCCCCTGGTGACCACTAACCGCATCAATATGCCCCGGGTGGCGGAGGCGGTGCTGGCCGAAGGATGCGCCGATATGGTCAGCATGGCCAGACCTTTTCTTGCCGATCCCGACTGGGTGATCAAGGCAAGTGAAGGCCGGGAAGAGGAGATAAATACCTGTATCGGCTGCAATCAGGCCTGCCTTGATCAGATTTTTGCCCGGCAGACTGCCACCTGTCTGGTGAACCCGAGAGCCTGCCGTGAGACGATACTGCCCTTTATCAAAACAGAACTTGTAAAGAAAGTGGCCGTGGTTGGTGGCGGGCCTGCTGGTCTTGCCTGTGCCGTAACCGCTGCTGCAAGAGGCCATGCGGTGACTCTTTTTGAGGCGAACGGGGAGATTGGCGGACAGTTTCGACTGGCCAGGCAGATTCCCGGCAAAGATGAATTTAAGGAGACCCTCAGGTATTATCACAACCAATTGGAGCTTTATGGTGTCGATGTACGGCTGAGAACCAAGCCACAAACCATCCGATTTAAGGAATTTGATGAGATTGTGCTCAGCACCGGGGTTATGCCGAGAACAATTCAGCTTGAAGGCGCGGAAAGGATAATGTTTCTTTATATAATGAGGTTCTCACCGGTGAAAAACAGATCGGTCAAAGGGTTGCCATCATCGGGTGCCGGTGGTATCGGTTTTGACACTGGCAACCTACCTGCTCCATCAACCAGCTCCGATCCCGAGAGCATCGAAGAATTTATGGCGGAATGGGGGTGTCGACATGGACTACGCGGGTGATGGTGGACTCGGTGAGGTCCGGCAGCCGATCCCGGCCAGGGAGATATACCTTCTTCAGCGTAAAAAAACCAAGCCGGGTGCGGGTCTTGGCAAAACGACCGGTTGGATTCATCGGTCGGTGTTAAAAAAGAACCAGGTAAAAATGCTGAACGGTGTCGAGTATCTTGCTGTCAGACGAACAGGGACTGCTCATCCGTCATAACGGCCGGGAACAATTGCTGGAAGTTGATGATGTGGTGATCTGCGCCGGTCAACTCTCGGAACTGGAATTGGCGGGTGAACTCGATGCACTGGGTATTTCCTATCATCTTATCGGCGGCGCTTTGAAAGCAGCCGAATTGGATGCGAAACGGGCTATTGCGCAAGGGACGGAGGTCGCTGACCGATTATAAAAAACCTGTAGGGAGCTTGTCCGAGATTAGGCATTTTTTCTCCGATGAGCTGGGAAAAAGGGCATTCCCGGACAGCCTCCTAGATCAGAGGATAGGAGCGTTCAAGTGTATGCAGCGCACCTTTTCTGGTCAGCTTGACTGCTATAGAGGTGGAAATTTTCCACTGCAAATTCCGGAGATTGAAAAAAGGCATTACCCGACAAGAAATTGCTGCAGGCGGTGGATCGGACAGTTATTCAGCCGGGCAAGAGTCAGGTGAGGGGTAAATTTTTTCTTATCTCTTGGGATACCTGATTGCGGCAAGTGTTTTTTCAATGGCATTGCGAAGACGCATTGTACTTTCTCAGGCTCTACCCCAGCCCAGAGGATACGTGGAATACCACGGGGCGGGAAGGTGCCGACGCCTTTTAATGACAAGTGAAAATTTCGGTAGGAAAATTTCCTCCAGTGCATCCTGAATATCAAGAAGCCTACTGCTTTCCACCTCGCCGATGAATTTCAGGGTGAGATGGAGCTGATCTGCCGGAACAGGTCGTGCGTTCGGAATCGATCTCCCCATTCCCTCCACCTCCCTTCGGATGGTTTCGGGAATGTCTATGGCGACAAACAATCGAATCATTGACACAGTACCTTGGCTTACCTAATGTTCCCGCATGAGATTTATTCTAAAAACACTAACTATTGCTCTAGCTGTTTGCCAATAAGATGAACCGATAGATGAACCACAAGATAATAATAGGAAGAATATGAAAAAACAGTCGTACGATAATTCTCAATAAAGGAAGTGAAGAGGAAAAACGACAGGAGATACTGCACTATTTTCATAAGACCTTTGATCTTGACGAACAACTGTATGACCACCTGGCCCGCGACGAGACCTTCTACCTTCGTGCTGAACCACTCAGACATCCGCTGATTTTTTATTTCGGCCATACCGCTTCTTTTTATATCAACAAGTTAATATTGCCCGGCTGATAGATACGTCGGATCAACCCGGCCTATGAATCGATGTTTGCCATCGGGGTGGACGAGATGTCCTGGGATGATCTCGATGAGCAACACTACAATTGGCCGACGGTCGATGAGGTTCGGGCCTATCGCAAGGAAGTGCGGGATTTTGTCACCAAGATTATACGGGAGCTGCCTCTTTCCATGCCGATAACCTGGGACAGTCCGTTCTGGGTAATTATGATGGGCATTGAACATCAGCGGATTCATCTGGAAACCTCCTCGGTCATTATCCGCCGATTGCCGATTGAAGAGGTTCGCCCGCTCGCAAGGCTGGGATATCTGCCCGCATCAGGGGGAGGCGCCGGAAAACCGGCTTGCTGCCCGTATCGGCGGGAAGGTTGTTGCTCGGTAAAACGCAAGGATCACCCGCTCTATGGCTGGGATAATGAGTTCGGTAAACATCACTTCGAGGTATGGGATTTTAAAGCCGCAAAATATCTGGTGTCAAATAGGGAATTTTTGGAATTTGTCGAGGATAACGGCTACGAAAAGGAGCAATACTGGACGGAAGAAGGACGGAAATGGGTGGAATTCAGTAAGGCGCAGCATCCCTTGTTCTGGATAAAAGAGCCGGATGGTTACCGGTTCAGAACCTCTCGCACCGATGATCGACATGCCATGGAACTGGCCGGTCGAGGTCAATTATCTGGAGGCAAAGGCCTTCTGTAACTGGCTGGCGGAGAAAAAGGGCAGTGCAATCCGGTTGCCGACAGAAGATGAATGGTATCGTTTACGGGAGCAGCATTCCATCCCGGATCAGCCCTACTGGCCGGAGGCTCCTGGAAATATTAATCTGGAGCACTGGGCGTCATCCTGTCCGGTCGATTACTTTCAGTTCGGCGAATTTTACGATATTATCGGCAATGTCTGGCAGTGGACGGAAACACCGATCAGCGGTTTTGAAGGCTTTGAGGTCCATCCTTGCTATGATGATTTTTCTACCCCCACCTTTGATACCCAGCATAATCTGATCAAAGGCGGCTCCTGGATTTCCACCGGCAACGAGGCTACCCGGGATGCCCGCTACGCTTTTCGCCGCCATTTTTTCCAGCATGCAGGCTTCCGCTATGTCGAAGCGGAACAGCCGATGGAGGTGCCGCAGGCGATGTATGAAACCGATGGCGCCGTTTCCCAGTACTGTGAGGCCCATTATGGCCGGACCTTTTTTAATGTGGCCAATTTTCCGGCTGCCTGTGCGGCAATATGTCTGGAACACATGAAGGGTAGAGCCGAAAAACAGGGCACTTGATCTCGGCTGCTCGGTGGGACGTGCCAGCCTTCGAACTGGCGCGGGAATTTCAATTTGTCAACGGACTCGATTTTTCCGCAAGGTTCATCCGGATCGCCTATCAGATGCAGGAAAAGGGAATCTTGCGCTACGAGCTCCCGGAGGAAGGTGAAATCGTCTCCTACCATGAAAGAAGGCTCGCGGACCTGGGTCTTGCCGAAGCGGCGGGCCGGGTGGAATTTTATCAGGCCGATGCCCAGAATCTGAAATCGCAATTCAGTGACTATGATCTGATACTCGCGGCTAATCTCCTTGACCGTCTGTCAAAACCGGTGAAGTTTCTGGACCACTATCCATGAACGTCTCAATAATGGCGGACTTTTGGTCATTGCCTCTCCCTATACCTGGCTGGAAGAGTTTACCCGCCGGGAAAACTGGATCGGCGGCTATAGAAAAGACGGTGAGCCATATACAACTCTGGATGGTCTGCGGGATCATCTGCAAGTGCGCATTTCTCCCTGGTCGCCGAACCTCGTGACGTGGAATTCGTCATCAGGGAGACAAGTCGAAAATATCCAGCATTCCATCAGCCAGGTGACTGTCTGGCAGAAGAGCGTATAACGGAGGGACGGACTTGTAGGGGCGGATTCCAAGCCCGCCCGTCAATCAACTATCCCTCGTGAACGATTCCAAAAAAACCGGGCAACCTTTGCGATAAGCATCATCCATCGAAAAGTGGATGATGCGGCTGAGTACTGGTTTCATCAGATTGGTCATGGGTTTCTAAGTTCGATGGCGGATTATTTTTTAAGGAGCCGTACCATCTCTTCAGCGGCAGCCTTCGATGATGCAGGATTCTGGCCGGTGACAAGGTTACCGTCAACTTCAATATGAGATTTCCAGTCTTCACCCTTACTGTAGAGGCCGCCTTTGTTATGCAGCATATCCTCAATTGTGAAAGGAACAACTTCAGTTAATTGCACCAGGGATTCCTCGCTATTGCTGAAGCCGGTGACTCTTTTGCCTTTTACCAGCGGGAAGCCCTCGTCATCTACGGCATCGCGGAGCGCCGCGGGTGCATGGCAGACGCAGCCAATGGGTTTTCCCCGCCTGTTAAATGATTCTATCAGGGAAATGGAATTTATATCTTCCGACAGATCCCAGAGAGGGCCGTGTCCTCCGGGAAAGAAGATGGCATCGAAATCTTCGGGATTCAGTGACTCAAGCCGCCGGGTATTGGCAAGCATATTCTGGGCTACCTTATCGTTACGAAATCGTTTGGTTGCTTCGGTTTGTGCATCCGGATCATCGCTTTTCGGATCAATCGGCGGCTGCCCTCCAGCGGGAGAAGCCAGGAATGTCTGTATGTCATTATCTTTGAATACATAAAAGGGAGCGGCAAATTCTTCCAGCCACAAACCCGTTTTTTGGTTTGTGTCGCCAAGTTTGCCGTGGGATGTAAGAACCATCAGGATTTTCATTGGAATCTCCTTATTGTTATAGCCCCAGTCTCGATAAATGGGAAAAAGTCGGGAAATGTACCTCTATGCTCCGGCCACAGAAGCGGAAAAACAATTTTTACAGTGCTCAACGAGATATTCGAGTACCTTGCAAGGATTCGGAATAAGCGTGAATTACAAAAAAATATTCGATCTATTCGTTCCTGCCTTTAATTATTTACTATAAACAGGTTAAAACGGTCGTCCAGTGAAGGAATATCTGCTGCACTATTGCACTGGAATTAGGAAAAGACAAAAACTAAGCACAAAAATATTCTACACACCATGACCGGAAAAACACTCCCACGACGTTACAAACTCATCCTTGAGTATGACGGCACTAATTTCAGCGGCTGGCAGAAACAAAACGATGCGAGAACCATTCAGGGCGACCTGTTGAAAGGCGCTGAACGGGTCTTCGGCCACGTGACTATGGATATTCAGGGCTGCGGGCGTACCGATGGCGGAGTCCATGCCCTGGGCTATGCTGCTCACCTGGAGGTGGTAAGCGAGTTGGACCCGGAAACGGTGGCGGAGATGTTCAATGATACTCTGCCAAAGGACATAGCCGTGCTGAGGGTGGAAGCTGCAGAACCTCGTTTTCACGCTCGGCATAATTGTGTTGCCAGAAGCTATATCTACCGGTTACGCACGCGTAAATCCGCCTTTGCCAAACGTTATAACTGGTGGATACGAGAAAATCTTGATGTCTTCGCCATGCGAAGAGGTGCCGAGGTGCTGGTCGGTATGCATGATTTCGTCTCTTTTGCCGAAAAACAGGAACTGAAAAAGTCGACGAAAGTGTTGGTTCATACGGTGCAAATTATAGAAGATGAGGATGTCATCACCGTCAGGGTGGTCGGCTCACATTTCCTCTGGCGGATGGTGCGTCGGATGGTCGGGATATTGGTCGAAATCGGTTGCCGCAGGTTGACGGAGGAAGATGTCCGCAGCTTTTTGCACACCCCTTCAACTATACCATTCAACAATACGGCTCCTCCGGCCGGCTTGTTTTTTGAGAGGGCTTTCTATAATGAGGAGGAGCTACAGCAATTTCTCGGAAGCGGAGCTGACCTCTAGGCTCCTTGGAATCCCTCTTCTTCCGAAGGATCAAAATTTGCATAACATATAGCAATACGAAACGACGATCGCTAAACGTTTGCAGGTCCGGAGTTATGCAAGCATTTCGCTATCTTCGGTGAACGGCTACGACGATCGAACCGACTTGGCCAACTGTAATTGTAAAAAACGGAAAATGACAATAGCTGTCGAGAGCCTGCCATGGAACAAAATCAAAAAACCGCCTTTGCCGTTGAAATCATGAATCAGTTTGCAGAAGATACCGGTCTCACGGGAAATGGCGAGCCACGGCGCTATCTGTGGACCGATGCTTTTGCCGTATGCAATTTTCTCGAACTTTATGCACTGACAGGGAAAGAAGTCTACCGTACACTTGCTCTGCGTCTGGTCGATCAGGTCCATCAGGTACTGGGTCGACATCGCCGGGATGATCCGAGGACCGGCTGGATCAGCGGCCTGGATGAGGAAGAGGGCCAGGCTCACCCAACCATGGGCGGGTTGCGAATCGGCAAGAAATTGCCCGAGCGGCTGCCCGGGGAAGTGTTTGACCAGCAACTGGAATGGGATCGGGATGGTCAGTATTTTCATTATCTCACCAAATGGATGCACACCCTGCATATGGTTTTCCGCAAAACCGGTGAAAAGATCTATGACCAATGGGCGCATGAGCTGGCAAGGGCCGCCAAGACAGGTTTTACCTATCAACTTTCTTCCGGCGGACCGGAATTGATGCGCTGGAAGATGAGTATCGATCTGTCGCGTCCCCTCATCGCGGCCATGGGCCATCATGATCCCCTGGATGGTTATGTTACCTGTCTTGAGCTGCAATCCGCAGCGCCCGGCGAATTGGCTGAAGAGGTACGTGAGATGGAAGAATTGTGCAGGGGGCAGGATTGGACTACCGATGATCCTCTCGGGATTGGGGGGCTTCTCTGCGACGGGCTGGTTCTTGTCCGGCTCATGGCCGACGGGAAACCGGAACTTCGTGGAGCACTTGAAAAGGTGCTCGATGCGGCGGCTGAAGGACTGGAGCTTTATGAATCCCGGAAAACCTTCAATCACCCGGCTGAATACCGCCTGGCATTTCGCGAGCTGGGAGTATCCATCGGGCTGCATGCTCAGCGAAAAATGGAATTGTATCTGCGGCGCGAACCGGCGATTTTCGAACCGGGCGATGCTCTGGGAAGACTTCTGGATAAACTATCCAGTCACCAAAAATTGGGACGTCTGATCGAAGATTTCTGGTCTGCTGCCAAAAACAGGCAGGCCGCAAGCTGGACTTCGCATCAGGATATCAACATGGTCATGCTGGCCACCAGTCTTGTGCCTGATGGATTTTTAGTACCTTAGAAATTCTTTCCCTGCTTTTGGGGAAAGAATTTCTAAGGTACTAAAAAGTCTTTTCAGATCAGCTAAAAGACCACCAAATTGAAGAGGCACTTTCGGGGCATGAGCGTTAATAACCTGCCCCTCACCCATGGCTTAAGATATCACAAAGGATCACCGGCGCGAGGGACGAGCATCCGGTGCATCCGCTAGTTTGCATTCCTTTTTGCACCACGAAGGCCACGAAGAGCACGAAGGGCGAAGCGCTTGATGCCATGCTTGAGCTTCGTGACGTTGAATTCCATCCTTCGTGTTCTTGTACAGTTAAAGTAAAGGTGAATAAAAAAAAATGGGCGCGTGCGAACAGTCACATTGCAAAATCAAAGCTAAAGGGTGTTAGGTTCTGTCGGACTTTAATTTTTCGACTTCTGAAATCGGCTGGGATCGGCTCAGGCGGACACCACTCTCAGGATCGAAAATATGCAGTTTGCCGGTGTCCGGTTTCAGGCGAAGAGTGCTGCCCCGTTCGAACAGGTGTGATGGATCGATTCTGGCCACCCCCTGAAACTTCCCTTCTTTTGACACATTCCGGTCAATTTCCTCGGGCAGGGCAAAGGACTGATCTTCATTATTTATGTCCATTTCAAAATGAACAAAGGCGTCTGCTCCCAGCCATTCAACCATCGATGATGGTGGCGGACAGCAGTGGCCCCGGCTCATTTTCAACAGCTATTTGCAGGTGTTCCGGACGCATTCCGACAATGACTTTTTTCCGCACCTTGTGTATCGGCCGTGGCAGGCAGAGTAACAACGCCTTCCAGCCACCGGTAGATACAGCTTGCCTTTTTCAAGCTTGCCCGGGAAAAAATTCATGGCCGGAGAACCAATAAAGCCGGCGACAAAAAGATTGGCACGGATCATTGTAGAGTTCCCGGGGGGTGCCGACCTGCTGCAGTTTCCCCTGGCGAAGAACAGCCAGCCGGTGTCCCAGGGTGATTGCCTCGGTCTGATCATGGGTTACGTAGATCATGGTGGTTTTGAGCTGCTCCTGAAGGCGGGCAATTTCATTGCGCATCTGGCTTCTCAATTTGGCGTCGAGATTGGAGAGCGGTTCGTCCAGCAGAAAGACATCCGGCTCACGAACCATGGCCCTGCCCATGGCCACCCTCTGCCGCTGCCCGCCTGAAAGGCTGCGCGGCATGCGCTGCAGCAATTCGCCCAGTTCCAGGGCCTCCGCGGCCTTTTCTACTCTGCGCCTGAATTTCCTCTTCCTGCATTTTTGCAAGTTTTAGTGGAAAGGCCAGATTTTCCCGCACCTCATATGGGGATAGATGGCATAACTCTGAAAAACCATGGCCATGTTTCTCTCCCGGGGATCAAGATCGTTGACCAGCCGGCCGTCAACCCGAATCTCCCCGCTGCTGACCGAATCCAGGCCGACGATCATATTGAGCAGGGTCGATTTGCCGCAGCCGGAAGGGCCGAGCAGAATAAAGAATTCACCATCCGCTACGGTAAGGGAAATATCCTGCACGGCCTCCGTGCCGTCGGAAAATTTTTTGCTGACATTTCCAATTGAATTTCGGCATTTATACTCTCCAAGCTTAAACTTGAAGGCTAAATAATAATTGTACCGAACATAAATTTTTCACCTCATCCTTTAACCGCTCCGGCGGTCAGTCCTGCAACAATACGCCTCTGGAAAATCAGCACCAGAATAATGAGAGGAATGGTAACCACAACCGCCGCGGCGGCAATGGAACCGGTCGGTTGTTCGAAACGGGAGCTGCCGGTAAAAAAGGCTATGGCCGCCGGGACGGTTCTTGCCTGATTGGTTGAGGTGAGCGAAATCGCAAAAAGAAAATCATTCCAGGCAAAAATAAAAACCAGAATGGCGGCACTGAAGACTCCCGGTGCGGCCAGCGGCACAATTACCATCCTGAATGCCTGAAAGGGCGTGGCGCCATCCACCCGGGCGGCCTTGTCCAGATCCCAGGGAATCTCGCGAAAGAAGGCGGCAAGTGTCCAGATCGACAGGGGAAGGGTCAGGGTAATATAGGGCAGAATAAGGCCCGGCCAGGTGTCATAGAGACCGAGAAATCGCCAGATATTGAACAATGGCCCGATAATGGAAACCGGCGGAAACATGGCGATGGACAGGGCAAAGGCCATAAACAGCCTGCGTCCTGCAAATTTGAGCCTGACGACACTATAGGCGGCAAACATGGCGATCAGAATGGCCAGTAGCGTCGAAAGCAAAGCGATAGCCAAGCGAGTTCCACAAGGCGGCCGGAAACTGGGCGTCGGTGAAAATTGAGCCGGTAATGTTCAAAGGTGATGTGCTGCGGCCAGAACCGGTTATCACCCAGGTCGGCGGGATATTCAGGGAAAGTGAGATTATCCAGGCAATCGGGGTGAGGGCGTAGCCCACCGCCAGCAGACTGCCGGCAGCCCAGCAGAGACGGTCAAAACGGTTTCTGAATTCTGTTCATCACTCCTCCTCCCCGGTCAGGGTACCGGTGATGCCGAAAAGCCGCAGATAAGCTGCGGCAATCAGCAGAACACAGAAAAATATCAGAATTGATACCGCCGAGCCAAGTCCCAGATTAAGCCGGGAGATTAAAGCATGGTAGCCGATGATGGAGACCGTTTCGGTATTTTGTGCTCCCCTGGTCTGGACAAACACCGAATCAAAAATACGGAAGGCATCAAGGGTTCGAAAGAGCAGGGCGACGGCAATGGTCGGTTTCATGATCGGCAGGATTATCAGGGTGAATCGCTGCCAGGCGGATGCGCCGTCCACTCGGGCGGCCCGCAACAGATCGTCCGGTACCAGGGTGAGTCCGGCCAGCAGCAAAAGCGACATGAAAGGCGTGGTCTTCCAGATTTCCGTGAGAATAATCACCAGAAAGGCACTCCAGCGTTCCCCGAACCAGGAGAGCGACAGTCCGGTCAGGCTATTGATAAAGCCGGTGGTCGGCATGAAGGCGAATTTCCAGATCAGTGCCGCCACCACGGTGATAATGCCATAAGGAATAAGAATGGATGCCCGCACCAGCTTGCGGCCGATGATTGCCCGGTGCATCAACAGCGCAAAGACCATCCCCAGCAGCAACTCCACACTGACCGAACAGACGGTGATGATAATCGTGTTGAGCAGACCTTCCCACCAGATCGGGGAGCTGAGAACGGAGAGGTAATTGTCGGCCGATAAAGGCGCGGCTGGTCTGGAAAACGAAGATCATAGCGAAACAGACTGAGCCAGAAGGCATAAACAATGGGGTAGGCGGTCACGGTGATCATGGCGATCAGGGCCGGAGTGCAGAGCAGCCAGCCAAGTTTCTGATCGGTGAGCCGGGGCCATTTCATAGCAATCCCTCCGAATGCAGAGCGCGTTTTATCTTTTCCCGCAGGCGGCGCACGTCTTTTTCGGGATCGATGGAACGCATCGGATGAAGAGTATGACTGATGGCCAGGGAAATATCATTGTAGAGCGGGGTCTGCGGCCGTTGTACGCCGTTCTTCAGGGTTTCCAGAAGGATATCGGCAAAGGGAAAGGTTTCGCGAACCTCGTCGTCCTGGTAAAGCGAGGTGATTGTCGGGGGAAGGCCTCCTTTTTCCGCCGCCAATCGCTGATTGTTTTCCGAGATAAGACAGGTGGCAGCGGCAAAGGCCTGCCTGGCATGTTTTGAATAAGCGCCTATGCCCAGATTGATGCCGCCGATGGTGACACGGCTGGGGCGGTCACGGGAGATGGCCGGCCAGCGGGCCCAGCCCATATGTTCGGCAATATCCGGGGCATTCTGCCTGGCGCTGGGCCAGACGAAGGTGTAGTTGACCATGAAAGTCGAGTTGCCGGTTTCAAAGGCCAGGCGGCATTGATCTTCGCGGTTGGTGGAAAGGGAAGCCGGTGCTGCCGGAGAGGTGGCAAGGCGATGCATGACGCTCAAGACCTTGCGGGTTGCCGCTTCGTCCAGATCCACCTGATCACCATCAAGGATAGTGGTTCCGGCGGAAGCAAGCAGCGAGTTGAAAAAAACCGTCAAGCCCTCATACCGTTCTCCCTGTACCTGGATGGTCCCTTGCTCACCTAGGGATTCGGCGAGTTCGATCATTTCCGTCCCAGGTTTTGGGCGGGGACGCGACCCGGTCGGTCCGGTACCAGAGCAATTGGGTATTGGTGGTAAATGGTGCGGCCTGAAGCCTGCCTGCATAAGTTGCGCTTTCGACAGCACTGTCCAGTCGGCCTTTGGTGACTCCGTCGGGCCGGCTCGTCAGGCCAGGGTAGAATCCAGCCGGCAGCGGCAGAATTCCGCCGTCCAGATAACATCCATGCCGATAATATCAATGGCGGAGTCATGGGCGGCTAACCGTCTCACCAGCTGTTCCCGCTGTTGATCGGCATCGGCGGGCAGCGGAACCAGATTAATGGTGTATGTACCTCCGGATTGCCGTGAGCAGGTATTGGCCGCATCGATAAAAGCACCTGAAGGTTCATCGAAGACATACCAGTTCAGAATTGGTTGTTGGATTCCGGATCTTCCGGAACAACCTGCTGAAAAAGAGCAGCATCGCGAGTAGGATAGCGAGGGGGACGAGACCCACATGGATTCTCATGCGCTTGTAGGATTCAATCATCTTCCAACCTGATAATTGTCGTAGCCGTTCACCGGGAAGAGCAGGATGTTCGCACAACAGAAAGGCAATGAGCTAACATTAGAGCAAAAATTAAGCCAATTTTTGATAGGGTACACTTCGGGCGGGGAATTTTAGGTAATAAGAGCAAAAATCTCTCGTGCATCCTAGATATCGTCTGCCCCGATAAAAATTTGTCCTCTTAAACCGGATAATTGTCCTGTGTAATCGGAATAACACCATCTTCAGATTTTCTGTATTTGCTGGATTTAAAAAAAGTCGATCACAGGATGAGAACGTGTACAAAAACCAGCTTTAAATCGGGCATATTTTTTGCTTTACCCCTTTTTAAGGAGTATCGATTGAGACCTTGAAGAGAATTGTAAAAATAAGGGAGGATCATGGACGGTCAGTAATCGGTCAATGAAACCGGCAATATATCGGCAAACTGTAGCTTGTCGGGGGGGATGCTATGGAAATGAATACGATGGAAGACTGGGAAAAATGGGTTGAACTCGCTCGTGAAGATCCGGAAAGGTTTGAATCGGAGAGGGCTGCCGCCATTGAGGAATTGATCATGAGTCAGCCCGTTCAGTCCCGGAAACGCAGCCGTCAGCTGCAGTGGAAAGTAGATGCCATTCGACGAACTTCACCGAACAGTTTGGCTTCTTGCATCCGCATATACGATATGCTTATGGACTCCGTGTACGGGCCTAACGGTCTGCTGGATGCCTTTGGTCTGCTTCAAAGCGGAAATGGAGGAAAAAGAGGCGGCCTTGATAAGCTGTCTCGACCTGTCGGAAAGAAAGTGTTTTCTCTGGAAGCCAAACGAAAAAACAGACAATGTTGATGGCGTCGTAAAAACTCTTCATCTGCGTCGTTGCCGCAGAGGAAACGGATGATCAAAAAAGACCAGCACCTTCCTGAAGTACGCATAGAAAAAATCGACTCTGAAAAAAAGGCGGCCGAGGCGGTTGACATACTGCGTGAGGCGGTGCGTTTTCACGATTACCGCTACTATGTACTCAATGATCCAACCATTTCCGAAAAAAGTACGACGAACTTTTTCAAACCCTGCAGAAACTGGAACAAACCTGGAATCTGGCTACTGTCTGATTCGCCCACCCAAAAAGTGGCCGGTGAGCCGGTGGAGGAACTGGGGACTATTCGCCACAGTACTCCGATGATGAGCCTGAAGGCGGTGTACGAGGAGGCAGGGGTGCGCGACTTTGCCAAGACGTGTCGGCAGTCAGGAATGGGGCAAAGTGAAGTCGAGTTTGTTACCGAGCCAAAGTATGATGGCCTGTCCATTGAACTTGTTTACCTGAACGGAAAACTGGAACAGGCAGCCACAAGAGGTGACGGAGATGATCGGCGAAGATGTCACAGTCAATGTCCGGACCATCGGCGAGGTGCCGCTTGTTCTTATGATGTCGGAGGAAAAGAAGGCGCCGTCACGCCTGGTGGTGCGTGGTGAAATCTACATGCGTATCAGGAATTCAATGAGCTCAATCGAAGGCGGGAGGAAAAGGGCGAACAGCCATTTGCCAATCCCCGAAATGCTGCTGCAGGATCTGTTCGGCAGCTCGATCCCGGAATTACCAAAAGCGGCCGCTGCACCTGTTTCTTTATGAAGTTCCGGAGTGTGAAGGGTGTTGAGCTGAAAACACATTGGGAGGCGCTGGAAGTCTCTGATCGAACTGGGGTCTGCCGGTAAACAGACAGATGCTGCAGCTGGTAGCGGATGTGGATAAGGTACTGCAGATTACTAACGCAATCTTGTGAAGATGAGGGATGAACTGGAGTTTGAAATTGACGGCATGGTGGTGAAGGTCAACGATCTAGAGGCGCGCAAAAAGCTGGGATTTGCGCTCCCGCGATCCACGCTGGGCGGTGGCGTACAAATTTGCACCCGGCGCGATACCAGCCAGGATTAAGGATATCATCGTCAATGTGGGCCGCACCGGTATCTTGACTCCCGTAGCCCTGCTTGAGCCGGTGCACATCGGTGGCGTCGAGGTCTCGCGGGCTTCGCTGCACAACCTCAGCCAGATGGAGGAGAAGGATATCCGGATCGGCGACAGCGTGCTGGTGGAACGGGCCGGAGATGTCATCCCTTACGTGGTCAAGTCCAACAAAGAGCAGCGGGACGGTTCGGAAAAACGATTTTCCATGCCTGAAAAATGTCCGGCCTGCGACGGCGAGGTGTTTATTTCCGAGGACAAAAAAAAGACTCGCTGCGTTAATGTCAGTTGTCCGGCGCAACTCAAGGAACGGCTGCAGCACTTTGCCTCGCGTCGTGGACTGGATATCAAGGGTTGGGTGGAAAAAGTGCGCAGCAACTTGTGGATAAGGGCTTTGTAAAAAGTCTGCCGGATATCTATCACCTTACAAAAGATGATCTTTTGCACCTGCCGGGCTATGCGGACAAATCCGCGGAAAATTTGCTCACGGAGATCAAAAAAGCCGGAAAAATTACCTTGGACCGGTTAATCTATGGCCTTGGTATTCCTCTTCTTGGTTCGCATATGGTCCAGGTAATCGTTGCAAATTTTAAGGACCTTAGCGCTCTGGAAAAGGTGGAAATGGAGGAATTGCAGCAAATTGAAGGGGTTGGTCCCGAGGTAGCTCGCAGTATTGTCTCCTTTTTTGCCGATGAAAAAAATCAGCGGGCCTTTGCCGCCATGCTCAAGATGGGTCTTAAAATCGATAATCCCGCCTTTTCGGTGGAGGAGGGAGACCGGCCGCTGCAGGATTTGAAGTTCGTCTTCACAGGTTCGCTCGAAAATTGGACGCGTGACGAGGTGCAAGGAACTAGTCGAGCGGCATGGCGGCCGAGCTACTTCGAGCGTTTCAGGCGAGACTGATTATGTTGTGGCAGGGCCCGGTTCGGGTTCAAAACTGGACGAGGCAGGGAAGCATGGCGTTCCCGTGCTCCGGGAAGACGATTTTATCTCCTTTCTTGAGAACAGGGGTATTTCACTCAACTTTTAATGGGAGGTCAACGGATTGTAACGTAACTGCATGTTTTTTACCGGATCCGTAGTAAAACTCAAACCATCAGTCGGAGGTAACATTATGTCAGAAGTGATAATCGACAGGGACGAATGTATTGGTTGTGAAGCATGTGTAGAGACCTGTCCGGCCGTCTTTGAATTTAACGATGACGAAGAAAAAGCCTATGTGATCGAAGGGGCGGATTATGGTCTGCCCTGTGTTGACGAAGCCATCGCATCCTGCCCTGTTGAATGCATTTCCAGGGAGGATTAGTCCTGACTTTAACCTAACGAAAGGGGCCCCGGTTTTTCACTTGAGAACTTAACGGGGTCTCTGTGTTTTGCCGGCCGACTCGGGCTCTGAAAATGACCGCAACCCACGATTGATGGCGTCGTAAAAACTCTTCATCTGCGTCGTTGCTGCAAAATTTCTATCATTACGACGTACTCTAGTACGCCGAAATGATAGAAATTTTGCGCGCCTAGCATATGAAGTTTTTTACTTAGCCATCTGAAATTTTAGGTTTTTACGAGATCATCACGATTGATAATCTCGTAAAAAGTCAATTTGTGCGTAGGAATGGACTCTGGAAAAAGCTCGATATACGAGGCGTAGTGTCTGAAACGGCAATTAGGTAGTACATATGGTACAGCTAATTGCCGTTTCAGACCTACAACGAAGTAGATCGGGCTTTTTACGAGTCCATCACGATTTATTTTTTTTGATGCTCAGGGCAGAAATAGGTGCTTCTGCCTGAAACGGATGTCTTTTCAATTTTCCCGCTGCAGCGTGGACAGTTTTTGCCAGCTTCCCGCCGGGGCAGCAGCCAACTCTCCGGCCAGCCTTTTTCCCCGGCTCTTTTCTCAATGGCTTTTGTCAGAATCCGGCTCGCGGTTCCCGCCAGTTTGCCGAGTTGATTTTTCTCCAGCGCGCTGCATTTTTTCCGTGGATGGATGTTCTCCTGAAAGAGGATTTCATCAGTATAGATATTGCCGATTCCAGCCAGCAGACTCTGGTTCATCAGCTGTCCTTTAATAGTGCCGCGGCGTCCCTGCAGGCGGCCGGTAAATTTTGCCTTATCGGCGCACAGCGTAAGAGCATCGGGACCCAGTTTTTTGTCTTTTAGATACTCTTCGATGGTATTGCACATAGTGATTTTGCCAAGCTTTCGTCTGCAATTAAAAGACAGATGATATCCGTCCTTAAAATCGATACGTAAGCGGCTATGTCTCTGTTCCTGTTCATCATTATCAATATTTTTAAAGGAGCGGAGAAAACCCGTCATACCAAAATGCAGAACGAGAAAGTCTTTTTCGTCGACTCGGGCGAAGAGATATTTTCCGTGACGGATGGTTTCCGTAAAGCTCTTGCCCCGAAGTCGCCGGGAAAGCTCTTTACAGCTCAGCTCAGGTAATAATTTTGCCGTGCAATGGGCCACATCGCTTATTTCTTTGTGCAGTGAAGTCGCGTCAAAATACTCTTTGAACAGTTGCACATCAGGCAGTTCCGGCATTTCTCACCTCTGCAAGAAGATTTTTACTAAGCCATCTCATCCTCTATTTACAAAAATTCAAGATTAATGCCATCGGGCGGAAAATCTCTTCGCTGACGTCAATCGTCTACCGTGAAAGCCGCATGATGGTTTGATTAGCGATGGTCAGCCCAAAAATTCCGGTGATGGTCGGCAGGCTGCCGAGAACATTTCGTTGCCGGCCTCTGTCGGAATGGGGTGTTTCTCCGACATGCGTTTCCTCTTCCGGCAACTGATAGTCAAAATCAATTTTTTCCGTGGAATACACACAGGAAATTCCTTCGCCGACGCCTCGTTTTCTCAAACGTTTGCGTAGATGTTTGGCTAACGGACAATTGGAGGTGGAAAAGAGATCTCCGGAGCGGATAAGTGTCGGATCGGTGCGCAGAGCCGCGCCCATCGAGCTGATGATGGGAATGCCGCGCAGATAGGCTTCATGCAGCAGCTGCGTTTTGGGGTTGAGGGAATCTATGGCGTCGACCAGCAGGTCAGGTTTCGGATCAAGTATCTTATTCAAGGTGTCTTCGCTTGCAAAGAGTTGCAGGGCTTCAATCCGGCAATTCGAATTGATGGCCAGAACCCTCTCTTTAGCTACTTCGGCCTTGGCCCTGCCGAGGGTGGTTTCCAGCGCAAGAATTTGTCGGTTGAGGTTGCTTGGCTGGATGGTGTCGAAATCTATCAGCCGCAGGTGACTGATCCCGGCCCGTACCAGTCCCTCAACCACATAACCGCCCACTGCCCCAAGTCCTACCACCGTCACCATTTTCGATTGAAGTCGCTGGAAACGCTCGTCTCCTAGCAATCGTTGCGTTCGTATAAATCGGTCCATTCCACTATCACTTATGATGGCGTCGTAAAAACTCTTCATCTGCGTCGTTGCTGCAAAATTTCTATCATTACGACGTACTCTAGTACGCCGAAATGATAGAAATTTTTTGCGCCTAGCATATGAAGCTTTTTACTTAGCCATCTGAAATTTTAGGTTTTTACGAGATTATCACTTATCTACGTATTGAAAAAACTCTTCGGTTCAGGATTGGAGAGAATGTCTTGCAAAAATTCGGCAACCTGAGGATGCACGACATAAGAGAGTAGCCAATGGCCTTGGAAGACGCAAGGAGATCCTCCATTGTGCCTCATGTCTTGCTAGTATTGCGGGTTCTTTACGGTTGAGGTTTCGGTACTAAAAAGTTGGCAATATCGACTTTTTATGGTACGAAAACGGCTTTTTCTTATCAAGCCGGACGAAATGTGGTGCCGGATTTTTATTAGTTTTAGAGCCTTAACCATGATTCAATTACCCCTAATTCAAGCAGATATCGACAACACCGCAACCTGGGCCAAATATAACAAACGACTGTGCGACTACTGCGCCGCTTCCTGCTGCAGCTTGCCGGTCGAGGTGAAGCCGGTGGACCTTGTCCGCATTGGATTGATGGACCAGTTCGAACTGGAGGAGGATCTCAAACAGATCGCCAGAAGGTTGATGAAACAGCGTCTGGTCGACCATTTCCACTTAAAAACCAAAACCTTTATCTTGGCAAGAATGGCCAATGGCGACTGCATTTATCTTGATAGCCGGACCAGACGCTGTACAATCTACCAGGAGCGGCCCGACACCTGCCGAAATCATCCGCAAATCGGACCTCGATCAGGCCATTGCGCTTTCAGGAAAAAGTAGACATTCAGCAGCACCCCATAGGCGCATGATCAGACCGCCGTGCATAGGACAACTATAGCTCGTCGGCCTGCTTGTGCGCCTATGGAGCACTGCTGAATGTCTACAAGCATGATTACCGAAAAAGGACATGCGTTGAAATAATACAGGCGCCTCTGTTTACGGTTGAAGCGCCTGGCCTTTGGGCCGGATATAGAAACGAAAATAGCCGACGAGATTGCTGCTGATAAAGATTGCCTCCATCAGCACCGCCCCCGGAGAGCCGGCAAGAAAATTGTGCACAATCCATAGACTTGTCCCAACCAGCATCAGCTGCCTGAGCTGTTTATCCTCTTTGCAAAAGGAGGCAACCGTACCGAAAATACCTCCGGTGCAGCCGAGGATGGACAATAATCCTTCATAGCTGAAGATCGAGATAAGAATCGTAGCGACAATAAACAGCCCCATCAGTTTCTTCGAGGTGGAGAAAATACTGGTCATGAAGCGAACTGCTGCAATGATTCCGAGAAAGGCTGCCGTCCAGTGGCCGAGCAGCATGAAATGAGTGGAGATCAAGGTACAGGAAACCAGCAGGCAGGCTACAATCTTTTTTCGTTCCTTAAACTGAAAGGAGAGCGTGTCAGTGCAGATGGCGATGCCGATAAGGATCTGTGACAGAAGAAAGTTGGACATCGATAGTTGGCCCCGGATGGATATTTGCTAGGTTTCTGTTGCCGACCACTATACATTGTTCGACCGTGTGTGTCCATCACCATTGGCGTTTATCTTACTTTCCGTCCTTCATTCCCAGTTCGGCAGCGCTGTAACGTTTGCCCGTTATTTCCGTTGGAAAGATATCGACAGCCTCAAAGCTGTACAGACATTGGCAAGTGCTTGCTATGTCGAGTATAAAATCAGCAAGATCGCAGTGGAGTGTTTCAGGAAGGGACTGCTCCGGTCCATCAAACAAGACTATCGGTTCGGACTTGTAGGCAACCCGGCTGAAAGCGGCGGCCAGACATACTTTGGTCTGCATCTGCCTGAAGGTTGTTAACGGTTCTGCCGGGGACACATGGTTCGGCGCATCGTTGATCACCCGCAATACTCCTCTCGAAGGTTTATCAAGCCGCAACATTATGCCGGGATAGTGTAATGCGGCCAGCTGTTCATTCAATGCCTCCAGAAAAACATGGCCTTCGCCGGTTGATTTTCTGTTCAGGACATCAATTTTATGTGAGATCAATTGCAGGAGATGGTGAGGGGAGGCCGAGTCCTGCCCACTGCCGGAGGCTGCCTGCTGATTATCGGGAAGATGACCTCCGATGATAACAAAGAGCGGGGTCCGGTTGCGGACAATCTTCCGTGCGATTTGGAAATAATCGGCACGCAGAACCGCGGTATGCGTTGTTTCGATGAGTTCCCGAGAGCTTTTCCGGAGTGAAGAGGGAAGCTTCCGCAGCCAGTCATTCAGAAGTTCCTGCAGTTTGTCCTTCACCCGGTCTGTCGGGTTGAGGTTGCGAACGACGTCCAAAAGCGGGGTGGCGCGTTCCGGTGCCAACCGCTGCTCTTTATCCAGTAAGGTTTGGACACTTCCGGAAATTTCGCTCCAGCGGGTCGAGGAAGCCAGTTCGACAAAATTTATCCAGCGCGAGTAATCGAGCCGTCTGCCGATTTCGATCCGATCCGTTTCGTAGAGCAGGGGACTTATCGCCGCAAGTTCCTTTACCAGCAGGGGAGTGGCGCCGAAAACAGCAAGGGCGACCGTTCGCTTGGCAGGGCTTACTCGTTTGCTGTGCCCATCCTGTTCGATATATTCGGGGAAATCCGCAAACGGTTTGACTGAGTCGATCGCATAGGTCGGATTGATGGTTTGAAGGATGCGAAGAAATTTTCTGCCATGTCGTTGCTCGGGAAAACGGAACAGGTTCAGGTGAGGATTGAGGTCGAACCAGCGGCTTTCCGCAAGGGCGTCAAGGCCCCGAATTCTTGCCTGAATGAGTTTCATGACCGGCTCTCCGAAAATGCATACCGGTAATGACCGGTCGTTGACCGGTCATTACCCAGATTCTTTTAACAACAGGATAAGCATGATTCGTGAATCAATCGAGAATCAATCGGGGACAGACCCCAATAAAAACACTGATGCCCGCCTGTCGTATGGCGCTTCTCAACGTCCCTACGGCAAGCTCTTTATGTTTTGGAATGACACATCCTTTGTCTCCGCGACGCATAACAACATGACTGCCTTTCTGCCGTACCTGGTGGAATCCTAAAATTATGAAAACCTTGATCGCCTCATCACCCGATATTCGTGGAATCTCAGGCATGTGGCGCCACCTCAAATGTGGTCAGGAAAGGACGAAAGGTCTGCTTTACAGGAAATTCTTCCAGATAAAGTTCTGTCGCTTCCCTCAAATTATTTACCGCTTCCTCGATGGTTTCTCCCTGGCTTGCGGTGCCTATCTCAGGACATTCCGCCACATAGAGATCTTCTTCTTTATGAACAACTGCTGTAAACGTAGTCATTTAAACATCTTCTTTCTTGAGAAGTTAACTGTGGACAAGCTCTTCAAATCGCCTGCGTTTTATAAAGGCATCGAGGAATGAAACCACAGTTTCCAGATCCTCGTCGGGGAGAGCATTTATTGCCTCAAGTTGCTCCAATAGCTTCTGATTTTTGATTTTACCCACAGCTGTCTCCCTGTCATCCCGAATGAGAAAATCCACGCTAACGTCAAAAGCTTTGGCGATCCGCACCATTAATTCCATGGTGGGGAGCATAACGCCTCGCTCATATTTTGATATGCGCTGCAAGTCAGCTCCGATTTTCTTCCCCAAATGCCCTTGAGACCAGCCTTTGTTCTTTCGCAATATGCGCAGCTTTTCAGGAAAATCCTTTGATAATGCTGATTCTTTGTCTTTCATGGTCACCTCCTTAAGCGTTCTTAGGCAATAATAAATCAGAAAGTCACCAAAAGAAATCAATTTAAACTAAACTTGTAACTGAAACAACGTAATAGCTGGGAGGTAAATAGGGTAAATAGGGGACTCACCACGTTTTCCCTTTTTAAGCGGTTGAGATTTTTTTATTTCAACCGCTTTTTTATTCTTTTTCCGCGCCATTTGCCGGCATGGAGCTCCTCTGGAATATCATAATTGGCAGATGGCAATGGCAAAGGCAAAAAAGGGGAGTTCGCAACCAGGTCAGCAGACCGCTGTATCGACCCTGAACAGTTCCTCGGCAAGGGAATTGGCAATAATGTTGGTCGGCAGCTTCTGTTCAGCCGACAATTGGTAAATTTCCAGAAGGGTTTTTTCGATGTCGCCTGTCAGCCGCCTGGCTTTGTCTTCGTCGTAGAGCTGATCTATTTCGCAGCTGATGTTAATGACTCCGCCCGCATTGGTGGCATAATCCGGAGCGTAGAGAATACTTCGCTTGTAGAGCCGCTCGCCGTCTTTTTCGGTAAGTAACTGGTTGTTGGCGCTGCCGGCGACAATCTGGCAGAGTAGCATGGGAATCGTCCGGCTGTTGAGTATCCCGCCTAAGGCGCATGGTGCGAAAATATCACAGGGAGCGCCGTAAATTTCCTGGGGTTTCACTAGCTCGAAATCAATTTTTTCCCTGAGACTGTTGAGATGGTCTTCGTTGGTATCGGTGGCGATTATCCGGCAATTGTCTTTTTTGAGAAGTTCGGCCAGTCTTCCTCCGGTTTCGCCCACACCCTGGATGGCAACGGTGAGGCCTTCGAGAAGTTCCCTTTTTAGTTTATGACGCACGCTGGCCTTGATCGCACAATAAACGCCGTAGGCGGTGAAAGGACTTGGATTACCGCTGGCTCCGACCGTTGCGACATGGTTCGTCCTGCGTTTTATCACCACCATATCCTGGAGTGTCGAGTTGACATCTTCGGCGGTGATGTACCGTCCATTGAGGGATTCAACGAAATTGCCGACTTCTTCGAACAGGGCGATCCTGTCGACTTGATTCAGGTCGGTATCCACAACGCTTTTCCCGCCGCCCAAAGGCAGTCTGGCGAGCGCATTCTTGTAGGTCATCCCCTTGCTCAAGCGCAGGACATCGGTCAAGGCGGTTTCCTTGTTTTCGTATTGCCAAACCCTGCAGCCGCCGAGCGCAGGTCCTCGGTTGGAATTATGAATAGCAATCCAGGCGGTAAAACCGACTTCCGGATTGTCACATCTGACGACCTCTTCATAACCGTCGACGTCCAAGGTGGTATATCTATTCATGACGGACTCCTGTATCGATCAGAAATTGTCTGTGGTGAATGTTGATTTAATAATTTTAATATCTGAACTTACGCCGCTGTTAAGGCATCTTGTTCGCTGCGGACTGCTTCAGCGCCTCGGCGCAATGCCGCGATATTCAAGTCGATCAGCTGGTCGCTCTTGTTGCCGAAAACCTTTTTGAAGGCCTGGCTAATGCTTGCAGGCTGCACCGCTTCGGCAAGAGCCAGATAGGCCCCGAGCATAACCATATTGGCGGCCTTGCCGTTGCCGCACTCACCGGCCAGTTCACCTGCCGGAATGTAGTAGGCCCGGACATCATCACGGCTGACCTTTTTATCTGTCAGGGAGCTGTTGACGAGAATCACTCCACCGGCCCTGACACTCTTTTCAAATTTAAGCAGGGACGGCAGATTCATCAAGATGGCGCAGTCGGCATTGTCGGTCACCAGCGGGGATCCGACCGGAGTGTCCGACACCACCACATTGCAATATGCAGTTCCGCCGCGCATCTCCGGCCCATACGAGGGAAGCCAGGTCACATGCTTATTTTCGATCATTCCGGCATAGGCCAGCAATTGTCCCAGGGACATGACTCCCTGGCCGCCGAAACCGGCACACAAGACTCGTTCGTTGCACATTTACGCCTCCTCCGGCGATTTGTAGACACCGAGTGGATAATAGGGAATCATGTTCTCTTCCAGCCATTGCAGGGCCTCGATCGGCGACAGTCCCCAGCCTGTCGGGCAGGTGGAGAGAACTTCGATCAGGGATAAGCCAATACCTGCCATCTGGTATTCAAACCCTTTTTTGATTGCCTGTTTTGCCTGGCGAATAGCCTTGGGACTATGCACCGAGACCCGAGTAACATAGGCTGCTCCTGGGATCTGGGCCAGCATTTCGGAAACCTTCAGCGGCATGCCGCAGTGCTTGACATCCCGGCCCTCGGGGGCGGTGGTCACTTTCTGATTGGCCAGGGTTGTTGGAGCCATCTGACCGCCGGTCATGCCGTACACCGCATTATTGACGAAGATGGTGGTGATCTTTTCACCACGATGGGCGGCATGAACGATCTCGGCGGTACCGATCGAGGCGAGATCGCCATCCCCCTGATAGGTAAAGACCGTTTTTTCGGGATGTACCCGTTTTACCCCGGTTGCAACTGCCGGAGCCCGTCCGTGGGCTGATTCTATCATGTCCACATTGAAATAATTGTAGGAGAGAATCGAGCAGCCGACCGCCGCACAGCCGATGGTAGTATCCAGCAGGTCGAGTTCGACGAGTGTTTCGGCCACAAGCTTATGGATGATGCCATGGGTGCAGCCGGGACAGTAGTGGGTTTCCTGTTCGGTTAATCCCTTTGATCTGGTGAAGATAACCGTCATTGTCTATGCCCTCCCCAGGATTTTTTTAACCTGCTGAACGAGTTCTTCCGGAACGGGAATAACCCCGCCGGACCGCCCGTAAAAAGCCACGGGGATTCTGCCGTTAACTGCCAGCCGCACATCATCCACCATCTGACCGCAGCTCATTTCTACGCAGAGTATCTGCCTGCATGATTCAGCAAGGATATCAAACGCTTTGTTGGGAAACGGCCACAGAGTCTGTGGTCTGATCAGTCCTGCGGCGATGCCTTCTTCTCGGAGCAGATCGATACAATTTGCGGCGATGCGAGCGGTCGATCCATAGGCGCAGAGAATGATTTCCGCCTCTTCGGTTTTATAGGCCTCGTAGCGACTTTCCGCCTCGGCGATCCGGGCATATTTCTCCTGCAGCCGGATATTGATCTGTTCTAGGCGAAGTGGATCCAGCGCCAGGGTTTTAATGGTATTTGGTTTTCTCTTTCCGCCATGCCCCACCGCGGCCCAATCTTTTTCCGGGAGGCTTTTAGGAGTCTTTTCAGGAAGATCAAGAGGTTCCATCATCTGACCCAACATGCCGTCGCTGACGATGAACACCGGCGTACGGTAATAATCTGCCAGATCAAATGCCTCCAGCATCATTTCCGCTCCTTCCTGGACAGTTGACGGCGCCAGGGAAATAATCCGGTAATCGCCGTTGCCACCGCCTCTGGTCATTTGGTAGTAGTCGGCCTGGGAGGGTTGAATACTGCCGATGCCCGGACCGCCCCGCTGCACATTGACGATTACGCAGGGCAGCTCGGCCGCTGAAAGCATAGACATGCCCTCCTGCATCAGGGCAATGCCCGGAGAGGAAGAGGTGGTCATGGCCCGGGCGCCCGTCGCGGCGGCTCCATATACCATATTTATTGCCGCGAGTTCACTTTCTGCCTGAAGAAACACTCCTCCCGCCTTGGGCAACTCACGGGCAAGAAATTCTGGGATTTCATTTTGCGGGGTTATGGGATAGCCGAAAAAATGGCTGCAACCGCCTTTGATGGCAGCCAGGGCTAACGCTTCATTGCCTTTCATGAGAGTCTTAGACATGGGCAGACCTCCTCTCTCGGCCGGATCTTTTCACGGTGATTACCGAGTCCGGGCACATCAAGGTGCAACTGCCGCATCCATTGCAGGAAGTGGGGTCATTGACCGTGACCGGCACGTAGCCCTTGGTATTTACGAAATGTTTTGCGAAGGCAATGATTTTGACAGGACAGGCAATTGTGCAAAGGCCACAGCCTTTGCAACGGTCCGTGTCAATAGTGACTGTTCCCCTCGATTCTGCCATGCCGAGCCTCCCGTTACTTGTTAGTCGTGGTGATGCCGGTCTTGATTATTTGTTTCATTATACAAAATAATATTTATTTATGTCAAACATTAAAAATGTTGACCGGGAAAAAATCAGAAATGAAAATGTAACAAAATCAAATAAATATGAAGAACAGAAAGTTACTCCTTAGCTATTTTCTGAAAATACGATAGCTTGCCTTGGTAAATTATTTTTGCTGTTATAAAATTAAAGCAGTCGTTGTGACTTCAGGGGAGTGACAGAGTATCAGATGAGCGGCCGACAAGCGGCTAAAGCCGTATTGGGAAAGCGGCACCGGAGGGATTGTTGTCACATCCAGCGTCCTCCTGACATAACTGTTGATTGCATTCACAGGTAAAACTAGATATTCTGTACTTGGTGTGAATATTGGGGGTTACCCTGGCAAGATACAGTGGAAATATGTGAACTTTTAGCCGAGAGGATTTGTTACGTATATTTAGGAATAATCAACAATTTTTCTTGCTCCATTTGTAGCTATTTTTCTGGGAAAAATATTGGAATTTTGAATGTGCCGGAATGCTCCTTTTCTGGCACTGTTACAGGGATGAGCACTGATAAGCTGAACAGGAATTATGTTATGCGATCAGTTAAGTTGTGATTTTTCTTCTCTGTTTGCTTTTCTTCACCGCCACTGCAGTTCTTTAATTTTTTCTCTTCTTTATCCTTTTTCTTTGAACCTGGCTCCTCTTCTTGACCAATCAGTACAGGGAAAGTACTCATAAATAACGAAAGGCACGAAGCAGCCACTTCGAGCCTTTCTATCCCTTAAGTACGGAAGCCCAACAAGCACCTTCATAACTACTCTCAATCGCACAAATTCCTGTTTTTCAAATTTTTATTTCCGCAGTTTCGGAAGAAACACTCGCTGCTGCAACGTGGTATGATGTTAATGCACTGATATAAATTCATAAAATTAATATTATTTGGGGCTGAATTTTGCAAATGTTGATGTACCTGTGCGTCTTGGCTTGCGCAAGCAGGTGTTCAACTCTAACAGATAAAAGAAATTATGGGCCACAGCAATGTTGCTATAGAAATAATGTAATATTTAAATAGTAAACCACTCTCCTAGGTAGTTTATAAGTTCTATAGTGGATCTAAAGACTCCTGGGAATGACATCGTGACTATGTCTTTGATAGATGATCCGCTGCACAGTCCTCCAGAAGTCAAACAATGCATGTGTTACGATCATCTGAAATACGATAAACAAAATATGAAACATCTAACGAAAGGAGGTGATATGGTAGTGTTTTGAGTGGTCTGAGTTTGATCTGTCGCAAAAAGAATTAATCAAAGAATCATTAAGAAAAGGAGGCACTAAAATGAAGCTTTTTCTAAGAGTGATGATTTATACCCTTTTATTATTTATCATGATTATTCCCGATGTTTTTGCGGCAAATGGTTCCGGAGGCTATGGAAGTGGAAGTGGAAGGTGGAAGTGGAAGTGGAAGTGGAAGTGGTGGTGGAAGTGGTGGTGGAAGTGGTGGTGGAATGGAAAACCCGGATTATGGTGATCTCATTGTGATAGAAAGAGATAAAAACGGCGTACCTGTTTTGGATACGGATGGCTGTTTGCAGCCACTGGACATTAACGGTGATCTTATTCCTCTTGGGGCAGACTGTGAAGTACTTGCCGAAAGTGCTGTAGTCGAAGCGGACTTCGGAAGACTCAGTCTTGCCAGATCTCCTGAACAAGTAAGACAGCAAGCTTTGGACGAGGTGATTCAGGCCATCAAAGATTGTTTGAAAGTCTCACTTGACCCAGCTGGTCGTCTAGCCTTGAAATATAGGATCGTGAATCCGGATACTGGATTAAACGCAGTTGTTTGGAAGACGATTGACTCTCCTCGGGAAAACCTGGCACTTTATACGCAACTGATGCAGTTCGGTCACCTTCAAACTACATGTGGAGAGATAGCGAGTGATCACGGTGATGAAATCACATATCGGCCATGCCTCAGCAAAGAGGTCGATCACCCAAAATTCAAGGCTATAGTGAAAGCACGTTTTACCAGCCGATGGTAACACAACCGCTGCGCAGGAATCATTGTCTAATCGAGATTTAACATTGGCTAGTTTCTTTCTGGCAGGTGCTGGTGATAAAACTGGTGTCATTACGGTCGACCTTGTTCAGTATATAAACGCCATCTTGGATATCCCAAACTCTACTAACGCATTGGACAGTAATCCAGATTTTGTCGACTTCAGTGGTTTCGTTTATAAACGGAGCAATAAGTTTAGTGGATCCGTTTCGGTTATTCAACCTGTCGAAAATGATCCTGGTATCTGGGTAGAAACAGAGGTCGATCTTCTCACCTGGCTGACTTATCTGGATGAGAACGATAAAGATCGTTGGAGAAATATCAAAGGCTTTGTTCAGGCAGCCAACGATAGTCTTCAAACGATCCTTTTTCTACACAATTATGAAATACCGGCTCCTCTCTGGACTGAAACATTTCCAGGAATGAGTACAAATTCAACCGTTGTTGAATGAGAATAATTATCGGATGATAAACAGAGCATCCCATCGGCAATCAATAGATGGGATGCCACTCTCAATAATCTTATTTTAAAAACAAACAAACGAAACAAACGGGGACAGACCACGTTTAAAGGCAGAAATTGGAATTATATCGTGCTCTGTCCCCAATTGATACTTCTGACAAAAGATACTGGTATTGCACAAGCGACCTTGTTCAATACCAGTTAGTATTCCTCCCTGTCATGCCGAGGTGATTGAGGTTTTTCACATCGCAACGACATTGCTTCTGAATCTGGTGGTCAGTTAAAACAGGGGACTAAACTGTTACCACGATAGGTGTTCGGTTTTTGGATATCAATTTAACTCTTCCTGAATTTTCGTTTTAACCCCGCGAGTCCGACAACCCAGACCCCAACCAAAAGGATGCTCGTTGGTTCGGGAACTGGCGCAGAATTGTGACCTAAATCGAGTCTTGCATAAGATACGACTGAATCATCAGCAAATGAAGCTGGTAGTATACCGTTGTTAGCCTTATAAATGCTGAGCAGATCGATTGAACTATAAAAATCGAGCAAATTTAAGGTAACCATCTGAGTCTCGTTCAGAATTAGGTTGGAGAATATATTTGAATGATAATCGGCGTCAGAGCCAGCTCCGATGCTGCCCAAACCATCGATTTGAAAAGCATCTGTCGCGAATAAATTATCTTTTGGCGTAAGCTCCAGGTTTAACCGCGCTGTTTTCAACGGGTTTGA
The DNA here is from genome assembly GCA_963728385.1 of uncultured delta proteobacterium. Taxonomy (GTDB): domain Bacteria; phylum Desulfobacterota; class Desulfobulbia; order Desulfobulbales; family Desulfocapsaceae; genus Desulforhopalus_A. The sequence continues at coordinate 82,808 of CAVSJK010000003.1, forward strand.
ACTTGAAAAAAACTTAAATTCCGGGTCTGAAGAAAAATTGAAATCCCAGCTGGTTAATTCGTTAATACCATCACCAAGAGACTGGATGTGTCCGGGATCAAAAGAAGCAGCCGTGATCGAAAAAATTCCATTTTTGACAATTAACTCGGCTTCGACAAAAGGAGGCTCTTTTACTGGCGGTATTTTGCTTCCCGTTGCTGTTGCTGTTATGGGAACAATAGGCCGTTCGTCTATAGAGGGGATGACACTGAAGCCTTTATAAGTCGTATAAAAATTAGAGGCTGCGCTTGGTCCCACGCAGGTGCTGCATTTATCGATATATGAATATGATTCTAAAACTGCCCGTACACTATATTCTCCGCCTGATGGCACATCCATGGATACTGATTTGGAATCGCCTTCAAATGAGACCGTATTAATGCCGTCAGTGTTGTTTTTGTTATAGTTAATATGTGTTCTGCCACCGGGCCCGGAAATAGAAGCATCTGCAATTACTCGTGATGCCAGATTGGGTCGGCTTCCGAACCATCTATAATTATCGTTTTTGAGATACCCGTTCAACTCTGTTTTTAGTGTGACTTTCCAACCGTTTGGGGCATCAGGTAGTATGAAATGACGTTGAGCTACAACACTAGTTCCCGCCGAAGAATATGTATTAAAATCGGTATTTACAACCGCATAGGCTTTCAGGAATGCTTCATCTGAGTATGTGCCGACGATATGACCATTATAGGCTGATCTGTACCCAAAAGCTCGATATAAAATATCAATGTCACCGTTTGCAATGGGCTTCTTGTCAACATAAATGCTATCAAATTTTACATTCCAAGGCGAATTTTCCACCCATGGTATCCATTGATTGGCAAAGGAGAAATCAACGGATAGTAAAAAACAAGAAAAGAATGAAAAACAAATCATTAATATCACGAATCTCACATTAGATGTTTTTGTTTTCATTTTTGCCTCCAAATTAAGCGATAAGAAGTTGTTGGTAATCCGGTGTTGCCTAGTCTTGTCAGAACTCAACCTCCATCCGAAAGCAAATAAAGAACCAAGAATACAAAGAAGGGACAGACCAGAATAGAGCTACTTCAAGCTCAATTTTCTCCTGAAATAACCAAAAAATTATTGGGTCAGGCAACTGTTGGTGCTCCTTTGAACTGATTAAAAAAATCCATAACCTAGCGCCATTCGGAAGGGCCATTCAGGACAGATCATATTTTGCATTAATCAGAATGCATATCTGTCGCGGTCACCAATCAGTCTTTGCGAATGTTGCCAGTATATTGGGGACTAGACTAGACCACATAGTTTATGTCTAATACTTGCTCTCCTATAGTTAAATCCACATTGTAAATTGCAGAAAAACCATAGGTGCTAAAACATAGGGTGGCTTCGAAAGATCCATGAGCATCGGCCCTCAAAGCAAACAAATAGACGAAATGTCTAAAATGATGACAGACGTGGTTATTTTAATGGGTAGTTTAGGATATCACTTGATATTCGAAAATTCGCGATCTAAAGAAGGTACGATAAACTAGAGAAAGAGTTTTGACCATACAACCTCATACTTTTCACCATTGATAACGTCCAAAACTTCAGAAAGATAACTATCTAAATCAGGCTGAAATGGTATATGATAGAATGTACGGCATATTAATGATTGAACTACGGAAAGAATGCCAATCTATACTCGAAGGTGATCAAGATAAATTGCACTAAAGCGTCTTCAACACAGATATAGGGATTAACTTTTCGGTTCCAACCAACGAGTAATATACACTGGAATGAGCCACCCCACTTGGGAGTTCCTCGAAAGCATTTCAGTGATGCTGGTTTGATAAATAAATAAGGAGATCATTTAATAAATGTTATGCAAAACATATTCCATATTCACCTTGTTTAAATGCGCAATAATGACGCTAAAATAACCGCTTAATAAGCTTTCAGCAACAGTTTTTCCAGATAGCCGTAATCTGTTTTTCACATATCCGGAAAAATGATATTTTAGTCGGACAAAAATGGCAAAAAATGGGGACGAAAAATGGGGACCGGACGAAAAAATGGGGACAGATTTATTTTCTGGTGGAGGATAAAGTCAACATAACTTCTATCAATCTTGACCGAAGTATCCATAAGAGATTCTTCCAGAATCTTGTCAGAGAAATAACTGCAACAATATGTAACCGTTCACCAGCATCCCATTTTCGTCCGATCTCAGGCCGCCTCACATAGAAGGGCGGGCACAGTGACCCGCCCCTACAGCTCGGCGGCCTGCTTGAACGAACCTGGAGCACTGGATAATGATGGCCAAGGATGGCGCAGTGTCGCGGGTGCCAAGGGTGGCACAGGAGCGACACGGTTACAGATCCGAGTTATGCCGTCTCTCAGTGTGGACCGGTGAACGATTACGACTGCTACAGTTAGACTTCTTCAACTTCCTCAACATAGAGGTGCTTCCGGGTAGGCGGCATGGTAGACGGACCTTTGCCGGCATGCTTGGTGGCGACGGTCTGGAAAATCCGCAATGAACCATCCTGGAAAGCAAAGGAAACCCCGGCAAGGTAGGCGATCCACATCCTATAACGTTCCTCGCCGACCAATTTGATGGCCGCCTCTTTATTGGCTTCCAGGCGGCGGCACCATAATCGGGTGGTCCGTGCATAATGTTCCCGCCATCCCTCGACATCATGGACCTCAAAGCCGCATGCCTCAATTTTTTCAAGAGAATGCCCTATATGATCCAGTTCCGAGCCGGGAAAAATATATTTGAGGATGAATCTTCTGCCCAGAGTAACCCGGGCGAATTGTCGCGCACTATGCTTGGCCCGCCGGGTAATGCCGTGATTGAGCAGCATGCCGCGGTCACGCAGAAGGGAATTTAATTTTTTAAAATAGGTTGGATAGTTGGCTATGCCGATATGTTCATACATGCCGATACTGGCGATTTTATCATACTCGCCGGTTATCTCCCGATAATCCCGGAGTTCGATGGTTATACGATCTGCCAGCCCCATCCTGTGTATTTTTTCCAAGGCGAAATCGTACTGTTTTTGGGACAGGGTGACGCCATGGCCGATAACTTTAAAGTGTTGGACGGCATGGCAGAGCAAGCCTCCCCAACCGCAGCCGATATCCAGAAAACGGTCCCCCGGCTGAAGACGCAGTTTCCGGCAGATCATGCTCAGCTTATGCTGCTGGGCCTGTTCCAGCTCCCCCTCCCAGGAATCAAAATACCCACAGGAATACTGCATTTCAGGATCGAGAAAGAGCTGATAAAATTCATTGGAAAGATCGTAATGAAACTGGATAAATGATTTTTCGTCGCGCGTGGCCTGGCTCCGGCCGATGTCATCGCCTTGAAACTGATGCTTAAGCCCGGTCCTTGCCTTTTTAGCAAAGAGCAGAGGGAACGCCTGCCTGATGAGGTACCACTTATTGAGTCGTTTCTTGATCCGGCTGGAACTGACCCCTTTGGTTCTTTCTCCACGTCTGCGCAGTACTTCATAAAAATCAATCAGTTGACCGCCGCGGAAATCGATATTGCCCGAAGCGTACTGGCAGAGCACGTTTTCCAAGGTCGGCTTGCGCAGAATTGCACCAAGTACTTCCGGGCCCTTGATCGAGATATGCCATTGCTCTCTAGCGTTATCTCCCAGGGGAATGTAAGAACCGTCCCATAACCGAATAGAGATATTTGCATCCGCAATCTCGGCGAGATGGCTGAAAATTCGGCCGGCGGCATCAAGATATTTTTGGTCGGAAGGATTATTTTGCATAATGGTATGCATGCGCACTGGTATCTTAGTAATAAGAAATTACTTTTCAGGAGCGAAAACAAAGGGCTTGGTTGCACAATCCAACCAATCTATTGAAAACCAACTGCTATGTAAACAAAAAAGAGGGGATACCTAACATGATAAAGCATATTGTGATCTGGAAGCTTAAAAATAAAACTTTGCCGATCGATCAGTGTGAAGACGCCCTGGCAATAAGGGATGCTCTTCAGAATCTGATGGGTAAGATTCCGGGGCTACTGAAAGTGGAGGTCGGTTTTGATGTCCGCGGGAAAGAGACGTCAGGCGATATTGTCTTGTATTCGGAATTCGAATCAAAAGAGGCTCTGGAAAACTACCAGAACCATCCGGAACATGTGAAAGCAGGAAAAGAAGTCGTACGTCCCAGAACATTTGACAGAAGGATGATAGACTACCTGATCTGATTTGTTCCCGGGACTATCCCTAAATAGCAATCAAAAGGATACAGAGCATGTCAGGCGCAAGGTATGTTGATAGTACCTTGCGTTCAGCATCATGCTCTGTAGATTACCACCAGGGTCTTTGCCGGGCCGTCTATGCCGCGATAGCCATGGGGAACCACCGAGTCGAAATAGAGGCTGTCGCCTTCCTTCAAAAGCACTATATTCTCGCCGCAGCGGAACTCGAGCGTGCCTTCCAGGACATACAGAAATTCCTCGCCACGGTGATTGTTGTAGACGATTTGATCGGGCTCCCGTTCTTCCATATGAACCACAAAAGGTTCCATGTGCTTATCCACTTTCGGATAAGCGAGAGGTTCGTACTGATAGCCGATATGGGAGATATGCTGTCCTTTGGCAACACCGTAGCGGTCTTCCTTTTTGACCACGACAATGCTGCTTTCCTGGTCGGCTGCCTGGAAAAAATGGCCTATGGGCACACCGAGGGCGGTGGCGATTTTCAGCAGGGTGGCTATGGGAGGAGTGACGAGATTGTTCTCGATCTGGGACAGATTCGGTTTCGACAATCCGGACAGCTCGGCCAGATCCTGGAGGGTCAGTTCTCTTTTGTTGCGGAGTTTACGAACCTGGCTGCCTATATCGAGAGTGGCTAATTCATCTTTCATATCTATGGGTTATCTACAAAAATTTTTGACAAATGGATTGCAATGATCGATACAACATGTAGATAGTTATTGTTGATTGATAATTTCGTGATACTTTACATCTATTTTTTTGAAAATTCACTTGTCTTCGATGATACCATACCGAAAAGCCGGTTTGAACGCTTCATTCATGTGGGTGCTGAGGCGGTTCAATATGGTCGTTTTCCCCACGCGAATCCTTCAGCTTCTTTCTCATAAGCAGTGCATGGCCGCCGTCCTGATAATAGCCGTATCGAAAGCCATACTGTTTGAATCCATAAGTGTTGTACAGGAGGATAGCTTCTCTATTGCCGTCACTTACCTCAAGAGTGAGCATTGTACGATTGGCCTGGCCGGCGATATCCTCCAGCGTGGCCAGTAATGATGAACCGATGCCTTTGTTTCTTGCCGATTCGGCAACCCCGAGTGAATAAATCCGGGCTTTCCGGCTGTTTTTCCTGCCCAGCAAAATCGCGTATCCTCTTATTTTCCACGCTTGTTCATATCTAGCCACGATAACGGTCGCCCGCAGGATCAGATATTTGAAATTTTTCCGGGAACAATTATCGGTCATAAAAAGACGTTGTTCAAGCGCGACAAGCTGTTCCAGATCGGCCAAGGTGGCCCGCTCAATAATATGCTTGGTCTTCTTCATATATGTCGCTCGATGTTCAGCTTAGGAGACTGTCCTAAAATGCCCTTTTTCCCAGCTCATCGTTATTTCAGAAAAAATAATGCTCGGAATAGTAACTATATGCCTGTGCTTATTTTTCTGAAATGCCTCAATCTGAGAAAAAATGCCTCTTCTCGGACAAGCTCCTAGGGGACTGTTCGAGAGTGTCCTTTTCCCTCAAACCGGTTTGATTATAGCTATGAATAATATAATTTCCATCACATTCGGTGGAAACACATTGCTTTCAACGAGACGGATGGGGGAATATATGGCATTGTATTCGACTGGAAAAACGGCAAAACTTGATCGGCCGATGATTTCGGTTTGACAATCCCAGGACTAGTCTATTATACCCACTCTAACACCCCACTAGGAGGTTGTCCGAGAATGCCCTTTTTCCTCGATCTGAGAAAAAATGCCTATTCCCGGACAAGCTCCTATACGGTACTCCGGCTCCTGCCAAGCCCGGCAGAAGGCCTCAACAGGTTTTCGAGATGGCAGAAATTACAATGGACATATCAAAAAATCGGCGAACCAAGTCAGATACGACTCAATGCGAGCAATGTCCCGGCTATTGCTGTTATTGGGTTCCTGGTTCGATTCTTTTTATTACCGCTCTTGATATTAACAGGATAGCCCGCCATTTCCTCCTCACCGACGGAGAAGTGAGAAAGGCATTTCTTAAGAAAAGGAATACCTTGAAAGTTAAAGATGACGGTTCCTGTATTTTTCTGCTCGACGGAAAACCGAATAAGCGCTGTTCAATCCATGAAGCGCGCCCGCGGCAATGCCGGGATTTTCCCTATGATGCTGCCTGCCCGTATCTCGAACGGCCGGATCTCCTGGAAATTATCCGTCCTAAAGTGGAAAAGAGCCTTGGCTGCAAACCCTCCTGATACCCTTCTGCTCCGGCAATCTCCTTGACTCTGTTTTTTTCATGAAACTGTTTTCAAAGATATATACCTATCTGCTTCTGGGCATAATCAGCCTGCTGATTGTCGAAGGTAATTTGAATTATGAGGCGGAGATAAAACAGTTCAATATCGATATGGATGATAAAGTCCAGCAAATTGGCCTAGTTATCTCCGGCATGATCACTTCCGTCTGGCAAGAGAGGGGGGCTGAAGCGGCGATCAGGCTCATCGAAGATGCCAATCGTGCCGACCGGTTAATCTCCATCAGCTGGGTTTGGCTGGATGAACTACTGAAAGACCATGGAAAGAAGAATCCCGTGTTGAAGCTGCTTAACTCGTCGAAACCCTTGGAGAAGGTTTCATTTACTTCCCTTGACGAACACCGGCAAAAACAGCGGTATACTTTTATGACGATAGACGTTCCGAGAGAGCGAAAGGGGGCGATCCGATTCGTTCAATCTCTTCAACCACTGGCGGAGTTTACCCAGGCCATGCTGGTCCGCTCTCTGATAATCACCACACTTCTTACCTTGATCAGCGGCATCCTTATTTATTTTTTTATTCATTATAAAATTAGGCGGCCGCTGGGGAAGCTTTCCCGAAAGGCGATTGAGATCGGCAAAGGCAATCTGATGCCGAATCTGGAAATAAAGGGGGAAGACGAACTGGTCGACCTGGCCGGAATCATGAATGATATGTGCACCAGGTTGTTGATTGCCAAGGAAAAAATTCACTTTGAACATCTCGCTCGGCTAAAAACCCTGGAGCAGCTGCGCCATACAGAAAAATTATCAACGGTCGGTCAAATAGCCGCCGGCATTGCCCATGAACTCGGTACACCACTCAATGTTGTGGACGGCCGGGCAAAAATGATTATTTCCGAGCCGCTCGAACACGTTGAACTTGTCAATTGTGCCCGGATCATCAAGAACCAGGCTGAACGGATGACCTCGATAATCCGGCAGCTTCTCGATTATTCCCGAAAGAAAAAATCTCATCCTAAAATCCTGGAGAGTGTGGAAAATATCCTTCGTCAGGTCTTTCACCTTCTTACTCCTATTGCGGCCAAACAGGGCATTACCCTTGTATTGAATATTGCTCCGGAGGCTAAAATGGGCTGTCGTGTGGATTCGCAGCAGATTCAGCAGGTATTCATGAATGTTATCCTGAATGCAATCCAGGCAACTACCGAGGGGCGAAATGTACAGGTGGATATTTCCAATACCAAACTGAAATCCATGCTGCATACCGACGATCAGCTGAAAAAATTTATTCGAATCGATGTAATCGATGAAGGGGAAGGCATCCCTGATAACCGGTTGCAGGAAATTTTCACCCCATTTTTTACGACGAAGCAGATAGGTCTGGGAACAGGTCTCGGTCTTTCCATCGCCCGGGAACTCCTTGAGGAACATGGCGGCTGGATCGAGGTTGAGAACCGTCCGGTAAGGGGTGCCCAATTCACCATTTTTCTGGGTCTTGTGGAGGAAGAACAATGATTGGACACATCCTCATCATTGAAGATGATAAAGATATGTGCGAGTTGCTTGAGGTTGGTCTGTCCCGGCGTGGATTCACCAGTGGTTCCTGTTTCAGCGGGATGGAAGGGATAGCCGCCATCGACGCGGAACAGCCGGATGTTATCCTGACCGATGTCAATCTGCCGGATGTCAGCGGTATGCAGGTGTGTCGGGAGGTAGTGGAGAAGTGGCAGGAAATCCCGGTAATAATTATGACCGCTTTCGGTTCCATGGAGACAGCCATCGAGGCAATTCGGGTCGGCGCTTACGATTTTATCACCAAACCGCTGGATATGGATATTCTGGCCGTAGCTCTGCAGCGGGCTGTTGTACACCGTCAGCTCAAGCAACAAGTGCAGGTGTTAAGCGAGGCATTCGAACGGATTCAGTCTTTCTCCGGGCTGATGGGAGAAAGCCAGGCCATGAAAGATCTGTTTGCCCTGGTCGAGCGAATTGCCGATTCCGAAACATCGGTACTCATTACCGGAGAGAGCGGCTCAGGTAAAGAGATCACCGCCAGGGCCCTGCATGAATACAGCCGCAGAAAAGATAAACCGTTCGTGGCGATAAACTGTTCGGCGCTGCCCGACAACCTGCTGGAAAGTGAACTGTTCGGTCACGTAAAGGGCGCTTTTACCGATGCCTGGCAGGACCGCAAAGGGTTATTGCCGGCGGCGGATGGCGGGACTCTGTTTCTGGACGAGATCGGCGATATTCCTCTTTCCCTCCAGCCAAAGCTGTTACGGGCGCTTGAAGAGCGCACCGTACGGCCGGTAGGCGGAAACAGTGAAGTACCTATTGATGTGCGGGTGATAGCCGCAACCAACATTGATATCGACCGGGCTGTAGCCGATGGCCTGTTTCGTGAAGACCTCTACTATCGGCTTAATGTCATCAAACTGGAAATACCGCCATTACGCAAGCGTGGGGCCGATATCCTCCTGCTCGCCGAAAAATTTATCAAGGATTTTGCAGCAAAACAGGGCAAAAAGGTAACGGGGCTAGCCGAATCCACCGCCAAACGACTGCTCGGCTATGAATGGCCGGGAAACGTCAGGGAACTCCGCAATGCTATGGAACATGGCGTAGCCATGACTCTTTTTGACAAGATAGTGGCGGAAGATCTCCCCCGGAAAATACGCCGCCATACCGGCAATGCCCTCTTTCTCGAAACCGACAATCCACTGGAGTTGATCTCACTTGAGGAGATGAACAGACGTTATATTGCCCATGTCCTTAAGATGACAAAAGATAATCAATCAATTGCGGCACAGATATTACAGATAGATCGGAAAACCCTCTACCGGAAACTGCAAAAACTCAACGATTAAACCACTTTGTGGTGGTGCAGCAGGTATCCCTGCTCTTTGCGGATGGGGCAAAATGCCCCGCATGGGACATCGTGCCCCATCCGCTCATCCAGGCTCTCATTGAATTGAAGGAAAAAAATAATAATTCAAGTGAGATAAGATTTTTTTTGTTCTTGGCACATTCTGTGCTACTCCCGTGCGATGTTGGTCTGGGACGAAGAAAAACAAAAACAAAGTCATCTTCCGGGATATCCACGGTGAGAATAGTAATTGGAATTTTCCAGAAAAAAGAAGAAGTCATCAAATTTCAAAAACATCGGATGCTTGACAGCACTTCGCTGACCGAGGTGGGGCCGTTTTTTTCAAAAGGCCAGGCCTATGCCTGGATGAAGGAACTGCATGGTCAGATTGACAACAGTGAAGTCGCGTATACTCCTGAACGCGAGGACGAGAACCTGAAATGGTATGGTTTTACCTTTGAGGAATGAGAAATATCATGATGGCGTCATAAAAACTCTTAGCCATCTGAAATTTAAAGTTTTTACGAGTTTGTCTACCATGGAGGTTCGTTAAAAAATGTCATCGTGTATTTTGGACCAAGATTCGCTTTCCTCCTTTATTTCCGATGAATTTCCGCCATCCTGTCATATCAGGGGAAGGATGATACCTTATGGGGAGTTCCTGCCGCGTCTGAAGAATTATTGCCTTTCCCTTGGTTTCAGGAAACCGGTCCTGACAATCCCGCAGTCCTCGAAGCAGTTGGAAACGAACCCTGCCGACAAGCCACTTCCCATTTTGACTGAATCCGCTCCAGTTTATCCGGAAAATGATTCGGTAATTATTCTCTCGGCCGGAGTCTCTTATGATCCAAGTTGGGGAGTTTACAACGGTTTACCCCGTCCTCTTATTCATGAGGCAACCGACTGCCGGACCGAAGGTACCATCTCAAATTTTATCGCTCCATATCTTCGGCAGTATAAATATGCTCAGAAGCATATGTATCTTACCTGCCATGAAACCCAGGATATAACGCAATACCTCGTTGTTCTGCCGACGGATCTTGTAAACAGCGAAGAAAAGAGTGATGGCGGGAAGCTGAAAATCCTTTTGGACAAGATAGCCGAACCGGATGAGCAAGGTCGTTTTTTCTCCCATAATGTTTCCGATACTTTCGTTTCATTTCAGCTTTCGGCACAATTCGTCAAATTCCTCAGTGAAAAAGATTTCTCCTGGAGAGCCGGCAAGGTGCGTAGAATAGGTGATTTGCTGACCGCCGAACTCTTTGTGTTTGAAGATGTCCTCCATGTTGATTGTCCTGACAATTGTGCTGGCAACGGAAATCCATTTGTGGAAACACTTCTGCCGTTTATCAATCGCATAGTGACTAATACCAATCCCCAATTGCTGGCGGCGACTCTCTATCTGCAGAGTGAATTTTCCCGAACCATAGACGATATGCTTCACGCCTATGGAAAAGAAGATTCCGGGAATCTTCTCTGCATTGCCGGCCTGGATATAGATGCGGCGGCATTTAGAGAGACGGGAGAACATTATTTTGTACCATGGACTGCCTTTTGGCAGCGGGGAGGAGATGATGACCCGAGTAATCAAATGGAGCAGGATGATCTTTTTGTCGCGCTGATGGCGCAGGAAATACAATAAAAATATTTAAAGGCCGCCGGTTTATAACGGTCTGCCCGAAACAGCGGTCAACAAAAATACTACTATCAGAAACCGATGAATCCATTTCTCTTATCCCTTGCAATTATTATTGCCGGAGGCGTAATGCCTCTTCTGACCTATCGTCGGTTTGTGCTGACAAAGTGCATTTATATCATTGTCACGGCTGTGGGCTGCCTCCTCGGCTTATACACTATTTCCACGAGTTCGGACCCGGCTAGCCTGGCCTGGTCATGGCCTTGGCTGCATTTGTTCACTCTGTCCTTTAATTTTGACTCGCTCACCTTCTTTTTTCTGCTGCCGATTTTTCTGATCTGCCCTCTGGCAGCCTTGTATAGTTTTTTTTATTTCGAGCGCGCCGAAAAATCCTTCAGGACGGCAATCAATTATCTCTTTACCAACATTCTCATCGTCTCCATGGCCCTGGTGACAGCTGCCTCAAATATGGTCACCTTTGCGCTGGTCTGGGAGGTCATGTCCATTTCTTCCTATTTTCTTGTGATGTATGATTATGAGAAATCAGCGACCAGAAAGGCCGGATATCTCTACTTCCTGTTTGCCCAGGCGGGAGCGCTGCTCATTTTCGCTTCTTTCGGGGTTATCTTCAGTCATACCGGCAGCCTCGATTTTGACCAGATAGGAACTCTCCCGGAATCAGCAAAATTGCTTGTTTTTGGACTGGCTTTCTTTGGTTTTGGTTCCAAGGCGGGTGTCTTTCCCCTCCATATCTGGCTGCCTCATGCCCATCCTGCCGCTCCGAGCCATATTTCGGCAATTATGTCGGGGGTCATGATCAAGATGGGTATCTACGGCATTCTCAGAATGTATTTCCTTCTTGCCGCAACCGATATTCGTATTGGTCAGGCCGTGCTAATTTTCGGCATGGCTTCCGGCCTGCTCGGGGTGCTATATGCTCTGGGTAAACGCAATATTAAGAGAGTGCTGGCCTATTCCAGCGTGGAAAATATCGGCATTATTCTTATGGGCGCCGGAGTGGGCATGATCGGTCTTGCCGAGGGAAATAGTGTTATGGCGGGTTTTGGTTTTGCCGGTTGTCTTTTGCATGTACTGAATCATTCCATTTTCAAATCCCTGCTGTTTCTGGGAGCGGGCGCGGTTATCAAGAGAACGGGAATCAGTCGGGTTGATCAGCTGGGTGGTCTGATGAAGAGGATGCCGGTCACAGGAAGAACTTTTCTGGCTGGTTCGGCCTCGATTTCCGGTCTCCCTCCCTTCAGCGGCTTTATCAGTGAATTTCTCATATATTTTGCGGCGTTCCAGGGATTGACCTACAACCACTCAACCTTGTTGCTGTCGATAATGGCTATCCTCTCCCTGGCAGTGATAGGCGGGTTGGCTTCATTTTGTTTTACTAAGGTCGTGGGCATTGTCTTTCTTGGTGAGCCTCGTGCCGATATGGCCCGTCAAGCAAGCGACGGAGGCCCGGCAATGGCTATGCCGATGGTACTCCTGGCAAGTGGTTGTCTAATGATCGGTCTTTTTCCTGCAAGTTTTATCGAACTCGCTTTCGGAGGAATCGCGGATATCGCACCACTTTCCGGGGTTAGCGGGGAGCTGATAGAGACCATCGGTGCAAATCTGGCCCTGGGGTCCAGGCTGTTTCTGGCCATTTTTCTGGTGGTCGTACTTTGTCGAAAATTTTTGTATTGGCGCAAGGAAATCGCCCAGGGGCCTACCTGGGGCTGCGGCTTTACCAGACCCACCGCGAGAATGCAATATACCGGCACCTCTTATTCCAGAAGCGTGGTCGATTTTTTCCGGCCCTTTGCCCTGACAAGAGAGTCGGACGTCCGGCTGAAGAAGATCTTTCCTGAACGTAGTCGATATGCGAGCTGGGTCGATGATGTCGCCGAGGTAGGCTTGAACCACGGCATGGTTCTGCCTCTTCTTGTTTTTCTGAAAAAGTTCCGATGGATACAACATGGTAATGTGCAGCTCTATATCGGCTACATTATAGTAGCGATTCTTATTTTGCTGCTGGTCTTATTTATCTGACACCCCATAACCGGACGCTTTTTAAACAAAAATTGGATTATTGACAGATAAAGGAAAAATTTAGGGTCGATATTCAAAGGAATGAGTATGGAATCTCTCGTATCAATCGGAATAGCTCTTTTGTCGGCACCTTTGTTCCCCGGCATAATACTCAAGGTGAAGGCGCTTTTTGCGGGAAAGAAAGGTCCGCCGCTGCTGATCAAGTATTTCACCTTGATAAAACTCTTCCGGAAAGGATCCGTCTACAGCACCACCACCAGTTTCGTTTTTATACTGGGGCCTCTCGTCTCCTGTGCCGGAGGAATCATGATTTTGTTATTCTTCCCGCTGGCGGCCATTGCCCCGGCCGTCTCTTTTCATGGAGATGTGCTGGTGCTTTTTTACATTATGGCCACGGGAAGGTTTTTTACGATAGCCGCGGCCCTTGACACCGGCTCGCCCTTTGAGGGGATGGGCGCAGCCCGAGAGGCGTTTTTCGGCACGCTGGCCGAAGCCTCGATCTTTGCAATCCTGATCCTCTTTTACAGAATGACCGGCGCATTGAGTTTTAGCGAATATTTCACCGGGGCAACACCGATCAGCCTGACGGGTCCCGCCGGGGCTCTGTTATTACTGGTCATTGTCGCCCTCTTTATGGTGCTGCTTACCGAGAACTCAAGAGTGCCGGTTGATGATCCGGCGACGCATCTGGAACTGACAATGATTCATGAGGTGATGATCCTCGATCACAGCGGCCCGGATCTTGCCCTGATCGAACTCGGTTCCTTTTATAAACTGTTTTTTTATGCCTCCTTTCTCTCATTGATTATCTGCCCTCTCTCTCCTTCGGGTGAATGGTCTAATCTGCCTGTTTTCTATGGGGTGATGGCGCTTGTTTATGTGGCCATCGGCCTGGTGGAATCGATGATGGCCAGATTCAAGATGAGTTTGGTGCCGAAGTTTGTCTTGACCTCCAGTGTTCTGGTGGTTTTTGCGGCAATTCTTACTATGGGGTTCATTAAGTGATCAATATAAATGACATAATCATGGTTGTTATCCTGCTCTCCGTCCTTTTGTCATTGGCCTCCAACCGGCTGGTTACCCTGGTGAAGATCATGGCCTTGCAGGGTGTTATGGTCACCCTCGTTCCATTGCTGCTTGAGCATCATAGCAGCATGGGCAGCGGGGGCCTGATTTTTTTCCAGGTGATGATTCTTATTAAAGGCGTGCTGATTCCCGGCTTGCTCTATGTTGCCCTGACGCGAATATCGATCAAGAGAGAAATCGAGCCGATCATTGGCTATCATGCTTCGCTGTTTGCCGGGCTGGTTATCATTTTGCTGTCGGTGTTCATAACAGACAGGCTGCATTTGTCCATGCCTCTCGGACACGAATTGCTGCTGACCACCGCCATTACCACCATGTCAGCCGGGTTTTTTCTGATGATGAGCCGAAGAAAGGCGATCACCCAGGTAATCGGTTACCTGATGCTGGAAAACGGCATCTACCTGATCGGTACGGCACTAACCAAGCATTCCCACACCGTCTATATAGTCGAATTCGGGGTGCTGCTCGATCTGCTGGTCGGGGTTATGATCATGGGAATTATCCTGCACAATATCAATCATGCGTTCGATGATATAGATACCGATCTCCTCAACCGGTTAAAGGACTGATAAAATGTTGGAACTCATTTTTTTATTGCCGATGCTGACGGGGATCGTGACCTTGGTCATACCCGCCTACCTTGGCCGGGGTATTTTGATCGCCGCGGCCTTGCTGCATCTTCAGCTCACTGTCATGGCCTGGCTCGGAAAATTGCCGGTGTATGCCGATAAATTTTTCTCCCAAACCCCTGAAGGCATGCTGGTACTGCTGGTGACTTCGTTTATCTTTCTCTGCATTTCCTTCTATGCCTTAAGTTACATGCAAGAAACTGGGATGAGTAATGAACCGGTGTTTTCGGGTTGTATGCTGCTCTTTCTCGGTACCATGAGTATGGTGACCCTGGCCGATCATCCGATTGTTTTGTGGATAGCCATCGAGGCGACCACTCTGGTGAGTGCGCCGCTTATTTTCATGCACCGCTCCAGGGAAGCGCTTGAGGCGACCTGGAAATATGTGTTGATCTGCTCCGTTGGGATTGCCTTGGCCTTGCTCGGCTGTTTTTTCATCACCTTATCGGTTGATATCGCCGATATCGACCTTTCCTTGACCTTTACTTCTTTAAACCAGGTAGCCACCCAACTCGATCCGATCTGGCTGAAAGTCGGCTTCATTTTCGTGGTGATCGGCTTTGGCACCAAAATGGGCCTTGCTCCAATGCACACCTGGCTTCCCGACGCTCACAGCGAGGCGCCCAGCCCGGCTTCAGCCCTGTTGTCCGGCGCGTTGCTCAATTGCGCTTTTCTCGGCGTGTATAAAGTCCATACCCTGATGTATCTGGCAGGACTCGGAGATTTTTCCGGCAACATCCTGGTCGGCTTCGGCCTACTCTCCATCTTTGTCGCGGGAATATTTATTTTGCGGCAATCGGATTATAAAAGAATGCTCGCCTATTCGAGTATCGAGAATATGGGGATTATAGCCTTCGGCGTAGGCATCGGTGGTTTTGCGCTGTATGGAGCCATTTTGCATATGATCCATCATTCGCTCATCAAGTCCTCGCTCTTTCTGTCCGCCGGCAATATTCTGCTTGGATACAAAAGTAAACTGGTCGATCACATCGGCGGGCTGATCAAATATTTTCCGAAGACATTTCTTTCCTTCTTTACCGGTTTTATCGGCATCTCCGGCTTGCCGCCGTTTGGTATTTTTATCAGTGAATTATTTATCCTGATAGGCGCCTTTCAAACCGGGCATCCTCTCTGTGCCGTTCTCTTTATGTGCAGTCTGCTGCTGGTGCTTGCCGGTGCTGCGCAGATTGTCACCGACATGGCCTTTAGCGGCAGTGAGCAGGAAATTCCAGCAAACGAGAGACTGCTGCGGGTTGTCCCGCCATATGTTTTGTTGACAGCTTCAATTACCCTCTGTATCTGGATGCCGGGTGCGATGTACAACACTATAATGAACACTATTAAAATACTTGGAGGCACACTTCATGGATAACCTCCTGCAAATACAGAACGGCGAAGTGGTCAAGCGGTCGGCGATTCCCTGTGTTCCCTTTAACCGCTTTTATGAACTGCTCTCGAAATTTGTCGGCAAAAACGGGTATATCGTACAGTTTTTCGCTTTTGTCGAGGACGGCAAAAACCGACTGCTGGCTGTTGTTCGCGACAAGGAACTCTATGTACTTAGTACCGAGGTTGGAGAGGAGTTTCCATCGTTTACCGCATCCTGCAGTGAAAAATTCCATATGTTTGAACGGGAGATTGCAGAGCAGTATGGTATTACCCCGATGAATC
This sequence comes from uncultured delta proteobacterium, assembly GCA_963728385.1. Taxonomy (GTDB): domain Bacteria; phylum Desulfobacterota; class Desulfobulbia; order Desulfobulbales; family Desulfocapsaceae; genus Desulforhopalus_A. Next base: position 99,209 of record CAVSJK010000003.1, read on the forward strand.
ATCCCTGGTTGAAGATGGTCCGGTACCATGCCAATTATCGTAATGTTCCGGATGCCTTCGGCAATAATTACCAGGAGGAGATCCCAGGCAATTACCCCTATTTTCAGGTAAAGGGCGACGCTATTCACGAAGTGGCAGTGGGTCCGGTTCATGCCGGTATCATTGAGCCGGGACACTTCCGTTTTCAATGTGCCGGTGAAGAGGTTTTCTCCCTTGAAATTCAGCTGGGTTATCAGCACCGAGGTGTTGAAAATCTCCTGACGGGGGCTCCCTTAAAAAGGTTGCCGGTAATTTGTGAGGCAATTGCCGGAGATACCAGTGTCGGTCATAATCTTTGCTGTTGCCAGGCCTTGGAAGCTCTGGCCGGGCTCTCGGTTGACGCCGGTTCCATGATCGTTCGCTCTATTGCCCTCGAACTTGAACGCCTTGCCAACCATATAGGAGATCTTGGCGCTTTGAGCGGCGATGTCGCCTTTAATCCGCCTGCTGCGTATTTCGGCAGGATACGGGGGGAATTCCTCAATCTGCTGCAGGTACTCTGCGGCAACAGGTTTGGTAAAAGTCTGGTGCTGCCGGGTGGTGTAGCTAAGATTATGGATACCGAGCAAGTAAAAATGATCGATGATAAGCTGAAGGAATTGGAACCCGAGATACGGCACGTTTGCGACCTGCTCTTCACCGCTCACACCGTGCAGGCCCGGTTTGAACATACCGGTACGGTATCAAGGCAGATGGCGGAGGATCTCGGCCTGGTCGGATACTGCGGCCGGGCTTCAGGCCTTGAGTACGATGCGCGTGTCTCTTTTCCCACCGAGGCTCATGGTCCGCTGCCGGCCAACAGAAATGAAATGACCAACGGAGATGTCTACAGTCGGGCCATGGTGCGCCAGGAGGAGATAATGCATTCGATGCATTTAATCAGAATGCTTCTGAGCAGGTCGGGGGAACCCGCTTCAAGGACCGTCATGCAGGAGTTCTCCCTTGATCCGGATGCATTTGTTGTCACCGTCAATGAGGGCTGGAGAGGGGAGTTATCCCATTGTCTTTTGACCGATGATAACGGCAGGATCGTGCGATACAAAGTCAAGGATCCTTCTTTTCACAATTGGACGGGGCTGGCAATGGCTCTGAGAAATCAGGAGATTTCCGATTTTCCACTTTGTAACAAGAGCTTTAATCTCTCGTACTGCGGCTTTGATCTTTGATGGCATCGTAAAAATTCTTCACCTTCTTCGTTGCAGCAAAGTTTCAATCATTTCGAAGTACCTCTTGTACGTCGAAATGATTGAAACATTTGCGCGCCTCGAGTCTGAAGTTTTTTACTTAGCCATCGCTGATCTTAGGTTTTAACGAATCCAACATATTTAATAACGGGGACAAAAAAGTATCCCCCCTCGTGGGGTGTCAGGAAGGCAGAATCATATGTTGAAAATCATCAGGAACAGAATCGAGCAGGGTTGCAAGACGAGCAGCTATCCAAAGGAGCCAATCAATCTTTACAAGCGATACAGGGGGCTCCCGAAGATCAACCAGGACTGCGATCCGTCGATTGTCGGTCTCTGTGCAGCCGTCTGCCCGCAGGATGCGATACTTGGCCGGGAACGGAAAATTGATCTTGGAAAATGCACCTTCTGCGGCCGGTGCGAAAATGTATCGGAAGGGGCTTTTGTCACTTTCAGCCAGGATTTTGGGATGGGAACAGCGAGTCGGGAGGCTCTTGTCAGTGATGGATCGCTTCCGGCACTTGCGGAACACTCAAAAAAACATTTCCGAAAGCTTTTCGGCAGATCACTCCAGCTCCGCCAGGTATCGGCAGCCGGATGCAATGCCTGTGAAGCGGACACCAATGTGCTCGGCACGCCCTTTTTCGATCTGGCCAGATTCGGCATCGATTTTGTCGCTTCTCCCCGGCATGCAGATGGAATACACGTTACAGGCCCTATCTCAAAAAACATGCGATCGGCTCTCCTCACGACTTATGAGGCCATTCCATCTCCCAAGGTGGTCATTGCTGCGGGAAGTTGTTCCATTTCCGGTGGGCCGTTTTTCGGCAGTCCGGAAATTCTTGGCGACCTGAACAGCATTATCCCCGTGGATCTCTATATTCCGGGATGTCCACCCCATCCATTGACCACTCTGCATGCCTTACTGAATTTCTTCAAATAAATGTAAAAATTAAGCTAATCAGCATCCCATATGCGTACAATCAGCCGGCCGTTTAGAGATGGGCGGGTTTAGAACCCGCCCCTACCAGCCCGAAATTATCTGTTCGATTCCGGGGCGCTGCTGAACGTTTACATGTGAACGCCTATAAATAAATTTTTAATGGTGTATTTACTTCCATTAGAATAGTGTACAAAATCATTTTAAGTATTCACCGTCGACCATGAAATTTCCTGGAGGATTTTAAGGGCAAGGAAAAGTCAGGAGAAGAGAGTCATTTATAGACAGACGCTAACCAACAATTACAGTTTATGGAGGTCAGGTGTGGCTATCATAACCATTTCAAGAGGATCTTACAGCCGGGGCAAGGAAGTGGCGGAAGCTTTGGCCCAACGCCTTGGCTATTCCTGTGTTTCCCGGGATATTCTACTGGAAACCTGCGAGGAATTTGCCATTCCGGAAATTAAACTGGTAAAGGCACTCCACGACGCACCTTCCATCCTTGAACGGTTCAGTCATGGAAAAGAGCGATACATCAGTTACTTTCGTGCCGCTTTTCTCAATCATATGGTTAAGGACAATGTCGTCTATCATGGACTGGCCGGTCATTTCTTTCTGCAGGATATCGCGCATGTCTTCAAGGTAAGGATCATCGCCAAGATGCAGGACCGGGTAAGAGAAGAGATGAAAAGGGAAAACTGTTCGGCGGAGGAAGCTCTCTACATGCTGAAAAAAGATGACGCCGAACGAAACAAATGGGGACTCGCCCTCTATGGCAAGGACACCTTTAACTGTAGTCTGTATGACATGGTTTTACATATCGATTCCATGACGGTCGATGATGTTGTCGATATCCTGGCCGGCATGGTGGAAAAGGGGCGATTCGACGCGACGCCGGAATCCCTTCGGATGCTGGAGGAAAATGCCTTGCTTGCCAATATTCATGCAAAAATCGTCAACTATGCCCCGCGGGCGACGGTCGAGATCCAGGATGGAGTGGTTACCCTCGACAACCTGGATGGAGGGCTGAAAAACGACGAGGAACTGCGCCGGAAAACAGCCGAAAGGCTTATTCGGGCCTACGGCTTGAAAAATGTTGTTTTTGCCAAGCGGGTTAAAGCCAAAAAGGATCATGTCAATCCTTTCTATAATATCGACGTCAAATAGATTTTTTGTAAACGTTCATCAGCACCCCATATGCGCACGATCAGACCGCCGTGCATAGGCAAACTATAGCCCGTCGGCCTGCTTGTGCGCCTACGGGGCACTGCTGAACGTTTACAGGCCCCGAGTTATGCGAGCATTTTGCTATTCTCGGTGATCGGTTACGATTTCTTCCTTTTCGCCACCTTAGGGCTTTTAACTGACTCTTCAGTATATCCGGGTAAACTGAAGAGTTCGGTGCTGTGCTCGGCTATTTCAGCCACAAACAGCCTGTTTCGAAGTTCAGGTGGTTTGCCGAGCAATAAGGTTGTCGCCTCGGCGCATTCAACCGCGGCCATATACACCGCGCCAAAAGGCAACGTGCCGACTCTTTTTTCAATACCCCTCTTGTGTGCCTTCTCCGGCGGGCCATAAATATCCCGAAGCCCGGGGTCCTCTGGGAAAATTACCGTCGCCTGTCCACTACTGCCGCCGATAGCCGCCGAAACGAGTGGAATGGCAACTTTTCTGCAACACTCTTCAAGGACGAATCGGTCTGCAATTGTGTCAAGACAATCGATTGCCAGCTGTGTGCCTTGCAGAATCGTCTCTCCGTTGTCAACCCCGAAGAATTCAGCTATCGGGTGAACCTCGACAGCCGGGTTGATCTCCTGTACCCGGAGTTTTGCCGTTTCAGCTTTTAACTTGCCTATATTGGCAGGGCTGCTCAGGAGTTGCCTGTTCAGGTTGCTTTCATCAAAGCGGTCGCCATCGACAAGTGTAAGCCGTCCGATGCCGATTCGAGCAAGGATCTCGGTTACGGTTCCGCCCAATCCGCCGAGGCCGATGATCGCCACATGGGAGCGGAGCAATCGGAGTTGGTTGTCGTTGGAGAGCGACTGTTGATTGCGGCAGTAACGTTCCGGAACAATGCCTTTTTCCAGGGCGGCGCATTCGACTTTTCCTAGTGACAGTCCAGTTTTTTCGGCAATTTCGCAGGCATGACCAAAAAGTATTGTCACGTAGGGTGATTGATCTGGACGAGTGCGCTGTTGAGCGTATGACTGCAATAAATCAATAAGGGTTTTATTTTCCATGACGAGTATTACCAGGCTTAGATAAGAAGACTCTCGCGGTGGTTACGCATGAGCGGACAAACAGAAACATGTTTACCGGAGGAAAACTGTTTGTCAAGGTACAATAAAATACCTCAAACTCTTATATTCCCAGATAAACAGTGATTTGCAACTCATCTGTTATTGTAGTATAAAATGATTGGTATAGGGGTGTTTCCGGGAAAATATTTTGTTATTTCGGATCGGGCGCGTTATGAGCGGGGTAACTATCTGAACTGGGTTGAATATATGAAAACAGAGAAATCAAGCAACGGGCTTTTTAGCCGGCTTCGGGCAAGGATATCAGGTGCACAGATTGAGACGGATGAGGCTGTGCAGGAGCCGGTGACCGAAGATGAAATGCATCGGATGCTGGAGGAATTCGAGGCTGTCAAGAAAAATCCCGGCCAGTTGACGGGGTGGGATTTTGATCGGGCATTCGACTTCATCGAACGGTATCCTGACACACCTCAGGCGGAAATTCTGATCGGCCAGATGTATGCTACTCATGGTCAGCCACTTAAGGGGTTGAGTTATGCCAGTGCTGTTAAAGTACTCGATAGAATGCCCGGACATGCGGGGACGCAGTCTATCATCAAGGGTATGTATCTCCTCGAAAGGGATTTCATTCAGGAACTGAAATCGGATGTAATCGCCCATATGCTCAAAATTATTCCCGACCATCCGCTGGCTGAGGAGCTGACCACGGCACTGGCTCTGAAAAATCTTACCAATGCCTATGACTTTGTTACCACGAATCCTGATAATGTCTATTCAAAGAAAATAATCAAGGCGATGTTCGACAGGGACCCGAATATTTCTCTGTTACTGTTTCAGGAGAAAATGGATCATCCACAGGTGAGAAGCATTTTTGAAGGGATCTATAACATCTCTAAGCAATCCGATATTAAAAAATTAACTCCCAATGCCATAATCTTCATTCTTGATGTTGCGCCTGATCATTCCCAGGCTATCAAAATGATAGAAGTGCTGGTGGAAAATAATTACGTAAAAGCATACGATTTTGTCAAAATGTATCCCGATCATGTACTGGTTCCGAAAATGAAACAGCTGGTGCTTGAACGTAAACCCGAGTTGAGCAAACTCTTTGATATTCAAGACGAGTAGTATCACCTCATCCCAACAACGGGATGCTTTTCAGAATCTCGCTGTTGGGATAATTTCCGTTCTTCTTCCTGCTTAAGTATTCTGTAATCATTCACCGAGAATAGCCAAATGCTCGGATAACTCCAGGCCTGTAAACGTTTAGCAGTGCTCCGTAGACACATAAGCAGACGCACAGGCTATAGATGGCTATGCACGGCCGGCTGATCGTGTGCATACTGGGTGCTGATGAACGTTTACATTATTCCTTCATCATTTGGCGGAGAACAAAGGGCAGAATGCCGCCATGCTGGAAATAGGTGACATCGACTTCGGTATCGAGGCGGGCGATTACCTCAAATCTTAACTTGCTGCCGTCCTGTTTTTCCGCGGTAACCTGTAATGTTTTTCCCGGCGCCATGTCCGCCATACCTTCAATTGAATAGATTTCCGTACCATCCAGCCCAAGGGAAGTGATATTCTGACCTGTTTTGAACACCAGGGGTAAGGTCCCCATCCCCACCAGGTTGTTGCGATGAATCCGTTCAAAAGATTCGGCAATGACAGCTTTGACGCCAAGCAGGATCGTTCCTTTTGCCGCCCAGTCGCGCGAGGAGCCGGTGCCGTATTCCTTTCCGCCCAGGACAATGAGCGGTGTACCTTCTTCAAGGTATTTCATGGCCGCCTCATAATTATACATTACGGTGTTTTCCGGCAGCTTGAGGGTATAGGCACCTTCCTTGGGGGCCACCATTTTATTTTTGATGCGGATATTGCCAAACGTACCCCGCATCATGACTTCATGGTTGCCCCTTCTGGATCCATAGGAATTGAAGTTTTCCGGATCAATGTCCTGCTCGATCAGGTAGCGCCCGGCAGGATATTCTCTTGGGATTGCTCCTGCCGGAGAGATATGATCGGTTGTAACCGAGTCCCCCAGCAGAAGAAGGGTTCTGGCGCCGGCAATATTTTCGGGTGGTTTCGGGACATCAGTGAAGTCATCGAAATAGGGTGGATTTTTAATATACGTTGATTTTTCATTCCAGTTGTACGTGGTACTTTCCGAGACCTTTAAACCTTTCCAGAAGGCATCTCCCTCAAAAATTTTCGAGTACTCACGACTGAAAGCTTCCTGAGTAACAAATTGTTTCACCAAGGTGTCGACTTCTTCATTGGTCGGCCAGAGATCCTTGAGATAAACGGGCTGACCGTTTGGATCCATGGAGAGGGGATCGGAGGTGAGGTCGATATCCACCCTACCTGCGAGGGCAAAAGCCAAAACCAGCATCGGCGAGGCAAGGAAGTTGGATTTGATCTGTTGATGGATGCGCGCCTCAAAGTTTCTATTGCCGGAAAGGACAGCGGCAACGTTGAGGTCATTCACTTTAATGGCCATTTCAAGGGCCTGATTTAGAGGACCGCTGTTGCCGATGCAGGTAGTGCAGCCGAAGGCGGCTATGTGAAAACCAAGTGCCTCGAAATAGGGCATCAAGTCCGGCTTCCTCAAGATAATTGCTCACCACCTTCGAGCCCGGAGCCAGGGACGTCTTGACATAGAGTGGCACTTTAAGACCTCGTTTTACCGCTTCTTTTGCCATCAGCCCAGCACCTATCAGGACATAAGGATTAGAGGTATTAGTGCAGGAAGTAATGGCGGCGATAACCACGCTGCCGTCACCTATTTTGACGGGGGTGCCGTTATAGATAATTTCAAGATCTCTTTTGGCCACTGTGTGGCAGGCAGGTTCGCGGCTGGTCTCGCTCCCGGATTCATCGATAAATGTGGAGACGGCACCCTGATGGCTGTCCCGCTCATAATTGCAGCCAAGGATGTTGCCGAAGGCGGATCGCATACCGGACAGGGCGATCCTGTCCTGGGGTCTGGCGGGCCCGGCAAGAGAAGGTTGAACGGAAGCCAGATCAAAGTCGATGACCTTGGTGTATTCAATAGTAGCCGTGTCAGTATAAAAGAGACCAATAGCCTTGGCAACGGCTTCGGTGACTGCGGCCTGTTTTTCGCGACCGGTCAGTTTCAGGTAGCTGAGGTTTTCTCATCAATGGGGAAATATCCGAGTGTAGCCCCGTACTCCGGAGTCATGTTGGAGATAGTGGCACGGTCGGGTATGGAGAGACTCTGCATGCCGGGGCCGAAATATTCGACAAATTTTTCGACCACCTTGTGTTTTCTCAGTAATTCAGTCAGGGTCAGAACCAGATCGGTGGCGGTGATTCCGACCTGCAGTTCCCCGGTCATGCGCACCCCGATAACTTCGGGGATAGACATGTAATAGGGCTGGCCGAGCATGACTGCTTCGGCCTCGATGCCGCCCACTCCCCATCCCATAACACCGATGCCGTTAATCATGGGTGTATGCGAATCGAGGCCTACGAGAGTATCCGGATAGGCATAGGTAGTGTCGCCAACGCTGTCCGTAATGGTCACCCGGCCCAGATGTTCCAGATTGACCTGATGGCAGATGCCTGAATTGGGCGGTACGACCCTGAAGTTATCAAAACATTTCTGAGCCCATTTCAGCAGGGAATATCTCTCGCTGTTTCGCTCATATTCCTTGGCGACATTGCCTGTCAAACTGAGAGTGGTCCCGGAAAAATCGACTTGAACCGAATGGTCGGCAACCAGTTCGACTGGTACGCGTGGATTGACCTTGGCCGGATCGCCCCGAGTTTTTTTACACGCATCGCGCATGGCGGCAAGATCCACTACGGCAGGTACCCCGGTAAAATCCTGCATCAGTACCCGGGCCGGGTGGTAGGGAATTTCAACCAATGCATCGTAGCTTTTTTGCCAGCCGGTGATAGCCCGCAAATCCTTTTCACTTACTATTTTTCCATCAAGTTTTCTGAGCAGATTTTCCACCAGGATACGGATGGAATAGGGGAGTCGGTCAATGTCTCCAAAGCCTTTTTGGGAAAGCTCGCGAATATCAAAATAACTGTAGGATGTGCCGTTCACTTCTACTTGTTTTACAAAGTCCTGATTATTCATAGTCTCCTCACATTAATAATGACTGTCGGCGTTGGATAGGAAAAGAATTCGTAAAGATGACAAGTATAATATCCATTATCTGCTCTCTGTCCAGAAATGAGATCATCTGTTCTTTTCTTTGAAAATAAATAAGGCAGGTTAATTACAAAAGTTGGATGAAGAGCTTGTTTTGATAGGGGTTACCATTTTTCGGCTTTGAAAACCGGGAACATTTGCCGGAACCGGATGAGTGGTTTCTCCGGAATGAACCGACCATTTATTGAAGAAGTGCCTCGCCCCTTGAGGTAAACGAAATGCCAAGCTGGGATTGGGTACCAATCATTATCGATTCGATAATCGGTGGATTTACCGGATTTTCCGATTGCCACTCAACAATGAAATTTGCTCCCGATCCGCCGGCCTTATCCCTTTGTGGAACGACGAACCGCTCTGAGCCTAAGGGGCCGAGGGTAATCGGCTCCTGAATGTACTTTTTGACCAGGGGACCCGTGGTTTCATGGTAGTTGACTGAGGTAACGGTTAACGAATTTTTCGGATCGATGTTCCGAATGCTGAGCGTTACAGTGAGTAACAGCGGGGCTTCGTTGTTCCCGTGATAAATATGTGAGTACGCAGGAATATAGACGGTCTGGCCTTTGGTTAGCGATAGCGGCTCCGTCGCCCGCGCAGCTTGGATTAGACCACAAAACATTACCAGGAAGACAACCAGGAACAATTGTAAATATTTTCTTTGCGGCATGGTTACCCGATTTGATTTTTTTACTTGATTACGTATAAAACTCAGCCAAATCCGTGAGCATAGGCACAATTTAAGAGAAATGAAATACAGCACGGTCGTCATCCCCGCGTAGGCAGGTATTCATTTACTCGCATGATCAGTGGATTCCCGCCTATGCGGGAATGACGGAAAGAGCAGCTGAGTTTCATGCGTAATCAGATTTTTATTAAGAGATACTTGTTACAGACCGGAAAGAGAATCACAGGAATCACAACTCTCGGATTCGTCCATATAATCAAGCTGTTTTATATGATTGCGTTCCTCTTCGATAATGAGTCTTAATTGTTCGATAACCTCCTCATCATCGAGAAAACCTATAAGGAATTCGTAAAATAGGATTGTGTCCAGCTCAAATATTTTCGACCTGGCGATAACCTCTTCGACGCTCTTGGCATTCTGAAGCTCGCTCTCGTCCAGTAAAAAGGGGTTGCCCTTAACCATCTCCTGCAGAAGAGTACGACCGACCAACTCCATCTCCTGTTGTTCAGGAGTCAAAGGTTTGCTGGACTGGAGCTTACTGAACCATTTTGCATGGTGTTTTTCCTCTTCCGCCATCCAGGCCAGTACTTCCGCCACTTTGGGATCTTGGCGGCTCTGCTGGCTCTACGGTATGTTTCTTCCCCGTTTTTTTCTATCTGTATGGCTATGTTGCGAATATCACCAATGGTAAACATTGATCTCTCCTTGATTTAGTTATACCCATGCAAAATCAGTGACTGCTCCATTGTACAGGGTTTTTAGTTTTTTAGTACCTTAGAAATTCATTTCTTGTTTTTTAGAATGAATTTCGTGAAGGTACTTATCCCCGCACAGCACGGGCACAGAGTCCCCGTGCTGTGCGGGAATTGGGAAAGAACTTCGTGAAGGTGTTATGGACGGCTTGTTATTCAAAGAACCGGGTGAAAGTTTCCACCTCTTCTCTCGGGGTCCGGTAATTGTTGACCGGCGCTTGCTTATCCTCATAGCCAAGGGCCATGCCGCATATTAGGATAGTATCCCGGCTGTAGCCCAGTGCATCCTTAATCAGGTCAGGGTATTGGCCGAGAGCGGCCTGGGGGCAGGTGGCCAGCCCTTCTTCCAGAGCTGCCAGCATCATCGATTGAAGAAACATTCCGTAATCCATAAAAGAGCCCTTTTCCATCGTCGGATCAAGAAAAAAGAAGAGAATGACAGGCGCTCCGAAGGCACGGTAATTGGCTATCCACTGCTCAATTCTTCCCGCTTTGTCATGCCTTTCAATATTTAAGGCTCCGTAGAATTGGGCACCGCAGGAGACCCGCCGTTTTTTGTAAGGTTCGTGCCATTCAACCGGATAATAGAGGTAATCCATGGTGCCCATGCCTTTCGTACGATAGGCCTTTTCCATCGCGCTGGTCAATTCCTCTTTTTTTTTGCCGCTGACGATTGCAACCTGCCACGGCTGGGTGTTGGTTCCCGATGGCGCATGGCGTGCAGCCCGCAGAATGTTGACGATTTTCTTCTTGTCGACCGGCTTATCCAGAAAAGCCCGGGTGGATTTACGGAGTAAAAGCGCTTCAACAATATTCATTATGTCTCTTTTAGTAATTGGTGCTGCAGGATCGGGAGTTGCTACGAGAGAAATGCCTGTTTTTTCAAGGTCCGGCCAATATCGAACACCTCATGACAAGAGGGGCAGATAAACAACCAGCGAATGTCCTCTCCATCGCGTTTCAGCATCGAGTGGAAACCGTCCTTATATTTGCAAAGTGGACAGAATTTGAATTCTTCCTCTAATTTCACCAAGTGGATTTGATAGGTCATATTAGGTCCCTTTTTTCACATTGTAAAATTTTTTTTCGATTTTCTCTCAGCTGAACGGGTACCGATGCCTTGGTAAAATGCTGAAATTCCAGCGTACCGGAGTTTAGATTAAATCGGCTGATGCCGAATATATATAAATAACCAGTTTAGAACGATAATGCTTCTTTGAGAGAGATCAATGATGGATGGAGCGGATTGACTCGAATGGCTATTCGATCTATTTTATCAATTTGATGGAATCGCAAAAGCCCGATCCACAACATTTACGATCTGAAACGGCGTTTCAGACATCACGCCTCGTATGTCGAGCTTTTTCCTGATTCCATCCCTGTTCATTAAGTCACTTTTTACAAGATTATCGATTTTGGCAGTAGGAAACATTTGCTTTTAGTTGCAAATGATTATCTGTATCAATAAGAAAGAGGGTGAGAACGGAGGATAACCATGTTCGGCAATCATCCGCTTGGATACAAATGAAAAACCACTTTAGATCAAAAAGATAAAGCTAATATAGTAAGTTTTAGGATTTATTTACTATTCAACTAATCGATCAACAACAGGAGAAAAAGAATGGCAGAGGAAACGACAGTTTTAACCCCGGACGGCATAGATTCTCCAGGGGATGAGAACGAAAAAGATTCTTCCAAATCACTCGTGGTCGCCAAAGATCTGTTACCGGAAAAGTTGATGGTAATTCCCTTGCATGATCGACCTATGTTTCCGAAGATGATGGGTCCGATCATTGTTGACGATACCACTTTACAACATGCGGTTATGAAACATGTCAACAGGAATGCACCGCTTTATTTCGGCCTTGTCCTGCAAAAACCCAAGGAAGACGGTCTTGCGCACGCCGCGGAAAGCGAAGATGATTTTTTTGACGTGGGATCGGTTGCCAGGGTTATACAGGTATCGCCCTATAAACCGGGCGAACCCTTGCAGGTATTGGTTCAGGCACTGGAAAGGTTCGACATTATTTCCCTTACCAAAAAAGATTCCGTCTTTACCGCCGAAGTGCGTTACTGGTTTGAAGATATCCAGGAAAATACGGAAGAACTGAAAGCCTATTCGGTAGCGATAATCGACTGCATCAAGGAACTGGTCAATTTGAATCCCTTGTTCAAGGAGGGATTGAGTCTGCTCATCGAGCGAATCAACCTCAGTGATCCCGGATCACTGGCCGATTTTGCCGCCTCTATGACCACATCTTCAGGGACGGAAATCCAAAAAATTCTGGAAACCAAGGAAATACGCAAGCGGCTTGAAACGGTACTGATTCTCTTGAAAAACGAGGTGGAAATTTCCAAGCTCAAGGCCAAGATCTCCAAGCGCATCGAGGAACAACTCTCCAAACAGCAACGGGAATTTTTCTTAAAACAGCAGTTGCAGGAGATTAAGAAAGAGCTGGGACTTGCCAAGGACGATACCCAGACTGAGCTGGAAAAATATCAAAAACGACTAAAAGATCTGGTGCTCTCTGAAGAAGCGGAAGAAAAAATTAAAGAGGAGATGGATAAACTCAAGCTTCTCGGCGCCTCTTCCCCCGAGTTTAATATCACCCGTACCTACCTAGATTGGTTGACTATTCTGCCTTGGGGGGTCTATTCCAAGGATAGTTACAGTCAGCAGAAGGCAGCCAAAATTCTCGATAGAGATCACTATGGGCTCAAGGATGTCAAGAACAGGATACTGGAACTGATATCGGTCGGGATTATCAAAGGTGACCTGTCCGGGACCATACTACTATTGCAAGGTCCGCCCGGTGTCGGCAAGACCTCGATAGGCAAATCGATAGCGCAGAGTCTCGGGCGGAAATTCTTTCGTTTTTCCTTGGGCGGCATGCGTGACGAGGCGGAAATTAAAGGGCATCGGCGTACCTACATAGGTGCAATGCCCGGAAAATTCATCCAGGCAATTAAAACCTGCAAGACGGCCAATCCGGTTATCATGCTCGACGAGGTCGATAAGATCGGAGCCAGTTTTCAGGGTGATCCCGCCTCCGCTCTTCTTGAAGTACTCGATCCCGAGCAGAACCGCGATTTTCTTGATCATTATCTCGACGTGCGTTTCGATTTATCAAAAATCTTTTTTATCTGTACGGCCAACCAGCTTGACACCATCCCTGCGCCACTGATGGACAGGATGGAGATTATCGAGCTGCCGGGGTATATTCTGGAAGAAAAGGTGGAAATTGCCAGAAGACATCTTATCCCCAAACAACTGAAGGAGCATGGTCTGACCTCGAAGCAGATCACCCTGCCGAAGGGATTGATAGCAGCTATTGTCGATGGATATGCCAGGGAGGCGGGAGTGCGCGGCCTGGAAAACTGCATTAAGAAAATCCTTAGAAAATCGGTGAACAGGATCATTGAAAATCCGCAGGAGAATATCCGTATCCACAAGGATGAACTGAAGGATCTTCTCGGCAAGCGGGTTTTTTCTGAAGAACTGGCCTTCAAAAAGCCGCGGGTCGGGGTTATCACCGGACTTGCTTTTACCAGCATGGGCGGGACGACGCTCCATATTGAGTCAATTCCCATTCCCACCGGTCAAGCCGGCTTTAAACAGACCGGCCAGTTGGGGAAGGTTATGGTGGAATCGTCCGAAATTGCTTATAGTTATGTTCGTTCTTTGATGAAGGATAACAGCAAGGGAATAGATTTCTTCAACAAGAACCTCATCCATCTCCACGTTCCAGCGGGTGCAACACCAAAAGATGGACCATCGGCCGGTATTACCATGGCCTGTTCAATCTATTCAATAGTCACAAATCAGCCGATTCGCCTGAACCTTGCCATGACCGGGGAATTGACGCTCAGTGGTATGGTCATGCCGATCGGCGGGGTGAAGGAAAAGATGATCGCCTCCAAACGGGCCAACGTCGCCGAAGTCATTCTGCCCAAGGAAAACCAGGAAGATTTTGAGATGCTGCCGGATCATATCAAGGAAGGCATTACCCCGCACTTTGTCTCGACCTTTGATGAGGTCAAACGAATCTGTTTTAAGCAGGGGAGTTAGCTGGCTTGTGAAAATTCGGTAAAAACCGGAGAGCGGGGAGAAAAAAAATGGAGCGGGAAACGAGATTCGAACTCGCGACTTCAACCTTGGCAAGGTTGCACTCTACCACTGAGTTATTCCCGCTTTTTTGTAAACGTTCATCAGCATCCCATATGCGCACGATCAGACAGCCGTACATAGTCCAATCTATAACCCGCCCGTCTGCTTGTGCGCCTATGGAGCACTGCTGAACATTTACGGGGCTGGAGTTACACGAGCATTTTGCTGTTCCCGATGAACGGTTTTGCTTTTTTCTCTCAAAGGGAAGTGTTTTTTATCAGAACACCCAGCTGAAGTCAATGCTTTTTTATGGGCTCCCTTTCTTTGCAAAAAGAGAAATCCCGGTCAAGGTGTTTTGCCAGGAGAGCTATTCCGAGGGCGATTTCTTCGCCTAAGAGATTTCCGTAGCCGATCATCAGCTTATCGCGATGTTCATCCGGTCGGATTGCATGCAAACCGACCGGATAAAAGCGGGCTCCAGCAGCTTCCACCTCCTCAAAAAATGATTCGCTGAACCGGCAGTTCTTAAACCTCGCGACCAGATGAAGACCTGCCGCACTGCCCAGTATTTCTACCCGGTCGCCAAAATGTTTAGTCAGTCCATCGACAACGTCTTTTCTTCTCCTCAGATAATGTTTCTTCATTTTCGCTACATGGCGGAGATAATGCCCTTCCCGTATAAACCCCGCAAGAGCCAACTGGCTGAAGACTTCGTTGTGTAGGTCGCTCTGCCATTTACAGTTCCTGCCCAGGCTGATCAGCGCAGGAGGGAGCACCATATAACCGATCCGGATGGCGGGGCAGAGTGTCTTGCTGAAGGTGCCGATATAGATGACCCGCTCAGGCAGAAGCCCATGCAGGGAGCTGAGCGGCTGCCCGTCAAAGCGAAACTCGCTGTCATAATCATCTTCTATGATATAACTTCCTGTTTTTTCAGCGTAGTTCAAGAGATCTATACGTCGTTGTATAGGCAGGGTCCCACCGATGGGAAACTGGTGTGATGGGGTCACATAGATAAAGGCGGGAACGGGGGATTTAGGAAGCCTGCCGGTGTCGATTCCGTCATTATCTACTGGTATCGGATGCAGCACGCCACCGCGGCCCTCGACTATCAGTCGAATATCCCTGGTGATGGGATCTTCCAGAAACACATCCTTTCTCTGCCTCAGCAGGAGATGGGAGGCAATGCCGATAGCCTGGGTAGTGCCAGCTGTAATGACGATCTGGTCCGGATGGCACACAACTTCCCGCTGGGTGACCACGTAGTCGCAGATTGCCTGCCGAAGTTCCATGCGTCCTTCCGGGTGGCCGTAAGCCAGAGTTTCTTCAAGAGATGCTGAAAACACCTCCTTCATCATTTTCTGCCAGATGTTTTTGGGGAATAACTTGAGGTTGGGCGTTCCAGCCCGAAAATTGATGACGCCTTTCGGGGAATCATAGCCCATGTTAACATCTGCCACCCTGGGTGGCGCCACTTCGTTTTTTGGGGTGGTAAAGATTGCGCCAGGGGCGACAAAGGTTCCGGCGCCCTGTCTTGAATGGATGTATCCTTCGGCGTGCAGCATATCAAAGGCTTCAAGAATGACATTTCTTGAGATCTGTAACCTTTCGGCCAGCTCACGGCTTGAGGGCAGCCTGGTCTCCGGCTGGAGCTTTCCTGCAAGAATTGCCTGCCGTACCTGACTGTAAAGCTGGCGTATCATCGGTACTTCGGATGATTTATCCACGTTGATCCACATCATGATGACTCTCTCTTTTTTCCTTGAGTATTTTTATTGAGGTCTACGCCGGTCGAAAGGTGCTCTTGCTGAAATTGGTACCATGAAAAATATCAGAAAGTGGATCTACTGCAAACCAATTTAACCTTGTAGTTTGAAAATCAACAGTAAAGGTCAGGTAACATTCGATGGGACAGGTAAATCAAAAGAAGAGGGAAAATTATGGCGGTATTTATGTTGATCGGGGCAATGTGCCTGGCAGGCAGCTCGGTGGTGGTCGGTAAAATCCTGGTTTCGTCCGTGCCGGTATTTCTCGGGGCATTCTGCTCTTTGCTGGTGGCATTTATCTGCATGATTCCGCTTATGTATGGCAGAATCACCGAGCTCCGGCAGCTCACCCTCAGTCATTGGAAGTATTTATTTCTACAGGGGCTTTGCGGCATAGTCCTGTTCAGGATCTTTATCCTCTATGGGTTGCATTCCACCGGCGCCGTGCAGGCGGGAATTATCACGGGGACCACTCCCGCAGTTCTTGCCTTACTCTCTCTGCTGCTGCTGGGAGAGGCCATTACCCGGCAAACGGCGGCAGGAATAGGCTTTGCTGTGGCGGGTTGTATCGTTATCAATATTTTTGGCCGGGGAAGTGGCGCGGAAAACAGCCTGTTCGGCTGTCTGCTGGTTGGCGCCGCCGTGGTCTGTGAGGCGCTTTTTACCATCTTTCGCAAAAGAATCGCCGACTCCGTCTCGGCGATCACCAACACAACCGTTTTAATCTTCTGCAGTCTATTGCTGCTGGTGATTCCGGCAGTCTTTGACCTTCACTCAATGTATGAAATACCCTCGCCCGAAGCCTTGCTGGCCATAGGTTATTACGGGGTTTTCGCTACCGTCCTTGCCTACCTTCTCTGGACAGCCGGTGTCGGCAAAGTAAGCGGCGCGACCGCCGGCGCAGCAACAGCGGCAATGCCCGCCAGCTCGGTAGTACTTGCCGTCCTCATTCTTGGCGAGCACATACATTGGTATCATGTGACCGGCTGCCTGCTGATAGTCGCCGGTATCCTGGTCACCACCCTGCGTCTACAGCCGGGCGGACGAATGCAGGCTCCGGCTATTCAGGTAACAGATCGTAAAAGTAGGTAAGAATATCGGTTCTGGTGACAATACCTATCACTTTGTCATTTTCGACCACCGGAAGATAACCGATATCGTTTTCAATCATTATCCGGGCGGCTATTGACGGAGCGGCACCGGGTTCGATGGTAATAATGTCTCTGGCCATGAAGGCTTTGACCGGGCTGTCCCAATGTTGTTCTTTCTTTATTCGCTTGAGATCCCAGAGAACGATGATGCCATGGATTTTATCATCTTCCATGACTATGATCCCCCTGATTTTTTCCGTGACCATCAGGTTCTGGACTTCCCGCATGGTGGTAGCCGGCGCCACGGAGATAACCGGAAAGGACATAATATCCGAGATGCGGATGCTCTCCGTCCTGCAAGCCTTCAGCCCGGCCACGATTAGTTCCTTGATCTGTTGTGCCGACATGTCGTTGCTTTTTACCGTTGCAGAACCGGCTCCCGCATGTCCACCACCGCCGAGACAGGCGAGTGCCTGGCCGATATGGATGTTTTCGGCGCCGCTGCGGCCGATGACGGTATTTCTATTATCGGTGGTAAAAATGACAAAAAGAGCATCGACGTTGACGATCTTTCGGTACATGTTGACGATCGCCGCAAGGTTTGTCACCTTTTTGTCCAGACTGATGCAATTGAAACCGACTGTATTGCCGTTGATCGTGAATTTCTCCGTCTCCTTCATCATCTCAAAGAGAATCTCCTTCTGGCTCTCTTCGTAAGGCGGATTGAGGAAAAAAGCGGCAACATTGAGATCCGCCCAATTTTCGAGCAGATAGGCCGCGGCCCGGGCGTCCTCTGCGGTGGTCGAAGGGTAGGAGAGGTGTCCGGTATCTTCATAAAGTCCGATCAGCATGACGGTTGAGTCGAGAGGTGTGAGTTCCATTCCCCGTTTCTGCATTTCACGCACGAGCAGTGTCACCGTCGAACCGATCCGTTCCTTGCAGGACCAGGTCGGCACGATGTCACCGGTTCCCATCATATGGTGATCCCAGAGATCAATCTCCAGGTCGTTGCGCTCCGCCAGCTTGTCGAGCCGGTCCAGCCGCTGCCACTGGTCGGTATCGAGGACGATCAGTTTCGTCACCTCGTCGTGCGAAACCTCATTGGGCAGGATGAGATTAAAGGCGGTCTTGTGGGTAGAGAGAAACTGATCCACATTTCTATTGGTCATTTTCGGGACTACGCCAATGCAGCCGGGATAAAGTATCGTTGCTGCAATAACCGAGGCCAGGCCGTCGAAGTCGGTATTTTTATGGGTCGTTGCTATAAGCATTTCAATAAGATGACAGGAGAAATCGTGCAGCCGATTATTGTTTAAATTGGTAGACCGGACGCGGATATTTATCTTGATAATAGCCCATCATCTGCTGGGCGAGTGCCTGGAGCCTTTCCTGACGGTTTGCAGGAGAGGGGTGGGTGCTGAGGAATTCAGGCGGAGTCGAACCTCCCACCTTGGCCATTTTTTGCCAAAGTGTTACCGCGGCACGCGGATCATACCCAGCCCGCGCCGCCAGTTCTATGCCGAGCCGGTCCGCTTCTGATTCATCGGCCCGGCTGTATGGCAGGGTTATAGCCGTTTGGGCGGCAAGGGCGCTGCCGGTCAAAATAGCTCCTTTGTATTTAGACTCACCGACAGCCATGGCTACTCCTGAAAGCCCGAGTTGGGTGGCCATTGCCAGGGACATCTGCTCGGCGGTATGATTGGCCAGTGCATGGGAGATCTCGTGGCCCATGACTTCGGCCAATTCATCATCGGTGGCATTGAGCTTATTGATCAGGCCTGTATAGATAGCCATCTTGCCCCCGGCCATACACCAGGCATTGACCGTCTCGGGATCATCAATTACTTTAACGCTCCAGTCCCAATCCTTGGTGCGGGGATAGAGCATTATCGCCTGGGCGATGAGTCGGCCGGTGATAAGTTTGATCCGTTTGGTCAGTGCCGGATTGGAGTCGACTTTGCCTTCTTTTTCCAGGGGGCGAATGGTCTCAACATATGCCTGTTGGGATGCATTGATCGCTTCTTCAGGCGAAACGAGCATGAGCTGCGAACGGCCTGTGGGACTGGTTGCACACCCCGAGAGGGCAAACAGGAGAAAAAATATACAAAGTTTTTTCATGGTAAAACCTAGAGTTGAGAAAGGGTTTGGTTAATATACGATACCAAAAAACGGATAGGTCTAACGCGTAACGCCTATAATATACTGGCGATAAAGGGAAAAGCAAGCCAATATCAGGAGCACCTCAGGCCGGGACTTGTCACAGGCTGTAATGGGCGGTATTGTGTTTTGTCTTTGGTCAGGCGACAGCTTTTCTATAATAAAGGATACCAATGAACGACAATCGTAACATGGCACAGACGGTAAATATGGATATTCTGCAGCATCTCTGGCTGCAGCAGTTATTGCTTGAGTTCGAAGAAATCTGCCTGATGTATGGCCTGCAGTTGAGACCGCCGCTCTTTGAAATTTCCGATACCAGAAAGGAACTTGGCGCCTGGTGTTCCGGCACCAGAACTCTGCGGCTCAGCCGTCATTTGATCCTGAATTATTCCTGGTCGGTCACTCTGCAGGTATTAAAACATGAAATGGCCCACCAGCTCTGCGCCGAAGAGTTCCTGATCACTGGTGCTCCCCATGGTGAGGCTTTTCAGCGTGCCTGTGATCTCCTGGGCGTACTCCCGGAATATCGCCGTCCGGGAATCGTGGTATCCGAGACTGTGGAGCAGGCAACCGGCGCATCGAAAATCTCCGCCAGAGGCCGGGAATGTATGGCTAGGGTGGAAAAACTCTTGGCGCTCTCCCAGTCTTCCAATGAACATGAGGCCGCGCTCGCCATGCAGAAGGCCAACGATCTCATTGAAAAATACCATATCCGGGAACTCGGCAATGATCAGCAGTATCGCTATGGTTTTGTCATAATCGATCGGAAAAGAAAGCGGATAGAGAGCTATCAGCGGCGTATCTGTACGATTCTGCATGATTTCTTCTTTGTCAGGGTCGTGCTTTCCAACCTTTATGACCCACAGACTAACGAGACCTATAAGACTATCGAACTTCTAGGTACCAAGGAAAATGTGACTATTGCCGAATATTGTTATCATTTTCTTGAAAACCGGTTGGTCTCGCTCTGGTCCTTAAACAGAAAGCGTTTCAGGGGATCGGTCAGAACAGAAAAAAACAGCTATTATCTCGGACTGTTGCGCGGTTTTTACCAGAAACTGCAGGAGCAGAAGATGGGCAAAAAAGATTCCCGAATAGAGCCAAAGGTCGGCGATCTTATTGTCGCGGAGGAAAAGCGGCTGGAAATATTTGTCGGCATGCGCTTTCCCAGACTGAGAAAGGTATCACGAAGCGGGGTCAAGGTATACGGCGGCACCTATAACGAAGGGGTGGAGACGGGCAAAACCATCACCTTTGCGGAAGGCCTTGACGGTAACGGCCAAACCTTCGGTGGTCTGCTGACACAATGAGTTGAGGCTACGCCTCGTCTTCAATTGATATCGGCAATGGCAATTTCCATGAACCTTTTCAATAGCGGCGAACACCATTTATCGACATGTCGGATCATAATGACTGAGGTGAATGTCTGCTGCCAGTACAAGTTCCAGAGGTTTTAGAAAATCGACCTTCACATCCTGCAAGCTCACATCATCAGTCATCAGAAAAGCCAGATCAATGGAGCCGGAGTTGAGTTCCCGAGAGAGTTGCAGGTCGGAACAATTGATAAAACTGAGCCGTACTTCGGGATATTCCTTACTGAACTCCTCGATTACCCGGGGCATATACACTGCCGCCAGGGTCTCCGGCAGACGAATGGTGAGACTGCCGCGGGCATATCTTTTCCCGACTACCTCCGATCGAATTTCATCGGTCATCCCTTCAATGCGACAGGCATAGTCATAGAGCTTTCTTCCGGCATCGGTCAGTAAAATCCGGCGGCCGATGCACAAACCCGATGGAGCTGGTGAATATTTGCAGAATCGACGGAACCCGTATGCCGACGTAGGGGCGGGTTCCAAACCCGCCCTTTTCTGTACGGCACTCTGATCGTTCGCATATCAGGCGTTGGTGAACGTTTACATAATAAAACAGATATTAATCCTCCCTTCCACCCCACATAAAAAATGTCCTTCGTTGCCATTTGAAATCTAATGCACCGATCTTACTATTTGATTCATGGACAAGTATAAGTTGGATTTGGGGTCGAATTGCGATCCGTCGGCCCAACAAGGAGACAAACATGGCAATTGTAGATAAAAATATATACGCAACCAGCAGCGCACCTGTGAAAGACTGGTTTCTTCAATTCCTGGTTAACCTGGCTAATAAAAATCGATTTGAGCTGGAAATAACCCTCACGGTCGGGGGGATTTTGATATCGGGAAATCTTGTAGGCGTCAGACAATATTTTGATGATCTCAGCACCTATTTTGCCGGTCCCTTTGAATCAGGAAAAAGATCAGAGGAGATCAAGGAAACATTCAAGACGATTGGTGACCAATGCACGTGCGTTTCAACTTCGGAATCAAATGAAACTCCTTCCTATATTCATCTCAAAAATGCTGTTTTTTCCGATGCCAAGGGCAACGCAACCCCCGGCAATACAGGAATCTGGTGGAGAGGTCGAATATCTGAAGTTCAGGGCTTTTCTCCTGGTAGATTAGTACTTTAGGCATTCATTTCTTGTTTTTTTAGAATGAATTTCGTGAAGGTACTTATCCCCGCAAAGCACGGGAGATTAGTCAAATAAGGACTGAGATGCACCGGCTTTGAATGTTCCCATTTTTTGTTATCCACTTTTTTAAAATCATTCCATGAGTAAATGAATTTTTTAGCACATCTCTATCTTTCCGGCGATTCCGATCAGGTGATGCTTGGCAATTTTATCACTGACTTCGTCAAGGGAGAACTGATAAAATCCTACCAAAGAGAAGTATATCAGGGAATTCTCTTACACCGGGAAATTGACTCTTTCACCGATCGGCATCCACAGGTAGCAAAGAGTAAACAACGGCTCTGGAAGAAACACCGACATTATTCCTCTGTTATTGTAGATATTTTCTACGATCATTTTCTGGCTAAAAACTGGCATGAGTACAGCGTCATCCCGCTGGCAGATTTTGCCTGTCGTGCCTATTCAACTATGCAAAGCCATGATAATTTACTACCCCAAAAGGCCAAACAGGTCCTACCCCATATGATAGCCAACAATTGGCTTGTTAATTACAGCAAACTGGAAGGGATCAACAGGGCGATGCAGGGTATGGCCAGGAGAGCTTCTTTCCAGTCATCCATGGCACGAGCCATAGATGACCTTCACAGGGATTATGAAAAATTTGAAGATGATTTCAGGAAATTTTTTCCCGAACTTGCCGACCATTCCACAGCATACCTTCGAAAAATTCAACGATAGTCAACGTATGTGTTGGCCAACGTCCCCATTCCCCCCCCCCATTCGGGTCCCCCCCATTCGGGTCGGACCACGACATATGTATGAATTAACTATCTAATATTGCTGGAAAGTGGTAGTTTTCGTTCTTAGAAAGCCCTTTTTGGTGGAAAAAAGGTACCTCTAAGGAAAGTTTTTGTATTAATCACCCTTTAGGTCGAGAGACTCATTTTCATGGCACGAGCGAATAGGCACTATATTCCTGGCTGTGTTTGGCATATCACCCATAGATGTCATAAACAGGAATTTCTTCTTAAGTTTGAAAAAGATAGATTGCGTTGGCGGTATTGGCTTTTTGAAGCAAAAAAGAGATACGGGCTTTGTGTGCTCAATTACATCGCTACCTCCAATCACATTCATATGCTCGTCGTTGATACCGGTGAGGATGTTATCCCCCAAAGCCTTCAGCTGGTAGCCGGCAGGACTGCTCAAGAGTACAATATTCGCAAAAAAAGAAAGGGTGCATTCTGGGAAGATAGATATCATGCGACAGCAGTTCAGACTGATGAGCATTTGGCAAAATGTCTTGTCTATATCGATCTCAATATGGTCAGGGCTGGCGTGGTTCGACATCCATCGGCATATTGCATAAGTGGATACAACGAAATCCAGACACCACCCAAACGGTATTCTATTATTAATCAGCAAGCCCTTGATAACCTTTTTTGCACACCGCACGAAAATGATTTTCGTCAGATGCATCGAGAGTGGGTGGATTATGAGTTAAAGAATGATGAGTTCAAAAGACAATCATTCTGGAGTGAGTCAGTTGCTGTCGGTGATGAATGTTTTATACAGAATATTCAGAAAAAGCTTTCAGGTAGAATACCCGGCCGTTCAATTGTATCTGAAAACGGGACGACCTCATTACGAGAACCTCAATCGTCTTACAGCACTCTTTTTGGGAGGCAAATAGGCCTTTTAAGCACTAAAAATTCCTATTTATTGAACTTAAGCGACTAGAATAACATGTGTTGTCATGGTCCGACCCCATAACAAACCCATAACAACATACAAACATAACAAGCATAACAGCATAACAGCCCCCATAACAGCCATAACAGGTCGACACCATAACAGATTTGACACTATAACAGCCATAACAGCCATAACCAACATGTCCATCACGCGGAAAATCCTACGGCGCTTTCGCGTACGGCAAGCGTCTGTGAAGTAATATCAATGATAAGGCAAACAAAAGTACAAGATACTGACATTCTGACTAGAATTTCAGCGTAAATTTTTGTACTACTAAAAAACAATGTTTAACTGGTTGAAAAAAAAACGCCGAAAGAAGCTCACTGAAGCACCCTTTCCTGATTTATGGGAAGACATTATCCAGCGAAATGTTGGGCACTACTGCATGCTGGACGATGACGAGCGTTCTCACCTGAAAGCCCTGGTTCAGGTATTTATATCTGAAAAATACTGGGAAGGCGCAGGGGGACTGCAAATCATCGATGAGATTCGAGTCACAATCGCCGCTCAAGCATGCCTCCTTCTTCTCGGCTTGCACCACAATTTCTACCAGAATGTTGAATCCATCATCGTCTATCCTTCTACTGTGATTCCGCCGCAACGTAAACCAGGCTTCTTTGAAAACACAATAGCACCTGTGGAGCTTGAGCGACCTATTCTCGGGCAGGCCTTCCTGCGTGGACCGGTCATTATTATCTGGGATGCAGCCCTTAGCAGTGGTCGCCATCCAGAGTCCGGTCATAACGTTATTTACCATGAATTTGCTCATAAACTGGACATGCTTGACCATACAGCCGACGGCACGCCTCCCCTGCGCAGTCGTGACGAATATCGTGACTGGGTCCAGACATGTTCACGTGAATATCTGCGACTGAGGCACGATATACAAAAAGGCAGGATATCTTTCCTCAATGCCTACGGTGCTACTAATGAAGCTGAATTTTTTGCCGTTGCCACAGAACAATTCTTTGACCGGCCACGGCTGATGATTAATCAAGCTCCAGATCTTTATCGCGTTTTGAAAGAATACTACCGGCAGGATCCCGCTGAGCGAATTTCCAGGAAGCACTGTGACGAGCAAGGGTAAGATGTGAAAATTAAAAGATATGGGCAAGATTTAATTTCCAGGAAAATGATTACATATACACATATTCAACAACGAAATGTACCGGATAAACCTGCAATTTCCATGTTAGGCAGCTAGAAGTTTCTCTAGCTTGAAACCAGGAGACATAACGATGCGCAAGCGAATCATCACCCAAGTTGAACAGGAAACCGCATCTCTTGACCAGGACTGGTTGAACATAGAGGAGCTGGCGGAGGTGGAAATCACCTCGGAGGATGCCGCTCATCCAATTGAGTCCGCGTTGCTACCCGGTCGGACCTCAGGATGGCGTGCTGTAGGCCCCGGAAAGCAAACGATCCGGCTTCTCTTTGCTAATCCGCAACAGCTTCGGCGGATCAGGCTGTATTTCGTGGAGTCCAGCACTGAGCGCACGCAAGAGTACGTCTTGCGTTGGTCGCCGGATGGCGGGCAGACGTACCGGGAAATCGTTCGGCAGCAGTGGAACTTCAGTCCCCAAGGCACAACCAGTGAGACGGAAGACCATCAGGTCGAACTCTCGGCGGTCACCGTGCTCGAGTTGAGCATCATTCCGGACATAAGTGGGGGAAGTGCGATCGCTTCCTTGGCCCGGTTACGACTTGCCTGAAAGACCGCATAACTCGGATCAGCCTTCAGCTCACCCGTTCAATGACAGTCGCAATCCCCTGACCACCGCCAATGCAGGCCGTTGCACAGCCAAAGCGAGCGCCGTTAGACTTGAGAATGCGGGCCAGCGTTCCGACCAGCCGCACGCCGGTGGCCCCAAGGGGGTGGCCGATGGCGATGGCGCCTCCGTTGACGTTGACTCGTCCGGGGTCAATGTCCAATTCCCTGATCGCGTTAAGAACGACGACGCTGAAGGCTTCATTGATTTCCCAGTAATCGATATCCGCGGGTTTCAGGCCCGCTTTTTTCAGTGCTTTCTGTACCGCGGGGACCGGGCCGGTTCCCATCAGGGTGGGGTCGACACCGGCAAAACCGATGGAACGAATGGTGGCGAGAGGCGTCAACTGCTTGCTTTCGGCGGTTGCTCGGGACATTAGCAGGATTGCACCGGCCCCGGCGTTCAGGGGTGAGGCGTTGCCGGCCGTGATCAGGCCATCGGGACGGAAGACAGGGACAAGTTTGGCCAGGTCTTCCAGCTGAACGTTAGCGCGGATGCCCTGGTCGCGGCTGACGCTCATGACCTCTCCATCGGCCTGTCGGACCGCGATCGGCAGAATCTCGCCGTCGAAAAAGCCATCCTGCTGCGCCTTTACCGCTCTTTGGTGGGAACGGGCGCCCCATTGATCGAGAACTTCACGGCTGAAGCCGCTTATGGCGCATAGTTTTTCGGCGGTGAAACCCATGTTCATGGTTGTTTTCATGTCCCAGTGCCGGAAGCATTCCTCCCGGTATAGCCGGGGGTTGACGGAAAGGGCACCTTTCTCGAACAGGGTCGGACCGACGGGCACCCGCCCCATATGTTCCATGCCCGCGGCCACAATCACATCGGCATAACCGGCGGCAATCTCCAAAAAGCCGGTGTGGAGCGCAGCCATGCTGGAACCACATTGCTGGTCGATAAACTTGGCCGGGACCTGTGCCGGCAGGTTGGCGAGGAAAACGGCGCTGCGGCCGCCGAAGGTCCACTGCTCGCTCACTCCCAGTGCCGAACCAACGATAAAATCTTCCACCTCACCGCCCTCCGTCCCGCTGCTTTGCAGCAGGGGCGGAACCAGCTCGGCCAGTAAGTCGTCGGCGCGTAGCGTATTGAACCAATCTTTTTCGGGGGCGCTGGTTTTGACCTTGGAGTAGGCCGTGCGCAAATAATCCGCAATCACCACCTCATGCATGTGTCATTCTCCTTTGTTCCTCGGCCAAGGATCACTCAGCCAGTTGGCACCAGCGGGCGAGGAAGAGCGCATAAGCCCTGGCCACCTGCATGATGCTGTCGATATTGACCCGTTCGTTGGCGCCATGGATGTTCTCCGCCACCGGCCCGTAGCAGGTACCCTGTCCCTGGCCGAAAAAGTGAAAGGCCCGCAGGTCGGTGGTGCAGGTCGAAATATAATTTTCGGCTGCGCTACCTGTGAGATCGTGATGGCAGTCGTTTAGCGTAGCCAGGGCCGGCAGCTCCCGATTGAGTGTGTGGCCTTCCGAACGAAATCCATAGAACTCCACCTCGGGCATGTTGTTTGCCAGCCAGGGATCGGCTTGTGCTGCCTCGGTCACTGCGGCCCGGATGCGGCGGCATATCGCTTCGTAGGGAGTTCCGGGGAAAAAGGAAAGGCGGCCATGGAATTCCGCTGCCGAAGGGACTGTTGATGGCCAATCGCCACCTTTGAAGATACCAATGTTCAGGTTGAGCGGATGATGAAGATTACTATAGGCCGCCGGCCGCTCTTCCGCGTTCATGGCTTCTTCCAGGCGCCGTAGCGCGCCAATGATGGGATAACTCTTTTCGATGGCGTTGGTCCCCGCCGCCGTCTCCTGAACATGGCAGGAGACTCCACGCATACGGACCTTGAACCAGAGCACCCCGACTTGGGCCGTGTAGAGAGTCGGCCCGAAAGGTTCGGGGATCAATACCGCCTCGGCGTCGTAACCCGCGTTCATACAGGCCAGAGCCCCGTTGCCGCAACACTCCTCCTCGATAACCGCTTCCAGGGTCACCGGCGCCCG
Source organism: uncultured delta proteobacterium (assembly GCA_963728385.1). Lineage (GTDB taxonomy): Bacteria > Desulfobacterota > Desulfobulbia > Desulfobulbales > Desulfocapsaceae > Desulforhopalus_A. Next base: position 126,411 of record CAVSJK010000003.1, read on the forward strand.
CAGGCCAAAGCCGGCTGCTGCCACCGCGTGTAGGGCGTAAGTCATGGCCGCCACTCCTGATTTCATGTCGCCGGCACCGCGGCCATACATCCAACCGTCACGAAGCACGGGTAAAAAGGGGTCTGTCTCCCATAGTTCCCTGGGTTCCGGGCTTACCACATCCAGATGACCATTGAACAGGGCACTGCGTCCCCCCGGGCAATCCGCCGGCCGTGTCGCCACAAGGTTGTAGCGTCCATTATAGCTCCAGGGGACCGGCGCGAATCCGGGGTGCGCTGCCAGTTCCACGGGATCGATGGGCACCCGGACCGGAGTCAGACCGAGCCGAATGAGTTCTTCTTCCATGACCTGCAGCGCAGATGCCTCATTCTCAAGGGTGCTGGGCCGGCGGACCAATCGATCGGTAAAGTCGATAATATCCTCGGCCAGGGCGTCGACTGTGCTCAGGATTTTACTTTCTGAAGTTTTCATTAGTTCGCTCCTGGATTGAGGTTAAGACCGTAACCGTTCATCCTGCGTCCCATTTTCGTCCGATTAGGTCGCAGTGCGGAGAAGGGCGGGTTTAGAACCCGCCCCTACATGCTCAGAGGCCTGCTTGAACGAACCTGGCGCACTGGATGACGACGGCCAGGGATGGCACAAGAGCGACGCGGTTACAGGTCCGGTTTATGCAATCTTTCGAGGTGTATCAATGAGCGTTTACCTTAAAACCTGGGGATGTCGGCGGTGGCAAAGAGCAGGGGCGCACCGGTCTTCTCCTGCACTTCCCGAAGACTCGATTCCCGGGCAATCTCCCGCAGCATCAACCCCTGGGGTGTCACATCTATCACCGCCAGTTCAGTAATGATGGTCTTGACGCAGGCCCGAGCCGTCAGCGGCAGTGTGCACTGGGAGAGAATCTTGGGTTTCCCGTCACGGGTTGAGTGGGAGGTGGTGACAATCACCCGCTGCGCCTTCTGCGCCAGTTCCATCCCGCCACCGATGCCGGGCGCCATTCTCCCCGGGATGATCCAGTTCGCCAGATCGCCACTCGCCGAAACTTGCAGGGTGCCGAGAAAGCTGGTGTTCACACGCCCCCCGCGGATCAACGCGAAAGAGAGGGCACTGTCGAAAAAGGAAGCACCGGGAATAACCGTAGTATAGTCACCACCGGCATCGATCAGGTTGCGATCCTCGGTTCCCTTGCGGCAGCGGGGGCCGATGCCGAGAATGCCGTTTTCCGCCTGAACGAAAACTTCCATCCCTTCCGGCAGATAATCGAGGATCAGGTTGGGGATACCTATACCGAGATTGATCACCTGTCCTGATTGGATCTCCTCAGCCGCCCGCGCGGCTATCTTTTTTTTATAGGGCATGGTGGGCCAATACTCCATAGTCCGAGGTGAGTTCATCAAGCACCAGGATATGATCGACAAAGGCTCCCGGCAGATGGATTTGATCCGGATCAAGATTGCCGGTATCGACGACCTTTTCGACTTCAACGATGACAGTGTTGGCGGCTGTTGCCATCAGGGGGCAAAAGTTGCGCGCGCTCTTGGCAAAGATCAGGTTTCCGAAGCGGTCGGCCACTGCCGCGTGGATCAATGTCACATCGGCACGCAGGGCCTTTTCCAGAATCGCCTCGCGGCCGTCGATATGCAGCAGTTGGCGACTTTCCCGCAAAATAGTGTCGACTCCGATATCGGTTAAAATTCCCAGCAGACCTGCCCCTCCGGCACGGATTTTTTCCGCCAGAATCCCCTGCGGGTAAAGCAGAACTTCCAACTCCCGTCGATTCATCATGGCCACTGCTGTCGGATTCAAACCGAGGTGCGAGGAGATCAGGGTTCGCACTTGACCTGCCTCCAGGAGCTTGGAAACGCCTATTCCCGGTTCATTGGCATCGTTTTTTATCAAGGTGAGGTTTTTCGCCCCCTGCCGGCATAACAGCTCGATGAGCGTAAATGGCGTCCCGGGAACGCCGAAGCCACCGACCATAATGGTCTGCCCGTCGAGGATTTGGCTGAGCGCTTTAGCGCCGGAGCTGGTCTTGTCAATCATGCGTCATCATCCTTTTAGCTACGTCAGGAGGTTGTCGGATTATTCGCCACCGCCGGTAGTTTGGCTTGGGTGCGCTCCAGAGCGCGTTCCAGCAGGGCCAATAGTTCATGCATTTCTTTGCGGGTGGTGATCAGTGGTGGCGCAACCATTATGTGATCCCCTTTGAGGCCGTTTATGGGCCGCCGCGGATAGACAATCAGCCCCTCATCGTAAGCTTCATCCGCCAGGAGAAAATGAGCATTACATTCGGCGGGAAACGGGTTACGGGTTTTGCGATCCGCCACCAGTTCGATGGCCATCAGCAGCCCGCGACCACGCACCTGGCCGATAAAATCGAAGCGTTTTTTCAGGCGCTCCAACCCGGCCTTCAGCGTGTGGCCGACCGCTGCTGCGTTTTCGCTCAGCCGGTTTTCGGTGATCACATTGAGCACCTCAAGGCCGACTGCGCAACCCATGGGATTGCCGGCCAGGGTATGGCCGTGGGCAAAACCGCCATTGCTCATCATCTCGTCCACATATTCGGTTCTGGCGGCTATGGCGCCCAGGGGGTAGGCCCCCGAGGTCATTCCTTTGGACATCACCACGATATCAGCATTCACGTCCCAGTGCTCGTAGGCAAAGAGCTTTCCGGTGCGGCCGAATCCGGTCATGACCTCATCGAGGATGAGTAAAATGCCGTATTTGTGACAGATTTCCTCGATCACCCTGAAGTAGCCTTTTGGGGGAACGACCGCTCCAGTACTGGCGCCGCCGATTGGTTCGGCGACAAAGGCGGCGACACTATCCGGGCCTTGCTCCAAAATGGCCTTTTCGAGCGCCCAGGCGCATTCCAGGTTGCAGGTTGCTCTCTTGTTGAATGGACAGCGGTAGCAATAGGGGGCAGGAATTTTGGGGTAAGAATGCATCATCGACCGGAAGGGTATTTCCAGGGGAGCATAGGAGGTAAGTGCCAATGCACCCAGGGTTGAACCGTGATAGGAAGGAGTTCGGGAGATGAACTGGGTCCGGGATTTCTCGCCGCGATTAAAGAAATATTGTCGACAAAGCTTCATCGCCGACTCTACGGCCTCGGAGCCGCTGGAGACAAAAAATACCCGCTGCAGATGGGGCGCCAGATTCTTCACCAGTTCGGCGGCGTAGCGGTGAGCCGGTTCGTTTTCAAACTGGGTGCGGTAAGCGAAGACTGCTTTGCGGGCCTGATCCGCAAGGCGGTTGGCGATGCGGTTGTTGCCATGGCCGATATTGCAGTTGATCGCACCCGAACTGCCGTCGAGATATTTTTTACCGGTGTGATCCCAGATGTAGATTCCCTCGGCTTTTTCGATAAACGGCAGTTTTTTTCGCGTTTGGTAGAAGAGAAAGTCGCTGTTGAAGGTATCCAAGGTTTCCATGGGTAATGCGTTATCTGCGTTTTCTGCGTTATCTGTCATCTACTCACCTGCTGCATGGTTTGTTTGATAGCTGAACAAATTGAACTTCTTCGTTGCGATTCACTACAGTGTTTTGTATTACGATAATAGTAAATCACTTACGCTATTTATACTGTAGTCAGCCTTAAGGAAATTTGTCAAGGACGATTGTAAGGATGACTTGCAGCGGTGTGGCAGGACAAAAAAATATTGGAGATCGGGAAAAAAACCTGCGGGAAATCGATCCTTGCCAACCTACCAAGAGAGGAACTACCAGAACTGGTAAATCGGCAAGGCTTTGCAATACGAACGGATAAAACTATTCCGGACCGGGAAGGTTTGTATTCCGAACTTGGAGTTAGTTGGAATACGAGGCTATGCGATTAACACCATCTCTGGTGGATAGTTAAGATTTCTGAGCATTTGTGTTATCTGTCAACAGCTCAACAGTCTCTGAAATCTCCTCGCTGGTGACCGTGCGCCGAATTTTCTCCATTTCCTTCATTTTATCGGCAAAGCGGATGCCCTCCGCAGCGCTGATCCATTCGAGCTGCAGACGCTCGGGGCGGATGCCCATCTTTTCCATTTTCTTGCGGACTCGGGTGACCCGTTTCTCGGTCCAGTGATTGGCGTCGATATAGTGGCAGTCGCCGATATGGCAGCCGCTGACCAGTACCACCGGCGCGCCTCGGCGGAAACCATCCCAGATGAATTTTTCATCCACCCGGCCGGAACACATAACCCGCACCAGGTGCGCATTGGCCGGATACTGCAGGCGTGAAACACCAGCGTAGTCTGCTCCCGCATACGAGCACCAGTTGCAGGCAAAGACCAGGATCTTGGACTCCGGTGCCGTGGTGAGCATGGCATCTACCTGGCCGATGATCTGCTGATCCGTGTAATGGTTCATGCTGATGGCATCGAAACGGCACTCGGCGGCACAGGTACCGCAGCCGGCACAGGCCGCCGAATTGACCGCTGCCGCAAGCTTGCTCTTCTTGTCCACCGTGATGGCGTTGTATGGGCAGACCTGGGCGCAGACGCCGCAGGAATTGCAATTTTCAGCAATGACTTCCGCCGTGATCGGCTCGGTAAGAATCTCGCCCTTGTGCATCAGCCGGATGGCCCGCACGGCGGCCGCCGATGCCTGGGTGACACTCTCCTTGATATCCTTGGGGCCTTCCGCGCAGCCGGCGTAGAAGACGCCGCGGGTGGCGGCGTCCACGGGCTGGAGCTTGGGGTGGGCTTCAAGATAGAAACCGTCGGCTGTCAGCTGCAGGCCCATCATCTCCTGGAGGCGTTGGGTGGAGGGTGCCGGTTGCATTCCCTGGGCCAGGACCAGCATGTCCAGCTCATGGAATTCGAGGCTGGCGGTGGCGCTGTTTTCCACTGCCACGCGCAGACCTTTTTCCGCCGTTTCTTCGACCGAGCCGGGCAGGCCACGTATGAACTGCACGCCCATTTTCCGGGCGCGGGCGTACAACTCCTCAAAGCCTTTACCGAACGCCCTGATATCAATGTAGAACACCTTCACGTCCATGTCGGGATAATGTTCCTTGAGCACCAGTGTGGACTTGATGGTGTTCATACAACAGGTGTTGGAGCAGTAAGACCCGCCCTTGCGGGAAGAACGGGAACCGACGCACTGAATGAAACCGACAGATTTGGGATGTGCCATATCGGTCGGCCGCACCAGTTCGCCCCGGGACGGGCCGCCGGCATTCACCAGCCGCTCGAATTCAAGGCTGGTCAGCACATTTTCAAAGCGGGTGTAGCCATACTCATCGAGTTCGGTCGGATCATATGGTTTCAGGCCGGTGGCGACGATGATGGTGCCCACCCGCTCCAAAATCTCTTCATCCGACATATGGAAGTTGATGCACTTCTTATCGCAGACCTCGACACATTTGGAGCAGACGGCCGGGTTATGTCCCAGGCACTCCTTGATGTTGATCAGGTAAGACGACGGTACAGCCTGGGGAAACGGGCTGTAGATGGCCTTGCGTGAGGCGAGACCGCTATTGAATTCATCGGGCCGCACCACCGGGCACACCTTGGCGCACTCGCCGCAGGAGGTGCAGGCGGACTCATCGACATATTTTGCCCGTTTGATAATTTTAACGTCAAAATTGCCGACATAACCTTTAACGTCTACAACCTCACTCAGGGTCAACAGCTTAATCCGGGGATGCCGACCGGCATCCGTCATTTTCGGACCGAGAATTCAGATAGAGCAGTCCATGGTCGGGAAGGTCTTATCGAGCTGCGCCATTATTCCGCCAATGGAGGGTTGTTTCTCGACCAGGGTGACATCATAGCCGCTGTCCGCCAGATCAAGGGCCGCCTGGATACCGGCAATACCGCCGCCGATGACCAGCGTTTTCTTGGTCAGGGGCAGGGTTTCTTCAGTGAGCGGCTGGAGGTGGCGCACCCGGGAGATGGCCATGTCAACGAGCGTCTCGGCCTTGCGGGTGGCACCCTCAAAATCGTTCATATGCACCCAACTGCACTGTTCACGCAGGTTGGCCATCTCCATCATATAGGGATTGAGACCGACGGACTGTACCATCTGCTTGAAGGTGGGCTCGTGCAGACGCGGAGAACAGGAGGCGATCACTACCCGGTCGAGCTGGTTATCGAGGATGTCCTGCTTCATCTGCTGCTGTCCCGGCTCCGAACAGGCGTAGGTGATATCCTTGGACAGGACCACGCCGTCTGCTTTGGCTGCCTTTTCCGCGACCTGCGGACAGTTCACCGATTGGGCGATATTCAAACCACAGTGGCAGACATAGACGCCGATTCGTGGGCTGTCTGGATTCCTGCCGGATTTTCTGGTGATAGTGGATGTTGTCATGTAACTCTTCTCCGATTTATTCCTATTTCCAGCGTATCGTTTTAGCAATAACACTCGTTAAATCAAGCATCTCTATCTGTAACTCATCGGCACGGAAGGGGTCCTGCATGGCGCATTGCAAATGGATCCGGCATTTCGGGCAGGAGGTGATCAGCAGGTCGGCTTCGGTTTCCCTGGCCTGCTGCAACCGCTTGACCTGCATGGCCTTGGAAAAAGAGTCGCAACCCATCCAGGCGGTATTGCCGCAGCACATGGCCGCATTGCCCGACTCGCGCATTTCAGTGAACCGGGTAGGCTGCAGCCGGCTGAGCAGCTGACGCGGCAGTTCGGCCCGCCCTTCAAGCCGGCAGAGACGGCAGGAGTCCTGAAAGGTGACGGCCTTGTCCAGGGCGGAAAACTCAACGGCTCCCCGATCGATCTCCTGCTCAAGGAAGTCGTAGAGATGTACGACCTCGAAATTGAGTTGCAGCCCCTGCTCCGGATAGGTGGTTTTAAAGGTCATGTAACACTCAGGGCAGGTCGTGATCATGGTTTTGATGCCCAGGCTGTTGAGCCGTTCGACATTCAAACGGGCCACTTCCCTGAAATGTTCCTGTTCGCCTGACCAGAGCAGATCGTGGCCGCAGCAGCGTTCATCGCCAAGCAACCGTGGATGGATGTCAAAGAAGTTGAGCAGGCGGATGGAGTCAAGGAGGATGTTCTCGGTCTGCACATCAAAATGCTTGCCGAAAAAGATATCAAAATACGGTGCGCATCCTCCATAGTACAGAACAGGCGAATCCGGATCGATCCGCAGCTCCTCCGGCAGGCTTCGCCACCGTTTGGGGGTCAGGTCTTTTGAAGCCATGGAGCGCATCAGTGAATGGAGGAAGCCGCCATGGGCTTCATCGCCCTCGATGGCGTTTTTTTTGTACAGATTGCGCAATTCCTTGATGAAAGCCGGAAAGTTGACCGCCGACGGGCAGCGCTCATAACAAAGGCCGCAGGTCAGGCAGGACCAGACATTCTCCTGTACGCCTGCCCTGTAGAGATCATTGTTGATCACGGCCGAGGCAATGCCACGGGCCGAAAAAGGTTTGCCGATCAGGGCCAATGGGCAGGCTGAGGAGCATTTGCCGCAATCCTGACAGGCGTGAATATCATATTTGCCGACCAGCCGGGCGACCTCTTCTTTTGGCAGGGCCGCCGGAGCTTTGGGTAGCGGGTTAGCAGGCAGGGTGGTGATGGTTGTCGGCCCCATCTTCCGGACATCCCGCAAAAACTCGTGAAGGAACTCAAGGAGTTCGTCAGCCTGTTCGGGCAGGAAGGTGGCAAAGCGTAACCGCTCCTGGCCGATACCCATAAGATCCAGAATCCTACCGGTATCCATGGTGTTGCGCGAGGCGGTCTGGGTTCCCGAGCCATAGCGGCAGGTCCCCGGAGTGCAGCCTACCAGGGCGACGCCATCCGCTCCCATGGCAAAACCCTTGAGCAGAAGGGAGCGTTCGACCCGACCGGTGCAGGGGACTCGCACCATGTGGACTTCTTCGGGTATATCTCGTTTATCATCCTGCAGGCTGAGGTAGGCAGCATGGGGCCCCCAGTTGCAGAGGAAGAGGATTATTTTGCTTGGACGGTTCATTATTGTTGACCTATTCATAAGCGGCATCACTATTGAGGATTTCCTCAAGAGCCTGTTCGAGATATGCCGTGTTTCGGTATGGACTGTCGGCTGCGCCGGTCGGACAGACCGAGATGCAGTTGCCGCAGCCCTTGCAGATGGCTTCATCGACCCGCGCCTGCCAGCCGCCTACCTGGTTATTGGTAAAGGTTACGGCATGATAAGGACATACCCCGGCGCAGCGGCCGCAACCCCGGCAGCGTTTGGCGGCGATCGTCACGGTAAAACCCTTACTCTGACGAGGACCCCGTGGCAGAGCCGAGGCGGCCATGACGGCCGCGGCAGCCCCTTTTTTCAGGTTGGAGACATTCAACCCCGGAGGTTCGGCTAAAAAGAGTCCCGGAACCGCTGTAGCGCAGGGGTAGGTGAAGGGTATACCTGCAACGTCCTTCTGCTGGATGACCGGTTCAATGTGTTTATCCGGTAGTCCCTCCTGATAGCTGTAGGGAATACTCCGGCGCGCCTTTTCGCCCATGATCACCGTGCCGGCCCGGATAACCTGGCGTTCGTCGCCGGATTCAACCAGAATCCGGAAGTCGCCGATAGTGCCGCTGAGAGCGATCATATTCCAGCCGGCAAAGCTGTGGATATTGCGGTGACCCAGTGGGCCGTCGACCGGCTGTTCCCTGGTGCCGAAATGAAAGACGTCATGGTCCGTGTCAGCCAGGTGGACGGCGCTATTGACGGTTGCCTGGGAATTGCCGATGACGGCGGCGGTAAAATTGTAGTTGCGATCCACGGCGGGCAGCGGCTTGAGGGACTTGACCCGTTCGATGGATCGGTGCAGCAGTCCCTTGAAACGCTGCATGGCCAGCTTGGGATTGGTTTCCACCAGCCGCAGAATTTCGCCGCGAAGGTTACAGGTTTCCACCATGGAACGGCTGATGCCCGTGCCGTGGAAAAGGCCGTCTTTTAGCCTGCTTCTCTGGTCGGTGCAGGCGCTGCAGACGAAATTGAGCGGGCAACAGACACAGGAGGCAATGACGATCCTGGTGAGCCCTTTCTCCCGGGTGGTTTTGATAATGGTCTCGATGCCGTCACCGACGCAAGCTGCGGTAATAGTCTCGGTATGGACGATCGCCGGATCCCCTTCCTCCTGCTCCATGAGGAAGCCGGTCATACCTTCCAGCCAACCCAGGGAATCGTTGCAGCGACAGGCAAAAACGCCGATACGGATATCCTTGGCAAGTCCTGCGTCCGGCGTGGAGAAGGCCATGACGTGGCCCTTGGTGCGCTGGCCGGAACCGCCGAGCAGGGCCATGGCCTTGGCCGCGGCGTCGAAACCACGGACAATCATATCGCTTACGTCCGTGCGTGCCGCTTTGGGACCATAGGCCCGGATAATGTCCTCTCCCCGAATAGTCGAAGCCATGTCGGGATCTGCCACGATAATGACACCGCCATGCTCGACCAGCTCTTTGTCCTGCTGCTGGTGGTTGATGGCCCCGAGGGCACCGCATGCTTCGGTGCACTGGAAACATTCCGAACAGACGCCGCACTGCAGACAGCGTCCCGCTTCCGCAACGGCTTGCTGCTCGGAGAGTCCCAAGGCGACCTCGTGAAAATTCAAAAGCCGCTCGGCAGGCTGCCGCTCCGGCATTTCCCGTCGTCTCTGGCGGGGGATAGTAGTCGGGATCGGCTCAAAGTCATGTTGCAGGGGGCGGGTCGCCGCTTCTTGTACATTGTTGCCGCCGAGGTCCCCGAGGTCCTGATGGATGGTTGCAGCCGCCTGTACGCCCGAGGCCATGGCGTGCACCACCGTGGAGGGGCCGGTCACCGCGTCTCCTGCAGCATAGAGTCCCGGCAAAGCGGTTCGTTGCAAGGCATCGGTTGCGATAAAGCCGTGCTCGGATATGTCAAATGGGGACTTCAGGCGGGCGGGGAAGCTGCCGACCTGACCAACGGCAACGAAGGCAAGGTCAAAGTCCATGGTCCATGGCGCAGTCCGCTCATCAGCCACCGGCCAGGCGATACCGTGCTCATCCGGGGTGCCTGCTTTTGTGGCTTGGCATTCGAGAGACTCGAAGCTGCCGTTTCGGCCAAGAAATGCCGTAACCTGGGTCCGATCCGTGATGGTGATGCCTTCCTCGCCCGCTTCCCTGATCTCTTCCTTGTCGGCCGGGATCTCTTCACGGGCAAACCAGGACAGCATGGTCACATTCGCGCCAAGACGGGCGAGGGTCCTGGCCAGGTCAAAAGCGGAGTTGCCGTCGCCGATCACGGCTACCTTCTTCTTTAGCTTGGTAATGTCCTGCCGCTGCCTGCGGGTGAGAAAGGAGAGACACCCCTCAACGCCTTCGAGATCTTCTCCCGGCACTCCGAGTTTTCGATCCTTCCAGCTGCCGACGGTGAGCAGCACGACGTCATGGTCTTTAGTCAGTGCAGCGAGATCTTTGGACAGATCAATAGTCCTGTCGCAGGAAAAACTTACCCCGAGTTGTTCGAGAGCATGCAACTCCCGGTCAAGCACTGCTTCCGGCAGCCGATGGGAGCCAATACCGTAACGAAGCAGGCCGCCGGGCTTTTCCCGACGTTCGAAAACGGTGACGCCATAGCCCTTTCGGGCAAGATCTGCGGCGGCGGCGATTCCCGCGGGGCCGGAGCCGATGACGGCTATTTTTTCCTCGCGGGCTGCTGCGACTGTGCCGTGTTGCGAGGAAATTGTCTGCTGCCCACCTTTTTGACTTTGCTCTTCGAGGTAATCCGCCAGGAATCGTTTAATCGCCCGGATGGAAACCGGCTCATCCAGCTCACCCCGGCGGCAGTTATCCTCGCAGGGGTGAGTGCAGATCCTGCCGCAGATGCCGGGTAGCACGTTTTTTTCACGGATGAGCTCCAGGGCCTGTTGGTATTTTCCCTTGGCGGCCAGAGCAATATACCCTTGGGCATTGACACCCAATGGGCAGCCGGCCTGGCAGAGCGGCAGTTGCCGTTTGTCGATGGTGGGGCGGCCGGGCAGGCTCTTTCTGGAGTGAAAGGCGATGGCCCTGGATGTGTCGCAAGTGGTAACCGGGCAGGCATCGACACATTTGCCGCAGAGCACGCATCTGCTTCCATCGACATAGGTCTGCTCTTTTTGTACCCTGACGGAAAAGCCCTGGGGCGTGTGCTTGATGGTCGAAACCCTGGCAGGCAGGATGGTGCGGATACGGCTGTTGCGCAGAATCCGGATCAAGCCCGGACGGTGGGCAAAATTAAAGGTAAGACCTGACTGCAGGCGATAAGATTCAGCTGCCAGCTTGACGTTTAAATCCGGATCAAAATCGACAAGCGTCACAGGTACACCCAGCTCACCGAGTTTATTGGCGGCGGCAATGCCTTCCGGGGTTGCCCCGAGAACAATAACCCGGTGCAGTCGTTCTTTCTGTCGTGTCATTAGGCGATGGCTCCTGTTTTTCCCGCGGCCCGCTTTTCCTTACCTTTAAGAGTGGAAAGGCCGTAATCGAAACCCTTGTTGAAGGCTATAATGTTTTTCTCTTCCGTTCCCCTGGGGACAGACCGGCGCACCGTTTCCTCGGCGGCCTGTTTGGAGACTGCACCGGTGATGGCTGTGAAAAAACCCACCATAATGATGTTCGCCATCATCTTGTGCCCCAGGTTTTCCGCCATTCGGGTGGAGGGGATATCGTAATGGGGGCAGGGGGTGGAGGTGGTGGGGACCAGGTCCTGGTCGGTCAGCAGCACCGAGTCCCTGGTCAGCAGGCCGGCAAACTTGTCGTAGCCTGCCTGGGACATAGCCACGAGGATATGCGGTGTTTTTACATACGGGTAGTGGATGGGCTGATCGGAAATAATAACTTGGGCATTACAGGCACCTCCTCTTGATTCCGGACCGTAGGCCTGGGTCAAGGTTGACTCCTTGTTGTCACCCAGAGACGCAGCCATCCCGATGATACGGCCCGCCAGAATGATGCCCTGTCCGCCAAATCCAGTGACCACTATCTCTTTTTGCTTGGCAACAATCTTTTCGGTTGTACTCATAGTTTCCTCTGCTAATCGATCAGTAAGCTAAGATTAGGCCTCTCTTGCCTCGCGGCAGGTGGCTTCGTACCGGTCATCGCAAGTGCTGCGATCTATGTCGACAAAGGTACCAAGAATCACGCCGCGGTCAAAATCGATATCTGCCCGGGCCGGGTCGGCCCCATTTCGAATAATGGTTTTTTCCTGGTACAGTTTCAGGGTGTCCAGGGATTTCTGCTTGTTTCTGCGGCCGTAGTTGATGGGGCATGGCGCCAGGACCTCGATAAAGGAAAATCCCTTTTTGAGGATCGCTTCGTTGATGGCATCGGTCAGGTCGCGCACATGAAGAATAGTCCAGCGCGCCACGTATGAAGCCCCGGAGGCGTAGGCCATAAGCGGTAGGTTGAAAGGGGTGTCGGGATTGCCGTACGGGGTGGTCGTCGTCCTGGCCTTGTTGGGGGTGGTGGCTGCAACCTGGCCGCCGGTCATGCCGTAGATGAGGTTGTTGACGCAGATGACGGTCATATCCATGTTGCGCCTCGCGGCATGGATGAAGTGGTTGCCGCCGATGGCGAACAGGTCGCCGTCGCCGCTGAAAACAATGACATTGACGTCGGGTTTGGCCATCTTGATGCCGCTGGCAAAGGGGATGGCGCGGCCGTGGGTGGTATGAAACGAGTCCAGCTTGATGTATCCCGCACCCCTGCCCGAGCAGCCGATACCGGAAACCATGGCGAATTCGTTGTAGGGAATGCCGGTCGCCTTGATCGCAGTCAGGCAGGATGAGAAGACCGTGCCGATGCCGCAACCCGGACACCAGATGTGCGGAATGCGGTCGGTGCGAATCAGGTCATCCAGCGGATGGGCGTTCTGACAGTTTTTTAGGGGTTGCACATTTTTGCTCATGGTTGATAAACTCGTAATAACCTCAAATTTGAGATGGCTAAGTAAAAAACTTCATATGCGAGTTGGGGAAAATTGCTATTATTTCGGCGTACTAGAGTACGTCGTAATGATAGAAAATTTGCAGCAACGAAGCAGATGAAGATTTTTTACGACGCCATCATGGTTGGAAAACCTCCTGGATCAAGGACACCACCTCATCCGGATGGATTATTTTACCGCCGGCGGAACCAACCAGGTAAGTGGCGGCCTGCCCATGAGCGCAGCGCTCAACCTCGTAATGAACCTGCCCCAGGTTGATCTCCACGGTGATGAGCCCTTTGACCCGGACTGCGATATCATGAATCATCTGTTCGGGAAAGGGCCAGACCGGTAATCAGTCTGAGCAGGCCCACCTTGTAGCCCAACCTGCGTGCTTCATCGACAGCCGTCAGCCCGGTGCGCACAGAGATGCCGTAGGAGACGATGACGATGTCGGCATCGTTCATCTTATATTCTTCTGTACGGATGATGTCATCGAGATTGTTCCTGATTTTGCCCTTGAGCCTGGCCATCATCTGCTCCTGGGCTTCCACGGTCATATCCGGATAGCCGCGTTCGTCGTGGGTCAGGCCGGTGACATGGACATTGTATCCTTCGCCGATGGCAGGCATGGGGGCAACGCCGTTGGAGCCCGGTTCATATAACTTGAAGCGGTCTTTCCTCCCCTTGGGTTTGGGGCGGGAGACCAGGGTGATCTCTTTTGCCTCGGGAATGACGACCTTCTCGCTCATGTGGCCGACAATCTCATCGGCCATGACCAGTACCGGCACCCGATATTTCTCGCTGAGGTTAAAGGCGAGGATCGTGTGGTAGAAACAGTCCTGGGGAGAAGACGGCGCAATGGCTATAAGCTCATAGTCTCCGTGGGAACCCCAGCGTGCCTGCATCATGTCTCCCTGGCCCGTCTGGGTGGGAAGGCCGGTGGATGGACCTGTTCGCTGCACGTTGACGATGACGCAGGGGGTTTCCGTACAGACCCCAAGGCCGATATTTTCCATCATCAGGGAAAAGCCGGGGCCGGAGGTGGCGGTCATGGTTTTGACGCCTGTCCAGGCGGCGCCGAGAATGGAGGCCATGGCCGCGATCTCGTCTTCCATTTGGATGAAGGTGCCGCCTACGTCGGGCAACCGTTCAGCCATGTGCTCGGCGACTTCGGTCGCGGGCGTGATCGGGTAGGCGCCAAAAAAACGGCAGCCGGCGGCAATCGCTCCCTCTGCACAGGCGACATCGCCGGTAATATAATGGCTTCCAGTTCGAACAGCTGGTTTCATAAGCAACCTTCAGCTTGGAGTAAAAGTAAGGTCAAAGTCCGGTTCCGTGGGAGTTCAGGGAACTTCCACGGAATAGATGGCAAATTCCGGACAGATAATTTCACAGTAATGGCAGTTGACGCAGTCCTCGGCTTTGGTGGTCTTCGGGGGATGGTACCCTTTGGTGTTAAAGTGATCAGCGAAGACGAGCATATGCATCGGGCAGAATTCAATGCAGTATCCACAGCCCTTGCATCGGTCTTCAATAATGGTCACCAGCCCTTTGGTTATGTGGATCTCTTGGGTGTCCAGGGGTTGTCGCCAGAATGCCATAACTGTTTCCTGATAAGGTATACGGGTTAATTCTTATGATCGGCACAGGCGAAATTTTTTGCCCGTGTTCCACTTCCTGCTGACGGGGCGGCCGGATAATGATTGTAATGCCGTTTTCAGCTATTCCCATGCGCGAGGATGGTTGAAGTTTTGGAATTAACACGACAATAGGAGCAAAAGTCAAGATGATTTTGTCTTCTCCGGCCAAAAATACGAGACAGTACCGTAGTTTTTGTCGGAGTGTCTCGGTGGATGTATGGTGATCGGTGCAAGAAGCACTGCTGAATGGGAAAAGTGTCTGATTTTCTGAAAGTAAATTCATGAATGATGCAGTTTTTGGTAAAGGAAATCTGTTGGACAGTCCCAGAGAAAAGGCGGACCTCTCTTTAGAAATACCGTTCTTCAGTACCTTGTAGATTGATTTCTTATTTTTTTGCAAGAAACCAATCTACAAGGTACTAATTGAGAAAATAGAAAAAAATGTAACCATCACCCTGAAGCTTTTGATGCTAATTCTTGTAACCTTGGACCGTTGGCCGGCCGTATCCGATGTATAATTTCCCGCATATTCCCATTCCCTCGTTGTTTCCAGTGTCCGAAGGGGCTCTGCTGCAGCCATGGTTTTCCCTTGAACGGCTCGATGAGGGCCTGCGGCTGATTCATGATCGGAAGATCAGTCATTTCCACTGCATCCGCAACACTTGAGGGAACCCGGTAGTGATTAAAAAGGGATTTACCATCAAAAACAGCCGGTGCAGCCTGTGCAGGAGTAATCATGACCGCAAGGAGTGTGTTCATGCAGCGGCCTTGGCGATTCTCAGCCTGACTCATCCTGCCTCTGAGAGCGGTGCTGTTCCGATTCCCTTCGGCTTTGCGGAAAGTGATTGGTTGAAACTTGGGACATTTCTGTTTGACTGGTTGAACCGAACGAAAACCGACATCCGCTGGACCGAGGTCGAGGGACATGCTCAAGTGGACATAACACCTGCCGAAGGATTGGTTCAGGTAGTTATTCCTCATTCGTGGAGGGATGCCGGAAAATTGCTGCTCTCTCGCAAAGGTACCGGTGGAGCTGAAGCGCTCAAGGGTCTCGATCTGCTCGACCACAACCTGCAGGCGTTGACAATGACCGAAGGCGAATCGATTTTGGCAAAATCGGGAAACAACACCATCGGCTGGCAAAAGGATCGGTCCTTCTGGCTGTGGCTGGCGCGGATGTTCTACATCCTCCATGGCAACCTGCTCCCTGGTCTGCACTGGAACGGGGCTACCTCGCGTTTTTCCCTGCGGCTTGGCAACAATCGGGAAGCTGGTTTCCTGACGATAGTCCTGTCGCCGGAAAAGACTTGGGAGCTAGTGAAAAATATCAGTTTACCTTCGGCTCCCGCTATCCTTCCTCCTGCCCGGGAATGCTACCGGGCCTATTTTAATGCCCAGGATCAGCTCGAAGTGAGTCCGAGCCTGCGTCTTGCCGATGGCCGCATCCTGTCCCGGCAGGCGCTGGCCAAAAACCGGTTCTCGACCGCCTACTATCTGGAAGGCGAAGGCTTTCTGCCGGTGACCAGACTTGCTGCCGCGGGCATTTTCAAGAATCCCGCCGCACCGCAGGCGGATTTGCCGCTGCTTGGTTTTTTGCAGCACGAGAAGACCAAGGAGAGTTTGTTTACCGTTGCTGCAGGCGATATCCCGGCATTTCTTGCCGCCAACCAACCTGCTTTGCAATGTCCTGATAATATTATCGAGCCGGATTTGGCTGCCCTGCGGGTCGTCGAACTTCCCGATCGTCTGCTCATTGATGATTTTGAGGAAGATGGCGGCTGGTGCTACCTTTCCTGCCGGTACGGCCTCGGCAACACCAGCGTAAAACTGGCGGATGTCGCCGCCGCCCAAAAGAAAAAGCTTAGCTGTCTCCCCGGCCGGCAGTGGCTGAAGCTCGAAGGAACACCGCTCTCCTGGCTCCATGATCTGCCCGAGGATCGCTACGCCGCCGACGGATCCGGCCGTATTCGTCTGAGCTACCGGGAGATGCTCACGCTTACAGCAATCATCCCCACAGTCGAGGTTCCTGGCCGGAATGACTCGCTGCGGCAAAGGCTCGCCGGGCTGCTTGACGTGTCCGGCTGGTCCGGGGATCGGCCGCCCGGCGAGATCCCCGCTCATCTGCGGCCCTATCAGCTGAACGGCTTGGCCTGGTTGAATCACCTCGATCGTTTCGGGATCGGCGGGCTACTCGCCGACGATATGGGCCTTGGTAAAACTCATCAGGGACTCGCCCTTTTGCAGAACGCGATGCAAGATGGCGACAGGGAAAACACAATCATGCTGGTAATCTGTCCTGCCTCGGTGCTGCTGAACTGGTCGGAAAAAATCGACACCTTCTACCCGAACCTGGACTACGCCGTCTATTACGGTCCGCAGCGGGATCTGAAAGCGGTCCTGCCGCATCGTCTCGTCCTCACCACCTACGGCATCATCAGGCAGGATCCGGAGCCGCTGCGGGCGCACACCTTCGATATCATCCTTCTCGACGAGATTCAGCACCTGAAAAACCATACCACCGCCACCCATCGGGCGGTGCGGGACCTGAATGCCAGGATAAAGATAGGTCTCACCGGGACTCCCGTGGAAAACTCCCTGCAGGATCTCAGGTCCCTTTTCGACATCTGTCTGCCGGGACTTTTGGGTAGCGAGCGTAGGTTCGAACGTCTCTACGCCCAGCCGATCAGTGAAGACAAAAACCAGGAAGTGCGGGAGCGCCTTGGCCGAATAATCAATCCTTTTATCCTTCGCCGAAGCCGAAGCCAGGTATTGACGGAACTTCCACCCGTCATCGAGGACGACCGGATCTGCGAGCTGAGTGATGACCAGATCTCCCTCTATAGGGAAGTGGTCGACGAGAGCGGCAATGAACTGGCGAACCTGGAAGACGACAGCGGCACAATTCCGTACTTGAACATCCTCGCCGCCATTACGCGGCTCAAACAGATCTGCTGCCACCCATGTCTGGTCCAGGGTTGCGACGATCCTGGGGAATACCGGAGCGGCAAATGGGATCTCTTTGTCGAATTGGTTGAGGAACTCAGGGAGGCCGATATGAAATTCGTGGTCTTCAGCCAGTACACAGGCATGCTCAACCTCATCGAACAGCACCTCACGCGTCTCGGCATATCGTACGGAATTTTGAAAGGGGATATGCCGGTCGGCAAACGGCAGAAGATGATTGATCGATTCAACACCGAAGCCGATTGCCGGGTCTTCTGCGCCAGCCTGTTGGCGGGAGGGGTCGGCATCGATCTGACTGCCGCAGGCGCCGTCATCCACTACGACCGCTGGTGGAACCCCGCCCGAGAAGAACAGGCCACCGCCCGGGTCCACCGGATGGGGCAGAAAGACGTGGTCCAAGTCTTCCGCCTGATCACCAAGGGCACCCTGGAAGAAAAAATCCACCGCCTGATCACCCGCAAACGCGAACTAGCCGCCTCGCTGATCCATGAAGACGAGGCCGGAATCATCAAACAGCTTGACCGCGGACAACTGGCCGAACTCCTGCGTTTAGGCCCCGGTTGAAGACGATCAGGTCGATCGGGTCAACAGTCTGTCGTTGTAATTCCAGGAACAATCAATATCCGGCATGACCTGTTTGCTGGTTGCCTCAATCTGGAATATCATTCGTAAGCAAATGATATTAATCGAAAGTATGATAGGTATTTTATGAAGTTTTGGAGAATATTGATCGATAAAATAATCGTTTTTTCACTTGAATTTTCAGAGTTGTTTACTAAGGTAGTCTAAAAAACGTAGGGGAAATGGAGCGCCTCGCATATGAAGCTTTTTACTTAGCCATCTTAAATTTATGGTTTTTACGAGTTTGTCAGACTTGTGCTATCCGGAACCCCGGGATGGTATATGGTCAGGATTTATGATGGTCTGCCGTAAAGACCATTCAAAACGACACATTAGGTGGCCAAGTCTTATCTCCAAGCCCCCACAAAGGGTACTCTTTTCAGTCCCGTGCTTTGCAGGGATAAGTACCTTCACGGAATTCATTCATAAATGATGGACTCGTAAAAAGCCCGATCTACTTCGTTGTAGGTCTGAAACGGCAATTAGCTGTACCATATGTACTACCTAATTGCCGTTTCAGACACTACGCCTCGTATATCGAACTTTTTCCAGAGTCCATCCCTACTCACAAAGTGACTTTTTACGAGATTATCATAAATTACAAGAAACGAATTTCTCAGGAACGAACCATCCATCTCCGGATGATACATTTTCGCAATGAAACCCTCCTCGCAAGACGTATCGCCAACTAATTGGAATAGCTTATGATCGAATATGATTCAGTCGCCAAGATTTACGGCGTCGGTAAAAATGCCGTAACTGCTACCGATAATGTCACTTTCACCATCGAAGACGGAGAAACTGCCGTGTTTTTAGGACCTTCCGGGTGCGGCAAAACTACCTTGCTACGTATGACCAACCGTTTGGAGTCGGTCACACGAGGAACTATACAAGTGAAAGGCAAGGACATCATGCAGATGAATCCGCAAAAGCTCAGGCTGAGCATGGGCTATGTGATTCAGCAGATCGGCTTGTTTCCCAACAAAACCATTGCCGGCAACATTGCCGTGGTACCGAAGATGCTGGGTTGGGATAAAGCAAGGATCAGGGCTCGGGTCGATGAATTGCTCAGTCTGGTCAATCTGGATCCCGATATGTACCGGGATCGATATCCTGTCGAGCTTTCCGGAGGCCAGCAACAGCGGGTCGGTGTGGCGCGCGGATTAGCGGCCAATCCGGATATTCTGCTCATGGACGAACCGTTCGGCGCCATCGATCCCATTAATCGAGGCCAGATCCAGGATGAATTCCTCCGCCTGCAGGGCAAACTGAAAAAGACCATCGCTTTTGTCTCGCATGATATTCACGAGGCTATTAAAATTGCGGATAAAATTGCCATTTTTAAAGATGGCAAGCTGGTGCAGTACGACAGCCCGGAAGGCATTCTCATGCGACCTGCCAACAAGTTCGTATCCGACTTCGTCGGTGCCGACAGGGCGCTCAAGGTATTGGGACTGCTGCGAATCAAGGATGCGATGAATCCCAGCCCTAAAAATCTGATTCCGGCCGACGGAGCTGCCGAACAGGCCTTGAAAACAATGGAAGAGCGGCGTTGGAGTTTTGCATTTGTCATCAAAAACAATAAGCCTGTCGGTTACATTTCACCAAAGTTGCTAAAGTTCGAGCAAGGCTCAGTTGGAGAGCTGGCAGAAAGTTTTCCGGAAACCCTGGGAACCAGGGAACCTTTGCGCGATGCATTGTCTGCCATGCTGATCCACGATATCAGCTACTTTCCAGTTCTGGACGACAACGGTAATCTCGCCGGAACCATCAGCTACAAACATATCCAGAAATCAATTCTCGACCTGTTCACAGACGAGCAGGACGAATAGGAAGCTGTAACCGGGCAAGCGTACCTGTTGCAGTCCTTTTTGATATGGTTGCTTCCGCAGTCCGGGCTTCCATCGGCATTTTTGGGTGTCCCGGACGTTTTTGCCGATCAAAACCGCTAAGCAACGAACCTGAGGAAAAACTTCAATGAGTTTGTATACTTTCCTGCAAGATAACCTTAATCAAACCCTTTTTCTCACCATGGAACATATCTGGATGGTGGGAATTTCGCTGTTGATCGCCATGTGTACAGGCATTCCCCTCGGTATTGTTATCACTAAAAATAAGGATCTGGCCCATAAGGTACTTGCTGTCGCCAATGTGATCATGACCATCCCCTCCATTGCGCTGTTTGGTTTGTTGCTACCTGTCCTGGCGGTATTCGGCCATGGTCTCGGCAAGGTTCCGGCGGTCATCGCTTTGGTCCTCTATTCTTTGCTGCCGATTATTCGGAACACCTATATAGCCATCAAAAATGTCGATCCCGCCCTGGTTGATGCGGGACGGGGCATGGGTATGAGTAAATGGCAATTATTGCTGGAATTGGAAATCCCCCTGGCTATTCCGGTAATCCTGGCAGGGCTGAAGACCGCGGCGGTTATGAATATCGGCATTGCCGCCATTGCCGCTTATGTCGGTGCGGGAGGACTGGGGGTTTTTATCCAGCAGGGCATCGCCCGCTCCCACGAAACCATGGTCTTGGCCGGTGCTCTGGTGGTCTCCCTGTTGGCTGTTTTTGTCGAGCTGGGGATGAGTCTGCTGGAGAAATGGGTAACACCGAAGGGGCTTAAACTCTAGGAACCTGAAAATGAATACCACTTTAATCAAAGGATACCGGGTCGTACTGTTTTCCGTTCTCTTTCTGCTTGGTATCGGCGCTGAGAGAATTGGACTGATCGAGTACTACTCCGATCCATGGGAACAGGCATATGTTCTTTATCTGGTCAAGCAACACCTGTACCTCGTCTCGGTCAGCATGACCATGGCCATCGTGACCGGACTTGCCGTAGGAATAGTTGTCTCCCGAGAGTCATTTCGGCGATACTCAGGGCCCGTCATGTATTTCGTTGGACTCGGCCAGACTATTCCTTCGCTGGCTGTGCTGGCCCTGACCATGAGTTTTCTCGGCATCGGTACCAAGCCGGCAATATTTGCCTTGTTTATATATTCTACACTACCCATCGCCAGGAATACTCTGGCCGGTATTCTGTCGGTGTCTCCAGCCATCATTGACGCGGCTAAAGGTATCGGCATGAGTCGGGGTCGAATCCTCCGGCAAATAGAAATACCAAATGCGCTGCAGGTTATTCTGACCGGTGTCCGGGTGGCACTGGTCGTCAACATCGGTACCGCCGCACTCGGCTATCTGATCGGGGCCGGTGGGCTGGGAGATTTAATCTTTACCGGCATCAGTCTCATGGCACCGGAAAAGCTGCTCGCCGGAGTTCTGCCGGTGATCGCCATGGCCCTGGTCGCCGATTATCTGGTCGAGATTTTTGCCCTTATTTTTATTCCCAAAGGGATTCGACCGGTTGAGTAGCTTTGATCTATTGTTGTTATTATTACCAGAGGTTAGCACAGCACCTCAAACTTTAAGGAGGATTTTTATGAACAGATTTTTCAGTAGAAAAATACTAGCTGTTGTCTTAATGCTTTCTTGTGTTCTGACTGCGGACGGTCTCTTCGCTCAGGACAAGTCTATTACTGTTGGAGGAAAAAACTTTACCGAACAGTACCTTTTGCCTGAACTGGCCAAACTTCTCCTGGAAAAGGACGGCTTCA
This sequence comes from uncultured delta proteobacterium, assembly GCA_963728385.1. Lineage (GTDB taxonomy): Bacteria > Desulfobacterota > Desulfobulbia > Desulfobulbales > Desulfocapsaceae > Desulforhopalus_A. Next base: position 148,098 of record CAVSJK010000003.1, read on the forward strand.
CAGTCAATATGCGTACCGGCGTCGGCACGGCCATCGCCCGTGAATCTTTGGAAACGGGACAAATTGATTTCTATTATGAATACACCGGTACGGCCTATACGGTGTTTTACAAGCAAAAGGATAAAGACATCATGACCGATCCGCAAAAGGTCTATGAGTGGGTCAAAGCCAAAGATGCGGACAAGGACCTTGTCTGGCTTGCGCCTGTGGCGTTCAACAACACCTACACCATTATGATGCGGCGTGAAGATGCGGAGAAAAAAGGCGTGAAAACCATCAGCGATTTCGGACGATATGTAGAAAAGAACCCGCAGGATATAGTATTTGCTCTTGAAGCCGAATTTTGGGAAAGGCCGGATGGGTTAAAAGCACTTATGAAAAAATATAATTTTACCATGCCGGTTCAGGCCATCAAACGTATGGATATGGGCTTAACGTATCTGGCGCTTCGCAATGGTCAAGTCAGCGCGGCCATGGGCTTTGCGACGGACGGTCGAATTTCCGCCTTTGATCTGGTGAGCCTGAAGGACGACAAAAGCTTTTTCCCGGTTTACAACCCGGTGCCGGTGGTACGAGCCGCAGTTCTCGAAAAATACCCGGAACTGCCGGATATCCTGAAACCATTGTCTGAAAAATTAGATACCGCGACTATCCAGCGGCTAAATGCCGAAGTCGATGTCCAACATAAAGATGTAAGTAGGGTCGCAAAAGCGTGGTTGACGAAAGAAGGTTTATTGTAACCGGCCGATTTTCTCGACACAGCAGCGGCAATTGCTTATGATTAGCACCATACAGATTAGTTTCTTGTTTTTCGCAAGAAACTAATCTGCCGATTTAAACGGGCTAAAGGTGCTTCCCGATTCGTAGAATAAAATAACGGGTAACTTCCGATTGGCGCGCCGGAAATTGCCGTCCTGTCCTTTCGGACATGGTCCCGCTGTTCAGGACAGAACAACCGCAAAACGCTTGATAGTTCCCTGTCCGTCCAGAGCTTTGTATCGCGGCACCTGGTCGGGTCCGTACCTCATTTTTATCTATCCCATTGCATCCTCGCGGCGGTATGAGCTGGAGTGGAGAGTAACTTTTCCGGTGTGGCATGATGTTTGCTGGTTCTCTTACGCTTACGATGCCAGGAGGGCACAACGAAAAGCCAGGTCGACCTATGGCTCGATTCTCCTGAGTTCGGCCGCTGCCCTGACCATTTTCTACCTGAGCAGCAGAAAAAAATAATCTGCTCGGCAAAATGCTCACCTGGATTCCTTTTTATAAATTCTGTCAATATCTCACGACATAAACTCAGATAATCAATGCTCTTATCTTAGGGGAATTATTATGATATCTGATATTGGTCTCTTTGGCCTTGCCGGCATGGGCGAAAACGTTAACCTTAAAACGTTAACCTTAACAAGGAACGGAATCGCTTTAGGGGCTCGACGTTTATGAAGGGTGCGATGGAAGAACCTGGAGCACGTCTCTCGCGGGGCCGTCCCGCGCCGTTGATGTGGTTGGGATCTGCAAGGACGCTTACCCGATTGGCAACCGCCGCGCTGGCGCTGTCGCTCGCCGGTTGTTCTTACAACGACATTACCTTTCTCATACCTCACGGACCCATCGCCGCCCAGCAGCGTACCTATTTCATCTACATCATTCTGGCTCTTCTCATCGTCGTGGTGCCTGTCTTCCTGCTGACGCCGTACTTTGCCTGGCGCTATCGCTATAGGAACCGGTCGTCGAAATACCAACCCGACTGGGAGTTCGTCTGGTCGATTGAGATCCTCGCCTGGGGTATTCCCTTCTGCGTAGTTGTTGTGATGTCCATCTGGTTGTGGCGCGGTACACACCAACTCGACCCCTACAAGCCGCTCGCAGGCAGTGGAAAGGCTTTACCGGTTGAAGTCGTCGGCTATGACTGGAAGTGGCTTTTTATCTATCCGACGTTAGGAGTTGCCAGTGTTGGCCAGTTTTCGTTCCCCGTCAACCAGCCGGTAGCCATCAAGCTCACCTCCGACTCCGTGATGCAGTCGTTCTTCATTCCGTCGCTCGGCAGTCAGATCTACGCCATGGCCGGCATGACGACGCAGCTGCACCTGAAGGCCGATCACGCCGGCAACTATCTTGGAGAGAATACGCAGTACAATGGCGAAGGATTTCAAGACCAGCAGTTCCGCGCCGTGGCTATGTCTCCGGCGGACTTTGAGGCGTGGGTCGGCAAGGTGCGGACGACCGGCATAGCGCTGACACCAGATGTCTACGGTGAACTCAGCGGGCGCAATAAAGTCTCTGACCTGCGCCACAATCTTCGGGTAGAAAACATGCCGGAAGGGGTCCTCTATTTCCGCGATGTTCCGGACGATCTGTTCAAAAACATAGTCGCTTTCTTTCACGGCGGACCAAAGGTCCGGAACATTTTAAAGGGCACTCCCGCCGCAGCCAAATCGGACTGATCGCCATGTCACTGATGCATTTTATCTTAGGCCGGCTCAGCCTCGACTCACTCCCGTTCTGGAAGATGATCGAGCATCCAACAGTCGAGAACATCGTCAACGGCGTCATCGTCACTTTCGCCGCATTGCTTGTTATCCTCGGCGCGCTGGTCACAATCGGTCTCATCACCTGGTTCGGCAAATGGAAGGTGCTGTGGTCGGAATGGTTGACCAGCGTCGATCACAAGCGGATCGGCATCATGTATATTGTGCTGTCCTTCGTGATGCTGTCGCGGGCGCTGGTCGAAGCCTTCTTCATGCGCACACAGCAGGCTTTCGCCCTGAACGGCGGCTTTCTCTCGGCGGAGCATTTCGGAGAGTTTTTCACCACCCACGGCACGATCATGATCTTCTTCATGGCGATGCCGTTCCTGATCGGCATCATCAACTACGTGATGCCGCTGCAGATCGGCACACGCGATGTCGCCTTCCCGGTCATGAATTCGATCAGCCTCGGCTTGACAGCCGCCGGCGCTGCGATCCTCATGGTCTCGCTCGACATCGGCAAGTTTTCCACCGGCGGCTGGAGCGGCTATCCACCCTATACGGAGAATGCCTTCAATGGCGGGGTCGGGCCGGACTACTGGATCTGGGCCGTCACGCTGTCTACCATCTCCACGACCATGACCGGCATCAACTTCGCTGTCACCATCTACAAAAAACGTGCGCCGGGCATGAGCTTCTTCCGCATCCCGTTGTTCTCCTGGGCAGCGCTGTGCACCAGCATCCTGATGATTTTCGGCATGCCGCCACTCACGGTTGCCACCTCGCTCCTGGCGCTGGACCGCTATCTCGGCTTCCACTTCTTCACCAACGATCTTGGCGGCAATATGATGAACTACGCCAATCTGTTTTGGTTATTCGGACATCCGGAGGTTTATATCCTGATCCTGCCTGCCTTCGGCGTCTATTCGGAAGTGTTCTCAACCTATTCCGGCAAGACGCTCTATGGCTACAAGTCTCTGGTCCTTGCCACCATAACGATTACCGTGCTTTCCTTTGGAGTCTGGGTGCACCATTTTTTTACCATGGGCCAGAGCGCCAACATCAATGGCGTCTTCGGTATCGCAACCATGCTGATCGGTATTCCTACCGGCGTAAAAATTTATGACTGGATGCTCACCATGTTTCGCGGACGGGTGCGCTTCAAAACACCGATGATCTATGCGCTCGGCTTCATGATGCTTTTTGTGATCGGCGGCATGACCGGCATCCTGCTTGCCAATCCGCAGATAGATTATCAGGTCCACAACAGCTTGTTCCTGGTCGCGCACTTCCACAACGTGCTTATCCCGGGCCTTCTCTTCGGCATGCTCGCCGCCTATCACTTTTGGTTTCCAAAAGCGTTCGGCTTCCGTCTCGATGAATTCTGGGGAAAAGCCGCGGCGTTCTTCTGGATCATCGGCTTCCTCTTTGCCTTCTCCCCACTCTATGTTCTCGGGCTTCTCGGCTTTGCGCGCCGCACCCTCTCCTACTCCAATCCGGTCTATCTCCCCTACATGATTGTCGCCTGGGTTGGTGCGATTAGCGTCCTCGCCGCCCTCGGCTGTCTGCTTGTGCAGCTCATTGTCTCGGTAAAAAAGCGAGCAGCCTATGCCGTGCCGGCAGGCGATCCATGGGATGGCCGTAGCCTCGAGTGGGCGACACCGGCGCCGCCGCCCGAATACAATTTCACGGTCATCCCCCAAGTTTCGGCACGGGACAATTTCACGGTTGCCAAAAACAAGGGTGTGGCCTATCAAGAGCCGGAGGAATACGTCGATATCCCCATGCCGAAGAATAGTGCCATGGGCCCCGTCTTCTGCATCGCCGGGTTCCTCACCGCCTTCGGCCTTGTCTGGTATTTGTGGTGGATGGTTTTGTTTGGAGCGCTCCTGTTCTTCGTGGCAACCATCGCCTACGGCTTCGTCCGAGACAATGAGAAAATCATCCCGGCCGAGGAAGTGAAGCGAGAGCATAGACGCTGGCTTGCTAACATTGCCGCCACGCGGCCGGTATCGCGACTCGAGGAGGCAGAACCAGCCAACAACGGGCTAGCAGCTCACGCGCTTCCGGAGGTGACTCAATGATCCCCGACTCCATACGCTATCCCGGCCTGAATCTCGGTTCCGCCCATCCGGACGTCGACGATCGCTGCGAAGAGACTATCTTCGGCTTTTGGGTCTTCATGATGAGCGATGCGATCATCTTCGGGCTACTGTTCGCCATCTACATCATCTCGCTTAATGCACTGGCAGGCGGCCCCGGCCCGGAAAAGCTCTACGACATCAAGAGCGCTTTCATAGAGACCATTCTGCTTCTGACCAGCAGCTTCACCTTCGGCCTGGCCTCTCTGTCGCTGAAGCACAGCCACTCCATGCGAACACTCGTGTTGTGGCTCATTGTAACAATGTGCCTTGGTCTTGCTTTCCTCGGTTACGAGATCCACGACTTCATCTCTATGTTCGACAAGGGAGGCGGCCCCACCCGCGATGGTTTTTCTTCGGCATTTTTCGCCCTGGTGCCGCTGCATGGGCTGCATGTAACAAGCGGCATCATCTGGATAGTCGCCCTGCTGTCGCAGCTCGCCGTTTACGGCATCGACAAGGGCGTCAAGCTCGGTCTGCTCAGGCTAGGGCTGTTCTGGCATTTCCTGGATATTGTGTGGATAGGAATTTTTTCGGTGGTCTATCTTGGAGGGCTCCAATGAGCAATGCGCGCAAGCGACACCGCGGTACGTCACTCGGATCTGTGCTGAAGACGCTGACAACGGCCTTCCTCGTCGCGATCGGGCTGTTGTGGTTCTACCGCCTCATCTGCGAGGCGCCGCCCGGACCGTCCCGCGGCGAAGCAGACGAACCGTCCACTGGCGAGGCAGACGAACCGTCCAGCGACAGGGCAGAAGAAGGTGGATACTCGCATGAGCTTCTAACCTACGTCTATGGCTTCTCGATCGCTCTGATTCTGACCGGCCTGGCTTTCGGGATGGTACATTGGTCAGTGTTCCCGCATTTCTGGCTGCTCTGTGCCATCGGCGCTCTCGCCCTCCTGCAGATGATTGTCCACTTCCGTTTCTTCCTGCATATCGGTTTCTCCAAGCAGAAACGGGAGGATTTGCAGCTGATCCTGTTCTCCACCCTCATTCTGATGCTTATGGTCGGCGGAACGATCTGGGTACTGTATAACCTGTCCGTCCGAATGTAGCCGTCCCGGACCCTAAATACTCCTTAACCTGCATGTTTCACGGATTGAGATAGCCTGCCGGCCGGAGACTTGCAAAAGGCTACTCTCGGGTATGCCTTTCGCAAAAGTGACGGGGGATAGCAGATGGCGTTAAACATCTCACAGACGAAAGGCTCCTACAAATTAAAAGGTCCTCGACAGCATGGTGAACCAAGGGCGGTGCTTGATCTCAAAAGTTACGAAGATATTGGTAATGCAATCAGGTAGCCATTTGAGAAGCCTAATTCCCGCCCTTATTTTTATGCACAGTTTCCGGTACCATGCAATAGACCATCAGGGCTGCGATCAGGCCCAGAAAGCTGATCGTAATAAACGGCAGTGCCAGCGAATAGACGGCGAGAATGCCTGCGGATAACGTTCCCATGGAGATACCCAATGCAAAACCGGTGGTGACGATACTCATTTGACGCCCTTCACTGCCTGTCCGGGAAAGATCACCTGCCAGCGCGAATACAGGGGCGGCGATGCCTCCCGAAGCAACTCCCTGCAATACACGCAGGGCAATAAACTGCCAGGGCTCAGTGACAAATCCAATGAGCAGTGTGGCGATGGCAAGCAGCACAAGGCCGGCCACAATGAGACATTTGCGTCCCCTGCGATCAGAAAGGCGTCCGAGGGGGAACTGGACGATAATCCGGGCTACCATCAGGGCACTGAAAGCTACGCCGAAAATTGTCGGAGTTTCATGCAGATGGGCGTTCATACGTTGTTCCAGGGGGGCGATCATGGCAAACGAGCCCGCCATGACAAAGGTGGCGAACCCAAGTGCCGGTATACCGTTGGCATAGAGGCTACGATCCCAAAAGTTGAAAGGTTGTATATGCTGACCTCGCACCTCCTTGACCCACCACAGAACCAGTAATGATCCCAGCAGGATCAATCCCGCCGCCGTATAGAAAACCGCGGAAAATCCGAAGTGGTCGTGAATTACTCCTCCGAGCAATGGGCCCAGGGCCAGGCTGGCCACCCGGAAGGTACTGAATATCCCCATGGTCCCGCCTCTCGATGCCTGCTCACTGTTTTTGTTGAGCAGTGCCAAGGTGGGTGGAATGGTCAGGGCCAGGCCGAGACCCTGAAACGCCCGGACAATGAGGGCAAGATAATACTCGTGCACGAAATTATAGGAGATGGTTGCACAGCTCAACAGGAGAAGACCTCCCACGATGAACGGTTTGCGGCGGTCCAGACGATCGATCAGCATTCCTATCGGTGGTTGAGACAATCCCGCCACCAGTCCGAATATCGAAATCAGAATGCCGGCACGCACCGATTCGGGAAAGGTGAAGAAGGGCGCCGGCAGCTGGGCGACATACAACGGGATGACAATAAACAGGATGCTGTTGCCGATACCGTCCCCAAAGCGTCCGAGGGAAAGTGCCAGAACCTCTCGGTTGATCCCTGCCTTTTTTAATTCCCCCAATTTCAATTGCGCTCCTGTCCACGGCTTGGTCATTGGCGGTAATTCTCATATGGGTTGTTTTTCCATGAAGATCATCATTGCTGCATGGGTTTGAGCATGGATGGAAGTTTACTCTCGATCTTTGATGGTTGAGGAGTCAGTGAAATAATAAAACAAAATTACATGGACATATTTCCCCAGTATTCGTTTATGGCCGATGCCACGAATTACCACGTTGTTCAATGTGCCGGAGATTTGGGTATAATAAAAAAGGAAGATGATGAGGAGGTCTTTGGATCATGTATGACACATAAGGCCAGAGCAAAATACTTGTGAAATTTATTTCACTCTGACCTGCATCAGCTAACCCAAGGGCAGAAATTCAAATAAATATTAGAGCTTTTTCGAAGTAGCTACCTGATGATACATTTTCAGGTTTTCCTTCAACTGGCCGATCTGCAGACCGACTGATATGCATTTCTCTTTGCCGAGACAATCCTGAGCTTCGACATCATCGATAAAAGTTTTCAGATGATGTCCGCTCTCCTGCAGATCTACTGCCCAGCACTGATTTCTTTTGTCATAATCCACTTTGAAATCTATGCCGCACTGCCCTGCCTCGGGCATAATTTCCTGAATTTTTCTACATAGATCTTGTTTGGATGCCATATTTCACCTCCTGTTTTCCTCTTGTTACAGTGGTGATAACCACCTTTCTACAATGTAGGCATGGGGCTGTTGGACGCAAGGTGCAAAAAAAAGATAATAAGGGGCTAACTCAAAGCAACCGGGAAAAAATCAGAAGGTTAAGGACGGCTTGTCGCCTGCCCTATGGCCATTAAATCTATATAACCTGGAACCATATTACCTGGCGGAATGTCCTATGGAAGTGCTGGATGAACAGGGCACAAGGGTTGCCGCGGTCGCCAAGAATTTATATATTTATTAAAGAGAAGAGTTCGGAACGGGAACTTAACGAGAGTTACAATGACTGCGGAAGGAGGATAACATGGCACATCGTAAGGATACATCGCCCCGGATTATCTCCTCCGGCTGGGGAAAGATGGAAGTCGAGATGATCGGCACAAGCAAAGATTTTAAACTCTGGCCCGGCGGCGGCCGAACCTGGGACTGGTCGGAATATGGAACCGGCCACAGCAAGGGGATTCAGCAGGGCGATGTCGAGGAATTGATAAACAAAGACTGCAAAGTGGTGGTATTGACCACCGGCAGGATGTCAAGGCTCAATGTGCCGCAATCTACGGTCAATAGCCTGAAGGCTCAAGCAATTGAAGTGGTTGTAGCCGACACAAAAAAAGGCATAGAGCTCTATAACCACTATGTAGAAAGGGGGATGGCGGTCGGCGGACTCTTTCATTCCACCTGTTAAGCCTCTCGTTGTGCACTCTTGTCCGGAGATACTTTCCCGCGGCAGGAGTGCAGATGAAGATCTTTGGCAAATCCGGAACGTGGTAAAAAAATCGCGCTTGCCTTTTTTACTGAAATCATTTAATCCTCGCTGTCTTCACCGATACTCAGTATTACGTTTTTCTTTCTCCCGATTGTCTTCGGGTATTTTTTCTTTATTTATCAGGCGACGGCTAGGTATTTTATGCTGCAGGAGTTGGAGTTCCAGGTTCTGGAAGTGTATAGGATTTTGGATGAGGCGGTTGCCGGATTTGTTGCCCGCACAGGACTTTCCTGTCCCGAGGGCTGCGGCCACTGCTGTTCATCGGAAAAGGTTGAGGTAACGGTACTTGAGTGTATTCCCCTTGCTTTCGAGTTGTTTCGCACCCTGCAGGCAGAGTTGATCCTGAAACGGCTCCTGAAAAATGAGGATGATAAGCGGTGCATTCTCTATCGTCCCGATTTTACCGAGGCCGGGCTCTGGGGCTGCACCCAGTATCGGCACAGGGCGGTGGTGTGCCGACTCTTCGGTTTCGCCGGCAACCCGGATCGTCAAGGCATTCCGCGGTTGGCAATGTGTCGGGTAATGAAGGAGAAGACTGGTGCCGGTGAGGCTGCTGTCTCACTTGATGATCCGGATTTTCCCATGCCGCTTTTCATTGATGCCGGTTTGCGTATTACCAGTCTGCATCCGGGACTGGGAACAATGCGCATGCCTATAAACGTTGCTCTGCGGGAAGCCTTGCTGAAGGTGGGAATGGTGCTGGATTTGATGACTCCGCAAACCAACGGTCAGACCGGAGATCACCAAGATCCGCCGGACAAACCCATGTTCCCATGCCCTACCTTGGGCCGCCGGGCCGCCTGACTATCCTATGGTTTCGAAATGTGCGGGCAGTCCGGATTTTTTCCCGGACTCGAATGTTATGTCTGGCAAATAAGAGGTGATTCTTTTAAGCTACTTTAAGCAGCAGGTGGTGAAGAATTATCGATCCGGAAAGGTAATGCCTGTAATAACAATCCCCGAAATTCCGAGGGAACCTCTTCTAGGAACAAGCTCATGAAACCCTCAAGATCTGAACAGATCATACAACATATCGATTCTTTTCCGGTTCTCCCGGTAACCGTGACAAGACTGATACAGATTACCAACGACCCGGAATGCACCGTGCAGGAGGTCGTCGATACCATACATTCCGATCAATCTTTATGCGTTACGGTGCTTAAGATTGCCAATTCCGTCCTGTTCGGACGCCCCAGGAGGATTGATTCCATTAAGATGGCGGTTGTGACTTTGGGCTTCAATGAGGTACAGAGAATTGCCCTGGCCAAAGCGCTCATCAACTCTTTCAGCAGGCTGGCTACACGGCATAAAACTTTTATCGATAGATTCTGGAAGCACTCTTTCATTTGTGGAATGGCTGCCGGAGTTATTGCCCGGGAGCACCGTGTTACGCCCGAAATCGCCTTTATGGGGGGTCTTATTCACGATATCGGTAAACTAATCATGCTGGAAACGTTTGCCGAAGATTACGAACCGGATCGCTGGATGACCACTTTCAGCAATGAGGAAGGGCTCTATGCAGAGTTGCGGATGTTTGCCTTCACCCATGACATATTAGGCGGGCAGTTATTGCGGAAATGGCTTTTTCCGGAAAACCTGATCTCAGCAGTTGCCTACCATCATCGCCCCATGGAAGCAATCAGGGAGAGAGCTTTTGCCCATGTTATCCAGCTTGCCGACATTTTGTCGTTTTATTGCTGTAATCCGAATTCCCTTGGAGATGCCGATATTCTCCAGGTAGTTCATGAAGCATTTCCTGATTTACAATTGCGTTGGCTGGGATTCGGCCGGACTTTGGAAAACAAGGCCATAGCACGCTGGTTTGATTGGTTGATAAAGAATGAGGAACAGAGCAGCACTCTGAAGGAAATATACATGGTTTGAAAGAGGGCATAACAGGGGCACTGCCGGACTTGTGATGTTGCCTGATAAGCCTTTCCGCTTTTTTTATTTTCACAACTGATACAGGTATCCGAAATCTCATGGCAGGAAAGGCCGGCCGAAGAGTATATCGATTTTTAAGGAAATGTGCCGGAGTTTTTCTCGGCTTATCCATTTTTTTTGTCCTGCTCTATCGTTTTGTTCCGGTATACCTTACCCCACTGATGGTGATTCGCTCCGTCGAGCAGTTGGCCGATGGAAAAAAACTCAGAATGCGACACAACTGGGTGCCGATCGAAGCAATATCTAAAAATTTATCTCTTGCGGTAATTTGCAGCGAAGATCAGAACTTTCTTGATCATTTCGGCTTTGATTTTAAGGCCATCGAACACTCCGTCGAGGCTTCACTTAATTCCCGAAAAGGTGCAAAACAATTGCGGGGCGCCAGCACCATTTCCCAGCAAACTGCCAAGAATGTCTTTCTTTGGCCTCATAGAAGCTGGATTCGTAAGGGTTTTGAAGTGTATTTTACCTTTCTTATTGAGATTGCCTGGAGCAAGAAGCGCATTCTGGAGGTGTATTTGAACAGTATCGAAATGGGCAACGGGATTTACGGAGCTGAAGCCGCCTCGAAGTTCTATTTCAAAAAGAACGCCAAAAATCTCTCGCGTACACAAGCTGCAGCCATTGCCGCGATTTTGCCCAATCCGCGTGAGTACAGGGCGAATCCTCCTAGCCCGTACATCCGCAGCCGGATCGGCTGGATAGAGGGGCAGATGAATCACTTTGGTCCTCTGACGTTCGAGTAAAAAATTATCAGCCGGTGATATTTAGGAAATGTGCTGGATTTCATCTTGGCCATACATGATTTACTTCGCACTTTCGAGAGGTTGACGATAATCGAATAAATTTATAATTTGACCTGAATATTCTTAGTGGTACTGTAGTTTTTTGGTGAAGCGCTCACAGGGTACTGCTGAACTGTTCTGTTTTTTGATACATAGATACAGTGTTGACAGTTGGTGGTTTGCACACGCTCAGACTTCAATTTCAGCCGGTGCGGACAGGAAAAAAATTTTAACAGGAACATGGTAGATTGATGAAATTTAAACTGTTGGGTTTGCTTATCTTGGTTGGAATCGGCATACAATTTATTCCCTATGGCAAAGCTCGCATAAATCCGCCGGGTGTTGCCGAGCCGGCATGGGACAGTCCACGCACGAAAGAATTGTTTTATCGCAGTTGTGCCAATTGCCACAGCAATAGTACCACCTGGCCCTGGTACAGTTCCTTCGCTCCGGTATCCTGGCTGATCCGCCATGATGTGGACGACGGACGTAAACATTTCAATGTCTCGATGTGGAATGCTCAAAGGGTCAATAGGGGCAGTGATGCGGCGGAAGAACTGAGGAGCGGAGAGATGCCCCCCTGGATCTACTTGATGGGTCATCCTGAAGCGAAATTATCGGACAACGAAAAAAAGGAATTTATTCAGGGACTGTCTGCTACATTTGGTGGGGAAAAAGGAGGAACCGCCGGCAATTAGAAAAAAAGACCCGACATTAAATTAGTATGTGAAGTGGAGCGTCTGCCGAGTATAGTAGCGATACAGAAAGGTAGTTCGCCGGCACAGCGAACAGCGTGTATCTCCCATTTTAATTGTTTTCAATTGCTGGGTTCTTTGAATATTCTGATTTTTTCATTATCTTCCAAAGATGTAGAGGATGTAGAGTGCTCGAGAAGCAGTTGGCACAAGCTGCTTCAAGGTGCCGCGATTCTGTTGATATGTGTTTCCTTGTGCGCCTGTGCACCGGTCGGGCCGGACTATGAGCCCCCCGCGACGCAGTCACCAGGTCAATGGCAGGAACTCAGTCATGATATTTCCCCGCTTGCCGACCGTCAAACAGGTCAATGGTGGACACTGCTCGGTGATCCCCTTCTTGATTCGCTGGTGATAAGGGCTACCCTCTTAAATAACGATCTGAGAGTCGCCGAGGCCCGGATCAGGGAAGCGAGAGCACAGCGCATAATTGCCGCTGCAACCACATCCGTAGCTGCAACTGGGGAGGCCACCAAGAGTAGACGCAGCGCCAATGTCTCCTCCTCTTCCAGCAGTAACCGGAATCTGTTTCAGCTTGGTTTCGATGCCGACTGGGAGCTCGATGTTTTTGGCGGTGTCCGCCGGGCTAAAGAAGCCGCCGAGGCAAATCTGGCCGCAAGTCGGGAAGATCTGCGTGATGTCCTGGTTTCCCTGCAGGCCGAAGTCGTGAGAGTCTATGTTGAGCTGCGCGGTGCCCAGATGCGGCTGGCAACCACCCGGAGCAGCATTGCCGGCCAGCAAAAGACCGTCGATCTGGTCAAGGGACGTTTTGAGGTGGGGTTCGGCAACGAGCTCGATCTGGTACAAGCCCAAACCCAGCTTTCGTTGACTGAATCGCAGATTCCTTCTCTGGATAATTCGGTCAGTCAGTCCATGCACCAGCTGGCTCTGCTTCTTGGGCAAACTCCGGAGCAACTGATTGCTGAGTTAACTCCACCGGATAAGATTCCGAGTATCCCGGCAGAAATACCCATTGATCTCCCTTCCGACCTGCTCCGGCAACGTCCCGATATCCGGGCTGCCGAGCGCCGTTTAGCCGCTGCGACGGCTGAGATTGGTGTCTCCACCGCCGAACTCTTTCCAAAGTTTTCCCTGGCCGGTCTGTTGGGCTTGCAGAGCAGCAGCCTGTCCGACCTCTTTACCTCGGGAAGTCATTACTGGTCCATTGGTCCTGTTCTCAACCTGAACCTTTTTGATCAGGGCAAAGCCCGCGCCGGAATCGAGATCAGCAAAGCCCGCCGGGACGCTGCCCTGGCCACTTATCAACAGACTGTGCTCATTGCATTTGTCGAGGTGGAAAATGGCCTCGTCGCTTTTCAGAGCGAGCAGAAAACACTGCGAATTCTCCATGAAGCGGTCACCTCCGGGGAAAAGGCAGTGACTATTGCCAATGGTCTCTATGAAACAGGGCTTGCCGATTTTCTCAATGTTTTGCAGAGTGAACTGGCACTTTACCAGTCCCAGGACCAGCTGGTGCAAAGCAATCAACGTCTGGCCCTTGCCATGGTGTCATTATTTAAGGCCCTTGGCGGCGGTGCTCAGGCGCAAAGCCCCGGCAACCCGGTCCCCGCTGCCGGGGCGGGTTCTTCTCCGGCACCACCGAAAACTCCTTTTACTCAGTAGCCGATATGCATTCTAAATATATTTTTACATTCAGGGCAACCGATGGCCGTCATAGAATCCTCACAGCACTTGTTCTGGTTTGTCTTGTCGTTTTGAACGGATGCTCCGGCGGTATGGAAAAGAAAGAAAAAACGGCAGATCGCAAAAAGAAAGCTGTTCCGGTGACCATCGGACTCAGTGAAATTAAGACCGTTCCCGTGGCACTGAATGCCATCGGCACCGTCGAAGCCTTTGCAACCGTAGCGATCAAATCGCAGATAACCGGCACCTTGAAAAGCGTTCATTTCAACGAGGGCGATGACGTGAAAAAAGGAGACCTCCTTTTCACCATCGACGAGCGACCTTTTATCGCCATGCTTAATCAGGCCCAGGGCTCCCTGGCCAGAGACAAAGCCGAGCTGGCAAACGCCGACAAGGAGTTACAGCGCTATACCCTGGCAGCCGGCAAGGGATATGTCTCAAGCGAACAGGCGGATACGGCCGCAACCCGGGTTGCAACCATGGCGGCTACGGTCAAGGCGGACGAAGCTGCGGTGGTAAATGCCCGATTGCAGCTGGAATTCTGTTCGATTCTTTCTCCTATTGATGGCCGTACGGGAGAACTGTTGGTCAGTGAAGGTAATTTGATAAAAGCTAATGCCGACGAGGCGATGGTAACTATCAATCAAATAATTCCCATAAAAGTTTCATTTACGATTCCGGGTAAATAGCTTGCCGAGATAAAAAAATATTGGGCGGTGGACAGCCTGCAGGTGCTGCTTCCCGGGATCAAGGAAGAACCGTTGGCGGGTACCTTTGCCTTTCTCGATAACCGGGTGGATACAACCACCGGGACTATTCTTTTAAAAGCCATTTTTGCCAACAGAAAGAGGGATCTCTGGCCCGGTCAGTTTGTCGATGTTCGGCTGATCCTCACTTCACTTCCGGATACCATCGTGGTTCCCACCCCGGCTATCCAGGTAAGGCAGGATGGTGCTCATGTCTATGTAGTGAGGGATGATCAGACGGTGGAAGACAGACTGGTTACGACCGGCATGATAGTGGCCGGCGAGACTGTTGTGCATAGCGGAATTGCCGGTGGCGAAAGAGTCGTCACCAACGGCCAGCTGCAGCTTGGCGACGGCGTAAAGGTGCAGGACCGTAACAGTCAGGCTGCAAAAGAGGCAGTAAAACAGACGGCGGAACAATCCGAAAATAAGGAAAAAAAACGGCTGTCGGAGCAACCGTCGGTGCCTGAAACCAAAAAAAGCGAGGGGCAGGGAAAATCATGAACTCCATGTCCGGTCTTTTCATCCGTCGGCCGGTGATGACCGTATTGGCAATGTTGTCCATCCTGCTCTTCGGTCTCATCGGTTATAAGCAGCTGCCGGTCAGTGATTTGCCGGATGTGGACTTCCCGACCATAAATGTCAGTGCCTCCATGCCCGGTGCCAGTCCTGAAACCATGGCCTCCTCGGTCGCCACCGTTCTGGAGAAAGAATTTTCGACTATTGCTGGAATCGACTCGATGAGCTCGGTAAGCACTTCCGGGGATACCAGGATCACTCTTCAGTTCTCCCTGGATCGCGACATCGATTCCGCCGCCCAGGACGTCCAGGCAGCGCTGGGTCATGCCGCCCGCAGATTGCCCGACGGCATGCCGTCACCACCATCTTTTCGTAAAGTAAATCCCGCTGCCTTCCCGGTTCTCTATATTTCCCTGAGCAGTCCGACGTTGCCGCTGCCTGTTCTCGACCAATACGGGCAGACCATAAGTCAGAGGCTTTCCACCGTCCTCGGCGTGGCGCAGGTGCAGTTGCGGGGAACCCAGAAATACGCCGTCCGCGTTCAACTTGATCCAAAGGCGATGAAGTCGCTTGACCTGGATGTCAATGAAGTGGCCGACGCCATCGATGCCCAGAACTCCAACAGCCCCATGGGCAGGTTGACCGGTGCCCGCAGGACCGTGACCTTGCAGGCCAACGGCCAGCTCACCGAAGCCGCTCAATACCGGAATATCGTCGTCGCTGTCCGTAACGGCCGGCCGGTGCGTCTTGCCGAGATCGCCACGGTACTTGACAGTGTTGAAGACGATCAGGATGCCGCCTGGTTTTTCACCCGGACAACCAAGGCACAGTCAATCTTTCTTGCGGTTTATAAACAGCCGGGGATGAACACCCTGGAGGTAGCCGGCGCAGTGAAAAAGATCCTGCCCGAACTCGAAGAAAGCATGCCTGCCTCGGTCAAGCTGTCTATTCTTCGCGACGGCAGTGTGCCGATCAAGGAATCCGTCGATGATATCCAGTTTACCATGCTCCTGACGCTGGTCCTGGTAGTTATGGTGATCTTTCTCTTTATCCGTAATATCTCGGCCACCGCTATCCCCAGCATGTCCTTGCCGATGTCGATAATCGGCACTTTTGCCGTCATGTACCTGCTCGGCTACAGCCTCGACAATATGTCGCTGATGGCCTTGACGCTGTCGGTCGGCTTCGTGGTTGACGATTCGATCGTTATGCTGGAGAATATCGTTCGCCATATGGAAATGGGCAAAAACCGTATGCAGGCAGCCTTCGACGGAGCAAAAGAGGTGGGTTTCACGATCATCTCGATGACCTTGTCGCTGGTGGCTATTTTCATCCCGCTGTTTTTTCTCGGGGGCATTATGGGGCGCCTTTTTCGCGAGTTTTCGGTGACAATCGGGGTAGCTGTTCTGGTCAGTTGTGTGATCAGCCTCAGTCTCACGCCGATGCTCTGCAGCCGTTTTCTCCGCGAACCTCATCTGATCCACCACGGACGAGTCTACCGGGCCAGCGAGGCGCTGTATCAAAAGACGGTGGGGCTCTATGAACGTAGTCTGCGCTTTGTCCTTCGCCGGCGTTTGCCCACCTTGCTCTTTTCCTTTCTGGTGCTGGGGGCCACGGTTTATCTTTTCGGTATCGTCCCCAAGGGTTTTATCCCTGCTGAAGATCGCGATATGATACTGGTTTCCACCGAAACCGCTCAGGACATCTCCTGGCCTTCCCTGGTGGAGCACGGCACGAAGCTTGCCGAAATCGCCCGGCAAGATGCCAATGTCGACCGCATAATGCTGGATGTAGACACATCCGCTTTTATGGTGATTATTCTCAAGCCTCGCAGGGAACGGACCCTGAATATTGAGCAGGTAATTGCCGAGCTTCGGCCGAAACTCAATTCGGTTCCCGGCATCAGAGCCATGCCGATCAACCGGCCGCCGATAAATATTGGTGGCCGCCGAACCCGCAGTCTGTATCAGATAACACTTCAGGGCCTTGACATTGATCAGCTCTATGCAGCGTCAAAGATGCTGGAAAAAGCCATGAAGGAGCGTCCGGAGCTCCTCGATGTGTCCAGCGACCTGCAGTTGGAAAATCCCGAACTCAATCTTGATATCGACCGCGATCGGGCTCTTCTCCTCGGAATCTCGCCGCGCCGGATTGAAGAGACCCTCTACAGCGCATTCGGCAACAGAACCGTGTCCACTATTGACGGTGCCTCCGACCAGTACAACGTCATCCTGGAGTTCCTGCCCCAATATCGAGCCGATGCCTCGGTACTCAATTTGCTCAACATCCGTTCAAGCAATGGGAAACTGGTGCCGCTCGCTTCCCTGGCCAGGATGCACGAGGGGGTCGGCCCGCTGTCCATCAACCACACCGGTCAGTTGCCTTCGGTGACTCTCTCGTTCAATACCACTCCCGACGTTGCTCTTGGTGATATCGTCAGAGACCTGCAGAAACTCACCGCCTCGGTTCTGCCGGACGGGGTCCATGCTTCCTTCCAGGGGAACGCCCAACAGTTCCAGAGCTCCCAGGCCAGTATGGGCTGGCTGCTGGCACTGGCCATCATCGTGATTTACATCGTTCTCGGTATCCTCTATGAGAGCTTTATCCATCCGCTGACGATCCTCACCGCCCTGCCTTTTGCCGGATTCGGCGCTTTGCTGACGCTGATGATTTTCAAGACCGATCTGTCCATCTACGCCTTTGTCGGCATCATCATGCTGATTGGGCTGGTTAAGAAAAACGGGATCATGATGATCGACTTCGCGGTTGTGGCCCAGCAGAAGGGTAAGTCGCCCCATGAGGCGATCCTGGAGGCCTGCGTCATTCGGTTCCGTCCGATCATGATGACCACAATGGCGGCGTTGATGGCCGGGCTGCCGATCGCGCTCGGCCTTGGCGCAGGGGGAGAATCCCGCAGACCGCTCGGTCTTGCGGTTGTGGGAGGGCTGCTGTTTTCACAGACGCTGACTCTCTATGTCACGCCGGTCTTTTATTTGTATATGGAAAAACTGCAGCAGTGGCTGAAAAGCCGGAAAAAGCTCGCTGTTCAGCCGGAGGGCAGTTTTAATGTACATGTTCACCCGGAACAGCAAGATAATCGCATTACTTCCGACTTATAAACTAGGGCGGGTTAGACTGATTGATGGACTTATTTCACCACCAGAACCGAGCAGGGAGTTGTATGCAGTACTCTGTTGGTCACACTGCCGAGGAATAGTCCTTCAAGATTGGTAAGCCCCCTGGATCCGACAACAATCAAGTCACATTTTTCAATCCCGGCAATATCGGTAATGACCGCTCCGGCGGGTTCCTCCATCAGCCTCTCTTCAACTTCGATCTGTTCTTCGTGCAGACGTTGTACAAAAGGTGCGATGAGCTTTTCTGCATTGCGCAGGGTGGCGACCACCATGTTATTTCGATGCGGTTCCCCTAAGATGGTCGGGAATTTTTTATGGCAATGGACCAGTATTACCTTTGCTTCCAAGAGCCTGGCATAGTCAATAGCCGTCTTTATTACCTTGTCGGAATGTCTCGAACCATCAACCGCAGCCACTATTTTTTTCTGTGTCATAGCTTCTCTCCCACCAAACCGATTAGATATACGGCGTAGAACTGTTTGATACACTTTTCTCCCAATACTATATTGAATTTACTTTCAAAAACAAGATGCAGGAAATTTGTTTGTGATGCTCTTTGTCCGACTGGGAAGAAAAGAATTGTCCTCACCGCTCTACTAAGGCGTTAGCAGAGCGGCAAGAGCAGATGGTATGCTTATTTTTTAAATGGGTTCATTATCAGGACCGGGCAGTGGGCTCTTTTCAGCACACGTTCCGCCACACTGCCCAGAAGGATTTTTTCCAGTCCCTTTGCACCATGGGTGCTGATAATGATCAAATCGCAATTCCTCTCTTCGGCAATTGCGACAATCTTGTCCACCGGATCTCCAGTCGCAACTTCCCCGGTGCATTCCGGGCATTTCTTTTTATTGTCGTTGAGAAGGTTCGACATTCGTGTTTTGGCATCGGTTTGAAGCTTTTCATTAACCTCAAGGACATATGGAACACCAAGCATGGCGTCCCCTCTATAGTAATCCACTATATGGACGAAATGAGGGGCCGCCGCCAGCTGTGATGCCATATATAAGGCATATTCAACCAATTTTTCAGTCGATTTTGAGAAATCTACGGGAACAACGATGGTATTGACCTTTTCCATTTTCGGTTCTCCTTCTTGATGGCTTCAAACAGCATGGGAAATTTCCTGTTTAGGATTTTCCGGGAGCAGTACGTTACCTCCCATATAAATCCGTGGTGTGAGAGACTACTTTTCTAGGAAAGCATAGACTGTGCCAGTCGATAATTCCTGAAATTAAATATGGTAAACAACTTGCGTGATGGAAATCGGAAAGATGCATGAAGAGGAAGAAAAGAAGATTTTCAGGTCGAATCTTATGAATCTGTTATTGTTGGAACACTTTGTGCACTGCGGTTACCAGAGAACAAAGGCAATCCTGCACGTATAATTTCATGGTGAATAGGGGGGAGGATATGATTCTGAAAATTCTTGTGGTTGATGACGATGTAATGATGCTCGATTTGCTAGGTCTATTCCTCAGCGAATGTGGACATAACCTAACCAGGGCAACCGACGGAGATCAGGCAGCCAGGATATTGGAAATTCAGGATTTTGACCTGGTTATCACCGACCTGCAAATGGGGCGTACCAGCGGATTTGATGTTCTCCGAAAAGTTCAGGAATTAAATGCCAAAAATCACTTAGAAAAAATATTAGTTGTCATGATTACGGGATGTTATGACGATAAATACAAACTTGAGGCTTTACGTCGGGGAGCCGATTACTATTTGCTCAAACCTTTTTCGATGCACGAGTTGCTTGAATGTATTCAGCTCCCGGAAATGAACCGGATATCCCTGTCTGCTTCAAAATTGCAGCAGGAACAGGGTGTACATCAGATGTCAGGATAATTTACAGAGTGTTAAGTTATTTTTTTGCAGGAGCAGCATTATAGTATCATTGGATACCGATACCGTTAAGCGGACATTGACGTCTGAAAAATAGTCGAAAAAATCAGATGAAAAGGAGTCGCCACATGGGACAGTACAACCTGGATCGTATCATGAGACCACGGCAGGTGGCAGTAGTGGGAGCGAGTGAAAGGGAGGGTTCGATCGGTAACGCCTTAATGAGAAACCTTATCGATGGGGGGTTTCCGGGGCGGATTCTGCCTGTAAATCTCAAATATACCGACGTTCATGATTATCCGGCATATGGATCGGTTTCCGAACTTGAGCCCGGTATCGATCTGGCAATCATCGCCACACCGATTCATACCGTGCCGAAAGTCATTGAGCATTGTGTGGAGAGAAAGATCGGCGGAGCTATTGTCATTTCCGCGGGTGGAAAAGAGGTCGGCGAAAGCGGAATTAAAATTGAAGATAATATCAGCGCCCTGGTTCGTGCTTCCGGGTTTCGTGTAATCGGCCCAAATTGCCTGGGAGTAATATGGCCGGCCGGAAATTTTAACGCTTCCTTTGTCGCCGGGATGCCCCCGGCGGGCAGCCTGGGCTTTATCTCCCAGAGCGGGGCAATCTGTTCCGCTATCCTCGACCTCGCTTTTAAGGAGCACATCGGTTTCAGCCATTTTGTCAGTATCGGCTCCATGGTGGATGTGGATTTCGGAGATATTATTAATTACTTCGGCAATGACACCTCAGTCAAAAGCATCCTGCTTTATATCGAAAGTATCACGAATTTCAGGAAATTTATGAGTGCGGCACGCGCCGTGTCGCGGGTAAAACCGATTATTGTCCTGAAGGCGGGCCGGAGTTCGGCCGGAGCGAAGGCGGCCGCCTCCCACACAGGGGCAATGGCCGGAGCGGATGCCGTCTATGATGCCGCGTTCAAACGGGCGGGTGTCGTCCGGGTTGATACCATCGAGGAGCTGTTCGACTGCGCCGAGTTGCTGGCCAAACAGGCGCGGCCCGGCGGTTCCCGGCTGGCTATCATTACCAACGGTGGCGGACCGGGAGTTATGGCCGCTGATTTTCTTTCCGGCCGGGGACATGAACCCGCGCCCCTCAATCCAAGAACCCTGGCGGAACTGGATGCGGTCCTGCCGCAATGCTGGAGCAAGGGCAATCCTATAGATATCCTGGGCGATGCTCCGGCCGCAAGGTTTCAACAGGTTTTGGATATCTGCATCCGCAGCGGCAATTTTGATGCGCTTCTGGTTATTCTCGCTCCCCAGGCCCTGGCGGACCCAATGTTGGTTGCAAAGGCTCTGGTCGAAGGAACGAAAGGTGCTCAATTTCCCACGTTCTGTTGTTGGATGGGGGGCATAAGCACAGAACAGGCGGTGGAATATTTGAATCAGTTCAACATTCCCACCTATGAAACTCCGGAAAGGGCAATTCGGGCATTTTTATATATGGTTACCTTCATCAGAAATCAGGAAATGCTTCGGGAGGTGCCACCAAAATTGACCCGGAATATGACTATTGACAGGATGACAGCGGATTCAATTCTGACCCGAACCCACAAGGATGGCTTTCTGCCCGAAGCGGAAGTCCTGACTCTGCTTGCCGCCTATGGTCTGCCCATGATCAAGACACTGAGAGCCGATACCGAGGAGTCGGCATCCCTCATCAGCAGGGATATGGGCTATCCCCTGGTAATGAAACTCTGCTCCCCGGACATCACCCATAAAACCGATGCCGGAGGTGTCCGGCTGGACCTGCGGACCGATTCGGATGTCCGGCTTGCCTTCCGGGAAATTACCGCATCCGCCAGGAAGTTTAAACCTAACGCCCGGATCGACGGGGTGACAATCCAGCCTTATCTGGCTAGTCCGGATTTTGAAATTTTGCTGGGAGCAAAAAGAGATCCGGACTTTGGGCCGGTGATCCTGTTTGGTTTGGGAGGAATTTTCACGGAAATTCTGCAGGATAAGGCACTCGGTCTACCGCCGATGAACAGGTTGCTCGCCAGGCGTCTGATGCAGGAGACAAAAGCCTATGCCCTGCTGCAGGGATACCGAAACCGTCCTCCTGCCGATTTTGAGCTCCTGGAAGAGATGATTGTCCGGTTATCTCAGCTTTTGATTGATTTTCCGCACCTGGCCGAGCTGGACCTGAATCCGGTGATGATCAAGGACGGCCGGCCTCTCGTGGTCGATGCCCGGCTATTGGTTTCCAACACAGAGGTATCTTCTCCCATGCATCTGGTGATCAGTCCCTATCCCGGGGAAAATGAATATCACATGGTAACCGAGAGCGGCATGCATATTTTTGTCCGCCCGGTAAAGCCGGAAGACGCCCCGCTCTTTGTCAACCTTTTCAAGGTATTGTCGCCTACGAGCATCTATTACAGATTTTTCGGCATCATAAAAGAGCTGTCGCCGGAGATGCTTTCACGTTTTACCCAGATTGATTATGACCGGGAGATCGCCCTTGTGGCAATTGATGAGGATGCAGACGTTGAGCGGATACTTGGAGTGGCCAGGATAATCGGCAATCCGGATGCCAGTGAAGGTGATTTTGCCGTGCTTGTCGGTGATGCCTGGCAGGGCAAGGGAATCGGTGCCTGCCTGCTCGAAAAGTGCCTGCTGATCGCGCAAAAACGAGGATTTAAAAAAATTCATGGTATCGTCATGCAGGAAAATAAAAACATGCTGGCCCTTGGCAGAAAGATGGGATTTGGGATTAAAAGAGGAGAAGAATCCGGGGAATATGAACTGCTGATCGATTTTGACCCGCTGGGGAAAAATCCCTAATCCCGGTTTCGTTCGTTTCGGTTTGTGTCGAAGGCATCGGGGAGGATTACAATGACTATCCGTAACCTTGATTTCATGTTCAACCCGTCTTCTGTCGCTTTGGTGGGCGCAAGTGAAGAACCGGGCTCCATCGGGGCTGTTTTGGCACACAATATGGTTGGCGCCGGATTTAAAGGAGATATCTTTCCCGTTAGCCCGAAATACAGCACCATTCAAGGGGTTGCCGCCTATCCCGATCTGGACAGTTTGCCTAAAACACCGGATCTTGCCGTTATAGCCGCGCCGCCGGAAACAATTCCACAACTGATTGAAAAACTAGGTGGTCTGGGTGCACGATCAGCCGTGGTGATATCGGCCGGATTGGGCGAGGATGGAAGCGAAGAAGGACAACGGTTGTGCGACCGGATGCTCCACTCCGCCCGTCGCCATATGCTGCGTATCATTGGTCCCGACAGCCGGGGGATCATGCTGCCGGGGGTGGGCCTGAATGCCGGTCTGGGGCATGTGCAACCTCTGAAGGGAAACATCGCTTTTGTCAGCCAGTCGGGAAGTATTCAGGCTTCCGTACTTGATTGGTCCACGTCGAAGGGAATCGGCTTTTCACATATTGTATCCCTGGGGAACATGTCTGATGTCGATTTCGGTGATATGCTCGACTATCTGGCTACTGATTTCAAGACCAGGGCGATACTGCTCTACCTGGAGACCGTCACCCATACCCGAAAGTTCATGTCCGCGGCCCGAGCTGCTGCCCGGATGAAGCCCGTGGTCGTCGTACGACCCGGCCGCCATGTGGAAAGTGCCCGAGCCGTGGTTGCCCATACAGGGAGATTGACAGGCGCCGACGAAGTATACAATGCCGCCTTTGAACGGGCCGGGATGCTGCGGGTGATGGATATGCAGGCACTCTTTGATGCCGTGGAGACCCTGGCTATGTCCCGGCCATTCTCGGGTGATCGCCTGGCTCTTGTGTCCAACGGCGGAGGCATAGGCGTAATGGCTACCGATGTGCTGATTGAAAAAAAAGGTCGCCTGGCCGAGTTGTCTCCCGAAACCATCTCCCGCCTGAACAGCGTGTTACCGGCCGCCTGGTCGCGAAGCAACCCGGTGGACATCGTTGACGATGAACCGTGCCGTTATGTCGATGCGATAAAGGCGCTTCTGGAAGATAAGGGTGTGGATGCCTTGCTTGTTTTACATTGCCCTTCGCCGGTAACCTCGGGCGCGGAGACCGCCAGTGCGGTGGTCAACACGCTCAAGGAAAGCGGATCAAAGGCAAGTTCCCGGGGTATTTTCACCTGTTGGCTGGGGTTGGATTCCGCCCGGGAGGCCCGAAGATATTTTCCGAAAACGGGATTCCGACCTATGCAACACCGGCTGAAGCGGTTCGAGGATTCATGCAGACGGTACGTTACCGCGTCAGCCGGAAAATGCTCATGGAGACACCTGCGAACATACCTGAAGTTTTCGAGCCGGAAACGGGGAAAGCTAGGGAGATTGTGAACGGCGCCTTGTCTCAAGGCCGTGAATGGCTGACCGGGACAGAGGCAAAAGCAGTTATCTCGGCTTACAAAATTCCTGTGATCTCGGAAGACCAATCGCCTGGAACCGAGCTCCCTCTGGAAATTTCAGCCATGATGGGTGAGCCGTTGCCGGTGGCGATGCACCGTCCAAACATCAGGGAACTGATCGTCGGCGCCGGTAACGATGTGCAGTTCGGCCCGGTGATTCTCTTTGGAGAGGGCGGTGCGGCGGTGGACATCATCCAGGATAAGGCCATAGCCCTGCCGCCGCTTAACATGCAGCTTGCCGGGGAGGTAATGCGCAAAACCCGGGTATATCGCCTGCTCCAAGGTTACGGCGGCAGGCCCGCCGCTCATTTGGACAGCATTGCGCTGACCCTGGTCAAGGTGTCGCAACTGGTATGCGATATCGACAATATCGCCGAGCTGAGTATCAATCCGCTGCTTGCCGATGAGAATGGCGTGCTGGCTTTGAATGCGCGCATCCGGGTGGACAAATCGCTTCTGCCTGCTGCACAAAGACTGGCGATTTGTCCGTACCCCAAGGAGTTCGAGGAGTTGATGACGCTTCCCGATGGTCAGACTCTCCTGCTTCGTCCCATACGTCCGGAGGACGAACCGGCATTTCAAACGCTTTTCTCCAAGTTGACAATGGATGAGATCCGGCTGCGATTTCTCCATGCCATGCGATATTTGTCCCATGAAATGGCGGCTTTTTTAACGCAGATAGATTATGACCGCGAGATGGCACTGGTCCTCTGCGAGACGGGCGCTCAAACGGAACCGGCAATGTATGGCATGGTACGGCTTATGGCGGATCCGGACAAGGCACGCGCGGAATTTGACATTCTCATTCACCGTGACATGACCGGTTTAGGGTTGGGCCCGATGTTGATGCGGCGCATTATCGATTATGCCGGGACACGGGGTATCGGGGAGATCTTCGGGGAAGTGCTGGCTGAAAATAAATCCATGCTCAGACTCTGCGAGGCTTTCGGATTTAAGAAAAGACGCGATCCGGAGGACTCCGGAGTGATGCTCGTTTCCTTGTCCCTGCGGGAGCCGGGAAAAACGCTGGAAACGCTGGAATAGGGCTATGGATTACATTTCGCCTTGAGATAGGCAATACAACCGTTCAACGTTGCCAGCCGCGGGAAGTCCGCCTCGGATATTTCCACTTGCAGAGATGATTGAAGTGCAACCGCGAAGTTCATGAAATCGACGGAATCAAAATCGAACTGATTACGAAATCGATCCGCGGGATCAAGGTTGGCAAGATCTGCTTCCGGGGCGATCTTGCCGATAAGCTCCAGGGCCACTTTTTTGATTTGATCTTCTGTAATCATTCGTCATTCTCCAAGGTAGAGAGGTCTCCTTCGGGTAAACCCAACTCACGGGCCTTAAGCAGTCTGCGCATAATCTTGCCGGACTTGTTTTTAGGAATATTTGCACAAAAGTCGATCTCCTTTGGGGCGACGACCGAACCCAGCTTCTTGCGGGCAAAGCCGATAAGCTCCAGGCGCAGCTCTTCGCCCGGTTCGATTCCAGGTTTCAGAACGACAAAGGCCTTGACGATTTCGCCAATGAGTGGATCCGGCTTGCCAATGACCCCTGCTTCGATAACGGCGGGGTGCTCCATGAGCGTGCTTTCGACTTCGAAAGGGCCGACCATGTGTCCCGAAGTCTTGATGATGTCATCGGCACGGCCAATGAACCAGAAGTATCCATCCGCGTCACGTTTTGCCAAATCGCCTGTTAAATACCAGCCCCCGGCAAAACATTTTCTGTAACGCTCCTCTTCATGCAGATAGCCTCGAAACATGGAAGGCCAGCCCACACGGAGCGCAAGATCTCCCTGAGTGTCAGGCTCCTCGACCACTTTGACGGTATTCTTGTCCATCCGATGCACAATGGCGGCCTCGATCCCGGGAAGAGGGCGGCCCATGGAGCCTGGCCGGATCTCCATGGCGGGAAAGTTGGCGATCATGATGCCGCCCGTTTCCGTCTGCCACCAGTTGTCATGGATGGGGAGCCCCACGGCCTTCAGGCCCCAGAGGACCGCCTCGGGGTTGAGCGGTTCGCCGACGCTGTGAATAGCCCGCAGATTGCCGAGATCAAAATCATCTACCGGTTCCCGGCTCAACCGCATCAATCTTCGGATGGCCGTGGGTGCCGTGTACCAGACATTTACCTTTTGAGACTCAAGAATCCGGCACCAGCGCATGGCATCGAAATCCGCCTCGTCAACAACGTTAGTGATTCCATGAAGCAATGGAGCGATGATTCCATAGGACGTGCCTGTGATCCATCCGGGGTCCGCCGTGCACCAGAAGACATCTTCAGGGTGAAAATCCAGGACATATTTGCCGGTCATATAGTGACAGCAGACAGCATCGTGTACATGGATCGCCCCCTTGGGCATTCCTGTTGTGCCGCTGGTAAAATGCAGGATTGCGATGTCTTCCGGAGCGGTTGGGGGGATCGTAAATACGTCACTTGCATCCGCCATGAGACGCGTCAGCGACAGAAGACCGTCGTCCAGATGGTCGTCTGCATCAACCAGAAGCACATATTTCAGGTTGGGCAGCATGTCCCTGCGGGAATATATCTTCTGCCGGTAGGAACGTTCGGTAGTAATCAGGACTTTCGCATCTGCCCTGCCCAGTCGCTGATAGATCGGCTCGGGCCCGAAAGCTGAGAAAAGCGGGCAGAAAACAGACGTGTTTTTAAGTATGCCCAGAGCGGCGATGTACAACTCGGGGATGCGTCCTGTGAGAGTCGAGACCCTATCGCCTTTCCCGATTCCAAGTACCCTGAGAACATTGGCAAAGCGATTGCTCAGTCCTTTGAGTTCTCCATAGGTAAACTCACGGATCGAGTCATCGCTTCCGAGCCAGCGGAGGGCTACGTGATCGTGCAGCCCTCCGCTTACATGTCGATCGACGGCTTCGTGAGCGATATTAAGCCCTTTGCCCTCCGGAAGACCTTGTAACTCGCTCCGGATAGCATCCCAGGAGAAGTCGGCAATTGTGCCGGCATAATCCACAAGGTTTGGAGTTACCTTCAATAGCTCTGGATTCTTTTTAACAGGAGAAAAATACAAGATCGCACCTCCCTCAGGATTTTGTCTGAGAAAAAAGGTCACGCTGCATAGAGATGAAAGCCAGGAATAGATTTCTATTTTATATATGGTTTTTTACTTAGCCATCTCAAATTTGATGATCTCGTAAAAACCTAAAATTTCAGATGGCTAAGTAAAAAACTTCATATGCTAGGCGCGCAAAATTTCTATCATTTCGGCGTACTAGTGTACGTCGTAATGATAGAAATTTTGCAGCAACGACGCAGATGAAGAGTTTTTACGACGCCATCAAATTTGAGAGTTTATCATATATAAGGATGGAATAGAGTGTCAAGCGAAACCGGTCGCGATCTTGCCGACGGTTTCCTCAAATATTCTCCTCAAGTAAACCAACTTTTCAATTCACATGGCGATTCTGCCTGGAATATATCCTTGTACCCAAAAAATCAAATCGCTGGACCATTTCTCTCCGGATAAGGTCACTTATTTTTAGCACCTTCTTCGGGAAAGAGAACCGACCACGATTTCTCCGAGCCGGCTAACAAATTTAAACCGTCTGGACAGGGCTTATTGCAAGTGGTGGCATTGCTCGCTTTTGCCACAACAAAAGTTGCGGGAGAAAAGTAGACTTTCACCTCACAGTGAAGACGTCCCTCTGATTCGTGGCGAATGAATAAGGCCTGATCTATTGAGTTGTTGTTCGTCCCATATTCTGTCAGGAAAAGCTCTTTGATGTGCTCTAATGATTCTCCTGCCAGCATGGCATCACCGAGATTACTTGTAAACCAGCAATTCATCTATATCTCCTCCGAAGTTTTACAGTTCGTTATGCAATGTGTTCCGGTGGGTTATTCTAACAAAATCTTGTAGAATTCCCGCTAAAAATTGGTATGCTGCAAGCAGGTCGACACCAGCCCATGAAATACGGATTGCCTAGTGATGTCTACTGAAAAATGATCCTCTCTCTACTTGATGCTTGATTGTTGAAGACCACATGCTTGAAGCACTGGAACCGAATTTGAGTCCGGGTACTGATTCATCATCCCGAGGAGTCCAATGAACAAGATCCAGGATGTCAGACATCCGGCAGGCACAATGGTTCTTGTCGTTTGTGCAGTAACCGCCGTTTGGATCGCCATAACAGGATCAATTCCGGCTTGGTTTCATTTGCTCCGGACGGTGTTGCTCGCTGCTTTGTTTCCATATAAGAATCATTCGAAATATCCATACAACTATTGATGGCGTCGTAAAAACCTAAAATTTCAGATGGCTAAGTAAAAAAATTCATATGCTAGGCGCGCAAAATTTCTATCATTTCGGCGTACTAGAGTACGTCGTAATGATAGAAATTTTGCAGCAACGACGCAGATGAAGAGTTTTTACGACGCCATCACTATTGAAGTTCACCAGCTTCTATCCACGCCGGAATTAAGGAGACGCATATGCACTTCATTTTTCGTACTTTAATCATTGCCATGCTGTTTAATCTTACCGGGTGCGCTTTTGTAAATGTTCCGTTAATGCAGTCTCCCGGTCCGTTGAAGGAAAAAGTTCTGGAAGGAGAAGGAAAAAACAAAATCCTTCTGTTGGACATTAGCGGAACCATTTCGGAGAAGGAAAAATCAAGAGGTTTGTTGGAAAGTTCATCGTCTTCAATGGTATCTCTTGTGCGGGAATCGCTGCAAAAGGCAGAAAATGATAGTGATATTGCCGGACTGATTTTGCGGATCAACTCTCCTGGAGGCACCGTAACTGCAAGCGATATCATCCGCCATGATATTGTCGAATTCAAAAAACGAGAAAAGCTTCCTGTAATAGCCTGCATTATGAGCGTCGGTGCCTCAGGCGGATACTACGTGGCCACGGCTGCTGATGAGATTTATGCCCACCCTACGGCTATTACAGGAAGTATTGGAGTTATATTGATAAAGTTTGATATTGAAGGATTGATGGAGAAGATCGGAGTAGAACAGCAGACCGTCAAATCCGGCGCCAAAAAAGACATCATGTCGCCATTCCGCAAGGCCACGCCTGAAGAAGTTAAGTTGGCACAGGGTATCATTGACAATCTTTACGGACGCTTTTTGGATGTAATCATGGAGCGTCCAGGCAACAAATTAACGCGGCAAAAACTTAGAACTTTAGCCGATGGCAGCATTTTCACCGCAGACCAGGCCTTGGATGCGCAGTTGATCGACCATGTCGGCTACCTTGATGATGTTATCGCGAAAATGAACAAGAAATTTGGCCACGGGAAGGCACGAGTTGTGAGTTACTACCGTCCCGGCAACTACAAGGGAAGCATCTATGCCGAAGCTGGGGAAAAGAGCGGAATTACGGAGATGCTTGGCGGAATAGACGCATTTTCCGGTGCGAGTTTCATGTATTTATGGCGCCCATGACAAATCTCGGACGATTCGCAACTTGAGTAACGGGAATTCCTAAGTTGCTCGTGTTTTTCCACGAGCAATTCGCGAAAGTAATCGCGAAAGTAATCGGGACAGACCACGGTTTAGCACCCCCGCAAGTTAGCTTACTGGTTAATAGAGAATTTCTATGTACGGGTGCTCACATGGTCAGGAATAAGGTACGCGAGTCTATACAAGGCTTCGGATTGGCAGTGCAAACCTTCACCTGCAGGTCGCTCAATACTTTTGTGGTATCTGGCGCGTTGCCTAACAGGTGCGATAAAGAGCTCTTTAGAAATTCCCTGTCGAATTTTTGCTCCATCGATTATGATCTATTGGAATATGTGAACTTTGGAAGAGCTTTGGCAAAGGTCTCCCCAATAATGTCATCTTTCTGTATATCATCCCAATTGGGGGAGATATGCAGATCAGCTGAATAACTTGTTATGCGGGAAAATAATCAATGAAATCATGGCTTGATCTAGAAGAGAGATTCCGACGTATTGCTGATCGGCTTCAATATCTCCGCATCGATTTTCAATGGGGTGCGGCGGGGGAATTCTGGCGTTTGTGTGGCATGCCATTTAGCCCTCTATATAGTCAATTTGAGGCTCTTGCAGAATTAGCAGCTGTAGCTTTGGAGGAGCGAGCAAAAGATTTTCCCGAGCTAAGTTCAATTATAAATGCTGAAACTGAGCGAAAAAATCGTTGGTATCGTGCACTGAAAGATCTTAGCGGCGAATTTAAATTCGATCATTTCGGGTGGCAAACTGACAAGAAGGACAACTTTGCAGGCCATATTTATCTTGGCAGAATTTCAAACATCGGTGATGCCTCAGCCAATTTATGCTTATTGTTGCACTCTCGATATCCAATCCCTATGGAAAGAAACGTGACAACAATAAACAATATCAACGTATCAAATAGCACCATAGGTGTTTTGAATACTGGCGAAATTCAAAGTATTCAATCCATTTCAATAAACATCCAAAAGCTAAACGAATCTGGAGCTAAAGAATTTTCAGACGCAATAAAAATGGTTACTGAGGCTGTATCTGAATGTTCAGGATTGGAAGATAATGAAAGATCTGAAACCTTGGAACAGCTTGAGGAGCTCAGTTATCAGGCGCTTTTGCAGCCTGATATGAGAGTAAAGCAAGGCGTATTAAAAGGCATTTTCACCACCATGAGTGCGACCCTGTCGGCAGCTGGGGGTGTAGCTGCGGTTTGGTCAACATGGGGGCCTGTCATAAGGCAATTTTTTAATTTTTAAAAGGACCGCTGCATAACAAGGCAAATGCACTCGGACAGGCAAAAACTACGCTGCGCGCAGCATTTGCCTGCCGGTGATTTGCGGCGTTCCAAGAAAACAAATGAATCTGAAAGAATTAACCTCGTATATTCATGAACACATACCATTAACTGCACATTTGGGAGCTGTAGTTGAGAAATATGATGGAAATGAAATAGAAATAAGTGCTCCATTAGAACCCAATTTAAACCATAGAAATACGGCTTTTGGTGGCAGTATCTCTGCGGTAGGTATATTGTCAGGTTGGGCACTGCTGTACATAAAATTAAAAGAGATCAGTCTTAAAACCAGATTGGTAATTCAGCATAGCTCTCTTGATTTTATTGAACCCATTGATGGTGCTTTCAAAGCAATATGTACAATGCCAGAGTCAAGCGAATGGGAAAGATTTATAAAAACATTAAAAAGGCACGGTAAAGCAAGAATTACCGTAGAATCAAAAATAGAAAACTCAAATAATCATGTTGGCAATCATAGTGGCACCTATGTGGCAATCTTGTTAGAAAATTAAAATATTCCGTTGACCACCGCCTGCACACGGACCACACGGACCCCGCAAACAGCTCGGAATCGGTGAGGCAGACCGTTGTGCAGTGGCCGAATCTATTCACACTCGTAAGGAGGTTTTCAGTATTGGACATTCCACGGATCTTCAACATCACCGAAAGTGCTCACCGCATCCATAACCCGTTCACACCCGAAAAGCTCGCCACTCTCGGCGCGGCGCTGCGTCTGGAAACTGGGACCCGAGTGCTCGATCTCGGCAGCGGTTCGGGGGAGATGCTGTGCACCTGGGCACGCGATTACGGAGTAATCGGCACCGGCATCGACATGAGCCGGTTGTTCACCGAGCAAGCGAAACGCCGCGCTGAAAAACTTGGTGTCGCACATCAAGTCAAGTTCATCCATGGCGATGCTGCCGGCTTCGTCTCTGACGAGAAAGCCGGTGTGACAGCCTGTCTCGGTGCCACCTGGATCGCTGGGGGAGTCGCCGGCACCATCGAGCTTCTGGCGCGGAGCCTCCGCCCCGGAGGTATCATCCTCGTCGGCGAGCCCTACTGGCGGCAATTACCGCCGACGGAAGATGTTGCCAGGGGGTGTCTTGCCGGCTCAATCTCCGACTTTCTCATGCTTCCGGAACTTCTCGCGTCTTTCGGCCAGCTCGGTTACGACGTCTTGGAAATGGTTTTGGCAGACCACAAGGGAAAACGGGGTCGCATCTTAATTATTAATTATTAACAGCATGTTTTGATACTAATGTGAGTTCCAGCAAAAACTGATCGAATTACAACCAAAACATTCTGTGGACAAGCCGCAGATGTTCTCGTTCCAAGAAAACAAATGAATCTGAAAGAATTAACCTCGTATATTCATGAACACATCCCATTAACTGCACATTTGGGAGCTGTAGTTGAGAAATATGATGGAAATGAAATAGAAATAAGTGCTCCATTAGAACCCAATTTAAACCATAGGAATACGGCTTTTGGTGGCAGTATCTCTGCGGTAGGTATATTGTCAGGTTGGGCACTGCTGTATATAAAATTAAAAGAGATCAGTCTTAAAAACAGATTGGTAATTCAGCATAGCTCTCTTGATTTTATTGAACCC
Organism: uncultured delta proteobacterium; assembly: GCA_963728385.1. Classification (GTDB taxonomy): domain Bacteria; phylum Desulfobacterota; class Desulfobulbia; order Desulfobulbales; family Desulfocapsaceae; genus Desulforhopalus_A. The sequence goes on from CAVSJK010000003.1 coordinate 180,791, forward strand.
ATTGATGGTGCTTTCAAAGCAATATGTACAATGCCAGAGTCAAGCGAATGGGAAAGATTTATAAAAACATTAAAAAGGCATGGTAAAGCAAGAATTACCGTAGAATCAAAAATAGAAAACTCAAATAATCATGTTGGCAATCATAGTGGCACCTATGTGGCAATCTTGTTAGAAAATTAAAATATTCCGTTGACCACCGCCTGCACACGGACCACACGGACCTCGCAAACAGCGCGGAATCGGTGAGGCAGACCGTTGTGCAGTGACCGAATCTATTCACACCCGTAAGGAGATTTTCTGCATTGGACATTCCACGGATCTTCAACATCACCGAAAGTGCTCACCGCATCCATAACCCGTTCACACCCGAAAAGCTCGCCACTCTCGGCGCGGCGCTGCGTCTGGAAACGGGAACCCGAGTGCTCGACCTCGGCAGCGGTTCGGGGGAGATGCTGTGCACCTGGGCACGCGATTACGGAGTCATCGGCACCGGCATCGACATGAGCCAGTTGTTCACCGAGCAAGCGAAACTCCGCGCTGAAAAACTCGGTGTCGCCGATCAAGTCAAGTTCATCCATGGCGATGCTGCCGGCTTCGTCTCTGACGAGAAGGCCGGTGTGGCAGCCTGTCTCGGTGCCACGTGGATCGCTGGGGGAGTCGTCGGCACCATCGAGCTTCTGGCGCAGAGCCTCCGCCCCGGAGGGATCATCCTCATCGGCGAGCCCTACTGGCGGCAGTTACCGCCGACGGAAGATGTTGCCAGGGGGTGTCTTGCCGGCTCAATCTCCGACTTTCTCCTGCTTCCGGAACTTCTCGCGTCTTTCGGCCACCTCGGCTACGACGTCGTGGAAATGGTTTTGGCAGACCAAGACAGCTGGGACAGATACGAGGCGGCCAAGTGGCTCACCATGCGCCGATGGCTTGAAGCCAATCCCGACGACGAGTTCGCGAAAGATGTTCGAGCCAAACTAACCTCGGAACCCGAGCGCTACGCCGCTTACACGCGTGAATACCTGGGCTGGGGGGTGTTCGCGCTGATGACGCGGTGATGAGGGCACTGCCGTTCATGCTATTTGTGGCTGCGCTTGACATACGTTTTCGCGGGCTTCCTTCTGTGCCTGCATCGGCATCTATTGCGGCGTTGATTGCAATGGCACCAGCAGCAGTACTCACCTATCGCGCCATTGCCGTCAACACTTTTTTCTCAAGTCACGTTCGCATTCAGACAGAGCGTGGGCATGTTGTGGTGACAACAGGGCCGTATCGATTTGTTCGCCATCCGGGGTATACCGGTTCGATTCTCTTCAATCTGCTCGTTCCCGTGGCGTTGGGATCCTGGTTCGCATTGTTGCCTGGTATTGGCACTGCCGTGCTTCTCGTTTACCGAACCGTCAAAGAAGACCACGTGCTTATGAAGGATTCATGGGTATAGCACTTATGCCAAACAGGTGCGTCATAGACTAATTCCCGGCATATTTTAATCGATAGGTAAACGTTCGGCAGCACCCTAAATGCGCTCGATCAGGCCGCCGAGCATAGATGGCGGGTCCCTGTGCCCGCCCCTTATGATCTTTCCCGCAGTACCATCTGCACGATACTCCTTTTCTAGCTGGTAACTAAAAGATCAGGAATAATTTACTGTCTTCTTCCCACAAACCAAGCTATGGTTTGTCAAGTGGTAACCGCTCACCGGCACACATCAAAAGAACGTATAACCCGGATCTGTAACCGTGTCGCTGCTGTGCCGTCCTTGGCCGTCGTCATCCAGTGCTCCAGGTTCATTCATGCAGGTCTCCGGGCTTGTAGGGGCGGGTTCCAAACCCGCCCTTCTATGATGTGGCCTGATCGGACGAAAATGGGGTGCAAGTGAATGGTTACGAGAAGTGTATGTCTGCCAAGAGTAATGCTTGCTCTATTCCTTGTGATTAACATTTCCTTTAAGGAAAATTATTGTGTCGTTCAAAGAGTATGGCTTTGAAAAGTAACATTTTTTTGGAGATTAAGTATGTCTGAACCCATTGAAATCCTGCGTGGAGTTGTGCATCCCTGGTATTGTGATGCCTTCGGTCATATGAACGTTCGTTGGTACACTCATTTTTTTGATGATGCCGCTTTTCACCTTTGGCCGCTTTACTGGGGGAGTCACCAGAAAATGCTTAATGAGCTTGCAACTCATACTGTTACAGCATCGGCGACGACAACGTTTTTGAAGGAATTGATAGCAGGAGATCTGATTGTAGTGGATAGTCAGCTGACTCGTATCGGCCGTAAAAGCTGTACTTTTACAGAGCGTATGCTTCATGTTGACACCATGGAAGTGCATGCTACTTACGAAACTACAGAAGTCTTTTTTGACCCTCAAACTCGAAAATCAACAGAAATGCCGGCCTTGATCAGAAAGGCGCTTGAAAACGCATTATAAATTGCGCACAGGATTGCTGTGGGGCTCGGTGGCGACCCTCTTCGAGAATAATGGGAGTTGTTCACTCAAATGTTACTCCATCAAGCAACCACACCATCGGTGTTCGATACTACTTTCAAATCTTTTAGCTGAATAATGCAGAGGGCTGGACGGGAAAGACCACGATTCAAGTATGATTTTAGTCTTTAAACGTGGTCCCCTGTGGCTGTCCTGTAGCCTTGATCGGCACTAGGTTTTTGATAAATCTTATTGTATAATCAGGTCTGTCTGGTTAGGGTACAGCCTATCATTTGGAAATAATAGCAAATATTCCTCATTTGTTGCCTTGCAAATTTAACGGTACACGCGAGCTCGCGTGCAGCTTGTACAATTAGATGAGAGAATGCAATGGTAACCTCTAACATTGGTCCGGGAATATTTTCGGTGAGTGGCATCGAAGAGGCCTTTAGCATTAAAAATGAGCAAATTGATTTTCCAGAAAGACATATTACAAAATGTGCGATTTGCCGGCCGCCCAAGGTTAGAATTGGCCGGTTCGGGCAAGCCGTCTAAGCGACCATCGATGGAGGAAAAGGTCGTTCCCGTCAGATTTCCCGAAAGACACCATCAATTGATTTCCTGGATTTTCAAGCGTGCCGGATTGAACATCGACATTTATAAATGCGCCCCGCTTCAAAGACGGCTCTCCGCCTGTCTCCGGGCATTGCATGCAGAGAACGAAGTTCATGCCCGTCAACTGCTGGAGCAAAATCCCGATCTCCTGCCAAAAGCAATTAACACGTTACTTATTGGAGTTACAGATTTTTTGCGCGACTCTTCCGTTTTCGATGAGCTGCGAACCATGGTCCTGCCGCGTTTAGCCCCTCGGCCACGGCCGTTACGAGTCTGGAGTGCAGGGTGTTCCAATGGGTCGGAACTTTATAGTATGGCTATTTTGTTGGCTCAAGTCGGCGCACTCGAAGGCAGTTACCTTCTTGGCAGCGACTGCCGTCGTGATGCCGTTGCACATGCGCGGACTGGTTTATACTCTCCGGACAACTTGCAGAATATAGCCCCCGCGGAGAGGAGGAGCTATTTCAATAAAATCGGAAATTTTCGGCAGCCGATTGAACCGCTTCGTCGACATGTACACTGGAAAGTTGCCAACCTTGAACAATGTATCGAGGAGGGTCCCTGGGATATAATTCTGTGGAGAAATATGGCTATTTATCTAAAAACCGAAGCCATAAATCTCATCTGGCAGGATTTAGTTTCAACCATGACATCCGAGGGTGTGATTGTTCTAGGAAGAGCTGAGCGACCCCCGGCCCCTTTGCCGTTTGTTAAAGTTGGAAGGTGCATTTACCGTTTCCGGCGGAATGACGACAACCACCAATACAGAAGGAACCTGTGCCCGACAATCGCCGGTAACCAGCTCGGGACGGAGATTTTAACATGAAGCTTGGAACGAAGATCACAGCTGTTTTCGCAGCAGTTCTGATGATTGTGGTAGCCGTAGGTGTCCTATCCTACATTGGCATTCATCGAATAGTCGAAACCAACCGTTGGGTGCATCATACCTATGAGGTGCGGGAAAGGCTGGACAAGGTATTCTCTGACCTTCAGGATGCTGAAACAGGTCAGCGTGGATTCATTCTGACGGGAGAAGACCGCTATCTGGAGCCCTACGAAACCGCTGTAGGAGTACTAAAGAAGGATCTCGAAGCGGTGGATACCTTGATCAGAGACAATACGGAACAGCAAGAAGACCTCCTGCAACTCCAAACGCTTTCCCGCAAAAAAATCGATAAGATAAAGCGAACCATAACCCTTCGTCGACAGGCAGGGATGGAGACTGCTCTGCGTGTCGTTATCTCCGATAGTGGCAAGAAGATCATGGACGAGATCAGGGCGCTCATGGCTCGGATGGAATTCCGGCAAGGCAGTTTGCTTGAGAAGCAGCGGCGTATCGCCGAGAAAACCGCACGCCGGAGCATGCTGATAGTGGGATTGGGGGTGCTCTTGTCTTTGACGATTATGGGAATTGCCGGAGTCTTCTTTACTCGAACTCTACACCTGACGGACAGCCATTCGGTGGAGGATTCCAGTCAGAGCCTGTTTGGCATGGCGATCCGATATTCCTTCGCGATTGTTATGGTCGGGGGAGCCATGGCGCTCCGTACCTGGTTGCAAAGTGTCGGCCCCATGCCGCCGTTTTTCATCTTCTATCCTGGAATATTACTGGTCGCAAGTGTCGCCGGGGGCGGGCCGGGGGTGTTGTACACTCTGCTCTCCGTCCTGGCGGCGGATTATTGGTATTTTCCCCCTGTAGGCCGGTTTTACCTCACTTCGCCTGAGCATGCGCTTGCTTTGGGAATTTTTGGAGGCGCCGGTCTGTTTTTGAGTATTTACGCCGAGCGACTTAAGCGAGCGCGGCGTGCGGAGGCTGTCAGTATTACTCGGAAAAAAGAACTCGCTCTGCTGAACAAGGGCAATCTGATGGCCCTAGACCTGGATCACAGGATCCTTCGCTGGAGTGAAGGCAACAGCCGATTGTACGGATTTGCAGCGCAAGAGGTTCAGGGCTTAAAGACATATGGAATACTGCAAACGCATTTTGTCCAGCCGATGGAACAGATTCACAGCGAGCTGATCGAGAGAAACTATTGGGAGGGGGAAGTCAGCCGCAGGACTAAAGAGGGCAAGGCGTTGTCTGTGGCGCTCTTGTGGGCGCTTCGCCGCGACGATCATGGCAGGCCGCTGGAAATACTTGAAGTCAGCACCGACATTACGCGTCAGAAGCAGGCTGAAGAATCGCTCCAGCAATATTCGGAAGAACTGGCCCAGCAAAATGAAGAGCTTACCCGGCAATCCGAGGAGCTGGCTCAACAATCCGAAGAGATGCTGGAAACAAACGAGGAGTTGCAGGCGCAGAGTGAGGAAGTTCAGGCGTTGAATGCAGAATTGATTCAGCGTGAGAAGATGCTCCGGACATTACTTGATTCAGCCCGATTCCCGCTGGGAGAACAGGAGGTGATGGAGAGGGTCTGCAAAACGGCTCAGGCACTTTTCGACATGTCGGCCACCGGTACGGCAGTTTGTGAGCAGCAGGGTGAAGATGTAAGGATACTTGCTCGCTCCGGCTTCGAAGGCTATGATATCCCTGATTCCTGGCTGCTGACCGGGTCGTTTGTCGAACTGGTGATGCAGCATGACAAAACGGCATGCCTAGAGGATACGTCCCTGGAGCCGACCTTCACCATTTTGGGCATTTCAGGGAAGCAGCCATTCATCTCCGTCCTCTCTTCGCCATTGCATGTGGAAGGAAAGCCGATAGGAGCCATAAGTATTTACAGTCATACCGCTCAAGAGTGGACGACCGAGCATTTCAGGCTGATTGAATGGTTGGCTGCCCAATGTTCTCATACCCTGGAAGCGATGCGGTTGGCGGCAGCGGTTCATCAAAGTCAGCAGCAGAATGAATTTCTTGCAGGCATCCTTGAGAATTCTTCGCAGGCTTTCGGCGTGGGATATCCGGATGGCCGTCTGGGGCTGACCAATAAAGCATTTGATACACTCACGGGGTATGACAGCGCTGAATTGCGTTCCCTCGACTGGGTGAAGGTGCTAACCCCTCCTGAGTGGCGGGAGATGGAACGTCAGCAGCTCAAGGAACTGTCTCGAACCGGACTGCCGGTGCGGTATGAAAAGGAGTATCTTCGTAAAGATGGAACGCGGGTACCTATCGAACTTCTTGTAAGCATTGTGCGTGACAGCGAAAAAAACCCACTTTATTTTTATTCCTTTGTCACGGACATAACCGAACGCAAACGCGCTGAGGAAAACCGCATTCTTCTTATGCGTGAGATAGACCATCGGGCGAAAAACGCATTATCGGTTGTCCAGTCGGTAGTCCGGTTGACAAGAGCCGAGACCATTCAGGAGTTCACCGCCGCGGTTGAGGGACGGGTTGCGGCTTTGGCACGGACCCATTCGTTATTGGCTAAAAGCCGGTGGAGCGGCGTCGATCTGGAACAGGTTATCCGCGAGGAGCTTGAGCCGTATTGTAAAGGAGATACCGAAAAAACCAGGTTGTCCGGGCCACCGCTGCTGATTGCGCCCGAAGCGGTGCAGTCACTGGGCATGGTGTTTCACGAGCTTGCCACCAATGCCGCGAAATATGGCGCTCTCTCCTGTGCGCAAGGCAAAGTTGAGGTGCGTTGGGAGAGCAAGGAGAATGGGGTTCTGCAGTTCTTTTGGCGGGAACTCGGCGGTCCGTCGGTCCGGGAACCGATACAGAGGGGATTTGGCTCGACGCTGATTGGCGGTACCGTGGGGAGCCAACTCGGCGGCTCTGTCAACTACCAATGGCATCCCGAGGGACTATGCTGCAATTTTGCCATCCCCAACGAGCTGATAAAGCATCCCGGGGAGCCGCAGTCGATGATACCGGTTGAACCGATTGTCCCGAAGCCGCCTAGTGTCAATTTCCACAAAGGCTCGCGCATTCTCATCATCGAGGATGATATGCTTATTGCGGCGGGAATTGAGCTGGATCTGAGGCGAATCGGCTATGAGACCGTTGGTCCGGTCGGCACTGTGAGCGATGCGATTCAGCTGATTAATTCCGGAGAAGACCTGCATGCGGCGGTGGTCGATCTCAATTTGCATGGTGAGGAATCGTGGCCGGTCGTTGAGTTGCTTTGTCAGCGTGGGGTACCGTATATACTTTCCACCGGCTACAGCGATATTGCAGGAAACCTGGGCGATACGCCGATCCTGGAAAAACCGTACTCACCGGAGAGGCTGCAGGACGTCCTGCAAGAGCTACTGGAGCCGAAGGAATCTTTTGTCAGGGGTGCAGAATTGAATTGACAAATTCATAAAAACTTTAAATCTTCGAATCGCGACGACACACCAGCTGTCCGGTCAGATGGAGGGCGAGCTCCACTGAACAAAGCCTGGGCAGCGAAAACAAACCAAAGAGCTTGAGAAAATGCGGGTACTTCTAATATCTTCAAACACAGAAACTATCAACATGCCGGTTTTACCCTTGGGACTTGCGTGCGTGGCCGAAGCTGTCAAGAAAGCAGGTCACGAGGTCAAACTGGTCGATTTGATGAATGAGTGCGATGGTAACCTGGCTTTAGCCGGCGTCATCAATGAGTTCCAACCTGAAATTATCGGCATCTCAGTGAGAAACATCGACGACCAGTGTATGGAAGATACTAGATTCCTTTTAGATTTGGTGAAAGAGTTAGTAAGCGAGTGCCGAAGATCCACGGATGTGCCAGTCATTTTAGGAGGAGCTGGATACAGTATCTTTCCGAAAAGTGCTTTGGACTATCTCGGAGCCGACATGGGTATTCAGGGAGAAGGTGAGGTTGCATTTGTCACTCTCTTGGAAAAACTGAGAGTTAAGGGAGATATTTCCGATATTACAGGGGTTTATTTATCCGGTCAGAATGTTCACAACAAAGTTCGATATGAGGATAATTTAGATGAGTACTCCTTGCCTCTTTTGACCTCTCATCGATTAAGCCTGACCCCGAGCCGGAAGCAAACGTTATGGGTTCCCTTTCAGACCCGACGTGGATGTCCGCTTAATTGCAGTTATTGTTCAACGGCAACCATTGAAGGAAAGAACGTCAGGAAACACTCTCCGAGAGTGGCTGTTGAAGCGCTTTCCAAGCACGTGGAAGCTGGATTTGATCAGTTCTTCTTTGTCGATAATATTTTCAACCTGCCCCTTTCCTATGCAAAAGAACTTTGTACACAAATCACTCAGGCAAAATTGAATATATCCTGGCGCTGTATCCTTTACCCTTGGCTGGTGGATGAAGAACTGGTCGAAAAGATGACAGAAGCTGGTTGCAAAGAAGTTAGCATGGGATTTGATAGTGGTTCTGAAACAATCTTACAAGCAATGAACAAGAGATTTCTGCCTGACGATGTCCGCAGGATCTCGGATCTACTCAAGTATTATAATATCAGGAGGATGGGTTTCTTGTTGCTTGGCGGACCCGGCGAGAGCAAGAAGACTGTTGAAGAAAGCCTTGTTTTTGCGGACTCACTCGACCTGGAAGCCATGAAAATTACTACGGGGATAAGAATTTATCCTTATACCGATCTTGCTCGGACAGCAATTAATGAGGGAGTTATTAAGCCGGACGATGACCTCCTCTTCCCCAAATTCTATATAGCGCCAGGTTTGGAAGAGTGGTTGCGAAACACCGTGAAGATCTGGAAGGAAACACGGCCGAACTGGCTATAGTCGCCAATCCACGGCATACGTACCTATCAATATCCTTTAGTGAAAAAGTACTTACCAATCGGAAAATTGTTGCAGAACATCTCGGTGCTGATCAAGAAGCATCTAAATAGCAACAATCATGTACCAACTGAATCATTACATTAGCAAACAGACATAACATTAAACGGGCTCGGAACTAAATACGTACATATAAACAGACATACAGAGTTGCTGAATAACGAGTTTCCTATCTTGAAAGCACCGGCGGGAATTGCCAAAGGAAGACGACAACCCGGTGGTTTGATTCCTTCACATTCCCCCAAGTTTCGGCAAGAGCGTGGCGGCAAAACTCAAAACAAAAAAGAAGCCGCACATATCGGTGACCGTTGTCAGCAGGGGACTGGATACCAGCGCGGGGTCCAGCTTCAGCTTTTTAAGCAGCAGGGGGAGTGTGCCGCCCAGCAGGACGGAAACCAAGGTGTTAGCTGCCAGTGCGCCGCCGACCACAAGACCTAGCCACGGATTTCCCTTCCAGATAAAGGCGATTCCGCCAAGCAGTAAGCCAAGTACCGCGCCGTTGATAAGGCCGACTCTCGCCTCTTTGGCAAGCACCCAGAATAATTCTCCCGGCCGGACCAGCCCGAGGGAGAGTTCGCGCATGGAAACCGCCACTGCCTGATTCCCGGAACAGCCGCTCATATCGCTGACCATCGGCAGGAAAACGGCCAAGGTAATAGCCGAGGCGAGGGTGTCCTGGTAGAGGGCAATGACGCTTGCTGCGATGATATTGAGGACAATATTTATGCTCAGCCAGGAAAGTCTGCGTCCGGAACGGCTGAACAACGGCATGGTCCGGAACTCCTCACCTCCGATAATACCGCTCAAACGAAGAAAGGTTTTGGTTTTTCTTTTGTTGATTGCCTCTTCAACGGCGTTCGGCAGCACCAGGCCGACCAGCCGTTTCTCTTCGTCCACTACAGGAACACCGAGGAGATGGTGTTCTTCGAAAAAATCTTCCAGTTCCCTGAGCGTTGCCTTGTCGTAGACATACAGAGGGGAGGACAGCATGATCTGATCGAGCTGGGTCCCGCGTGGAGGGTAGAGCAGGTCGTGAACCCGAAGTACGCCGACCAGTTTTTCATTATGATCAACAACATAAAAATACTGAACATGATAATCGACGTACTCGTCCCGATTGATTTGCAGATCGTTGAGCACATCCTTGATCGTCTGATCGGTTTTATATACAAGAAACTCGGAAATCATCAAACCGCCGGCACAGCTTTCGCTGTATTCCAGCATCATCCTCGCTTCGTCGGCGTCTTCCTTGCCCATTTTGGCAAGAATTGCCCGGCTGACCTCCTCATCCATTTCACCGAGCACATCGACAAGGTGATCGCTGGAGAGTTCTTCCATGATGGCCGCCGCTTTTTCCGACGGCAGATCTTCAACCAGGTCGGCAGCCTGGGTATCCGGGATGTCCTCAAGAATGTCGGCCGCATCTTCAGGGCTGAGAAAGCCGAGAAGCATCTGCTGCTCTTCCGCATCGAGACGGGAAATGGCTCTTGCCGTCTCAGATGGGCTGAGAGTTTCAATAAATTTTGTTAACTCAATGCTGTCTTGTGCGGCGATCAGTTGACTGAGCGTGTCCCATGAGGGAATGATTTTACTCATAACGGGCCTCTTCAGCTTTCCCGAGTTCGGGGTTAACACCCTTGTGGGGCATTGGTAGTAAAGGTTGTAAATTACACAGAGTGGTCCGGATGCCGTGGCTGTTCCACTTCCGGGGAACGCTAAGGCGAAGCCGGGAAAGCGTCAAGACACTGGTTGTATTGTTTTTTGTTCCTCTCCTCTACTTCGGCAATTTTGCTGCGAGAATATCGGCTTTCTCAATCGACGGCGGTTTTGCAAAAAGTTCACCGACATTTGCCATAAGGGCTGCCGCTACTTTATTTGACAGATGAGCCTGCCGACCGAGTTCGTCGGGGAAGGTATCAAATATTCCGAAAGTTGTAGGGCCAAGGCGCAGGCCGAACCAGGTAGTCGTGCCTGGTTCCTCCATGACAAATGGCAGACTTCCCACAAGAAAATCCTCCACTTCTTTTTCTTTTCCGGGTTTAATTTCCAGGCGGACGAATAATGCCACTTTAACCATAATCTTCCTCCTAATGTAGGTTTCGACTATACCAAACTTTTAAGATACCGATAGAAAAGCCAAAGATCCGAATGGAAAATATCCGGTAGGACAGCAACTGCGTAGTAACCGACAAAGCTGTTAATGTGATCGTCATTTAAAGCGACCGGTAAATATGCATAACCTTATCTATCTGATTCCTGTAAAAATAAGCAGCCTTGAAGTAAAAGTAAAACAAGGGGGGATTGTCTCGGGGTCCCGAGGAAAAATGTTTTTATGTTCAGTATGTTAATATTGATGATTTCGTAAAAAGTCACTTTGTGAGTAGGGATGGAGTCTGGAAAAAGCTCGATATACGAGGCGTAGTGTCTGAAACGGCAATTTGGTAGTACATGTGGTACAGCTAATTGCCGTTTCAGACCTACAACGACGTAGATCGAGCTTTTTACTTAGCCATCTGAAATTTTAGGTTTTTACGAGATTATCAATATTGGTGGATGAATTTGGATCGAATAACGTGAACTGTTCACCAGCACCCCATTTTCGTCCGATCAGGCCGCCTCATAGAAGGGCGGGTTTGGAACCCGCCCCTACAACCCTGAGACCGGCATGAATGAACCTGGAGCACTGGATGCGACGGCCAAGGCCGGCACAGGAGCGACACGGTTACAGATCCGGGTTATACGGTCTTTTGATGTGTGCCGGTGAACGGTTACCGAATAACGGCCACCGCCCGTACCGGCGAACCGTCAGCGTCCGTCAGACTCAAGGGAAAACAGGAAAATTCAATCTGATTGTAGGGAAGGGCTGACAGATTTGCCAGATTCTCAATAATAATAATATTTTTCCGGAGCAAAGCTTTGTGTACCGGGTAATCTTGCGAATCAATTTTATCGGCGGAAATTGTATCTAGTCCCAAACCCTTAATCGGGAAGTTGCTTAACCAGGTTGACGCTTCCGGAGACAGTACGGGAAAGCCTGTGAAATATCTTGCAGAACCCCAATATTGGCTCCAGCCTGTATGCAGCAGCAGAAATTCAACTTTGCGGATTTCATCCTGATGAGCTTCTAATTCTTTCACCCCGATAGTTTTGTCCGGGGTCGTGAGATGATTGAAATCCAATACTAAAGCCGGTCCCTGAAAGTGCTCTATTTCCAGCATATCCAAGGTATTATGATTTTTAATCAAGTGGGCGGGGGCGTCAACGTGGGTACCCGTGTGGGAAAAGAAGGTTATTTTCTTCTCGAGAAACCCGGCTTCTTCAATTGAACAGCCTGTTTTGATTATTGGCGGTTCCGTTCCAGGGTAAACAGGCATGTCCGGGGTTATTGGATGTGTCAGATCGATTAATTTCATGTATGTCGCCACCTGTAAGAATACCTTGTATTTGTCTCCACTGCCGACCCTGCAAAGGTTGCTATTCGGCAGAATACATGATAAAAGTCAGTAATTGAAATTGATTTTTTTATCAGGTTGCTACGTACCAAACCATTTCATTTTCCCTCTTCTGTTTTTCATGAACTCCAAATTCCGTGCAACTGCGAATCACAATCACTGCTTGAACGTACCGCTTGGCATCCTGACTCTTTTCTGTGCCCTGTTAACTTTTTCTGCTCAGGTGTGTGCCGGCGCTGATCTTGAAGAAATCAAAAAAGCAATGTCGGAGTATCTGGTATGTTCTCCGGTAGAGACGGTAAATTTTAAGCAGCAACAGCCCATCATTGTCACAAAATCCCTGTGTCTGTCAACTATTTACAATGGTGTCAATGAATACCCGCTCTGGGTCGATAGCGGCGGTTTGTCGGAAAAGGGCAGGATAATCGTCCGTAATCTGCAAAATGCTGCTATACATGGTATCAATCCAAAAAAATATAATATCGATACCATCCTGAGTCTCGTACCTTCAAAAAATGCCACTGATCTGGCTAAGCTCGAAACCCTGCTCAGTTATGGTCTTGTCCTGTATATCCATGACCTTGACCATGGTCAGCTGGAACCCCGTCAAGCCGACCCCCAATTGTTTGCAGAAGCGGGTTCGAGTGATTTCGACCCACTAAACGCCATTCAAAAGTGTCTGACCGCCGACAATCTGGATGCCTATCTGGCCGGTATTGCACCACAGCATGCACAATATAAGGGTCTCATGGCAGCTCTTGCGCATTATCGACGCCTGGAAGCCGCCGGCGGCTGGCCGGTTGTACCGGCAGGTCCTACTCTCAGGCCCGAAGATACCGATCCGCGGATTCACGCGGTATGGCTTCGTCTTCTTAAATCGGATCAGACAGGTCTGCCGTCCGCGCCGCCTGCTTCCCTTTTGTATGATGACCTGTTGAAAACGGCCGTCCTTGGTTTTCAAGCCCGGCATCATCTCGATGTCGATGGTGTTATTGGCCCGAAAACGTTGGCCGCAATGAATGTTCCGGTAAGTGAACGAATCGAAACCATTCGTCTCAACATGGCTCGCTGGAGATGGCAGGATCACGACCTCGGAGAGAAGTATGTCATTGTCAATATTGCAGATTTCACCCTTGAAGGTATTAAGGACAATAAGGTCGAACTGGAGATGCCGGTAATTGTCGGCAAACGTCGGCACCAGACTCCGGTTTTCAGCGCCAGAGTCAGATATCTTGATTTTAATCCGTTTTGGAATATCCCCGACAGCATAATTAAAAATGAGGAACTTCCCAAACTGCAAAAGAATCCTTATTCCCTCGTCGATCGCCATGTCCGTCTTTTTTCCGGTTGGGATAAAAATGCTATTGAACTCGATTCCACGGCAGTAGACTGGCCCCAGATTACCCCCGGACAGGTGGTGGCTTTTAGAATGCGTCAGGATCCCGGAGCGTGGAATGCACTCGGTAAACTAAAATTTGTCTTTCCCAACAAGTATTCCGTCTACATGCATGGAACCCCTGAACAGGGCTATTTCCAACGAAAAGAAAGAGGGTTCAGCCACGGCTGCATTCGGGTCAGCAATCCTCCGGCTCTCGCCGGTTTCATTTTGTCAGATCAGGATGGACAATGGACCAATGAAAAAATAGCAGAGATATACAATCAGGACAGCCGAAAAGTAGTTCTTTTATCTCATCCCATCCCTGTTCATATCACCTATCAAACCAGTTGGGTTGACAAAGACGGCGCAATCAACTTTAATAATGATACCTATGCTCGTGATGAAAAATTACAGCAAGCTTTGAATCAATAACCCCACTTTTAATTTATCACTCAATATCCTTTGTAAATGACTGTAAATACTGACATTCCAACTCAAACATCCAGGCGGACGTTTCTACGTGCCGTCGCCGGAACAGTTCTCGGTCTGGCACTGCTGTCCCCACTCGACGCACTTGCAAGCCTGGACAAATCTAAAAATCTTTCTTTTTATCACACCCATACCGGTGAAGAATTCGAGCTTTGTATGGTTAACGGCCACTGCAGCCCTCGTAACATAAAAGGAGTAACGACATTTCTTCGCGATTTTCGAACCGGGGATATTCATCATATAGACATCAAACTCTTTACCATCCTTCAGAAGATTCAGAAGATTTCCGGCAGCAAAGGTGTCTTTGAAGTGATATCCGGTTATCGCTCTCCTAAAACGAATGCATTGTTACGGGCAAGATCAAAAGGCGTTGCCAAGCATAGTTATCACATGAAGGGGCGGGCAATCGATGTTCGTCTCAGCGACCTCCGAACCCACCACCTACGCGAAATTGCCCTGGGCTTACGAGCCGGGGGTGTCGGTTACTATAGGAATTCCGATTTCGTTCACCTTGACACCGGTCCCGTTCGTTTCTGGTAAGACATCCGTATCGGCTCTGTAAGATAGAGGTAAGGTTCCGACCAGCGAAATATTGATCGGCTTCCCGATATTCCCGGTTCGTTCAAGCAGGCCTCAGAGCTATAGTTGGCTATGTGAGGCGGCTTGCTTGAACGAACTTGGAGCACTGGATGAACGGTTACACGTTGTATAGCTCGCCGGACAGCTGCCGATTCTCAGAAAGATTTAATTTTATGGTCACATATTTTGCAAATACAGACATTTATCAACTTTTATCTCAAGATTTTCTTCATTCTCACCCCATTCTTTGTTCTCTCGGCTTTTATCTCTCTTACCCGGGATTTCGAGGATACTGAAAAGAAGCGGCTGGCGATAAAGGTAACCGTCGCCGTAATGATCAGTTCGTTTGTGATATATCTCTTCGGAAAATATATTTTCGAATTATTCGGTATTACTCTCGATGCCTTCAGGATAGGCGCCGGCACCATCCTGTTTCTTTCCGCCCTGTCCATGATATCGGACAACGCCGGTACAACAAATCGGGGGAACAACCAGAATATTGCCGTCGTTCCCCTGGCAATGCCCATGACTGTCGGTCCCGGTGTAATCGGTGTCCTTCTGGTTATGGGAGCCGAAGCCGGTTCGATTATCGAAAGACTTATCATCGGCGCAGCGCTCTTTCTCGCGGTGATCAGCCTGGGGATCATCCTCTATCTTTCAGCAAGCGTAAAGCGCCTGATCGGCGAGCAGGGTTTGATTATCCTGCCGAAGATTACCGGACTTTTTGTTTCGGCCATTGCCGCCCAGATAATTTTTACCGGGATACAAAATTTCTTAAAACTTACCTGAGACGGTAATTAAAAATACCAGGAGCAGCTTCCGGGAAAGATCAATAGTGGGTGTAAGCTTCGCAGTCCTCCTCAAACTCAGCAACGAGTTCCTCGGTAAGAGTCGGTTTCATATGGCCGATTGTTTCCAGAAATATTTTGCTGTCCACACGACAATCACTTCCATGCACATGTTCGTTTTCGAAGACCGCCTGCCGGACCTTACTGAATAAATACTCAATGTCCGCCGGTGTAAAAAACGGTATTTGAGTAATAATATCATCCACATTCACATCGATACTGTTGGTATCATGGATAATGGTCCCAGCGTCGAGTTTTCTGCCGCCAAACCCCTTGATAGCCTTGACATTGGCGGATGCCGGAATGGCATTTTGGGGCGGACAATAGGGGAGATGGAAAGGATAAAATTAAGATGAAGAGTTTTTACTTAGCCATCTGAAATTTTAGGTTTTCACGATATTGTCAAGTATATGAAATATAAATAGAAAACATTCGCAGATTGAGCGACGAAACGAGAAGCTATCGCTTGAAAAAAGCCATGCCCGCGAGGGCGTGAAGTTCAAATGCCATGCCGGTCAATTCCCGGCGAACCAGTCGTTCAGTGGTCTCGTCGGTGGCTGTAAAAGGCGGCAGTTGTGCGGCCGTGCGAGGTTGTGCCAGACCAAAGATCAGCAGGGTGCCGTCGGGGGCGCTTCGCACCTGGAATTCGTGAATTTCGGCAGGATCGATCTGTACATGTGTCTCCTCCAGAACCTCACGTGAACCCGCCTCCTGCCAGGTTTCGCCAAGATTGATGAAACCGCCCGGGAAAGCCCATAGACCGCGTCCCGGCTCGATTCTCCGCCGGATCTGCAGCAGCCCATGGTCGACCGGCAGCAGCATGACCACCACCGGCAGGGGATTGAGGTAGCTCATACAGCCACAGTGGCTGCAGATACGGGGCCAGGGTTGATCGAGGGCATAGGCGTTGCCGCAATAGGAACAGTGGGAATTTTTGGCTGGTCGGGGGGAAGTCATAAATAAGATACCTCGTCAGGGACCAATGGCGAAGAAGTGTCTGAAGGCCGCCTCAAATGAGACGCAGGGAAGGTCGTCAGTTCGGGATAGGCCGCCAGGCAAGTCGGATCGGAGTAGGCACCCGCCATTTCCTGGAAGGCTATTGTTTTAAATTTATTACCGTTCAACTTCTTTTGTACCGTGTTTATGTTGGGACCTTACAGATTGTTTTCTGTCTTTTTGCAAGAAATCAATTTACGTGATGTAACTTTAAGTCATCTTCATTGTAATTGTGCAACTGCCGATTTTTCGATATGGAATCGAATGGTCGATGCCTGGAAAATGAAACGGCCTGATCCGTCCCCGGTTTTCTCTGCCAATAGCTTGAATATTGGTCTTTTTCCTGGTAAATAAGGCTGATTATCAACCCACTACAATACAGGACTGAGTTAAGGAGATTGTGATGTATAAAGAAGAGATTAAGGTTATCGATTGCACTGTCCGCGATGGTGGGTTGATGAATCAATGGCAGTTCAGCGAAAAATTCGTCCGTGATGTGTACACTGCTCTTGCAGATGCGGGTGTGGACTACATGGAAATCGGCTATCTCAGTTCAAAAGATGCCTTTGACGCGAAGAAATTCGGGCCCTGGAGATTCTGCCATGAACGGGATCTTAAAAAAGTAATCGGGGATGAAGAAAAACGGATAAAACTCTCCGCCATGGCCGATATCGGCAGAATTGACGAGAAGGATATCCCCCAGGCATCTGAAAGCTCCTTGGATATGATTCGCATTGCTTGTTACGTGCATCAGGTGGATAAGGCCATCGCCCTTGCCCACCATTGCCATGATAAAGGCTATGAAACCACCATCAATCTGATGGCCGTTTCCACGGTAGGCATCCGCGAGCTGAATGAATGTCTGGAAGACCTCAATAAGAGTAAGGTGCCGATTATCTATCTGGTAGATTCCTTTGGTGCCTTCTATTCAGAAGATATTGATACCCTTGCACAAAAGTATATCGAAAGGTTGCCGGGAAAAATCATCGGGGCCCATTTTCATAACAATCAGCAACTGGCATTTGCCAATACCATCTCGGCTATTATCAATGGTATCAACTATCTGGATGCCACACTCTATGGCATTGGTCGGGGCGCCGGAAACTGTCCGCTGGAACTCCTTCTTTCTTTCCTGAAAAATCCCAAATTCAAGGTGCGGCCGATTATTCAATGTATTGAAGAAGAAATTTTTCCATGGAGCAAAAAAATCGATTGGGGCTATTCTATTCCCTACATGGTGACCGGTACGATGAATCAGCATCCCCGAACAGCCATGGCGGTGATGGAATCGGAAAAAAAAGATGATATCGTTGAATTTTATGATTCGATCTGTAATGTAGTCAGTTCGATTTGAGTGTATCCGCCCCATGAAATTCCTGCATACGTCAGACTGGCATCTTGGCCGCTCCCTGTATGGCCGCAGGCGCTATGAAGAGTTTGCCGCCTTTCTTGATTGGCTGGCGGAGCTGATAGAACAGCAGGGTGTCGATGCCCTGCTGGTTTCAGGCGACATTTTTGATACCAGCACCCCGAGTAACAGCGCGCAGGCATTATATTATCGCTTCCTGTGCAAGGTCGCCAATTCCTGTTGCCGCAATATCATTGTCACTGCGGGAAACCACGATTCTCCCACTTTTTTGAATGCACCCAAGGAGTTGCTTCGTGCCTTGCGCGTCTATGTGATCGGGGCGATGACCGAGCATCCGGAGGATGAGGTCTTTGTCCTGAGGGATAGACAGGACAAACCCGAGGCAATTGTTTGTGCCGTCCCATACCTGAGAGACAAGGATCTTCGAACCGTGGAGCCGGGAGAAACTCCGGAGGACAAAGGTCTCAAGCTGGTGGAGGGGCTCCGCAATCACTATGCTGCCGTCTGCAATATTGCCGAAGAAAAACAGCGAGAACTTGGGGATATCCCTATAATCGCCATGGGCCATCTTTTTACGGCCGGAGGAAAAACAGTAGACGGAGACGGTGTCAGAGAGCTGTATGTCGGCTCTCTGGCCCAAGTGTACGAGGATATTTTTCCTTCCTGCATCGATTACCTTGCGCTCGGACATCTTCATGTCGCTCAGTGTGTTGGCAAGACAGATCATCTGCGCTATTCAGGGTCGCCCATCCCCATGGCCTTTGGAGAGGCAGGCCGGGGGAAAAAAGTTGTATTTGTTGAACTGACTTCAATGAGCCGGACAATTGAAGAACTGCCGGTGCCTTGTTTTCAGGTGCTGGAGAGGATATCCGGTTCGCTGCAGATGATAGTTACCCGAATTGATGAACTGAAGCGTAAGGACAGTACCGCCTGGCTGGAAATTGTCTATACCGGTCCGGAGATCATCGGTGATTTAAGAGAACGGATCGAGGAAGCCCTGAGCGGCTCTTCCATGGAGATACGGCGCATTAAAAATAAACTGCTTACCGACCGGGTAATAAGCGGAATACACGACGATGAGTCCCTGGATGACCTGGATGTACATGATGTCTTCTGCCGCTGTCTTGATGTATATGCTATCCCGCCGGAAGAACGCACCGATATGCTCCGCACATATAACGAGGTGATTGACGATCTTTTGCATGAGGATAAAAACTCCTCATGAAGATTTTACAGCTCCGATTTAAGAATTTGAATTCGCTCTACGGCGAATGGACGATTGACTTCAGTTCACCTGAGTATATTTCCAGTGGAATTTTTGCCATTACCGGGCCGACGGGTGCGGGGAAATCGACGATTCTGGATGCTATCTGCCTTGCGCTGTATGGTGCGACGCCCCGTCTCGGCAAAATCACCCAGAGCGGCAATGAAATAATGTCCCGGCAGACAGGGGACTGCTATGCGGAAGTAACCTTCGAAACGCAGACGAATACATTCCGCTGTCACTGGAGCCAGCACAGGGCGTACCGAAAAGCCGGCGGCAAACTGGCCGATTCAAGGCATGAAATAGCCGATGCCATTAGCGGACAGATCCTTGAATCCAAAAAAAGGGATGTAGCCTCGGTTATCGAAGAAAAGACCGGCATGGACTTTGACCGGTTTACCAGATCGATTCTTCTTGCCCAGGGCGGTTTTGCAGCGTTTCTCCAGGCTTCGGCCGATGAACGGGCGCCCATTCTCGAACAGATCACCGGAACGGAAATCTACAGCGAAATATCAAAAAAAGTCCACGAACGGCAGCGAGATGAGCGGGAAAAGCTGAGCCTGCTGCAGGCGGAAACCGCCGGAATTATCCTCTTAAATGAAGAGGAAGAAGCGCTGCTGGTAAATCATCTTGAGCAAAAGGTCCGCTTGGAACAGGATCTTTCAAAAAAACAGCAGGAAGTCGTTAAATCAATCGGCTGGCTTACGGGAATTGAAGCCCTGCGCGTTGACCTGGCCGGGATCGCCAAGGAGTTTTCCAGTCTTTCGGCAACGCTGGAATCCTTTAAGCCCGATCGGGAAAAATTGCAGCGTGCCCGGAAAGCCGTGGAGCTTGATGGTGAATTTGCCACCCTGTCGGCCCTGCGAAAACAACAGCAGGGTGATCAAAAAGAGTTGATCAATTATGAAGCTCAGTTACCACCGAGAGTTTTGTCACTTGGCAAAAATGAAGAAATTTTGCAGCAAGCCGCAACATTGACCGTCAAGGCCAAAGAGGAACAGAAGGAGGAAGGTCCCTTGATCAACAAGGTCAGGGCCCTGGATTTGCAAATTTCAGAAAAGAGAAAAGAGGCACAGGCAATACTATCCGAGAGCAAAAAAATTGAGACGCAGATTGCCGGAATGAAAGCAGATCGCAGTAAAATTTTGCAACGATTTGAAGCCAATAGAAAAAAACTGGAACAAGTTCAGGACTATCTCACCGAAAACAGCAAGGATGAAATGCTGACTGCCGAGCTAGCCGGAATAACAGAGCAGATAAATACCCTACAGTCGGTTTCTGAAGATATTGCCGCTCGGAAAATTCTGCTGGCAACCGGGCAAAAGCAGATGAAGGAAAATGTAAAGCTGCGTAAGGCGGGGCAGGAAATTTTCGCCGCAAAAAAACTGAATTATGATGCGGCACAGCAAGGCAGGATCCAGGCAAAAGAACAATTGACGAGCTTGCTCGGGGATCGTCTGCTCCGCGAATATAGGGCCGAATACGATTCTTTGCTTCGTGAAATGTCTTTTCTGCGAAAAATATCCGATCTTGAAACGGAGAGGAAGCTGCTTGAAGATGGCAAACCCTGTCCCTTATGCGGTGCAACCGGACATCCGTTCGCCGAAGGCAATGTTCCTGCAATTGATGAGACCGAAAAACGACTGAACGAGCTCTTTGATTTTATTACCAAGGCGGAACAGCTGGAAAACGGCATCAAGGAATTTGAAAAAAGAGAAAACGAAAGTGCTGCTCAGCTGGCAGTAGCTGAAAAGCAGCTTCTGCAGCTCGAATTTAAGCAAGAGGAAGCTGAAAGAGATATGCAGCGAGTGACCGACGAACTGAAGCAGATGACTGAGCGCCTGACCAAACTTCAGGACATTGCTTTGTCCAGACTGCGACCCTTTGGCATAGAACAATTTCCGGGAAAAAATATCACTGCCGTTCTTGCAGCATTAAACGAACGCCTTAAACGATGGCAGGAGTACCAGAAAAATAAAACCGGGCTGGAGGTTGCGAATACCGGTTTCAGCTCGGAAATAGCCCGGCTGGATAGCGTACTGGAGACACTTGCTCAGTCGCTCAAGGAAAAACAGGATGTTCAAGCTGTGCAGAAAGAAGAAGGTATACAGCTGGTGAGCGAGCGAAAAAAAATCTATGGCTCAAAAAATCCTGACGAAGAAGAAGCCCGGCTACAAAAACGGCTCGCCGAGGCGGAACATTCGGAAAAAAATGCGCGGGTTGCCCATGATCTGGCCATTCAGCTCATGAACGAAACAAAAACACGCATCGGCGTCCTGCGGGAAAGCATTGCAAAGAGAAAGCCCGGGCTGGATTCTGCTGAGCTCAAGTTTATTGCCGCCTGTACTACAGCCGGGTTTGCCGATGAGCAGGTCTTTACCGAGAACCGGCTGCCGGCGGAGGCAAGAAATCAGTTGCGTCTGCGTGCCCAGGAAATTGATGACATGCAGGTCGATATCCTCTCCCGGAAAAAAGATAGGGAGGTCCGTCTGACAGATGAACTGGAAAAGCAGCTGACGGAATCCTCGCTTGAGGACCTTGAAAAACTGCAGACCAGCCTGGCGGAATCATTGAAGGAAATGGCCGGAAATATTGGTGCCTTAAAACAGAGGGTGGATGATAACAAGAACGCCAAAGTGAAGATCAGCGCAAGGCGGACCTTGATTGAAGCCCAGCAAAAAGAGTGCCTTCGCTGGGACAAACTGCATGCCATGATAGGTTCGTCCGATGGCAAGAAATACAGAAATTTTGCCCAGGGACTCACTTTTGAATTGATGGTGGCCCACGCCAACCGGCAGCTTATACAAATGACCGATCGCTATCTCTTGATTCGCGATGAAGCTCAGCCGCTGGAACTCAATGTTGTCGACAATTACCAGGCCGGTGAAATCCGGTCCACCAAGAACCTGTCGGGTGGCGAGAGTTTCATTGCCAGTCTCGCTTTAGCACTCGGTCTCTCCAAAATGGCCGGCCGCAAGGTTCGGGTGGATTCCTTGTTTCTTGATGAAGGTTTTGGCGCCCTGGATGAAGAGACGCTGGAAACTGCCTTGGAATCCCTTTCGGGTTTACAGCAGGACGGTAAGCTTATCGGCATAATCTCCCATGTGTCGGGCTTGAAAGAGAGAATCGGTACACAAATTGAAATTTCGCCTCTCTCCGGGGGAAAAAGCAGTATCACTGGCCCGGGTTGCAGAAAAAAGGGAAACAATGACCTGTCGAATTCCAGTAGTAACTAGCACCTCACAAGGAAGAGGTATAAGTACCTTCACGAAATTCTATCTTAAAAAACAAGAAAAGAATTTCTAAGGTACTAAAATTTTCCGGGCATGAAATGGAATTGATAAAGAAATCAAAACAGGCTAAAATATCGCCCGAAACGGAATGGTTGTGAAGAAGTACAGAGAGCATGTATGACCGGAGCCGCTTCATAATCGATTAATCACGGGCCACTAATTCTTGAGGCCGGTACTGCTACTATCTTGAAGAGACATACTTTTTCCCCGTCAACACTGTTTTTTGCCTTTTTCCTTTGTGGTTCCAGCACGATGTCGGTCAGTGCCCACCCTTTTGGCGGAGTGGTGCAGCAGACGGTTGTATCAGATCTGACAAACGCTATTCTTATTGAATATAATACCCACTTCGGACCGGAGATCGTACTTAACCTGCATCCGGATGTTGATGCCAACGGGGTCTTGGATGCCGCTGAAAGGAAGAAATTTTTCGCGCGTGTTCGTCAGCTCCTTTCCCCGAACATCAGTTGCAGGCTGGGAACCAGATTACTCGATATTCAAGAGATCGACCGGCGGTTGAGCCTGGAGGATGAAGGAAATTTCCAAAAGGGACTGAATACCACTTTCGTCTGGCTTGTCTCGCTCATGAACGTGAGAGGGGCGTCGTATAAGTTGTTGAGGATAACCGACAATAATTTCAAGCCTGATGAAATCAATCAGCTCAGCTATGTCGCCAATGTCCTCGGCAGAACAGGTCCGATGACTCTTGAGGATGGAGGGCGGCAGCTCGTATTGGATTTATCTGCCAGGAACAGAACCGTCACTTCTTCGGATGAGGTTCTTCCAACCAACGACCAGCCATCCTCCGAACCCCTTTCAGCTCTGGGTGGGAATTCCAACCAATCGGAAACCGATTCGCTCATTGCCCTTTTAGGGGATAAATCCTGGGGAGTTAAGCTCTATTTTATCGGTTTCTTCACGGCCTTTGTGCTTGGGGCACTGCACGCCCTGGCGCCCGGTAAGGTCATGATGGCCGCATATCTGGTCGGCATCAGGGGACGTGTTATTGAAGCGATTCAGCTGGGGGCCGTGGTAACTGCTACTCACCTCACTTCCGTGGTTGTGCTGGGTATTTTGGCGCTGATGTTATCCCACTTTACCATATCGGAGGATATCTATCCCTGGCTTGGGGTTTTATCAGGTATTTTGATTTTTTTGACCGGATATTTTATGATGGCCAGGATGGCACTTCATACCAATGGTCGTAGGGCGGGTGAACAAGTTGTTTCCAGTCACTCTCAGCTTGGTGAGCCGGTTTATGCGAGTAATCATGGAGATCCAGGTATCGGCTTGCAGTTGGAAGGCTGCAGTGAGAGGATGGAGGGAATGCATTCACTCCGGGATATCATATCCCTGGGGGTGGCGGAAGGAATAGTACCTTGCCCGAGCGCTATCGTAATTCTGCTTTTTGCGGTCACTGCCAATCGTATTGGGACCGGGGTTCTGCTCATCCTGAGCTTTAGTCTCGGGCTTGCGGCTGTGCTCATTCCGGTCGGAATATTAACGGTTTCCACTTCCAGCCATCTTGAACGATTCGGATTCGGGATGAACTGGGTCAGGCGCCTGCCGATCTTTACAGCCGGTATCATCATGATTCTTGGCTTTGCCATCGGCCTGAATGCACTGTATCAGGCAGGAATTCTCGCTTTCAATTTTTGATGGCGTCATAAAAACTCTTCATCTGTGTCGTTGCTGCAAAACTTCTATCATTACGGCCTACTCTAGTACGCCGAAATGATAGATATTTTGCGCGCCCAGCACATGAAGTTTTTTCCTTAGCCATCTCAAAATTGAGGTTTTTATGAGATTATCAACAGTGATGGCGTCGTAAAAAGTCACTTTGTGAGTAGGGATGGAGTCTGGAAAAAGCTCGATATACGAGGCGTAGTGTCTGAAACGGCAATTTGGTAGTACATGTGGTACAGCTAATTGCCGTTTCAGACCTACAACGACGCAGATTGAGCTTTTTACGAGTCCATCAACAGTAATAATAGGGAAACAAATCAAGGAGAAGAGGAATGGAGAGGATTGTCGCAAAATTCGGCGGCTCAAGTGTGGCTGACAGCAGGCAGATCAGCAAGGTCAAGGCGATACTCGAGGCCGATTCCAGGCGCAAGGTTGTAGTTGTTTCCGCCCCCGGCAAGCGGCACTCCTCGGAAGCAAAAATTACCGATCTCCTCTACCTCTGCCATGAAATGGTGGCCATGTCCACCGACATCTGTGAACCTTTCGGTCTTATCCGTGACCGGTTTGCCGAGATTGCGGCCGACCTGCGGCTCAGTTCCGCGGTACCGGATGAGATCGATCGTTTCGGCAGAACACTTATCGGCGGATGTGGCCGGGATTATGCCGCTTCACGAGGGGAATATTTCTCGGCAAAACTTATAGCCGAATACCTTGACGCCGAATTTATCGACCCTGCTGAATATATCCTTATCAAGGCCAATGGAATGATCGATTCGGACAGCTACCTGGCGTTGGGTGACCGGCTGTCCGATCCATCTGTACTCTATATTATGGCCGGATTTTACGGTCGTGACGGCAGCGGGGAAGTGAAAACTTTTTCGCGCGGTGGTTCAGATATTTCCGGAGCCATAGCCGCAAGAGCTGCAGCCGCTGTACTCTACGAGAATTGGACCGACACCTCGGGTATTCTTATGGCCGATCCCCGGCTCGTCGAAAATCCGAAAACTATCGAAGAAATTACCTTTCGCGAGATTCGTGAAATGTCGTATATGGGTGCCTCGGTCTTCCACGACGAAGCTATGCTGCCCATTCGTGAAGCCGACATCCCGATTCATATTAAAAATACCAACCGCCCCGATGATGCAGGAACCCTTATCACCCCGCGGTTAAGTGAACAGACCATTTCCTCAACGGAAATTGCCGGAATAGCGGGCCGCAAAGATTTTTCCATGATCTGTCTTGAGAAAACCCTGATGAACAAGGAAGTTGGGTTCGCCCATCGTCTGCTTGGCATTTTCAGTGAGCAGGGCATTAGTTTTGAGCAATGCCCGTCCAGCATCGATACCATCAGTGTTATTGTCGAACAAGTCCGCTTGCAGGGCGTGGAAGAAATTGTGCTCGATGAGATCAGCCGTCAGCTTGCACCGGACAAACTCTATGTTGAAAAAAATCTGGCGCTGATCGCCATGGTCGGGGAAGGTATGGTGCATACCGTGGGAATTGCAGCCAAAGTATTCGGCGCCTTGAAAGATGCGGGAATCAATGTCCGGATCATCAACCAGGGGGCCTCGGAAATGAATATCATTGTCGGAGTCTGCGCTGATGATTATGAAAAAGCCGTGCAATCGCTCTATGCGGCTTTTGTTACAGATTAAACCTGATAAACTCGTAAAATCCTTGAATTTCAGATGGCTAAGTAAAAAACTTCACATGCTGGGCGCACAAATTTTCTATCATTTCGGCGTACTAAAGTACGTCGTAATGATAGAAAATTTGCAGCAACGACGCAGATGAAGAGTTTTTACGACGCCATCAAGCCTGATTTTAATAAATGATCAGAGGCATCTCACATGTGTACGATCAGATGGCGGGCAGGTAGGGGCGGGTTCCAAACCCGCCCTTCTATTTCCACGGCCGTTGATCGTTTACAGGGCTGATGTTGCATATTTTGCAATAAATCAGTTATCTTACAGCATGAACGATTGGGCTTTGGCAACCTCGAGAGCCAGGGTCGAGCGGGAGTTGGCGTCCATCGGCAGGTTCTTTTCCTCGCACCATTCAGGAAAAGTCTCGGGATCGATAAAAACCTTGATGACCTGGTCTCCATTTTCCTCGATTTCCGCCTTTTTCTCCTCGGCACGGGCGAGCCAGTCTTGATATGTTCGCGGCAGCAAGTCGGCATCATCGAACAGCGTGAGGAGTTGTGTATAATGCTCCTCTTTGTACCAGACCATGGCCTGGATCATCGGTTGGCTGGTTGCTTTCCGCTTTTCTTCCTGCTTTTCGAGGGTCTTTTTCTTCAATCCCGCCACGGTCTTGCCGGATCCGCTCTGCACCTTCTTCTTAACCATTCAGTTTACCTTAGATGTTGTAATGATGAGTTTTCGGGCAATTTTCTAGACATAACTTACCTTAATGAATACAGGTCCCAATTATAACCATCGGCCAGGAGATGTAAAGCTACCGCGATTTCAAGGAAAATCCCCATCTCAGGATGGACACAATACAAAAACAAGACAAGTATTTCTTTAGCATTACAGTAATTGAAAATCAATCGATCGGTAATACAGTGTTTTCAATTAACCCTTCCATGAATCTATTGACGGACATGAGTTGATTCTTGTATTTTAGTAAATTTGTCTCCTGGAAAAAGAGAATTTGTTTGTAGTCGTTCGGAGGTTTGGAGGTTAAGGAGAAACAGTACCAATAGTATTGGCTGGTATTGGCTGGTGGACTGTTTTTTATGAATTTCTCGCCGGAGAATCATCCGGCGTTTTTGTTGAATGGTGGATAAATTGACCGATATTTTTGAACGTTGGACGGTGGACAAATCGTCAGAGCTGTATAGGGTGGCCGAATGGAGTGGTGGATATTTCCGAGTCTCGGAAAAAGGGGATATGCTTGTCCAACCCTCACCGAAAGCCACCGATCGTGCAGTTTCAATTCCGGAAATTGTCGAAGGCCTGAAAGACCGCGGCCTTGATATGCCCGTCCTGCTGAGGATAGAAAATATCCTCGACGCCCAGATCTCCGACCTCAATGAAACGTTTATCGCGGCGATGAAGAATCTCGGATATCGCGGCAGTTTCATGGGGGCATATCCGATAAAAGTCAATCAACAAAAACAAGTGATCGATGCAATGGTTCACTATGGCGCGTCGTATCACCACGGTCTGGAGGCCGGCAGCAAGGCCGAACTGATTGCTGCCATGGGAATGATGGTGGACAAGCAGGCACCCCTTATCTGTAACGGCTATAAGGATGAAGAGTTCGTCGATCTTGCACTGCATGCTGTAAAGCTGGGTTTTCGATGCATTCTGGTGGTGGAAATGCCTAGTGAGCTTCCCCTTATCATAGAACGCTCCCGGGCACTTGGGGCAAAACCGGTGCTTGGGGTACGAATCAAGCTCGCGATGCAGGGCGGAGGACATTGGGCGGAATCGGGTGGCGAAAGGTCCATTTTCGGTTTGAACACCACACAGCTGATCAATGCAGTCGATTTGCTGAAAGAAGAGGGGATGCTCGACTGTCTGCAAATGGTCCATTACCATCTCGGCTCCCAGATCTCCAATATCCGGGAGATCCGTACCGCCGTGGGCGAGGCCTGCCGGGTCTATGCCGGGCTGGTGAAGGAAGGGGCGAAGATGCAATATCTCGATCTGGGTGGCGGACTTGCCGTTGACTATGACGGCTCCCAGTCTAATTTTCTGAGCAGCCGGAACTATACTCTTAATGAATATTGCACGGATATCATCGAGGCGGTCATGACCACCCTTGATGAGGAGGAAATTCCCCATCCGACGATCATTACGGAGACCGGCCGGGCCCTGGTCGCCTACTATTCCGTTCTGCTGTTTAATGTCCTGGATAGAACGATTTTTGAACCGGAATCCCTGCCGGAGCAGCTGCCTGAAGACGGTCCGCCCCAATTGATAAATATGCTGGATTCGCTGAACAATCTCTCGATCCGCAATCTTCAGGAGACCCTGAACGACGCCATCTACTATCGTGACGAAGTCCGTCAGCTGTTTAACCGGGGCCAGATAACCCTCCGGGAAAGATCGCTTGCTGAAAACCTTTTCTGGACAATCCTGAATCGAATTCTCAAGACGGCGAAAGAGTTGAAAAACGTGCCGGCGGAGATCAATGAGATCGAACGGTTGCTGTCCGATATCTATTATTGCAACTTCAGCCTGTTTCAATCGCTTCCGGACAGCTGGGCCATCGATCAGCTCTTTCCTGTCATGCCTATTCACCGCTTAAATGAAAAACCGACCCGAAATGCCATTATCGCCGATATTACCTGTGATTGTGATGGCAAGATCGATCGTTTCGTTGACAGGTTCGGCGCTAAACGATTCCTACCGCTGCATGAGATGAACGATTCCGAAGAATATTATCTCGGGGTATTTCTGGTTGGTGCCTACCAGGAAACACTCGGTGATCTGCACAATCTTCTCGGCGATACCAATGTGGTGACCGTCAGCCTGCATCAGGATGGGAAATATGATTTTTCCGGGGAGCTTGAAGGCGATACCGTCGCTGATATCCTCTCGTATGTGGAATATGATCCGAAACGACTGCTCATGAAGTTTCGAAAAACCGCCGAAACCGCAGTGAAGGAAGGATTGATTTCCCCCCTTGAACGTAAAGAGGTCATGCAGGCCTACGAAGCGGGTTTACGCGGGTATACCTACTTTGAACGGTAAAATCTGAAATCTATTATATTGGATGTCTGTAAAACTCTGAGGAGGTTGCGATGGCGAAAGTTTTAATTATCGGGGCAGGCGGGGTTGCCGGTGTGACGGCGCACAAATGTGCGTTCCTCGCGGACAGTTTTTCGGAAATTGTGCTCGCCAGCAGGACGCTTGCCAAATGTGAGGCGATCGCCGCAAGTATCGAGGAGCGTACGGGCAGGACTATCGAGGTACGTCAGCTCGACGCCGATAAGGTAGCCGATACCGTGGCCCTGATAAAAGAGGTCAAGCCGGATCTGCTGGTTAATCTGGCCCTGCCGTATCAGGATCTGGTCCTGATGGATGCCTGTCTTGCAACCGGCACCGATTATCTGGATACAGCCAACTACGAGCCGCCGGATGTGGCAAAGTTCGAGTATAAATGGCAGTGGGCCTACCGGGAACGCTTTGAACAGGCAGGACTCATGGCCCTGCTCGGCTCGGGTTTTGATCCGGGGGTGACCAATGTTTTCTGCGCCTGGGCGCAAAAACATCATTTTGACGAAATCCATGAGCTGGATATCATCGACTGCAATGCCGGCGATCACGGACAGCACTTTGCCACCAATTTTAATCCGGAGATAAATATCCGGGAGATCACCCAGCGCGGCCGATACTGGGAGCATGGCGAATGGGTGGAGACCGATCCGCTTTCCTGGTCGATGAGCTATACCTTTCCGGACGGTATCGGGCCGAAAAAATGTTTTCTGATGTACCATGAAGAGCTGGAGTCGCTGGTCATGCATCTGCGGGGACTGAAACGGGCCCGGTTCTGGATGACCTTCGGTGAACAGTATCTCACCCATCTGCGGGTACTGGAAAACGTGGGGATGACCCGGATCGATCCGGTGGATTTCGACGGTCGGCAGATAGTTCCCATTCAGTTTTTGAAAAAGGTTCTGCCCGAGCCGTCGTCTCTTGGGCCGCTGACCAAAGGGAAGACCTGTATCGGCTGTGTCCTGAAAGGCATCAAGGACGGCAAGGAGAAAAAACTCTATGTCTATAACATCTGCAGCCACGAGGAAGCGTATCGCGAGGTGGGCTCCCAGGCGATCAGCTACACCACCGGAGTGCCCGCCATGATCGGCGCCAAGCTGATGCTGGAGAAAACCTGGCATAGGCCGGGTGTCTGGCATATGGAGCAGTTCGATCCCGATCCCTTTATGGATGCCCTGAATCGCTATGGCCTGCCTTGGACGGCTGTTGAGTTATAATGAACGGCTACTCTGAATACCGCTTTGATCCCCAGCGGCTGAGCACTCCCTGCTATCTGGTGGATGTCGGGTTGCTCCGGCGGAATCTGCGGATTCTGGCCGATGTCAAGGCGCGAACCGGCTGCAAAATCCTCTTGGCCTTGAAATGTTTTTCCATGTTCCGGCTGTTTCCGCTGATTGCCGAGACTCTGGACGGAGTCTGCGCCAGCTCTCCCACGAGGCTCGCCTCGGTTTTGAGGAATTCGGTAAAGAGGTGCATACCTTCGGTGCCGCGTATTCTCAGGCAGACATTGAGGAACTGTGCCATACTTCGGATCATCTTCTCTTTAACTCCGTCTCTCAGCTTGAGCGATTCAGGCCGATGATCATGGATTACCTTGCCCGGTCCGGCAAAAAAATCGAACTCGGAATCCGTATCAACCCCGAGCATAGTGAGGGGGCGGTTGAGATGTACGACCCTTGCGCGCCTGGATCCAGGCTCGGAATCCGGCGGGATCAACTTCGGAAC
Organism: uncultured delta proteobacterium; assembly: GCA_963728385.1. Taxonomy (GTDB): domain Bacteria; phylum Desulfobacterota; class Desulfobulbia; order Desulfobulbales; family Desulfocapsaceae; genus Desulforhopalus_A. Next base: position 211,332 of record CAVSJK010000003.1, read on the forward strand.
GAATTGCCGGACGGTGTGACAGGCTTGCACTGGCATAACCTGTGCGAGCAGGATGCCGATTGTCTGGAACGTACAGTGAGCGCGGTGGAAGAACGATTTTCCGATCTGATTCCACGGATGAGCTACGTCAATTTCGGGGGGGGGCATCATATCACCCGTCCCGGTTATGATCTTGAAAGGCTGATCAATGTTGTCAATGCGTTTAAAGCTAAATGGGGTGTCCAGGTTTATCTGGAACCGGGGGAGGCGGTAGCGCTCAACTGCGGTTATCTGGTCAGTACGGTTCTTGATGTGACCAGGGCGGACATGGATATAGCCATCATGGACTCCTCGGTCCCCGCCCATATGCCGGATGTTCTGGAAATGCCCTATCGACCTCATATTATAGGCTCGAGACCGGCAGGAGAAAAAAAACACTCCTACCGGATCGGGGGACTCTCCTGTCTGGCCGGGGATGTGGCCGGGACCTACTCTTTTGATGAGCCGCTGGCGGTGGGGGATCGCCTGGTTTTCAGTGACATGGCGATTTATACCATGGTCAAAAACAATACCTTTAACGGCGTCGGCCTGCCATCCATCTGGCTCTATGAGCCTGAAGACGACAGGTATGAGTGTGTCCGGTCATTTGGCTATGCGGATTTTAAAAACAGGTTGTCGTAGGAGAAGAAGATTTTGAAGACGGACAATATTCCCGATTTTCTTGAGTCGGAGTCGGGGGCGGAGAGTCAGCAAAACCGGGACTCCCTGTTTCACATAATCCCCGTGCCGCTGGAACAGACCGTCTCCTATGGAGGTGGAACGGCTCACGGGCCTGCTGCCATACTTGAGGCATCTCAGCAATTGGAAAGCTGGGACGGATTTTCGGAGCCGCTCAATTCCGGAATCACTACGACTCCTTTTATCGATTGTACAGGGGATATCTCGGCTATCCTCAAGCGCATCGAGGCAACCGTGCTCAGCGTCGCGGATCGGAACAAAATTCCCGTGGTACTCGGCGGCGAGCATACGGTCAGCCTTGCGCCGATAAGGGCTCTGGCCGGAAAACATTCTGAACCTATCGGAATTATCCAGCTCGACGCCCATGCCGACCTGCGCGACAGCTTCGAAGGCTCCCCCTACAGCCATGCCTGTGTTATGCGCCGTGCTCTCGAAGAGTGTGGCTGCCGGTTGTTTCAGTTCGGGGTACGGGCTCTTTGCCGGGAAGAGGCTGATTATCGAGTCAAACGCCGGGTGGACCATCTCGACGGCAGGGCGATTTTTACCACCAACCCGGCCGATTTTAATTTGCCCGCTGATTTTTCCGAAAATGTTTATCTGACTCTTGATGTGGACGGTCTCGATCCCTCTGTTATCGGAGCCACCGGGACTCCCGTTCCCGGTGGACCTACCTGGCACCAAACCCTCTTTTTCCTGGAAAGGGCACTTGCCGGAAGGAAGGTTCTTGGTTTTGACGTGGTTGAGCTCGCCCCCAGAGCCGGAGATCATGGGTCGGATTTTGCGGCGGCGCAATTGGTCTATTCCGTTATGGGAATTATTACCAGAAATCTGGATATGTAATCGAGCAGGCGGCATCTTGATAGAACCGTTTCCTAGCAAGGGAAAACGGCTTGATTTCGGCTCCCGATACCTGCATTGGACATTTTGTCCCAATTTCAATTATCATGTTTCCTTTTGTCCCATTGCATTTTAACTATTTGATTTTGCGTTTATATTATTCTGGTTAGTCGCGCACTTTTCTCAACTGCCTGCTCCTGTTTTTTTCACTTCTGAGACATATTGCCACAATTCCAGCCTTTTTGTTTATGAGGGATCTTTCTCATTTTCGCTTCATTTTTCCTTAAAGTGTCTTTTGGATAGTCGTTTTTTGTTTGTTTCGGTAAGTGTTGCTCCGAAATGTAAATATTTGAGTGTATTACAACGTTAAATATTTTTCTGGCACACTCTTTGCTCATTAGAGGTCGCGCATGTCTTGGATCCAAAGAGAGGAAAAAACAGCAACAGGAACCCAAAATCAGAAAAGGATGGTGACATTATGGCGATTCGTGAAGAAGTGTATGGTTACTTTATTCCCAGTGTAACACTTATTGGTATCGGTGCTGCAAATCAAATTCCTGCCAAGATCAGAGATCTTGGTGGCTCCAAGCCCCTCATCGTAACCGATAAGGGCATCACCGCTGCAGGTATCACAAAGCAGATCACCGATCTGATGGAAAAAGCGGAGATGCAGTATGTAGTGTACGACGAAACAATCCCAAATCCCACCGATCAAAACGTTCATGCCGGTGTTGAAATCTATAAAAAGAATAAGTGTGACAGTTTGATCACCCTGGGCGGCGGTTCTTCCCATGATTGTGGTAAAGGTGTTGGACTGGTTATCGCCAACGGCGGCAAAATCCACGATTTCGAGGGTGTAGACAAGTCCTCCAAGCCAATGCCTCCTTATCTGGCGGTTAACACCACTGCCGGTACCGCTTCGGAGATGACCCGTTTCTGTATCATTACCGACACTTCAAGACACGTAAAAATGGCCATCGTTGACTGGCGTGTTACCCCGGGCATTGCCCTGGATGATCCGCTCCTGATGATGGGAATGCCTCCCGCACTTACCGCGGCAACCGGTATGGACGCCCTGACTCACGCAGTAGAGGCCTATGTTTCCACCATTGCTACTCCCATGACCGATTCAGCGGCAGAAAAAGCCATCGAACTGATCGCCAAGCACCTTCGACCGGCAGTCGCCAATGGCGGTGACATAGTTGCCAGAGAAGGAATGTGTTATGCCCAATATCTCGCAGGTATGGCGTTCAATAACGCCAGCCTTGGGCATGTCCATGCTATGGCGCATCAGTTGGGTGGTTTCTATGATCTGCCCCATGGTGAATGTAATGCTATTCTGTTGCCGCACGTCGAGAAATTCAATCTTATCGCCAAGATGGAGCGGTTCGTGAAAATTGCCGAATTGATGGGTGAGAATACCGCGGGTCTGGCCCCTCGCGATGCCGCTGAACTGGCATTGGTCGCTATCAAGAAACTTTCCGCCGATATAGGTATCCCAAGTGGTTTGGTTGAGCTCGGTAAACGTTATGGCAAGGAAGTTAAAGCAGAAGACATCGACACCATGACCGGCAACGCCCAAAAAGATGCCTGCGGCTTGACTAATCCACGCTGTCCTAAGGATGTGGATGTCAAGGCAATCTATACCGCTGCCCTGTAATCAGACATATTTCCGGTTAAGCCTGTTTTTGGTTTTCCTGACATATTCCTTGCGGGTTTTACCAGTATTTGTAAATATGCAATTTAAACATATTTAGCTACGGTGGGCAGTACGGGACGCGAATTTTTCGTGTCCCGTCTTTGTTTTATTTTCACCAGTACCAGTATTTGTAAATATGCAATTTAAACATATTTAACTACAGTAGGCAGTACAGGACGCGAATTTTTCGTGTCCGCGTCTTTGGTTTATTTAATTTACCGTAGCCTGAATATTTTACCACCACTCACTACCACTAAATTGGGAGATAAGAATGCAGCGAAAAAAACTGTATATCAATGGAGTCGCACGGACGGTAGTCGCGCAAGGGTCGGAGCTGTTGTCCGATGTAATCAGAAAGACCCTGCGCTTGACCGGCACCAAGGTTGGATGCGGTCAGGGACAATGCGGTGCCTGTAACGTCATCATGGACGGAAAACTGCTTCGTTCCTGTATTACTAAAATGGAGAGAGTTGCCGAAGGTGCAGCTGTCACAACTATTGAGGGTATAGGTACCCCCAGTGATCTTCATGCTTTGCAGATGGCCTGGATGGTACATGGCGGCGCTCAGTGCGGCTTTTGTACCCCCGGTTTTATCGTTTCCGCCAAGGCCCTGCTCGACACTACCCCCGATCCGTCCCGCGACGACGTCCGTGAATGGTTTCAAAAGCATCGCAACGCCTGCCGTTGTACCGGCTATAAGCAACTGGTTGATGCAGTCCAGGATGCAGCCAAGGTTTTGAATGGTAAAATGTCCCTCAAAGACCTGGCATATAAAATCCCCGCGGACGGCAAGGTATTCGGCACCAATATGCCAAGGCCAAGTGCGGCAGCCAAGGTTACTGGGACCTGGGATTTTGGCGCGGACGCCGGGCTCGCCCTGCCGGAGAACGCCCTGCATATGGCGCTGGTCCAGGCCAAGGTTTCCCATGCCAATATCGTCAAAATCGATATCAGCGAAGCCGAAAAAATGCCTGGTGTTGTCAAGGTCGTTACCGCCAAGGACATTAAAGGGAAAAACCGCATCACCGGCCTCATCACTTTCCCTACCAACAAAGGTGACGGTTGGGATCGTCCGATTCTTTGCGATACCAAGGTCTTTCAATACGGTGACGCAATGGCAATCGTTTGTGCCGATACCGAGAAGAATGCCAAGGCCGCAGCTGAGAAGGTTCATGTCGAGCTTGAAAATCTGCCTGCTTATATGAGTGCTCCGGCTGCCATGGAAGCCGATGCTATCGAGATCCATCCCGGCACTCCAAATGTGTATTACATTCAGAAAATTGCTAAAGGCGAAGAGACAAAACCGATCTTTGACAAGGCAGATGTGGTTGCTGAAGGTGATTATTATGTCGGTCGTCAACCGCATATGCCCATCGAACCTGATGTCGGTTTTGCCTATCACGATGAAAACGGCAAATTGGTCATCCATTCCAAATCCATAGGCATTCATCTGCACCTTTACATGATTGCTCCCGGTCTGGGCGTTGAACCGGAAAATCTGGTGCTGGTACAGAACAACGCCGGTGGCACTTTCGGCTACAAATTCAGCCCGACCATGGAAGCCCTGGTCGGTGCCGCGGCCATCGCCACCGGTCGACCTGTTTATCTCTGCTATGATTACGCCCAGCAGCAAACCTACACCGGTAAACGTTCACCTTTCTTCATGAATGTGCGGATGGCTGCCGACAAACAAGGCATGCTCAAGGCTATGGAATCAGACTGGTCGGTTGATCATGGTCCCTATTCAGAATTCGGCGATTTGTTGACACTCCGTGGTGCGCAGTTTATCGGCGCCGGGTATGACATCAAAAACATCCGTGGTGAAGGCCGCACCGTATGCACCAACCACGCCTGGGGGTCCGCTTTCCGTGGTTATGGTTCGCCGCAATCAGAGTTCGCCTCCGAAGTACTGATGGATGAATTAGCCGAAAAATTGGGCATGGATCCTCTGGAACTTCGTTATAAAAACTGCTATCGCCAAGGGGCCACTACCCCGACAGGTCAGGATCCTGAAGTATATTCCCTGCCTGAAATGCTCGACAAGCTCCGTCCGAAATATGAAGAAGCCAAAAAGCGGGTTGCCGCCAACTCGACCGCTGCCATTAAGCGCGGTGTCGGCATCTCCCTTGGTATCTATGGTTGTGGTCTTGACGGCCCTGACACTGCGGAAACCGACGTCGAACTGAACGCTAATGGTACAATCACCGTATTCAACTCCTGGGAGGATCATGGTCAGGGAGCTGATATGGGAACAATGGCTACGGCTCATGAAGCTCTGCGGCCTCTTGGCATTACAGCCGACCAGATCAAACTGGTGATGAACGATACCAGCAAATGCCCCAATTCAGGTCCTGCCGGCGGTAGCCGTTGTCAGGTCGTAGTAGGCCAGTCGATCCGTGTTGGCTGCGAAGAATTGGTGAAAGCCATGAAGAAGGATGACGGTTCTTTCCGTACCCATGCCGAGATGGTGGACGCAGGTATTCCGACCAAGGTTAACGGCAAGTGGAGTGCTCCGGCCGGTAACTGTGATGAGAATGGTCAGGGAAATCCATTCAGCAACTATATGTATGGTTTATTCATGGCCGAAGTGGCTGTCGAAGTCGCTACCGGGAAGACAACAGTTGAGAAAATCACCTGTGTCGCCGATGTCGGCAAAGTTGCTAACAAGCTGGTTGTCGACGGGCAGCTCTACGGTGGTATAGCCCAAGCTATCGGTCTGGCCCTCACCGAGGATTTTGAGGATATTAAAAAGCACTCAACCCTCGCAGGTGCAGGGTTCCCATATATTAAACAGATCCCGGATGATATGGAGCTCATCTATGTAGAAAGCCCACGCAAGGACGGTCCTTTCGGAGCATCGGGTGTTGGTGAATTGCCGCTTACTTCTCCGCATGCAGCGGTCATTAACGGTATCTACAACGCCTGCGGTGCGCGGGTAAGAAATCTCCCGGCCCTGCCGGAGAAAGTATTGGCTGCCATGCCGAAATAAGGTTTACTGTTTTTAGTACCTTACAGATTGTTTTCTTGTTTTTTGCAAGAAAACAATCTGTAAAGGTACTTATACCCGCAAAGCACGAGCACTAAAGAGAGTCCCAGTGCTTTGCGGGGGCCAACAGCACCTTTGACGTTACAGGGGCGGTGTACTGCACCGTCCCGCTTCAATTTCTGACCCATTTGTTTTTTTGTACTGCTTCATTATTTTTTAGAGGAGCCTCTTTTTTCTTCAACCTGGTATCAAAAGATGGATCAACAGCAGCTCAGGAATATTGAGCATCGATGCATACAAGAAGAGCAGCCTTTCTGTACGGCATCATGCCCCATCCACGTTGATGTTCGTGCCTTTATGGCCTGCCTTGCCAAAAGCGATCTCAGCGGAGCTCGGCGGATTCTTGACCGGACGATGCCGTTTCCTGAAATTGTCGGCCGCTTGTGTGACCAGCCGTGTTACCCTTTCTGTAAACGGGGCGAGATCGGCGATCCGCTTTGCACGGCAAGATTGGAACGCTACTGTGTCACCAACACTTCTGCTGTGCTTAAATTACCAAAATTACCAACGAAAGACGGTCGAGTCGTACTTGTCGGCGGCGGTCTTTCCGGCATGACCGCAGCCCTTGATCTGGCTCGTAAGGGACGCAATATAACTCTTGTTACTCAAGGCCCCGGTCTCGGCGGCACCCTGCGCAATTACGTTGAAACCCTTCTTCCCCGGGAAACCCTGGTACAGGCCGAGGCCATCCTTGAGAGCTACGGTGTGCAGCTGCAAACCGGTGCGTCTTTATCTGAAGACGGTATTGCCGCCTTGATATCGGATTCTGACGCCGTTTATTTCGATCTTGACGAAATTACACCTGATCAATTACCCAAAAACACCGGCCAACCCGATCCGCTTACCATGGCCATTGGTTCTGAAGGCGGCTTTGCCGGTGGCGGCATCAGTACCGATACCTCCGCTTTTTCAGTGATCAAACAGGTGGAGGATGGCCGCCGTGCCGGGCTGAGCATAGAACGTTTCCTGCAGAAGGTTTCGCTCACCGCCAATCGGGAGATGGAAGGGACCAGGACCACCCGGATGTACACCTCGACTGCCGGCATAGCACCCGCCGTCGAGATAGTACCAGCCGATCCGCAGGGAGATTATACCGGAGAGGAGGCTCAGCGGGAGGCCGGTAGATGCATCCATTGTGAGTGCCTGGAGTGCGTTAAACAATGTGTCTATCTCCGCGAATTTAAGGAATATCCAAAAACCCTCATTCGGAAAATCTATAATAATCAGGCCATTGTTCAAGGCACCAGAGGTGCCAATAAAATGATCAATTCGTGCAGTCTCTGTACCCAGTGTACAATGATCTGCCCCAACGATTTTCCGGTGGCCGACGTCTGCCGCAACACCAGGCGGGACATGGTTGACAGTAAGCACATGCCGCCTTCGGCTCATGATTTCGCCCTGGAAGACATGCGCTTCAGTCTCAGTGACTTCTGTACCCTCAGCCGGCATCAACCCGGCACTTCGGCAAGCCGTTTTGTATTTTATCCCGGCTGTCAGCTTTCAGGTTCCTTGCCTGAGTCGGTCAAGAAAAGTTACCGTTTCCTTTGCGATCAATTAGCGGGCGGCGTGGCTCTCATGCTCGGCTGCTGCGGCATTCCAGCTCACTGGGCGGGGCAGGACGCCTTGTTCGCCGAGACGATAGATCGCTTTGAAAAAGAAATTGAACAGTTGGGCAGGCCGATAGTGATAACCGCCTGTTCAAGCTGTCTATCAATCTTCAGGGAATTCGCCGCCGAACTTCAAGTGGTCTCTTTATGGGAAGTACTCGACAATGTACAGCTGCCCGGAGCTACTGCAGATGCGGCAAGCACAGGCACGACCGGTAAATCAGAGCAGTCGCTCACCATCCACGACCCCTGCACAGCACGTCATGATGAAGCGTTGCGGGCAGCCGTCCGCAGTATCTGCGATAAGCTGGGTTTGGATGTCGTCGAGCATGATTATAATGGTGAACTCACCGATTGCTGCGGCTATGGCGGTCTGATGCAGTTTGCCAATCAACCTCTAGGCCGCAAGGCAGCCGTGGTAAAAGCAGAACGAAGCGAACAAGCGGGGCTGGCATACTGTGCAATGTGCCGCGACAACCTCGCCGCTACCGGCTTACCGGTCGCCCATCTTCTGGATTATATTTTTCCCGAAGCCGGAGTCGAACCTTTAGATCGAAAAGATCCGGGTTTTTCCGGGCGTCATGAGAATCGGGCCAGATTAAAGGAACAACTGCTCGTAAGTCTCTGGGGCGAAGCTGCCGGCCCCGACCCCGACCATCAAAATGTCCGTCTCCTTCTCAGCGAGGAGGTGCTGGAGCTGTTGAACAACCGCCATATCCTGGCAGAGGATCTTCAGAAGGTGATCTTCCATGCCGAACAGACGGGCAAGCACTTGATTAATCCAGATAATAAACACCGCTTGGCGGGTTTTAAGCCGGTACGAGTGACCTATTGGGTGGAGTATGAACCAACAGAAAATGGCTATGTAATCCATAATGGATATAGCCATCGGATGCAGCTGGCGGAGGAACTTTCATGAGCACCTTTTCCTTTATAGAAGCCACCTCCTGGCAGTGCGCGGATGCAACAAGCCACTGCAGCCGACCAAAGTCAATGTCACCTACCTGAATTCGGTTTTCAATGTGGAACTCATGGCCTGCCCGGAATGTGGTGTTATCCTGGTTCCCGAAAACCTGGCCGTGGGCAAAATGCTGGAAGTGGAAAAACTTTTAGAAGACAAATAAGGATGGAAACGACTTGCTCTTGCAGCCCTCGGAAGTTACACCTCTTTATGAACAGGACGATTTGTTCCTGGTGACCGGCGGTACCCTGCGGCCCGGTGGCATTGCCCTGACCACTGAGATCTGCGTTGCTGCAATCCGCAACCCGGTGCAAAAGTCCTGGATGTGGGCTGCGGACCCGGGCCGCACGGTGGAGCTGATGAGTTCGCGATTTTGGCCTGAAGCCGACAGGGCTTGATCCATCGGCTGTCATGCTCGCCAAGGCAGCTGAGCATGTGCCGAGTGCAGCCTTTCTTCAGGGAGAGGCAACCGCCATTCCCTGTGAATCACGAACTTTCGAGATGGTTATTTCCGAGTGCGTTCTTTCTCTTACCGGTGATATCGAATCAAGTCTTAAGGAAATGAATCGTGTTCTTCAGCCGGGCGGCCTGCTTATCCTCACTGATATCTATCGTAAGCAAGCAGATCGGCAACCGGATCTGCCGAACCTGAAGAGTTGCATCACCCATGCCCTGCCTCTGGAAACCATTAAAGAAGCGTTATGCAATGCAGGATTCACCCTGCGAGTCCTCTGCGACCGCAGTGACCTACTTAAACAGTTGGCAGGCCAGATAATCTTCAGTTACGGCAGCCTGGAAAAATTCTGGCAGGTTTTCATGGGGGCGGAGGAAGCACGCAGGACCTGTTGCGCTCTGTCCACGAACCCCTTGGGTTACTATATGCTCATTGCCGAAAAAGGTGCAAGCCATGGATGATTTATCATTACAGATCATGCAGTTGTCTGCTCAGGGATTTTGCTGTAGCCAGATCATGATGAAACTGACGCTTAAGGATATGGGCGAGGAGAACATCCCTCTGGTGCGGGCCATGGCCGGGCTCTGCGAAGGATCGGACACCGGTGACATTTGCGGCATAGCCAGTGGTGCAGCTTGTATTATGGCCCTCTATGCTGCCAAGGGAAGTGCCGAAGAAACGGCTTTCGACTGCTACCCTTTACTGCTGTCCGAGTTTATGGACTGGTTCAAGGCCAATGCCGAGTCCTGGGGTGGGGGTATTACCTGTGACGATATTACCGCCTATCACGGCGGTGTGAAACCGGAGATCTGCGGTAATATCATGGTGCGGGCCCGTGGGATGGTTTTGCAGATTCTTACGGAAAATAATATCGATCCCAGCCTGCCGAGAGAACAAGCCGGTGAATATTGATCTTTCCCTTGAACTGCTGTCTTCGACCGCAAGTATCTGCCCTGTGTGCCTTCGTCGTGTCCCAGCCAGGCGTGAGCGGCAGGGGGAGATCGGTATTTCTGATCAAGGAATGTCCGGAACACGGCGTTTTTCGCACCGTCATCTGGCGCGAATCGATCCCTTTCTCCAGCTGGCTTCGACCGAAAAAACCTTCCGGGCCGCACCGGGCCTTCACGGCTCTTGACCGTGGATGTCCCTTTGACTGTGGTCTCTGCCCGGAACATGGCCAGCATACCTGCACGGCCCTAATTGAAATAACCCAGCGGTGTAATCTTCATTGCCCGGTCTGTTTTGCCGATGCCGGTGCCGGAAGCAGTTTCGATAAAAAAATGGAACCTTCGTTAGCAAGGATTGGCTTTTTCTATGATAGGATTATGGAGGCTTCCGGTCCCTGCAATATTCAGCTGTCCGGAGGTGAACCCACGGTACGGGACGATCTGCCGGAGATTATCAGCCTTGGCGGGAGTAAAGGTTTTTCCTTTCTGCAGTTGAACACCAATGGTCTTCGCCTGGCGGCTGATCCTAACTACACTCTGACGCTGAAAAATGCAGGGTTAAGCTCGGTCTTTCTCCAGTTTGACGGTCTGAGCAGTGCCACCCATAAAGCCTTACGCGGCCATGACCTTACCGACATCAAGGAACAGGCCCTGCAGCATTGTGAAGCAGCCGGTCTGGCCGTGGTGCTGGTGCCCACCCTGGTTCCGGGAATCAATACCCACGAGGTCGGGGCGATCATCGATTATGCCCGTCGATTTGCCCCAACGGTACGTGGTGTTCATTTCCAGCCGGTCAGCTATTTCGGCCGCTTTCCCGAGCCTCCGGCGGACGAGGACAGGCTCACCCTGCCTGAACTGCTGCAATTGATTGAGGAACAAAGCGACGGAAAAATTCCAGCCGGACATTTTGCACCGCCTGCCTGCGAGCACGCACTCTGCTCTTTCCACGGCAAGTTTCTGGTGGAAGAATGCGGCAATCTTCAGCCGCTTGGCGATAGGCAGGCCGCCTGCTGTTCAACAGGTGAACTCGCAAGTCGTGATTCCCTCGGCCCTCGAAGGTCGTGAAAAAAGCGTGGCCTTTACCGCCCTGCAATGGTCCCTACCGCAAGCCTTAACAACCACGCCTTGTGCCTGCACAAGTGAAAAGCAGGCACCGGTCCAGGATGATCTGGATCGATTCCTGGCGAGAGCCCGCACCCATACTTTTTCCATTTCGGCCATGGCCTTTCAGGATGTCTGGAACCTGGATCTGGAGCGGCTAAAAGGCTGTTGCATCCATGTAGTTTCCCCGGAAGGTGACCTTGTCCCGTTTTGTGCCTACAATGTGACTTCCAATATGGGAACATCACTCTATCGAGGGAAGAACCGATTATGACCATTACCCCTCTGGAAGCCTTGATAGGGAGGAGTATCGGTCGTCCTGCCGAGCAAGGCAATGTCCCTCTTTCGCGTGAAATGATTGAACTCTACCAGGGAGAAAGGCTGCGTGGTATGGTCGATTACTGCTGTCGGTACTCAGCGTTTTACCGGCAAAAATTCGCCGGAGCCGGTATTTCAGAGGTCACGGGCATGGAAGATCTGACCAGGCTGCCGCTGACCAGTGAAGAGGAACTGCGCAACCACGGTTCAGACATGGTTTGTGTCAGTCAGGATGAGGTGGCACGTATCATTACCATCCAGAGTTCAGGTACTACCGGAACTCCCAAAAGGCTCTTCTTCACCGATGAGGATCTGGAACGGACCCTGGATTTTTTCCAACAGGGTATCCAGGCAATGGTCGATCCCGGGCAGAAGGCGGCGATTTTACTGCCGGGCGTCACTCCGGATTCCACCGGTCATTTGCTGGCCCAGGCCCTGCAGAGGATGAATGTGTCCAGTCACATCCTCGGCCTGGTTGAGGATCCCGAAGCGGCGGCGAGCCAGCTGAGTGAAATGCGGCCCGATCTTTTGGTCGGATTTCCGGTGCAGATCCTTGCTATTGCCAGGATGGCGGCGGCTCGAGCTATTCCTCTGGGTGGAATCCGCTCGGTGCTCCTGTGTTCGGATTATATTCCCGAGAGTCTCTGCGATCAGTTGACCGGCTTGCTGGCCTGTGAAATCTTTATCCATTACGGCACAGTGGAAACCGGGCTCGGCGGTGGGGTAGACTGCACCGGCCACAGCGGGACGCATCTGCGTGAGGCCGACCTGCTGTTTGAAATCATCGATCCACGCACTACCACGCCCTTGGCGGACGGTGAGTGGGGCGAGATCGTCTTTACCACCCTCCGTCGCAGGGGTATGCCGCTCATTCGCTACCGTACCGGCGACCAAGGGCGTCTCTTGCCGGGTCCCTGTCCTTGCGGCAGCCATATTCGACGACTTGACAGAGTCCTTGGCCGTATGAACCAGGTCCGAACTTTGCAAAACGGAAACCGGCTGGCTCTGCACATCCTGGACGAAATTCTTTTCCCGATTTCAGGGCTGCTCGATTTCAGGGCTGTACTGAGCACCGTGGAGCAACATGACCAGCTCAAACTTTACCTGGCGGCCATCCCCGGCAAAGAGGGAGAGGTGTTGCGTCAAGCCGCTGCAGCATTGACGGACCTTCAACCGAGCAGGGACCTGGATTCGGTCATTTTTATTGATTTATCAACAAAAATACATCGAAGTAAACGGATACTCGAAGACAAACGTAAGGAAACACGATCATGAAAAAGCTCATTCAACAAATTTGTATCTCCTTAAATGATGGAGAAGATCTCGTCCTCGTCACCATCGCCAGTCAATCAGGTTCGACACCACGGGTGGCCGGGGCTAAAATGATTATCTACCGTGACGGGCGGATAGCCGGAACCATCGGAGGCGGACTGGTTGAAGCGCAAGCCATGAAAGAAGCGAAGAGCTGCTTTGTCGATGGCCGTTCCTTGCGCCGTGCCTTCGATCTTTCCAACAGCGATGCCGCGGTCACTGATATGATCTGCGGTGGAAAGCTGGAAATCTTCCTGGAATTTATCCGGGCCGACAAGGGGAATAAAAAGGTTTTTCAAGACCTGGGCGCTGCCATGGCCTCGGGACGCCGGGTTACTCTGGTTTGTCCACTTGATACTGTCGACGGTAACCAGCGTTTCGTTATTGATCATAAGGGCTGGACCAATCATGCCGATTTGCCGGAAAATTTGATGGCTGCCGTTAAACAGATCCGTTCATCCACCTCGTCCGCCACCCTGATCGAGTATGACGGCCGGGAGTATCTGGTTTCGTATTTCGCTGTTGGCGGTAATCTCTTTCTGATCGGGGCAGGTCACGTTGCTGCCTGTACAGCAGAGGAGGCCGCCAGGGTAGGCTTTCGCGTTATGGTAATGGACGATCGCGGCGAATTTGCCAATAAAGAGCGTTTTCCCTTGGCCGAGGAGATCAAGGTACTGCCTTCCTTTGCAGATTGCTTTGAGGGATACGAAATAGATAATGACAGCTATCTGGTGATCGTTACCCGCGGCCACCTGCATGATCTGGAGGTCCTCGAGCAAGCCTTGCAAACCAAGGCGGGCTATATCGGTATGATCGGCAGTCGGAAAAAACGCAATGCCCTCTATGCCAAGCTGGCGGACAAAGGTGTCAAGCAAGCACAACTGGAGCAGGTGCATTGTCCGATCGGCATGACCATTGAAGCGGACACTCCGGAGGAAATTGCCGTCAGTATTGTCGGCGAACTCATTTATCAGCGAGCAACCGGCAGGAAAAAATGGTGCATCGTCTAAGCGCTGTAATCCTGGCAGCAGGGCTTTCTTCCCGCATGGGTGAGCTCAAGACCGTCCTGCCTTTGGGAACGGGTACGGTATTGGACAGGTGCCTTGAATTATTCAGGGATTGCGGGGTCGAGGACCTGGTGGTGGTTACCGGTCATCGGAGCGATGAAATTGCAGCGATAGCCAAACAGGCCGGAGCACGGCCGGTCCATAACGCAGATTTCGCCTCCGGGATGTACAGCTCAATCCGCACGGGAGTTGGTCGGCTTGCAGCCTGGAGCGACGGATTTTTTCTGTTGCCTGTGGATATTCCTCTGGTACGGTCAGGGACAATACGTTTATTGAGCCAGTCGTTTACCGTCGCACCAGCGCAAATTATCTATCCGGTCTTTGACGGAAAACGCGGCCATCCGCCGCTTATCACCCGTGATCTGGTCCCTGCTATTAGCAAAAATGAGCAGGTAGAAGGTGGATTGCGCTCAATACTTGCGGCCGTCGAAAAGAACAAGGCGCAACAGGTTGCGGAGGTCAGCGTGCCTGATGCCAATATTCACTTCGATATGGATACCCCGGCCGACTACGCAGCCGGTCTCCGTCGTTTCAATCATCTGGGCTATCCCACTTTAGAGGAGAGTTCGGTGATCCTTCAACTCCATCCCATGCCGGAGAAGGGTCTCGTTCATGGCCGACTGGTCGCGGCAATAGCAGTGGCACTCTGCAGGGCTATTGGGGGAAATGGCCGATGGATACTTGATCAGAAACTGTGTAGGGTTTGCGGCTTATTGCATGATATAGCCAAGGGCAATCCTAATCATGAATTGCTGGGAGCTGAGTGGTTACGGCAACTCGGCTTTGATCAGGCTGCGGTAATTGTTGCCGCCCATAAAGATTTAGCTTGGCTGCCCGGAATGGCGCTTACTGAACAAGAAATAGTTCATCTGGCAGATAAACTGGCTCATGGCAATCGCCTTGTCGATATACAAGAAAGGTTTGAGGAGAAATTAACCATCTATCAGGATAATCCCGAGGCGGTACAGGCCATCAACAGACGCTACGAAAAGGCCAGGCAGCTTGCCGCTGCGGTTGAGGCGGAGTCCGGTCAACGACTCGCCGATATTATTTCCAACTCTATCTCATCGTGATTCTGTATGAAATCCCTTATCTATCTCATCCGTCACGGGGAAGTTGACCGGCCACCGGCCCGTGCCTTTCTCGGTCAGACCGACCTGCCCCTGAATGATAACGGCATCCGTCAGGCCCTGGCCCTTCGTGAACAGCTGAAAGAGATATCTTTCAAGCAGGTTATTACCTCACCTCTGCAACGGGCTGTGCAGACGGCTGCCCTGATCAGTGGCTTACCAACCGAATCCTTGAAGAAAATCGAGGCGTTCAAGGAAATCAATCTGGGAGAATGGGAAGGCTTGACTGTCGACGAGGTTCGGCAGCGTTTTCCCGGAGACTACGAACAGCGGGGCCGGGATCTGGAATTTTTCGACCCCAGGGGGAGGGCGGTGAGAGTTTCGCCGATCTCCTCGTCCGTTGTTATCCACCGCTTCTCGCCCTGGCAAAAGCGCATGCAGGTCCCCTGCTCGTGGTTGCCCATGCCGGGGTCATCCGCGTGCTGCTTTCACGTCTGCAACACAGGCCATTACAGCTATTGCTTGATATCCCACAGGATTATTGCGGAATAAATGTTCTCGGTTATAACTCACAAGAATTTAAAGTCGAAGCCGTAAATCTCCATAGTCTTCGACAATCTCTACCATCACCTACACCACATTAAAATTCTTTAACGGAGGAACCGCAATCCCAAAGGATAATCAACGGTTGCCTGATCGGCAACAATCCTTAAAGTCTTGTCATCTCAGTCAAAGGTCACAATACCTTCGATTAATCGCATTCTCATTTTTCCAGAAGACGAAGGCTTTTTAAAATATGGTTTTCCAGCCCAGAAGTTTGCGGCAGCGGACGTTGGTCTTTATTCTGGCTCCGACCTTGCTGCTCCTGATAAGTCTATCTATCGGCGGGTTTATCTTTGTCCGGAATATGTTACTCACGCAATGGGGTGAGACGGCGGTCGTAAGATTACAGAGAACGGCTCATTTGATAGATATGGAGCTGCGAAAGCCAAAAGATTTGCTTCTTTTGCTGCAGAGTTCCGATGATCCTGATGCAAATCAAATAATTTTCACAAGAATTCTCAAACAAATAGAAGGGCTTGATGATGTTGTCGGGGTGCATGTCGAATGGCCGAAGGAAGACCATCCCGCAGAAAGTATGTCCCCGGTGTCTCATATGGGCATGACCAAAATGCCGATGGAAATGATGCACGGGTATCACAAGGAAGGATTTGAAGTCGGCTCTCCCAGATTTGATAGTCGACTGGGTGACCGGACGGTTTCGTTGATTTGTGAATTTAATGATACAGACGATAAGGCAGTCGGGCGGGTGGAAGTAATCATATCCTTTGATACATTGATTAAGCGGATTATCAATGCTCCCTGGTGGAAAAGTAACAAGGCATACCTTGTCGACAGCGCAGACAATGTCCTGGCGAGCACGGCTTCAGATGTGGGACCTGGCAAGATTCTATTCCCCATGCGGTCTTTTGGCACTGAAGATAGCCTCGAAAGAAAAACCCTGGCGGTCATGAAGCAAAAGAATTTCGGCACGGTTTTCGGCCCCGGTTCTCCACCTGAAGAGATAAGTGGTTTCTATCATCTAACCGAAGCGCCCTGGACGATGGTGATCATGGCTCCCGGCGAAAAAATTCTGCAGCCCATCATCCGATTTAAGTTCTTTTACATTCTCACGCTGGCTCTGTTGTATTTTTCTCATTCTTTTTTTTATCAGACAGGCGACAAACACGGTAACAGCAAGGATAAAGGAAATTTCCACTGCAGCCAATAATCTGGCCAAAGGAAAATTCGGTCCTCCACTTGCCGTGACGAGCCGGGATGAAGTCGCTGAATTGACCGAAAGTTTTAATAAAATGACCTGGCAGCTTAAGCACCGGCTTGCCATGAAGGAGGCAATCAATATAGCCAGGGAAATCCAGCAGAATCTCTTGCCCAAGTAACAGTTTTTCCGCGGAAGGAATCACGGCAACGGCATAAGCCTCTACTGCGATGAAACGGGAGGCGATTATTTTGATATCATCAAATTTGCCGATAATGAACGGAAGGTAAGCGTGGTTGTGGGTGATGTGGTGGGGCATGGGATCGGCGCGGCTTTGTTGATGACCACCGTGCGAGCTTTGTTGCGTTGCAGGGTCTTCCTTCCCGGTCGTCTTGATCAAATAATGAATGATGTCAACAGACTGCTCTGTGTCGGGACACCAGTAAATCAGGAAATTTTGTTACCTTGTTTTACCTGGAGGTTGATCGCGCACGAAATACCTTGCGCTGGGTGCGGGCCGGTCACGACCCAGCGATAATTTATTCTCCTGCCGGTGGTGAATTTTCGAGCATTAATAGGAAATGGGATTGCCCTAGGAGTTGATGCAGACTGGAATTTTGAGTACTACGAGCTGCCTATTCCCGATGAGGAACAATTAATTCTTATCAGTAGCGATGGGGCCTGGGAAGTTGAGAACGAGAGAGGAGAGCAGTTTGGCAAAGAGCACCGATAAAACAGATACTCGCTGGAAAACAGCGACTTGCAACCCAGCAGAAATACTAGAGCGTATCACCGGAGCAATTGGCGAATTCAGGGGAAAAAATGGCCAAAATGACGATATTACCTTGGTGGTGGTTAAAACATTTTAGGGAGTACACCGGGCGGGTTTAGAAGCCGCCCGCCTCTATGCCTGCCCTGAATGATCGCACACCCGATTATTTCGTCTTGAAATCGGAGGAAATAATGCCGTTACGCCGCATGATCCGCTGCAATGCCTGTCGTTCCAGGCCGCACTCGCTTGAGGCTTTGGTTACATTGCCTCCGTGCCTGGTCAGCAAATTGCGCAGATAACTCACCGAAAATCGCCTGACAACCTCCGCTCTTGGCCTCATTGTAACCGGAGGTATAAAGATCCTCGAACGGGTTGTCCGAGTGATCTGTCTTGTACTCTTATCCGGGATACTGATATCGGCAAGATTCACCTGTCCACGGGCGGCAAGAAGCACAATTCGTTTAACGGTATTTTGCAATTCCCGAACGTTACCGGGCCATTTACGCAAATAGAGATGCTGGAGAACCTCAGGTGAAAGAACCAGATTGTCCCGGTCGTATTGTCGCTTGAACTGTGACAGAAAATGATGGATCAATAGCGGGACATCTTCCTTCATCTGCTCTAGGCTGGGCATAACAGCTGTCACGACATTGAGGCGATAAAAGAGATCCTCCCTGAATTCCCCCACTTTGATTTTCGCCTCCAGATCCTGGTTGGTGGAGGCGACAACCCGGACATCCACCTTTATCGTTTTATTTTGGCCCAAAGGCTGAATTTCCTTCTCCTGCAAAACCCGCAGCAGCTTGGTCTGGACAGAGACCGGGATGTCCGCGATTTCGTCAAGAAGGATGGTTGATCCATGGGCTTCTAAGAATAGTCCCTTTTTTTTCTGGGTGGCACCGGTAAAAGCGCCCTTGCTGTAGCCGAAAAGCTCACTCTCCAGGACGTTTTCAGGCAGAGCCGGACAATTGACGGTAATCATCGGCCGTTGCTTGCGGTTGCTGAGATTATGCAGTGCCCGGGCGGCAAGTTCTTTACCTGTTCCGCTTTCACCCCGAATCAGCACGGTGGCGTCGGTATCGGCAACCTTTGCCAGCAGATCCAGCACTCTCTTTAAGGCAGGACTCTGGCCGACAAAACCTTCCGGTTGGGCAAGATCGCTGAGCCTCTCCCGGAGTTGATAATTTGCCCGCAACAAGGCGGTCCGTTCAATACCGTTTTTGATGACCCTGACGAGAAGGTCTTTGTCGAAAGGCTTTTGCAGAAAATCATAGGCGCCATTTTTCAGGGCCTGTACGGCAATATCGATGGTGCCATAGCCGGTCATGATGATTACGGAGATGGTTTGGTCATATTCCCGCACTTTCTTCAGCAGTTCCAGACCATCCAGGTCGGGCATTTTAATATCGCTCAAAATCACGTCGGGCCGGTATTGGCTTAACTTATCCAGGGCAACCCGGCCTGATGAGGCAACGATAACCTCGCAGCCACAGTGCTTTGCAGTGATTATTCGCAGCATGGACAGCATGTCGGGTTCGTCATCGACAATCATCACTTGCTTTCGTGCCGATTCGTTTTCCAGGAAACTACGATCATTCATCTGACTTTTTTCGGGTAGTGAGATATTGAAAATATCTCTGGATAAATTTTCCGGAGATACTGTCGGAAAAACTCACTGCGGGTGGAGGCTGGTCATTTTGCCGACCAAAAAGCGCTTGAAAAACCTCCTGGGACAGTTGGATGAGTTCCCCATTGATCTCTTCAATGTTCGCTGAATCCGTGGTAAAGCCTTTGAGACGGCAATGGATAGGTCTTGCTTTATGGAGCAGACAGATATTGTCCTGGTGCAGGGGGCATCCCTTATCTGCCCATGCACTTTCAGGATCTGTTGTGGTTGAATTGTCCGACTGATCGATCGGTTTTTTCTCCAGCCGATTGGCTAATTTTATGACAGCCTTTCTCTGGTCGGCAGACAGGCTGATATTCACCTTGTTGTTCAAATAGAGTGCCTCTATAAGCTCAAGGGTAAATGTTCTGTTGCAGGGTTGCAGACCACCATTGGAGCAGCATTCGGGAGAGGGTGGGGCAGTTCGGGCATCTATTTTTTCCAGCAGATGTTCATAGCGGCTATAAAAATCACTCAGATCCGCGCTGTTTCTGTTTTCCGGAGTGGGTTCAGCAAGGGTTAAGCGGCCTTCTTTTTTATCAAATTTTCGAAGCAGCCACCATTGGGCAAAATTCGTTGGATTCGCCCTGGTAGCTTTCAACATTTTACCGGCTTTTTTTAAGCCAAAACCGCGTCGAAGCAGGTAGGCTGTGACGAAGGTGCCGGTTCTGCCGATGCCGTGATGGCAGTGGACCAGAACTTTTTTGCCCAGGTAAATGGCCTCATCAAGCCATTCCAGACCCTTTTCCATCTCCGACATCTTGGGTGCGTTTTCATCCGGAATAGGCAGAAAAAAAACTTCGAAACCGGAATCTTTTTCTATTTCATGCAGATCCGAGAATTCCCCGCAGAGGTTGACAATGGCGTCGATACCCTGCTTTCTTATGCTGTCCAGTTCCCGATACGACATGGGAGCGTGGCCCACCGCCAGATTTTTGGTAATCCAGGTGAGAGGGTAGTCAGACATCACCAGCACCTATTCGTTCGAAAAATCATAGTTTCCCTGAAAAAAATTATCGACCATGTCTTCGAGCATACTTTCGTCGGTCAGCACCATATCGAGCAACCGTACGGCACCAAGCAACCGGCCAACCTGATCGAGACGATCGGCTGTTATTCTTTTATCATACCGCATCAGCCTGGCATCCAGCAACTCGCCAGTTTGCTCACAGGTAAAATTAAGTTTTTCCAGAACTTTTATGATAAAGCCGAGACGAAGGTCCCTGCCGACGCTATCGCCTCCTCCTCCGGCAAAACGCATCAGAATATAATTTTCTTCCGGATCATCACTACAAAGACAATCTAGTAAGGTGAAATGATAGCCAAATCGAATATTGACATTGAGATATTCCGACGAAAGAAGACAAAAGCTGGCCAGGGCTGAGTTGCTTTTTGTGGCAACTCCTCCGGCAAGAGCGATGGAATCGTAGCTCTGCCAGTCAAAATGTGAACGGTTTCCCCATTTCACTCCCTTATGAGAAAGCCCACGCCACAAGGCTAGAAGCGGCAGACAGCGCACGTCGGCGATGGATATTTCGCCTTTTTGTACAGCATCCCGTGACAGGCCGTCATCGACATCGATGACGTGCATCTGCAGTGGGAGGCTTGTCTGCAGTTTCAAGCCTTTTGGTTTTCGGAAAAGGCTATCGGTTGAGTGCATAAACATAGCCTGTACCGACTTCTCATGGGTAAACCTGAGAATATCATGCAAAGACCGGCAGTTCTCCGGACAAAAGGCGGGGCTTGACGGATCAACCAAAGCAAGAGGGGAGGTGAAATCGATCACCATTTTCAAGGTGCGAAAGAAGGGGTTGCTCTGTGTTCGTTGCAGTCTGACTTCGCTGTCATCGGCAAGTGTAACAGTCCCCCGGAAAACTGATCGTTTATCAGCCCAAAGGGTAAGTTCTTCTCCGTTTTGCAATTGGAGACAGTTCTCTCCTGCCTGGACAAGAACAGGGATGCCGAATTCCCTGGCCACCGAGGAAAAATGATCGGCAGTGCTGCCATATCCGGCAATAACCCCGGACAATTGGGGCAGAATCGTCACCAGGGACGGCGGCGTTACCTCGCAGACTAAAATAGATCCGTCGGGAATTGCAGATTGACCGGCAGTTGTCGCAGTTTTGTACACAGGACCACAGCAAATGCCGGGGGAGGCGGTCGCTCCTCCCTGAAACAACAAGGGGAGATGCTTGAGGTCCGGCGCCTGTGTTTCAGGTTTATTTCGCTCCAATTTTAGGCGCCGGGCCTGAAGGAAATAGATATTGTCCTGGTCGTCGCAGCTCCATTCTATCTCCTGGGGTTCTGCATAGTAGCCGGCAATTTTTTCAGCCCGGCCCACGAGCAAACGAAGATTATCGTCTGAAAGTTCTCCTTCTGCGTTATAGGGAGAATGCCGAAAGATGACACTGCCCTCATCGCCTTGGCGAATTTCCTGGGTTGTCGGGGTCGCCCGCCCTGCCATGAGCTCATCTCCGAGACCATATACCGAATGAACCAGGAAGGTTATGTCGTCAGGGAGCGCAGGATTGCCGGTGGTGATAACCCCGCTGATCCGGGCATCGACCATGACCAGTACGATGACCGCCATGGGGGTCTCCTCGTCGTCAAGACCCTTGATTATCCGGTACATGATGGCCTCTGGACTATATTTACCGGCCAGAACCTGTCTGTATGCTTCAAGAACTCCGTTCGCCTCAATATTTAAAAAGGAGCTGTACTGTCCGGCAAAGCTAAGAGAGGAATCTTCGCCAACGGCACTGGAGCGTACAGCAAAAGCCTGACCTGGAAATTTGGCGGAGAGGTGGGTAACAGCCGCCGCAATCTCCTCTTCCAGTTCGCGGGCAGTTCTGCCTGCCGGAGGTACCCGCTGAGAGCTGCGGAGGTTTCCTGCAGGGAACTGTGGGAATGTATGTCTGTGTGGGCAAGGAGCCGATCGATTTTAGGACGAAGCCCATTCTTTTCCAGTACGGCATTCCAGGCTGAGGTGGAAATAATAAACCCAGCGGGGACAGGCAGTTCCAGCTCATGGACCAGATGAGATAAATGCAGCCCCTTGCCGCCTGTTTTGCGGTCGTCTGCATAGGCTGCGTCCAGGGGCAGAATATAAGGTGGATTTGTTTCGCATTTAGGTGGGGCGAGAGCAAATCTTGAGTAAAAGTCGAATTTTTTATAATAGTCTATCAGGTTTTTATACTGTCCGGGAGCAAGATTTGCCAGGCCTTCCAGCATTCTAAGAACAGCGGCGGAAAAATCGGATAAATATTGCGCACCCGGTTGATATCAACAGCTGCGGCACTGTAGTAAATATCTTCGAGCTCAGCGAGCAGGGTATGACATTTTCTGTCATACTCAAGCAATTGCTGAAAAGTTGCGTATCTCTTCCTGATAAAAAGATCCGGGGAGATGAGCTGCTCAGAGAACTGTTTAAGAATATTCAGCATAATTTCTTCCCTGGATAGATTGAGTACGGTTAGCCGGATGTTTTTCGATTTTTCCTGCGTAGTCTGAAAAATGTAAACAGAACAGTGCAATATGTCAGCAGAAAAACAAACTGAGGATAGATTCCCTGAATGCCGAACCGGTTCTCCGGCAGATAAAAAAGTATTCCGTTTGGCAGAGGGGAGTTCTCCAGCCAGAACAGACTGAGAAATATCGGCAATAAATAGACCATGCCGTGTCTGGCAAAACGCTCTGCCAGATAACTGTTGAAATCGTTGTCTATATCGTCATCGATGGTTTTGGCAAAGGTCTCTCTGCTCTTCCAGTCGCTGATCAGTTTCAGGTCGTCCTGGGCCTCTTTTTTGGCAGTGAAAACCGCTTTAAAGGCAGCATCTTTCTGTTCAACACTAAGCAGGCGGCGAATGAACATGGACAGCATGCCGGTCAGCAGGGCGACGAACATAATCTGTAGAACAGGCGGGATATTCAGAAATTGCAGGGGCTGGATAAGCAGCATATCCAGCCCCCTGGCAACAAAATCAAAAATGGGGCTGATAACCTCAAAATACAGCAAATCCAACAAGCTTGAGATGGTTTGAAACAATTGGTCCATGAGATATCAGCCCCGAGGTGAAGAATTAACGGAGGAAAAAGAGCGCGTCCGTATAGTTTAAGAAGACAATGACCAAGGCCAGAGCCAGCATTCTCTTCAGGAAGATCTCCGGGAGATGTTTCTGGATTTTCGGTCCGACCATACCACCGACAATGGCACCGGCGGCTATTGCTGCAGCCATGATCCAGTCAGGTTGATAGCCCATCAGGGAGAATTTGGCAATACCGCCGACCGAGGTGGCAAAGGTACCTGCAAGGGCAATCGGTACGGCAAGGTACATCGGGTAGCCCATGGCGGTAGTCATAAAGGGCATGAACATAAAGCCGCCCCCGACACCAAAGGATGCGGCGATCATTCCCATCAGGATACCGGAAAGCAACATGATGAGCGGTCTGGCAACAAAGGTTTCACCCCAGAACTTCATGTCGAACTTGATGATATTGAATTTCTCGAATTCAACCTTGCCGAGTTCCATGGCCTTGCCGGAAGATTTGGCCTCTTTTACTGCGGCATTGAATTTCTGGATAATGGCCTTCATCGCTTTCTTTTTCTCAATGGAGCTTGGCAGACTCTCAATGAACAATTTGATACCGATGACCAGACAGATAATACCGAGATAGAATTTATAGGCTTTGAGCGGCAGGTACTTGGCGGAAAAATTGGGTCCGAGAAAAAATGCACCTATGACGATACCTGCGGCAAAGAAGATGGCTACCGGCCAGGCAAAACGCTTTTCTTTAAAGTAGTTCATCAAACCGGTGATCGGCGAACAGAGAGTCAAAAAGAGGTTGGTGGGTTTGATGGTGTTGGCTGCATTGATACCGATGGGTGCCTTGGTACCGAGAACGGTTACCTGGAAGGCGGCGGTGAAGAGGCCACCGGCAGCGCCCATGATAACAAAGAGACAGCCGATAATGAAGGCACCGAAGAAGACGACCAGCGGATTCATATAGATATTGGCGGTCTTGAAAAAGAAAGTGGATTTCTCAATAGCAAAAGTTACCGACATCCTGACCGTTGACATAGACCTTCATCTTGGTGTCCGGGGCCAGGTTTTTGTAAGGTGCCATGGTCATGGTGAATTTACCGGTGGCTTTGTCTAAAGAGAGGCTCGTTCCCTTATTCCAGGCTTTTTCTCGGTGTTGTAATCGGTCATGACACAGCGAGCATTTCCACCACCGATCGGTGCTTCTTTGGAGATGGTGTTGATACCGAACTTGTTTTCGTGGGTAAAGGCTATAAATTTCCACTGGGCTTCGTCCTTAATCGGTCCGAGGTAACTTTTTACTTCCTCAGGGATATCAGCCCAGGCCTTGAGTTTGTTCACCTTCACTTCATATTTGAAAGGAGGAAAGGCAAAGATGCCGCTGGTCTGGCCCTTGGTGGAAGACTTTGGGGTGGCCAATGTAGTCGGGTCACTGGTGACGACATAGTACACAGGTGGGATAGCGGTATCACCAAAGGCATTTTTGCCGCCTTTGCCATCTCTCAGTTCCTTTTTCTCTTTCGGGCCGATTGCGTCTCTCGGTTTGAACATTTTCTCTGTCGCGACAACAACATAGAGTTCCTGGCCGGGATTGATTGAACCGGTAACCGTGATCGCATTCCCCGCTTTGATTTTTCCGCTGGACAATTTCGCGTCGATTGCCCAGGATGTGGACGCATGGCGAGCACAACAGCGCCACTACGCCAATAAAAATGTTGACTTTTCTTCATTCTCTTTCCTCCATTAATTAGATATTAAACTACTCCTGTTACATCTCAGTTTTTCTGAGAAATACTTTTATATATCTTCTGTTTTCAAAGAAACGATCTTGGTTTTTCCAACATATTCCCGGCTCTCAAAACCTGTTACTGCCGTCATTTTTCGGGTGAGCTCGGACATGGTCTTCATATTGCGGATGATCAGGTCCATCTCCTGGACCATTTCCTTCGAGGGAAGGTCATCCCGCAACAGCTGTGCTGTGCCAAGAGCGGCAAAAGAGGGCTGTTCAATTCATGCGCGGCGGTCCCGGCCATTTCGATCACACCCTGGAGCTTCATCCGCTCCATTTTTTCTTGTTCCAGCAACTTCTGGTCGGTAATATCCCGTACCGCTTCAACGACAAAGTGAACTTGCCTTCGTTATCCAGATATCGGCGCCAGATGCCGCTCGAACCATTTTCGTCCGTCTTTGTCGGTCCAGCCGGGCAAGAGCGGTAATTGGCTTACCGCCTTCAAGAACTCTGCTGACCGGGCAACCGAATGTTTGATCAGCCTGCCAGGGCGAGACTGATTGATAGCTTCGGCCGAGCGTTTCCGCCTCGGTGCACCCTTTGGTTTCAAAAAATGTTTGTTGACCATGATCACCCGTTTATCAGGACTGACCACCAGCAACTGCATCCATAGCGAGTCCAGTATGGTCTGCAGGAATCGTTCATGTTCCTCGATCTGATTAAAGAGCAGGGTGATTTTCCGGTAGGTCCGGGCTTTTTGAATGGCGTTGCCGCCTTCTTCCGCCACGGTGACGGCAAAATTAGTCTCCACGGCGGTAAAGAAGTGATGTTCGCCGGTAAGCAGCCGCAAAACCCCGATAATCTCCTGTTCATTTCTGATAGGGATGGCGAGAATGGATTTAATGCCTTCCTTGCGTATCGCCTCGTGATAGTCCACTCTTGGATCATTCGGCGCATCGTAAATGGCAACCGGCTCACCCTTTAACACCTTGAAGATCGAATCTTCCCGGCTGATGCTGCCACGATCGAGATATTCCTTGGATACACCTGAGGCTGCAGCGAGTTCAAGCCGGTTGGTTGCCGGATGAAGCAGCCGGATGGTGCAGCCTTTCACCCCCATGATGCCGGGAAGTTTGTCGACAATAGTCTTTAAAATCATATCCAGATCAAGCGTGGAATTGACCAGCCGGGAGATCTCCCGCAGGGTGCGAAAAAGGTTACCTGGGTTTCCATCTCCTGGAACATACGTCCGTTGGAGATGGCCACCCCGACCTGTTCGGCAAGCGACATGGCAAAGGCGATTTCCGGTTCGGAAAACTGTCTGGAGTCTTTGGTTAAAAGCCGCAGGAGCCCAATAACCCTTCCTTTAAAAAGTATCGGCAGGGACATGGCGCTTTTTACTCCCTCCCGGGAGATATAGGCGCAACCGTCATGGTCGCAGAATATATCGATATCGGTTCTCGCTATTGGCTGCCCTTTGAGCAACGCCGACATGACTTCATCGGAGTCGATAGTGGCACGGGACAGATACTCTCGGAAACCCCACAGGCGGCACCGAGCACAAAAGTGTTGGTGCCGTTGTCGAGCAGCCTGATGGTGGCGGCATCCACTTCGAGCAATTCGGGCAGACGCCGAACCACCAGATCCATGACCTGCTGCGGGTCGTGGACCATACTGATGAGACGGGTGACTTGCTGGAATACCTCCAGAAAGTCACCTTCCTTATGTCTGTTTTCAGTATGTCATGAGTATCTTCAAGCCTTGACGGAACATTGAGCACATCTACACCGTTTCAAGCGCCACCAGTTTCAGCGCATGGGTGGTGCATTTGGCAATACATGCCGGTTTTAGCCCCGCATCGAGACGGTCCATGCAGAAATCGCATTTAACCGCCTTGCCGTCGTCGGGATTTTGTACGGGAATCGCCCATGGACAGGCTGTTTTGCAGGCCATGCAGCCGATGCATTTTTCCTGGTCAATATAGACGATACCATCTTCGCGCTGCACCATTGCCTCGGTCGGGCAGACGGGAACGCACAGCGGCTCGTCACAATGGCGGCAGGTGGTAAAGGTGATTTCGGTTTTCGGCACTCCGCCGATCATTTTCAGCGGTGTACTGCTGATGTCGCAGAGGAAAGGCCCGACCGGCAGATTCTTGTTGACCTTGCAATGTACCTCGCAGCCATGGCAGGCTATGCATCGGCGGGAATTGAGGTGGATCATATATTTTTTCACAGTTCGACTCTCCTCTTGGTGTTACGGATACTCTTTTTCACATGGACAAAAACTTCACAGAGGTTGACGCCGCCTCCGGCCTGATCCCAATCGTCGAGTTTGCCGATCATCAGTTTCTGGTCACTGAGTCCGGCCAGGAAGCTTCGGGTCTGACGGGGAATTTCCTTGCCGAATCCATGAACGGTAAAAACCGCTTCCGGATGGACATGGTCGGTGACATGGGCAGCTACCGTGGCATTGTATGATTTATCGGCAGACGACAATTCAACGAGATCTCCGGTCTGGATGCCGAGTTTTTTGGCCATTTTGGTATGTATCCAGGCGGTATTAGTCGGCATGAGTTCGGAGAGCAAGGGGTTGTTGATGGTATGCCCCTGGGTGTGGACAGCCACTTTGCCGTAGATCAAGCGAAACATACCTTTTTCCGGCGCTTTCGGGCTTTCAAAAGGTTTAAGCGAAGGCAGGCCTGCCTTGGTCAGCTTCTCGCTGATAATCTCAAGTTTGCCGCTTGGGGTCTTGAATTTGCCGTCGAGCTTTTCGCGATCAAAGAAAATAGGGCTGCTTGCCATCTCGACAAATCCTTTTTCCTCGAAGTCGGCCATGGTGTAGCCGGTGGGTTCAAGCTGCCAGGCCCACAGTTCCTCGATGGTTTTAAAAGGAAATGTTTCCTGCAGGCCAAGGCGATTGGCCAGGCCCGTGAATATTTCCCAGGAAGACTTGGTGTCGTACTTTGGCTCAACCGCTTTCCTGCGCACGGCAAGACGCGGTTTAAGGCCCTTTTGCTGAACGATCGGAGTATCGCGCTCGAGGTAGGTGGACTCCGGCAGGATCACATCGCTGTACCAGCCGAATTCACTGTAGTTGGTATCGATGGAGACCAGCAGGTCGCATTTGTCCATGGCCAGCTTCTGCTGCTCCGGATCCGGCAAGCCGCTGAACGGGTCATGACGCATGGCAATCCAGGCCTTGATCGGATAAGGATCTTCGGAGAGCATATGGTTAAAGAACAGGTGGGCAAGTCCGGGGCCTTTGTCGAAATGGTTGTATTGCCAGCCGACGCCGTCTCCGCGCTTGATATCCGGTTTTCCACAGTCGATGGAGCGGATGCCTTTCTTGCCGCAGTCACCGGCGCCTTTGGGGATGAAAAGACCGCCTTTCATCTCGATGTTGCCCATCAGCACGTTGAGGATATGCATGGCGCGGCTTGCATAAAAAGAGTCTTTATAGCGGGCGAGGTTCCAGCCGGGATGAAAAATAATCTTTCGGCCGGTCTTCCCCGATCTCTTCCACGAAGGCCAGGATATCTTTTTCCTTGACGCCGCATTCCTTGGCGGCCCAAGCTGGGGTATACTGTTCGACAAAGCTGCAAAGCTCGGCAAAGCCGGTAACGTAGCGATCCAGAAAATCCTGGTCGTAATAGCCTTTTTTAATGACCTGATGGATAACACCGAGAGCCAGCGCATAGTCGGTCCCCGGGCGAACCTGGAAAAAGCGGGTGGCTTTTGTGCCGGTCATGGTCTGGCGCACATCGACATAGGTCAGTCGCCCGCCATTATCGAGCATGTCAAGGGTCTGATGGTTTTCCGCGATACGAAGGGCCGAAAACATGTCGCGGCCGAACAGCACCAGATGTTTGGCATTCTTGATATCGTAGGCAAAATCCTTGCGCCCGACACCATTGATGGAGAGACTGGCATGATGGGTGTTACGGCCGCAGGTGCAGTCATGATTGGTATAATTTGGGGAGCCGAAAGCATGGATAAAGGCCTTGTACATTGCCTGCCATGGACCGCCCCGAGAGGAAAGTACTGCCGACTCCGGGCCGTATTGCTCCTTGATCGCAGCCAATTTATCTGCAACATAATCAAGTGCCTCGTCCCAGCTTGCTTCACGCCAGCGACCGGCACCTCTTGCCCCTACCCTGATCAATGGCTGCTGTGGCCGCTCATTGTCTTCCCGTAAGGCAAGACCCGCAGTTCCTTTGGCACACAGGGCTCCGCCAAGCAAATGCGGGTTCCCTTCGATCCAGGTGATCCGATTGTTTTCGGATTCCACGCGAATTGGGCAGCGAACTGTACACATGCCGCATATGGAATAGACTGATTTCTTCATACAACTCTCCAGTTCTGTTACTGAGAGTTAACGAGTTGCGGAAGAACTTCCGCCACTTTCTCTTCCAATTCGCTTTTATCGATGGGTTTTACACAATATTCTCCTGCTCCGAGTTCGATAGCTTCCCGCGCCGTTTCAATAGTCGGATAGCCGGTAAGCATAATCACTTTCATCGTCGGATTGAGTTTTTTCATTTGTTCCAACACCTCAATGCCGCTCATTTTTTTAAGCTTGATGTCGAGAATGGCAAGGTCCACTTGATTCTTGCCTGTATAGCCGATAGCCTCTTCTTCTTCGGTAAAGGTGTGAACCGTATGTCCTTGCTTGGTAAGTATTTTTTTAATCAGAATTACTGCGTCCTGTACATCATCCAATACAAATATCTGGGCCATTTTACTGGTGCTCCTCGTCACTTGGGTTATACGATTGCGTTGCAGGAAAGCGAAGATTGAATGCTGTTCCCTGCATCTGTTGGTGAGTTTTCGGGTCGATTATAGGACTCTCAACTTCGATTTCACCGCCATGTTCCTGAATGATTCCGTAGGTGACCGACAAACCAAGACCGGTGCCTTTGCCCACCTCTTTTGTTGTAAAAAAAGGGTCGAATATTTTATTTTTGACAGCATCGACAATACCGGTACCGCTATCCTGCACCGACACCAGTACATGCTGCAGGGTCTTGCCCGTCCGGATAGTGATCTCCCCACCTTCCGCCATGGCATACTGGGCGTTGTTGAACAGATTGATAAACACCTGGTGGAGTTTTTCGGAATCCCCATAAACGGGAGGCAGGTCCGAGGCGAATTTGCGTATGACAGTAACTCCCTGGATTTTCAGGGAGTGTTCGGTGACCGACAAGACTTCCTGGATGATTTGATTTAAATCGATGGGTGCCTTGATGCTTTCGGCCTGACGGGAGAATTTGAGCAGGTCGGCGACAATGCGGCGACAGGCCCTGGTCTGCCGTTCCACAACCTGAAGATTGGCGGCTGTTTCAGTATCCGGCTCAAACTCGTCCAGCATCAGTTGGGTGTAGCCGAGAATTATGCCGAGCGGAGTATTGATTTCATGGGCGACACCGGCGGCAATCTGACCGACGGAAGCCATCTTTTCGTGGTTGATAAGCTGTTCGGTAATGGTCTTGATCCGGGTCATGTCTTTGCCGATTCCCTCGCAACCGGTGATGATGCCGTTCTGGTCATACAGTGCATTGGCAGAGAGGAGAATGTTCCGGGTTGTGCCGTCCTTTCCTTTGCACTCCATCTCCAGATCACTGACAAAGCCGTTCTCATGCAGTTCAGTCAAATAATGATTGAGATCATCCCGGTTACTGAAAAGATCATGAAAGTTGACACTGTTCTGCTCCACATCAATGCCCAGGAGATGCCTGCCGCTGGTGTTGATGTTGGTGATGGTTCCATTTATGTCGCAAAAATAAATAATATCCTTGGAATTCTCGAAAAAGTTACGAAATTTTTTCTCGGAGTCGGAGAGGTTGCGGGTCCGCTCGTCAACCATCTCTTCAAGACGGGTGTTGAGTTGCTGAAGTTGCCCGGCACTTGCCGCCAGTTTGGTATTTGCTTCCGAGAGCATTTCGGCTTTCGATCTGATAGCCTTATACGCCGCAAGACCTTTATGATAGTAGATAGTGACGGCCGCGGCGGAGATCATCAGCATGGTGTTGAAACCACCTGACATGGGAGAGAGTTGTTCCCATATTGCGTTGTGGTTGCTGTAAGTCAGGATGATACGGACTATATGGCCGACACCCCGGGACAGGGAAAAGGCCGCCATGGCAAAGCAGAAGTAGAAAAGAAATCCCCATATGAAATTGTTGGGTTGGAGTCTGACGAGAGACCAGGCATATCTGAGAGCCATAAAGGAAAGCAGAATGACAAAACCTGAACCAAAAAACTCAACGGTTACAGTCGGCAGCAGAAGGAGACCACTCATTTTTTATTCTCCTCAAGCACTTCCAGATAAAACGTCCGCAGGCTGATAACCAGAGCCAGAAGAGCTGGGACATTGAGGAGATGATCCATCTTGGAGATGAAATAGAGCGTCTTGGTAAAGGTCAGGGGAGCGCTGATTCTTTCCTGGAAGCTATTTTTATTTATGAAGTCGGCGAGGGAGAGATGCTCAAACGCTTCGTGCCCGGTAAAGGCCAGCAGGTTCCAACAAAAAAGAAGTATGCAGAAAATCTGCAGGTATTTCCATCCCTTGCTGACGAGTGCGGGAGAACGTCTGGTGTGCCAGTAGAGATAAGCTAAAGCTCCCATAAAAAGGACATGGGCCATCTGGTGGACGTACATTCCCTCCGGTGCACTATGAGACTGGAGAGCCCATGCGTTCTCGGTTTGTCCGAGTAGGAGCAGCAAAATTATGCCTATGCTTTGTATAAAGAGAGTCTTTTTCATGGTATTTTCATAGTCTGTGCATTTTTTATGCCTATGATGTAATAGCCATCCGGTTATGTAGGATATTTGTCTTATATCGATGAGATAAACAGATTTTGGCTACTTTTTAGAAAGGTCCCTAGGAAAATAAATTTCCTTGGTGTGATACTTTCGCAACAAAAAAGTTGCACCTAAACGGCAGCCTCATTGAAATAGTGACGCTATCCGGTAAAACAAACGCGATTCACAAATTACTGATGGCTAGGGAAGAGGTGTGATGGTGCAACTATTAAGATGCAGTTAAGGAAAAAATAATAAAAATGGAATGTTATAAATGATTAAAGAATGTTTTGCCCAGGAAACCGCAACAATAAAGTTGCGGTTTGGAGCAGGGATTCCAGGATCAGGCAATCAGTCAACTGTAGCGGGAAAAGTAATGCAAAGCTGATTTTTCTCCTGTTGATAATCGGCGGATACCTGTTCCGCGAGGAGTCGTTGCTCATCGTCTGGAAAAGCACCTGTCAGCAAAATGCTTTTACCCTCAAGTCTGAAACAAACCTGGATAGTCTCCTGCTTCTTTGAGCCTTGAATAGTTACGTTGCTTCCAATCTCACAATCTTCATAAAGAGTCAGCAGAGTCAGGTAGATAAGTGATTCCAGGGAGATGAGGTGGGTTTGGATGGCGATGTCCTGTGGACATATGACGGTTATACCGATTTCTTTCATCGCTGCCTGACGGTTGGAGAGTTCCGCCACAAGGGAGAGAGTCTCTTTCAGGTTTGCCTGGGCCAGGCTGGTATCGCCGCTATGCGCATAGCGATTGAGATTTTTCATTATTTTATTGGATCTGACAACCTGTTTTTCGATGGCCTCAGTGATGGACTGGACGCGGTCGAGAGGCAAACCGCCGATCTCCTCGGCCTCTTCAGCAATTTGGGCATAGTCATTCAGAAGGCCGGCATTCTCGTTGATAATCGCCAGAGTGTTTTTGATCTCATGGGAGATAGCTGCCGAAATTTTAGCAAAGACCTGGATGCAGATTCTATCGGAGGTTGTTTTTTTCATGGTATTTTCCAATTCCTGAAAAATTGTTGTTTCTCACTTGCGGGGATTACGGCGCGGTTTTTTAGTACCTTGGAAATTCATTTTTTGTCTCTTGGCATCCCGTGGGACAAAATTGAATTCTGTCCCCGGCTGATTAGTTAATGAATTTCGTGAGGGTTCCTAGCCTCGTGTTTTGCGGGGTTTGGATAGAAAGGCGCCTTCGATTTTTTCGAGCAGGAGGTTGAGGTCAACCGGCTTCATGATATAATCGATAAGCGCCAAGTTCCATACCTCTTCGACCTGCTTCAAAAGAGCCATGCCCGGTGAGAATGATCACCGCCAGGGATGGGTATTTCTCCTGCAGGCTTGCCAGCACCTCAAGACCGTCGAGATCCGGCATTTTCAGATCCAGAACCAGTACATCCGGTTGCTTCTGGTCAATAGCCGTCAGTGTCGCTTTGCCCGAGTTGGTCATGGTGGCCTGGTAATTCCGAAGCTTCAGGCGGGCGACCAGGGTTGAGGCAAATTCGATTTCATCATCGGCTATCAGTACTGTGAGATTGTTTTGTTCAGTCTGTGTCATGGTCGTTCACTCTGTGTGGGTAGGGTTATGGTAAAAGCCGTTCCTTTGTCGATTTGTGATCGGACGGTGATATCCCCGCCAAGTTTTTTAATAAGTCCATAGGTGATGGATAGGCCAAGACCGGTGCCTTTGCCGGTTTCCTTCGTGGTAAAAAAAGGTTCGAAAATATGGGGCAGAATTTCTTTATCGATACCGTGGCCGTTATCCTGGATCACAACCCGGACCTCGCCTGCAGCCGTATGGCTCATAATTGATATTGTTCCGTCTTTGCCGATAGCGTCAATGCCGTTATTGATGATATTTAAAAAAATCTGCTGCAGCTGGAGATGGTCGCTGGCGATCAGAGGCAGGTCTTCCTGCAACTGCAGGTCGACCTGAATTCTGCTGTGCATCATCGAGTTATCGAGAAAGATCAGGACTTCTTTTAGGATATCATTAACCTGGAGGGTTTCGTTATGCACATCGGCGCGCCGGGCAAAGCCAAGCAATCGGTGGGTTATTGCCTTGCATCTTTCAACACTTGTATCAATACCCTTCAGGCAGCCGAAGATGGTCTGCTTATGTTCGAACTCGGGGGACATCTGAAAAAGGTCCTCCACCAGGCCGGTCTTCTGGTTGATGATGGCCAGCGGATTGTTGATCTCGTGACCGACCCCTGCCGCCAGGCGGCCGATGGAAACAAGCCTGTCGGTATGTTCCGCTTCTTTCAGCATGGTTATCTGCAACTCGTCGGCCTTGCGAATGAGATTGGTGAGCATGGTGACCAGCCCGTAGACGATTAGCAGGTTGAGTGCCAGGCAGGCGAGGACAATGGTAAAGAGTCTGGTCCGAAAGGCTGTCCAGTCCTGATGGTGTATGTATTGTTTTTCGACCAGAACAAGCGACCAGGGAGTGTTTTTAATCTTGCCGATGACATAAAAAATATTTTCTCCCACCTTGGAGACTCCATGGTGGATGCCGGGAGACATCTCAATCCCTGCCGGGATAAGTTCTGACCGTAAAAGCCTGATTGGGTCTGGGGAGTACCGATGATCGTCCACCAGGAAGAGATCATCCGAGCATTGGTCTTGATGGTGTTGACAAACTGCTGCAGGGTAATGGCATCGATGGTTGCGCGTAACACCCAGATCTTCTTGGTCTTTGGGTCGAGCGTGTGAGACGGCGATCGCGAAATGTGGCACCTGTCGATAACCTGGGTAGACCCGGCTGATATAAAGGCCCATCGGTAACGACTGATTTGAACCAGTCTTCTCCGGAATAATCTTGCCCCTGGAGATTGTATGGTCCCCAGTATGCTTGTTGTATTCCTTCACTGATCAATCACGCCGAGATCGGCGAAAAATGCGTACTGGCGTTTAAGTCTGATAAAAAGCTGTTCAAGGCTGTCGCCGGTTGTGAGTTCATATACCGATCCGGTCGTGCAACAAAAAGCACCACGGATTTCAGGCTGTCCACCATCGCTTCGATGGATTGGATCGAGCCGTCAAGCCGTGATTCCAGCTGGCCCCGTTCTTCTTTTTGCAGCAGGTCTTTGTAATTGTAGTAACCAAGTCCGGCGGTCATAATGACCGGGCCCATGGCGATGGCGATCATCACCGAAAACAAAATGAGGCGGAATTGGCTGTAACTCCTCCTGTTCAAGCCCTGTCTGGATCGAATGCTTCGAAGACATATGGGAAAACTTTATGAACAAAATCGGATAATTTTTTCATAAGGTGATATCTTTCATCATTGTTATCTGATGAGTATTTCTCCCTGCCGCAGGGTACCGGAGACGGACTTTTTCCAGAGCATATGCCAGCTGCCGATGACCCCATCAATACAGCAACTTTTTTCCAGACCAGAAACCTATAATGAACATCCTCTATTCCTCCGCAAATAAGATCGGTAATGTTTTCCTCGACTGCAATCTGACACAAGTGTTTCGTCCGAAGGCCGTTCCAGGATAATAATTTTAGGCTCGCTGGCAGTCTCGCCGTTCTTGAAGCGAACGATGAGGATTTCGGTTGCCAGATCAAATCGCGGTGCGATAAAATCGCCCTGTATGGGTAATTTTCAGAGACGACTTGTGCTGCATGACGATTTTCCTGTTATTCCTGTAAGCCGTATTTTTTCATTTTTCGCCAGAGTTTCATCCGTCCCCAGCCGAGGCTTTCTGGCAACCTTGGTTCGGCTTCCCCGGTGTTCCTTAAGGGATTCGACGATCATCCGGCGCTCGATATCCGTCCAGCTCTCCTGATTGTCTGCCGTTTGCTCCTTCTGACCTGATACCGGCGTCGTGGTGCATCTTAGTGTGTTCGGCTGCGGCTGCCGCCTCCGGAACCGGATTGCCTACCTGTATTTGTGGTCAAAAAGGTAAGGTGGCAGATGATCCGTGATTGATTTTCTTGCGGTTACAGATATTGACTGCATATTCAATAATGTTGCTCAGTTCGCGGATATTGCCGGGATAGCTATACGGCAGCAGAAGTCTGCATGGCATTCGGCGCAAAACCGACAATGGTTTTGTTCAGCGCCTTGGTGAATTTCTGTAGAAAATAATCGAGGAGATACCGCACATCTCCCTCGCGTTCCCGCAGCGGCGGCAGATGGATATGCAGCACGTTGAGGCGATAGAAAAGGTCTTCGCGGAAGGTGCTGTTGCGCTACCTGCTCCCGGAGCGGCCGATGGGTCGCGGCAATTATTCGTACATCAACGGATATTTTCTGCTCTCCGCCAACCGGAATGAACTCCCGGTCATCGAGTACCGAGAGAAGTTTGACCTGCAAGGGCAACGGCATGTCTCCGATTTCAGTAAGAAAGAGTGTGCCTTTATCGGCCAGATTGAACATTCCAGGCTTATTGCGCGTGGCCCCGGTAAACGCCCCTTTCACATGGCCGAACAGTTCCGATTCGAGCAATCCGGGCGGTAGGGCGCCACAGTTGATTTTGATGAAAGGAAATCTCGCCCGTGATGATTTCCGATGGATGATTTCGGCGATCTTATCTTTGCCGGTGCCGGTTTCCCCGGTGATCATGACCGATGCATCGGTTTGGGCGAGAAGAGGAATCATGTCGAACACTTTCTGCATTTTCGGGCTGTAGCCGATAATTTCGATGGAGGTGAAATTTCCGGTCCCGGCCTTGAGTTCCACCTGCCGGGCCGAAAGATCCTCGACAATCACCAGCAGGCCGCAATGGTTGCCGGCCTCCTGATCGAGAATTGCAATGTGGTATTGCACGGCGATTTTCCGCCGATAGGAGTTGATGATATCGCCTGTGACCGAAACGGCTTTTCCCGTCTGCATTACTTTGCTGTAGAGCTGGCCCTTGTTGTTGCCGGTGTTGCTGCGGATGACAAGTTCGCCATGGATTCCGGTTACTCTCTCCAAGGAATAGCCGGTCATGGCTTCCATCAGCCGGTTCATGGTGATGATCCTGAACGAATCGTCCAG
This sequence comes from uncultured delta proteobacterium, assembly GCA_963728385.1. Classification (GTDB taxonomy): domain Bacteria; phylum Desulfobacterota; class Desulfobulbia; order Desulfobulbales; family Desulfocapsaceae; genus Desulforhopalus_A. Next base: position 248,238 of record CAVSJK010000003.1, read on the forward strand.
GATCATGGCCGGATGCGGAATTCCTTCCAGCAGGACAGGAATATCGAGGTTGAAGGGAATGTTCATCAGTGTAAGCGCCGCCTCAATGTGTATGAACACTGGTTAGAGAGCACTGCATATCACCTGTTTATCTCTGGGTCTTCAAATGTACCATATTGTAACATTTTCTAAACCATCATTTTCAACCGCCTGCCGTAACTGCCACCGTCATTCCCATCAGAGGCCAGATAACCGTGACCGCCAGCCAGACCACGGCCATAAGCAGGATACTTGCGGGAATGCCGTAGAGGAAAAACTGGGCGGTGGTGAACTGTTTCGAACTGTAGGCGATGGCATTGGGTGCGGCGCCGACGAGAAGAATAAAGGGCATCCCGGCGGTAATCAGCGAGGAAAAAAGGATAACTTCACCGGAAACCCCGAGGTAAGGGGCGATCACCAGGGCGACCGGCAGGGAGATTGCTATGGCCGCCACGTTCATGATGAAGTTGGTCATGATCATGACAAAAAAAGCCATGCCGAGAATGAAAACGATGCCGGACGAATCCTTGAACAGCTGCAGCCAGTTCACTGCCAGCCATTTGGCTGCGCCGGTATCCCAGAGACAGAAGCCGATGGACATGGCGCCGGAAAAGAGCAGGATAATATTCCAGGGAATGTCTTCCAGGTCCTTTAAGGTAAGGATATTCAGGAGAAAAAAGGAGATAGTCGACAGCAGCAGGATACCTGTCTTGTCCAGTCCGGCCAGGGCAGGCACGAAATTTTTCAGGGCAATGACCAGGATCACGGAAAAGACGATGACGACAACCAGGATTTCGTTTCTGGTCCATGCGCCCAGTTCGGTGTACATAGTCTTGGCCCGTTCTTTTAGCCCCACGATCCGGTCTTTTTCGGGTTTGCAGACCAGCATGAAGAAGCCCCAGAGCAGAAATACCATCAGCCAGCCGATGGGGAACATATACATGGATAAGTTGGAAAAAGGATATATCCACGTTCATGATATCCTTGTAAAAGCCAAGAGCAACCGCGCCACGGGCCGCACCCAGAAGGGTGATAATGCTGCCGGCTCCCGCCACATAGGCCATGCCGATAAAAAGTCCCCTGCCGAAGCGGGTCGGTCCGTCTTCTTCGGAATAGAGCGCATTGATGGTCATCAACAGCGGGAACATGGTGGCCGCGACAGCGGTATGGGCCATGAGATGGGTGAGTACGGCAGTCATGACGAAACAGCCCAGATAGATCATGCTGGTGCGTTCGCCGATAATGGAGAGCATCTTGTAGGCCAGCCGTTTGGTCAGCCCGGACTTGGTAAAAACCATGCCGATGACGAGAGAACCGAAGATGAACAATACGGAAGGATCCATGAAATCCTTGAAAGCGACCTTCGGGTCCCTGATCAGAAAAGTGCCTGTAGGGCGCCGATTGCCAGACTGGTTACGCCGATGGGAACGACTTCAAAAACCCACCAGACGGCCGCAAGACAGAAAACGGCAAGGGCGCCTTTGGCCTGTTGGCTGAGCTCAAAACTAACCCCCAGAGGATCGATGGCCGCCTGCCAGGGGGGGGAGAAATAAACGCCAAGAAAGAGTCCGATGCCAAGCAAAATGAAAAAAATACGTTTCCAGTCATACTGGAATTTCTTTGGTCGGCCAAGGTTTTTAATATCCGTAAGGTCGCTATCCCGCGCAATATCTTTTGTCATATTCATAATTTATACCACCTGAATTGTGGTGCCTCCATTGGGGATGGTAGAATGAAACACGAATCCATAAACTGCAAAGAGCATATGCAGTTGCTTTTATCGAACCTGAAGAAAGATCACCGTTCTCTTTGGCCCTCTACAATGTGTTTACCCGGAAGTTACGCCCGGCAGTGGGCGGTTACCAGGACTTGCTTTTTAGAATATTTTCTATTTCCTCCCTGGATTGCTTCTGCAGGATCAGGATTCGCTTGTCTTTTGCTTCGGCGATTTTTTTAAGAAGCTCCTGGATATCGACAGGTTTCTCAAGAAAATCTTCGGCTCCGAGCTTCATAGCCTCGGTGGTTTTCTTGACGGTTCCCTGGCCGCTGAGCATAATGATTTCAGCATCCGGGTGGTTCTCCTTGATATGCTTTAAGGTCTGAAGTCCGTCCATGCCGGGCATGGCAAGATCAACGACGATGGCATCGAATTCTTGTTTGTCCACCAGCTCGACAGCTTCTTCTCCGCGAGTTGCTCCGGTGACTTTGAGGCCCCGCATTTCCAGTCGCTGGGTGAGGGTTTGGAGGAAATCGTCTTCATCATCCACCAGCAGAACTTTGGCGTGTAGATTTTTTTCCATGTCGAAAGGCTCCTTTAATAGAAGGTGAAATTACGCTTTAATTATTTGTAATTTTTGTGAATGTACCTTGTCGTTGGCCGCCTTGATCGTTGCCGAGAGCTCTTCGATATTGACCGGCTTATTCATGTAGGCAAAAGCGCCAAGCTCCATGCATTCCTCCATATCCTTGGTAGTGCCGTGGCCGGTGAGGATTATTACCTCGATCTCAGGCGCCAGTTCTTTGGTTTTGCGCAGAACTTCAACACCATGGAGGCCGGGCATTTTCAGATCCAGTACCATGACTTCAGGCCGGTCTTCCGCGATGAGTTCGAGCGCCTGTTGACCGTCATATACTCCATAGGTGCCGACATCACGACTAATGAGCCGTTGGGAAACCGTCTGGACGAAGTCCCTTTCATCGTCTACGAACAGCACTTTGGAGGGCAGTTCAAATTTCTGCTGCCGATAGACATTGTCGGCATAGGTTTTACGGCTTTCAACTGTAACTTCACGCACACCCGGCAATTGCCGGATAAGTTGGGTCAGGTCTCGTTTCAGGCCGCTGAAATTTAAGGCAGTATTGTGGATGACCAGGGTGATGTTGCCGTTATCCGAACTCACTTCGGTTTTATGTCCGTTTTCGAGCAACAATTGCTCTACTTGCGCCACCATTTTCATGTCCTGAACAGCTTTCTGGGATTCTACTGTACGGAGTACCGAGGTTTTGTGGAAGTAATTGAGAATTTCCTTGGTGATCTGACGGTGATTGAGATCTTCAACCGGCACGACCAGGTCGTAGAGGGAACTGTCATATGCCTCTTTCTGAAAAAGAAAGTCAGTCCAGCCATAAGCTTTGATATCATGGCCGCGGACGTTTTTTTGAGCGTCTCTTTTTGACAGGCCTTCCGCCATATCACGTTCTATGCGCCGATCTTTATTATCAACAATCAGCACCCTCAAGACCTCGGTTATCTTTGCCGGAATAAGCGAGGTGAGGAAACCATAAAACAAAAATTCCTCCGACGAGCTGAGCTTATCAGCCAACAGAAGACGAAACATGGAGATTGTTTTTTCTCTCTCCAGCGTGAACTGGTTGAAAACAGATGTTTTACCATACATCATTTTTCTCAATCGTTCCGGATTGCCGTCAAACCGGGTCGCTGTTTCCCTGATGAGGTTTTCGTCGGTGTAGACTTTAAGGGTGAGAGTACGTGATAACTCGCCAATGATACCTGATTCGAGTGTTGGTAAACACGGGAACAATGCAATTGATGACATGTTGAGACCTCCCTGCTGAAGCTGTTGTGTCAAGTCGGGGTTATAAGCCTTGTATGAAGTCTTGACTCTTAACCTATAGTCAGCACCTTTCGTGCCAACGGTGAAAAAATCTTATTTTAATTAAATATCAATAAGATATGGAGAATTTTGCTGTAACATCCGGAATGTAACATATTGTATTGGTGTATTATTATGTATCTCTATGTAACAAAGTGTATTGATGTGTTGGTTTGCGAAAAAGACTTTGTCTCGAAATGGTATTCGATTTGTGGAAAGCGGTAAGGCCGGTAATTTTTCTCATCTTGCTCAGAGCGGGCCAAGCACGCTGGTTGAAATGGAAGTCATGGATTTCTTTATTGATCATCAAATGAGAGTATGGCATAACAACTGTATGCCAACGCTGAAAACCTCTTCCATTATCAGATCCTTCGAGGCCTTTTGTGTCCTGATCCTGATCTGCTGTTTATCACCCGCTATCTGCCGTGCAAGCCCGCCTGAGCAGATGATGCTTCCCGAGGTCTATTCCGAGGGGTGCGATATCGCCGGCTGGCTGATGAGCGAAAAGCTTGACGGTGTGCGAGGCTACTGGGACGGCGAAAAATTATGGTCAAAAAACGGCAAAGTCTTTCATCCATCGGCTGAGTTTGTCAATGGTTTGCCTGATTTTGCCTTGGAGGGGGAACTCTGGGCCGGCCGCGGCACCTTTGAGAAAACTTCGTCAATCGTCTTGAAGGAAAAGCCTCATGATGGCTGGCTGCAACTCAAATTTGCCGTTTTTGACGTACCCAAGGCGGCCGGCAGCTTCACTTTGCGCTTGAAAAAAGCTCGTGATTGGTTCGCCGATCATCCCTCGGCTTATGCCTTTGTGATCCCCCAGGTACTGGTTCACTCTGCAGGACAGCTTCAGGTAGAATTGCAGCGCGTACGAAAACTCGGTGGCGAGGGCTTGATCGTCAGAGATCCGGACGCTCTTTACAGCGGGGGGCGCAGCACTCAGATTCTCAAGGTCAAGGAATTTCAGGATGCTGAGGCGGTAGTAGTGGGGCATCTGCCCGGAAAAGGCAGAAATAGCGGCAAGTTGGGGGCCTTGTTGGTGGAATTGCAAGACGGAACCCGTTTCAAAATCGGCACCGGCTTCAGTGATGAAGAACGAGACAATCCTCCACTGATCGGTGAAGTCATCACTTTCAAGTATTTCGGCTATCACTCTTCGGGAATTCCCAGGTTCCCTTCCTTTCTTCGCGTCAGATTAGACAAGGATCTGTAATCCTATCGAGTAGGGGCGGGTCCCTGTGCCCGCCCCTACTGCCGATCAACCGGTGACGGGAATGATGGTGATTTCCACCCTTCGGTTCATGGCGGGATCAGAGGAAATGGGCCTGCTCTCTCCATACCCGTAGGTTCGTATTCTCGATGGGTCGATGCCTTGCTGCACCAGGGCATTTTTAACGGATTCCGCCCGGCGCAATGAAAGCTGTTGATTATATTGCGCCGACCCGCTGGTATCAGTATGGCCGCCGACTTCTATCTGGGTTTGGTTGTATTTTTGTAAGATACTGGCAATCCTGGATATTTCCGAATAACCTCCGGGCAGGAGCTGGTCGGAATCATAGTTGAAAAACGTCTGTCCCTTAAAGGTGGCGACTAAGACATCCTGGCTGCGTCTAATGCTTGCCGCTTCCGAGTTGGCAACGGCATTTCGGAGTTCCTGTTCCTGATTGTCCATATACCGGCCAACCTGATTTCCAGTCAAACCTCCCAGAGCGGCGCCGATTCCTGCCCCTATCAGTGTTGATTGGGTGTTTCGTCCGATGGCCTGACCAAGTGCTGCTCCTACACCAGCTCCTACTCCCGCTCCGACTGCCGTTCCCTGTTTTTGCTTGGTGTCCAGGCTTGCGCAGGAGGTAAGAAATGTGACTAAAGCTGTACAGATAATAAGGTGGAAAAATGTTTTCTTCATGATGACTCCAATTAATTTAGTTGCTGCTTTAATTTCATGCAAAAAAAATCGTGCTTTCAAATTTTGTGGCTATTTTTGAAATAGTTCACCGGTCCACACTGAAAGACGGCATAACTCAGATCTGTAGCCGTTCATCCAGTGCTTCAGGTTCGTTCAAGCAGGCCTCAGAGTAGGGGCGGGTTCCAAACCCGCCCTTCCATGTGAGGCGGCCTGATCGGATGAAAATGGGGTGCTGGTGAACGGTTACCTATTTTTGATCCACCATAATGATAGTAATCGGCATTGTCCACTGCACATGAAGCTGCTGTTGTCGGGCACAATCCAAAGCCTGCTTTATTTTCCGGCTTTTGGGAAAAAATTCCGTGATGGTACTTATCCACCTAAAAGCACGGGGACTGAAAAGAGTCCCGGCTTATTTTCCCTTTACCGGGGGTAGAGCAGTATATACCTGTCGCTCAAGGTCATTAAAAACAGCCATTATTCCTGACTCATTATCATGAAGAAGGATGTCCTTTAATTCAGCAAAATAATCAGTGATCGATTGACGCAATAGAGGACGGTTCTCTTTCTTGGTTTGGTAGTGGTCCCAGACATCCCAAATAAGCACCCCTATACCGATAATTGGGCCGAGGAACTTTCCGCCGCCCTCGGCGGCAACTTTTGCGCCGGTCTTGGTCGCTATCTTTGCCGCGGCCTTCCCAGTGGATTTAGCCATGATCTTGCCCGAGAGTTTCCCGACCAGAAATTTCATTTTGCCGGCAAGAAAAACTGTTCCTCCGGCCGTCGTCAATGTCAGGGTCTTCAAGGTAAGGTCGGTTTCCCGGTTTCCCTCGGCGCCGTAAGTCGTCAGTGCTATCCCTTCCATGTACCGCTCCCAGTCGGCCTGTGGAATTTTATATTTGGTCGGTACTACATCAAGGTTTTTGCGGAGCTGGACAACATAGAACTCCGCCGTCTCCCGAACTATACGTTCAAGCGTAAGTTCGGCAATCTGCGGACGTAGGACCCGTTTGGCAAATTCTTCCTGAATCTCTTCCGTCAACTTCTCGGCAGCCGTGGGCTGATTCTTAAAAAAACTGTTCACGCCGTACTGCCACAATCCCTCAAGGCCGAGTACCTGCTGGGTCCAGTAACTGAAATACCATTCCAGGAAATCGTTATCCACCCGCACCATGAGGTCATCAATCCATTGGTCAAGCTTTTCGTCGGCAAAAGTCTCCGTCGCTTGCCGTGCCTCCTGCATCGCGGTCACGACCGATTGATCTATTTCCGTCCAGGGAATTGGCTGGATAATTGGTTTTTCCTGAACCTGTTTTGGGGCGGTCTCACTCACTTTTCAAACCGAGGTAGCGGCCGATACCCGCCAGAACGACAATGACGATAATAAGCCATATCAGCTTCGTGAAGCTTGTGAGCGGTGACCGCAGGAATTTCCAGGCGAAGCCTTTCTCATCTTTATTCATGCTTATGATCTGTCCTAAAAGTGAGGAAATGTTCCGTTGAAGCGTTTCTGGAAAACAGACATTTCCCTAATTTTCTTATATAATCATCCCACCCAGCATATCATGACGATTTCCGGAGTGCAAAGCAAGAAAACGATGGATCGGTATTACTACCGAGTTTAGTATTTGAGGTTATTGAATTATTCTTTCCTGATGGTACAAGTATCCTCTCTATTGCAATATTGACGACTTGTCTTATAGATGTTTAGTACCTTAGAAATTCATTTCTCCATCATCCACAAATTAAACCGCGGACAGGTTCCAGACATGAGCAAACTCGTAAAATACATCCTGATAACTGTTGCTTCATTGGGCGTGCTGATCATTGTTGGTATCGTGGCAGTTACAATGCTTGTCGATGTTGAGAGCTATAAACCAAAAATAGAACAGCTTGTTACTGAGAAGACAGGGTATCCATTGACCCTTGGGGGAGATATCGACCTGTCATTTTTTCCCTGGATCGGCCTCCGTTTCACTGATTTGCGACTGGATAATCCCAAAGGGTTTGCCGATAAAAAATTTGTTCATATCGATACCTTCCAGGCTCGGGTCAAGGTGCTTCCCTTGTTATCCCGAAAAGTCGAAATAAGCAAATTTGTCGTCAACAAACCTGAAATCTTTCTGGTGCGGAATCCACAAGGCGTCTGGAACTGGCAAAAGTTGACGGAAGGGAACAAGCCCGAGCCGACCACCACGGAGGCTACTCAAGCTCCCCGGACCAAGGCCCCAACTAAGACTCCAACTACCGCGGGTGGGGAATCAGGCAAGCAGCCGACTCCTGCAAGTGAAGGGCAGAACGGTTTTGTTCTGCAGTCGCTGAATGTTGAGGAATTTGCCATCACCGACGGCCGAATCGGTATAGATGATAAGACCAGCAATATGAAACACGAAGTTTCGGATTTTAATCTGAAACTGGACGATGTTTCGCTTGATAATCCAGTGAAACTGACAATGGATGCCCAGCTCGATGGAAAACCACTCAGTCTGAAAGGCACTGTCGGGCCCCTGGGATCCGACCCGGGCGCGGGCAAGATCAACCTGGACTTTACTGCTCAGGCTCTAGAAACATTGAAAATTCAGACCAGCGGTTATCTGGATGACCTCAAAGGTCAGAAGAAATATAAACTTGCGATAAATGTTGCGCCGTTCAATCTTAAGGAGTTGTTTTCGTCTCTTGATTTAAATCTTCCTATCACCACGGCGGACCCGAAAGCTCTTGAAAAAGTAGGTCTCAAGACAACCGCTACCGGTGATATCAACCAGGTGGTTTTATCGGATACGGCAGTTCAGCTCGATGATACGACCATCAACCTGGATTTGACTGCCAAGGATTTTTCCCGGCCTGATGTCGCTTTTAACGTCGGAGTCGATGCAATCGATCTCGATCGCTATCTCCCACCTGCTCAAGCAGAAAACAGATCGGCTTCAGCTCAGGACTCATCCGGTAAAGCTGAGAAACCGGGAAAACAGGCACCGGAACAGACAGCGGGAACAACTACCTCCCCTGGCACGACTCCAACGGCTACCCGGAACCGGAAGGCTGCCGCCGGTGCCGTCAATTACGAACCCTTGAGAAAACTGGTACTGAAAGGGACTATGAAAGTTGGGAAAATGAAAGTGCATGGCGGCAACCTCAGCAATCTTGCTCTTGATGTCGCAGGCCGAAACGGTATCTTTACTCTCAACTCTCTCGGAATGGACCTGTATGAAGGAAATATTGCCGGCACAGGGAAGCTGAATGTTCAGAAAAACACCCCCGTTACCGCCCTGGATGTTACCATGCAAAACGTTCAGGCCGGGCCGCTGCTCAAGGATTTTGCCCAAAAAGAGATCATCGAAGGCCGCCTCAAGGCTGAGGTTAATGTCAACCTGCAGGGCGATAACGCCGATCTTATCAAGCAATCGCTGAACGGCAAGGGAGATCTGCTCTTTCAGGACGGCGCCTTGGTTGGCATTGATCTTGCGCAACTGGCCCGAACTATTAAACAAGGTTTTACCCTGGAACAACAGGAGGGAGAAAAGCCAAGAACCGATTTTGCCGAATTGCATGCCCCTTTTACCATCACCAACGGCATAGTGGATACTCCTGGGACGACTCTGCAGTCGCCCTTTATTCGGGCAACCGTCACAGGTACCGCCAATCTGCCGAGTGAGGCGCTGGATATGAAAATCAAGCCAACACTGGTCGGCACAATCAAGGGGCAGGGAGACGAGAAGGAACGAAGCGGTCTGACGATTCCCATTGTGGTCAGCGGAACGTTTAATTCCCCTAAATTTCGTCCCGATGTCGAATCTCTTGTCAAGGACCAGCTACCGACTGAAGAGGAGCTCAATCAAATGATTAAGTCGGGAAAAGTTCCGGCTGAACGCAAAGAAAAACTGAAAAAAGATATCGAACAAACCAAAGGATTGCTCAAGGGGTTGTTCGGCAAGTAAGGGAATGACTTTTCTGAGTGAATGACTTCTATAGTGGTCATTAAATAGCTTTATGACCATTGCCATATCGTATACCATCCTGGATCTCATGCGGCACATGGGATTCAGTGGAAGAATCCCCGCCTACGCGGGGATGACGACCGTGCTGTATTTCATTTCTCTTTTGTTATCAATAAATTGGGTCTAAGTTCACGGATTTGGCTGAGTTTTACGCAATCAAGATATTAAATGACTATTGTTGTGGTCATTAAGATAGTTTTATGACCATTTTGATGCTTTGAGTCCGGAAACCTTGCAATATAATAGTTATCTCTCCTACATCTGGTCAGCCCCCCACGGTCCTGTTTATCGTCCTGCTAAAGGCCAAGCCCGAAGAGACCTTTCGTTTTGTAACTAAGTTGGCTATAGTTCTGCAGCCTAAGGAACTTAATCGACATAAGATCGGTATACCGTCATTTCTCCGGTGACTGGCTACACTACTGATGTAACTGTTCATTGGGAATAGCAAAACGCTCGCATAACCCTATACCTGTATTGATACTGATTTAAAAATGAACTGCGCGGAAAAATTAAAATGTTAAGCAACAATCTGTTCAATCCTTTTCTTGAAAAACTGCAGCTTTCTCCGGCACTCTCTGAGCTGGTCGCTATCCTTTTGGTTTTTATTGCCGTTAGTCTTGTTGCTGCTTTGGCTACCGTTATTGTCCGCCGGACCTTGCTGTCGGCGCTCACCTTCTGGATCCGGAACAACAGATTTCAATGGGATGATTCCCTGGCTACCAATAAACTTTTGAACAAGATATGCTGGTTTGTACCGGTGATTATTTTCTCTCTTGCCGTTGACTCCTTTCTCGATCCGGCATCGGTCGTTTATATCCCCACCAAACGGATAATAAACAGTTGTTTTGTTATTGTAGTCGTGCTCAGTTTGTCCGCTTTGTTTTCGTCTATTAACGACATCCATCGTTTAATACGAAAAAATAAAGGCACCAGTCTTCGCGGCTATACCGATGCCGGTAAAATCCTCAGCTATGCTTTCGGGACAATTTTTCTCGTCTCTATTTTTACCGGCAAATCACCTTGGGGCATTCTTTCGGTCCTCGGTGGTCTAACAGCCGTCACCCTTCTGGTATTTAAGGATTCCATCCTCGGATTCGTCGCCTCCGTGCTGCTCACCTCAACTGATATGGTACGCCTTGGTGACTGGATTGAGATGCCGCAATATGGGGCCGACGGTGATGTCATCGATATCTCCATACACAGCGTGCGCGTTCAGAATTTTGACAAAACCATTACCACCATTCCTCCTTATGCCCTTGTTGCCAACTCGTTTAAAAATTGGCGCGGCATGTCTGAGTCGGGAGGCAGGCGGATCAAACGGGCCATGGTCATAGACATGCATTCGATCAGCTTTTGCGATGACGATATGCTCAACAAATTCAAGAAAATGTCACTGATCGGTTCGTATGTGCGGGAAAAACAGCAGGAGATTGAGGAGTACAACAAGCAACAAGGCGATGAGGTGCAGCTTATCAATGGTCGCAGACAGACCAACATTGGAATTTTCCGTGCTTATGTCGTGGCTTACCTAAAAAACAACCCGAAGATCCATGACCAGATGACTTTCCTGGTCCGTCAACTCACTCCCACAGAACGAGGTCTTCCCCTGGAAATCTATGTATTTTCAAGAGACAAGGTCTGGGCTCGCTACGAAGAATTGCAGGCCGATATCTTCGATCACCTCCTCGCCGCTATCCCGGAATTCGGTCTCCGTATATTCCAGAATCCCAGCGGATTTGACTTTCGCAGGCTGCACAGCCGGGAATAGGGCAAACGTTTACTGTATTTGGGAGGATTTTTTTTGGCTGAACTGCCGGAGAAACAACCAGGCTACGGGCGGCAACATCACGGCAAAAGCATAGCAGAGCAAGAGAAATGTCTTCTGAACACCAACCTTATCGGCGAGCTTGCCGACCAGTGGGCCTGTGCAGACGAAGCTGATCCGGAAGACGAGAGACTGCAGGGAGAGGATACCAGCTCGATTGGCTGAAGGAATTTCCTGCTGGGCGTAATTCAGCAGCATAGGACCGCGTAGACCTCGCATACTGGTCAGCAGATAGTAGAACAGAAAACCCCAAACCCCGCCAACCAGGCCAAGTCCGAGGTAACCTGCAACTATCAGAAGTACGAACAGGAGAACCATGTGCCGGTCCCCCAGTTTCACATGACTGCGATAACTAGCCAGGGCAGAAATTGCAACGCTGAGATTTGCTACTGCCCAGATAGGTCCGAACCAGGCAAGGGGAACACCTCCATCCTGCATGTATGGTTGAATCAGCCAGACCGGATAGAAAGAGGCCATCCCCAGTATCACGTTCAAAAAAATAGTGTAGCGCAGCCGCCTGTTTTCCAGCAATGCGTAACGAGTCGATTGCAGGGCCTCGGCGAAATGGCTGGTCGGTGCTTTGAGTTGCCGACGAGGCTCGACCAGGGTGCGTGTCAGTAAAAAAGCCAGGACCCAGACAACCACCTGAATCAGGAAGGGAAGCAGCGGAGCCGCCGCGTAGAGCAGTCCGGCAAAGATTGCACCGCAGGCCTCGCCAATTTGTCCCAAACCATTCATCCGACCTTCATGAAGGGCATAGTGTTGTTCATCTTTATTTGTTTTCAGGCTCTCGTATAAAAGCGCACTGTCCGAACCGCTGATGAAGGAAAAGGAAATTCCCAGGGCAATCTCGGCAACCAGGACAAGGGCAAAAGAATCGGCAAAACAGTAGAGGCCCCAGCCGATGATTCCCAAAAGGGAGGCGAGGTTGAGTGCGGCGCGGTAGCCGATCCTGTCACTCAGGTAGCCGGAAGGATACTCCATAATTGCCATGGCAATGGAATAAATACCCTGCAGCACCAGGATTCTCGTAAGGCTCAAACCGATATGATCCTTCCAGAACAGGGTGATGATAGCCATCGGAAACAGACTCATCTTGAGAAAAGAGAAGAGATAGAGCTTTTTTATGTTGGCGTTTTCAGAAGTCATCAGTCTAAAAATTGAGGGGATCGGGTCATTTCCCTCTAAAACATCTTTAATTTCACGGAACCTTGATTTGCCGTAAATCGGCTGCTTATCGTTTGATTACTCCGTTCAACAAGCACTATTTTTCTTATTTCCCCTTAACGACCATACGGTTAGAGCATATTTTATTAACAGAGAAAAGGGAAATAGACAAAAGAAGGAGTGATATCATGAAAACGATGACAGTTAGAGAAGACAGCCGCGGCCGGAAAACAAAGGTAAACGCCAGGAAAACATACCAGACATTCTCCGGCGAATGGGTAGTCGAAGTGGATGGAGTAGAATTTCGCGAGGCTTGTACTTATGTTTGCCAAAACGTAAAAGATTGCGCCTGCGAAGACTTACACGTACAAGCGGACCTGGATGATGACGGAAAAGAATACAAGGTGTTGAGCAGGTAACTGCTTGGATATAAAATGAACTGAAGAAAAGTAACGGCTATTCCTTGCACGATTCATGACAAACAACCGGAATCGATCAAGACTGCTGCAGGTAAGCTTTTGGGAAAAGGACTACTTAAAAGGTGTCCATCACGATCAATTGGCCACAACCAGTACCCGCTGTTACTCAACGTAGTTGCTTGGGCGGAATGGAATATGTTCCCACGACGTGTGCCACAGGTTCCGAGAAACTCTCTGAATAGAGCGCCACCTCTCCAACCGCCAGTATACGCCCCACCTTCATGAGCTTGCACTCACCGATGATGCGAGCTTTCGGAGATGGCCTGCGCAAGAAATTGATGGTGAAGCTGGTTGTGACCGTCAATGGTACTATACCAATTTCTCCGAGAATGGCCACATACAGTGCGACATCCGCCACGCTCATGAGCACAGGGCCGGAGACTGTTCCACCCGGTCGCAGTTCATCGGGACCGACGTGATGGGACACGGTGGCGCTGCCATTGCCTACGGCCTCGACCACACATTTGCTCTGCGGGAACTCTGCAGCCATGAATGCGGCAATTTCTTCCTTCGTCGCTGGCATAAACTCTCTCCTGTAAAATTGATGGACGCGTAAAACCTTAAATTTCAGATGGCTAGGCAAAAAACTTCATATGTGAGGCGCGAAAATTTTCAATAATTTCGGCAATCAGCGAGGGTGAGGGCTCTGGCCGGATATGCTTAAGAATTCCTTTTTGCCTGGATTTCCCGGGAAAGTCCATTCGTTGGATCTCCTTCGGATAACATGGACTTCATAATTTCTTGTTCTCTTGCCCCTGGAACCTTGCCTATGAGAATTGCCTCGGCAACTACCAGGCCATGCTGATTTGTAAATATCACCTCTGCCTTTGCGTTATTCCGCTCGTCGATATGCGTAATCGTAAAAACGCAGTCTATCGTGTCTCCGCAGTATACCGGTTTCTGAAACTTAATATCCATTCCAGAGGCAAGCCAACCAATCTGCCCCCCGATCTCGGTGAGTGGACCGATTACAAGAAGGCCATGACAGATGCAGGCATCGAATTTTTTAACCTTTGCAAAGCGGACATCAAAGTGAACAGGATTGAAATCACCTGAAATATCGGCAAAGCGAAGCACATCCTGTGTATTATAGGTGCGGGAAACAGAAAAAATATCACCTATTTGCAATCCTTCGATAGCTTTTTTTCGAATAGCCGATATCTCCATCAGATCCTTTGTGTATAACGATTACAAAATAATAATGTAATAAGTGTCGGATAGCGATAGCGCATCGGCTACGCTTTAATGCTGCGCCAGGAGCATTTCCAGCATTCGTCTAAATACGCCGGTAAGGCATTTTTAAGAACACCATCGATGCGCAAATGAATCATTCGAATTGGAGGACCAAAGATCGCAACTACCGCAACATTGGCATCAATGTTCCTGATTTCACCATTTTTCTGCCCATTAATGACCATTTCTTTCATCTTCAAAAAGGGGAGCGAGGCGAAAACAGACTTTTCAACAGGCATAAACTCCCGGTGTTTCGTATATAACAAGTACTGCATCCCACCGGAATTCCTTTCTGTTGCATCGAACAAATGGCGAAAAACCGCTTTGCAGCGGTCATACGTGTTATCATATTTTTTTTCTATTTCGCACAGAGCCTCATACAAGCAATTTTCGATATTACTGAAAAGTGTAATGGCTATGGCTTCTTTGCTGTTGAAATAGTTATAAAGTGTGCCAACACTGCAATCGCATGCAAGCTGAATGTCACTAACCGATGTGTTGAAGTAACCTTTTTCAGTGAATAGTTTTAAGGATTCAAGAAGAATTCTTTCCTGCCGCTCCTGTGTTTTGTTATTTCTCATTTTTTCACTGCAATTTGATATTGTTTGAGTTTCTTGCGTAAGAAAGCGCATAAGCAGGCTGACGGACATGTGGGGGGGTCGGTATCCCCGTGTCCCCCTTTTCTATGTCTGATCGTGCGCATATGGGGTGCTGCTGAACGTTTACAAATGTTTTCTCTAAATTTTGAGATACCAACATACCGTAAGTGGGATCAACAAAAAAGAATATTTCAACAAAATATACTATTTTGGATTTATGTTCTTCGTGAAAATGAAGCTGCGGTATCAGCGGCTTTGCGCTGGGGGTGAGGCTGACCGGCAATGACGCCGAACCGTTTATTTTTCCTGGCGGTACTGCCCCACTCACTTTTGACCTCTGAACCTGGTTGACAAGGACACTGCCTTCGGGGGCAATCGTTTTGATAAACATTTTACAACAGGCTGTTATTGCAGGAGAATTATAATTTAGTTAGGAAATTGATAAGACGAAGGAAATACGGGACGAACGGCAGACCCTTTCCCATATCACGCTCTGTCATGCCAACGGTGTTGTAGGGAAGAGCCTGTGGAGTGCATGTGATTTTTTAGGGTAGGGGGCCTTTTGACGGCTGCGGCGGACGAAAATAATGTTTACAATTTTTCTAATTCAGAAGTTGCAGAAGTTGCTGACTGGAGTCCCTGCAATTCTGCGTTTATTTGGGAACTGATATTTTACTCGTTAATCTCAGGAGGAAATTATGTGCTGCTACAACCCCAACAACAGCATCGTCAAATTAGTCATGAAATCATTAGTGGACGCCAAGCTTCGGGAACGGTTCCTCGCCGATCCAATGCAAACAGCGAAGGAGTTCGGATTTTCCGAGACAGATCGGCACGAACTGTCCCAATATGATCCACGAAAATTGAGGGCAATAGTTGAGGGACCGGGCTCTCATTGTTAATCCGGTTGCACGGAAACACGGGACAGACCACGTTTAAATCCGCCTAGATCTCGCGTTAAGCCTTTCATCGATCCCTGTTTTTTCTTTCAGTGAGGGAAGCTGACCGGCACCATGAGAAATTTGCTCCCCGTGAACGAATATTGTTAGTAGGCACCCATACTTCAGAGCATAGTCTCTTTCGGTTTCTCATGTTAGCTGGGTAATTTTTGGTCCAAAGTTTCAGCTTTTGCCTTTTCCAGACAGTTAGGACAAATACCATGGCTGGATCTAAGCGTGTATTCCTTTTCCAGAAATTTTTCCATAGGCAACCATTGGTCATCCAACCAAATTTTTCTGCACCATGCACACACTCGAATAAAACGATCTATTTTCTCGTTTTTCCTTAACAATAATATGGTTCCTGTAATTATTATAAGGCCGACTATGGCACATACAGACGTCTCAATAATATATTCGGCCAATCGAAATGGGGTAGGAGGAGATCCGAAAAATCGATATGGTACGTCAATAAATTCGTCGAGCCAAACCACTAATAACATAGCACAAAACATCAGCGCTTCTGCGGCTACTATCAATTTATTTTGTGAAAAAGAGAGCATTGGTTGACTCCAATACCTAATAAACCGCATTATACCTATTATTCAAGAAGACTCCACCCCCAGCTTAAATATCATTGTGAGAGTAATGAGTTAAATAATTACCGAGAACTTTTTTTTATAAACCCGTTACAGGCGTTGTCGCAGCCCAGATATCTTTATCATTTGGCTCGCAAATCATTGCAAACAAGGTCCAATTCAAAGGAGGATCAAGAATTGCCACCCCCATTTTATTTTTGGATTTATTGCCACTTACCCATTTTGGTTCGACCTGCAATTTGAAATTTTTGTCCTTTGCCGAAACAATTATTGATAACCTCTTCCCCAGGATTTTGAGTCCTTGCGGAATATCATTCAATAGAATACCAAGACGGGAAATGTTGCCTACGGTTCCCGAGAAGGAATCAACTCCGCTTGAAAGATGGGCAACTAGATTTTGCCCTTCAACTCTTTGGTGGCGTCGCTTGCTCATTTATCACCTCGTTTTGTTTAGATTGAATGCAGCTTTCCTTCCCTCGGAATATCTTTGTGCTATTTAGATGTGGCAAGGTGAAGGATAAAATCTATTTGCGCTGTTCAATTTTCATTTAGCTTTGCATTGCAACCGAGTTAAGAACATGTCAAATAAATGAAAAGCCCATGACGGTCTGGAGTATACCGATATATTATTACAGTGATCTTGCCGAAGCATTACAATGCAGTAATGTTAACTAACATTTGAATCATTCAACGATGATATCCTTGTAATAGCTGATCTCGTTTAGTGAGGCAGGTTGAGAAAGATGAATACCAAATTTCTCTGATTCTTAAATGGTTTGGGAAGGAAGTCCATCTCACGGCTGGGCGTCAAAAACGGAGGGCTCACGAAACAGCCGTTCAAGGCGCGGTTTGCGTTGTGGTGGTGTATCGAGGGCGGCAATGAAAGACTTCCATATGCCAGGACAATTGACTGTCTAATTGTAGTAGATAAAAAGAAGATTGCTGCAGAACATCTATGAGATAGTTAGGGTAATTTGCATTGGTGTTTACTAGGGAAGCTTACCTGAATAAAATGAATAAAAAAAGGCCTTAGAGGTTTTTACCTCTAAGGCCTTGAAGTATCTTTGGTAGCGGGGACAGGATTTGAACCTGTGACCTTCGGGTTATGAGCCCGACGAGCTACCAGACTGCTCCACCCCGCGTTGAGATTGATCAATATACACCTGCTAAAATTAATGTCAACCGTTATTTGGTGAGCTTGTCTAACTTTTCGGTATCACGGGAAAATTCCGAAATTTTATTAATGATATCATCCGGCAGGCGGGTGAGCTTGCCTTCTTTTGTCACGGCTGCGTGTATGGTGTAGCCCTTTACAAGCAGCTTGGGTTGCTGGGTTCCTTCCACTTTTCGGCAGATGCGGTAGCTGAACTTACACTTCACTTTGCTGACTTCGGCGATGGTTGTTTCGATAAGCAAAACATCGTCATAGAAAGCGGGAGCCTTGTAGCGAGACCAGCATTCAGTGACAGGCAGGATGAAGCCGAGCTTTTCGATGTCGTTATAGGAACAGACCCACGCCCGCATCAGCTCGGTCCTGCCGATCTCAAAATAGCGAAGAAAATTGGCGTTATAGACGACACCGCCTGCGTCGGTATCCCCGTAAAGTACTCTGACTGTCGTCTTGAAAATATGTTCCGGCATGGTTTGTTTCTAAATGCTTGATTACTGGTGGAGAATGAGTTTTTCGATCATTTCATGACCGGCTTTGATGCTGTTATTTTTTATGGCGTCATACTCTGTGCAACTCTTTTCGCAAAATGGCCGTCCTGATCCCACGGATTTTTCGCGGGAATCGTAGAGCAGGGTAGGGACAGGGTCGGATACATGGGTCCTGAGCGACAGGGGAGTGAAATGATCCATGGTCACCACCACCCGAAATTCCTGGTGACGATTCCTTAGGTCTCCAATGATTGGTTGAACAATGTGCGCGTCAAAATCTTCGATGGCCGTGATTTTATCCTGCAGGGAACCCTGATGACCGGCCTCGTCCGGAGCCTCCAGATGGACAAACACGAAATCCTGCGTTTTAAGTGCGTCGATTGCCGCCTGTGCTTTTCCCTGGTAATTGGTGTCAATATAGCCAGTTGCGCCCGGCACGTTGACGATCGATAATCCACCCAGCACTCCCAGACCTTTCAGCAGATCAACGGCGCTGATCATGGTGCCGGTGATATTGAATCGCCTGGTGAGAGTCGGCACACAGGGCATCTTACCTTCTCCCCAGAGCCAGATCATGGTGGCAGGGTTTTTACCGGCGGCAATTCTTTTCCGGTTGATTGGATGATCCGCCAGTACCTTGTTCACTTTTTCAAGGAGCGCATGCCATTTCGGCTGGGCCAGGTATTCCCCGAAGTGGCCGGTGACATCCTGTTCGATGTAATCATGGGGCGGTACGGTGGCGAAACCGGGATGCTCTCCCTTGAAAATTACCAGGTGGCGGTAGCTGACCCCGGCCTTGAATTGAAACTGCTCGTCGGCACATTCCGCCTGCAGATCCGCAATAAGCGCATGCGATTCTTCATTGGTAATATGACCTGCGCAGAAATCCCGCATGGAAACCTGATTATCCGGGCCGTGATCGAGGGTGACCATGTTGCAGCGATAGGCGATCTCGTCGGGAGCCAGGCTGATACCCATGGCTGCGGCTTCCAGGGGAGCCCGGCCGGTATAAAAGTTGGCTGGATCATAACCAAGCAGTGACATGTTGGCCACATCGCTGCCCGGCGGGTAGCCGTCAGGCACGGTATGATTCAGAAAAAAATCGCCTTTTCTGCAAAGTTCGTCCATCATCGGAGTATGAGCAGACTCAAGCGGGGTCTTACCCTCCAATTGCGCAATCGGGTAATCTCCCATGCCGTCGCCGACAAGAATCAAATATTTCATAATATTGCCTGGGTTGTAATCATTCGCCGGTCCACGCTAAGAGACCGCATAACTCGGATATGTTCAGCCTATTCCGGAATGAGCACTCGGATTTTTACGGTTGGGACCGTGCATACATCAAGAGCATCGATCTCGGCAATGGCCTTTTCAACCGCACCTTCAGTTGCCCGGTGCGTCCGGAAGACAATATAGACGGGCTCGTTGGCATCGCGTTCCTGCTGTATCATTGACCGGATGGAAATGCCGTGTTTGCCGAAGATGCCGGTTATCATGGCGAGGACACCGGGTTTGTCCAGAGCGGTAATTCGAAAATAATAGGGGCAGACCAGTTGCTGCATCGGCGTAATGGTCGGCTTGCCGATATTTCCCGGCTGGTAGGAGAGCGCCGGAACCCTGTTGATACAGCCGTTGGCGATATTTCTGCCGATATCCACGACATCCGCGGCAACTGCACTGCCGGTGGGCATCATCCCCGCACCCTGACCGTAGAGTAGTACGTCGCCTACGGTGTCTCCCTGAAACTGGATGCCGTTAAAGGCGCCGTTAATAGTCGCCAGCATATGATTTTCAGGCACCATGGTTGGATGTACCCTGGCCTCGACATGCTCACCGTGGTTACGGCTGATTGCCAACAGCTTGATCCGGTAGCCGAATCTTTTGGCAAACTGAATGTCGATAGGTTCAATATTGGAGATGCCTTCAACGGTGACGTCGTCCAGATGCACCTCCAGTCCATAGGCAATAGTCATCAGGATCGCCAGTTTGTGCGCGGTATCGATACCTTCTACATCATAGGTCGGGTCGGCCTCGGCAAAACCAAGCTTTTGCGCCTCTTTCAGGACTTCCGCAAACGGGGTGCCATGGTCGGTCATCTGCGAGAGAATATAGTTGGCGGTACCGTTCATGATACCCTTGATAGAGTTGATCCTGTTGGCCACCAGCCCTTCCTTCAGCGCCTTAATGACCGGGATTCCGCCGCCTACACTTGCTTCAAAGCCCACTTCCACATTGTTTTCGGCGGCGGCCTGAAAGATTTCTCCGCCATGAACGGACAGCAGCGCTTTATTGGCGGTGACCACATGTTTGCCGTTCTCAATAGCCTTGAGTAGAAAAGTCCTGGCTGGCTCCATGCCGCCGATGAGTTCGACTACGATATCGATTTTCGGGTCGGCGAATATATCGTTTGCGTCTCTGGTCAGGGTGACTCCGCTAAATTCCTCGGGTAAGATTTGCAGGGCGATATCGGCAACCTTTGACAGCACAAAAGCTATCCCCGTTTTCTGGAGAAGCATTTCTTTCTGGGTAAGCAAAGCGTTCGCCAACCCTTTTCCAACCGTACCAAAACCGATGAGGCCAATACGAATTTCTCTCATAATTTTCAATGACTGTTTTTGGTTAATATTATCGCTTATGCGGAGACAACGTAGGGAATTGCCGGTGCTGTCAGGTTTTTCAGCACCGGGAAAGCGCATGGTAGCCTGTAATGTTCCAGAAAATAACCGTTTTCCGTATGAAAGTCAAAATCTATGCGGAGATATTTTTATGGCCCGTTTGACGATTTTGGTCTATAGTATTCAGCTTGTTACGATTCGGAAGGCAACTTTACCGCTCCAGACGCACATTATCTGATATCGGGGCCGCCTCCGTTAAACTGCTTAGTCAAACACGGTTTTTTGCAGATAACGTAGTACTAATTGTAAAGTTTAAAAGGAGACTGAAACTATGGGCAAGAATATTCTGGTTTTTGGGCCGAACGGCAGTGGTAAAGGTACCCAGGGCGCTATCGTACAGAAAAAATACAATATCCCCCACATCGAGTCCGGTGCCATTTTCAGGGAGCATATCGGGGGCGGTACCGAGCTTGGCAAAAAAGCCAAGGAATATATTGATAGAGGTGATCTGGTTCCCGATGATATCACCATCCCGATGATGGTTGCCCGGCTGCAGAAAGATGACTGCAAAGACGGTTGGATCCTCGACGGTTTCCCGCGCTCCAAAGACCAGGCTATTACCCTTGATGAGACCTTGAAAAAAGAAGGTCTGGCTCTTGATTACGTCATCGAGATTGTCCTTGATCGCCAGATCGCCAAAGAGCGTATTATGGGACGCCGTCTCTGCGTGAATGATAACAATCATCCTAATCACATCGCTTTTGAGGCAATCAAGCCGGTGGAAAAAGATGGCAAGCTCGTTTGCCGTGTCTGCGGTGGTGATTTAAAGACTCGTCCCGACGATCAGGATGAAGAGGCGATCAGCAAGCGCCATGGTATTTATTATGATGATAAGACGGGCACCATGGCAGCAGTGAATTACTTTAAAAATATTGATGGCCCTAAAGTTATCTCAGTTGATGGTTCCCGTTCGATAGGAGAAGTTACCGAAGCCATTATGAGTGAACTGTAGTCCTCGGCATGATACAGGAAAATATTTGATCTTTCTGTGTTTTTTGTGTTAAAGGGCCTTCCCGTATTGCGGGAATGCCCTTTTTGTCTTTAGTACCTTAGCAATTCTTTCCGGTTTTTTGGGGAAGAATTTCGTGAAGGTACTAATCCCCGCAAAGCATGGGCACCAAGTCTCCGTGCTTTGCGGGGATTAGGCTAGTTGTTTATTGTGATTATTTTATCTGTACCCTCTCTTTAGAGGGTATTACAGAGGAGACCTGCTCGCCTCCCATTTCGTTTCCTATATTCAAAGGGAGAGCAGATATCTGTCCGCTTATATTATGGAAAGTAAATTTAAAATGAAGAAACCCGGAAAGGTGTATCTGATTGGAGCCGGTCCCGGAGATCCCGGTCTCATTACCGTGCGAGGAAAAAGCCTGCTTAAACGGGCAGAAGTCGTGATCTATGACTACCTTGCCTCCAAAAAACTGCTTAACCATGCACCTGCAGGTGCCGAACTGATCTATGTCGGTAAAAAAGGAGGGGTGAAGCACACCTTTGCCCAGGAAGAAATCAGCCAGATGCTGGTTGATTATGCCCTGGCCGGAAAAATGGTCGTGCGTCTTAAGGGTGGGGATCCTTTCATTTTCGGACGTGGCGGGGAAGAGTTGGAAAAACTCCATGAAAACGGAGTCTCCTTTGAGGTGGTACCCGGGGTGACTTCCGCTTCAGCCGCTGCAACCTATGCAGGCATTCCCATAACCCACAGAAATTATACCGCTTCCGTCGCCTTTGTGACCGGCCACGAAGATCCGACCAAGGAAAGTTCCAACATCGACTGGGCCAAACTGGCAACCGGTGCTGGAACTCTGGTCATTTATATGGGTATCAAGAATCTGCCGATAATTGTTGCCAACCTGATTAAAAACGGCAGAAATCCTAAAACTCCGGTGGCTGTTGTGCGCTGGGCCTCCACTCCGAATCAGCGTTCGGTGGTCGGAACCCTGGAAACGATTACCCAGGTAGTGACCGATTCCGGAATCAAGCCGCCATCGCTGATTATTGTCGGTGAGGTGGTCAAATTGCGCGATACCATGGACTGGTTCGAAAAACGGCCGCTTTTCGGCAAAAAGATCATAGTAACCCGGACCCGCGGGCAAGCAAGCGAACTCGTGGCTGGACTTGAGGAATATGGCGCCGACTGCCTGGAATACTCAACGATCCATATTCAACCGGTCGCTTCTTACGACATCCTGGATAGTGAATTGGAACGGCTTGATGAATATCATTGGATTATTTTCACCTCTCTCAACGGTGTCAAATATTTCTTTGAACACCTCTATTCCAAGGGTATGGATGCACGGGATCTAAAAGGTGTTGACTTAGCGGTCGTTGGAAAAAGTACTGCAGATTATCTGCTCCGGTACGGTCTCAATGCGGATTTAATTCCCAGCACTTTCACTGGAGAAGGGTTGGCCGAAAGCCTTCTCGATCAGGGAATAGAAGGCCGCAATATTCTCATTCCACGAGCCTTGCACGGTAGAGAAATACTGCCCGAAACCCTGCGGGGAGCGGGCGCTCAGGTGACGATTGCGCCGGTTTATGAAAATTGCCCAGCTGATGGTGATAAAGAGAGTCTCAGGGAAGAGCTGCGGAATGGCAGTGTGGAGATGATCACCTTTACAAGTTCTTCCACCGTGCGTAATTTTCTTGCAATGATCGATGCCGAAAACCAGGAAGAGCTGCAGAAGATCCTGGCAGGTATCAAAATAGCCGCAATCGGATCGATAACAGCCAAAACAGTCACCGATAACGGCTTGGAAGTTGATGTTCAGCCGGAAGAGTTCACCATCCCGGAATTGATTCAATCGATTGTGGATTATTACAGTGGAGACGGCAAATAACAGCATCTATTGTTTTCGTAGTGACGGCAGGCAGGGGAGCGGTCTGCTTATTGTGCCGACGGAAAAGGATGAAGAGCGGGAAGCGATTCAGCCGATGGATGCGATTTATTGCAAGGCATGCGGCGGTACGGTAACCGGCAGAGACAAAAAGATCGTGGTACAGGCTTCTCACACCCATACCTTCTTTAATCCTTCAGGTATAGTTTTCGAGGTGGGCTGCTTCAGCACCGCTCCCGGTTGTCATAGAGCCGGTAGGGCTACTTCTCACTTCACCTGGTTTGCCGGATATGTCTGGCGCTTCGCCCTCTGCCGAAAGTGTAACAATCACCTTGGCTGGTCCTTCGAAATGGGGGAGCATTTTTTCTGGGGACTTATTCTTGCCAATCTCAAGGAGCGATGATCTGTAATTACCGGAATAAACCTGTAATTGCTGATAATGGGCGGAATGGGGACGCTGTCGTTTATTTTTAATAGACTCGTAAAAACCTGTATTTCGGATGGCTAAGTAAAAAACTTCATATGCGAGGCGCGCAAAATTTCTATCATTTCGGCGTACTAGAGTAGGTCGTAATGGTAGAAATTTTGCAGCAACGACGCAGATGAAGAGTTTTTACGACGCCATCATTTGTTCTTGATAAGGTCGAGCAAATCTTCCGAGGTCATTTTAGCGCTGATATCACTGCCTTCAAGAAGGCTTCCTGCCAAATCGCGCTTTTCCTGATGGAGTTTCACTATCTTTTCCTCAATAGTGTCTTTACAAACCAGCCGGTAGATGGTGACCGGCCGGGTCTGGCCGATCCTATGGGCCCTGTCTGATGCTTGATCTTCAATGGCCGGGTTCCACCACGGGTCCATATGAATGACGTAGTCCGCGGCGGTAAGATTAAGCCCAAGGCCACCGGCCTTGAGGCTTATGAGAAACAGATCCCCCTGACCGGCCTGAAAGGCATCAACACGTATTTTTCTCTGTTTGCTACTTGTGCCTCCATCCAGATACTGATAGCTGATGCCCTGTTTGTCGAGATATTTGCGGATGATAGAGAGATGTCCGATAAATTGACTGAAGATCAGGGCCTTATGCCGACTGGAGAGCAGTTCCTCGATGACTGAAGCAAACACTCTCAGTTTGGAACTTTCCACGGTGCTGTCCGGATCCAGGAGACGGGGGTTGCAACAGGCCTGACGCAGCTTCATGATTTCCGTCAGGATCTGCAGATGCCGGCCTTGCCTGTCTTTGGAATTCTCCAGCATATCAAGGGCATTCTGTCGTAATGCCTCGTAAAAAAGAGCTTCTTCCGGGCTCATCTCCACTTCCAGGGTGACTTCTGTACGTGACGGCAGTTCTTCCAGCACCTGCGATTTAATCCTTCGGAGGATGAATGGTCTGATCAGCTTTTTAAGCTTGAGTTTAGCTTCTCTGTCCTGATAACGTTCGATGGGCACGGCAAATCGCTCGTTGAAACTATTGAGGTTGCCGAGCAGCCCCGGGTTGATGAAATGAAAAAGATTCCAAAGTTCACCAAGGTGGTTCTCTATCGGTGTGCCTGTGGTGATCAGTTTGAACTCGGCCTGCAGGGACATCGCCGCCTGAGAACGTTTGGTGGCGGAGTTCTTAATGGCTTGTGCCTCATCTAAAATTACAGTCTGCCATTTCACTTTGGAGAGTAATTCACTTTCCTGCTGGAGCAGAGTATAGGTCGTTATCAGCAAGTCAAATTTTCCAAGTTCTGCAATGCTTTTTTCTCGATCTTTACTGGAAAGGAATTTGATGTTGATGGTGGGGGTAAATCGTTTAACCTCCGATTGCCAGTTGGTTGAAACCGAGGTCGGGGCGACAACCAGAGATGGTCCGTTTGTGGCGAGTTTGAGGATAATTGCCAGTGACTGGATCGTTTTGCCAAGGCCCATGTCATCCGCCAGGCAACCACCGACTCCCCAATGCGCGAGCCGGGCAAGCCATTCAAATCCTTCCCTCTGGTACACTCGAAGTTCCGCCTGAAGGGTTGAGGGCAGTTCGGGTTTGAAATTCTGGGCGGCGCGGATTTTGTCAATCTGCTGCAACCATCCGGCATCGGCATTGGTATTGGCAAGATTCGCGACTTTTTCCAGCTGTAAGGCGGCTAAGGGATGTACCAGGACCTCATCGCTTTCATCTTCACCCAACCCTTCGGAATAGAGAGTTATATCCTCAAGACGCTTTTTGAATTCCTGGGTCAGGGCGATGAATTGTCCGTTGCCGATTTCCACAAAGCGGCCTGATGCTTTTTTCACCTTTGCCAGCAGTTCCTTCAGTTCTACCACCTGCCCCTGATCAAGGGTGAGCTCTCCGCTCAAGGCGAACCAGTTCTGGCGGTTGGTTCGTATTTTGAGGTTAAGATTATCAAGCGATACTTTATGGGTAATCGAAAGTTTTTCGCCTTCGGGCCACTCAATAACCACCTTATCCCGAATCGTCTGCAGTTCCATCAGGGCCTGGAGACAATCATCGGGATCGTAGAGGTGCCACTCACGGTCATTTTCCTGCTCCATGTCGATAGCCAGATCCAGTATCGGACAGAGCTCTTCTATATCTCTGGCCTTCTCTTCCTCCAGAGCGAGATTGCGCCGGGTCTGCAGCCGTTTGCCGTTTACCTCGGCCATGATATTTTCAACTCCCTGTCCGGGTTTGAGATAATGGCCGCCATCAACAAAAGGTTTGACAAACATTTCCAGCCGAAAGCCTGTGCCGTAAGGAATCAGGTGCATATAAATAGTCGAATCCGCATCAACAAAGGTGATATTGCCTGTTCTTCTTTCTGCGCTGTCTGCGGCAATGGCAGAGTGGACCGTCATATAGGAGGAAATGTTGCCGATGGCGGTCAGCACCTGTTCGCTGGCGGACATTGGTACCGTTATCCCGTCCTTTCCGGTTATTTGAGCAATACGGCGATGGTTGTCATTGATGTTGATAATTTTTACGCGCGTTGGGGTTTCACAGTAATAATTGACATTATCGGGAGTGATTGGGTGGGCAAAACAGATATGCAGGTTATCGCCCCGTTCCTCGACAAACAACTCGGGTTCCCCTGCAACAAATTCGACGGGCGTAAGGGGAGAATCGGCGAGATAAATGTTTGGATGACCTATCATGCCCAACAGCACCTTATCCATATCGAAGTAGAAGTTCACTGCGTGGGTTTCAGGGTTGTTCATTTTCTTTATGGCGGCGCAGATACGACGATCCTGTGAGGTGAGGTAGTTCAACCGGTTGGTTTTATAGAGCCGGGATAAGGAGATCGGCCTTCCCTTGCTCCACTCACCGTCAGGAGTCATCTTTTGCTCTTTTGGTGAGATGTTGATGTTTTTCCCTTCAAAGGACACCATCCAGATCATACGGGTGGTCTGCTGCGGCGTCTCCGTTTCCTGACTGGTGGCATAAATGAGAGCCTGCAGGCTTCGTTTCCAGGGTTCTTCAGGTTCAAGGATAGGCAGCAGCGAGACGATGGATGTTTTTTCGCGCAACTCCCGGGAAACGGTAAGATAATCACTGTCATCACGATTGATGGTACCAAGAATATCCCCCAGCACAATGGTAAAAAAAGAATATCCCTGACCGCAGGCAAGTTCGTAAAAGGAGAGGATTTCCGATTCCAGGTCAGGTTCAATGGTGCTGTTGAGCCAATATTGGCAGATAGCTGCAATTGCCACGGTCAAAACACTGTGTTGTGTTCCGTCCGGAAGGTGGATTTCTTCACCCTGCAATCCTTTATTGATATGGGAGTTGATGACGGTGGCGAGAAAATTATAAGCGGCATTTTCTCTTGCCCCCTGAAACAGTGAGAGCGCAACGCTGATGCTGTCGGCTATTTTGTAATACTGTTCGCTTTTACAGATGTTAAGCTGTGCAAGGATGTAGAAAATCCCGGCCGGTCCGAAGAAAGCGACTTTTTCATCATGACTGAATTTTTGAAGAAACAGCAGGTCCTCTTCAAAGGCGGTCAGTGCTTCTTCGCTGTGCCCGGTAAGGAACAGAAGGGTTCCTCGTGCCCCGGTACCCTGAAATGATTCGCTGCAATTGGTTATCAGCGCCTGGGCTTCCTGTAATCTACCCCGGAAAACCAATTCGTTGAAGAGCAGTCGTTTAAAGGGCAATTGTTCGTCTGTAGACAGGCCTGCCAGCTCTTCATCATTGGTCAAAAAATCAACCAATTCCGGGAAATCGGAGAGTGTTGCCTGTCCATACTGTAGAACGTTGTTGAGTAGATAAAACTGGAAGGAGGTGGGAAGTGTTCTAAACCAGTCTATATCAAACGGACGCGTCATAATCCGAACAGTGGGGGGCGGTTCGGTGACGAGGCTGCTACATTGGTTTTCGATAAAATCAGAGGCGTCTTCTATCAGATCAAATTGTTGGGTATAGACGCCGATTCTCATCTCGCGAATACCTCGCCAGCATCTGATCGTCCATTTGCCGTAATAGTAGGAGACAGGAGCCTCGTCCTGGATAGTTTTGGCAAATATGTTGAAGTTCTGTTCCTTAACAGCTATTTTGCTTAGAACTTCAACTATTTCGTCAACACATTGCCGATCCTTGGTGAGGAATCCCAGCTGTTCAAATTTAGTGAAATAGTGGCTCAGGTTCGCAGCTGTCGGCTTGTTTCCCCGCGGATTTTTCAGGTCGAGCTTGCGCAGGCAATTTACGATGAGTGTTGAATGAGCAGGCTCATAGACAATTGAGAGTAACTGGAGTAGTGCCTGTTCAAAAGGCGAAAGTTTTCGATACTGTTCAAGGAGGGTAACATGAGTTTGCATAAACGCCCGGGTAGTCTTGGCGGAAATATTTTCCTGAAAATAACGTCGGTATTTTTCGCGCAGGGCGAAAAGTGAAGAAGTTAGTATATCATTGTCCGGTCTCAATGAGAACCAAAAACTGAACATTTTTCCCTGCTAGTAGCTGGAAATCATTAGATCGTCACGTTATAGTGTGTCTACCCAGGCCACCCGGACGACTATTTGTTCATAGACACTTAAGAAAAGAGCAGGGGAGGACGGCTGTACAGCGAATTGCCGTTTCAGACCAATAACGAAGCAGATCGGGCTTTTTTCGAGTCCGTCGAGAGAAGAACAGGACGAAACAATGAGTATTTTGGGATATATATTTTTAGCCGCGGAGAAGGAGTATCTGATGGCTGAAGACGAGCAACGGTCTCTCCTTCACGATTATGCACGGACAAGCGGCTTTGACTTTGACGAAATCCTGGTGGAAAAAGATGCCTCCCTGACTTTACCTTTTAATGAAAGAGTTGAAGGAAATAAGCTTGTCGAGAGATGCCTTGCCGGAGATGTAATCATAACCATGAAAGCGGAGTGGGTTTTCGGTTCAGCATCTGATGGCGCCGATTTGCTGCGCATGCTCAGGAAAAAAGAGATTGCCTTGTACTGCATGGATCTCGGTCAAAACATCACTGTCGATGAGAAACGAAAACTTATTGTCTCGGAGGGGTGCGCCGGGATAGTTCAGAAAATTTTGTCCGCGTTGGCTGTGTGTGAAAGTAGCAGGGCCGGTGAAGCTGTTCAGGCGCCTAAAAAAAGCAGAAAGAACCAAGGAAAATATCTTGGAGGCCCTGTGCCGTTTGGCTGGGAGGTAAATGGGGACAAGGTTCTAGTTCAAAATAAAGCTCAACAGAAAATAATCCGGGAAATAATCCTGATGCGGGAGGACCGCTGGTCTTATAGGGATATTTCAAAAAAATTGAAAGATGAGTTCGACATCCAGCTCTCTCATGCAGGAGTCAGGAGAATTCTGGAAAGTGATAAGAAGAAAAAAGAAGCTCTTGCCGGCGAGAAAGGGTAAAAGAGGCACGGCAAGATATCCACTCTCTCGCGGTGCCTCACGTTATACGATTTTACAAATTTGGGCTTTTGGTAATTTTTGCATTGATTTCCTGGTGATGTAACCAGGCTGACAGGAGCTGCTGCTGCTTCGCCTGCACGAGCTGTTGCCGATACTTCTCGACAACTTCACCCTTGTCGGGGAGGGAAGGGATCTGTCTGTCAAGATACGTATAGACAAAAAAATCGTCACCGGACTTCCCGGGTTTTTCGGGTAGTGGAGAAGATGAAGAAAGTTGAAAAGCATCTTCCGTCAGGGAAGCAGGAAAGGACGTGCCGGCGGTTTGTCCACTCTTATCAAGAAAGCCTGACTCTGAAACCGTGAAACCCATCTTCTGTGCCATATCGGCCAGTGTTTTTCCTTCACGAAGACTTTTTAACAGCTCATTTGCTGCCGATTCCGCCATTTCCTCTGATTTTGCTTTTCGGTAATCTTTGACAATAACGTCCTTCTTATTTTCAAATGCAGGAATTTCCGGCTCCTTGACGTCTTCTGCAAAAAGAATTGCATAGCCGGTCTTCCCTTTGATAAGGGAACTCAGTTCACCTTTTTTCAGTTCAAACGCCCTGTCCAGAAATTGTGTATCTTTTTTCAGATCGGCCGGTGCGTCCTCTTTGGAGAAAAAGCCGGTTTGTTCAACAGACACATCCGGGTTGGCTTTGGCATATTTGGTGAGGCTGCCTGCGCCGATTATACCTTCATAGGCGTCGTTTGCCACCTGGAAAGTCAGGTTTTCAGCCTCTTTCCGTTGTAGCGTGGCCCGAATATCAGCAGAGACCTCTTGAAGAGGTTTGGTTTCCGCAGGTTTGATTTCTTCCAGTTTGATAATATGATAGCCGAACTGGGTTTGTACCACCCGGATGTCTCCAGGTTGCATTGAAAAGACGGCTTTGTCGAAAGCGGGTACCATCTGTCCCGCGGAAAAAAATCCCAGATCGCCTCCGGAATCCTTGGAAGGCCCTTCCGAATATTTTTTGGCAAGGGCACCGAAGTCCTCGCCTTGCTCTGCCATCTTTCGGATCTCCTCCGCTTTCTTGGCTTGTTTTTCGTGTTGTGCCGCAGTATCGCCTTCGCTAACCTTCAGAAGGATATGCCGAGCGTGTCTTTGTTCAGGCACCTGAAATTCCTTCAGGTTGTTGTGGTAATATTGCTCGATTTTGCGTTGGTCGATTTCTATCTTGCTCCCAACATCATCGTAGGTAAATGTCAGATACTTGAGTTTTACTTTTGGTTCGGATTTATAGTTTTCTTTAACGGTCTCAAACCATGCCTTGAGTGCATCGTCATCTATCTTCACCTGATCGACAAACTTGTCGGGGGAGATTTTGACATATTTGACGGCAATCTTTTCATTCTGCCGACTGTAGGCTTCTTGAATCTCAAACTTCGTCACGACATTAGCAAAGCTGCCGATCTCCCGAACGGCAACTTCAGACAACCGATCAAATCGTATGGAATCTTCAAATTTGGTGGGCACCATTCTGTTCGCTGTCAGCACAGCTTTGTACCGTTCCATACTGAAGGCGCCATTTTCTTGAAAAGGCGCCATATTTTCAATAATCTTCCGGACTTCCTCAGTGCTTACCTGGATGCCCATTTTTTCTGCACCCTGCCTCAGAAGAGCAGTCTGGACGAGTTGCCTTATGACCTGTTGTTTTAAACCGAAGGTTTCAGCAAACCCTTTTGGGACATTTCCGCCAAACTGCTCACTGAGCCTTTGATACGCTCTGTCGTAGGCCTGCTGATACTGGGGAAAGGTAACAGTTTCGCCGTTTACGACCAGTGCGGATTGTCGGTTTCCATTGAGTTGGGTGCCGACGCCCCAGAATATGAAGACTAAGGCAATGATGACAACAACGATCTGGATAAAAGTCGATTGGGCTTTTTTACGGAGTATTTGCAGCATGAATGTATATTAAGAGCTTTTAGTACCTTAGAAATAATTTCTTGTTTATGTAGAATGAATTTCGTCAAGGCACCTATCCCCGTGCATTACGGGGATTAGTTAGTATTTATGGAGGCTTGGGTAACTGCCGTTTTACTATAATCCCGATGTATGCGATTCTTTAAACAAAACAGTAATATTCCGGCAATAGTAACCGTTCACCGGGAATAGCAAAATGTTCGCATAACTCCAGACCTGTAAACGTTCAGCAGTGCTCCAGAGGCGCATAAGCATGCCGACGGGCTATAGTTGGTCTATGCACGGCGGTCTGATCGTGCGCATATGGGGTGCTGGTGAACGTTTACCGGCAATACAAGCCAAAGATTTAATAGTCTGTTCGATTTACTCTTTCTTTTTATCCTGTGCAAGCAAAAATCCATTTTATCAATCCATGAATTGGCTGTGCTGTGTACAAAACGATCGGTGTATGCTATACAGAGAAAAGGGAAGATATATAAAATGGATGTATGCAAAAATTTGATCAAAAAATGGATCGTTTGGCCTGCGTCGCGGATGAGGTGGATAAGGGAGAATTGCTGTTGATGACGATGTTTTCCGTCGTGTTTGAAACCATGTCAATTTCACTCATAAATGTTCGGGAACTCAATTGGATCTGTTCGTCACTTTTTAGTGTATGTTGCTAATATAATAGAAAAAATATCTTGTTGAGTCACTTTGGCCCGCTGGTGGAACAAATGATTCGTCATTCACTTGACAAAATGTTTCGGCTATAGTAATAAGCCCTAATTAGTACTAAATTATAAAACGGCGAAAGCTATAAAAAATAATATTCTAAGGAGGTTTGTAAATGCCAACTCTCGAACACAATGGAAGTAGCTTTGAAGTAGATGAAGACGGATTCCTGCTCAAAGGTGATGATTTCAACCAGGACTGGGTTGATTATGTAAAAGGTGTTGAAGGAATCACTGAAATGACCGATGAGCATCAGAAAGTAATTGATGCCCTTCAGGAATACTACAAGAAAAACGGAATTGCTCCGATGGTTCGTATTCTCTCTAAAACCACTGGCTTCCCACTGAAGAGAATCTACGAATTGTTCCCATCCGGACCTGGCAAGGGAGCCTGTAAAATGGCTGGACTGCCAAAACCGACAGGTTGTGTATAATTACAGCCCACTATGTTTTAGGTTGATTAAGGGGAGAATACCAAATGGGTATTCTCCCCTTTTTTATTTACGACGCCCTCAAGATTACTTAGTTCCCGTCCGGCGAAGTGAGTTGTGCGAGCAGCCTTTCGTGGATCGCGGCAATCTTCTCCTGATAGTCTTTTCCTGAAATATTTGCACCTTTCAGTCCACCCCGAAGATTAATCTCCGTCAGGTAACAGTTGTCCTCCTGGGTGAGCATGAGATCGAGGTGGGCATAGGGAAAACAGCCACGTAGCATGACCTTTTCACAGAATTTCAGATGTTGTTCGGCAAGAACGTGTGGGATTGAATTTCCTCCGCAATGCAGATTATTTCTGAAATTGTACGGATTGATCCGTTCGTAGGCTTCCAGATAGTCCCCGAGAATGATCACCCGGATATCCCTGCTATTATGCTGGTAAGGCTGAATGACAAAAGGAAAAGAAAGGGAGGCGAGACTTGCGTAATTGTACAGTTCTTCGATATCGTTAAAAATGTGAATACCCAGGCCGCCGTTTTTTCGGTCATATTTGAGAATGACTTTCTTGTGTTGCTGCTGCCGGTAAACAGAGGAAGCGCTAAGTAGTGCGTAGGTGTCGTAAATCGGCAGGGTCCCCCGCAACATGAACTCGCTGAATATCCGGGCCTGAAAGGATTTGGATCTACTTGCCAGCTGGGATGTAGCTGACGGGATGAGGCGTAGCCCTCTTTGGAGCAAGTCGGTCAGGATATGCTCCTCGCCCGGCTTCATGCGGATTCTACCGCATATGATGTCGTTGGTTTTTAGTTGTTGATAGTAGGTGTAGAGAGTTTGGTTGTCGCGGATTATGACGGGAGGATCTTTCAAAAGATCATTTCCGAAAAGCGTTGATGAAATGAGGAGAGATCTTCCTCACAGTTGCCGCAAAAAAGCTTCACATCGCCGAGAGACTGGGAGCTTTTATTTTCGATAGTAAAACTGCCATCCCGGTTTTGGATATAATGCGTTGTGGTAATGACGTCATCGGTGATCTCGAAAAATTCTGATTCATTGCCGCAGTAAGGGCATCTGAGCAAATTTCCGACTGTAGGTTGGTCAAATGGCATAAACGCGGCTCGCTTTTCCAATTTTTTCTGAAGTGACATTGATTTTGTAACCGTACTCCGGTACACATCAAAAGACGGCATAAGCCGGATCTGAACAGTTACTTTATTTCAACGCCGATAACTTCGGAGTGACAATAGCTGGATTATCTTTTACCACTGCTTTTAGGTCTTTTTCAACTGGTTTTAAATCTTTTGGCATCGCTTTAATTTCACCCTGAATGGATGCGCCGGGTTCGACGGTCAGGCTACCTGCCTCAATCTTACCATGGATGGAACAGTTCTTTCTCGCAGTCAGTATATCCGTTTTGACATTACCCTCATGTGATCCGTAACAGTTGAAAGAAGTAACTTTTATGTCGCCGAAAATTTTTCCGGTATCACTGAGGATTAAATGTTCTCCATCGACATTGCCGTGTATGGTTCCATCGATCCTGGTTTTTCCCTTGAATAATATTTCACCTTTGACGGTCATAGTCTTATCTATGATTGACGAAATTGCTTCACTTTCAACTTTTTTCATTTCTTGTTCAACGTTCATTGATTTTCCAAACATTCCCATGATTAATTTTTCTCCCGCGAAGAGAATAGTTCGCCGGACATACCGGCGATTTTTAAGAATTTATAAGGATTGATAGCTCGATGATCCAATCGTATCTCATAGTGCAGATGGGATCCTGTAGATCTTCCTGTGTTACCGATGAGGCCTATCAACTGCCCTCGTTTTACTCTGTCA
Organism: uncultured delta proteobacterium; assembly: GCA_963728385.1. Taxonomy (GTDB): domain Bacteria; phylum Desulfobacterota; class Desulfobulbia; order Desulfobulbales; family Desulfocapsaceae; genus Desulforhopalus_A. The sequence continues at coordinate 282,562 of CAVSJK010000003.1, forward strand.
CCTTTGTGGACCAGATATTTCAGCATATGACCAAAGGCGGTTGAATATCCGTTGCCGTGATCTATAACAACAAAGTTGCCGTAGCCTCCATTGCGAAAAGATTTTTTAACCACACCGTCGGCTGTAGCGTATATAGGGTCACCTACTTTGCCACGAAAGTCTATTCCGGTATGATACGCTGTTTTATGATTTATGGGATCTTCGCGTTTACCGAATCGGGAGGTGATGGTGCCTTTAACAGGTCTGCCGAAGGGCAGATAACGAATGGCATTTAAATATTTATCCGCTTTAAAGAGAATTAGGTCCCTATCGCTATCTGGTTCCTGGATAAACAGACCACCACTATGCTTGGAATCGTCGTCGTCTTTTTTCTTCGGTATCTTGATTCCGATGCTGCTGATAATTTTTTCAATGAGTTCGCTACGTTCGTTCAGTTCGTCTACAGCGTTGGAAATAAGAGATTCTTTTTCTTCCTTGAAGGCGGTAGCCTGCTTGATATTGTTCAGTTCCAGACGCGCAACTTTCAAGTCAAGCTTGAGTCGTTGTTCTTCCGTCAACTTGCTGTAGTGCGCTATTTGCTCGGCACTGTCCTCGAGTTCTGCTTTCAGGCTTACGAGTTGATTTGAGATAGTGCGGTTTTTGGTATAGAGAGAAAAGGAGAAAATACTGGTCACAGTGAGAACGAGGAGGGAAAAGATGGATGCAATTGCGATGATATAAAGTTTTTTCCTTGAGCAGGGCACTTTGATAACTTTTCCCTTGTCCCCGGCAATAATTATGTGAAGCTTTTCATCCATTCCACAAATCCAAAAGAGTTGTTAATCCTGCAAACAAAAAGTATTATGTCATAGTCTATATGAAAAAGTTCATTAGAAGCAATGATTAAAATTTTTTTTTGTATACATGGGCAACATAAATTAATCAAGGTTAAAAGTATTTCACTGAAGTTGATCAGAACACCAACCTGCCGTATCTCCAAAGTTTTTTTGCCATACGCAAGTAAACGTACACCAGCGCCCGATATGCGTGCGATCAGGCAGCCGCGCATAGGCAAACTATGGTCTGTCCGCCTGCTTGTGCGCCTTCGGGGCACTGCTGAACGTTTACGGGCCCGGAGTTATGCAAGCATTTTGCTATTCCTGGTGAATGTGGTTACATCCGCAATGGACATCAATGTTTGTGAGAGTCTGTTGTCGTTTCTTATTTCTCGTTTTTCGGTTAATTATGTCAAATCTTATTACTTGTAAATCGGTTTCAAAATCCTTTGGAGCCCAGAATCTTTTCCAAAATATCAGCCTGACTGTCAATACAGGCGACAGAATTGGTGTTATAGGGCCGAACGGCTCAGGAAAATCTACCCTGTTGAAAATAATCTGCGGTTTAGAGGAACCTGACAACGGTCAGCTGGTTTACCGGAAATTTGTGCGCCTTAGTTATCTGGCACAGGCGGATATTTTTGATGAAGAAAAAAGCATTCGTGATAATCTGCTGACAGCCATCATCGATGAGAGTCTCGATGAGACCGAGAAATATTACAGAGTCGATACGCTTTTTAGCCGTGCCGAATTTCCCGATGACGGCGTAGCTGTAAAAAATTTATCCGGAGGTTGGCGGAAAAGATTGTCTATATGTCGGGCAATGTTGCGCGCCCCCGATGTGCTGGTAATGGATGAGCCTACCAACCATCTCGATATTGAAGGAATTCTCTGGCTGGAAAAAATGCTTACCGGCAATGCGGGGCCATCTGCCTTTCTGCTGGTCAGCCATGACCGGCATTTCCTGGATAACTGCAGCAATAGAATTGTCGAGCTGTCAGCGGTATATCCTGAAGGAACCTTTCAAGTCGAGGGCTCGTATTCCGGGTTTCTGGAGAAACGGCATGAGTTCCTGGCCGGTCAGATGGAAGAGGAAGAACGACTGGCCAATAAAGCCCGGCGGGAAATCGAATGGTTGCGGCGCGGGCCGAAAGCAAGAGCCACGAAAGCCAAATACCGCATCGACGAGGCCTATAAGCTGACGGATGAACTGGCGGAGGTCAAAGCTCGAAATCGTTCTTTATCGAATGTGCAGATCGATTTTGAGGCCACCGGAAGGAAAACCAAAAAACTTCTTGAAGTTGAAGGGATTTCCAAAAGTTACGAAGAAAGGACTCTCTTCGGCGAGCTGGACATTATTCTCTCTCCTGGCAGTAAGCTTGGGCTTTTGGGCAGAAATGGCTGCGGGAAATCGACTCTGATGAAAATCCTGGCCGGGGCAGCCGGTGCTCCGGGAGTGGTTGCCGATTCAGGTACTGTCAAGGCAGCGGAGAATGTGCGGATCGTATCTTTTGATCAGAACAGGGAATCTATCGATCCGGCACTAACCCTGCGCCGGGCCTTGGCCCCGGACGGCGATTCCATCGTCTATAACGGCAGATCGCTTCATGTGGTCTCCTGGGGCAAAAAGTTCCTTTTCCGACCGGATCAAATGGAAACTCCGGTCGGTCAACTTTCGGGAGGAGAACAGGCGCGCATTCTCATCGCAGGGCTTATGCGCCAGCCGGCTGACATCCTGTTGCTCGATGAGCCGACCAATGATCTCGATATCGCTTCACTGGACGTGCTTGAGGCAAGTTTGCTGGATTTCCCGGGAGCCATTGTCCTGGTCACTCATGATCGTTACCTGCTGGATAGGGTTTGTGACCGGCTGCTGGGGTTTGGGGGTAAGAACGGCGTAACGTATTACGCCGATTATGAGCAGTGGTTGAATGATCTGCCGGAGGCTGTAAAGTCCGAGGATGGTTCCGGCAAGAAAAACGGAAAACCGGCTAAAGCTGCAAAATCTTCCGGCAAAAATATCGGTCCGGGCCGATTATCCTATCTCGATCAGCGGGAGTACGATCAGATTGAAGAGATAATCGCAGCCGAAGACAACCGGGTCGAGCAGCTGCAAAAGAAAATGGAGCTGCCCGAAATAGTTTCCGACCCGGTTGAGCTCGCCCGTTGCTGGCAGGAATTGGAGGTAGCGCAGGCGGAGGTTGAACGGCTGTACAGCCGCTGGGATGAACTGGAAGAGAAAAAAAACGGATGAGAATCGGGTGAAGACAGCCGTTCTTGCCGATATCCATGGAAATCTGGAAGCATTCGAAGCGGTGCGGGCCGATCTGGAGCTTCAGGGAGCCGGGCGGGTAATCTGCCTCGGCGATAACATCGGTTATGGTCCGAATCCGGATGAAGTTGTTTGCCTGCTGCGCCGGCTTGGCTATCAATCGGTGCTCGGTAATCATGAATATGCTCTTATGAACGTTCGCGGGAGAAGGTGGTTCAATTTCCTGGCGGCGGAAAATAATATCCAGACTGAAAATTTATTGTCCGAGAGAAGTAAAGCCTTTTGTGGGGCGCTACCTGCTTTTCTTGTCTGTGAGAATGCATACTTTGTGCATGGTTTTCCACCGGCTTCGGTTTTTCTATATTTGAATCGGCAAACGGATGCAAAAATTGCCGCCCTTTTTGACTCGGCATCCACTCCTCTGTTTTTTCTCGGCCACACCCATATGCTTGAGCTTGTGACCGGACAAAAAGGCGTGATCAGCCGTAAAGCTTTGGTGCGGGAAACAGTACCGCTTCTGCCGGATCGACATTATATCATCAATTGCGGCAGCGTAGGGCAACCACGAGATGGCGACAACCGGGCGAAATACATCTTGTGGGACCATGAAAATCGACAGGTGGAAGTCCGATTTGTCGAGTACGAGTACAGGCAGACTATGCAAAAAATCAGGGACAGGGGTTTTCCGGAAAGCTACGCTCTACGTTTGACAAAATCGTAAGAACCTTAAATTTCAGATGGCTAAGTAAAAAGCTTCATATGCGAGGCGCGTAAATTTTCAATCATTTCGGCGTACCAAGGTACGTCGTAATGATTAAAATTTGCAGCAACGAAGCAGATAAAGAGTTTTTACGACGCCATCACGTTTGGGTTGACCAATGAAACGCATAGGTAGATATGAGATAATCGGCCGCCTGGGGCGCGGCAGTATGAGTACCGTGTATAAGGCGAAGGCCCCAGTTACCGGTCGGCTGGTGGCCTTGAAAATTCTGCAGCCGCGAAATGAGATTTTTGTTGATCTGGTGGGTGAGGCCCGACTGAGGGAAATCTTCATCGAAGAGGCAAAGATCATGGGCAATATGTCCCATGACCATGTCGCCAAGATCATCGACTGTGACGAGCACGAAGGAGAGCCCTTCATTGTGCTGGAATATTTTGCCCATTCGATAGGCGCCTTTATCGGCGAATCGTATCGGATGGAAGCCCCTTCCCGTATTATTTCCGCAGCCAAGACAAGATCCTATCTGGTGCAGACCTTGAAAGGACTTGAACGATTGCACTTTGCCGGAATAATCCATCGGGATATCAAGCCCTACAACCTGATGCTCACCAGTGATGATCGGATCAAGATTATCGATTTTGGCGTATCCCGGGTCCGGGGTGAAGAAAAAATGGCTATTCCGGGCATGCAGATCGGTTCACCCTATTATGCGGCGCCGGAACAGGCAAAAGATCCAAAGCAGACGGATGGCCGCGCCGATCTGTTCAGCCTCGGAGTTATGGGCTACAGGATGTTAACCGGCCACCTGGTAGACCATAGACAAGGTGAAATCCTGCCCCCCGGTTCCCTCAATCCAAACCTTGGTCCTGATTGGGATGAATGTGTTCTGAAAAGTCTTGCTGCAAATCCTGCTCGCCGCTATGGGAGCGCCCTGGAGATGCGGTTGGCCGTCGAATCCCTGCCGCTTCCTGTCCGAATGAGTTGTGACGAGCGTGCTGTTCACCTGACAAGTGACAGGTATCCCATACCGGAACATATCAGGAAGGAACCGTGCCGGGTGATGTTCAAGGATATCCGGCAACTGCTCGGCCTTGATGAATTGTTGCGGCCGCTTCGGTATGTAAAACAGGATTTTAAGGTAATCGGGTCACTGGTGGTCTTCGAGAAAAACAGCGGCCTTTACTGGCAGAGGCGTGGTTCCGGGTTTACCCTTGACCGGCAGCAGGCGGGAGAATATATAACTCATCTTAACAACACTCGTTGGCAGGGACGTATCAGCTGGCGACTTCCTACACTTGAAGAAGCGGTCACCATTCTCAACCCGCCGCTGCATGGAGAAGCCGGTTCCTGCCGACCGCTTTTTGACACCACTCTACACTGGCTGTGGACCGCTGATCATTGCACTAAAAAACAGGCCTGGATGGTCGATGTGGTTGAGAGTTTTTTTGACCGGCTCGACAGAGACGGAGTCGCCTCCGTCTGTGCGGTCAGTTCCTCTGACTAATTCCGGTTCCGGTCAATTTTTCCGGGATTTGAGAAATTGGTCGATTTTCTCCAGGGTATACGAGATATCTTCGCGGCTGATATCCAGATGCGTGACCAGTCGTGTTGTCAGGCCGGGGCTGATGAGGATATTGTTCTCCTTCAGAAACTCGGCCATTTTTTTGGCCATATCCAGCTCAATGGTGAAAAAGACCATATTGGTCTGTGCGGGATCTTGTTCCACCTCGAGCTGATCAAAGCGCGACAGTCCTTCAGCAAGAAGCTCTGCATGTTCATGGTCAAGCGCAAGTCTTGCTACATTGTTTTCCAGGGCGTAAAGTCCGGCAGCAGCCAGGATTCCAGCTTGACGCAGGCCGCCCCCAACCATTTTCCGCCATTTTCTTGCTTCCTCGATAAAATCGGTGGAGCCGCAGAGCACTGAGCCCACCGGCGCCCCCAAGCCTTTAGAGAGGCAGATCGAAACAGAATCGAAATGACTGGTTATATCATGTGCCGACACATCTTGTTTAACGACGGCGTTAAAAAGCCTGGCTCCGTCCAGGTGCAGTTTGAGGCATTTATTCCGGGTGAAATCGGCAACCTGTTTCAGGTAATCTAAGGGAAGCGTCTTGCCGTTTCGGGTATTTTCCAGACAGAGAAGTCGTGTCCTGGCAAAATGGATGTCGTCCGGCTTGATCTTTTCTTCGATCCTGGCGAGAGACAGCGTGGAATCCGGCTCAAACTCTATGGGCTGAGGCTGGATGGAGCCAAGAACAGCGGCACCTCCGGCTTCGTATCTATAGGTATGAGCTTGTTGGCCGACGATATATTCGTCACCCCGCCCGCAATGGGACATGATGCCGATAAGGTTGGCCTGGGTGCCGCTGGTGGTGAAAATGGCCGACTCAAAGCCGAGGAGTTCGGCGGTATACTTTTCCAGCCTGATTACCGTCGGGTCATCGCGGTAGACATCATCGCCCACCTCCGCCTGGGCCATCGCCCGGCGCATTGGTTCGGAGGGTTGGGTAACTGTATCGCTTCGCAGGTCGATTCTTTTCATGATAAATTCTCCTAAACGTTGATAATCCCGTAAAAACTTTAAATTTCAATTGGCTAAGTAAAAAGCTTCATATACGGAGTGCGCAAATTTTCAATTATTTCGGTGTACTAAGGTACGTCGTAATGATTGAAAATTTGCAGCAACGAAGCAGATGAGGAGTTTTTACGACGCCATCAACGTTTACAAGTCAAGAGTTATACGAGCATTTGTTTTCCACGGTGAACGGTTGCAACTTCTCGGAAGTTGTGGCTTGTGTAAAAAAGTATTAATACCTCGTTGGCGGTGTTGACGAAACTGACGGAAAGCATGTTGGTCGCATCCGACAACAAATATGTACAAGAGACGGAGCAAAAAAGCGATGGAAAATAATTTGGGTTTGAGCAGCTCACAAAAGGAGATCCTGGTCGAGGCGCAGTTTGCCCTCAACCATCTTTCGGAAACTGAACTGCCGGCGTTGATCGATTCGAAGTGTGATTTGTCCGAGGTAAGCGATGACAAGCTGCTCGAGTTCCTGGAGCTTGCCAATATCTTATATAGGGCAGGAGAACAACTGATCCCGGATACCCGGTATGATTTTGTCTTTCTCGATGAATTAAAGAACAGGGTGCCGGATCATCCGTTTCTGCACACAGTGGAACCGGAACCGCTGATCGAGGCTAAAACCGTCGAGCTGCCGGTCCGTATGCTTTCCACGGAAAAAGCTTACGAATTTGAAGCTATAGAGCGTTGGGCCAAGCGGATAGAAAAGGCTGCAGAGGAATGTGAAATCGATTTTTCCACCCTTGTATTCCGCGCAACCCCGAAGCTGGATGGCTTTGCCGCCTACGATGACGGCCGGACTTTGTATACCCGTGGAGATGGGCGGCGAGGAACCGATATCAGCCGGGTTTTTGATCGTGGTCTGCAGGTGGCGGATGGCGGATCACGTGGGCTTGGCGCAGGTGAAATTGTGGTCAGCCGCGGTTATTTCATGGCACATCTGGCTGAGCTGTTCGATAATTCGAGGAATTTTCAGGCTAGTCTGATTAAGGAAAAGGAACTCGAACTTCCGGCTGCAGAGGCTATCAGGCTGAAAAAAGCGGTTTTCTATCCCTTTAGCCTGCTCCCGGACTGGCAGGGCAGCTGGCTGGATCTTTCGACGGATTTCGAAGCTATAATCGATATGCTGTGGCAAAAAATGGATTACGATGTGGATGGTATAGTCATTGAAATTACCGATGATAAAATAAAAGAGTTTATGGGTGCTACCCGTCATCATCACCGCTGGCAGATAGCCTTCAAGAGAAATACCGAAACCGCCGAAGTGGAAGTCCTCCGGGTGGTTGCCCAGACTTCCAGATCAGGCCGGGTGAATCCGGTAGCCGAGGTGGAGCCGACCAGGCTGAGTGGCGCCATGATTCGGCGGGCGACGGCACACCATTATAATATGGTCCGGCAAAACGGCGTCGGTCCGGGGGCCAGGATCAGATTATCGCGCAGCGGCGAGGTGATTCCCAAAATCGAGGAGGTTCTTGTTGCGGTAGAGCCACAGCTTCCTGAAAATTGCCCAAGCTGCGGTTCAGCCCTTATCTGGGAAAATGACTATCTGCTGTGTATCAACAACATGAATTGTCCGGCCCAGATCACCCATGCCATTGAACATTTTTTCAAGGTTCTGGGAAATGTCGATGGTTTCGGCCCATCTTCCATCAAAAAGATCTACCAAGGCGAGATTCGGACAATACCTGAAATCTATGTCCTGAAAGAAGAAGATTTTATCGGTTTTGGCTTTGGCCCGAAACAAGCGGAAAACATGGTGGGGCAGTTGGCAAGGAGTCTTACTGAGCCGATTGAAGACTGGAGATTTCTTGCGGCCTTCGGCATTTACAGGATGGGCCTGGGCAACTGCGAGAAGCTGCTGACTTTTTTTAGGCTTGAACAAGTCTTTACCCTTGGCAGGGAAGACATTGTTGCCATTAAGGGCTTTAGCGAAAAAATTGCCGAGGCGATGCTTTCCGGTCTGTCCGCCTCGACCGAACTTTTCGGCAAGATGTTTGGAATGGGTTTTAATCTGGTAAGAACGCCAATCGGTACGGTTGCAGAAACAGCCGGCGACGGACCTGGTCCACTGGCCGGCAAACTGATAGTTTTTACCGGAGCTATGCAGAGAGGCAGCCGGGAAGAGATGAAAAAACAGGCTAAGCTGCTTGGAGCCAGAGTCGGAGATGCAATTACCGGCAAAACCGATATGCTGATCTGCGGAGAAAAGGTTGGGGCAGCCAAGCTCAATAAAGCCAAGACTCTTGGCGTACAGCTCCTGTCGGAGGTCGAGTATCTGGGGCTTATTCAGTAGAGATGGCGTCGTAAAAACTCTTCATCTGCGACGTTGCTGCAAAATTTCTATCATTATGACATACTCTAGTACGCCGAAATGATAGAAAATTTGCGCGCCTAGCATATGAAGCTTTTTGCTTAGCCATCTGAAATTTTTAGGTTTTACGAGATTATCAGTAAGGGCGGCACGGAAAACAGCCGCGCTGCCGATCATCTGTTCTGAATTACTTTGGCGGCTGGAGAAGATTTCCGGCTTTGGCAATGTTTTCATGGGCAACTTCATCAATAAAGATGATAATCGCTTCGGGCGGCTTGTTGGCCTCTTTGCTGATAACTTCTGTAACGCCTTTACTGATCTTCTGTTTCTGTTCTTTGGTAAGAGTTCCTGCAACCCTGATATTTACATATGGCATGATTACTCCTTGAAGTATGTTTTCTTGACTCTTTTAGTCGCTTAAATAAGGACATTTCTAACAGCCGAATAAAATGTACTCACTTTCGCGTTTGGAAAAAAGTAATTAATTAGTACCTTAGAAATTCTTTTCCGGCTTTTTGGGAAAGAATTTCGTGAAGGTACTTATCCCGACTTGCTTTCCATCTATCGGGGCTAGTACCTTAGAAATTCTTTTTTTATTTAATCTATCAACATCTTCTAAGAGGTCCACATGCATATTCTGGTTACTGGAGGTGCAGGGTATATCGGCAGTCATACCTGTCTTGAATTATTGAATTGTGGCTATCAGGTAACAGTGGTTGATAATCTTTCCAACTCCAGCCGTGAATCATTGAACCGTGTGGAGCAGCTGACCGGAAAAAAGATACTTTTTTTCGAGGTCGATTTGCTTGACCGGGACAACTTGCACAAGGTCTTTTCCGAGTGCCGGGAAAAGATTGATGCGGTGATTCATTTTGCCGGAAAAAAAGCGGTCGGCGAGTCGGTGGAGAAGCCGCTGTTTTATTATCATAACAATATTACCGGTAGCCTTATTCTCTGCGAAGTAATGGCGGCTCATGGTGTAAAAAATATTATTTTCAGTTCTTCGGCAACAGTATACGGCGATCCGGCAACGGTGCCCATCACCGAGGATTTTCCCCTCTCCTGCACCAACCCCTATGGCCGGACTAAGCTGATGATTGAAGAAATTCTGCAGGACATCCACAAGGCTGATAACGACTGGAATGTTTGCCTGCTCCGATATTTCAATCCTGTCGGCTCCCACGCGAGCGGCAGGATCGGAGAAGACCCCAACGGCATTCCCAATAACCTGATGCCTTATATTGCCCAGGTGGCGGTTGGTAAACTTGCACAACTCTCTGTCTTCGGCAATGACTATCCAACTCCTGATGGAACAGGAGTAAGGGACTATATCCATGTGGTCGATTTGGCCCTGGGCCATGTCAAAGCCCTTGAAAAATTAGCCCAGCGGCCGGGGGTGGCAGTCTATAATCTTGGCACCGGCAAAGGGTACAGCGTCCTGGAGATGGTCGAAAATTTTATCGAGGTAAGCGGCCGGGAGGTGCCTTACCGAATAGTCGGCCGAAGAGCCGGCGATATTGCAACCTGCTATGCCGATCCAGGCAAAGCCCTTCGTGAACTCGGCTGGCAGGCCAGGTATGGCTTGCGTGAAATGTGCGAAGATACCTGGCGCTGGCAGGTTAATAATCCCCACGGTTTTTGATCGGCCCGGATCAGAAAGTACCAGACATCCGAGCAGCCTGTCGGGAAGTATGATTTCTGATTGTATAATACCACCGGCCCGTTACCTATCGGGCCGGGTTCCGTTGATCGTTTTTTTACTTGCCTGTCAGTATCCCACCCCTCCTGATCACTTCTAAGTTCCCTTATGTCAATAACTTATGCGACAATGTGGTGATTATTAGTTTTTCTTTAGTAATTCTTCAGAAAAATGTGCGTATTATGCTAATAGTTTCGCCAAGATGTTATTAATACACTAATAAAAGCCAAAAACAGCCTTGCGCTTCCCTTGTTCGGATGGTATTTTCCCTCAAACTTAAAAAAGCGAGGCACTGTTTGCACAATGCGACTAAATGATTGTTCAACGATGGTTTTTGGTTGTGGGAATGTCATTATGGGTGATGACGGCTATGGTCCGGCTGTGGTCGACCGCCTGAATACCCGCTATGATTTGCCCGCGGATATCCAGGCGGTAGATGTGGGCACCTGCGTACGTGAGTATTTGTTTGATTATCTCCTGACTGAGGAAGGACGGCCGAAAAATATTATCATTCTGGATGCGGTCGATTTCCCGGATCGTACCCCCGGCGAAGTTTTCCGGATCCTGCCGAACGAGATTCCTGCCAAAAAAATTCATGATTTTTCTCTTCATCAGTTTCCTACGGTGAATTTACTACAGGAGCTGGAGCAGAACACCGGTATAAAGATTCTGATCCTTGCGGCTCAGATCGAATATATCCCTGAAGAGATTGCTCCGGGCCTTTCGTCCGCTATGTCAAAAGCTGTTACACACGCGTGTGAAGAAATATCACAAATTCTTTCTCTTAATGCTAAATGAGGTGACCTTTTATGATGTATGAATTTAAAGTCAGCGAACTTGCAGAAGAATTTGGGGTTCATAGAAACACCATAAGGAACTGGATTAATGCCGGTACCCTTCCCGCCAAGGAAGGTCCGGGTCGTAAGTACCTTATGAAGTTTCATGATTACCAGAAACTCTGCGAAAAGTTCGGGCGTGAGCCGCACGTCCATCCATCCAATCATGTCAGTCCAAAGGCCCTCGGAGCCCTTGAAGAAACAGATAGGGAGCCGCTGTTGGTCACCGGCCTGAAAAGTGACCTGGCCGTCGACCCATCGTGGGGTGATGCCTGCCTCACCTGTGGAACATGTGCGAGCGCCTGCCCCATTTCCGGAGTTGATGGTCTTGATCCGCGCAAGATTGTACGGATGGCGGTACTGGGCATGGATGAAGAGCTGGTTGCCTCTAGCTGGCCGTGGAAATGTACTATGTGCGGCAAGTGTGAGGAATCCTGTCCGGCAAATATTCAGATCACCGCCCTGATGCGCAAAATCAGGGGAACCAGAAAACGAGCGGAAGTTCCGGGCCCCATTCATAAAGGTGTCACCATGTGCCTTGAGCGCGGCAATAACCTCGGCATTCCCAAAGACGATTTTGTCTTTCTCTGCGAAGATCTCGGGGAAGAACTGGCCGAGGACAGCTGCCCGGGTTTCAAGACCCCGATCGATGTCCATGGCGCACGGGTTCTGGTTACGGTTAATTCGAAAGAGCCTTTTGCTGAGCCGGACGATATGAAATGGTGGTGGAAAATATTTTATGCCGCCGGGGAATCCTGGACGATCTCTTCCGAAAACTGGGAGGGCGTAAACTGGGGGTTGTTCTCAGGAGACGATGAGGCAATGAAAACGGTTGTCGGCCGCATAGTCGATAACATGCGGAGGCTGAACTGTCAGGTTCTCCTCCTGCCCGAGTGAGGACACGCATATTTTGCAACCCGGTCCGGGTTGAACAAATGGTATCCGGAAGCACTCAAGGAATTCAAAATTGTTACCGTTTTTGATTTACTGCTGGAATATATCGAGGAAGGGAAGATCCAACTTGATAAATCCGTCCATCCCATGGCTGTAGCCTACCATGATCCCTGCAACTACGGTCGTAAGTCCCTGAAAGCCTTCGGCCAGGCCTATTTCGAGGAAGGAAGGGCAGTGACCAAATCCTGTTGCGACGATGTTCGGGAGCTGAATCCCAATCGAAATGGCGCATACTGTTGTGGTGCCGGTGGTGGTGCCTGGGCAATGCCGTACTCAGATGAGAGGGTATTCTATGGCCGCATCAAGGCCCGGCAGATTTCCGAATCCGGCGCCGAGCTGGTTGTCGCTCCCTGCCATAACTGCCGCGATCAGATCATGAAGTCCCTGAATAAGGAGTATGAGCTGGGAATCGAGGTGAAGTACATTTGGGAGCTTGTTGCCGATTCCCTGATTATGCCCAAGAAGCATTAGAACTTTAGAAATTCATATCTTGATCCTTAATGAATGAATTTCGTCAAGGTACTTATCCCCTTGCTTTGCGGGGATTAATATAAATAAAAGAGAGGAGACACCTATCATGCTGGACACAAAAAAAGTTGGGTCGGTAATGATTGTGGGAGGTGGGGTCACAGGGATGCAAGCTGCCCTGGATCTCGCTGATTCCGGATATTACGTATACCTGGTTGAAAAGTCCGGCGCCATCGGAGGTGCCATGGCTCAGCTGGACAAGACCTTCCCGACCAACGACTGCTCGATGTGAATTATCGCGCCAAAGTTGGTTGAGTGCGGTCGGCACTTAAATATTAAATTGATGACTCTCAGTGAAGTCATCAAAATTGATGGTAACGCCGGGAATTTTAACATAACCGTTAAGGAATCCCCACGCTATGTGGACATGGAGAAGTGCATTGCCTGTGGTGCGTGCGCCGAGAAATGTCCGAAGAAAGTTGATAACGAATATGATGCGGCAACCGGCAAGCGCAAGGCTATTTATGTCAAATACGCCCAGGCGGTTCCGCTGAAGTATCAAATAGACGGAAGCGCCTGTATTCGATTGCAAAAGCCCGGTGCCTGCGGTTTCTGCGAGAAAGTCTGTGATGCCGGGGCGATTAATTTCGATGATAAGGAAAAAATTCATCAGCTCAATGTCGGTGCCGTGGTTCTGGCTCCGGGCTTTGAGGCCTATGATCCAAAGGATGCCGGAGTCTGGGGATATGGCGTGTATCCCAATGTCATCACTTCGCTGCAGCTTGAGAGATATCTTTCCGCATCAGGTCCGACCGAAGGACATTTAATCCGTCCCTCGGACGGCAAGCCGGTGAACAAGGTTGCCTTCCTGCAATGCGTTGGTTCAAGGGATGAGAACCTCTGCAACAATGGCTACTGCTCGTCGGTCTGTTGTATGTATGCCATTAAGGAGGCGGTTATCGCCAAGGATCATGTGCCGGGACTGCAGACGTCCATTTTTTATATGGATATGCGAACGCACGGCAAGGAATTTGATCAATATATGGAGCGGGCAAAAGAGGATTCCGGTGTTCGCTTCGTCCGTTGCCGCGTCAATGGCGTGGAACCTGATGGTTCCGGCGGGGACCTGCGACTCAGGTATGTCAATGAGGAAGGCCGCCAGCTGGAAGAGTTTTATGACATGGTTGTCTTGTCCGTCGGTTTACAGACTCCAAAACATGTCCTGGAACTGGCAAAAACCGCCGACATTAAATTGACGGCTGACAACTTTGCCGCCACGTCCGACTTTGCTCCGGTTCAAACTTCACGGGAAGGTATTTTTACCTGCGGCGCTATTTCCGGGCCAAAGGATATCCCGCAATCCGTTGTTGAGGGATCGGCCGCGGCTGCGGCTGTCGCTGATCTGCTGGCTCCGGCGAGGTTTGAACTTACTTCCGAGCCGACCTTTCCGACGGAAAAGGATGTGACCAGGGAAGAGCCGCGTATTGGCGTTTTTATTTGCCATTGCGGGTCGAACATTGCCGGGATAGTCGATGTCAAGGCGGTGGAGGAATATGCCGCCACCCTGCCGGATGTGGTCTATGTGGAACGTAACCTGTTCTCCTGTTCCCAGGATACCCAGGAGATGATTACCAAGCGCATTCAGGAACAGAAACTGAACCGCATTGTCATTGCCGCCTGTACGCCTCGTACTCATGAGCCGCTGTTCAGGGAAACGCTGAAAGCCGCGGGTCTCAATGAATATCTGGTGGAAATGGCCAATATCAGGAACCACAACTCCTGGGTGCATTCAGGTAATCCCAAGGCGGCAACCGCCAAGGCTAAGGATCTGGTGCGGATGGCAGCAGCCAAGGTGACCTTTGGCGATTCCTTGAAACCTATCTCCGTACCGATCACCCAGAAGGGTCTGGTCATCGGCGGCGGCGTTGCCGGCCTGACCTCCGCCCTCAATCTGGCCGAGCAGGGCTTTGAGGTGCATCTTGTTGAAAAAACTGCAACATTGGGCGGTAATGCCCTCAACCTCAAACACACTTGGGCAGGTGAGCATGTACCTACCAAAGCGGCGAAGCTCATTGAAAAGGTGATCCGAAACGAGAGAATCATCATCCACAGAGAGAGCGTGGTGTCCGCGGTGGAGGGATTTGTCGGTAACTTCCGCACGACAATAACCGGCGTGGACGGGGCAACCAAGGTCATCGAGCATGGGGCCGGAATCGTCGCTACCGGTGGGGAAGCCTATGTCCCGACGGAATACAACTATGATTCCATAACGGGAGTTGTCACCTCGTCTCAGTTCGATAAACTTTTTGAACTGAAAGAACAGCATGTAAAGAAGGCGAAACGTTTTGCCTTTATTCAGTGTGTCGGTTCCCGGGAAGAAGGGCACATGTATTGCTCCAAGGTTTGCTGCACGCATTCGGTGCAGTCCGCCATCGCCCTGAAAAAGGAAAATCCGGAGCGCAACGTCTATATCCTCTACCGGGATATGCGAACCTATGCGCAGAGGGAAGCTCTCTACAAACAGGCGCGAAAGCTTGGAGTGATCTTTATCAACTATGAGCTGCACGGTAAACCGAATGTTACCCAGAACGGTACGGCAATCGATGTGGAGGTATGGGACCATGTGTTGCATCGGCCTCTGAAGATTGCAGTGGATATGGTCATCCTGGCCACGGCAATCCGGCCTAAGGTAGACGCCGCGGATCTTGGTAAACTCTACAAGGTGCCTGTTGATGGACAGGGATTTTTCCAGGAAGCGCATGCCAAACTGAAGCCTGTCGATTTTTCCACCGACGGAATGTTTGTTGCCGGTCTGGCCCATTATCCCAAGCCGGTCGAGGAATCCGTGGCGCAGGCGCTGGCTGCTTCCGCGAGAGCGGCAACGCTGCTGTCCAAGAGTCATATATCGCTTGATGCCGTGAAAGCCGCCGTTGACGAGAAATATTGTGACGGTTGCGCGCTGTGCGTCGATGTCTGCCCGTATAATGCCATCACCCTGATCGATAAGCCCGATAGCCAGGGAACCGGCAAGACTATCACGGTGAATAAGGCTCAGTGCAAGGGCTGCGGCTTGTGCCAGGGAACCTGTCCCAAGCGGGGTGTGTACGTATCCGGCTTTACGATGAAGCAGATCAGCGCCCAGATTCAGGCAGCTCTTGCAGTCTGAACCTGGTCTTGAAATACAATCGAAAACTCCTCCGGCCGTACAAGACCGTTCTCCCTGTGCGGTCCGGGGGAGTATTTCGCAATGAACTTTAAAGTGAGAAGGAGTAGATCACATGAGTTTTGAGCCTAAAATTGTTGCCTTCTGCTGCAACTGGTGCTCCTATGCCGCCGCTGATCTCGCGGGAACCGCCAGGATGCAGTATCCACATAACGTGCGGATAATCCGGGTAATGTGCTCGGGGATGGTGCATCCGGAATTCATCATGGATGCCTTGTCTCAAGGGGCGGACGGGGTGATGGTACTTGGCTGACACCTCGGTGAATGTCATTACCTGGATGGTAATTATAAAGCTATGACCCGTTCCAACATGGTGGTTGAACTGTTGGAAGATTTTGGATTTGAGCCCGAAAGGTTCAACTTGACCTGGGTTTCGTCGGCGGAGCCCGATAAGTTTGTTGCAGCGGTAACAGAGATGACCGCCCGCATCAAAAAATTAGGCCCCGTAAACGGCCAGGACGCCCCGGTGGCATAAAAGGAGAGAGATATGGGTGTAACTACTGCTTTGGAGTGGTTGGGATCCTGCTCGGGATGTGAAATAGCCATCCTGAACATCGGTGAAGATCTCGTTCCAATAATAACCGAGGCCCTGGACATTGTGCATGCCCCGGTCCTGATGGATCATAAGTATTTTGGGCAATGCGGAGAAGGGGTGACGCTGACGATACCGCAGGCTGTTGTGGGTATCGTCACCGGCGGGGTGAGTAATCACGAACATCTTGAAATACTGGAAGAGATGCGTGAAAAATGTAAGGTGTTGATTGCTCTTGGCACCTGCGCGACCCACGGCGGGATTCCCGCCCTGATGAACGGGCAGGACCGCGCGGAAAGCTGGGAGGGAATTTTCAACACTGTGACAACCGATCCGGGAGCAAAGATACCAACCGTTGAAGTTCCGGCACCGCTTGATCGAGTCTATGCCTGTGACGAGAAGGTGAAGATAGACATGCAGCTGCCCGGTTGTCCGCCGAATCCTGCCTTGATCGCGGAGGTAATTGTCTCGCTTGTCGAAGGAAGAGATCCAGTGCTTCCCGGCAAAAGCGTCTGTGATACCTGTCCGACCAAGCGTGAAGGAAAGGGTGCTGTCGATAAAGTGAAGCGTTTTGTTACTAATGTCGATTTTAAGCCGGGGGCGCCGATCGACGAGATGCGCTGTTTGCTCGAACAGGGGTATCTGTGTCTGGGGCCGGTGACCGCTGCCGGTTGTGCCAAACGCGGTGCGCCTGCCTGTATCAGTGCCAGGGTTCCCTGCCGGGGATGTTTCGGTCCTGTTCGCAAAGACGGTAATCAACTGCTTGATATGATGAACGCTCTTGCCAGTAATGGAATTGACTATAAATCAGTTGTCGACCGCCGGTCGATTCTGAGATTTTCAGGAGCCCATGGAAAACTTCGACCGGTTAAAAAACAGGTCGTGGAGGAGGATTAAGATGGGAAAGGTATTAAATATTGCGCCGGTTTCCCGCATTGAAGGACATGCCAAGATCGCCATCCATTTAGGTGATGACGGCAATGTACAGGATGCATTCCTGCACATCCAGTCCTTGCGCGGGTTTGAAAAATTTATCGAGGGCAGACCGGCTGAAGAAGTGCCCCGTATCGTCAATCGTATTTGCGGTATTTGTCCGTGGATGCATCATCTCGCCTCCAACAAGGCCGTTGATGGCGCTTTCGGCGTAACCCCCACCGAAACCGGTCATAAACTGCGCGAAATGTGCCAGGTAATGGCCCACATTAACGATAAGATTCTGCATTTCTTCTTTCTTGCGGCACCGGATTTTGTGCTGGGTCCTGATGCGGATTACTCCGTTCGTAACGTTATCGGCGTGGTCAAAGCGGCACCGGAACTCGCCACCCGGGTGGTCAAGATGCGTCAGCTCGGGCAGATGATGCTCGATAAGTTTGCCGGTAAAGCCATTCATCCGATCGCAGGAGTTGTCGGCGGGTTTGCCAAACCGATGCTCGAAGAAGAAAGACAGGAGTTGTTGGAAGGCACCAGGACCCTGCTCGATTTCTCCCTCTATGCCCTTGATTACGCCATCAATAATGTGTTCAGCAAGTATATGGACGTTATTGGTGAGCTCGGAGTGATCCATACCGGTTTTCTCGGCACCGTTGATCGTGAAGATGGTGCCTTGAGGCTCTATGACGGCAAACAGCGGCTGATGAAACCCGACGGCAGCTATGTCGATTTTGAAGGTGCTGAATACACGAATTTTCTCGGGGAGCATGTCGAGCCCTGGGGCTATTCGAAGATGCCTTATGCCAAATCCTGGAACGAGGGCTTTGACATGAGTCTTGCGGCTCCGAAAGGAATTTACCGCTCCAATACCCTGGCAAGAATCAACGTCTGCGACAAGATCTCCACGCCAAAGGCGCAGGCGGCACTAGAGGCGTTCAGAAGTTCGTTCGGACGTCCGGCTCAGCAGACTCTGCTGTACCACTACGCCCGGCTGATCGAAATGGTCTATGCCTGTGAGCGGACTATTGAACTGCTCGAATGGGAGGGCATTACCGATCCGAAGGTGAGAGCAAAAGTAGAGCCGAAGGCCGGCAGGGGAGTAGGAATTGTCGAGGCTCCGCGGGGAACCTTGATCCATGATTACACCACCGACAAGAACGGCTGCATCACCAAGGCAAATCTCATCGTCGGCACCACCCATAATATTGCTCCGATGAATATGAGCGTCAAGCAGGCTGCGACGACACTCATTAAGGACGGGATTTATAATGAAGGGTTGCTCAACCAGGTGGAGATGGCGGTGCGCGCCTACGACCCCTGAATGTCCTGCGCGACTCACCGCCTGGATGGCGGCATACCAGTATCTGTAAGTATTGTGGATTCCAAGGGAACAGAGGTCGATAAAATAGTCGGCTAGGACCTTGCCGTTGTCACCCGTCTGGGTTTGCTGCAGCGGGTGACATTCTCTTTTATAGAGGGGGGCTCCTTGTTTTCCACAAGGAAGCCCCCAGTGAAAGTAATAGTCCCGCAACATGGGAATTATAAAAAGGAAGTCGTTTATCGAGGTTGGTTTCGGATATCAGAATGAAAAGAATTATCTGAACAGCCTTTATTGTTTTTTTTGGCCGATAATGTAGTATAAACATCGTACGCATTTGTCTGCTCCCGATGGGGATGCCGAGAATTGTACAGGAGGTAACAATGCCACACACAACAAGAGTGCAGGTTCGGGCGGAAAATCCCAGTGGTGCATGCGGCAAACTGGATCATATGACTATTGATGAGTTGAAAGCGCGAGCTGTTGGAGACGATTTTGATGGCACTTGCCCTGCATGCGGAAAATTTCATTTGACTCGAGCTGAGATCGAAAAAATCGAAGGCGAGAGAGTGATCGACTCTGAAAGCTACAAAGCAATGAAGAGTGAGGCGGAAGCCTCGGAATAGATACAGTCGTTTTTTTTGGAAAATTCAGCCCTTTTTTCCAAAAAGTAATTGGGGGGCAGGTGAGAGTTACGTTAATTTCACTTGGGGTAGAGGTATACCGAATGGAAACCGGGAAAGGAACTAAAAATATCGATCTCCAAAAAGATCTGCTTGAGGAAATACATCATCTGGTTGACCGGCCCATACGGTTAATGGTGGCCTGCGGTACGCAGAACAGAGCCATTCTTAAACATGGGCTTCGGCCGCTCTTGCCGGATAATCTTGAACTTGTTGCCGGACCGGGTTGTAGTGTCTGCGTGATGCCGGCAGGGCATATCGATGCTTTTGTCAAAGTCGGTATGCAGCCGAACGTCATAACCGCTGCCTGTGATGATTTGCTTCGTGTCCCGGGGAGCAACGAATGTCTCGGCTCAATTTGGGAAAAGGGTGCGCGGGTAGAAGTTATATCTTCTCCTATGGATGCCCTGGATATTGCCCGGCGGGAACCCGATTTTACGGTGGTTTATCCTGCGGTCGGCTTTGAGGCAACTGCTCCCGGTGTCGCCGAGACCATACTTGAGGCGGCGCGTTTAGGGATTGAAAATTTTTGTGTCATTCCTTCCATCAGGCTCCTGCCTCCCACCATCGACATGCTGATGATGGACCCGGATCTCAATATCCAGGGTCTCCTTTGTTCCGATCATATTAATACTATCTCCGATACGGAAGCGTACACCGAACTCGCTAAAAAACATAATCTCTCCTGTTATATCGCCGGCTTCGAAGCGGTCGAGATTTTGGAAGGAATTCTGAGTCTGATCAAGCAGATACGCAATGGTGAATCGATTTTTGATGACACCTCGGCTTTCCTCTATTCTTCCGATGAAAATAGAAACGCCAGGAAAATGGTTTCGGAGGTGTTTTTTGCCGTCGACACTGACTGGCGTGGTCTCGGCACCATAGAACGGAGCGGTTTTGTCATTCGTGATGAACTCTCACTCTACGATGCCACCAAAAGGTTCAACGTCCGGTTTAAGGAAGGCCAGGAGTCCTGCATGTGCCAGTGCAACGCGATTATTTCTGGTCGTGGCCTCCCTCCTGACTGTCCGGCCTTTGGAATGGTCTGTACTCCGCAGTCCCCTATAGGTCCATGCATGATATCCGATGAGGGAATCTGCTCTGCCTACTTTAAGTATAACGTACAGGGCAGTCGGTCGTCACATTGCTAGGATGCTGTCCGAGAATGCCCTTTTTCCTCGGCTCATCGTTATTCCAGAAAAATAACGCTCGGAATATTAACTATATTTCTGTGCTTATTTTTCTGAAATGCCTCGATCCGAGAAAAAATGCCTATTTTTTGACAGCCTCCTAAGCTTAGGAGAATCATTGAGGATACACCAGAGCTGAAAGACCTATGAAAAAAAGTATCAACGCCCCGATATCACACAGATTTCCAAGACTGCATGGGTTGCGCTTACGATAAAAATGCGCAGAATAGAGATGCTCATCTTTTATGGTGAGCAGCCTAGGTTTAGGATGGTTAAGTATTTCACCCGCACCAAAAGCCAGACATCCAATAAAAATATAAAGAAAACCTTCGAGTATGTGGGAGTCCGGCTGCAGCACCAGAGTAGAGCCAAGACCCACAACACCTATACCGAAAAGGGCGCAGGCGATTATAAAGAGAGGTGGAAAGTGATTTCTTGCATCAGCCATAATGTACCCCTTAGTTACCTGCTTTTTTGATGGCGCCGTAAAAACTCTTCATCTGCTTCGTTGCTGCAAAATTTCTATCATTACGGTGTGCTCTAGTACGCCGAAATAATAGAATATTTGCGCGCCTTGCATATGAAGTATTTTACTTGCCCTTTCAAATTTGAGGTTTTTACGAGTCCATCTTTTTTGAACTTATCTTCATTTTATCAGCTTTAATTTAAATCCCCCAATTAAATATCTTCCTGAAATAGCCCGATGGTCCGAGCTATGTTCCCATGTTGTTATAAATGTATCTGGGTAACGCTTCGATAAAGGCAATGGATAATGCAGCTTTGATAGAAAATAACTATTGGACAATGTCTTGAAATTTCGCCATGATGTCCTGGATTTTTCTTATAAGAGATCTAAAACGAAATAGATCAGGCTTTTTACGAGTCCATCAACTTTTATAAACTCGTAAAAACCTTGAATTTCAGATGGCTAAGTAAAAAACTTTATATGCTAGGCGCGCAAAATTGCTATCATTTCGGCGTACTAGAGTACGTCGTAATGATAGAAATTTTGCAGCAACGACGCAGATGAAGAGTTTTTACGACGCCATCAACTTTCGTAAAGAGCAAAACCTTCTGATGCATTGTCGATGGAGCGAAAGAAATTACAGGAGATGTTGTTATGGGCGGATCGCCTCTGCCGGTGGACAATCAGTCTGATATTTCTGGCCGCTGCCGTTCCTAAGCTCACCAACATCCAAGAATTTGCCGCGACCATAGATGCATACGCTGTTTTGCCCGCCTTTTTTCTCTTGCCGACCGCCGTGGGGTTGCCGGTTTTGGAAATTTTTCTCGCCTTGGGATTATTTCTCAACCACCGGCAAAGCAAGATCGGGATAGCGGTATTGCTGCTGTTTTTCGTTAGTCTATTATCATATTCAATCCGACAGGGACTCGATATCGATTGCGGCTGTTTTGGTCCTGAAGACCCCGAATATACTGCCTTTAAAGGTCTTCGGGTAGCGCTTGTGCGGGATATCGTCATGCTTCTCCCTCTGGCATATTCATTCTGGTACCATCGGTACCGCCATTATACTTTTCAAATTGAAGGAGATTAGAAAGATGAAAAAGTTTGCCCTTGCAGTTGTATTGGTGGCATTTGCCGCCTCCAGTGCCTTTGCTTTCGGCACCTCCAAATTCACAGCCGAAGTGGATAAGGAAGCCGGAGCTGTAAAGCTTACCAGGGAGGTTGTCAAAGGCGGTTATGACGTTATTACGACCGCTGAGTTGAATGACCTTATCAAATCCGGTCAGGATATGCTGATAATAGATACCATGCCTTATGAGGCGAGTTATAAAAAAGAGCATGTCCCGACAGCAAAACAGTTTCTTTTTCCGATTCCGGAAATGGCGGAATGGGACAGCAACGAGACTGGCGGAAAAAGCCAGGAAGACTATGTGAAACTACTCGGGCCTGACAAAGCGAAGAAGATCGTTGTGTATTGTGGTTTTGTCAAATGCACCAGGAGTCATAACGGCGCCCTGTGGGCTAAAAAGCTCGGGTATAAAAACGTTTACAGATATCCTGGCGGCATCTATGCCTGGAAAGGGGCAGATAACGAGGTCGAGAAAGCGGAATAAATATTTTCCGAGAAAGACTGCTACCGGCTCCTGTAGTTCTTTATTCTTATACATCCCCTTAAATGAAGCATAAGGCGCGTTAATCTAAATGATTACGCGTCTTTTTTTATCTATTACGTATAAAACTCAGCCAAATCTGTGAGTATAGACACAATTTGTTGATAACATAAGAGAAATGAAATACAGCACGGTCGTCATCCCCGCGTAGGCGGGAATGATGGAACGATCAGCTGGTTTTATGCGTAATCAGAATACATAATCATCGGCTGTGCAGTCAATCAGAGTTGATATGCAGTCGATTTATCCGTCGGCGCTCGTTCGGATTGCACAAGCTGAAGTATCTCTCCACTTTATTGTTTTTCTGCTAATCATGACTTATGGTTGTCCTGATATGATGGTTGATTATCATGCAGCCTTCCGGGTTTTTTGAATACTTTTTGCCTGACTTAAATAGACAGGAAACCAATGCATGTTCAGGTGGAGTGGAATGTGAAAAATTCGACACAAAAAGAAGAAACATACCGAGGTCTTGAACAGGGACCGATCCGGCCGCCGAGTGAGTCCGGCAGCCTGCTCATCCGCATAACCCGCAACTGCCCCTGGAATCGATGCACCTTCTGCCCGGTCTATAAAGGGAGCAGTTTCTCCCTGCGGCCTATGGACCATGTGCTGGAAGATATCAACCGTGTCCATCGGTATGTTGTAGAAATACGAGCCTGTGCCGCAGAAAGCGGCAAGGTGTACTCATCTGATATTGAACGGCTCCGCTCGCTTGAAGGAGAAAGCGATCGGGCGGCGCTCAATGCCGCTTTGCAATGGGCTTCCTCCGGTATGCGCTCCATTTTTCTGCAGGACGCTAACAGTCTGGTGATAAAGCCTGAGCGTCTTATTGCCATCCTGCAGCATCTAAGCAGCTGTTTTCCCTGGGTTGAGCGCATAACCTCCTATGCCAGATCCCATACTATTGCCAGAATAAGCGATCGTAATCTTCACCTCATGGCCGCGGCCGGCTTGTCCCGTATTCATATCGGCATGGAATCGGGTTCGGATAAGGTTCTTACCCGAATCAAAAAAGGGGTGGATAAACAGACCCATATCGTTGCGGGAAAGAAGGTTAAACAGGCCGGAATGGAGTTATCGGAATACATCATGCCGGGGCTGGGCGGCAGGGATCTTTCCGAGGAGCATGCGCTGGAAAGCGCCGATGCGCTTAACCGCATCAATCCGGATTTCATTAGGCTGCGGACTCTTGCCATTCCTGATCATGTCGAGCTGCATGAGGAGTATCAAAGAGGCGATTTTCAAAAGCTTGGCGATGTAGAGACAGCGCGGGAGCTTCTCACTTTTTTGCAGACTTTGGAGGGGATCACCAGCACCATCAAGAGCGATCACATCCTCAATCTTTTTGAAAATCTAGAGGGGAAATATCCTCACGACAAGGATGAAATGGTTGGGGTGATTCAGCAGTTTCTGGATCTGGATCCAAGGGAGAGGATGCTCTATCAGGTCGGCAGGCGAATGGGATTATTTCGAAGCCTGGCCGATTTGAAGAACGCAACGAGCCTCTCCCATGTCAAAGATGCCTGCTCCCGAGCAGGTATCAGGCCGGACAATGTCGAGCAAACTATTGACGAACTGATGAAGCGGTTTATTTAGGGGCAGCTCTTACAACAACACGAACAAATATCCTGACACCCCCAAAGCAGGGGTATAAGAACCTTTAGACAGATTGTTTTTTTGCAAAAAAAGAACAAGAAAATGATCTGTAAGGTTCTAATGAGAATCATTGCTGAAAAGAATGATGACTTGTGCTGTTCTATATGGTTCATTTACAGGGAAGACAGCATGTAGCAGCGAGTACAAAAATGCGTAAGAAAGTGCACAGACAGACCGACGGATCGTGCGCATATGGAGTGCTGGTAAACGTTTACGAGCTTTAAGAGGTCGGCATGGCTCTATACAATCAGGACCTGGTTAAAGATAATTGTGGTTTTGGGCTGATGGCCCATCTGGAAGGCGAGGTCAGTCACAGGCTGGTCCGCACTGCAATTTCCTCTCTTGCCGGAATGGCGCACCGGGGCGGAATAGCGGCCGACGGCAAAACCGGTGACGGCTGTGGCGTGCTGCTGCAAAAGCCGGACAATTTTTTCCGCTCTCTTGCCGGGGAAGAAGATTGGAACCTGGGGGGCAGGTATGGCGTCGGCATGATTTTTCTCAGCCCCGATACCGCCAAAGCAACGGTAGCAAAATGGGCCATCGAAGAGGAGCTGGAGAGAGAGACGCTCACCGTGGTCGCCTGGCGTGACGTTCCTGTCGACCCGGCAGTACTTGGTAATTTAGCCGAAAAAACCATGCCCCGGATTGTCCAGGTTGTTTTCAACGCACCATTCGGCTGGGGTTCAAAAGATCTGGAGCGGCGCCTTTACATGGTGCGCCGCCGGGTGGAACAACGGTTGAGCGATGATGATGATTTTTATATCGTCAGCCTATCCAATCTGGTGATTGTCTATAAAGGGTTGTGCCGTCCTGTGGACCTATCCCTTTTTTACCCCGATCTGGCCGATATCAGAATGCAGTCGGCAATCTGTCTTTTTCACCAGCGGTTTTCCACCAATACCCTGCCAAAGTGGTCGCTCGCCCAACCTTTCAGGTATCTGGCCCATAACGGCGAAATCAACACCATTACCGGCAACAGGCAGTGGTCGAAAGCGAGGTCCTATAAATTCCGCTCTCCACTTCTTCCGGATATGGCGGAAGCAGCACCTTTTGTCAATACAACCGGTTCGGACTCGTCATCCCTTGACAATATGCTCGAACTTTTCCTGGCCGGTGGCATGGATCTGTTTCGTGCCTTCAGATTGCTCATTCCTCCTGCCTGGCAGAATCATCCGAATATGGATTCTGACCTCCGGGCGTTTTACGATTTTAATTCCATGCACATGGAGCCATGGGACGGACCGGCCGGGATCGTCATGAGCGATGGCCGTTTTGCCGCGTGTGGCCTCGACCGTAACGGCCTCAGACCCGCCCGGTATGTGGTGACCAAAGATAAACTTATTACGCTCGCCTCGGAGGTCGGTATCTGGGATTACCAGCCGGACGAGGTGCTGGAGAAGGGACGGGTCGGACCAGGAGAGCTGCTGGTGATCGATACCCTTACCGGAAAGCGTTGGACTTCCTGGGATATCGACAGGGAGCTGAAGAGCCGTCATCCCTATAAAAAATGGATGGAAAAATGCTGCAGGCAGCTCGCCGCATTCGATCAGGAGGATACATTGTCGATAGGCAGCAGATCGCTTGACGATGATCGTCTCCTCCTGTATCAGAAGGTCTTTGGCTATACCAATGAAGAACTGGAACAAATTGTCGGGGTTCTTGGAGAAACCGGACAGGAGCCTGTTTCCTCAATGGGCGACGATGCTCCGATGGCGGTGCTGTCCACCAAGGAGCGCAGCCTCTACGACTATTTCCGGCAGATGTTCGCCCAGGTCACCAATCCACCGATAGATTCGCTGCGGGAAAAACATGTTATGTCGCTTGCCACCTGCATCGGCGCCGAGCAAAATGTCTTCGACGAAGCGGAAGGTCACGCCCACCGGGTGATATTCCAGTCGCCGGTACTTGTCTATAGCGACTTTCAGCAGCTTCTGCAGCTGAATCAGGACCATTATCGTCATGTTGTGCTCGATCTCAATTTTGCCCGGGAGTCCGGACTGAAAAGTGCCCTTGCAGAACTCTGCCGAAGAGCACAACTGGAAGTGGAACAGGGTGCCGTGCTGTTGGTGCTCTCGGATCGAAATATCAGCTCCGAAACTCTGCCGATCCCGGCGGCAATGGCGGTGGGCGCCGTGCAGCGGACGCTGGTGGAAAACAATTTGCGCTGTAACGCTAATATCATAGTGGAAACCGCCGGCAGCCGCGACCCGCACCATTTTGCGGTATTGATCGGGATGGGAGCGACCGCGGTCTACCCTTATCTGGTGTACGAGTCACTTGCCCAGGCGGTGGAGAGCGGTTCGGTGAAGGTAAGTCTCGGGCAGGCTGTCGGGAACTATCGAAAAGGCATAGATAAGGGGTTGCTGAAGATCCTCTCGAAAATGGGGATTTCCACCATTGCTTCGTACAGATGTTCACAGCTTTTCGAGGCGGTCGGTCTTGCCTCGGAAGTAACCGGTTTCTGTTTCAACGGCGTCGCCAGCCGTATTGAAGGTGCCGGTTTTGCAGATTTTCAGCAAGACCAGGAAAAGCTGTCCCAGTACGCCTGGAAACGGCTGCACAAACCGCTTAAGCGAGGTGGGTTGTTCAAATTTATCCACGGCGAAGAGTATCATGCCTACAACCCCGATGTGGTCAAGTCGCTGCAGAAGGCAGTACGTTCCGGAGATTTTGCCGATTATCAGCTCTATTCCGGTTATGTCAACAACAGGCCGGTCGCCTGCCTTCGGGATCTGCTGCGCTTGAAACATGCCACGGCACCAATTCCTCTGGATGAAGTGGAGCCGGCCGAAAATTTCTTCAATCGTTTTGACTCCGCCGCCATGTCCATCGGGGCTCTCAGTCAGGAGGCGCACGAGGCGCTGTCCGTCGGCATGAACCGACTGGGCGGTTTTTCCAATTGCGGGGAAGGGGGGGAAGATCCCGGGAGATTTGGTACCGAACGGGTATCAAAGATCAAGCAGGTCGCCTCCGGCCGTTTCGGGG
Organism: uncultured delta proteobacterium; assembly: GCA_963728385.1. GTDB lineage: Bacteria > Desulfobacterota > Desulfobulbia > Desulfobulbales > Desulfocapsaceae > Desulforhopalus_A. The sequence goes on from CAVSJK010000003.1 coordinate 309,875, forward strand.
TTACTCCTCATTACCTCGTCAACGCCGAGGTGATCCAGATCAAAATGGCCCAAGGAGCCAAACCCGGGGAAGGCGGCCAATTGCCAGGTCATAAGGTGACTGCCCAGATCGCCGCCCTGCGCTATGCGATTCCGGGAGTAACGCTTATCTCCCCACCGCCCCATCATGATATTTATTCAATTGAAGATCTGGCCCAGCTGATCTTTGACCTGAAGCAGGTCAATTCCAAGGCGCGGATCAGCGTAAAGCTGGTCTCCGAGCCCGGAGTCGGCACTATCGCCACCGGGGTGGTCAAAGCCTATGCCGATCTTATCACTATTTCCGGCTACGATGGCGGCACCGGGGCCAGTCCGCTCACCTCTGTTAAATATGCCGGCAGTCCCTGGGAATTAGGCCTTGCCGAGACCCAGCAGGCCCTAGTTGCCAATGGTTTGCGCCACAAGGTGCGGTTGCAGGTCGACGGCGGCCTGAAAACGGGGCTGGATATCATCAAGGCAGCCATCCTCGGAGCCGAGAGTTTCGGTTTCGGCACCGGGCCGCTTATTGCACTCGGTTGTAAATTCCTGCGGATCTGTCACTTAAATAATTGTGCAACCGGGGTCGCCACCCAGGATGAGACCTTGCGCAAGGAATATTTTGCCGGAGTGCCGCAGATGGTGATGAACTATTTCCGGTTTATGGTGCAGGAGACGCGGATGCACATGGCCGAGCTGGGTATCGTGAGACTCACCGATCTGATCGGCCGGACTGATCTGCTGGAAGAACTACCCGGCATCTCTGCAAAGCAGCGGAAACTGGACCTCAGTCATCTTCTCGAAACCATACAGCCCCCGGCTACCAGCAGTCTCTTCTTTCAGGAGTCCAATGTCCCCGATGATCCGGGCAGGCTCAATAGCCGGATTGACGAACGATTCCGTGAGACGGTTAAAAGCATGGAAGGTGGGGGCGGAAGTTTTACGATCCGCAACACCGATCGAACGGTCGGTGCCCGGCTTTCAGGAACAATTGCCTCCCTGCACGGGAACAGCGGCATGAAGGATGCGCCTATTCATTTGCTGTTCAGCGGCACTGCCGGCCAGAGTTTCGGAGCCTGGAACGCAGGAGGCCTGAATATGGTGCTGACCGGTGACGCCAACGATTATGTGGGCAAAGGGATGGCCGGCGGAAAGCTGGTTATCCGTCCACCGCTGGGTGTTTCCTATAAAAGCCATGAGGCGGTCATTATCGGCAACACCTGTCTTTACGGGGCCACCGGCGGCTGGCTGTTCGCCGCGGGCCGAGCCGGGGAACGATTTGCGGTGAGAAATTCGGGAGCAAGAGCGGTGGTCGAGGGCATCGGTGATAACGGCTGTGAATATATGACCGGCGGCATTGTCACTATCCTCGGCGAAACCGGAGTAAATTTCGGGGCGGGCATGACCGGCGGATTTGCCTATGTCCTTGATCAATACGGAACTTTTGCGTCCAGGGTGAACCCGGAACTGGTCGATATCCTTACTCTGGAAGGCAGGGCGGTTCTGCAGGAACATTTGCGGGGAATAATCAACGCCCACTTCCTGGAAACAGGCAGCGAGTGGGCCGAGCGACTGTTGACCGGCTTTGATGGACAGTATATGAGCCAATTCAGGCTGGTCAAACCAAAGACATCCGATGTCGCAACTCTGCTTGGACATCGGGGGACTTCACCGGAAGAAACCCTGGCGGTGATCTCTTGAGGGACGCGGAAATTGCTGATCTACCATAACGCATCCCATCTTCGGGCCATCTTTGGGCGCTCCTCAATCGCAAAATCCTCAAAAGAGCGCTGCTATGCCTGCGGTTTTGCTCAATCGTTACGCCCAAATCTAACCCAAATCTGGGCGCGATCCAGGTAACTCAGAAATTTCCGAGTCCCTAAGGAGCTTGAATGAATCAAAATCTTTTTCAGTTTATCGAGGTTGAGCGGGTCGATCCCCAAAAGAAGCGGATCGAGCGGCGGCGCCATGAGTTTGTGGAAATCTACCAGCCCTTGCAGCAATCGCAGGTGCAGATGCAGGCAGACCGTTGTCTCGACTGCGGCAATCCCTATTGCGAGTGGAAATGTCCCGTTCATAACTACATTCCCGACTGGTTGAAGCTGGCCAACGAGGGACGGATTCTCGAGGCGGCCGAACTCTGCCACCAGACCAACAGTCTGCCCGAGGTCTGCGGGCGGGTCTGCCCCCAGGATCGGCTCTGTGAGGAGGCCTGTACCTTAAACGACGACTATGGGGCGGTGACCATCGGCAGTATAGAAAAATACATTGTCGATACCGCCTTTCAGATGGGCTGGCGTCCGGATCTCTCCAAAGTTATACCGACCGGAAAGCGGGTGGCGGTGGTCGGCGCCGGACCAACTGGCCTTGGCTGCGCCGATGTGCTGATCCGTAATGGTGTGCAGCCGGTGGTCTTTGACAGGCATCCGGAGATAGGCGGCTTGCTGACCTTCGGCATTCCGGCCTTCAAGCTTGACAAACATGTAATGAAACTGCGCCGCGAGGTTTTTACGGACATGGGTATCGACTTTCGTTTAGGCGTGGAAATCGGCCGCGATCTGCCTTTTACTGATCTTCTTGCCGAATACAATGCCGTTTTTGTCGGCACCGGCACCTACACTTCCATGCGGGCCAGGCTGGAGAACGAGGACGCCGCCGGAGTTTATGATGCGCTTGACTATCTCATCGGCAATGCCGACCGCCAGCTGGGCCTGCATCGCGACCGTTACCCGTACATGGATCAGGAGGGAAAGAGGGTAGTCGTTCTTGGCGGTGGCGATACGGCTATGGATTGTCTGCGCACAGCGGTTCGCCAGGGTGCGATAGATGTTGTTTGCGTCTATCGTCGGGACAGGGCAAATATGCCCGGCTCGCCACGGGAGGTGCAAAATGCCGAGGACGAGGGCGTGCGCTTTCTCTGGAACCTGCAACCCCTTGGCATCGTCGCGGGAGATGACGGACATGTCCGCGGGGTCAGGGTCGTCAATACCCGGCTTGGTGAAGCCGATCAGCGCGGCAGGAGAAGACCGGAACCGATTGAAGGCACGGAAGCCGTACTGGATGCCGACAGCGTTATCATGGCCTTCGGCTTTCAGCCGAGTCCGCATGACTGGCTAACCCAAAACAATATTTCCTTAAATGACCGGCAGCTCATTTCTGCTGCCGCCGACAGTATTTTTCCCTTCCAAACCTCGAACGAGAAGGTCTTTGCCGGAGGCGATGCGGTTCGCGGTTCGGACCTGGTCGTCACCGCCATTGCCGAAGGCCGTATCGCGGCGGAATCCATTCTTGACTATCTTGGTGTGTGAATTACGAATTTCACTACAAATATTTGAAGTACTTATTAAAAAATAGTTGTAGGCAATCAAGATACCCGCTAGTGTTATGGGCGATTTTACGGCGGAAAACAGCAGGGTTAACCGGACCGTCGTCAAAAAAATATCATAACATTCAACGGCCGTGATCGGCAAAAGGGGTCCTGTCGGATAGTCTGCAGGGGAGTATTTCCGATGGGATTGAAGGGAGAAAGCATGAAGAAAATTATTATCGGCGTCCTCTTACTCATAGGTATTGTGGGAGTGGGAGCGCCAATCGTTAACGGCCTGATGATGGAGAAAACGGTCAAGCAGTCACTTGGAAATCTCAACACGATGTATTCCGAAATTGGTTCCGGTGTTTCTGTTGAAATATTGCGATATGACCGAAGCCTTTTCTCGACGGAAATTGAATGGAAGGTAAACCTCGGAGGGTATTCGTCGGTATATGGCGTCGATAATATACTTTTTGTCGAGCGGGCCAAAAACGGACTTACCGGCATAGTTGCCAAGACCAGCCTGGAAAAAAATAAATGGTTCACCGATTTTGTAAACAATAAACTTGGCGGCAAAAATCCTCTGGATATCACCACGGAGTATAAACTTTCGGGGCTGATTAATTCATCGGTTGTTTTAGATGCTTTTTCACTGCCGGTGGAGGACGAGGTCGTTCGTGTTAAGGAGGGGAAAGCTACTTTTACCTGTGATAAGGAATTGAAGAATTTTTCTTCAGAAACGTCTTGGGGAGGATTTGCCGTTTCGGACAAACTGAAGATGGATGGTATCGCCATCTCCTCCGACCTGAAGAGACTCTCCACCTATCTTTGGGATGGTACTTTCTCTTTCGGCATTGATAAAGGTGAGGTTACCGAGAACCTCGAAAAAATCGAGATGGAGAACGTAAAAGTTGAATACTCTCTGGATGTAGATGACGATGAAAAAACGATATCCGTTGTCACGTCCCTTGGAGCCGATCATCTGCTGGCCGGTCCGGAAACGGTGGATAACGGCTTTGTCCGAATAGGTTTGGTCAATATGGATGTGAAGGGATTCGAAGATTTCATGAAGGTGTATACTGAACTGGCAAATACTATTTTAAAAGATATGCCCACCATGGAAGAGAATCCCGACCAGATGAAATCAATCCTCCAGGAGAAGGTGAAGAAGATCCAGTATCAGATTTTGGCGGCCTACGAAAAATTATTGAAGAAGGGCTTGGAGTTTCAGGTCTCCGATTTGTATGCTCGATTACCCGAGGGTGAGGTCAAGGGGGATATTTCATTAAGCCTGAATAAAGACATGACTTTTGCAGGCTTTTTCCCTGTTATTCAACAACCGGAATTGGCGCTGGACATTTTTTCCCTGCAATCGGAGCTGAGTTTTCCCGCAAAACTCGTTGACGGAAATACTATGCTGTTGACCCCGATGTATCATGGAATGTCAACCGGATTGTTCGTCCAAAAGGGCGACGACCTCAGTCACAAGGCAGAGACTAAAGACCACAAACTGTACCTGAATGATCAGGTGGTGGTGTTTTAGCTGGACAGCTGGAATCAAGTTTGGGGAGCTGCAATCGCAGTTCCTTGGTAAATTATCAAGGATAAAACTGAAGTGGACAGCACCATTTATGATCGGGATATCCTCAATTGCCTGAATAGCGGCATCATCGCAACCGATAAGCTGGGTCTTGTCACGCATCTGAATATCCAAAGTGAAGCGAAACTGGATATTTGTGCGCGAGACTATATCGGCAGGAATATTACTGAAATTCATCCTCGGTTCCATGCCGCAGTGACGGAGTGTCTCAATAGCGGGAGGAGTATTGCCGGTCGGCAAATCTCTGTAGAACAGGGCTCCCTGGTAATTGATGTCAGCCCGGTATTTCGGCGGAAAGAGATTATTGGTGCGATCTGTATTTTTCAGGAACCGGACTTCTTCGAATCATCAGCCAGAAAATCCGAATCGTATCAGGAGTTGAATAGACGGCTGGAAACCATTATCTCCGCCTCTTCCGATGGGATATGGGTCTGTGACGGCAATGGGGTCATAGTCGCCATCAATGCTGCATCCGAAGCGTTGAACGGCATACGGGCGGAAGATGTCATCGGCCGGAATATCACGCAACTCCTTGATAACCATATTTTCGATCAGTCCGTTACCACGAAAGTCTTGGCCTGCGGCCGGCAGGAAACCATCGTTCAGCACATTGAAAAAACCAATCGTTACCTGCTCTGTACCGGTACTCCCGCACGTGACGATGATGGAAATATCGACCTCATCGTTGTCAATGAAAGAGATATGACCGAGCTGGAAACCCTGCGCGGAAAATTTGAGCAAAACAAGAAAATCACGGAGAAGTTCAAGGAGGAGTTATCGGAACTGACCCTCCGGGAACTGGAAGAGAATACGATCATTGCCGAGAGCAATGTCATGAAAAATATTCTCCAGAAATCCTTAAAACTGGCCAATATCGGCGCCTCCAATATACTGATTCTGGGAGCGTCCGGTACCGGTAAAGGGCTGCTCGCCAGGTCAATTCATAAAAACAGCAACAGGCGGGAACATCCGTTTATTGAAATAAACTGCGCGGCCTTGCCGGAAAATCTTCTGGAGGCCGAACTGTTCGGCTATGAAAAAGGGGCGTTTACCGGCGCCGCGGAGCAGGGCAAAGTCGGTTTGTTCGAGCTTGCTCAGGGTGGCTCTCTTTTTCTCGATGAAATCGGCGATATGCCGCTCAATCTCCAGACCAAGCTTCTCAAGTATCTGGACAACAAGCAGTTCCGGCGCCTAGGAGGTACAAAGGCAATCACTGTCGAATGTGCGACAATATCCGCCACCAACAGAGATCTGCGGGAGCGAACCAGGAACAACTTATTTCGGGAAGATCTGTTTTACAGGCTCAGCAGCTTTACCCTGGAAATACCGTCACTTTGTGATCGCAGGGATGACATTCCAGGCTTGGTACGATTCTACCTGGACAAATACAACAGGCAATATGCCAAATCGATGCAAATCGGTTCCATGATGATTGGTACCCTGCAAGAGTATACCTTTCCCGGAAATGTCCGCGAATTAAAGAATATCATTGAGAGTGCGGTCGTATTGAGTGACGAGACGCACATTGATGCTTTTCTACTGGCGAGCATCAGGAAAAACAGCGGTCCTTTGCTCTCGTCCAGTCAGCTCAATTCATTTTCTTCTCCAGTCGACTTCACCGAAACCATGAACCAATTGGAAAAACAGCTCCTTGCCGACTGCAGGCGCCATTGCCGAACTACCCGGGAAATGGCCGATTTCCTCAATATCAGCCAACCTTCCGTAGTGCGGAAGCTGAAAAAACATGGTCTTTAAATTTTCATAGCATTTTCTTGCAGTTTGATTCAAATTTGAATCAGAATGTTTCTCCCGCCATACCTTTTCTCAATCATGACATTCAAATAAGTATTCAATTTTACATGACAAAGTAAAAAGCTTCATATGTGATTCATAATTAAATCATGATATTTTGAAGGATTTCCATTTGTTACCAGTCTTTGATACATAATTGTATCAATATTCAGGCTTTTGGATACGCAAGAATTGAGCTATCCTCTTGTTTTGACGTAAATTATTGAAAGTCATCGATATGGCGCACATTTTGCTTCTGTTCATTAACAAAGCAAAATGTGCGCCATGCAAATTCAGTCAACTTTTACGCAAGGGATGAACAATGGATAATTTACAGACAAATACAGCGCTGCACGAACTTCGAAACAAAGTCATCGCCAAAGGCAACGCAAGCGGAACGGACAAATATATCGCCCATGCTCGCGGAGCGATCATTACTGATGTTGAAGGTCAGGATTATATCGATTTCGCCGGCGGAATTGCGGTAATGAACGTTGGCCACTCCCACCCAAAAGTTGTGCAGGCCATAAAGGATCAGGCTGAAAAATTTACCCACACCTGTTTTATGGTGACCCCATATGCATCGCCGGTCAAGTTAGCTAAAAAACTCTGCGATAGCGCACCGGGAGACTCGCTGAAAGCCGTAATGTTTGCCAACAGTGGCGCGGAAGCAGTTGAAAATGCAGTGAAAATAGCAAGGTACTATACGCAGAAAACAGGTATCATTGCCTTCGAAAACGGCTTTCACGGCCGGACATTGATGGGTATGACCCTCACTTCCAAGGTAAAACCATATAAATACGGCCTCGGGCCTTTTGCTCCCGAAGTATATCGTATGCCCTATGCCAACTGTTATCGCTGCCCCTTCGGCAAACAATATCCCGGCTGCAACGTTTCCTGTGCCGATCACCTTGAGGAATTTTTTATCAATCATGTGGCGGCGGAACAGACTGCGGCCATCGTCATTGAGCCGGTTCAGGGGGAAGGCGGCTTTATAGCTCCTCCCAAAGAGTATTTCAAAAAACTGAAGGAAATCTGTGAGAAAAACGGCGTACTCATGATCGCCGACGAGGTACAGACCGGGATGGGCCGGACAGGCTACATGTTTGCCATGGACTATTATGGAATAGAGGCCGACCTCACCACCGTTGCCAAAAGTCTTGCGGCGGGCACGCCTCTCAGTGCGGTTATCGGCAAGAAAGAAATTATGGATTCCGTCCATCCTTCCGGTATCGGCGGCACGTACAATGGTAATCCGATCGCCTGTGAGGCGGCACTCGCGGTGTTCGATATTTTTGAGACGGAGGATCTTCTGGGACGAGCCAAAGCGCTGGGTGAAAAACTTCGGACGACTCTGAACGGCTTTAAGGAAAAACACTCCTTGATCGGGGATGTACGGGGAATTGGTCCGATGATCGCCATTGAACTCGTTCATGACAGAGAAAATAAAACGCCTGCACCGGATAAAACCAAGGCGCTGGTCAAATATTGTCTGGAGAGAAATCTTATTATTCTTGCCTGCGGCACTTATGGCAATGTCATTCGCTTTTTAATGCCTCTGGTGATCACCGACGAACAACTCGATCAAGGGATGCAGATTATAGATAATGGCCTGACTGCCATCAGGTAGAATCAGCTCTTAATCCAACCGATCCCCGGATGGTTAGTGGAATCCTGGGGGTTGGTTGATTGTGCATTGTAGAAGGGCAGCGACTCTATTTCCTACCAGAGAGGTACAAGATGTTTGGCTATTACAAGCGGATTTTGACGATTGATCTGACAACCAGGTCGACAACCATAGAGCCAGTGGCGGATCAGATTCTTGCTGAATGTTTTGGCGGCAAGGGCTTGGCAACCCATCTCCTGCTTGAGCGCAATGAACCAGGTATCGACCCGCTTTCCCCGGGCAATCACCTGATTTTTGCAACGGGCTGCTTCTGCGGCGGCAGGCTCTGGGGAGGAAGCCGTTACGGGGTGTACACAAAATCACCGCTCACCGGTTTTTATGCGGAATCGTACTCCGGCGGCAGAGTTCCCGAAGCAATCGACTCTACAGGTTTTGATGCAATTCTTTTAACCGGCAGGGCCTCCGTTCCAGTGGTTCTTGCCATCACCCCCGATGGTGTCCTTTTCCATGACGCAGACGAGCTGTGGGGCACTGACTCCATTACGGCAGAGGCCGAGGCCATTGAAAAATTTGCACCAAACACCAAAGGCTATAGAAAGCCGGGTGCCGTCACCATAGGACCGGCAGGGGAGAATCTGGTGAAGTTCGCCCTGATCGCCAATGATAAATGGCGCTGTGCAGGTAGAACCGGGGCCGGAGCCGTTATGGGCTCCAAGCTCGTCAAGGCCATTGTTTTTCAGGGGAACAGAAAGCGGGACTATTTTGATACTCTCGGTGTGGCGCGGTACGCCAATGAATTTGCAGCTAAAAATAGCAAACATCCCGGGGTAAAAGCCTATAAAGCCATGGGCACAACCATGATGGTCTCCCTGATGAATACCGCCGACGCCTTTCCCGCCAAATACTGGAGCCAGGGCTCCTGTGAACACTGGGAAAAAATAAGCGGGGAACAGTACCATAAAGACCATGACATCCACCCCCATGCCTGTGCTAAATGTTTCATGGCCTGCGGCCGCAAGGCCAAGATCCGGAAGGGGCGCCATACCGGCCTGGAGATAGAGGGTCCCGAGTATGAGACGATTTACTCCTTCGGCGGTCTCTGCATGGTCGATGACATGGCGGAGATAGCCCATCTCAACGATCTCTGCGACAGGCTGGGCATGGATACAATCACCGTCGGAAATCTTTGCGGGCTGGCAATAGAGGCCTGCATCCGCGGCAGGATTGATTTTCCGATCGATTACGGCAATGTGGACCAGATAGCCTCACTTGTCCGGATGATGTCCGCCCGCGAAGGTATCGGCGACCTTTTGGCAGACGGTATCATCCCCGCGTCCCGGGCCTGGGGGTTGGAAGATATCGCGGTTCATGTCAAAGGACTTGAGCCGGCGGGATACGACCCCCGCGCCTTAAAAGGAATGGGACTCACCTTCGGCACCTCGCCGAGAGGAGCATGTCACCTGCGCACCACCTTCTATAAACCGGAACTTTCCGGCCTCATTCCGCCGGAGCAGATAGAAGACAAGGCAAGGATGTTGATCGACTATGAAGACCGCCTAAATATTTTTGACACCCTGGTGCTCTGCCGTTTTTATCGTGATCTGTACAGTTGGGAGGAGCTTGAAAAAATCCTGTGTCTTGTCACCGGGCAACCGAGTGGCAAAGAAGATCTGCAGAAGGTGGCCGAAAATATTGTCGATATGACCAGAACCTTCAACCTGCGGGAGGGGTTGCAGGCCGAGGATGATCGGCTGCCCAGGCGTCTTCACACAGAAGCTCTGCCTTCGGGAAAATCGCTTACCGCCTCGGAAATGGAATATATGCTCCACGATTACTACCGTTTGAGGGGCTGGAACGAGGGCGGAATTCCCGTAAACGTTTAGCAGCACCCTATATGCGTACGATCAGGCAGTCGTTGATAGAAAGGGCGGGTTTAGAACCCGCCCCTACACAGGACCGTCTGCCTGATTGTACGCCTTGGAGCATTGCAGGCATTTTATTGATTTAGGCAAAACGCACGAAAAGGGGTGCATTATGTCATTACTCGCAAATAAACAGCAAGTTCTTGAGATCCTGGTTGAAAATTTAAAAAATTCACAGCCGCAGGTAGTCGATTCCCAGCTTATCGCGGAAAAGCTGAACATGAGCATGAGGGATACCTGCCAGCTGATAAAAGTTATGAATGAAACCGGTATGGTAATCAGTGACATCGATGGACGGAAATCACTGATCACCAGGGAAGGATTGCGAGATACTACAGGCCAAGATAAGCTTCCTTGACATGCGGATCATCGATAAGATCTTTAGCTTTCCCCTCCATGGCCACTCGGCCGTGCTCCAGCACGTAACCGCGATCACTTAAGCTGAGAGAATGTTTCACGTCCTGCTCCACCATGAGAACGGTTGTTCCCTGATCGGCAATTTTGCGGACTGTATCGAAAATATCCTTGATCAGAATGGGGGCCAGTCCCAGCGATGGTTCATCAAGCATGAGCAGATAGGGCTGAGCCATAAGTCCGCGGCCGATGGCGACCATTTGCTGCTCGCCGCCCGACAGCGTCATGGCAATCTGATTTTCCCTTTCCTGCAGCCGAGGCAGCAATTGGTAGACTTTTGTCAATGTTTGCTGAGCATCTTTTTTGGCCCGTTTGTTATAGGCTCCAACGAACAGGTTATCTTTGACACTCATCAGCGGAAACAGGCGCCTCCCTTCCGGAACATGAATAATGCCGTCGGTTACGATGCCTTCGGGAGTCTGGTTATGGATCGGTGTGCCGTTAAAGGTCATACTGCCCGCCGAGGTTGTCATTAAACCGGATATCGTTCTGAGCAGCGTTGATTTTCCCGCTCCATTGCCGCCGATGATACTTACAACTTCTCCTTTTTCGACCTTGAGCGAAAGATCGAAAATGACCTGAACGTCGCCGTAGGAAACATCGATATTGTTCACTTCAAGCAGCGGCATAATCTTCTCCCAGGTAAGCCTTGATAACATTTTCGTTGTTGGCGATTTCTTTCGGTGTCCCTTCAGCGATTTTTTTGCCGAACTGAATCACGACTATTCGATCGGACAGGGCCATGATTGCCCGCATGATGTGTTCAATGACAAAGATAGTGGTTCCTCGATCTCGAATGGTTTTCAATACTTCCACCATCTCATCCACCTCAGCCGGTCTGAGCCCGGCCATAACCTCATCGAGAAGCAGCAGTCGCGGTTCCGTGGCCAGGGCCCGGGCAATCTCGAGCCTTTTCCGGTCGGCGATTGTAAGGTTGCCGGAGAGGATGTCTTTTTTATCGGCGAAGCTGAGTGATTCCAATATATTGATCGCCTTTTTCTCGGCAACCGCACGATTATTGGTGGTCACAAAACTTGCTACCATAACGTTGTACAGCACGCTCTTGGAAGCAAAGGGTTTGACGATCTGAAAGGTCCGGGCCAAGCCTTTTTTACACAGGTTCCATGGTTTCTGACCGTTTATCTTTTCATTGTTGAAAGTGATTTCCCCGGCTGTGGGCGGAAAAACCCCGGCAATACAATTGAAAGCCGTGGATTTGCCGGCACCGTTCGGTCCTATCAGCCCGAGAATTTGTCCCTTTTCTATGGAAAGATCCAGGGAATCGACCGCGCGCAATCCTCCAAATTCTTTTGTCATGCCTGTTACTTCAAGAAGAACCATTATCCTATCTCCAAGTTTTTTTTATACGCAGCTTTTGGAGCGATTCGCCGCACCAGATTATTATATACCCGTGTAAGCGGTTCCTGCAGGCCTCGCGGTTGGTAATGCATCACCAGAATAAGGACCAGACCGAAGATGATCAGATGCAGCCCCGGCAGGGTATCACCGAAGTAGATCCGGGAAAAATCACCGACCGGTCTGAGCAGTAATGCTCCCAGAATGGGCCCTGCAATCGAACCGCGTCCGCCGATCAGGGCGATGAAGGCGATTTCGAATGACAGGTCCAGGGAGATAATGCTCTTGGGGTGGATATACAGGGTAAATTGGGCATAGAATGTTCCAGCCAGGGCGGTAAGAAAGGAGCTCATTGCCATGGCGATCAGTTTGGCCCTGGCCACGTTTACCCCGAGAGCCATTGCAGCCTCGGGTTCTTCACCACCGGCATTCAGGTAGTATCCCAGTTTGGAGCGTGAAATAATCCAGGTCAGAAACAGGACCGCGATGAGCATTATAAGAATGATATAATAGTAGGGCTCCTTACCGTTGAATAGAAAATTCGCCAGACCGATATTCAGCGGCGGTATCTGTAGACCCCGTGGACCATTGACATTGAACGGGCCGAGAAAGTCGATATTTTCCACGATTACCCTGAATCCTTCGGCAAAGGCAATGGTGGCCAGTGCAAAGTATGCCCCCGCATTTTAAAGGTCGGCAGGCCGATCAACACTCCTGCGATAGTGGCGAGAACGCCGCCGATGAGCATGCCGAGCCAGGGGCTGATGCCGTATTGCAGAAAAAGGATGGTCGAGGTGTAGGCGCCGATTCCAACAAAGGCAGCATGGCCCAGCGGCAAGACCCCTGCAAAACCTCCAACCAGATTCCAGCTGGTGGTCAGATAAGCATAAAAGAACAGCAGCACCAGGATGTGCAGATAAGTGGCACTTCGTATAACGAGCGGCAGGCCGAAGGCGATGAGCAAAATAACCACCAGGGCCGCTTTATTGATTTGTTTGAGATTCATTGATAATTGTCCTCGTGGTATCGGTTACCAGTCATGTTTCTGGCCAAACAGCCCTGATGGCTTGACGAACAGGACGACAAGAAACAGGCCGTACACAATTGCCTCGGTCCAGGTGGCCGTCATAAATTCAGGACCGACGGATTCTATCAGACCTATGATGATACCGCCTGCCAGAGCGCCGCCAATGGAGCCAAGTCCGCCGAGAACCACAATAATGAAGCCTTTAATATCGAACAGGACGCCTACCGTCGGAAAGACATTATAAAACGGCATCAGGGTGACGGCTGCGATTCCTGTTGTCGCCGCACCGATGCCAAACGCCACATTATAGATTTTGTACTGGTTGATTCCCATGAGACTCGCTGCTTCCCGGTCCATGCTTGTGGCCCGGATAGCCCGACCCATATCGGTTTTCTGGAAAAACCAATAGACGCCCACAGCGGTGATAATCGCGGTGATGCAGCCATACAGCTTCGGGACCGAGATGAACATCTCTCCTAATTCAAGCATCTTGCCGTTCAGGGGATTATTGGCGAGTGCGCGATATTGCGGTCCGAAAATCAACAGGGTCAGATTATCCAGGATATACCAGATCCCCGTGGTCACAATGATGACGGTGAGAGGTTCGCGAACATTCTTTTCAGCAATGAAAATTGGTTTTATGACAATATTCTGAAGAGAGTAGCCGAACAGAAACATGGCCGGGGCAACGAGGACAATTGCCAGATAGGGATGAACACCGGAAAGGGTCACTGCCCAATAAGTCAGGTACATTCCCACCATTAATATTGAGCCATGGGCAAAATTCACCACCTTCAGAACGCCGAAAATGATGGTCAGTCCCATGGCAGTCAAGCCATAGATTGAGCCCATAAGGACGCCGTTGATGGTATCCTCGATGATGTAGAGCATGACAGTCTCCCTGGAAATACGGAAAAAGAAGCACCCGGAGCAGAGCAACATCCCCTGCTCCGGTAAGAAAGCTACTGTGCAAAGTTATCGGTTTATTTCGCAGGCATCGGGAAGACTGGAGTATAACCGGCTCGACGGGCAGACTTTGGCCAGATAGTGATTCGCTCAAGGCCTTTGCCGGTATCGTTAATCTGTACCATCACCAGGGAGGCGTTTTCATTCTGGCCGGTTTTGTCGAATTTGACCGAGTCATAGCCGACAATCATGCCGGGACCGGAGGACAGATTGGTGGCAGCCAGCGCTTCCCTGATTTTTTCAGGTTCGAGGGAGCCGGCGCGTTCCAGCGCATCTTTCAAGACATACATGGCCACATAGGCATCAACCGCTTCCCCGGTCAGATTCTGGCCGTATTTAGCCTTATATTTCTCGTTGGCTTCCTTGGCTCCGGCTTTGTTGACATCGGTTTCCCATTCGACAATATCAAAGAGATACTTGGCGCTTTTGCCGGTAGAGGTCAGAAAAGATGGGTCGGCATGTCCGCCGCCGCTGGCGATGATCGCTTTCAGCTTCACCTTATAATCGGCTAATGTGTTGGTGAGAAGAATTGCATCAGCGGCGTTGGAAACCAGCATCAGTACATCGGGTCTGGCCCGTCGAATTTTCTGGACCACGGGGCTGAGATCGGTTGCGGTTGATGGATAGGGTTCATCCAGGACAACTTTGTATCCACCTTTTTCAGCTAGATCCTTCCATTGTCCGGCAAAGCCTTTGCCCCAATCGCCATTCTCGTAGACAAAAGCTATACGCTCAACTTTCGTGCCGAATTCCTGTTCCATATCTTTCAGAAAAGAGAACTGATCACGGGTCCACCAACTGTCTTTGGCGGCAATCCTGAAAACGGTTTTAAACCCCTGGTCGGTAATCTTGTCGGAGACGGAGACCGGCACAACAAAAGGAATGCCGTATCGTTCGGCAACAGCCGTAGTCGGGTAGGTTACGGCGCTGTTCCAGCAACCGGTGAGCACGTTTACTTTCTCAGTGTTGATTAGACGCTCGGCCTCTGCGACACCTTTTTCAGGTTTGGACTCGGAGTCGGCAAAAATTAATTCCAGTTTGGCTCCATTCAACGATTTGATACCACCGGCGGCGTTGATTTCTTCAACCGCCATTTCACGCGCGGCTTTGCCTTGCTGACCGAGGGTCGCAGACGGGCCGGAAAGGGGAATGATGTTGCCGATCTTGACATTTTCGGCTTGACCGGTGGCATACGAGCCTGCAAGCATGGACATTGCAAGGGCCGGGATAGCAATTGTGCGTAAAATTTGCATGGGTTCCTCTCGGTTTGAATTTCCGCCCTGAACGGCGTGGGATACACTCACTCTTCACTTTTGATGAATTGGAGTTTTCTGTGACGAAAAAAAGTCTGGGGAAATAAAATTAAATCCTCGATTTTTCATCGATACAGGTTCTTCTATCAGGACGGCATCGCAAATAATGTGCCACGGCCTTGCGGTTATGGGATAGGCAGTTTTACGGCATCGCTAAGCGCGATCAACCGTCGGTTCTTGCTGGAAGGGAACTGGTGTCAACCACCGGTGTCAACCATGGTTGACATTGTAAGCCCCGGTTGACACGTGCTTTTTGACATGTGGGGTAGCAGCAAAAGATCCTTCATCTGGATCAGGCACGATTCGATTTTTTTAATCGTTTATTCAGGGCCTGCCTGGAAACTCCCAGCAGCCGGGAGGCCTGGCTCTGGTTGTTCTCGGAGACCTGTAACGCCATTTGAACGGCATAGTCGGCCAGTTCTTCAAGGGTGGGAAAGTGTCCGAACAGAGACTCGAGCGGATTTGTAGAGAGATGATTTGTTGTCATGGTTGACGTACCGGCGAGTCTTTCGGCAATAAGATTTTCCTGGATATGACCATGGCTGCAACGGGCCACGGCATCGGAAATATAAGCTTTTAATTCCCGGATGTTGCCCCAGAAAGGGTGGTGCATCAGGAGTGTCATCGCCCGCGGGCTGATAGTAGGTATTTCCCTTTTCATAGCAGTCGCGCCACTTGTAATTAAATGCTCGACGAGCAGGGGAATATCCTCTTTTCTGTCGCGTAACGGCGGTACCTTGATCAAGTGGGTGCTGAGCCGGTAGTACAGGTCCATCCTGAACTCGCCATCCTGACCTGCGAGCCTGGTCAGATCCTTATTGGCGGCGGTGATGATGCGGGCCTGACATTGTTTCGGCTGGTCCGACCCAAGTGGATAGTAGATCTTCTCCTGGAGCAGACGCAAGAGTTTTACCTGGGAAATTTCGCTGAGATCGCCGATTTCATCTAGAAAAATCGTGCCGTCCGCCGCCTTTTCGATCATCCCAGCCCTCACGTTCTCGGCTCCGGTATAGGCACCTTTAGCATGGCCGAACAGGGTGTCGGAGAACAGGGTGTCATCCAGGCCTGATATGTCCACCGCCACAAATTCACCCGGCAGGCCGCTGACTTCGTGTATAGCCTTGGCGATGAGTTCCTTGCCCGAGCCGGTCTCACCCAGGATCAAGGTCGGCAGACCGCTTGTCGCAATCGATTCGATGTATTGAAAAATCCCGAACATAAGGGGGCTCTTGGTCACAATTTTATCAAAAGCCTTGTCGCTATACCGGCGGCTGAAGGAAATGCCCTTGAGGGTCATTACTTCATTGCGCAGCAGCCCGATTTCCAGGGCGTTGCGCAGGGCTGAGCCAAACATTTTCAAGTCGATCGGTTTGACGAGATAATCTTGGGCTCCCAGTTTCAGGCATTCGACGGCAGTTTCAATCTCCGAGTCGGCGGTAATAATGATGACGGGAATTTGCGGTTTTTTGAGTTTCAACTCCCGCAAAACCTCCTGGCCGCTCATGTGAGGCATGTTCAGATCAAGGAACACCACAGGCGACTGCATGCTTTCCAGCGTGGCCAGGACGTTACGGCTGTCGCCCAGTGTCCGGACATTCTTCATGCCCATGGATGTCAGCAGCAGGCTATATGCTTCAAGTTCAGCAGGTTCATCATCGACCAGCAGAATCCGGCAGTTTTTCATCTTTGAGGTAATCATGCCTGGCTATCCGTCATCATTTTTTTTAGTTTGATGGTAAATCTTGCGCCACACTCGGTATTTTCGGCAAGTAATTCTCCGTTCATTTCCTTTTCCACTATCATTTTGGACATATATAATCCCATACCGGTGCCCGAAGAGGCTCCTTTTGTCGTAAAGTATGGATTGAATATCTGCAGCAGCAGGTGTTCAGGTATGCCGCCGCCGCTGTCGCTGATCATTATCAGCACCGTCTGCTCATCGGCAGTGACGGTTATTTCAATTTTTTTAGCTGTCGATTGCCTATGCGCTTCCCCGGTATGCTGGATGATCGCATCCTTGGCGTTGGCGATAATATTTACCAGCACATGGACGAATTCGCCACGATAGCCGAAGACAATCAACGAATTCGATCCCGTTTTATTTTTAACCGTAAGTGAGATGCCCCCATGTTTCATTTGTGCTTCCATGAGCTTTACCGCGCTGATCACCACTTCAAGCACGTCGACAGGCCCTTTTGACTTAGATGGCTTGAAGAAATTTCTAAAGTCATCGATTGTTTTGGACATGAAGTGAATCTGCCCACTTGCGCCGGACACTAGTTTTTCCACAAATGATTTATCCAGCATGCCGTTGTAAAACGCCGCCTGCAGGCTTGAAATGTAGGTGGAAAGGGTGTTGAGGGGCTGCCTCCACTGGTGGGCGATGATAGCCAGCATTTCACCAACCGCCGCCATCTTCTGGGCCTGCATCAGTTGCCCCTCGGCATCGACTCTCTTGGAGATATCCCGGATGCTGGACAGGGTTAACTCCTCCTCGTTCAAACTGAAGATCTTCAAGCTGATCGAAGCGGGAAATTCGCTGCCATCGGCCCTGATGAACGACCATCTGAATATCTGCTGTTCCCCTTTCTGGGAAGCCTGCATTATCTCCAGAAGCTTGTCTTTACTGAGTGTTCCGTCGGGCTGATATTCAGGAGAGAGGTCCAGCATGCTTTTTCCCAGTATTATCGGTTTGCTGAAGCCGAAGACATCCAGTGTCTTGTGGTTACATTCGGTGATGAGGGTATCCTTGCTGATCAATATTGCGTCGTTCGCCACATTGAAGAGCGTCTGATAATAAGTCTCGACCTCTTTTCGCTTGATAATATTCCATTCCAGATCCTTGTTAATCCCCGTCAATTCTTCCTGGTGCTGCTGAATTGCCGAACTGTATCTCTTGCTGAAGAAAAACAGTACCAGGCCGCTGCCGCCGACCACCACCAGGGCAATGAGCGCCAGGAAACCTAAAACCCTGAGCGCAATTTCCGTGGCAAATATCATCGTCGTCTTGCGAGTCAGGGAATATGCCTCATCGCGAGGCGCGGTCACACACATGAACCAGTCGGAATTGGCGATCAGGCTATATGAAAGCACATGGTTCCGCAGGTCCTTACCAAAATAGGTGACGGTACCGATATCGCCGCTGGTGAACCGATCGAGCTTATTACCCAGATCCGGTTCAATATGCTGTAATTTTTCCTGCATGACATAGGCCTGATCAGGGTGAACCAGGATGGTGCCGTTTCTTTCGACAATAAATCCGTACCCCGTTTCACCGACCTTCAGATTCAAAACGTTTTGCACCAGGCTGTCGAGTACCGTATCTGCTCCCATTACCCCGACCGTCCTCCCATCCGAAACGAGAGGTTTTACCAGGGCGATTACCAGCTTATTGGTGACTAAATCTATATATGGAGTGGTAAAACTTACATTGCCGACGGCTATGGCACGCCGGTACCATGGCCGGTTCCGGGGATCATACCCGGTGGGCGGCGGCCAGTCGGCGCCATCGATCAACTCGCCATTGTTTCTGCCGATATACACATCGGTAAAATGACCGGCCTTCATGGCCATTCTCAGCGGTTTCAAAGTCTCTTCGGTTTGTCCCAGGGAATCAAGAGCGACAGAGTCAGCGGTGGCGGTCAGAATTTTCATCTGCTGCCCGAGCCACATTTCCACGGTATCCGCGGCCTTGACGGCCAGGTCCTCCTGTTGGGCGGCGATGGTTTTCTCAACTATGTGCTGGGTGATTCTATAGTTTATTCCCGCAACAATGAAAATTACCGTTGCGAGGACGGCCAGGGCTATGATGCGCTTTTTAGTCAAAAGATTCATGTCTTACCAAGATGTCGGGCGGGTGGATTCTTATGAAATTTCGGCGTCTCATGATATTGGTCGATCTATGGATTATTGCAATGCAATACTCGATCCAGGCAAACATACATAAAATGAGTCCTTCAACGTCGTATCGTTACAGATTTACAGAAGATCCTGCGAAGAGACACTCTTTTTTAATCATGAGCTGATTTGTAACTGTTCACCGTGCTGAGAATAGAAATTTATCCTGACAGGAAATAATTGTCGTCAGGCTTTTGGGGAACTTGACGAAACACAGAGATTCGTATACGCTTATTTATCACTTCAGCTTATCACGACAATTATAATCCCTGACCTTGTTAGCCTAATTCCTTTCGCCGGTCGACGACAAGATCGTAACTATCTTTCGAATTCCTGGTATTGCACATCATGAGCCGCGGTCAGACCAACAGTAACCAATAGCAATTGTACAATATTTAGAGATCCTGCCCAAAAGGACCGAATTTGTTTTTAAGAAGTCTCATCCCATGCCCAACATCGACATAATAGAAAGAGTTTCAGCACCCCGTTCAGCCGCATGCGTCAAGAAGATTCCCAAAAAATCGCGAAAGCTCCGGTTATCCCTGCTGTTCACGATAGTCATCATCGCCGCTGCCTTTTCGGCCGGAGGATACTATGAGATACAGTCTTCATCCCTGCAGGCAAAATACATCAGCAGGTATGCGGCCAAATTGCGGTATCGGCTTGCCGATGGAGCAAGTGAAAAAATAATTTATCCCCGGAAAGGCCCTTACGATTTTCGTCTTGGCTATGTTCAGTTGCCGGCGTTCCTGGAAATACTCAAACAAAAAGGCATGGTCGTCAGCAGGCAGGCCCGCTTCAGCGATTCCCTCCTGAATTACGCGGAAAAGGGATTGTATATACCCTATAAAGAGAAGAGCCAGGTCGGCTTGCGGATTCTGGATTCCAATCGGGAATTAATGTACCGGAAGCTCAACCCGCAGCGCTTTTATCGTGATTTCTTTGATATCCCCTATAGCATCATCCAGACACTTCTTTTTATAGAAAACAGGGAGTTGCTTTCCGAACAATTTCCCAAGGTCAATCCTGCCATCGACTGGAAACGTTTCGGCAAGGCCCTGGTTGTACAGGCCGGGGAACTGGTCAACCTTGATCTGCCCTCGATGGGAGGAAGCACGCTTACGACCCAGATGGAAAAGTTTCGTCATTCGGATAATGGGATGACCTCGTCTGCCAAGGAGAAACTTATTCAGATGGCATCGGGGAGCGTTCTGGCATATCAAAATGGCGAGGACACTTCTCTATTTCGAAGACAGCTGGTGCTTGATTATATCAACTCCGTGCCCCTTTCCGCCGCTCCTGGTTTTGGGGAGGTAACCGGCCTGGGGGATGGAATGTATGTCTGGTATGGTACAACGTTTAGTGAAATGAACCGGCTGCTGAACCTCAGGGATCCGAAAGGACTGGAGATCGAAGCGCAGGCCCGGATGCTCAAGCAGGTAGTCAGTCTGATGATCGCCCATAGGCGGCCATCTTTCTATCTTGTTGAGGGCCGCAGCGAGTTGGCGGTTCTGTGTAACAGCTATATCAGGCTTTTGTCTCATAACGGCATTATCTCCCCGGCACTTAGCGCGGCGGCCCAGGCACAGCCGCTCTCTTTCAGGGATTTCAGTAAAAATGCGGCTACCCCACAGATTGCCAATAATAAGGGGGTGAATGTGGTCCGCAACCGGCTGGGGCCTCTTTTTGGAACCTCGCTTTATTCGCTGGACCGAATGGACCTCGCCGTTACCACGACTTTAAACAGCCGGCTCCAGGAGGAGGTCAGCCTTTATTTAAAAGGTCTGGCAGATCCGGCTATTGCTCAAAAGTATGGAATCATCGGCAGATATCTGTTGAGCCCGGATCAGACCGACGATCTCAGTTACAGTTTCACCTTGTTCGAGCACACTCCGGTGGGCAACATGGTCCGGGTGCAGACCGATACCACTGAACTGCCTTTTGATATCAACGAGGGAAGCAAACTTGAATTGGGTTCCACCGCCAAGTTGCGCACCCTCGCCACCTATCTCGAGATAATAGCCGAACTGTATACTGATTTATCCCAGCGATCTCAGGTAGAACTGAAGAAACTGATAGAGCAGAAAACCGATCCTCTCACTCACTGGGTCTGCAGCCAACTGGTGGAAAATCCCACTGTACAGATGCGACCGTTGCTTGATGCCGCCATGTCGCGACGCTATTCGGCAAATCCAAGGGAACGATTTTTTACCGGCGGAGGAATACATATTTTCGGCAATTTCAGCCGAGATGACAATAACAGAATGGTCACCGTAACCGAGGCGTTACAAAATTCAATCAACCTCGCCTTTGTCAGGATTATGGAAGATATCGTCCGTTATACGGAGACAAGTCAATGGGAAGATAAACGGCAGATCGTGCTGGACGATACGGATCCCAGGCGAAAGGATCTACTCGATGATTTCGTCGATCGGGAAAGCAGGGTTTTTTTAGCCCGCTTCTGGGAAAAATATCGAAACCTGAATAGTGAAGAACGGCTGGCAACCCTCTTGGAAACTATGAAACCCGGTGTCTTGAGACTGACCATTGTCCATCGTCATCTCTTTCCGTACGCAGATTTGGCAACCTACATTCAGTTCATCCGCGAACAGATGCCGACAACAAAATTAACGGACAAGCAGCTGGCGGGAATGTATGAAAAATATAAGCCGGGTGCCTACAATCTTCAGGACAAGGGCTATCTCGCCTCGGTTCATCCTCTGGAATTGTGGCTGCTCAGCTATCTCCAGCAACCGGAGGAAAAATCCCTGCACGACGCGATTATGAAAAGCAAGTACGTACGACGGGAGGTTTATGGCTGGTTGATGCGAACCAAAGCCAAAAATGCCAGGGATTCCCGAATCAGAACCATGCTGGAAGTAGACGCCTTCTCGGATATCCACCGCCGCTGGAAGAACATGGGCTATCCCTTTGATCATCTGGTTCCGTCTCTGGGCACAGCCCTGGGAAGTTCCGGCGACAGGCCGGCGGCGCTGGCGGAGTTGATCGGGATCATCCTCAACGATGGCAAGCGATTCCCGGCCTATCGCTTTACCAAAGTTGAATTCGCCAAAGACACCCCGTACGAGACTATAGTCGAGCGGCCCGCTGCCTCTTCCGTCCAGGTATTTCGTCCGGAAATCGCCCGCATCCTGAAAGAAACCATGGGAAAGGTGGTCAGTGAGGGAACAGCCAGGCGTGTAGCGACCGCTTTTCAGCGGGCGGACGGCAGTCCGTTACCTGTCGGCGGCAAAACGGGAACGGGAGACAATCGAATATTCACCTCCTCCGCCACCGGGTACAAAACCTCATCCAGGGCCCTGAACCGGACGGCGACTTTCGTGTTTTATCTCGGTAACAATCATTTCGGCACGTTGACAGCCTTTGTCAGCGGGCAATCCGCCAACGCCTTCAGTTTTACTTCCGCCCTCCCTCTTCAGGTGCTGAAAGGGATGGCTCCGCTGTTGGAGACATATATCAATGATGTAGACTGACCGGGGCAGTCCGGAGGAGCCGATGGCGGTTTTTCCGGCGAGCCCCTAACCGTTCTCCATGAACAGTGAAATATTCGTATGAACTCCGTTTAGCAGGTATTTATCGGCTTTCGGCACTTTCAAGGGCCTCGATCTGCTGTTTTATATTTTTTTACTGCAGCTCATGCTGGTGCCGGTGGTGGTGATGGTGCCCAATATGATGACCTTAAAGGCGATGGGGCTTCTCGATACCCTGCTCGGGGTCATGGCCCCA
This sequence comes from uncultured delta proteobacterium, assembly GCA_963728385.1. Taxonomy (GTDB): domain Bacteria; phylum Desulfobacterota; class Desulfobulbia; order Desulfobulbales; family Desulfocapsaceae; genus Desulforhopalus_A. The sequence goes on from CAVSJK010000003.1 coordinate 332,859, forward strand.
TATTTTGCTTCCGCCTTCGGCGTTTTCCTTGTTCGGCAGGCTTCCCGATCAATTCCCAGGGAGATGGAAGAGGCGGACTCTTTTACCCCCCTATGTCAATAAAACCACGTTAGCCTTTCCATAACACCTGGATATCAGCTTTTAATCCAGCTTAAAAAATAGTATTTTACCTTGCCGTCAGAAGGAACCTGACTTTGAAACAATTGGTTCGGTGCCTTTTTCGTTTGGTTGAGTCTAAGATGCTCCTGTATTTTCTTGGAAAAGGAGGATGAGCTTGTCCGATTTGCTTGCTTTGCAGGCGGGGAAGGCATAGTGTGTCAATACGGTAAACCTAGAGGGATTAAAACGTATTTAAAAATAGGCAAAAGTTCAATGAATACAATGGAATATAAAGGTAAAGATAATCCAGTGCCGTCCGGTCGGGATTCTTCCGCCTCCGCCTTGCCGGTCTTCCCCAAGGCATCGTTGGCTTTGACAACCGACCTCTATCTGCTCACCATGGCTCAGGGCTATTTCCTGTCCGGCATGGAAAGCCGAGCGAGTATTTTCCACATGTTTTATCGGCATCCGCCCTTTAAGGGAAAATATATCGTGGTCGCGGGGATCGCGCCGTTTGCCGACTGGCTCGAAGATCTGTCCTTCACGGAGGAAGATATTAAATATCTTCGGACGGTTCCCGGAAAAGGCGGCAAGCGTATCTTTAATGCATCGTTTTTGGAATTCCTTGAGAAATGGAGATTTCGAGGATCTATCGAAGCCGTACCGGAAGGCACCATCCTCTTCCCCCATGAACCGATGGTGCGGGTGCGGGCACCTCTTCTTGACGCACAGATTCTGGAGGCGGCACTTCTGGCGATAGTCAACCATCAATCCCTGATTGCCACCAAAGCATCCCGGGTTCGTCTGGCAGCGGGGGAGGACGAAGTACTGGAATTCGGCTTGAGACGCTCGCATGGACTGGATGGTGGGCTGTCGTCAAGCCGGGCAGCTCACATTGGAGGCGCCGATGCAACCTCCAATGTTTTGGCGGGAGCTCGCTACGGTATTCCGGTACGCGGTACCCACGCCCACAGCTGGGTGATGGCCTTTGACAATGAAATCGATGCTTTCATAACCTATGCGGATGTATTTCCTCATAATTCAGTGCTGCTGGTAGATACCTATGACACCCTAGAGGGAGTTAGAAAAGCCATTGAGGTCGGGCACCGTCTGCGCAAGAATGGGGCAGACCTGATGGGCATTCGTCTGGATTCCGGGGATCTTGCTTATTTGGCTATCGAGTCACGTCGTCTCCTTGATGCCGGCGGTTTTCAGGCGACTAAAATAGTTGCTTCCAATGAACTCGACGAAAGGCTTATCACCAGTCTGAAAAATCAGGGGGCCCCCATAGATATCTGGGGAGTCGGCACAAAACTGGCCACAGCCTTCGATGAACCTGCCTTGGGTGGGGTTTATAAGCTTGCCGCGGTCGAAAATGGTGAAGGGAAGATGGTTGCCCGCATGAAACTCTCCGAGCAGTCTGCAAAATCCAGCATTCCGGGATGCCTGGATGTGGCGAGACTTTCGCGGAACTCCCGCAGTGAGGGAGATGTCATTTTTGACACACTCACCGAGCCACCTCCGGGGCAGGAGGAAAAGATAATTACCATCATTTCGCCCGAGGATCCGTGGAAGCGCAAAGCTGTTTCTGTAAAGGGCATTGAAATCACAACGCTTTTGAAACCGCTCTTTGAAAATGGAAGCCGAGTGAGCAGGGATGAAAACCTGACTGCGATGCGTTACCGCGCTCAAGAAAGCCTGGCAACCTTTGATCGAGCTATCTTTCGCTTTGAAAATCCGCACTCCTATGCCGCGGGTTTATCACCGGCTCTTTTTGAGCGTCGCCAGAGGATGCGGGATCAGGAATTTGAAAAGATCAAAATGCGGTTGTCGGCCGCAAATAAAAATGGACAAGGGTACGGTTCCTCAAAAATTTAGGGGTAAAAACATGAAACGGGCACTTGTTATGGTTGATATACAGATATGATTTTCTTCCCGGCGGCGCATTGGCTGTCCCGGAAGGAGACGCTATTCTGCCCTTTGTCACAGATCTCGTGCGGGATGAACGGCACTATGATCTCCTCGTCTTTACCCAGGACTGGCATCCGAGAGGGCATGGTTCCTTTGCCTCGTGCCATCCCGGCGCAGAGCCGTTTCAGCTGGGAGAACTCGATGGGGTCCCGCAGATGCTCTGGCCGGACCATTGTATAGAGGGAACGAGTGGAGCGCGACTTGCCGAGAGAATCGAAGAAGTCATCTCGGAGGTTACCAAAGCAGGTCGCCGCGTTCATATAATCAAAAAAGGGATGGATCACAATGTCGATTCCTATTCAGGATTTTTCGACAATGCCAACCGGCATGATACCGGCCTGCGGTCCATTCTTGATGAACATGGCATCAAGGGAGTGGATGTTGTAGGTCTGGCATTGGACTATTGCGTAAAATATACAGCTCTCGATGCAGCATCCCTCGGCTTTACCACACGAGTGTTGCTTCAGGGCACCCGCGCGGTTAATCCTGACTCTCTGGTAGATGTCCTGGCCGAACTGCTGGATGCGGGTGTCGTCTGTGTTGCAGAAGGTATCTGAAAAGAGCTCGCAAATCATTCCCGGATCACAGGTTCTTTCGAGCTGACAGTATCAAATTACATTGTCTCACCTATGGCTTTTGACACGTTCCTCTCGACTCACTCCAGCCGGCCTTGCCGTTTCGGCCACAGGCACCATATTCTTTATCCGGTTTGAAGTTCAGATACCAAGAAGAAAAATGATTTCCCGCCTCTTATGACGAGAGTTTGCCGGACTTTCTGTAATTGGTAAGAGATACACCGGAAAGCACCAGTATGCCGCCGACCAGAACGGCTGGTTTTACTGATTCACCCAGAATGAGCCAGGAGAGCAGGATGGAAAACAAGGGCACAAGATTGATGAAAATACCTGCCCTTGAAGCACCTAATTTTTTTATACCTTGATAATAGAGGGAAAAACCAACGGCTGTTCCGCAAACGCCCAGGTAGGCGAGGCTCACCCAGTCAAGAGAAGTGATTGTCGACAGGCGACCGAACAATCCTTCGCGCGCGGCAGGAATCGACAGCAGAACCGTTCCGATCATCGAAGAATAACAGACTGCGCAAAGCGGGGAAAGAGAGCCGAGAACAGACCTGCCGATAAGTGAGTAGGCGGACCAGCTGAGAACGCAACCGACCAGAGCCTGTTCCCCGGGACCGAAGCCGCCGGAGAGGAGCGAGCCGGGGTGACCATTGCTGATGACCGTAATTGCTCCGGTAAGCGACAAAAGAACACCGCAGGATTTGAGCGAAGTGAGTCGTTCACGCAAAAAAATCGCCGCAAAAATGGTGATGACCAGTGGAGTGCAGGCAATTATAAGCGAGGCGCGGCCTGCACTGATTTGTTGCAATCCTTTAAAGAAAAAGACATTGTAGGCAAAAACACCGGTCATGCCGAGCAACGTGAGAGGCAGCCACAGCCTTTTCGAGGGCATAATCAATTTTTTTTCCACAAGACGCGTCACAAGAAGCATTGCTACGGAGGCGATCAGGAATCGCAAAAATGCCGCACTTGCCGGTGCAACCGACTCTGCCAGCAGCCTTCCGGCAATGAAGGTGCCACCCCAGAGAAACATGGTGAATATTAGAGAAATGTAAGTGAGAAGAGGCATAAGCTGCTTTTAGTACTTTAGAAATTCATTTCTTGTTTTTTAGAATGGATTTCGTGAAGGTTCTTATCCCCCTCACAGCACGGGCTGTGCGGGGGTGGTAAGATAAGATCTTTTAACTGTTTCCGGCATCCGTAAGAAAGCATATACTTTCAGTAAGTTCAGCTGTCAACTTTTTCGTGAACTTCGGTGACTTGTAACCGTTCACCAGGAATAGCAAAATGCTCGCATAACTCCAAACCATTAAACGTTCAGCAGGCGCTAAAGGCGCATAAGCAGGCTGAGGGGATATGGTACAGTTAATTACCGTTTCAGACCGTAAACGTTGTAGATCAGGCTGTTTACGAGTCCATCAAGTATGATAATCTTATAAAAACCTCAAATTTCAGATGGCTAAGAGATTGAAGTTGACCAGGGAGGAAATGAGCTGGGTTCTCTATGATGTAGGGAATTCCGCCTTTGTGTTAATCATAGTTACCGCGCTCATGCCGATATATTTTAAGGATGTCGCGGCAGCGGGTATGAGCGGGGCGGAATCAACTGCAAGTTGGGGCTTTGCCAATTCGACGGCATCATTAATCCTCGCCGTCTTGTCGCCGATCCTTGGCTCGATGGCTGATTACCAAGGAATGAAAAAACGATTTTTTCTCATCTTTCTCTTGCTCGGCGTCAGTTTCACTCTTTTGTTGCTTTCGATCGATGAGGGACAATGGCTGCTCTGCCTTATTTTATTCATACTGGCCCGGGTAGGCTGGGCCGGTGCTAATGTTTTTTACGATGCCTTCCTGGTTGATGTCACCAGCAGAAAACGCATGGATCTTGTCTCCACTTTGGGCTATGGCTATGGCTACGTTGGCAGCATTATCCCATTTCTGCTGGTTATCGGTCTGATACTCCGGCATGGAATGCAGGATGGATTACCGGTTGCGGCCATCAGGGTTTCTTTTATCATTGTCGCTGTCTGGTGGTTACTCTTTTCCCTGCCTGCCATAAAAAATCTTCAGCAGGTCCATTATCTTCCCGCAGATCCCTCACGGATTACCGGGAGCCTAAAGAGGCTCTGGAAAACCGTGAGACAAGTTCGGCAGCATAAACAGGTCTTCCTCTTTCTGGCCGCCTACTTTTTTTATATCGACGGAGTTGGGACGATAATCACCATGTCAACGGCCTATGGCCGTGACCTTGGTTTTGGTGTAACCATGCTTGTTGTCATGTTACTTTTTATCCAATTGGTCGCCTTTCCTTTTGCGCTTTTGTTTGGCAAGCTGGCCCACATATTTTCAACCCGGCGCATGCTCATTGCCGGGATTGGCGTGTATTGCCTGGCAACTCTTCTTGCCTTTTATCTGCCGGCGATCCACAATCAGCTTCAAAAAAACATGGCTTTCTGGTTTATAGCCTTTCTGGTCGCCTCTTCCATGGGTGGAATACAGGCGCTCAGCAGAAGTTATTATGGAAAATTGATACCTGCGGAAAAAAGTGCGGAATTTTTCGGCTTTTATAATGTGTTCGGCAAGTTTGCGGCGATAAGCGGCCCACTCCTGATGGGAATGGTCGGTCGTCTGACCGGTGAAACACGATGGGGTATATTGAGTATTCTGCTGCTGTTTGTTATTGGGAGCATTCTACTCGGCAGATTGCAAGATCCTACCGAGTAGAGAAAAATCAGGATGCATCGGTTGACTGAGAAGGTATCCGGCAGGTATTCAGAAAATCATGGATGCTGTCGATATCCTTGAGGCGGCCATAGACTGTGATGACGTCACCCACATTCAAGTGCGTATGACCGCGGGGAATGATGATCTGGCCCCCTCGCTTAATGGAAACCATGTTGATGGTTTCCGGCAGCGGCAGGTCCTTGACCATGGCGTTGTTGCAGGCATCTTCTTCTTTCAGGACAAATTCCACATAGCCGTTTTCTTTCGACTTTCGGAGTTCGACCTGATGTTCGACTATCAATCCCCGCTGTTTACGGACAACTCCGACATCGTAGGCACGAAGAATATCGCTTCTGCTGATCATGCCGCAAAGTCTTCCCGATCCGTCTCTGGAAATAACCGGCAATCTCGCCAGATCACGGGGAGACATTTTCTGAATAGCCAGCCAGATTGGTTCATCGGGAAAGACGGTAATCGGATCATCAACGGCCAGATCGGAGACTTTCATACCCCTTGAGCTGAAATTTTCCTGTGATTGCGCCCTATGTACATCCTGCAGGGTTATAATCCCACAGAGTTTGTCGTCGTCGCCAAGAACCGGAAAGCCGAGGATGTTGGTTTCCTGAAAAAGAGCCATGGCCTCGGAAATGGAGGTATCTTTGTGGACGGTGACCGGCTTGCTCTTCATGACCTCACTGATCTTGACACCCTGCATGATATCCATATCCCGGCCTTCCACGAAACGGACTCCCCGCTTGGCAAGTTTCATGGTGTAGATGGATTCCGGATGCAGCCATTGGGAAAAGTAACTGGCGGTAACTACCGGCCACCATCAGCGGCAGGATCATCAAATAATCGTTACTCATCTCAAAGACGATGAACATTGCGGTCAACGGCGCCCGGGCCGTAGCCGAAAAGAGGGCCGCCATGCCGACCAGGGCAAAGGCTCCGGTATTATGACCGATAGAAGGAAACCAGGTAACGAAGAAATGGCCCATGGCACCACCCAGCATAGCGCCGGTAAAGAGTGACGGCGCAAAAACACCGCCGGAATTTCCGGAACCGAGGGTGCAGCAGGTCGCAAGAGGTTTGAGAAAGATGAGTATGAATCAATAGCCAAAGAGACGCATTGCCCTGAATCGCTGCTTCGATAAAAGGGAAAGCCGGCCCCGTACATATGAGGAATGGGCACCTCCATTCCCGCGCCGTGGGCAGCAGAGCCTGCCGGAAAGGTAAGATTGGGCAGATTCATGTAAAGCAATCCGACTATCCCGAGGAGCAGGCCGCCGGTTGCAGGTTTGAAAAGCTGGGGAAACTTCCAGTTGTCAAAGACATCTTCAAGATAATCCAGCATCTTCATAAACATAATGCCTACGAGAGCGGCAGTTAGTCCCAGGAGCAGATAAAAAACGATTTCAATAGAACTGTGCAGGCTGTAGCTCGGCACCTCGAAAGCAAATTTGTTGCCGATGAGGGAACGGCTGACTACGGAGGCGGAAACAGCCGCAATGACAACATTGCCGAACGCCCGCATCTGTAAGCCGCACATAAGCACTTCGATGGCAAAGGCCACTCCGGCAATAGGTGCGTTAAAGGTCGCGGCAATTCCGGCTGCTGCGCCACAAGCAACGAGGTTGCGAATACGTTCGTCGGACAGCCGCAGGATCTGACCAAGGGAGGAACCGAGTGCCGCACCGACCTGGATGATCGGGCCTTCACGACCGGCAGACCCGCCGGTACCGATACAAAGTGCGGATGCGGTAATTTTGGCAGCGGCAACCCTGGCCCGGATGCGACCACCTTGCAGGATAAGGGCCTGCATAACTTCCGGAACACCGTGACCTTTAGCTTCCTGGGCCATGAGGATAAGCGGGCCGACAAGCAAACCGCCCAGAATTGGTACGATCAGATAGATCCACTTGCCGACAAAAGGGAGCAGGCTGGAAATCCCGCCGTAGGAAAGATCCTGGATGGCATAGATGAGTTTTACAAATAAGACGGACGCCAGACCAGTGCTCGCCCCCACAATTACTGAGAGGATGAGAAGGAGAAGGGCTTCCGGGGGGGAGAAGCGATCAAGATACCAGCTGAGGGTCGAGCGTTTGGGTGTCATGTAAAGTTCCGCCACAGAAAACAGTTGCCGCTTGAAGTTGCAATGGCGGGTAGTTCCAGGGCAACTGCTCAATGCGACAACGAACATTATTACGATAAAACAAATAGAGCAAAAATAACTAGGAGCTTGTCCGAGAATAGGCATTTTTTCTCAGATCGAGGCATTTTAGAAAAATAAGCACAGGCATATAGTTAATATTCCGAGCATTATTTTTCTGAAATAACGATGAGCTGGGGAAAAAGGGCATTCTCAGACAGTCTCCTAGTAACCGTTCACCGGGATTAGCGAAATGTTCGCAAAACTCCAAGTCTGTAAACCTTTACATATTTGCTCTCCAGAACCTAGCATAAATACCGCTTTCAGGTTAGAGATTCAACAAATATTTTGTTAATTTCTGCCACGCCCGACAGGTTCAGCTTGTGAAGAGCCTTTCTAAAATTATGTACACCTTGATCAGAATTGCACTGCCTTGCGTGCTTCCTGGCGAAGAAGCATATCGAGAATTACCAGGGCCGCCATGCTCTCGACAATGGGTATAGCTCTGGCCACAACACATGGGTCGTGACGGCCTTTAGCTTCAAGCGTTGCGGCTTTTCCCAAAAAATCCACGGTTGGCTGGGGCAGGGAGATGGTCGCCGGCGGTTTGAAAGCGATACGAAACTTTATCGGTTCGCCGTTGGAGATCCCGCCCTGAATTCCTCCTGAATTGTTGGTAATTGTTCCTAATCGGTCACCTTTTTGTATGAATGGATCGTTATGCACTGAACCTTGCATTCTTGTGCCGGCAAAGCCCGAGCCTATTTCAAAACCTTTCGTCGCCGGGATTGCGAGCATAGCCTGGGCCAACTTGGCTTCCAGCTTTTCGAAGGTCGGCTCTCCCAATCCTATCGGGACATTGCGGACAACACAAGAGACAATGCCTCCTACCGAGTCACCTTTTTCTTTGAGTTCCGCCACCAGCTTTTCCATTTTTGCGGCGGCTGCCTGGTCGGGACAGCGGATGACGGTACTGTCGACGTCCGATCTGGTGAGAATGCTGCTGTCGATTGGTCCCGAGTCGATTTCTCCGACACTGCTGACCCAGGCGACGATATCGATATTGAATTTTTCCTGCAGGATTTTAGCGGCGACCGCTCCCGAGGCGACGGCACCGATCGTTTCCCTGGCGCTTGCTCTTCCTCCTCCGGAGGACGCCCTGATACCATATTTCATCTGATAGGTGAAATCGGCATGTGACGGACGCGGAATGTCCTGCATATTACCGTAGTCTTTCGGGCGATGATCCTTGTTGGCTACCTGCAAGGCAATGGGCGTTCCCAGGGTTTTTCCGTTTTCGGTTCCGGACAGGATAATCACCTGGTCGGCTTCCTGTCTGTCCGTGGATAAAGCGCTCTGCCCCGGCCGCCTCCGATTGAGTTGAGGTTGAATGTCTTCAGCCGAGAGCGACAGCCCCGGAGGGCAGCCGTCAATTACAACTCCCACGGCTTTACAATGGGACTCACCAAAAGTGCTGATACGAAAGAGTGTACCGAAACTGCTCGACATGAATAATTCTCCTCTCAATTATGTGCTGTTCCGAGGCGGTCAGTGTAATTTACTCTGATTGGATTCCAGGAAATCCACCTATAATGACTCGGCATTTTGTCTGTTACTTTGTGCATGATGACAAAATACTACATATTAACGCAGAATATGCTTCTGCGATTCCAGCAATTGACCTCGCGCGTAAATAAAGAGACCAATCGAACATCCGATAATACCGGCTAATTCAAAGCTGTTCAAGCTTTCATCCAGAAGAAGCCAGGCGAGAATTGCTGTGCTGATCGGCACAACGGACATGAAAATTGAAACGGTAATTGTGCCGAGGTGCTTAATGGCATAGGTAGAAAACATCAGTGCGACAATGTTCACCACTATTCCCTGATAAATTGCCTGGCTGATGATGTCTTTGATGTCGGCCTGAAAAAGAGCCGTCGGAAAGCAAAACCAGAGTGGCAGAAAAAGTACTGTGTTGACCACTGACACGGCAACAAGAACGTCCCGCCACTCAAAACTCCAGTGTTTTACCCCGATCATATGAACAGTATAATAAGCGGCGGCACAAAGCAGCAGGAAAATTCCGGTTGTGTGCCCGGCTGAAAACGTATCGCCTCCGGCCATGATAAAATTTGACAGAAAAATCAGGCCGATTGCCCCGTAGCGAATAAGAGATATCCGCTGCCGCAGGATAAACCAGGCGGCAATGGCACCGAATACCGGCAACATCCCGTTCACCAGGACGCCGACATGAGCGGCTTTTAACTCCTTTAAGCCGTAAAAAGAGGACATGGTGTAGGGAAAACCTATACCGAGGCCCACCATCAGGTATTGGTGCAGCCGGTACTTAGACCAATTATGGCGAAAGACCAGAGGCGACACACAAAGCAGGGCGGTTACATAGCGGATCAGGGTTATGTCGGCCGGTTGGAGAGCGGTATGAACCCCATATCTTGAAATGGTTATCCAGCCGGACCAGATAAAAATGATGCTGATGCAGGCAAAATAGGCCCGAAGATTTGTCATAATGGTATGTGTGGAGCTAAGTAGGGATGGACTCTGGAAAAACCTCAAATTTCACAAGGTTAAGTAAAAAAACTTCGGATTCGAGGCGCGGAAATTTTCAATCATTTCGACGTACAAGAGGTACTGCGAAATGATTGAAAATTTGCTGCAACGAAGAAGGTGAAGAGTTTTTACGACGCCATCAAATTTTAAATTTTGATACCAGTAGGATAAGTTTATCAGAAAGCTCAGATAACTCATCGGCGGAGGTGCGAATCTGTTGGCTGTTCTCTTTTACTTCCATGGATTGCGCTTTAACCTGACCGACACCTTCCGACATCATGGAGGTCATCTTGCTGCTGCCGGCCACATTTTGATTGATTTCAGTAATACCGGCGGAAGCCTGAGTGACATTGCTGACAATTTCGTTGGTGGTGATCGACTGTTCTTCCACTGCAGTCACTATGGAGGAGACGATGTCGTTTACATCGCTGATGACCGTGGTAATGGCTTCGATATCCTTGACGGTCGTGCCGGTTTGTTGCTGGATTTCATCAATAGCCGCTTTTATTTTACTGGTTGCCGAGGCAGTTTCCTTGGCAAGTTCTTTGATCTCGTTGGCTACTACCGCAAAGCCCTTACCGGCTTCTCCGGCTCTTGCCGCTTCGATGGTGGCGTTTAAGGCCAGCAGGTTGGTTTGCTCGGAAATTTCCGTGATCGTTTCGGTCACCGTACCGATAGACCTGGCGGCTTCACCCAGTTCCTGTACTCCTTCGTGGGATTTTCTAGCCACGACAACCGCTTCTTCAGTGGTGAGGCGCGCCTTGGAGCTGTTTTCAGCGATTTCCTTGATGGTATTGCCCATCTCTTCCGAAGCGGAAGCTATCATATCCAGATTGACCGTCGATTCCTCCATCGCGGCCGAGATGGAGTTCATGTTATCAGAAACCTGCCCGGCATTTACCGATGCTTCATCGGCTATAGTTGTCGTGGAGTCCGCATTGCTTACCATGTGCTCGGAAATGTCGGCTAATTGCTTAGAGGCTGCAGCGAGTGCCCGGGAGGACTCGATAATATCCTGCAGCATCTCCTTGGATTTGCCGACCATGATTCCAAGTGAATTGGTCAGCCGGCCGATTGCATCCTTATTCTTGGAAGAAAACTCTATGGTGTAATCGCCATCCCCGACTTTTCCGCTTTTTTCCGCCAGTTCCTTGAGTGGTCTGTTGATGGAGCGGACCACAAAAATTGTCAGCACAACACCTGCCGCAATAACGACGAGTCCAACCAGCAGGTTATTGCGCAGCATTTTTATGTCCAGGCCGGCGACGAGATCCTCTTTGTAGAGGCCGACCCCGAGATATACACCCCATTTCTTCAGGTGCTTGATATAAGCTATTTTTTGTTTGCCTTTCCAGTTATATCTGAGGAAGCCGTCTTCAAAACCTTTTAACTGCGGGACCAGATCATAAAGATTAGCTGTGTTATCAAGGGCCGGGTGAACCAGAACCTTGCCTGATTCATCATAAAGGAAGAAATAGCCGGAACCGATTTTTGTTTGGAGGATGTAATCTCTTACCTGAGGACTGAGCATTACTTGACCGACATAGATTGCGCCGACGATCTTGTTGTCCATATCTCGAAGAGGAGCATAGGCGGTTAGATACCAGTCATTGACGACATAAGCTTTTCCCCGGAAGGTTTCTCCTTGCAAAATCGTTTTATATACAGGGCTGTCCGAAGGAATATAGGTGCCGACCGCACGCTGACCATCCAGCTTCTTCACGGTGGTGGAAATACGCAGGAGTTTATCGTCCACCAGCTGGAATATGGTGGCGGACGAACCCGACACAGCTTCGATATTATCGACGATATCAAAGTAGCCGTTAATATAGGCCACTCCTGCCTGAAGCTGGGGGATTTCCTTTGTGATAGCTTCCTTGGTTACCTGATTGACAAGCGTCTCCTGTCTAGGCCTTCCTTCATCAAGGTAAATGGCGCCTTTGGATTTCAGTTGTTGTTCTAAAAGAAGCAGGTCGCCGTCCAGTTTTTTTCGTATATTCTTATCGTACATCAACAGAGAATTATAGGCACTCTGATGGATATCCTTCATTCCACCCTCACCCATCGAATACAGGCCGCTGTCAGCCATCCTTATTGCATTCCCTGAAGTTATTAGGATGGAGAGGGCGGAGATAAATACTACGGCTATAAAGAGTTTAGTGGTGAACTTCATGGTATTGAATTTACTGAGCATTACATCTCCCCTGATTTGTTACAATTATAAATTGAAATCTGTACGAAGCTAGGCTAGGTAAAGTATATCATTTGAAAAAAAAGAGTGATAGGAGGAAATAAGAAAGGTGATATCTTTTCTATCTATCTGTTAATATTGTTATTACCCACTTTGCGCATACGTCGATACCATCCAGCGAGTTTAACCGGAGATACACCGAGCCAATAACCGCAAACGATGAGCTGATTGATGAGGGTTGTCCGCACGATGCCTATATTCCGCCAGCGGCGGGCGGAGGTAATTGCATATTCGGGAAGGATGATGATTTTGCCCCTTGTTTTTATTTTCCGTATGAAAACGAAGTCTTCCATTATCTCAATTTCCGGAAAACCTCCTGTTGCGATAAACATTTCGCGGGTAACAAAATAGGCCTGATCACCATAGGGAAGGTGGAGCAGGCGGGAACGCAGGTTGGCCATGTAGGCTATGGCGGCAAGACCTTTGGAGGGGCTGTCTATTGCCAGGGAAAAGGCACCTGCCGCGACAGCCGGACTGCTGATCGCATTATGGATGAGCTCGGGAAAATTGTCCGGCAGCAGGGTGTCGGCATGGAGAAAAAGCAATATCTCGCCCACCGCTTGAGCCGCGCCTGCGTTCATCTGCCTGCTGCGCCCCCTGGCGTTGGAAATAATTTTGCAGTCCGTTTTTTTGGCTATGGACACGGTCGCATCCGTGCTGCCTCCATCGACAATGATTACCTCACAGTTTCTTTTATGCGGAGGATTATGCCGCAGCTGGGCAAGGGTTCTGCCGAGGACCTGTGCTTCGTTCAGGGTTGGGATAATGATGGAGAGTGCGATAGTCATAAAAGGCCCCTTTGCCGGGCAAAAGGGAGGTCCTCAGGGAGATCGATGTCTCTGAGAGAAGGCAGGGTGGCAACAGCATAACCGGCCTGGGCCAGCCGGGCCATGGTAGTCGCCAACACATCACCGGTGGACCAGCTTATGTTGTCAAAGAGCAGGGGGTAGAGCCGCGCTGCCTGCCGGGCGACCATACCTATTAAATAATACCCCCCGTCCCGGCTGGGACCAATGACCACTTTTCCGGTTGTAAGAGAGATAAAACCCTCTTGCAGGAGATCGGCACTGATATCCGGAATATCGCTGCCGATAAGCACTGCCTTTTCCGCCCCGGCGGCAAAGGAGTTTTCAAAGGCGGCCTGCATTTTGCGACCGAGATCTCCTTCCGTTTGTTCAACACAGTTCACCGGGTCCAGCCAGGAGCTCATCTCTTGTTCGGTACCCCCGGTATAATAGACAATGGTTTTAATGCCTGTGTGCTTTTTAAGGTGCATTGCCTGCAGGTAAATCCTTTCGGTCAGCCGCTTTTGCAGAAGCGCCGCTCCGTCTGCGCCCAGTTCGGCAATGAGCCTGGTTTTGGTTTTCCCTGCTTGCGGATATCTGGTGAAAAGCAGGAGTTGGCAGGTAGTCCACATAATTGAAAAAAAAGAGTCAACTGTTCATAAAAGGTTCAAACAGGGATCGGATGAAGCTCACATCCATATACTGCTGCAGTTTCAACCGGGTATCCTCATTGTGAATCCCTTTATAATCGGTCTGATAGGCGATCCAGGCCATGGCCGACCAGGAGATGCCCCGTAAAAGAACAAAGGGAAATTTGAGTCGCATTCGATCCTCTAAAGTATCGCGCAGGTGAGCGGAGTCAAGGTTGTCTTTATACTCCCGGATAAAATTCTTGGCTGCCTCGGGGGAAAAACGGAAACTGGTTTTCCAAAGTGTCGTGAGGGGAGAGCAGAAATGACAAAGATCGGTTGAAGGATCTCCCCAGCGCGGCATCTCCCAGTCTATAAGGTGCGTGGTTCGCTGTTGCCGATTGACGATAAAATTTCTCGAATTTACCTCGGTATTGACGATACAGAACCAGGGATCATCGAGGAAATACTGCTCCTTTTCTTTCGCTGTTTCAGCCCAGGTGGCTACTTCGCTAAGAAAGCTGCTGATATCGGGATCGGCAAGCTCGGATTCTAAATAAGTTTTCAGAAGTTCCTTACATTCTTCAAAAATTAAAGACAGTGGCTGTTGTTCCACAATCAGATGGTTATGCTGTGCCGATACCGGCAGCTGATGAATAATGGACAAGGTTTTTGCGGCACCTGCAAGATCGGGATTGAGCTGGTAATCGAGAGGACGACCGGGCAGGTATTCCATGATTAAAATACCCCGGTCAATAAGGCTGCGGCTGTCATCGACAAAGCAGGGTTTTGGGGTGACGTGGGATTCCTGCAAGAGTTGCAATGCCTTGTATTCGTAGACAATCTGATCCTGGCGATTGATTTGAGTGCCTATGTTGACCCGGAAAACCAGATGGGCCTTATCGGGGGCCTCATCGGCTGCTAACAGGTAATTAAGGTTATATTCACCTTTGGCAAGAGGAGAGACGGCAAAGTCGCGGCCGAACATCATGGGCACGTTATCCCAGCATTGTTCCTGAAGGTAACGTTTCACCTGGGCGAGGTAATGATCGAAGGGGTCCTGGATGGAATTCATGGCATTTGGCAAGGGGGAAAAATATGCAGCCGCTCCGGGGGGAAGTACAGCCAAACGGTTTGTCCTGCGCGAAAATCCGGCCGCAGGGATAGGACGGTAAAGGTTTCGGAAATTTCATTGTTGGCCATAACGGTCAATCTGGTTGTGGAGCCTTCAAACTGTATCTGAGTTATCTTTCCGGTGATGCCGGTCTCCTTTTTGACAGGAGAAAGCAGGATATCTTCCGGCCGTATAACAGCGGTAGCCTCCGTCGAATCGTCAAGAGGGGTGGTGCAGCGGACAAAATCGCCATCAAACATGCCCTTGTGGATTTTTCCATGGATAAAGTTCATACACCCGAAAAAACGGGCCACCTCACTATCCTGCGGCTTATAGAAGAGTTCCAAGGGAGTACCGGTCTGCCGCAGACGACCGCCAAGCAGCACACATATCCGGTGGCTGATGGCAAAGGCCTCGCTCTGGTCGTGGGTCACAAAAAGCATGGTTGTTCCGGTCTGGGCCTGCACATTGCAAATGAGTTCGCGCATCTGCTGACGGAGTTCCGCGTCGAGGTTGCTGAGTGGTTCGTCCAGAAGCAAAACCGAGGGTTCAAGTACCAGGCCACGGGCCAGGGCCACCCGTTGCTGCTGGCCCCCGGAAAGTTGATGTATTTTGCGGTTCTCCAGTCCGTTGAGTCCGGTTATGGCAAGTATTCTGTCGATCTTCCTTGCAGCTATCGATTTGCTGATTTTAGCCATTTTCAGGCCAAAGCCGATATTTCGGCCGACATCGAGGAAGGGGAAGAGCAGCGGTTTCTGGAAGATCAGCACCGCATCGCGTTTTTCCGCAGGCAAATGATCGACACACTGCCCATTTATGGAAATTATGCCGGAGGCGGGCTGCAACAGGCCGGCGATTGCTTTTAAAAGCGTCGTTTTGCCGACTCCGCTGGGACCGAGCAGGGAAACGATTTCGCCGTCATCAACTTTTAATGAGAGGTTATCAATAACCGGTTTCCCATCATAATCGATCATAAGATTTCGCAGTTCCAGCTGTCCCATCAGCGCACTCCTTGCAGACCGCTGCGGCCAAGGTTATAGGCGCTGCCCATCAGAGCGAAGAAGGCCGGCAGGATAAACACCAGGCTGACCGCCGCCGCTACCGGGCGGTCCCCGCTGTTCATAAGGGAGAAAAGGAGGATAGGCAGGGTCAGCAGTTTGCCACCTCCTATAATGAGGGTACTAAGATATTGCGACCAGGAAAGCAGGAAAGAAAAGAGTGCGGCTACGGTAATTCCGGGAAGAATCATGGGAAGTATGATCTGGAGGATAATTTTTACAGGCGAAGCTCCCAGCGATCGGGCCTGCTCTTCAAATTCCGGATTATAATCCGTGAAAACACCCCAGATCACAAAGATCGTATAGGGCAGACAGAAGGTAAGATGAACCAGCACCACGCCGATGAAAGTTTCGGCCAGTTCCAGTCGGATGAACCAGAGATGGAGTCCCATGGAAACCGAGAGCGGCGGGACGATCACCGGCAGAATAAGTAATAGAGTGATTAATTTCTTCCCGGTAAAGTCGTAAAGTCCCAGGGCTCGTCCTGCCGGGATGCCAAGGATCAGCGAAATAATGGTTGTCACCAGCGCCAGAAAAAAACTACTGGAAAGACCGGAGACAATCTGGCTGCCCGCAGTGCCGAAAACATAACCCCAGGCACGCAAACCAAAGGCCTGCGGCAACAGATCCGGGAAAAACCATTTTTCACTGATTGACCAGAGCACCAGCGGCAAAAAAGGTAGCAGGACGGTGAACAGCACCGAACAGAACAGAAGTCGGCTTTGCACCCTCATATGCTTAGCCCCCTTTTTCGGCCAAAAGCCAGCATAAGTTGGGAAAAGATGATCGAAAGGATAACGATCACAGCGATTATCAGGCCCAGGGCGATACCTTCCGGTCTGGCCAGTAAATCGATATCACTATAGTTTTTATAAGCCCAGACAGGGAGGACAAGAGGGTAGGTGCGGCCGAGCAGGTAGGGAACTTCAAAGGCCCCGAAGGTGAAAGCAAAGACGATCAGGCAGGCAGCGCCGAGGCTCGGGGCGATTATCGGCAGGATGATGTAGAAAAAACGCTGAAACCTGGAAGCATTCAGGCTTGCTCCCGCCTCAAGCAGTTCGGTTCCCATATTTTTCAGCACGGAAAGCAGCATGAAAGTAATAAACGGGATTTCTTTCCAGATGTAGACGGTAAGTATGCCGATCCCCCACTTATCATTGATAAGAAGCGGAAATGCCGAAGGGTTTGAGATAATTGACAGGGTGGATAAAAGTCGTGAAAAAAGTCCCGCCGGAGCCAGCAGCAGGAGCACCGAGATGGCAATAACCAGATGGGGCACTGTCAGCGGGATCTGCAGAATAAAATTAATAGCCCTGCTGTCGGCCGCCCATCTCGTGATGGCGAGGGCAAGCGCCACACTTACTGCCGCTGCAATCAGGGTGGAGGTTACGGAAATATGCAGGGTGAGCAGCAGACTTTTACTAAAATCGGGGTCCTGGAGAACATTGAGAAAATGTTGCGGATTGAGAGCCGCAAAGCCTTGTGAGGGGGAATACCCGAGGGCCTGCAGCAGGCCAAGCGTAAGCCCTCCGCCGAAAAGAAGGATGATGATACAGAGGGCCGGGCCGAGCAGGACAAGCAACCGCCACGATGATGCCTTCCGCCCGGTACCGATGAGAGGTGAGGCGGAGGATTTGATAGCTGTCATTTTCTGTTTTTCAGCACGTGTTCCGTCCAACCCTTTTCCAGTTGAACCAGGATCTTGCTCGGTGGTTCCGGCAACTGATGTGCCTGGAGTTCCGCATCATCAAGCGTTGCTGCTCCCCGGGGGAGGTCCTTGAATTTTTCCTGCCATGAAGCAGGCAGTTTGGATGGTGAGAGTGTTGAGAAATCACCCCAGACATCCGGTTTGGCCTTTTCAAGCTGCGCCTCGGGCGAGAGAAGAAAATTGGCCACGACCATGGCCGCCGCCGTATCTTTTGCGTTGTACGGGATGGCCACAAAATGTGTATTGGTGATGGTGCCTTCATCGAAGACGAAGGTTCGTACCGTTTTTGGAAAAAGACCATCCAGAATGTTTCGTGATGCCTCTCCCTGGTGATAGGAAAAGGAGAAATCAACCTCGCCATCGGCAAAGAGGGTGTTCATCCTGACCGGAGATTCCGGATAGGTATCTCCTTCCCGCCACAGCGATTTTTTTAAATCACTAAGAATGGCATACGTGGCATCCGCCGCCTTGTTAAATTCGGCTTCCGTATAATCCCCCTGCCAAATATCCACTGATCCTGCGGCATGATAAAAGATATGCCGGACAAAGACGGAGCCGGTAAAATCAGGTGGTGCCGGGTAAGTGAACCGGCCGGGATGGGCTTTGATCCAGTCTATGAGAGCGGCTATCGATTTGGGTGGCCGGGGAGTTCTTGCCGAATCATAGATCATGACCATCTGGGCGCTGCCCCATGGTGATTCCATGCCTTGCACAGGAGTGCCGAAATCATTTTTTATCGTCGGGTTGGACCAATCGACGTACTGCTGATTCGGAAGTTTATCGGCAAAAGGGCCGTACAGCAGCTTCTGGTCCTTGCAGGTACGGAAATTTTCCCCATTGATCCACATGAGGTCGACACTGCCGTCGCTGTCTTTTCCCGCCTGTTTTTCAACAACCAGTTTACTGACCACCTCGGCGATGTCTTTTACCGGGACTTGCCGCAGGGTTATGCCGTATCGCTTTTTCAGTTCAGTGGCCAGATAGCCGTTTACGTATTTGTTGACGGCCGGCGAGCCTCCCCACATATACCAGTCGACGGTCTGCCCGCGGGCGGCCTTAACTGCCTCCTCCCAGGTGAGTACTTCATTTTTGGTCTCTGCCTGGACAAGTGCAGGTGCCGTGACTGTGAGAAAGATCAAAATCAGGAAAATAAATCGAGATAAATCATCCATGGTATTTTTCATATTGTCCCCTTAGGTGTTCCGCTTCACCGCAAGCTGTAAAAGAGATTACATGAACCGGGATGGAACGCATCTCTCATTACTGTATGCTGATTATGATTGAGCCCGATGAGCCTGATGAGCCTTTTGGTCGTTTCTGCTCGGTTAGTTGGATGGTTATCCGGTTAATCTTATCTTTGTTGAAGAAATATGCAAATAATTTCAGTATATCAAGAGATGCATGTGGCGGATGGTTGTGGCTAGGTTCTTTGACTGTCTCTTAGACGGTCTTTAAGGAAGTTTCCGGCTATCATCAATTTCTGCCTGGTTGATTTCTTGTTAAAAACAGGTTCAGGAGGATATATGCGAATTATTGCTGCACCGAATGCCTTCAAGGGAAGCCTTTCTGCCGTGGATGCGGCAAAGGCAATGAAAAAAGGAATCCTCGCGGCAGCACCGGCTTGTAAAGTAGTTTGTGTTCCGGTGGCGGATGGAGGAGACGGGCTCACCGAGGTTATGGCTGATGCTCTTTTGGGAACACTCGTTAAGACTCCTGTCATGGGACCCGGAATGGAGCAACTGTCTTCACACTTCTGTTTCGCCGAGAGACAGGAAATGGCGGTCATTGAAATGGCTAGGGCAAGCGGTCTTGCTCTTCTGCCCAAAGATAAACAGGATCCAACGAAAACGTCGACCTTTGGAACCGGACAGCTGATTCAGGCGGCTCTTGACAAAGGTGCCAAACGGATTGTCGTCGGGCTTGGCGGAAGCGCCACCTGTGACGGGGGAATCGGTATGGCGTCAGCTCTGGGCTATAAATTCCTGGATAACGCCGGCAAGGTGCTTGTGCCGATCGGCGGCTCCTTGCAGCGAATTCAGTCCATAGACCGCAGAGAGGTGGATAAACGGCTGGAGAAGGTGGTCATTGAAGGAATGTGTGATGTTTCCAATCCCCTGACAGGCCTAAACGGCGCCTCGCATGTCTATTCGGCGCAGAAGGGTGCTACTGCTCAACAAGTTAAAGACCTCGATAAAGGGCTGGAAAATTTAGCCGGGGTCATTCAGCGGGAAATGGGTGTCGATATTCGCCAAATGCCAGGCGCCGGCGCCGCAGGGGGGCTCGGAGGCGGCTTGCATGTGTTTCTTGGAGCAAAGCTGAGAAAGGGGATCGATCTTGTCATCGATATGGTCAAGCTGAAAGAAAAAATACCTGGTGCGGATCTTGTGCTGACGGCGGAAGGTCAGATTGACTTTCAGACCAAATATGACAAGGCTCCGGCCGGTGTCGCCCGTGCGGCAAAGGAGGCAGGAGTGCCTTGTGTCGCAATTTGCGGGGGAGTGGGTGAGGGGCTGGAGGAACTGTATGATATCGGATTCAATGCTGTCTTTTCGCTCTGTAAGGGACCGGGGACACTTGAATCAGCGATGCAGGATGGTTTTCAATTACTGAGTCACGCAGCGGAGCAAGTTGTCAGAACCTTTCTGGCGGGAAGGCAAAAATCGTGATCCATTGAACAATTGCGCTTCTTATTTGTCCTTCACTAAATAGAACACTATCTGGAGTGATTCCTTGAAAGTTATGGTGCCCGGTTCGAAAGCACTCTGGTCAGCCATTCCAGCCATCCGGTAACGAACGGTCTGAAAAGGTACACTGGAAGATTGTGACGAAATAGAATACACAGGACCAATCTTTTGAGGGAGATGAGCCACCATTATTTCGGCTTTCTCCATGCCGTCCGCGATGGCTCCGCGAAGAGCGTCTTCCCGAAGTTCTTTTTCATGGGATGAACTGAGGCGGGTGGAATGTATTTGTGCCACTCCGGCGTCCAGTATAGCCCGGATGAGTTTGTCATATTGGCTGAGATCCCTGAGCGTTACCTCGATATTTCTTGAAACCTCCGTTCCGGCATAGATTTGTGCATTATTGTTCCAGTTGTAATGAGGAGTAATCTGCAGCTGGGCCGAATTGATATCCTCTTTTGCTATACTGAGAGAGGCAAGGGATTTCAGCAGCTTTTTGGATCGGGACTCAACATTGTCCCTCGCTGCAGCCACCTCGAAACCGGTTTCCGCGATGCTGAGTGAAAGGGTGAGAATATCCGGCGTGGCACGTACTTCATATTCCCCGGTAACGACCACATGCGGCACATCCGGAACCGATCCGGCAAAAGATGAATGGGCTGAATATATTGAAAATAATAATAAAAAAAGAACTAAAAAATAATATTTCATGAAGTCACCTTGCACATTTTCCGGCTGTTTTGACGAGTAATCGATTCGTTGTCCAACCGTTTGATTCGTCCAGTTTAATTCACAGCGGCAGATTTGACTGACAGAATATAGTACCTACTTGATCACGTCGCCAAAGTTTTTCTGCATTCAGAGAGTGTTATGCAATTTAACTTCTTGAAGAACAAAAAAAATATTGGTATCAATGTCGTCTCACGGAGGAGTGCCGGAGCGGCCGAACGGGACGGTCTCGAAAACCGTTGTGGGGGAAACTCCACCCAGGGTTCGAATCCCTGCTCCTCCGCCATCTTGTTATTTAATATATATGTCCTTATATCAATAACTTATTTATTTCGATACCAGGCGAAATTTAGCCAGTAAATAGCCAGTAACTTCTTTGAGCAATCTAAAGAAAGTTTTGGTTGTTCTGTGCTATGTTCCATTTTATTTTGCTCGGAAAAATTATTTAAGGAGGAATACTGTCGCTTGGCAATAGTATCGTCAGTCGATAGTATGTTGGAGAACATGATAAAAAGTTTTGGCTGCAAAGAAACGGAAAAAATCTGGAAACGTGAGTTCTCGATTCGATTTCCCCAAGCTATACAGAAAATCGCGCGGCGAAAGCTTTTAATGCTAGACGCAGCTTCGGCTCTGACTGATTTGCAAATACCGCCATCCAACAGGTTGGAAAAACTTAAGTAAAAAATAAGAAGTTTCTTAGATGCCCCTGCAGGTTTCTTTTGCCCCCACTTCTGATTTGTTGATGTACTCTCATTGAAAACATTGGCCAACGCAGCTTGACTAAGTCTGCATTGTTTTCGTATCGCAATGATTTTTTGCGGACTGTACCAATATCCGGTGAACAGAGATTTTTAATATTCCTCATTGTAATCTCATCTACAACACCAACCTATTGCAAATCTTTTACAGTGCTTGTTATTGATTTTGCAATTGATTCTCTCATGGCACAACCTATTTGCGAACTTCAGCACATACCTGGTTTACACCAGCCTAATAAAGTAAATGTATAAACAATGTTTACTCTTCGAGAAAATAGTTATATTCTGTTTATACATTAATGTAAATCAACATTCTAACGAGGCAGCTATGCAGCAACTTAAAGTGAAAAAATGGGGTAATTCTCTTGGGGTGAGAATTCCTAAAAATATTGCAGAAACAGGACGGTTGAAGGTTGATCAGGAGGTAAATATTGAAGCTGTTGACGGGAAAATTATTATAACACCTCTCGCAGAAGTCAAAAAATATTCTCTCACTGAGCTTTTGGATAAATGCCCTCCGGATTCTCTGGTTTTGGATGATGAAGATAAAAGATGGCTGAACGAAAAACCAGTTGGAAGGGAAATTTGATGTAATGAGACAATATATTCCAAAAAGAGGCGATATTATTTGGACAGACTTCGATCCGGCGGCCGGTCATGAACAAAAAGGAAAGCGTCCTGCACTTGTATTGTCACCTGTTCCTTTCAACCAAAAGATGAAGTTGGCCCTGGTCGCACCAGTTACAAGTAGAGTTCGTGGACACGCTTTTGAGGTTCCACTGAAAGGGAAAATGATTTCCGGCGTGGTTCTTTGTCAACAGGTGAAGACGATTGATTACATTGAACGTGGAGTTTCTTTTGCTGAAAAAGCCCATACTGATGTTGTGGACGATGTGCTTGCAAGGGTAAGGGCTATTATAAGCTAAACCAGACTTTACCTAGACAAGCGCAGGATTTCAGCTTGTAAAATCATTTATTCAAAATGCTTAGTATGGGGGAATTGTATGGGGGAATCGGGACGCCCTTAACTTATTAACTTAAAAAATATAATGTTTAAAAGTTAAGGGCGTCCCCTTTGTCCTCTCAGAAAATCGCGCGGCGAAAGCTTTTAATGCTAGACGCAGCTTCGGCTCTGACTGATTTGCAAATACCGCCATCCAACTGGTTGGAAAAACTTAAGTAAAAAATAAGAAGTTTCTTAGATGCCCCTGCAGGTTTCTTTTGCCCCCACTTCTGATTTGTTGATGTACTCTCATTGAAAACATTGGCCAACGCAGCTTGACTAAGTCTGCATTGTTTTCGTATCGCAATGATTTTTTGCGGACTGTACCAATATCCGGTGAACAGAGATTTTTAATATTCCTCATTGTAATCTCATCTACAACACCAACCTATTGCAAATCTTTTACAGCGCTTGTTATTGATTTTGCAATTGATTCTCTCATGGCACAACCTATTTGCGAACTTCAGCACATACCTGGTTTACACCAGCCTAATAAAGTAAATGTATAAACAATGTTTACTCTTCGAGAAAATAGTTATATTCTGTTTATACATTAATGTAAATCAACATTCTAACGAGGCAGCTATGCAGCAACTTAAAGTGAAAAAATGGGGTAATTCTCTTGGGGTGAGAATTCCTAAAAATATTGCAGAAACAGGACGGTTGAAGGTTGATCAGGAGGTAAATATTGAAGCTGTTGACGGGAAAATTATTATAACACCTCTCGCAGAAGTCAAAAAATATTCTCTCACTGAGCTTTTGGATAAATGCCCTCCGGATTCTCTGGTTTTGGATGATGAAGATAAAAGATGGCTGAACGAAAAACCAGTTGGAAGGGAAATTTGATGTAATGAGACAATATATTCCAAAAAGAGGCGATATTATTTGGACAGACTTCGATCCGGCGGCCGGTCATGAACAAAAAGGAAAGCGTCCTGCACTTGTATTGTCACCTGTTCCTTTCAACCAAAAGATGAAGTTGGCCCTGGTCGCACCAGTTACAAGTAGAGTTCGTGGACACGCTTTTGAGGTTCCACTGAAAGGGAAAATGATTTCCGGCGTGGTTCTTTGTCAACAGGTGAAGACGATTGATTACATTGAACGTGGAGTTTCTTTTGCTGAAAAAGCCCATACTGATGTTGTGGACGATGTGCTTGCAAGGGTAAGGGCTATTATAAGCTAAACCAGACTTTACCTAGACAAGCGCAGGATTTCAGCTTGTAAAATCATTTATTCAAAATGCTTAGTATGGGGGAATTGTATGGGGGAATCGGGACGCCCTTAACTTATTAACTTAAAAAATATAATGTTTAAAAGTTAAGGGCGTCCCCTTTGTCCCAATGGTTTTCTCCAAAAAGGTGTCAACTAACCAATTTGTAAAATAACCTTAGAAATTCTAAACGCTTTGGATATGCAATGTGAATGAGTGCAGCAAATTTATGTAATTCTTACCTTGTCGATTTATTCATGCAATTACGCGCCGCCCGAGGTCGCCGCATCGATTTGAATTATTCTCTGATAATCAAGAGATATCGTGCCGGAGATAATGCGTAACAAGATTTATTTACCACAACCGCTGGGATCGAACAAAACAGGTACACCGACCATCTTTAATGGTTGGTGAAGATGATACGTAGATGCATTCTAAGACTGCCCTAAAAAAACAGGTGTCCTAACCTAAGCCACTGCATTTACTACTGTCATTATATCTTTTTCTGACCTGGATTGCAAGGTGTTGCTCGTTTGCCGGCAAGTCATCTGTCACGCGAGTTGCCATCCTGGTTCAATCATTCGCAAAAGGATGGATAAACATCGAGCATCCCCGATTTGACCGAAAACGCAACTTCTCGCGCGCCTGGGTCGTTCAGGAATTTGAGTCAGTCGGCGGCAGCGACTCTACAAGCCAGAAATAGCTGAAAAACCGGCTTAATGTGCGGAGTGGATAGATGTTCCGACTTGCTGTTCGACAGTCTGGTACGGCTGCTCCCGCACTTCGTTAAGAGCCAATCCCTGAGAAATTGATCTTCATAAGTAAGGACGAGTCTGCTAAGGACGTGCTTGTTCCACCCATTCGCCCTGTGAGGCCTGGAAGTTCAGGATACGGTTTGAAGTTACGACCGCAATCAGGTCGGTGGAGATTTCAATATCACGGAAGATTTCTTCTGCTGAAAAAGAAATCTCCTTAAATTCACCGCTTCCGGCGGCATAACCAACAGCACGATCCCGAGTAACGAACACTGCTATATCAGGTTCGATCCTTTGGTCGACAACCTTGTCACCCAAAGTAATATCGTAGGTGATGAACCGGTTTAGAGTACTATCAAATGCTATGGCTCGACTATGGCTGACGAACAATATCAGATTTGAAGATACATAACTTTCCGTCCATTTTTCATCCAATTCCAATGGCATTGAATACCATTCAAAGGTCTTGGAAGATATCGCCAGTATTCGATCAGTGGTGACTACACCGCCGACTATTCCGTTTGTTCGTATCGATCTGATCCGTTCGTCCAGGGACAATTCAATCTCACGGGATTGGGAGCCGGCTTTCAGCGCTACTATGCCACTATCAGTAGCATTGATTTCCATGGCATCCTTGATACCTATAGCATACTCATCATGCCTTTCCTGATTTTCGCCATGCCACTTCCTGTAATCGTTATGCCCTTCACCGTAGCCTTCATAACCGAAACAGGGAGCCGTTAGGAAGAAAAGCACCATAACAACTACCGCAGTCGGCGAAAAAAGGTGACAAATAATCGTTTGTTTTTGGAAAGCCTTTTCCGATAATAGCATAACTTCCTCCATCTTCCGATTTTCCTGCGCAACTCTCCTATTGCTGACTTCTCTACTATTTATCCGATTAGAGAAAATTCAATACTGCGCGACGCGGCAAGTATCTGCAGGGGTTGCTCATCGAAAAGGAGATGCAAATAAGATAATCTCGTAAAAACCTAAAATTGTGCGTAGAATGGACTCAGTAAAAAAATTCGATATGCTAGGCGCGCAAAATTTCTATCATTTCGGCGAATTAGGTAGTACATAATGATAGCAAATTGTTGCAGACCTACAACGAAGTAGAAGAGTTTTTACGAGTCCATCAAATAAGAAATCGACGAATTTCTTAGTCGTCAAGCGAGGTAGCTTGTTTCAGGAGGTGTGACTGGAAAGATCTGCTGTAACCAGCCCTCGATGCCGTTGTATGTGATAGCAACGGCAGCGAGGTGAGCGGATTACTCCGGGGCTACCGGTAATAGAGGCTTGGGCTGCCCATGGTCAGAAGCGCCTTGTTCAGATTTCTCCTGAACTCCCTGCGATCCCATATGCCCTGAATATGCCCGCGTTTTAAGGCGTTTCTCGCAGAATGGTAGTCCGGCGGTATGTCTGCGCCGGTGGTTTCCCGAATAACCCGTGGCCCGGCAAAGCCTACCCGGCTGGATCTGATTGCGAACTGGTAAGGAGAACAGCCGAGAAAGGAAGCAACCGGCCCTGCGTAGGAGTTGTTATCGTAGACTACCAGGTACAAACCGCCTGCATCTATATACTCGCGTACTGCCATGGTACATTTCGGCATTTGGGTAACGCCCAGGGTGCCTTCCTGGATACGGATACCGCCTGTGGTGTGGATGTAGGCGAGAAAAGGCCGTTTTTTGCGCTTGGCGAGGGCGCAGGCCTGGACAAACTTTTCACCTTCCGCCGATCCCACCGTGCCGTTGCGGAAGTCGGAATACAACATGGCGACGATGATCTGAATGCCGTTGACCTTGGCATGAAAGGTCATGTTGCCGGACCGCTTGCCTGTTCTATCCTTTGCAGACTGCAGTCTTTCGGTAAATCCAGTGTAATTAAGCGGATTTCCGGAGGAAATTTCAGTATTGAACTGTTTGATGGAGTTGGGGTCGAAGATATTTTTCAAATACCATTGATGCTCCAGCGGGAAATGATGCCCGCATGTTTCACAGACCCCCGCAAATTCACCATACAGATCCGGGATCCAGAGATCCTTGCAGCCGTATTTGTCGGCATTGGGACAGCTTACGGTGCGATCCGCGTTGGCAAGAGGACTGGTATAGGTATCGGTGAGTTCCAGGGGATCGACCCGGCGTGCCTGGTTTTCCTGGTTTCCGCTCCCGGAGTAGGTGAGCAGTCGTTGCGGTTTTTCTGTCTTCTTCTTGCCGAAAAGGTCAATAAAGGAGGTTATCGGCTCGGTGATGCGCTTCAGCATAACCGACCCTTCGCCCGATACGTCCTTCAGTACTTTGCTGACCTGACGCTTATGATTTTTCATGATATCATAGCGCAGGGTATAATAGACTTTCTCCGTTTTCACCTTGGCTAGATTATAGAGACCTTCTTCCGCTTCGACCTGACCGATGAAGCCGTTTTTCCCCATTTCCAGATATTTTTTGGAACGCAGGTTTAAGAGCCGTTTGATTTCCTCTTTGTTCAGATCCCACGCTACCTCCATCTGGAGTTCTTCTTCCTTGGCAGGCTGATGTTTTTTTCGCCGGATTTCATAGCTGCGCAATGTACTGAAGCTTTTGGTGGACAGGACAACTTTGTCCGTTGCCCGCAGCATTTCGGCACGGAGCTTGGCAAAGAAGGCAAAATCGTCTCTTCGTGCGCCAAGCAGAGGTTCATAGATGATACGGTCAATCGTTCCTTTACTCAGATTGTCGGCTGCCGTCAGCTTGAGACGGTCGGCACAGACCTCAATCAGTTCTTTGGGAACCTTTGAACCTTCACGAATTTTTCCCTCAATCGCGGCGGCACCTTCAGGAGATATGACCGAATAATAACCATGGGAGGCCATACACCGGTAGTCGGAAAGTCCTATGGCTTCGGCACCTCCCGAGCCACCTTCGGATATCATGGAAATCATCGGTACCCTGAGCTTAGTCATGGCATAGATATTTCTGGCAATCTGCTGGGCCGCGCCGGAACCCTCTTCAACCGGGTAGGAGCCGGGGGTAAAGATATAAAAATGGATGGGAATCCCTTCGGTCTCCGCCACTTTCATATAGCGCAGAGCCTTTTCATTGCCCTGGGGTTTACAGGAACCACCGTTACGAAACTCTTCGCCATGCCCGGTTTCCTGGCCGATGACCATAACCGAGGCGGTATAGGGCTTCTTTTTGATCCGTCTGGTAATAGTGGCCTTGGCACAGATCATTGCCGGATCGACATTGGCATCATCTTCACCACCAAGCTCGGTGTAATCCTCATAGACATTTTCCAGAATATCTTTCAGGCTGAACCGCTGGATTGAGCGAACGATCCGGACTCTCTCCATCGGCGTGAGATGTTCTTCCGCCCGTTCTTCCAGGAAACTGATCGATTCATTTAGCTTACGGATCTCTGCCGCGAGGTTTTCCTCGGAGAAGTCGTAAATGGTCGATTTGAGCTGGTCGCAGGTTTGCTTGAACCCGTCCAGATTGCCCCAGTTGGAGTAATCTTTTACCTGAAGCAGGTAATTGATTCGTTCTTCAATTTTCAGAAGCTGCTTGAATAATTCTTTCATGTGAAAACTATTTTTGTCAGGTCGTGCCGTTAGAATGCCAGCAGGCGATCCAGATTGTTTTTAAGGTAATCGAGATTGGTGATAATCGGCTTATTATGTGAATCATTGCCACGAATAATTGTTTCATCTATAAATCGTGCGGCTTTGGCTTTGGCGTCATCCATGGATTCTCCCCAAACGAGGGCGAGCGCCAGATTTGGGTCAAAATCGCTGGGAATGGTGTATGGTCTGTCGTCGGGTACATGCGAGTAAACCACCGACCAGGGATGATCCGGAAATTTAAATTCGGTTATCGTCCCGATCCACGGTGCAAAACCGCGACGGGTATCCTCAGCGACGATTCGCAGTTCAATGGCGGCACCTTTAAATTTCACCGCGCTCTGCTTGTATCCGATCCTGTTGCCAAGTCCGAGACGAATCTGCTCCCGAATGAGATTCGGCTGTTCGCCGTTGATATAGCTGATTCTTGCTGAGATATCATTTTCCACCTGAATACGGGTATTCACCTCAAGCAGATAAGGTTGGCCGGATCTGCTGACAATCCATTCCCAGGTTCCGACGTTATCATATTTTACGTAGTCCGCCAGCTTCAGGGAATATTTGACGATCTGATCAAGCACCTTCTTTTCATCGAAATCGTATTCGAAACAGGATTCGTGGAAACCGGGTGACGCCTCAACGCGTTTCTGCCGGCCGGTGGACTGGATAGTACAGTTTCTTGAGCTGAAATGGATTCGCTCGCCATATTTTGAACAGACGAGCTGTACTTCAAGGTGATTGTAATCGCGCAAACATTGCTCAATCAGTACTCCGCCGTCTCCGAACTGTCTCTTGGCGTAATTCTGTAATTGCCTGTATATCCTGCGAAACTGTTCGATTTCCATCACCTCTTCAATGCCCATGCCGCCTCCTCCGGCAGCAGCCTTGACCAGGATCGACGGATTGTCAACTCCGGCCTGGCGCTGATCATCGAGAAGTCCGGCTGCAATTTCTTCCGCTTCCATCTCGTTATAAATCGGGGCATCGGTTCCGGGAATGGTGGGAATCCCGAGTTTGTTGGCAATCCGCTTGGTGTTGATTTTGTCGCCAAGATCTCTGATTACTTCCCAGTTCGGCCCAATAAATGTGAGGGCTCGATCTCGGATGGTTGCGCGTCTGGCAAAACGAAAATCCTCCGAGAAGAAACCGTAACCGGGATGGATGGCCGTGCAGCCGGTATGGTCGGCTACGGCAAAAATGTCATTGGGTTCCGTATAACTGGTGATGCGCCAGGCGTTTTGATCAGGACCGCTGGTGATATTTCGACGGACATGCTCCGAATCCTTGTCTGCTTCGGTGAAGACAACTACATAATCGAGATCCAGATCTTTGCAGGCATTCATGATCCGGATAGCTATTTCACCACGATTGGCTATGAGAACTTTTCCTTCCAAACTGTTCCTCGTAAAGTTTAATTCCGACAGGCGGTAACTTTTTCAATACCCCTTGGAATCTTTCGTCAGATTTGGTGTTTTCCGTGAGGGGGTACCACTATTTCGTAATTTTTTAAAAAACAACAAAAAGAATTTTTTCAGGTATTGAAAATGATGGCATATCAGCTGTTTTTCTTCTATTATTTCTTGCTTATGCACATGGATTCCGGCATGTGAACCCGCAAATGGACGGTACTATAGTCGCGCAGCGTCGATTAGAAAAGTAAAATCATACATGCTCACCCGGTTTTACGCTGAACCACTTCACGTCCGAGGAGGATTTTCCTTTTCTTCTTGACAGCTTTGTAACCATTCACCGAGAAGAGCAAAATGCTCGTGTAACTCCAGCCTGTAAACGTTCACCAGCGCGTAAGAAGGCGCGCAAGCAGGCCGACGGAATGTAGGGGCGGATTCCAACCCCGCCCATCTATCCTGAAGATTGGAAATGAGAAGTTTGCTTTTTCCCCATGGAATGTTATTTATAAGAAAGAATACATTTTTAAAAGAGAATTCACCTCTATTATTGGAAACAATTTCCTCACAACTGTTGCAGGCTATCAGGACGCCGCA
This sequence comes from uncultured delta proteobacterium, assembly GCA_963728385.1. Classification (GTDB taxonomy): domain Bacteria; phylum Desulfobacterota; class Desulfobulbia; order Desulfobulbales; family Desulfocapsaceae; genus Desulforhopalus_A. Next base: position 363,230 of record CAVSJK010000003.1, read on the forward strand.
CTATCACCCCGTACGATGAACGACGATACAACATCTGAAGAACAGGACTCGGATCAGGAAAAAGGTTTTTTAAAGAAATTAATAGCCTCGATTAATTTCAGGAAACTGGCCACAAAAGAAGATTTAGAACACGACATCCAGGAGCTTCTTGAAGAAGGAGAAGAACATGGTCTTATCTCCCAACTTGAGGAGAGAATGATCAATTCCATACTTGAGTTTCGGGAAACTAACGCCTCGGAAATCATGACCCCGGCAGCGGAAGTAGTCTCCTTTGACGAATCCGCACCAATGTCGGAACTCATCGAAATAGTCATTGAAAGTGGTTTCACGCGGATTCCGGTTTATCGGGAGAATCCTGACCGGATTATTGGGGCGATCCACGCTAAGGATCTCCTTAAACTCTGTGCCCGGCCAAGTGCCGAGCCGGCCAATCTCGAAGGCTATCTGCGGCCGGTCTACTTTATTTCGGAAAAAAAACCGATAGTCGATCTGTTGCGGGAGTTCCAGAAACGCAAGGTGCATATGGCCATGGTCACCGACGAATTCGGCACGGTTCGCGGTCTGATCACCCTTGAAGACATTCTTGAAGAGATTGTCGGGGAAATCGACGATGAATATGATGAAGATGAACATATCATCGAGGTGATAGACGAGCAGACCATTCAGGTCCACGCCTGGGTTGATATAGAAAAAATCGAGGATCATTTCGATGTCGAGTTGCCCGAAGGTCCCTACGAATCGGTGGGCGGGCTGGTAATCCACCTTTTGGGCCGGCTGGCGGTCACTGGAGATAGTGTTGAAAGCGCTGGATTCCGGTTCGAAGTCCAGAGTGCCACCGCCAGACAAATCAAGATGATACGAGTCAGCAGGATCATCAAGGGCGAGTAGCAATCGTGTCATTATCCCGGAGCCGTACTTTTTTTTTAGCTGTTCTGACCAGCTTGCTTCTCTGGTCGTCTTTTCCCGGTGGAGGAGAGGTTTGGCCACTCCTCCTCGTGGCTCTTGTGCCTCTGCTTTTTGTCGTAGGTGCCGTTAACGTTAGAAGGGCTCTTTTCGCGGGACTCTGCTGCGGACTTGTTCATTTTATTCTGCTTCTTTACTGGATAGTTACCGTCCTCGGCAAATATGGGGGACTGCCCTGGTTCATTGCCGTGGCTGCGCTGCTTTTGCTGGCCCTGTACATGAGTCTGTACTTTGTCCTCTTTGCCTTCCTTGCCCGCTATATATTGCTGAGGTTTCCGGCGGGAGTCAGTCTGTGGCTGCTGCCTGCTCTCTGGGTAGGCGTTGACTGGCTGCGAGCGGTTTTATTCACCGGTTTTCCATGGATGGATCTGGGCTATGCCTTATATATCCAGCCCTACTGTATTCAGGTCGCCGACCTCGTCGGACATTATGGAGTGACGTTTCTGATAGTTTTTATCAATACCGCTCTGATGCTGCTGCTTCGGAAAAAGCAGAGTGTCTCCGAATACCTTCGGCTCCTTATTCCAGCCCTCTGTCTGCTTGGTGTGGCCGGGTTATATTCCGGATATCGCTTCACGGAGGTGAAGCAGGCGATAACGGCTACCGGAGCATCACGAATTACCGTGGGAGTCGTGCAGGGCAATATCGATCAAAGCATCAAATGGTCGCCGGCGGAGCAGCAGGCGACGGTGGAAAATTACCTGGCGCAGACGACATCGCTTTTTGCTCTCAAGCATCCATCACTTGTTGTCTGGCCGGAGACTGCTCTCCCGTTCTATCTGCCGTCCGACGGCCATATGCAACCACTCAAGCGATTGGTGGCGGCAAAGGATTTTGCTCTTCTTGTCGGGGCTCCCTGGTACGAGATTATCGACCGGAACAAAAGAAAGATCAATTTTTTTAACAGTGCGCTTCTTCTGAAACCTAATGGCTTGTTTGGTGGAAAATATTATAAGTCCCATCTTGTTCCATTCGGTGAATACATCCCTCTTAAAGAATATCTGCCTTTTCTGGCCCCACTGGTCGAAGCGGTAGGGGATTTCAGTTCCGGGACCGTTGAACAACCGCTGGTATGGCAGAAGGCAAAAGTCGGGGTGCTTATCTGCTTTGAGTCGGTTTTTCCTGAAATATCTCGAAAATGGGTATTGGCAGGAGCCAATATGCTGGTTAATTTGACGAACGACGCCTGGTATGGTAAATCCAGTGCCCCACACCACAGCCTTGCCATGTCGGTGTTGCGGGCGGTGGAAACCAGACGCAGTCTGATCCGTTCGGCGAACACGGGAATATCCGCTTTTGTAACCCCTTTGGGCACGGTCATTGAACAATCGGAGCTGTTTGTTCCCTGGGCTAAGGCAGAGAATATGGTCCTTCGCGACGAGCTGACAATATGGGCGAGATATGGTTATCTGTTTGCTCCCATTTGTCTGGTGATCGGTCTTATCGGCGGATTGACCGCGGGAATGCGCAGGCGCTGGAGATGAGCGGTTCACCGATCGGGGAAAATCGATTATATTTTGTGTTACCAATAATCCTGATTAAAATATTAAAGAGTTAAGGTAGATAATATGGCTATGGAAACCGGTGCGGCAGTATCCAAACAAAAACTTGTTGATTTAAAAGTTCGCTTGCTTGCTCTCAAGGAGCATCTTTGACTTAGCTGCTAAGAAAGACCAGCTTGCAGAGTTGGAGCGCCAGACCCTGGAGCCCGGATTCTGGAATGATGCGGATAGGGCAGCGGTCATCCAGAAGGAGCACGGCCAGCTTCAGGAGGTTATAAAAGACTGGGAAGCACGGTGGGAGGAACTGGAGGAAACGGAGTTGTTCCTCGACATGATCATAGAGGAAAAGGATGCCGAGCTAGAGCAGGAAATTGCTGAAAAAATCGTTGGCATGGAGAAGGGATTGGCTTTGGCTGAACTGGAATGCATGTTCAGTGGAGAGCATGACAGCAGTAACGCCATCATGTCCATCCACGCCGGTGCCGGTGGGACGGAGGCCCAGGACTGGGTGGAAATCCTTATGAGGATGTATCTGCGCTGGGCGGAAATACGCGGATTTAAGACCGACATCCTGGACTATCTGGCCGGAGACGAAGCCGGCACCAAAAGCGTCACAATCATGTTCAAAGGCAGGAACTGTTACGGCTATCTTCGCTCCGAACTGGGAATTCACCGGTTGGTTCGTATCTCGCCATTTGATGCCAGTGGCCGTCGGCATACTTCCTTTGCCTCGGTAATGGTGCTGCCGGAGCTGGACGACTCCATTACCGTGGACATCGACGATAAGGATCTGCGTATCGACACCTACCGTTCCAGTGGAGCCGGTGGACAGCACGTCAATAAAACCGATTCGGCTATCCGCATAACCCATCTGCCGACGGGAATCGTTGTTCAATGCCAGAACGAGCGTTCCCAGCATAGCAATAAGGCTACGGCAATGAAAATGCTGACCGCCGAACTGTATGAATTGGAAAGGCAGAAACAGGCGGAACAGAGTGAGGGGCTGACGGGCGACAAGAAAGGGATTTCCTGGGGCAGCCAGATCCGGTCCTATGTTCTGCAACCCTACCGCTTGATCAAGGATCATCGTACCGATCATGAGACGGGCAATGTCGATGCGGTTCTCGACGGAAATCTTGATCCATTTATCAAAGCGTATCTGCTTTTAGGAAAGTGATGCTGTCCCAGTGGGGAAAGTGCGAAAAAAAAGGCCGACTCCTTGTGGAGTCGGCCTTTTTTGCTTTGCCGGTTTGCAACTATTCCTGATTGTGTGTCTTATTTCAGCACTTCAGCAACAGGGGTATACTCCAGGCCGAAGGCTTCGGCAACCGCCTGAAAGGTTACCTTGCCGTTAACAATATTCAGACCGCGTGCTATTTCCACGTTGTCGGTACAGCTCTTCTTCCAGCCTTTATTGGCAATCTGTACAGCATAAGGCAGAGTCGCGTTGGTCAAAGCCAGGGTTGAGGTCTTGGCAACGGCGCCGGGCATATTGGCAACACAGTAGTGAACCACGCCGTCAACGGTAAAGACCGGATCGTCATGGCTGGTTGCTTTTGAGGTCTCAAAGCAACCACCCTGATCGATGGCCACATCCACCATCACGGAACCTTCTTTCATAACTTTCAGCATGTCCCGGGTAACCAGCTTGGGTGCTTTGGCACCGGGAATGAGAACGGCACCGATAACTAGGTCCGCTTTGGCCAAAAGTTCACGCAGTTTCGGCACGCTGCTCATGACCGGAAAACAGTTGCTCGGCATAACTTCCCGAAGGTAGCGCAGACGGTCGAGGTTTGTATCGAGCAGATATACTTTACCGCCTAAACCACAGGCCATAAGCGCTGCATTGACACCGACAACACCACCGCCGATGACCACAACCGTACCGGGTTCAACGCCTGGAACGCCGCCGAGCAAAATACCGCGGCCACCCTTGGTCATCTGCAGGTAATTGGCACCTTCCTGGGCTGCCATCCTTCCGGCTACTTCGCTCATCGGGGTAAGAAGCGGCAGGGAACCATCGTCTTTTTGTATGGTTTCATAGGCAATATTGACTGAATTCGCTTTGATCAGGGCTCTGGTTTGTTGTTCGTCGGCTGCCAGGTGCAGGTAGGTGAAGATAATCTGGTCTTTGCGGATAAGCTCGTATTCCTGTGGCTGGGGCTCTTTGACATGCATGACCATGTCGGCTTTCTTAAAGATTTCTGCAGGCGTTTCGACAATTTGAGCGCCGGCCTGCTGGTATTCGGCGTCAGCAAAACCGCTGCCTTTACCGGCATTTTTTTCAACCAACACCTGATGATTGTTGTGGATCATTACCTCGACACCTGCCGGCGTCATACATACCCTGTTTTCAGCAATTTTAATTTCTTTCAGAATTCCGACGATCATTTTAGTTCTCCTGTATTAAGCGGTGAGTGTCTTGACATTTGTTTGGTGAAGACACTTGTATCCCTCAAGGGGACTTTTAAAAGCATCCCGTTGTCGGGGTTTAACTGGTTTTCCACCTTGCCCGTTCCGCATGGAGGAGAAGTTCGCGGTCGGGGCAAAGTGGAAAAACACTGGTATTAATCCCCGCAAAGCACGGGGACTTTTTTTAGTGCCCATGCTGTGTAGGGTATAAGTAACTTCACGAAATTCTTTCCCCAAAAACCGGAAAAGAATTTCTAAGGTACTAAAGTATGACAAACTCGTAAAAACCATAAATTTCAGATGGCTAAGTAAAAAGCTTCATATGCGAGACGCGTAAATTTTCAATCATTTCGGCGTACTAATAGGTACGTCGTAATGATTAAAAATTTACAGCAACGAAGCAGATGAAGAGTTTTTACGACGCCATCAAAGTATGTACGGAACTTTCAGGTTATAGCCCTTATAGACGATGAAACTTTCCACCGTCTGCACATCTTCGACTTTGGCCACTTGTTCTGTTATGAATTCAAGGAGACTGTAATCACGCCCAAGCAGAACCTGAAGAATAATGTCGTATCTGCCGGTAACTATTCCCGCCGACACCACTCCTTTTAATCTGCTGAATTCTTCAGCCTTATTTTGCAATTCCATGGTTTTTAGCTTGATTCCCAGGTAGAGCAGATTATGCCCGGCCAGGGCGTCAATCTGGACGCTGCCGGAAAATTTCAGAATTCCTTCCTCAATGAGTTTATTGACTCTGCTTCGAATAGTATTTTCGGTCAGCGACAAGGCATCGGCTATCAATTTGTATGATTTTCTCCCATCCTTTAGATGGCGGAGTATTTCGATATTGGTCTCGTCCACTTCCATGTTGCCGCTCACTCTGTTTTGGAATATTAAAACAATAGTCAATTGATTTGTGATTTATAAAGAATCAATACAATATATTGAGGAAAAATGAAATGAAATAAAAAATAATTTCGCAAAACACAAATAATCTGGTTTGGTCAAAGTAGTAATATCCCAGATGAGCAGCACTGGAAAATGATAAAAGGGTTTTCTTTTTTGCTACAATATGATGTAGTACAGAGAGGTAGTGCGGTGGTAAATGGTTACACGTCTGGGTTATGCGAGCATTTTACTATTCCCGGTGAACGGTTACGTGCAGTGAAGTTTGGAGCTCGTCATCCCTTTTTGATCCGGGGGGGCGGTAAATACCAATTTGATTTTGAATTCAACAGGATGCATCATGACAGAAGATCATATTCCAAGCAGAGCCTATCACGATATTTCCAAGCGTTATCCTGAAGTCGTCAAAGCGCTGGAAAACCTGGGGACAACCTTGAGGGGAGTGGGGCCACTCGATGAAAAAACCAGTCAGCTGATTCAACTTGCCGCTGCCGCGGCTACCCAGTCAGAGGGCTCGGTTCATTCCCATACCCGTCGAGCCAAACTAGCCGGAGCTACACAGGAGGAACTGTATCACACCCTGCTGCTGCTCATCTCGACCATCGGCTTCCCTCAGGCTATGGCCGCCATCTCCTGGTGTCGCGATATTCTGGAGGGTGAAGGGGGAGAATAGCGAGCGTAACCCTTCATTGGGAATCGCAAAATGCCCGCATAATCCGGACTCGTAAACGTTCACCAGTGCTCCAGAGGCGCACAAGCAGGCCGATGGGCTATAGTTGGCCTATGCACGGTGGTCTGATCGTGCGCATATGGGGTGCTGGTGAACGTTTACAGAATAGCTACTTGATAATGAGGTTGTGTAGTTCGTCCTCATCATCTTTTTGATAAGGGAAATGGGTACGCAGGATTTCACCGATCCTGCGTATCGCCTCGCAGATCGCTTCTCCGGATTTTCCTGCTTTGATTCCGGTTGTAAGATCGGTTATCGTCGAATCCCATTCCTGCTGGTCGATCTTTGCATTGATGTTGCTGTCGGCGAGTAGCCAGACTTTTTGTTCCATTACCGAGATATAAAGCAGAATACCATTGGCATCTCTGGTCTTATGAAGCTCTTCTGAATAAAAAGCGGCCAAGGCGCTTTTCTCTACTTCTTGTTCGACGTGTTTCGGGTTTAGGAAAAAACGTTTCAGTTTGTCTGAACGAAGAGCCAGTGGATACACCAGGGCGTACAATACGGCAAAGAGGGTGAGAAAAAGCCACATGTTCTGTGCACCGATCCAATAGCGCCCGCCAATGATGTGGGTCAGCAGCAGGGCCGACGGCAGAACCAGAGAGATAGAGCAGAAGACTGCCGCCATGGGATAATCATGGCTGCGGGAAACCACCATCGGCACAATCTCGCCGGAGGTAATGCGTTCCGCTGCCTGCACAGCTTCGGTCACTTTCTGCTGTTCGGCACTCGTTAGAAATTTTTCAGCCGATGTCTTTGTCTGTTGCATTACCATCCTCCCGAGGCACCTCCACCGCCAAATCCGCCTCCGCCTCCGCTAAATCCTCCTCCACCGAAGCCGCCGCCACCGCCGAAACCACCGGATGAGAAGCCTCCAAAGCCACCTGTTCGTCCACCGGATGAACCGCGCATAGCACCAAAAAAGAAACTGGCCAGAAAGCCTGCCAGAAAACCGCCTGGAATAAGTGACGAAAGAACCAGCCATTGAAAACCAAGAAACAAGCTGCCGAGGACAGGAGTGAGTACGGCGCCAATTGTTGCTGCCAGCAGTCTGTGGCGTCCAAACACTCTTCCTAGAGCGAAGAGTACGAAAAAGAGAAATACCAGAAAACTACCCGTATCACCATGGGTCCGATTGCTGTGGGATGTCACATCTTTCTCACTGAATTCTCCTCGAACGGCTGCGATCATGGCGGAAACTCCGTCAATTACTCCCTGGTCGAAATTCCCCTTTCGAAACTGCGGGGTGATGACATCGCGAATTATTCGTCCGCTTGTCAGGTCAGTCAGGACGCCTTCCAGTCCATAGCCGACCTCAATGCGGATTTTATGGTCATTTTTAACAATGAGCAGCAGGGCGCCATTGTCGAGCCCCTTTTGACCAAGCTTCCATTTTTCCACGACTTTCAGGGAAAAATCCTCGATATTTTCGCCCTCAAGGGAATTAATGGTGAGTACAGCGATTTGCGTCGATTCCTGTTGTTCCAGCGAGGTCAGCACGCTTTCGAGTTGCTGTCTGGTGGCAGGTGAGAGCATGCCGGCATAGTCGTTGACTCTGGCCTTCAGCGTCGGTACCTGCAGTGCGACAGCCGGCTTTATTCCGGGCATGAGCAGAAACAAGAGTCCACACAGTACTGCATGGACGAGATGCCGGCTTCCCAACCGATCCCGGATGGTACCCTTGCTTTTTGTTATTTTCGTCATGATTTGATAAACTCGTAAAAACCTCAAATTTGAGATGATTAAGTAAAAAACTTCATATGCGAAGCGCGGAAAATTTCTATTATTTCGGCGTACTAGAGTACGTCGTAATGATGGAAATTTTACCCCGCAGCAATGAGGCAGATGAAGAGTTTTTACGACGCCAACATGATTTAGAATTTGACTTTGGGGACAGCTTTCGCCCCTTCATCCGCCTTGAAATATTCCTTCCTCTCCAGGTGGAGCAGCAGGTTGTTGGTAAGACTTGCCGGAAACTTTCTGAGCGAACTATTAAAATCCTCGACCGCCTGATTGTAGCGCTGGCGGGCAACATTTATCCGATTTTCCGTGCCTTCGAGTTGGGTCTGGAGATCAAGAAAGTTCTGGTTGGCTTTAAGTTCGGGATACCTTTCGACCACCAGCATAAGTCTGCTGAGCGCTGAGTTGAGACCGCCCTGGGCCTGCTGGAATTGAGTCATAGCCGCAGGATTACTCAGGTCATCCGGAGAAAGCTGAACCGATGTAGCTTTTGATCTGGCCTTGGTTACCGCTTCCAGGGTTCCGGCTTCATGTTTTGCATAGCCCTTCACCGTTTCGACAAGATTAGGAATAAGATCGTTTCGCCGCTGGATGGTGGATTCAACATCTGCCCAGGCTTTAAAAACTCCTTCTTCTTTAACTTGTAAAGCGTTGTACCCACAACCACTCAACAGAAGAAGGGTAAGACAGAGTAAGGCGATACGCGCGGAATATTGCATGATGTCTTCAATAGGTAAAGTTGATTGGTCGATTTTTCTGAAAGTTTTCATAACAGCTTTATCCTTTGTTTTTTTAGGGTTACAGTAGTACTTCTTAGCGGTAGTGTCTATATCCAGGTAAAAAAGTTTACAGAAACTCTGTGGAGATTTCCTGTTAAACCCTCACTGTTCGTTTTGTTATGATTTTAAAGGAGTAGGATAAATGAAGCTGTATAGTCTGCTTGTCGTTCTCATGTTTTGCGCCCCGGCTGTTTATGCCGGGGACCTCTCGGAAATGCAGGACATGGCCTTAAATAACAGGGAGGTAATTCGCCAGTATATGACCATCCTTGAACAGAGTGAGAAGGATATCGTGCGGGCAAGGGGGGGATATTATCCATCGGTCGATATCGGTTACACCGCAAATTCCCTGGATCAAGCGACTCTTTTCGAAGACAAGGAGAATTCGGTGGCGATCGGCAGTGTCAGCTGGAATATCTTTTCGGGCTTTCGAGATAAATACACCTTGTTGTCAGCGAAAAAACTGCGGGAGTTTGAACAGTATCAGCTTGAAGGAGTTAAACAGGATATTCAGCTGAATGTCGCTCTTGCCTATCTTGGGGTCTTTGAGCGACAGGCCAATCGTCAGGTAGCCGAGGCTGCCTTTCAGACCTTGGAGAAGGTCTATAAGGATGGAGAAAGCAGGTACAATGTCGGACTCATCGGCAAAAACGAACTCCTGAAATTTCGTGTCGATTACGATAATGCCGATATCACTTTAAAAGCCGCCGATGCCGATTTGAAAAAGAGCGTCAATAGACTTTCACAGCAGGTGGGCAGCGAGATAACCTTGAATGATCTTGATTTTACCGATTTCAAGAAGCTTCCCCCACCTATGGATAAAAGCGCATATACTCAAAAAATGCTGGCGGAAAGAAGTGAGATTCGGGCACTGGAAGCGATCATTGCCGCGGATTCCGCCAGAACCAAGGCAGAGGTGAGCGGCTATTACCCCCGGGTTGATGTGGTCGGAAGCTATCGGAAATACGATGACAGTATTATCAATGGAGGTGGATCGGCGGGTGAGGAAGAACTGCGGGCCCAGCTGGTACTCTCAATGAATCTTTTCCAGGGTTTCACCACTGAGGCAACAGTCGCCCGGGCCAAGCTCGAAACCCGATCCGTGCAGTACGAACTGGCTGAGTTGAAGCACACCCTGGTCACTGATTTGGACAATCTTCATATCGACTTCAAGGTAAGCCTTGAAAATGTTGATGTTGCCAGACGTTCCATTGAGCAGGCCGAAGAAAATCTGCGGATAACCCAACTCAAATACAACGAAGGCCTGCAACGGGATTCTGATCTGCTCGATGCGATCACCAACCTGTCCCGAGCCAAGTATAACCTTGTGGCGTCCATGCGAACAGCCTTCGCAAATAATTTCCAGCTTACTCGGATGATCGATGGTTTCTAGGGTAGGGGGCTTGGAATAAATGCGGGAACAACTGAGGGCGGGTTTGGAACCCGCCCCTACAGCCAGGGTAAATTTATTCTAATCGTTGAACTGGATCCCATGCGTTGCTTGGGATCTCTTCCGTGACTGCGTTGCAGTCCATTAATGCTTCGGCAACAATGGTGGTGTGGAATGAGATGCGGCGCATCTTATGGTAGGATCCCATGCGGCGCATGGGATCCAGGAGTAAACCCGCCCCTACATCCCAACTCATATTGGCAATTGACCGCCGTAGGGGCAGGTTCTAAACCTGCCCGAATTTTTCCATATCCCACAGGTTCCAAACCACCCTTGCTCTCCTGGATCAGGAAAGAAGATTGGAAACTACGGAAACTTACTAAAACTATAGAGATATCCCATATACTCTTCTGCCTCCGGCGTTCCCTCAGCCGGTGCCCATTCAGCAAAATCCTTATCGGAAGCCGGTTCATAGGGGCCCGGTTTGACCTCGAAGATGACGGTGTCTTCCGCAAGCGCCAAAAAGGTATGGAATTGACCCGGTTCACTATCCACGCCAAACTCGGGCGAACCACCGGCCAGCCTGTGCACCTCGGTCACCTGGCCGGATGGACTGAACAGAAAGCAGAGAAGAGCACCCTGTAACAGTATAACCGATTCGGCTTTAGGGGGATGCAGATGGCGATGGGGCCGGATATAGCTGTATGGCTGCAGGGCGTTGAGCATCCTGTGCATGGAAGCTTCCGGTCCTTTATGGAAAGGCAGTATCATCCTTTTTCTCGGACTGAGTCTCGAACCTTCGACCACCTGGGCAATGAGCTTTTCACCGATCAGGTTAGTGTCGGCCGCAGGCGGCGGCAAGGCTTTGGGACAGCAGGAGTTGTCCGGAATATTCGGCATGTGTTTTTTCACGAACGGCTCTTGATAAAATTATCGATAAGCAGACGGGCAATGGTGATTTTCGAAGGAAGGGCCGGTAGATCGTCTATGGAAAACCAGCGGGCATCTTCTATCTCATCATCGTCAATCTCGATTTTTCCATCGAGATAGGCGGCGGTAAATCCAATCATAATTGAATGTGGGAACGGCCAGGGCTGGCTGGCGACATACCTGATATTGCCGATCCGGATGTTTACTTCTTCCCGCACTTCCCGCTTGACCGCCTCCTCAAGGGTTTCCCCCGGTTCGACAAACCCCGCCAGGGTGCTGAACATCCCGGGTTGGAAACGAGGTGAGCGGGCCAGGAGAATACGATCTTCCCAGATGACGGACATGATTACAGCCGGTGACAGGCGGGGAAAACTTATAAAACCGCAGGCCGGGCAGATCTTGGCCAGTTCGGTTTTACGGTTTTCCATAGGGGTGCCGCATTTTCCACAGAATTGATGTTCCCTGTGCCAATGCAGGATCTGTATCGCCCGGCCCGCCAAAATGAAAAGGTCGTCATGCACTGTGCCGAAAAGACTTCTGAGGCTTTTAAATTCCGTTAATGGCGGTAAGGAAGTGATGTCCCGGACTTCGGCTGCAAAACAATTGGTGTTGCCATATCTACCGAGAAACTGACTGAAAACCGGTACTAAACCAAGTCGCTCCGGCGATCGGGTGCAGATGGTATCCTGTTCATTTTCTCCCGTGTTGATCAGCAGTTTTTCGCCTTGGAAAATAAACCAGAACGCCGGTAAAGATGCGGATGCATCGGATCTGAAAGCGGGAATAAACCGGGCTTTCAAGGAAAAGTAAGAGTTGTCATCCATGTCGATTTGTGAAATGTAGTTTTTTTGTCAAGTCTCAAGGGATAATCGTTCACCGGTACACATCAAAAGATCGTATAACCCGGATCTGTAATCTGTCGCTCCTGTGCCATCTTGGCACCCACTGTGCCATCCTTGGCCGTCGCGTCCAGTGCTCCAGGTTCGGTCAAGCAGGCCTCCGAGCTATATTTGGCTATGTGAGGCGGCCTGATCGGACGAAAATGGGGTGCTGGTGAATGGTTACCCCAAGGGATTGTCATTTATAGTCCATATGATTGACCTTGCTTGATATGACACTATGTGATATTCGACTATAGAAATTATAAATCATACCCCCGATACTCCAAGTACGGAAATGCACGAGCTTCGTCCGTTGATGTATTGACATTCCGAAAGTAAAAAGTCAAGGTGTGAAGAAACCATCCAAGGAAGGTGCAATTTGTCAATTAAGATGGCGTCGTAAAAACTCTTCATCTGCGTCGTTGCTGCAAAATTTCTATCATTACGACGTACTCAAGTACGCCGAAATGATAGAAATTTTGCGCGCCTAGCATATGAAGCTTTTTACTTAGCCATCTGGTATTTTAGGTTTTTACGAGATTATCAATTAAGATGATTTCGTAAAAAGTCACTTTGTGAGTAGGGATGGAGTCTGGAAAAAGCTCGATATACGAGGCGTAGTGTCTGAAACGGCAATTAGGTAGTACATGTGGTACAGCTAATTGCCGTTTCAGACCTACAACGAAGTAGATCGGGCTTTTTACGAGTCCATCAATTAAAGCGGTAGATTCTTGGGATATCGGTGGGGTAGAATAGGAATCGTGATAATTGCTGAAAAAAGCCATCTCTTACCGGGAGATGGTTCCAGAGATATTTTGTAAGAGGAAATCGTGAAAATACTGATAGCTGAAGACGAATTTACCACTCGAATGATGGTTCAGGTATGCCTGGAGAATTGGGGATATCGTGTTGACAGTGTGACAAACGGTGATGAGGCCTGGGCTAAGCTGCAAAAGACGGATGCCCCGCATATTGCAATTCTCGATTGGGAGATGCCCGGAATCGATGGGGTTGAGGTTTGTCGTCGGGTGAAAGAAATGGAGGTTGAGAACCCTCCCTATATCATCCTGCTGACCAGCCGGGACAGTAAATTGGATATAGTCCGGGGTTTTGATGCCGGGGCGGACGATTATATGACAAAGCCCTTTAACGACGATGAGCTTCGGGCCAGAACTCGCGTAGCCGAAAGGCTCGTGCGTACCCAGTCCTCACTTTCGGAGTCCGTGGCTGAATTGCGTGCTGCCTTGAATCAACTGGAAATGCTGGAGTCCGAAGTAGCAGTTTGCGGGACTTGCCGGAAAATTTTCAACAGATATGATGGGGAATGGTACAGTTTCGAGGATCTCCTGAAATATAGAAATAATCCCCATTTCATATTCGATACCTGTCCGCAATGCTCGGGAAAATAACCTGGGATAAATTGTCTTTCTGAATTTATCCCAGGCCTGACGGCAACGACGCAGATGAAGAGTTTTTACGACGCCATCAAAGTTGCGATGATCTTTGCCTTTTTACATTCCTACCGAGAACATGGCCTCCAGGTCGTGTCGGGAATAGGCTTTAAAAGCCAGCATCGTTTCGGTTTTTAGGATTTCTTTAATCGTCAGCATCCCTTTAGTCACAAGATTGGCCAACTCTTCGTTTGTGGCAACACGGACTATGGCGACCAGATCATAATTGCCGCTTACGGAATATACCTCGGATATTCCGGGGATGCCTTCCAGTTTTTCGGCCACTTCATTGATTTTTGACCGTTCTACGTTCATCAGGATAATAGATGTAACCATGGGGTCCTCCAGAGTATATACTTTTGGTTCCTTGCAACAGTATTTGTCTGCATGCGCATTTACCAATCGAATAGCCAATCGAATAGCGGCTGAATGATTCGGGCCGATTGTAGCCTCTTTGGATAAATATTACAAATGACGGATGATTTTACACTGAAAATATTCACGGTCTTGGGTGTAATTATCAGATAAGAATAACTCTCCGAACGAGGTCGTCCATGCTCCCAGAAAGATATCGAAATTTTTATCGCCGCATCCTCCAGGATATCCCCCAAGAAAATATCATTATAGATCCACTCCGAACGCTAACCATTGGAACCGATGCCGGTTTCTATCGACTGGTTCCAAAAATTATCATTAATGTGGAAAACGAAAAAGAAGTCCGGTTGATCCTTCGCGAAGCAAACAAGCTGCGGCTTCCGGTAACCTTCCGGGCGGCGGGTACCAGTCTGTCCGGACAGGCGATTACAGATTCGATTCTGGTGAGATTGGGGCAGGGGTGGCGCAAGTACAGGGTTTTTGCTAATGCAGGTAAGATCCAGTTGGAACCGGGAATTATCGGTAGCCATGCCAATGCAATTCTTGCCGAATTCGACAAAAAAATTGGGCCCGATCCAGCCTCGATAGATACTGCTAAAATAGGTGGCATCCTGGCTAACAATGCCAGTGGCATGTGTTGCGGTGTTGCGCAGAACAGCTACCAGACCCTTGAGAGCATGCGAATTGTGCTGGCCGATGGAACCGCGGTTGATACCGCCGAAGATAAAAGCCGCGCCGAGTTCGAACGGAGTCATGGCAGAGTTCTGGAAAGGCTCCGGCAGCTTCGGGCACGGGTGCTGGCGGATAAGGAGCTCTCCGAGCGAATTCGTTATAAATTCAAGATCAAGAATACCACCGGCTATAGTCTAAACGCCCTTGTCGACTTTGAAGATCCCTATCAAATCATGATCCATTTGATGATCGGCAGCGAAGGGACGCTGGGATTTATATCGGATGTCGTCTATCGAACCGTTGATGAGCACCGGCATAAAGCCAGCGCCCTGCTCTTCTATCCGGACATAAAAACCGCCTGTCAGGCAATCCCCATTCTCAGGAAACAGCCGGTGGCAGCCGCTGAACTGATAGACCGGGCGGGCTTGCGCTCCGTGGAAAACAAGGAGGGCATGCCGGATTTTCTGAAGGAGTTGCCGGCTACGGTTACGGCACTTCTGGTCGAAACCAGGGCGGAATCGGTGGAACTGCTTCAGTCCCAAATTGCCGGGATACAGGAGGCGTTGCTCCAACTGCCGACGGTGCGGCCCATTTCCTTCACCGATGTTCCCGCTGAATTCACAGCCCTCTGGAAGATCAGGAAAGGATTGTTTCCGGCAGTCGGCGCGGTTCGCAAGACCGGAACCACAGTGATTATAGAAGATGTCGCTTTTTCGGGAGAACATCTGGCCGATGCCGCGCTTGATCTGCAGGAACTGTTTAGAAAATATGGGTATGATGAAGCAATTATTTTCGGTCATGCCCTTGAGGGCAATCTGCATTTTGTCTTCACTCAGGACTTTTCCATCGAGTCGGAGGTGGTGCGCTATCGCGACTTCATGGCAGAGGTAGTGAATATGGTGGTCGAAAAGTACGACGGTTCCCTGAAAGCGGAGCACGGCACCGGGCGAAACATGGCCCCGTTTGTCCAGAAGGAATGGGGCGAGGCTGCCTATAACCTGATGCGTGAGATCAAAAACATCTTCGATCCCCTGAACCTTTTGAACCCCGGAGTTATCCTGAACGAGGATGCCGAGGTACATGTAAAGAATTTAAAGCCGTTGCCGGCGACCCATGAAATAGTTGATAAATGTATCGAGTGCGGCTTCTGTGAGCCGGTTTGCCCTTCCAAGGATTTGACCTTCACCCCAAGGCAGCGAATTATCGGGCGGCGTGAGATCAGCAGGCAGATGGCGTCCGCTGATACTCGCCAAAATACCAAAAAACTGAAAGAATTCGTCAAGGCCTATCAGTATCCGGGGAAAGATACTTGCGCAGCCGACAGCCTCTGCTCCACCCGTTGTCCGGTCGGTATCGATACAGGCAAGATGATCAAGGCATTGCGGGAAGAAGACAACGGCAGGCTCGGCAACACTATTGCCGACTGGGTGGCGGGTCATTTTGCCGGGACTGCAAAGACAATCAGCAGCACCTTGAACGCTGTCGATTCCGTACACAAGGTGACAGGGACTCCCTTTATGGAGACGGCGTCTCTCCTGGCCAGAAAGGCGACCATGAACAAACTGCCCCTCTGGAATAAAGAGATGCCGACTGGAGTGTCGAAAATAGAGGCGAAACCACAAGATGAGGCTAATCCTTTCAAGGTGGTTTACTTTCCGAGCTGTGCCGCACGAGCCATGGGTGGCCCGGCGCGGGAGGATGCCGAGAGGGACTCCTTGCCGCAGAAGACCCGTTCGCTCTTGAAAAAGGCAGGCTATACGATTATCTATCCGGAAAAACTGGATAAACTTTGCTGTGGCCAGGCCTTTGAAAGCAAGGGCTTTATGGCTCAGGCCGACAGGAAGTCCCGGGAGCTGTCGGATGCGCTCCTGGCGGCATCAGGCAGCGGCAAGATTCCTGTGCTCTGCGATACCAGCCCCTGTTTTTACCGGATGCAGACGACATTAGACAAACGTTTGCAGCTCTTTGAGCCAATCGAATTCGTCCTCACCTTTTTGATGGATCGGCTGAGCTTCACCCAGCTGGATGTTAAAGTAGCAGTCCATCCGACCTGTTCAACCAGAAAGCTGGGGTTGGAAGCAAAACTTGAACAGTTGGCCGGGGCCTGCGCCAGGGAGGTGATTATGCCTGCGGATGTCTATTGTTGCGGCTTTGCCGGCGATCGCGGTTTTAATTTTCCGGAACTCAATGCATCGGCCCTGAAAGACCTCAAGCAGCATGTTTGTACCTGCGAGGCAGGATACTCAACCAGCAAGACATGTGAGATCGGCTTGTCGCTGCATAGCGGTATTCCCTATCGGTCTATTCTATATCTGGTAGATGAGGCGAGTGAACCTGTCTCTCAATAGATCGTCAGGTATGGTGGATTCATGAAAACCTGAAAAACTGACTTTCTGGTGGTTATCCTATGGGCATTATCCCGTAATAGGTTACCAGTTCCGTGATGGCTTTATAACTTTGAGCACCGACCAGTTTATGCTGTCCCATAACAAAGGTTGGTACCGCATTGATGGATTTGAAACGGGACTCCGCCCAGTCTCTATCAACTTTTTCCCTATAGGTTCGGTTTATAAGGATTTGTTTCGCTTCCTTTTCAGGCAAACCCGCTTTTGTCGCAAGTTGGAGAAGCACGGGAGTTTTGGCCAGGTTGAGCCCTTCGACGAAATAGGCGTGAAACGCTGCCAGGTGGAAATGCTCTCCTTTGCCCTGATCCTCCGCCCACAGACCCAGCTCCTGGGCAAGTCTGCTGTTATATGTCTTCTTTCTGGCGCCGAAAGGCAAATGCAGCTCTTCGGCGGTAGTACGTAAACGTGCCATCATTTCAGCGATCTTTTCGGGAGTCGTCCTGAAAAGCTCTTCCAGCAGTCGCCCCTCCTCCGGTGTATCCGGGTGGAGGGGAAAGGCTCGCCGGCTGACGGTCACATCATATTCTTTCTGCAATCTTTCTATACGCCCGGTAATGAAGTAGCAGTAGGGTCAGATATAGTCGGAAAAGATCTCCAGTTCCATCGTCGAATCATCCTTTTTTGGGTCAGATAAGTTACCGGATCCCAACCGGATTCAGCACACAGCAGGGTCCATTTTCCATAATAAGTATCTCTTGAGATGAGATCAATATAAACAGGCGTATCTCCTGCCGGTATTCGAAGCCTTGCTGATCATGCCTGAGAATCGAGCGATGTTTTGGTTAAAAATGAAAGTATTTCAGCCATCAGCTCATTAATGATCTGATATTTCTCGGGAGATTGATCCAGTATTACAGTTTCGGGCTGGATGTAAAGAGACGGCAGCAGCTCGGTTTTGCAGTTTGATACAATCGCTTTAGCCGTTTCCTGAGTGGTTTCCAGATGAAATTGCAAGCCGATCACCGATTCCCCTAACTGAAACGCTTGATTTTCACAGGCCTCGCTCCTTGCAAGGTGAACCGCGTCTTCGGGTAGGTCAAAAGTTTCGCCGTGCCAGTGAAAAGCTTCAATCGAAGGTGGAAAATGAAAAACGGAATCATCGTCCGAGGGAATTCCTTCGATCGGAAACCAGCCAATTTCTTTGCGGCGATTCGGATATACCGATTCGCCCATTGCACTGGCAATGAGTTGGGCTCCAAGGCAAATACCCAGCACCGGCTTGCCGGATTTTATAGTCTGTCTGATGAACTGTTTCTCCGATCGCAGCCAGGGGAAGCGCTCCTCGTCATTAGCGCTCATGGGACCTCCCATAACGATGAGCAGATCGAGCTGCTTGGGATTTGGCAACGTTGTCGCTTCGTAAAATTTTGTCACAGTTGTTTGGAATCCGGCCGATTCGAGCCAGGGACCGATACTGCCAGGTCCTTCGAAGGAAACATGTTGCAGGTAGTGGGCACGCATGTAATTCTCCTATAATTGAAATTATTCCATTTTTATCTGGCGATCATTCTTGATGGACTCGTAAAAGGTATAAATTTAAGATGGCTAAGTAAAAAGCTTCATATGGGAGGCGCGCAAATTTTCAATCATTTCGGCGTCCTAAGGTACGTCGTAATGATTGAAATTTTGCAGCAACGAAGCGGATGAAGAGTTTTTACGACGCCATCATTCTTTGATAGAGGAACTTTCCGATGATTACCATACAATATACACGACCGGCAACTGGAACAATACCGCTCATTCAGCAATCTATCCCACTTGTTGATTGTAAGCGTTCAACGGTTTACAAAATTTTACTGCTTTTAAAGCAATATTGATAATCTCGTAAAAAGTCAATTTGTGCGTAGGAATGGACTCTGGAAAAAGCTCGATATACGAGGCGTAGTGTCTGAAACGGCAATAAGGTAGTACATATGGTACAGCTAATTGCCGTTTCAGACCTACAACGAAGTAGATTGGGCTTTTTACGACTCCATCAATATTGATGATCTCGTAAAAAGTCAATTTAGTGCGTAGGAATGGACTCTGGAAAAAGCTCGATATACGAGGCGTAGTGTCTGAAACGGCAATTAGGTAGTACATATGGTACAGCTAATTGCCGTTTCAGACCTACAACGAAGTAGATCGGGCTTTTTACGAGTCCATCAATATTTATAGTCGGGGAAAAGTATAGCGAGAGAAGGGGGTGGGCAGGATTTTCCGCCTGTTCTGTCATCGGACAAAACAGGCGGAAAGTGCATTGTTGAAAATTATTCTTCGTATCCTTTACCGTTGCAGGTCGGACAAACCTGATCGGGAGTGCATTGCATGCTGTCGTTATCTTCCTGGGTTCCGCTCCATTCCGAGGCCGATTCGCAGACACCTTCTATAACCTTTTTACCTTGGCAGGTGGGACATGGAGTGCGTTTTTCTTCAGTCATATATCTCTCTCCTTAAACACAATTCTTTATTTGAGCCGTGAATAAAAATATTAAAGCTATTCCTCTATGAGGTAATCTTTGAGCTTTTCTAGAAGCGATTCGGGCAGATCACGCTTGTACATGAACGCTTCGGCTTCCTCGCCGGTTATTTGTTCTTTCACTTCGATAGGCAACGAACGTAATATTGCCACACGGTGTGGGTCAGGTTTTTCTTTTTTTGCTTTATCCATCAAAATAACTCCTAATTATTGGCTTGCTGATTTCCGGAAAGCGAAGAGCTAACCGGATTGAGCGGACAGAGGCAAGCCAATAATGGTATAAATTGGAGGTGATTTGTGCATCTGTCAATGGCTGAAGAAAAGTTTATTAATAAAACTGCCGGATTATCCGAAATTTAACCTACAAAGCGCTGATCCGACCGCATAGCTGAAACTTCTTCTTCGGAACCTTTCATCCAGCCGGATCGGCTCTGTTGCACGGCGTCAAAAGCTGCGATATACGGTTTGATATCCAGGAGCGGTGAGCCGTTGAGAATATCGATTCCCCGTACAGTGAGAATATTTTTTTCGATTCCCACAAGCTGTACGATGGAGATGCCGATATGATTCGGCCGCAGGGGCGATCTGGTGGCAAAGACGCCGCGGGGAACTGTGTCCATAAAAGGAGTCACAGTCAAAGCGGTTCGTTGTGCCTTATGAAACTCGTAGAGCAGATAGATGTGGCTGAAGCCGTCCAGGTCGGCCAGCCCCTCGATGTACTGTTCGTTCAATTCTACGGTTCCGATTACCTCTGCCGCACCTTTGGGTTGAATCGGCATATCTGCCGGCTTTTCAAAGGGTGTATGGATAGTTCCAATTGATTTCATGGATTTTCACAAATGTTTTCAGAATAATACCTGCGGCCCGCCTGCAGGGATCCTGTTTTCATGAGCAGGCGGGTTGGTGATTTACCAGTAATAGAGCGCCGACTCGCCAAGCTCGTGTTCAATCTCCAGCAGCCTGTTGTATTTGGCAATACGCTCACTTCGGGAGGCCGATCCGGTTTTCAGTTGACCGCCATCCATGGCCACTGCGAAATCAGCCAGGAAGGTGTCTTCCGTTTCACCTGAACGATGAGAAATGAAGTAGTGCCAACCTGCATCGCGGCACATCCGCACGGCATCGATACTCTCTGAGACGGTGCCGATCTGATTAAGCTTAATGAGAACCGAATTAGCCGTTTTCTCCTCGATTCCCCTGGCGATGTAACGGGTGTTGGTGACAAAGATATCATCACCCACAATATCGATCCTGTCGCCGACCCGCTCGGTGAATTTTTTAAAACCTTCCCAATCGTTTTCCGCCAGGGGATCTTCCCATGAGACGATGGGATACTTCTCAACCCATTTTGCGCCCATTTCGATAAGATCCGCTGATTTCATCTTGCCGGCGCCTGAGCGGGTGAGATCATATGAGGTGGTGAGGTCGGTGGAAAAAGAACTTGCCGCACTGTCAAGAGAAATGGAGATATCCTGTCCCGGTGTATATCCGGCTTTTTCGATGGCTTCCATGATGATATCCATGACTGCTTCGTTACTGGCCAGATTAGGTGCAAAGCCTCCCTCATCGCCGACGCTGGTTGCCAGGCCACGATCTTTCAGTAATTTTTTCAGGGTATGAAAGGTTTCCGACACATACCGAAGTCCTTCACCAAAAGAAGGTGCACCCACCGGCACAGCCATAAACTCCTGAATATCGACACTATTGTCGGCGTGGGCACCGCCATTGATTATATTCATTGCCGGAACGGGAATTCTTCTGACCCCTGTGCCGCCAAGATACCGGTAGAGGGGGACGCAGTGGGATTCCGCGGCAGCTCGGGCAACGGCCATGGACACACCGAGGATGGCGTTAGCACCAAGTTTTGACTTGTTGTCGGTACTGTCAAGCTGCAGCATTCTGTTATCCACGGCAAGTTGTTCCGATGCCGCCATACCGATAATTGCCGGACTGATAATGGTATTGACATTATCCACCGCTTTCAGAACACCTTTACCGAGATACCGGCCTTTATCTCCATCCCGCAGTTCGATTGCCTCGTTTTCGCCGGTGCTGGCACCCGAGGGGACGGAGGCGGAGACCCTGGTGCCGTCGTTCAGCTCGACAAATACCCGCACCGTTGGATTACCCCTGGAATCGAGTATCTCCATTCCTCGCACAGCTGTGATTGTATCTTTCATGCCTTGCCCCCCTTGTTATTATTTGATCGTTTTATGAAAATTGCCGATACCGGACACGGCACTTGCTCTGTCCTGCCGGACTCGACATCTCAATGCCGGATATGGGAAATGTGGCTTTAACGAGTGAAATAATAAACACTTCAGGAAGCAGGTCAAATCGATGTTGTGTAAAGCTTGATGGACTCGTAAAAACCTAAGATCTCAGATGGCTAAGTAAAAAACTTCATATGCGACGCCATTTTAAAAGAGTGCACTGAAAACACCACGCTCCCGCAGGATATTCAAGCCGATCAGCCAAAGCACAAGACCACCGGCTATCTCAGCCCAGATAGAAAGACTGGTGAGTCGGGCAACCCGTTTACCCAGATGCAGACCGGCAATGGTAAATAGACCGGCAACAATACCGATGATCGTCGCCGGATAGGCGATTGAAACCTGGAGCATTGACATGGACAGGCCGACGGCAAGGGCGTCAATGCTGGTGGCGATGGAAAGCATGACCATGGTCATGCCCTTGGTGGAATCCTTGCGGGTAGGCGTAAGGTCTTCATCTTCGTCTGTCAGGATGGCTTCTTTCAGCATGTTGGAGCCGACCAGCGCGAGCATGATGAAAGCCACCCAATGGGCGTAGGCCGCAACATAATTCTCGATGGAGGCGCCAACTGCCCAGCCGATGACCGGCATCATGGCCTGAAAAAGACCAAAATGCCAGGAGAGCCGGAACGTCTGCCGAAAACTGACCTGCTTGAGGCTGACACCGGTGGCGATGGCCACGGCAAAGGCATCCATCGCCAGGGCCACGGCGATTCCCAGGGTTGTGAGTATGTGCATGTCTATTTCCAGTAAGGGGTTGAAAAAGATCTTCTATTTAACAGAGATAGACATTGACGGGCAACATTAAATCCTGACCCCGGCCGAGACTCCACCCCAATGAGTGCTTCATTTAATTTGTGTTTGTCCGGAAATGAGCAATTTTGTTCTAAATCGAGGCGCTCGATAAATTTAACCACAGGCATATAATTGATATTCCGAGGATTAAATTTTGAGAGCAACGACGAGTTAGGGCAAAAGTGCCATTTGTGGACAGACACAAGTTTGTTTCCTCAGGCTTTATTGGCCGCATGCAGGGCCTGGTCGAGATCGGCGATAATGTCCGTGGGGTGCTCAGCGCCCACGCAGAGACGAACCATGTTGGCCGGAATACCGGCCAGAGCCCGACCTTCCTCGCCCTGTTGCTGATGGGTGGAGATTGCCGGAATGGTGGCGACGCTCTTGATGCGGCCAAGGTCGGTGGCTCGCCAGATACGCTGCAGACTGTCGAAGAATTTTCTGGTTTTCTCCACGCCGCCCTTCACGCAAAAGGACATAAGATGCCCATAGCGATTAACCGGACGCTGATACTGGTCGTCGAATTCGGCATCGACCAGCCACATATATCGGGAGGCCAGATCATGGAGCGGATGATTTTTCAGCCCGAGATACTGCACGCTCTCAATGCCGGGCTGAGCTGCCAGGTAATCAGCCACTTTTTCGGTGCTTCTGCTCATCAGGTCCATTTTTGAGCGAATGGTACGCATGTCGTTTAAGGTCATCACCGCCTGCAGAGGATGCAGGTTTGGACCGAAGTCGCGGTTTTGCAGGTATTTTATGGCCAGGGAGAAATCTTCCTTGAGCATGTCGTCGTCTATGTTGGTAACCAGATTCTTACGGGCGATAACCGCGCCGCAGATGCCGAAGCCGCTGCTGGTAAGGCTCTTGGTCACCGATTGGACCACGATATCGGCTCCATGGCAGATGGGCCGTAGGAGAGCGGGGGTCGCCACCGTGGAATCACAGATCAGGGGCAGGTTATGGCTATGGGCCAGATCGGCCACTGCTTCTATATCAAAAAAGCCCAGTTGTGGATTGCTGGGCAATTCGCCATAGAGAAACCTGGTGTTCTTGTCGATTTTCGAAGCCCACTCATCGAGATTGGTAGCATCCTTGACCCAGCGGCACTCGATATCGCGCTCCTGCATGAGGCGGACGCTGAACTGCTGAAAAGTCCCGCCGTAACACTGTGCGGTTGCCACGAAATTGCGCGGTTCACCGGCTTTTGTCATAACCTTCAAAAAAGGCTGCACCGCCGTCATGATGGCGGCCATGCCGGAGGAGGTGGAACAGCAGGAGGTAGTGCCGTCAAAGCCGTAGCCTTCCAGCAGGGCAAGGGTCCACTCGTAATAGTAGGTCGATGGATTGGCGATGCGGGAATAGCACCAGGTGGGGATTTTGTAGGCGAGCGCCGCGGCCATTTCGTCCGAATCGGTGTAGGCCTGGGAGGTACTCATGAAAATCGGCTCGATGATCGAGCCCTGATAGTCTTTCAGGGCATCGGTCACCGAGTAGAGGCCGTGGACGGCTATGGTATCGAATTTCCAATTCTTGACGGTATTCTTGATGTAGTCAGCCCTTTCAGCAAGGTATATGTTGTTTTTGTCAATATATTCCTGCATACCGGGGGTGATAAGGTCTTCATTTCCGGACATGGCAGACTCCTTATCGATTGTGGAGAATTTAACTACCCCTGTTCCAGTTTCAGCAGTTGTTTTTTTACATCCAGACCGCCGCCGAAGCCGGTAAGGGAGCCATCCTTGCCAATGACGCGGTGACAGGGAACAATAATGGGAATCGGGTTTTTGCTGTTGGCCAAGCCGACAGCCCGGCAGGCCTTGGAGTTTCCCAACCGTTCGGCAATCTCTCCATAGCTTGCCGTCCGGCCAAAGGGGATTTTTCGCAGTTCCTTCCAGACACGCTTCTGGAAATCGGTGCCTTTGGGAGCGATTTCCAGATCAAACTCCTGTCGCAGGCCGGAGAAATATTCGGAAAGTTGCCGAAGAGCTTCGGTAAAACATGATTCATCGTAGAGCCAGTCTTCGGCAATGTGCTTTTGATTCCAGGTGTTGGCAAAGTAAAGTGCTTCCAGGGTGCCGTCATAACCTGTCAGAAGAAGCTTTCCGATGGGACTGTGGTAGTAGCAATAGCGGTTCACAATTGTAATTCTCTCCTCTTGCTATAAAAGATTTTTTGTTCCCTGCGACGAGTTTGACCTGCTTTACTCCGGTTTCTCATCCTTTCGGTCATGCAGCCAGGGATTTAAGCGCGGCCGCGTAGTCCGGTTCCTGAGTGATTTCAGGAACCTGCTCTGTGTATTTCACCTTTCCTTCCGGATTGATGACCACTACAGCCCTGGCGAGAATGCCGGCAAGCGGACCGGTGGTCATGGTTTGGCCGTAATTCTTACCGAAGTCGGGCGCCCTGAAAACCGAAGCGGGAATTACGTTTTTTAAACCTTCCGCTTCGCAGAATCTGCTGTGGGCAAACGGCAGGTCAGCGGAAATACAAAGCACAACAGAATTGGGCCGGTTTCCGGCCTCGCTGTTGAATTTGCGTACCGACGCGGCACAAACCCCGGTGTCTACGGATGGAAAAATGTTGAGCACCACGTTCTTGCCACGATAATCCTTTAAGCTGATCTCGGAAAGATCAGAGGTAACCAGAGTGAAATCAGGAGCTACTGAGTCAACTGCGGGAAGCGAGCCTATCGTTTCGATTTGATTGCCTTTAAGGGTGATATTGGCCATTTTTTCTCCTTGGACTTTTAGAAATTTTGGTTTGTGTTTTTGCATTATGCAATCTGTCTGTAAATTTAAACGATACCGAGCTGAATTACATGATAGAAGTTCTTACTTTTAGGACGGTTGTCAACCATTGGAGTGGAAAATAAGTAACCATTCATCGGGGCGGCAAAATGCTCGTGGAACCTTGAACCTGAAAACGTTCGGCAGCACCCCATATGCGCACAGGTAGTTCGATGGCATGTAGGGGCGGGTTCTAAACCCGCCCTCTATACACGGCTGTCTAATCATGCTCCTCGGGAGCACTAAAGAACGTTTATCGGACTTGAATTATACGTCATCCGAACACTTTGCTCTACTCGGCGCACGTTTACGGGTGTTGAAATCATGAGTCGATAGTGGTTTAACTAATAGAAATATATAAATTGAGTCGTTTGTAATGAACACTGTCACCAGAGTGAGCTTATGTCTTTCATACCAGTTATCGGGGAATCGATCAAAAAACAACTTGAAGACAGAGAGGAAGCAATTCTCTCACCATTTGCAACACTTAACAAAAAATCTTTGGGCCGTCACAGACAAGAGGAGGAGGAGATATCCGACATCCGCTTACCCTTTCAACGTGACCGCGACCGAATAACGCACTCGAAAACCTTTCGGCGGCTCAAGCATAAAACCCAGGTTTTTCTTGCCCCAACCGGTGACCACTATAGAACGAGACTCACCCATGTCCTCGAAGTTTCCCAGATCGCCAGGACTATCGCTTCAGCTCTCTGTTTAAATGAACCATTGACGGAGGCAATCGCGCTCGGGCACGATCTTGGCCATACTCCTTTCGGCCATGCGGGGGAAGTCACCCTCAACGAATTACACCCAAGCGGCTTTCGTCACTATGTCCACAGTCTTCGGGTCGTCGATTTTCTGGAAAATGACGGCAGGGGCCTCAATCTTACCTTTGAGGTGCGCAACGGGATAATCCGTCACTCCAAGGGGCGTGCCGAAATTCTGCCGAAGGATAAGTCTGAGAGTGCCGTAACCCTGGAAGGTCAGGTCGTTCGTCTCGCGGATATCATAGCCTATGTGAACCATGACCTTGATGATGCCTTGAGGGCTGGAATCCTGGTCGAAGGGGATCTTCCGGCCAGGATTAGGAAAGTCGTCGGCGAACGGCATTCAAAACGCATAGGTTCGATGGTTCGTGACCTGATTGTCGAGACCCTGTCGGCTGATGATGGCGATCTACATATCAGTGATGGAATGCTGGAGGCGATCACCGATATGCGCTCATTCCTCTATGAGAATGTCTATACATATTACAAGGTGCATAACGAATTCATCAAAGCGCAACGAATAATCTCAGACCTTTACAATTACTTTCTGGAGCGGGGATAGTGCGTCTCAGAAATAATAAATGGGAGTGTCGTATTGACGAAGAAATCTGGTCGGATGAGAAAAAGGCGCATCGTAAAGTTTGCGACTATGTTGCCGGAATGACGGATCGTTATGCTTTGTCTATCTATAAACATATCTTTCTGCCTGAACCGTGGACTGCCAAATAACTAAGCTGGTCATACACCAACACCCCATCCGCACACGATAAGGCTACGGTGCAGAGAGGGCGGGTTAGGAACCCGCCCCTACCTGCTCATCGGCCTGCTTTGGCTTTTTTAAAGGGCTACTGGGAAAACTATTGAATTCTGGCGCTTTCGCAGTTAATCTGCGCCTTCGTGGCGGAACAGGCAATAATAAAAAGCTCAACAAAAACGAATCGTAACGTATGAATAAGAAAGAAGAACTATTGAGTAAAGGGTATGAATTTGCGGAAGTGGAAGAAAAATGGCTTCGCAGATGGCAGGAATCGGCTTCTTTTGCCGCAAAAATGGAAACAGGAAAGCCGGCCTTTTCAATAGTAATTCCTCCGCCGAATGTCACCGGCGTCCTGCATGTCGGTCACGCGCTGAACAATACCCTGCAGGATATCCTGACCCGTTATCACCGCATGCTCGGAGACAACACCTTGTGGGTGCCGGGCACAGACCATGCCGGGATTGCCACCCAGAACGTTGTTGAACGTCAACTGGCCACCGAAGGCAAGAGCCGCGATGATCTCGGCCGCGATGCCTTTATCGAAAAAGTCTGGGACTGGCGCCAGGAAAAAGGCGGCACCATCATCAATCAGTTGAAAAAACTCGGCGCCTCCTGCGACTGGGAGCGCGAACGATTCACTATGGACGATGGGTTATCCAAGGCTGTTCGGGAAGTCTTTGTCCGACTCTTCAAGGAAGGGCTCATCTATAAAGGCGATTACATCGTCAACTGGTGTCCTCGCTGTCAGACCGCCCTGGCTGACGACGAGGTGGAGCACGAGGAGACGAAAGGGAAACTCTACCATATTCGATATCCCTACGCCGACGGTTCCGGCTCGGTTGTCGTTGCGACCACCAGACCCGAAACTATGCTGGGCGATACGGGAGTGGCGGTTCATCCTGAGGATGAGCGATATAAGCACCTTGCCGAGGTAGGCATTAAACTGCCTTTGACCGACAGGATCATCCCGGTGGTTTTCGATGAGCACGTCGATCGGGAGTTCGGTACCGGCGCGCTGAAAGTTACTCCGTCCCATGATCGGGACGATTATGAAATCGGCCTGCGTCATTCCCTCGCCCGGCTGAAGGTCATGGACGACAAGGGCGTGATGAATGCGGCTGCAGGTGAGTACTGCGGACTTGACCGTTTCGCCTGCCGCAAAAAAGTGGTCGAGGATCTGGACCGGCTCGGCTTTCTTGATAGAGTTGAAGATTACGATCATGCCGTCGGCCACTGTTATCGCTGTAAAACGGTAAGCGAGCCGACAACGTCCATTCAGTGGTTTGTTGCGGTGAAGCCTCTTGCCGCAAAGGCGGTGGCAGCGGTACAGGATGGCCGAATAAATATCTATCCGAAGACCTGGTGCAATACCTTTTACAGCTGGATGGATAATATTCGGGACTGGTGTATTTCCAGACAGATATGGTGGGGACATCGCATTCCGGCCTGGACCTGTGAGGCATGTGGAGAATTGATCGTGGAGTCGGAAGATCCGACGGCCTGCCCCAAATGCGCGTCGGAAAAAATCACCAGGGAGACTGATGTTCTCGACACCTGGTTTTCCTCGGCACTCTGGCCTTTTTCCACCATGGGCTGGCCTGAAAACACCAAGGAGCTGGCCACCTTTTATCCGACATCGGTGCTGATTACCAGCTTTGATATCCTCTTTTTCTGGGTAGCCAGAATGATGATGATGGGCCTGCACTTTATGGACGAGGTGCCGTTTAAGGATGTCTATCTGCATGCACTGGTCCGGGATAAATTCGGCAAAAAGATGTCGAAATCCACCGGTAATGTCATTGACCCGCTGGTGGTAATGCGTGAGTACGGAACGGACGCCATGCGTTTCACCCTGACCGCGTTTGCCGCCCAGGGAAGGGAAATCAAGCTTGATGAGGAGCGCATCGAGGGATACCGGCATTTTATCAATAAAATCTGGAATGCTGCCCGCTTTGCCCTGATGCATGTCAGCGACTGTGATGAATCGATAAAAGACGTCGTGGCAAAGCCGAAGGAGCTGCCCCTTGTCCATCAATGGATTCTCAGCAGAACCGCCACGGCGATAGCCGATGTGCGGCTGGCTCTTGAGGAATACCGGTTTAATGATGTTGCCTCGGCGAACTACCAGTTCATCTGGCACGAGTTCTGCGACTGGTATCTTGAATGGATAAAAGCCGATTTGTTCAGTGACGATCCGCTGGCCAAACAACAGGCACGGGGAATTTTGCTTGTGGTTCTGGAGACTATTTTAAAACTTATTCATCCGATTACTCCCTTTGTCTCGGAAGAAATATGGTCGGTTCTGCCGGGCGAGCGGCCGCTTCTTGCCACCAGCCCGTTTCCGGAAAAGCAGGAGAACTGGCTGAATGTTGAAGTCGTTTCCCATATGGAAATGCTGATGGGGATAATTACCGGAATTCGAAATATCCGTTCCGAGGCCGAAGTGCATCCCTCAACGAAAATTGAGGCGCTAATTATTTGTGCAGACAAACAAAAAGCGGAGCTTATCGCCCAATTTACCGCGGCTATTTCCGATATGACCCGGCTCAGCAAGCTGACCATCCTGCAGGATGCGGAAAAACCGACCGATGCCGCAACCTATATCTATAACGAGATAGAGATCTTTGTTCCGCTGAAAGGGTTGGTCGATGTCGAGAATGAACTGGCAAAGCTGCTGCGGGAGCGCAAAAAAGTTGAAGCCAAGCTCGCCCAGGTTAACGGGAAACTGTCCAATACTAAATTTCTCGCCAATGCTCCGGAAGAGGTCGTCGCCGGCGAACAGGAGAAGAAGGCGGTTCTTGACGGCAAGATGGCTAAAATAGTGGAAGCTGAAGAAAGATTGAAAAATCTGGCCTAAGATGAGTATCAAAGTCAGCAAAGTAAGTAGAAGGAACAACAACGGCAATGGATAAAAATCTTTTACATAGCATGATTCGTCAGTTTCTCAGTGAAGATGTGGGAAGGGGAGATCTCACCAGTGAATCGATATTCTCCGACCATGAGATCGGCAGTGCCAGACTGGTGGCGCGGGATTCTTTCATCGTCGCCGGGGTGGAAACCGTAGTTGCAGAGGTTTTCAAGGTCCAGAATCCTGCGATTATAACTGTGGACGCAGTTCCGGACGGCACCTGGGCCAGACCGAAAATGGGACTGCTGACTGTAAGCGGTCCGGTTATCGATCTGCTTAAAGCTGAACGGGTGGCTCTTAATCTGCTGCAGCGGCTTTCGGGGATTGCCACGCTTACCGCGCAGTTCGTGGAAAAGGTAAAGGTGTATGCGGTAAGAATTACCGACACCCGCAAAACCACACCGGGGCTGCGGGTTCTGGAAAAATATGCAGTGCGGGTCGGCGGGGGAGCCAATCATCGCTTTAATTTGGCTGATGGCGTTTTGATTAAGGATAATCATATTGCGGCATGCGGCTCGATCCGGGAAGCGGTTGAAAAAGTCCGAAAACAAATCCCGCACACCATTCGTATTGAGGTGGAAACCGACAACTTTGAACAGGTGGAAGAGTGTCTGGCATGTGGGGTCGATATCATAATGCTCGATAATATGAGCCCCGAATTGATGGCCAAGGCGGTTCGACTCATAAACGGCCGTGCCCTGGTAGAAGCATCCGGCGGGGTGAACCTTCAGACGGTTGAATCGATTGCCATGAGCGGAGTTGATATCATTTCCATCGGAGCCTTAACACATTCCGCACCTTCCTGTGATATAGGCATGGATTGGTCTTTTTAAAAACTTCCCCTTAAGAAAGCAGGCCGATGGGATTATAGGGGCGGGTTCTAAACCCGCCCTTTTCTTATCCACCGCGATCTGATCGTGCGCATACGAGGTTCGTAATCGTTCACCGGAACACAGCAAAGCCCGCATAACTCGGATCTGTAATCGTGTCGCTCCTGTGCCATCCATGGCACCCGCGACACTAGGCCATCCCTGGCCGTCGTCATCCAGGGCTCCAGGTTCGTCCAAGCAGGCCGATGGGCATGTAGGGGCGGGTTCTAAACCCGCCCTTTCCTTATCCATCACGGTCTGATCATGCGCATATGAGGTTATGGTGAACGTTTATCTTGATTATTCTAATCGAAATATGCGATACTCGAATCATATGTACTACTGAAGTATTGCCGAGCACGTCGACCTAATTGAAATAGTAAGAAATAGTATTAAGAAACAGGTACAAAATTTTAGAAATTTATTAGAAAATTTAACTCCGATAAACGGAAAATCAGCCGGTTCCATACAGCATCCCCTTTGTGGATATACGCTTTTTTTTCGAGATGTCTGACAAGACAAGTCTCTCGAATGTACCGACCGGCAATTATACTAAGAGGTACCAGCACATGCGTTGCCCAAAATGTGGATATATCTCCTTTGATCATCTGGAAAAATGTCGAAAATGCAACAAGGATATAACCGCGACATCTACCAGTCTTTTTGGTTCCACCTATAATCTTCAGGCTCCGAACTATCTTCAGGTGCCTCACCGACAGGGTGAGGATCCTGCCGAGCAGGAAGAATTGCTCGAAGAAGAATTTGAGGCTGCCGATGATCGAGAGGAGTATGTGGATGAAGATCTCGATATTCTGATTGATGATGGAGCCGATGAAGAAGGAGAAATCCGTTTTGCGGACGATGAGGAAACCGGTTCGGGGCTGACAGAGGATGATGAACAGGAGGAAGATGGAGAAATCGAAATCGATTTCAGTCAGTTCGAATCTGCCGACGAGCCGGAAGTGAATCTTTTCGAAGAGGATGAGGATGAGGAGGAAGCGCGGCCTGCACCTCCAATTGAGATCCCGAATGAGCTGTCGGATATATCAGATCTCGCTCCTCCGGCAAATGAGATCGAGATGGAAGATAAGCCCGCGGAAAAATCCACGGACTCTGGTTTATCCGATCTGGAACTTGAAGACCTTTATATTGATTTAGGTCTGGAAGGAGTGAAAGAGGAGCAGACCAAGAAACCGGGAGAACCTGAGGAAGAGTTACTGTCACTGGATGACATCGACTTTTCCGAAGCATTATCCGAAAGTAGATCGGAAAGCTCGAAAAAGTCCGGCGGCATGGATGAAGACCTGGATTTCGATCTGGACCTCGGTGGGCTGTCAATTGACAAAGAAGATTAACGCTCCAGGAAAGAAGAAAAAAGACTCGAAAATTTGTTGACACTGCCCTGGAAGTGGAGTAAATATCCCTCTCCATATGAGGTGCCGGGATAGCTCAGTCGGTAGAGCAACGGACTGAAAATCCGTGTGTCCCTGGTTCGATTCCTGGTCCCGGCACCAATTATGATTTAATAATTCAAGCCCTTAACTCTTTATGAGTTAAGGGCTTTTTTTATTGTGTGTGAATCTGTGCTCGCCGGCCGGGTACTCCTTCATCTGCTCGGCGAAGGTGGTTGTGGCAGACATCATCAGGATAAGGGCTGCCGGCAGCAATAGCTCTCGATGGTTGGGCTTGTCCGGTGAATTTCTCGCCTTCATCCCCGAAAAAGACCGGCATCGACAAACTCTCTCCACATTCGAGAGCGAAGTTTTCGACCTTTTTCCATGGTACACCCTGGGCCTTGTAAAGCGTGGCCGTACTGCAGTCGTCTATTTCCCGCCTGAAGCCGCCACAAAATCATGTCACCCAGAAGTCGGAATTCTTTGCAGATTATAATCAATGGACCGAAAAAAAGCCGAGGAAAGCATTGCGGTGGCGAAATTAAAAAACGTGATAATATTTTATTCACTTCATCCTGATACAGGAAATAAGTCGGAATTAATCAATACCCTCTCGTGGAAAAGGGGCTGTGATGTTTTTTTTATGTCGGCAACAGCTAATTTCATAGAAATAGTATCTTCACCAGATTACAGATAACATACATGTACAGCTTGTGAGCTGTTCAACACCCTGGAACGTTTTCTCCAGATAACAACAAACCCATGGAGTTGATTCCCAATGGAAGCATTCTATCAAGCACTCAAGGACTTCGGCTATACTCATCCGGTTCACCCGACTATGGTATATCTACCAATTGGCGGCGTCATGGCAGCATTCATCTTTGCAATCATCGCCGTGCTTTTTAGAAAGTCCAATTTTGCAGTCTCTGCCCGACACAGTATTCTCCTGGCTTTTATTGCCTCCTTCCCGACTATTTTTTTGGGGTATATGGATTGGCAGCATTACTACGGCGGTAATTGGATGTTCCCCATCAAGATGAAAATGTTTCTGGCCTCCCTTCTTGTCATTCTTCTCTTTATAACCGCTCTAAATCACTACCGATATAAATCCGGTATGAAAATTATCCTTCCCCTCTATGTTCTATGTTTTCTCAATGTTGTCGGCATTGGTTATTTTGGTGGTGAGATTGTTTTCGGCGGTTCCGGTGCAAGGCATAATGCTTCAGCGGTAGAAACAAACACGACTGATCAGCAGTCGCAGAAAAGAATCACCTTTAATGAAGTTTCTAAAATATTCGAGCAACATTGCAATATGTGCCACGCAGGTTCCAGTGCGCCCCAAGGGCTTCAATTGGACAGCTATGCACATGTGATGTCCGGCAGTGAACATGGTGAAGTAATTGTTCCCGGGAAACCTAATGAGAGTGAGCTCATCTTACGAATCCAAGGAAAGAGCAAACCTGCAATGCCTTTCAGGCAGCCGCCGTTATCAGAAAATACAATCCAAACTATTGTCCGCTGGGTAGAGGAAGGTGCGCCCAAGGGCAATGATGCGAGCAGGTAGTTCAAATGTGATGTCGTCGTAAAAACTCTTCATCTGATTGGAAGTGGTGGGGGAAGAGAATCTGATATGGAGAAATGACCATTGAATCGATCTTTGCCCCACGTTTCAACTACGCCAGAGAGGAAACCTCACTCGAAATAAAAGACAGTGTGGTGACTGTGCCTGCAACACGGAGTCATTTCCTAGGCATCCGTAACTCTGTGAAAGAACTGACCTGGTTTTTTAGGCGTGTTCAATACCGAGTCAATGGCATGTATTTCGGCCCCGATGATATTGAACACGGTATCCTGCGATCTAATCAAAGACTGCCTCACTCGGTTTATAAATCTTTTGGAAGGAGTGACTCGAGGCTCCGGTTTGTGACAGAGGATTTGGAACCTGCATTTTTATGATGAGAAGAATAAAATGTTTCTGAAGGAAAAAGCCGACTCAGTTCAAATTGAGTATCAATCATAGGACTGGCGATTGAACCGAGCTTAATAGAAGAAAGGTATTTTTGGAGTAAGGATTACTACATCAAGAAATCGATTATCGGCAAGCCATTGACGGCAATGGATAACAGCAACGCGATATCCAGAAGCCCCAGGTTGTTGACTGGGGCCACCGTTATGTTGAAGAGAAAAAATCCCAGGGGAATGAGGATCGCTCCAAAAGACACTTTCATGAAGTCTTCCGAGCGGAATATCTCTCTGTAAACACTCCTAACCCAGATCTGTAACCATGCCGCTCCTGTGCCATCCTTGGCACCGTCGTCATCCAGTGCTCCAGATTCGTTCAAGCAGGCCGACGGCACGTAGGGGCGGGTCACTGTGCCCGCTCATCTATGCGAGGGATCCTGGTCGGGCGAAAATGGGGTGCTGGTGAACGGTTACATCCTTTTTTAACCAAGACTCGAAGGTACAACCAGAACCGGAACTTTCGATTTTTTGAGTACTGATTTTATATTATTGCCGACTGAAATTCCGGAAAGCAAACCTTCGCCGGCCCCCATGACAATTACATCGCTCTTGAATTCAGCCGCGGTCTTAAGGATTACATCGACCACATCTCCATCTTTAACCACAATCTCATTATCAGGGATTACGTAGTTTTCATCCTCTCTTTGTGTTTCCTTGCAGAATTCACTTAAGGCTGTACGTACAATTTGTTTGGGAGTCACCTTACCGACCAGGGCGTGCTTGGCCTCTTCTCTATTGTTTTTTAATACTTGCTGCCATTTATCATGACCAAAGACACTGGAAATATAGCCTTCATAACTATTAGAAGGTCCCTCCATTACGTGGAGCAAAATAAGCTTTGCGTTAAATTTAATTGCCAACATGGCAGCTTGTTTGAAGGCAACACGACTAGCCGTGGACAGATTTGATGTAAACAGGATCGTTTTGTACATAATGTATAATTCCTTGATTATCAAAGCGCATCAAAGATGCATTTTGGGTTAGATCGTCATTTCAAGTAACATGTCTCAGGCCAAAATGCCTGTACAACTAATGAACCGCATACAAACGGCAGTGCTCCAGTAGGGCCGGGTTCTAAACCCGTCCGTCTTACACGGTTATCATCTTATTCGAGTAAGTTGTTTACCGGAGGTTGTAAAAAATATATCTACTATTAGATAATAACAACAAAAATTGTCTCACGGTCTCATTAAGAGAGGTTCAGTTGTGGTTTAAATTTCCCTGTGACGTGGTCATAGGTCGGTAGAATAAATTGAAATCATTAAAAATAATCAAGTTGCTCCTGGGGATTTACAGAGTCGACTGAATCTTTAATGCTTCTTGAGCTGAAGCCAGCAGGAACTCGCATTCAGCGGTTGCTTTTGTGATGGCTGGAAAGCAAGAGGAGAGTGTCCTGTCCTAACCAGCAACGCAAAAACTTTATGAAGAAACTAATGAAGAGCATTTTTTTGGTAGGACGTAAGTCAAAAAAGCCCGACAACATGAGATTGCCGGGCTTGATAAAATACGATCAATTGGCTATTTTGCTTTTTTATGACGAACGATCCCAACAAGACCTGCCACTCCGAAACTGAATAGCAACATGCTGGCTGGCTCTGGAACCGGATCTGCTATCCATGTACTACCTTCGCCCATACTAATACTTTGGATGTGTGCGGCAACATGATAGAGTGAACCATCGGCAGTTAGATTAAAGGTTTCAGCGGAAATGACGCCACTATTACTTGTGAGGATGTAAGTGTGACTCTCTGAGCCGTCAAACCTATCCTCAGATGGACTATTAGAGGTATTGAAATTTAGCAGGTAGTCAAAAGTGCCACCTGTCCCATCAGCCATTAAGGTATTCCCTGAGTGAATAACGCTATCGAGTGGAGTGGCTATAGGGGTTAAATTTACTACTGCTGAAGAGTTGAAATAAAACTCCGAAATAAAATTGTCATCAATTAAATTTGCAGTGAGAGTAAGTTCGACAGTATTGGGATTCCCTGTATCATCATTAAAAACTGCAGTTAACCAAGGAGGGCTTCCATCAGGATTGTCCTTTCCAATAAAAGGTTTACTCAGGTCAAATGCGATAATAGATGCCAGTGCACTACCAGCAATCATCGTTCCCCCTATTAAAATCAGCAACATACATAATTTCTTTTTCATTTATTTGCCCCCCCCCCCATAATAAATGTTAAAATCTAAGCCGCTGATTTGTTACCAGTAGCCTGTGAGACGTTGTCATTGCTCTCTGTACGAGTCGCTTCGCTTTAATGCTACATTTTGCCTCTATTGCGCTGAATAAACAACAAGATACAATTGTATACCTAGGTTGATTTTGTTAAAAAATCGCATCCTATTGCTAATGGCTCTTCCTGAATAGTAGTCTCGTGCTAGTATAAAAAAGGAGTGTAATCCATGTATAAATAAAAAAATTGTTAACTGTCAATAGGTGTTTTATTTGGTTGATATTGAAAATTGAGTGAAATTCAATGTCGGTTCATTAATCATTTTGATAACAATTTGTTACACCATAAATAACCTGAGATAGATTGTAAAATATTTTGGCAGGTTCAAATTTTTTCGGTGGGGGCGCTTCCAGTTCCTAGGAAAATAGGTCGAGTAGGCAATAACAAAATACATCGGGCATGCTCGCCAATCCAGGATGAACTTTCATCAGCGTTCATGTCCTTATCTATAACCACAGAGAGTCCCTCTTTTCTTTGATTCAGGCCATCTGCTCGACCCGTTGGTTCTGCATGTACACAACGGTGGCGCGCTCCGCACGAGGCTTAAGCATGGCAGCCGAGTTGGAGCGCCTGAGAGTTGCTCAGCCATCCAGTTTGGCTACGGGTGAAAATGGAATTTTCCAATAAAAAAGGCAAAGCCATTACTGACTCTGCCTGTGTATATCTTGAATAAAGGAAAGATTATTTTTTCTTTCTTCTAACAACTCCACCGGCAAGGCCAGCTACACCAAGACTAAAAAGTAGTGTGGTTGCAGGCTCCGGTACAGGTCTTACCCCGTTTGTTTTCAAGACTTCAGGGAGGCCATTCCATGCTTGATAATACAATTCAAAATTGTATATACCTGCGGTTGTGGTAAAATTCGATGTAATTGCCTGGGACGGAGTGGAAGAATCAAAAGGATTGGTGATGCCCTCCAGTTTTAAAATAATTCCATCATCATGTTCTATACTGAATGAATCATCAAAATATGCAGTGCCTACAAATTTTATCATTGCGGCGGTAGAGCTGCTAGTAGTTATTGCTTTTTCCAAATAAGTAGTGCTAAGACCAGAAAGGCCAGTACTGAGTCCTCCCAAGAAATCTCCGTAAGTATTACCTGTGTCATTAGTAGTAAAATCTATTTTATCAACAGAAAAGGTATCAGATGGAGTGCCGAAATTGTCACCGTTAGCAAAGGATGTAAGCGCAGCTTTTGCCCCAGTCGAATCGCCAGAGCTGATAAATACATTGTCATACAAATAACCCGTGATTAAACCAGCTGACGCCATTTGCGCCACTCCAAGCATAGTCAATAAAGCTGCCATTACTGCGATAAACGTTTTTTTCATGGTGCCTCCCCCTCAAGATATGTCTCTCGTTTGTGTTGTAAGGAATATTCTTTAGCGATTCTCAAAAATACTCCCTGTAAAATTGCAAAAACGCTAATTTCGGACAGCAAAATTATTCCAGGAGCAAAGATGTCAGGAAAAAATAATAATTTTATTTGTCGACAAATTATAAGGCCAACACATAGTGGTACAGTAAAAAATTCCGAATTAGAGGAAAAAATCTCCGGTTTTTCGGAGAATCGTAATATGAAAATCAACGATATTTAAGATCTTATTGCAAGTTTGGCATGCATGTAAGATCGACTTTTTGAAAAGCTTGTCACGCTGAAAAACCGGGAGATTGAAAATAACTGAAAAATCACGTTATCAGAAAATGCACCCTAAAGCAAGGGGATATTTTTGTTTAACCGACATCTAATAGTTGTAAGCAATACTCCAAGAAGACCTCCAGTTGTGTTCAGGATGAGATCAGAAAAACTCGAAGTTCTGCCAGGCAGCCATGCTTGCCAAACTTCTATGCAAAAGCTTAAGAAAAAACAAAAGATTACAACCACCAGTACCTTGTAATTTTTCGAGACCAGTTGCAATCGCTTCAACAGATAGTAAGTTACGGCCCCAAGCGGAACGAAACCGCAAAGGTTAAGGAGCACATCAATGAAAAAAGCCTTATTAAGCTGGAGGTTATATAGTGGTGAGCAAAAAAATAATTTCTTAAGTACCTTCAATTTTGACGGCAGTTGCAATGGTTGATTGTGCCTGGACAGATCAGCTACTAAGTTACTCTCTTTGCCATTAAATAAATACATTAATTGAAGGTCATCTTTGCCGGCCGAAGAGAAATAACCATACTGTAGCCACTCAAAATAGTCGTGCATCACTCGTAGCGATGAGTAATCCTCATCGTGAAATGCAACACCATAAGTTTCGCCCTCCCATCCGTGTTTTCCGAAAACTGAATTACCTAATGTAAGGGTCAGATCGCCATCATCCGGAACAGCTAATCGCAACTTTTTATTGGCTGCGACCAACCTGTCATTATTGAACATACGAGTTCCTTGGTTACCGGAAGTAATTGTTATAAAATTGGATACTCCAGGTGTAAGCGCATCTGTTGCAGAAATTCTCGGCCACCTTTTTGAATAATTGTAGTCATCCCCATTCATTGCAATGACAGTATTACCCCACTGCCAAACGCCTAATTGATGATGAGCATCGCCACTGTACATCGTCAATATAGCCTTGAAGCCTTGGTTGCTCGATCTTTTAGGAGTTACAATTATTTGGAGAGTAAAATCAGTGGAACGCGTATTATGATGAGAAAGGTGAATGCCTTCCACGTAAGCGATTCCGTTATTATGGAAACTGAGAGCTTTTTTGTCAGCTAGCCAGAGAATGTCGTTGTTGCTGGAGAATGTCTTGGGCCTTAAGCCAAAAAAAAGGATGATCGCAACTATTAACAAAAATAGTATTGGTAGGGCATATCTATTTTTTATTCTGCTATATTGGGGTATCGACATATGATACCTCGAATTTGTCACACTCTTTTATGAGTAAATGCCAAGAATCTGTAGGAAAAATAGCTTGGCAGTGAAGATCTTATGGTACTCTGTGAGGGTATGTCTTCTCGTGCCAAGCTCCAGTATTAGCGTAATGCTTTTGCGGAAATGTCATATCGTTTCATTTTCTCATAAAGCGCTGCCTTGCAGATATTTAGTTTTTCTGCAGTGTTAGCTACATTTCCACCATTTTTAGCGAGCTTGTCGATTATGATTTCCTTTTCGATTTGATCAACAATACTTTTTAATGGTGTGCCATTGAATTGTTTAATTATCGAAGTAAGTGTGCTTCTTTGTTCATTCTCCAATGATGTATCAAAGGATAGTGTCTCAGCAGAAATATTTCCATCTTCACTCATAAGAATAGCTCTCTGGACGACATTTTCCAGTTCCCTGACATTGCCGGGCCAATCGTGGGATACAAGCCTATTAAGTAATGTGTCGGGGTTGTATTTAATGTCTAGACCAAACAGCAAGCTGAATTTGTTGATAAAGTGTGTGGTCAGTTCAGGTAGATCCTCCTTGCGATCCCGAAGAGGTGGGATATCTAGTTTAATGACGCTCAGTCGATAAAAAAGATCCAATCGGAAATTTCCGTCTTTTACGGCTTTTATCAAATCGCGATTAGTTGCGGCAATCACCCTTATATTAACCTTTATTGATGAGGTGCCTCCGACACGGATAATTTCACCGTTTTGCAAGACACGAAGCAGAACAGCCTGCATGCGAGAGCTGATATCGCCAATTTCATCCAGGAAGACAGTGCCACCGTTGACTACCTCAAACTTTCCTTTTGTGGTAGTTTCAGCGCCTGTAAATGCGCCTTTTTCATAGCCAAATAACTCGCTTTCCAGGAGTAAGTCGTTAATCGTGCTGCAATTAATAGTTAAGAAATGTTCGTTCTTTCTGGTGCTTTTCTGTTGAATCAGGTTGGCAATAAGTTCTTTTCCCGTACCGGACTCTCCAGTAATCAGCACAGTGGCGTCTGTGTTTGCTACTCGAATCGCCAGATTTTTCAGTTTGTGCATAACCTCGCTGGATCCAATTAGGCATGGTTCCAAAACTTGATTTTTACCAGTGATTGTTCGCGAGCTGCTCTTCTGGGAAAGCCTTTTCAAGATAACCCAAAAGAGACTTTCATCGGCATATCCTGAAAAAGGGGCAATATGAGACTCCATGAGTTGGTTGTTCACAATACATTTATAAGGCGTGGCGGCATTTTCAATTTTCAGTAAAGAATAGAGGGTTCCTTGCAACTCGTTGATAACTTTTGGACCACACAAAGTAGGATCATCGTCTTTTAAAAAAGAAGCAGCAGCTGGATTCATGTATTGGATTGATCCATCCGATTTGATAACCAACACCATCTCCGGCATTGTTTCCAACAAAGTCTTTTGGTTTTTGGCAAGTCGCTTGGGTTCGTTAAGCATGGCAATATATCTAAGCTAATCTGGATGTTGCACTACAATCTTAATTGTAGCCATTAATAATCGATGAATCCTATCATAGTATTACATATAAATCCAGTTAACGATAGCTGGCAGGTATCTCATTCATGTGAGTAAAATCATTCTAGCATGGTATAAGATGGAGTGATAATCGGTGTATATCACCCGATGGGAGGTTAGAAAATTGTCAGTTGTTTGAAATGTAAGCTAAAATTAATAACATTAATGTGTTGAAGTTTGGACTGAGCCGGCCGGGGTGTGAGTAAATCGTATTTCTAGATGAATACAAAACAATGCATTCAAATGGGTATTTAAAAAATAATACGATTCGATTAAGAATTTAGCTTCATCCACTTACTGAATGGGGTATGCTGCAGACCACATAGTATGCTTGAATAGCATAGCCTCTAGAATCAGTCCTGGCCTACTTTCTCTGCCGGATAATAAGTTGGAAATAGCATAAGGGAGTCGATTGAAAGATGGAAGAAATCCAAGTACCTAAACTAATATTATTGCTTGATGTCGCGGGGCGGAGGAAAGCGCTTATTGCGAGCTGTGTTCTCGCTGCTTTATCCATAGGGCTTTGTGTATATCTCGTGCAGCCAAAAGTTTTCCAGAGTAGTTGTTTATTGAGTTATCAACAACAAATGGTCAATACCGGCCGCATGTTACCTGATGATAATTCGCGACTCAAGGATATTGTGAGCACATTGACACAGATAGCAACAAGCAGGACGAGTCTCGAGAAAATCATAAATGATGAGAAATTATTTGTAAAAGAAAGAGAGAGTCTGCCGATGGAAGATGTCGTTGCGGGAATGCGTCAAAATATCAGTATAATTCCATCCAGAAATGGAGACACCTTTACGGTAACATTCATGGGAAGCCAGCCTGATAAGGTTGCCCGGGTAGCAAACGCTC
Source organism: uncultured delta proteobacterium (assembly GCA_963728385.1). Classification (GTDB taxonomy): domain Bacteria; phylum Desulfobacterota; class Desulfobulbia; order Desulfobulbales; family Desulfocapsaceae; genus Desulforhopalus_A. Next base: position 404,889 of record CAVSJK010000003.1, read on the forward strand.
TTGCTGCCCGTTTTATTGAAGAAAATATGAAATATCGGGAGGAAAGAGCATCTGAAACTTCGGCATATACCAAAGAAGAACTTGAGATGGCCAAAAAGATGCTTGATAGCAAGGAAGCGGTCATGCGCGACTATAAGCTAAAATATTATAACGAAATGCCGGATCAGCGCCGAACGAACATGTCGAGGTTGATTGCCTTGCAAAATAATTATCAGGGCCGACTGGAGTCCATTCAGGATCTTGAACGAACCCGTGCGCTTCTCCGTGATCAGATTGCTACACGAAAAGAGTTACTGGAGGCAAAAAAAGCAAATCTTGCAGCTATGGAGGGTAATTCGCCGGAAATGCTGAGTAGTCAGGATAAGCTGACTCGGATGCGTAATGAACTCGAGGCATTAGAGATGAAGTATACAGAACAGCATCCGAAAATAAAAAGTCTCAAAACCAAGATTGCTAAGCTCGAACAAGTTGTGCAGGAAGAGTCGAAAGGTGGTTCAGCCACGACTAATACTGAGACTAAGTGACAATAGTTCGTTCGATAAAACTCTTATTGAACTGGAACGCCAGCTTAAGGACATAGCTTATAGTATTGCAAAAATAACGAAGGAAAAAGAAGACATCCAAGAGATGGTTAAGCAGTATGACCAGTGGGTTTCTGAAACACCGGTAAGGGAGGCAGAATGGTCGGCATTAACCAGGGAGTATGGAGAATTAAAGCGGCATTATGATTTTCTTATGAGTCAGAATCTGCAGGCCGGATCGGCACTGAATCTTGAAAGAAAGCAGCGGGGAAGTCAATTCAAAATTGAAGATTTTGCCCAGCAGCCGATAAAACCGATGAAGCCGGATTTCCTCAAGATAATGGCGGTTGCCTTATTCTTAGGATGTGGTGTCGGTGCAGCCGGATCCTTGTTGCTTGAAAAAATTGATACATCATTTAGATTCCCAGAGCAAATAGAAACCGCCTTTCAATTTGAGGTACTTTGCACAGTTCCTCGATTGCCGCTGAAAAAAGAAATAGTCAGGCAGCGCATTTGGACAATTTTGGGTACGGCTACTTTCCTGACATGGGCTGTGGCAATTATTGCGGTACTTGGTATTTTTTGGAAACAAGGTCGTATTATTATTTGATTTATCTGCTGACAAGACTTTATTGTCGTTTACTTGTGAATAGTCAAGATATAATAAGCCGACCTGATAACGGTATTTGTTGTTAAACAGAGTTAAGATAGTGGGGCAGTTATGGCTAAAATTTCTGAAATACTCGAAAGAGCACAGAAAAGAGAAAATGTTGATCTGAAGATAAAAAATAAGGTCCCTTCATCTCCGGACCTTTTGCAGGCTGTATCTGTAAAAATTCGTGCAGAAGAAAAGTTGGAGGAACAGCCCAAGCGAACGAAATCAGTAATGAATGGGAAATGGGATGAACGTCTCTCCAAGGCGGTAAACGATGATGGCTACCTGCCCGAGGTGTTTAAAACGCTCAGATCTAGAATTCTACATCCTCTGGATGCAGTCCCGGTTCCCAAAACTATTTTGGTGACTTCGGCTATTCCCAAGGAAGGGAAGAGTTTCGTAACGGCTAATCTAGGTATATCATTGGCCCATGGCATGGATCAGCATTGCCTGCTTGTTGATTGTGATTTGCGCAAGCCCGCCCTGGCTAACTTGTTTGGCACGAGCAATAATGTAGGACTGGTAGATTATCTCAGGGATGACGTGGCATTGCCGAAGTTAATCGAAAAAACGTCGGTTAAAACATTGTCTCTGCTGACAAGCGGTAAATCGCCAGCCAATCCTGCTGAATTGCTTGGATCAACAAGAATGTCTGCCTTGGTTGAAGAACTGTCCGGCAGATATGATGATCGCATCATTATCTTCGATTCGCCGCCATTATTGGTGGCTGCAGAGTCGAGCGTCCTCGCCGGACAGGTAGATGCGGTAATAATCGTTGTTCGCCAGAGCTGTTCCGGCAAGGCACAGATTCAGAAATTAATCGATATAATCGGTCCTGACCGCATTATGGGTATCGTCTTTAACGATCAGGATGTCAATCCATTGCAGAACTCACTCGTTAAAGGATATGGATACTATCATGGCGGCTATTACCAGAAATAACGCGATTGGCTATACCCCCTGTTACTTAGTTAATTCAGCCAGCAGCTCTTCCGCATTTGTGCGATCGGAAAATTCAGTTTTCTTCTCAAGCAATTTTTTCAAGGTCTGTATCGCCGCTTCTTCTTTCTTGTCTCCTTTTTGGGCTAATGCCAGATGATAAACCCATGTTGGATTGTCCGGATGGCTTCGCAGGGCAAATTCAAATTGAGCGATTGCCAATGAGAAAGAATTTCTCTGGTAATGTACCCACCCGAGAGTGTCCGCCACATTGGGATCATCCGGTGATTCCTGTCTTGCTCTCATTGCCAGCATGAGTGCTTCGCCAAGATCTCCATTTGGATCCGATGCTATCAACCAGGCCAGGTTATTGGCAGCAGGGGTATAGTCTTTCTTAATATCAAGAACTTTCCGGTACTGTTCAATGGCTTTGTTGTTGTCGCCCTCAATCTGAAACAGTGCAGCCATGCCCATATGACCTGTTAAAGAATTGGGAAGTTTTTCAACCATTGTTTTGTATTTGGCCAGAGCTTCATCTTTTTGCCCAAGTTTTGTCAGCAATCTTGCAGCCGCAAGATAGGGAGGTGATAGTGAAGGGTCGAGTTCCTGAGCCTTTTCATAGGCGGCAAGCGCTTCTTGATCGTTTTTCTGACCTTCCAAAAGATTGCCGAGAATCAAATAAAGCCGGGCATCAGCTTTGGCATTGTTTATTTGTTGCCGTACAAAAGATTCGGCGCCAGGTAAATTGCCTTTGAATTTCATTGTTATCAGCATCGCAACCGCCCGGGGATTGCCTGGATCGATTCGGAGAATATCTTTCAGGGATTCTTCAGCTTTCAGCTGTTCGTTATTTCCCAGATAAGCCATGGTCAGGTTTGCCAAAATCCCCTGATTGTCCGGCAGCTGTTGTCTCATGCTGGTTAGAATTTTGATGGCGGGGAGGTATTCTTTCTCATAGATAAGAGATCGAGTCAGAATGAGGGCCGCTTGGAAATTATTTGAATTTAATTGTAATGCAATGGCAGATTCCCTCTTGGCATCTTCAAATGAACCTTGTACCTGATAAATTTGCGCCAATAACCCATGGTATTCCGACTTCTGATTATTCTTTTGAATCGCTTCCGTTACTGCTTTCTGGGCAAGCTCAATTTCGCCAAGGCTATAATAGGCTAAGCCGAGATAAAATTTGGGAGCGGCCCAGGAGGGAAAATCAGTGTTTAATGCTTGTAAAATTGTTTCAGCATCCCGCGCGTTACCATCCTTGAGCAGAAAGCGGGCTTTGAGGAGTTTGGTACCGCCGTATCCAGGTTGGGTTGCAGTCAATTCATCGAGTAAGGACTGAGCTCTATCAAATTGTTTTTGTTCAAAATAATGGGTTGCAAGCGTAGTAGTTATCTCCGGATTATCTCCGATATCCTTGTGGGCAGTTAAAAGAGTTTCTTCGGCTTTGGCAGGTTCACTGTTCTTTTCATAAAAATCGGCCAGCTGTAACCGGAAACGAGGGTTATCAGGTGCGATACGTATGACTTCCTTGAGCTCTCCTGCTACCTTGGCGTGTTCATTGGTATGTAAATAATATCCGGCCAGGAGCAAATGAGACTTCGCCTCGTTGGGAAATTTCTCGAGCAGTTCATCTAAAACCTTTTTCGCCTCATTCAGGTTCTTTTTTTTGTCAAAAAGCATGAGGAGGGGTTCGTAGTTATTAAAGTTGGAAGCATTTACGGCAATTGCCTTACGAAAAGCGGCCTCAGCCTCATTCCATTGGTCTTGGGCCGCATAAATTCTGCCTTTGATATTTAAGAGCGTATCAGATTTTTCGACTGCCTCTCCTATCTTGCCCAGAGCAGCCAGGGAGGCACTGTAGTTTTTTTCGACAAGCTCAAGGTTGGCTAAAAGGGTGAGCGCATCACGGTTGTTCGGATCTTTTGTTAAGACCTGGTTGAGGCGTTTTCTCGATTCCTCATTCTTTTTGGCCATGAAATAAATTTGTGCGACTTTGAGATTGGCGTCAAGATTGTCGGGATCGAGGTCGGCAGCTCTCAGCAGTTCTCCAAATGCCTTTTGTCCCTCGCCCCCTTTGAGATAAAGAAGGCCGAGTTGATAACGGGCATCGGCAAATTTAGCATCAATTTGAATGGCACTGCGTAATTCCAGAATCGCAGCTTCCCGCTTATCCTGTTTGACCAAATCCATAGCATGGTGATAATATTCCTGTTTATCCTTTTCGGGTGAAGAACATGAGGATAAAAGCAGGATGGCAAATGCCAGAAGCAACATATTGACCAGTTTTTTGTTCGTATTCATAACAATTCCTGTCAATTAGATAAATTACGATTTTGAAATCGGCGAGAGGATTACAACGAGAACTTAAATAAAAATTAAGAAGCATATTAATCTGGATCGGTCGATTAAATCCATCAAAAAACTACGGCCGCGTAAAAAAATACATTAACCAACGTTATGCACTGCTCTCCTAGTGACAAAACAGGCTAGATATGTTTAAAAAGGAAGATTCTAGACAATCAAACTTTTTGAAAGGAGTCAGCCGTGAAGCGTATGACACAATTTTTTTTAATTCTTTCTTGCTTGCTCTTGTCAAGCGGCAGGACCATGGTCTTCGCCGCACAATCAACTGCAGATGTCCCCGTTACATCTGAACAAAAGGATTCCCTTCTGAAAGAATTGCTCGGTCCCAAACTGAATAAAATACAGCGTGAAGACGAATATGTGATCGGACATGGCGATATCCTCACGGTGAGCATTTTTGAAGAAGGTGACATGTCTGCAACTTCAGCACCTATCCCGACAGGCGAAGTGTCCGCTGCAGCACCTTCGGGAACCCGAGTGATGATGGATGGCCGCATATCACTCAAAAACATAGGTGATGTCGAAGTAGTTGGACTGACTCTGACAGAACTCGCTGATTACCTTAAGAAACTCTATTCTTCCATCTATGATAATCCCATTATTACCACTACTCTGGTTCAGAGCAATAGTCTGCGATATACAGTGATGGGCCAGGTATTAAAACCAGGTATTTACCCTCTAGACCATCCTATGACTCTGGTGCAAGTAATTGCCCGGTCGAGTGGATTTACCGAGTGGTCGGGCAAGGAGATCACTGTTGTGCGTAAAGAGCTCAAGGGGGAAGATAAAAAAGAATTTGATGGCAATACCCTTAAGTTTGATTACGACGATTTCGTTTCCGGTAAAGCAAAAGCACTGGAGCATAATATTTTCATACGCTCAGGCGATATCGTTATCGTTGATTAGACGGCTGTGTCTATAAATAGGATGAAATAAAAAGATGCAACGAATTACCTCCTATCTCCTGCCGGTATTGGTTCTAACGCTTTGTGTGATTGGCTTCTATCCATCACTGGATATGCTGACACACAAATGGTTAGAATCTGATGACTATACCTATGCTTTTTTTGTCGGTCCTGTCATTGGCTATATGATATGGGTAAAACGAGAATACCTCGCACATAATAACGGTGGATCACTTGTCGCCTTATTTTTCTTTGTGATTACCCTGTCAATCTATCTCATTTCCCTCCAGATTCAGGTACCGACTTTTATTTTTCTAGCAACCGCTGTATCAATCATCAGTGCCCTCATATATCTGGGTGGGCTTGGAGTCTTGAAGGAATTTGCGGTCCCAATCCTCCTTCTCTTTATGATCATACCCATTCCGGGCCAATTATTATCGACGTTAACCGCATCTTTGCAGCTTAGAATTTCTGAAATTAGCGAGATTCTGATTCGCTCATTCGGTGTGCCAATGTTCAGGGAAGGCAACATTCTATATATTGAAAATAATGTTTTCCAGGTAATTGAGGCATGCAGTGGTATCCGCTCACTGCTCTCGATGACAACTCTAAGTGTCCTTCTCGGATATTTCACTCTTACAAGGTTGTCATCTGCTATTCTGCTTCTTCTGTTCAGTATTCCTGTAGCGATTGTGATCAATATAATCAGAGTTGTAGTTCTAGTTCTGGCCTATCACTATTTTCATGTTAACCTCTCTTCAGGACTGTCGCATACCCTCACCGGTCTTTTTCTCTTTTCTTTTGGTTTGGTTTTATTATGGGCATTTCAAAGAATGCTGGAATTGTGGGAAACAAAAAAAACGAGCAATTAATATATCTGTCAATTTTGCTGCTTGTGGCAAGTGTATTGGTATACCGCACTTCAGCCCCTGTCAAAGTGGCTAAGCCGATATTGCTGCAGGCACTCCTCGGGCCAGTTGATGGGTATAGATTAGTGGAGAACAGTCCGCTTGATGAAGATACTGTAAGGTTTTTAGACTTGGATGACTATACCCAGGCCAGTTATGAGAAAAATGGCGGAATAGTCAGCCTTTATATAGGGTATTACAATAACCTAGGCAAAATTTCCGCAGCCCATTCCCCCCTCGTCTGCTTTCCCGGGCAGGGCTGGACTGTAGCGAACCCGACTGAAGGTCGAGTTACTGTCGGGAATAATGAAATAGATTATGCGGAAATGACAGCCAGTCTGGGAGAACAGCAGGAGTTGGTGCTCTATTGGTATCAAGCCTACGATAAGACTGTACCGACGGTATATAGGAATAAAATAAACGCGGTCATCAACAGGATGACAGGAAAAAGCCAAGAGCATGCTTTTGTAAGAATAGCGGTTCCCTTTGTGACTACGGGTAAATTCAATAAGGAAGAAGCGAGGAATCTTGGGAAAGATTTTATCAGCGCATTTTATCCAACCTTTTTGAGTTACCTCAATAGCGTGCCCAGGATTGTTCAATAGAGTAACTGTTATGCAAGACGCGACCAATGTAGAATTAGGCAACACAGTTTATTTCATAGATATGATATCGATCGTAGTTACCTTTATCGCTTCCTTTTTAGCTAGGAATCTTATGATTCCTGCGGTCGAACATCTCTATTTTAATTCACATCTCTTTATAATTCCCCTGGTTCTGGTTTTAATAACCGGATCATTGTCATATTTTGGCGGATACAAGAAACCATGCCATACCAGCCTTGTCGGCTATTCCTGGGCTATTTGTCGCTCTATTATTGTGTCCGTAGGCACCCTTCTGGTTTTGCTATTTTTCCTTGAGATTCAGTATGTGAGCAGATTTGTTGTCTGGATGTTTGCTTCGATGGAGTTTTGTGCACTTTTGGTAATTCGGATGTTGACAATCGCCTACTTCAAGGAACAAGTCAAAAGCGGCAGGAAAACACTCCGGGTACTCATTGTAGGTTCGAGAAGCCGAGCCAGTGATTTGGTCATGGCTTTGCAGGAAAAAGCTACCTGGGGTCTCGAAGTGGTAGGGTTCGTCGACCCTGATCCCGGTCGGGTTGGTATGAATGTAAATGGTATACCGGTCATAGGCACAATTGACAATATCCACGACTGTCTGAAAAACAACATCATCGATGAAGTTATTGTCGCCATTTCCCGCACTATGCTCAAAGATGCCGAGCCAATTGTGCTTGCCTGTGAGCAGGAGGGCATCCGACTAAGATTTATGGCCGATGTTTTCAATGTCCAGGTCGCTCGCATAAGTCTGTCCGAGGTGAAGGGCATTCCTTTATTGAACATGGAGCCGGTCGCCCAGGATCCGCAACAGCTGCTAGCGAAACGTGTCTTTGATTTTGTCTGTACCTTGCTTGCATTGCCGCTGCTAATCCCAATTTTCCTGTTGGTTGCGATTGCCATAAAACTGGACTCACCGGGGCCGGTTTTCTTCATTCAACAAAGAGTCGGAATGCGCAAGCATCTTTTTCGCATGTATAAATTCCGTTCCATGTATATGGACGCTGAAGAAAAACTTAAAGATATTGAACATCTCAATGAGGCGGAGGGGCCTATCTTTAAAATTAAGAACGATCCACGAATTACCAGGGTTGGAAAGTTCCTTAGAAAAACCAGTGTCGATGAGTTGCCCCAACTGATTAATGTCCTTCTGGGTGACATGAGCCTTGTCGGACCAAGGCCAATGTCTATCAGAGACGTTGATCTTTTTGATCATGGAATACAACGAAAACGTTTCAGTGTACAACCTGGATTAACCTGTATTTGGCAAATATCCGGCAGGAGTGATTTGCCATTTGAGAAATGGTTGGAGTTAGATCTTGAATATATTGATAACTGGTCTTTTTGGCTTGATTTGAAGATTTTGATTAAGACATTACCAATAGTTATTTGTTCTACTGGAGCGGCATAAGTTGAATGATAAATCATTAATCATCTAAGAGGTCTAGTTTGTATAACAATTGTTGCTATAGCACCAGGAGCGGTCTGGTTCTTTGAGAACTCGCGACTAATGTCTGTGACTATTGTTTTGAGCATGCTGTTCATCTTAAGCGGGCTTAGTGCGCTACAGCGTCACATGCGTTCCTTTCTATAGGAGTTATACAAATATCATTCTATTTGCGGCCAAGCTGTATATGGTGAATGCGAGCGTAATGGGCAAAGCGGGGGTGTTCTTACTGCTCTGCTACTCTATTTGTTAAGGTCCGAGCAAATTCAAAAGGCATTAGTTACAAGGATGCAGGGGACGGTTCTTTTGTGGTAACACCGGCTTGAAATAACGTGACTTGTAAACGAAGCAGATGCATTGGATGTAGTGTTTATGTGTATATTGTAGATTCACTGATTGAATAAAGCGATTTCTTTAAAGAGTATTGAAATATGGTTAAAACTGTAAAAAAAATAGCAAAAAACATCACTGCTAAAGTTTGTCCCTCTCTGTTGGAGTATAGAGATGTTAAATATTACCAAAAACAATATAGATCTAAACATAATAAATATAAATCTCTGGACACTAAATTGTACTCTGAAGAATTGAGAACGCTGTATCAAAATAGAACTGGTTTATCGTTAGATTTAGATAACCCTGGAAGGTATACTGAAAAAATACAATGGCGTAAATTACGTGACATTCAACCAATATACACAGAACTTAGCGACAAGATACATGTTAGAAACTATGTCATTAAAAGAGCAGGAGAAGAGTTTCTTGTCCCCTTGTTAGGCGTATGGGATCATTTTGATGAAATAGACTTTTCCTTGTTGCCAAATACTCTTGTCTTTAAAACCAATAACGGTTCAGGGACAAATATTGTTGTAAAAAATAAGACCCAAGTCAGAAAATGGATTTTGAAAAAGAAAATGGACTTTTGGCTCAATAATCCATTTTATTTCCAAAACGGATTTGAAATGCATTATAAAGGAATTGTACCGAAAATCCTTGCGGAACAATATCTGGAGCCGAATGCTAATGAAAAAGATTTGATTGATTATAAATTTTTCTGCTTTGCTGGCCAACCTCGTATATGTGAAGTTGTTAGCTCTCGTACAGTGCATGCTACTATTGATTTTTATGATATGGACTGGGAGCATCTTGAGGTAAATAGGCCGCCATATAATAATTCGCCAAATAAAATCGACAAACCTTTGAATTTTGAAAAGATGAAGTGGCTGGCCTCTGCATTATCGTATGGGTTCGCTCATGTTCGTATTGATCTTTATAACACTCGAGAAAAAATATACTTTGGGGAGATGACATTTACACCAGGAGGCGGATATGGAGTTTTTGAACCAGATATTTGGGATTTTAAAATAGGCGATATGTGGGATATTAGCTCTAAGCAGGTAGATTTATGAGGCTAGAGCGTTCCAAAAATACATTAAGAAATATTGGTTTTGGTACCTTAAGCCGAATCGTTTCGGTGTTATTTCCGTTTATCGTACGGACCGTATTTATCAAAACCCTAGATGTTGAATATCTTGGTTTAAGTAGTTTATTTACTTCAATTTTAACTGTTTTGAACTTAGCGGAGTTGGGTTTCGGCAGTGCAGTTGTCTTCAGCATGTATAAACCGATTGCAGTCGATGATCAAACGTTAATAAACGCGCTGTTGGCTTATTATAGAAAAGTCTATAGATATGTGGGTATAGTTGTGTTTGTGTTAGGTGTTGCTTTAATCCCTTTTCTTCCATTTTTGATTAACGGACCAACACCGCAGGGGATAAATATAAGGATCGTTTATTTTGTCTTTTTGGTTAATACAGTAGCTGGTTATTTTTTGTTTGCGTATATGGGCGCAATCATAACAGCACACCAAAGACAGGATGTTATTAGCAGGATTGATATATTTATCTCTATTTTTATGAACTCCTTGCAGATCGTAGTCCTTCTTACTGTGAAGAATTATTATGCTTATTTAGCAGTAATGCCTATTTTTACGGTAGTCAATAATTTTAGAACTGCAATAATTGCAAAAAAAATGTTTCCTCAATATTCAGCTGTTGGCGTGTTGCCTTCATTTTATCGGTCTGATATTAATCAAAAAATGAAAGGTCTTATAGTTAGTAAAGTTTGTACTGTTTCAAGGAATGCTTTTGATAATATATTCATTTCAATTTTCTTGGGGTTAACCATTACTGCAATTTACGGTAATTATTATCTGGTATTGAAATCAATATTGATGGTTGTTTCAGTAGTGGCAAATTCGATTGTTGCTGGTGTTGGTAATAGTGTTTCAATGGACAGTGAGAAAAAAAATTATGATGATATGAATAGGCTGAATTTTTTTTATATGTGGTTTTCCGGATGGGTAACAGTATGCTTATTGTCATTGTATCAACCATTTATGTTGTTGTGGGTAGGGAAGGAGTTGATGTTTCCAATGAGCATTGTAATTCCTTTTTGTGTTTATTTTTATGTGCTGAAAATGGGTGATATCAGGGCTGTTTATGTGCAGGCAAAAGGGATATGGTGGGAAAACAGATTCCGGGCTATAGCTGAAGCAGTTTTAAATGTAGTTCTTAATTATGTGCTGGGGAAGTATTGGGGTGTGTTTGGGATTATTGTTGCGACATTGATCTCGTTGTTTTTTATTAACTTCTGTTACGGATCGCATTTGATATTTAAATATTACTTTGTAAATCAAAAGATCAGGAAATATTATTGTAGCCATGCAGTTTATGCGCTGGTCACTTCTGTTGCCTGCGTAATTACTTATCTCTTGACAAGCCACTTTTTATACGATTTGATGGGATTTGTCGTAAAAACAATTATTTGTCTGACAGTGCCCAATGCGTTTTATTATCTGGTTTATCGGAATACAAGAATTTACAAAAATGCAATGGACTGGATTATTCCTAGGATTGCACTTCATCTGGCGTTTTTGAGATAGTCTTGGCTTATACATATGTATGTAATTTTGATATTATGAGCTAGTGAAAAGCTAAGATTTTTGTGAATGTGCAAGACATTATTGACTCTACATTCTCTCCCAGGGAATATACGACCAATCATGTCGAAGTTGATGAAATTCTTATTGTAAGTTGGGTGCCGTGCCGTTGTTGGTGTAGATGGAATTTGATTTGGAGAACACGTAGGCCTTGAACTTATTACTTGAATCCAGCCCCTCCTCCGTGAAAAGGTGGAAGCGGTTCGGGATTCGAGTTGTTTATATGTCTCAAGCTTTGGTGGCCTTTTGAACAACTAAACGTCGCTAATGTAGTTGATGCGGTTATTGATTAAGCGGATGTGGTAATTGTACGAGATAGGCGGTCGACGGACTACATGTCTTCTTAGCATGCAAGAAGGACAACATATTTTTTCTCACGACATTGCCTTGCTCTTTAAGGGGGAAGACCTAACGCAAGCATAAATTTATTTAAACCTCCTTGGAATGATAAATTCCAAAAAGACCTATCCTATGTACCACCCGAACATGCGGGTTTCCGATAGAACAGCGGGTGAAGGGATGGAAAATAATTATGTCCGGCATTTGATTCAGATTGGTAAACATTGGCTGAAAAACCAAAATGGATATCTGCTTCTACTGGGACATGAGTTCCGAAGGGATGGACACCCTTTGCCGGATGATACGTTTTTAGGGGCGCTTATTAAAGAGCAGCTCGGTTGCAGGGAAGTGTTCCATAGTACACAGGTTCTACGTGCTACATGATAAAGGCAATTATAGGCAATTGTGATTATGTGATATCCTCCCGGTTCCACGTTTAATTGCAGCCTTGTCACAAAGGATTCCAGCTCTTGCTCTCGGATGGACTCACAAATACTTAGAACTGATGAAAGAGGTCGGGCTGGAGGACAAATCTCGAATTGAATTGGGATAAGGCGGCAGTTAGTGAAGCGCTTAATCAGTATTATGCCAAGAATGATTTGCAAAGAAAAATGCTCCAACAAAAAGTACCTTCCATTCAGTTATCTGTGCAAAAGAACCTCAAGAGGATCTTGACACCCTAAAGTTTTTGGTGATGCTTGGGATGCAGAGAACGCTTATGCAGAAAAGAAAAATAAATTTATTGATACTGTCCCACAGTGCTGGTAGATACGGAGCCGAAAAAAGTCTGCTTCTACTCCTGCAGAATCTCGACCAGAATCGTTTCAATCCTGTGGTTGTCTTCCCTTCCGAAGGGCCGTTGAAGAAACAGGTTGATTTGTTGGGCATTCGTTCTTTCGTTGTCTCAATTCCTTGGTGGATCAGGCCCCGAAACCGGATTTTTGAAATGTGTAGAACTGTCCGCTCAGAAATTAAAGCTCAATTTCAGTTACGGAGGATTGTAAAATCTGAAAAGATAGACCTTATCTATTCCAATACAATGGTGATTTTCTCAGGAGCGATTCTGGCAAAATTAACCAACCTACCTCACGTATGGCATATCCGGGAAATTTTGCCAGGCAATGAAAATCTTCTCTCTATCCTCCCAATAAAGTTAGTATTAAAATTGATTCCAAATTGCACTGAGCTACTCATTGCAAATTCCGGGGCAACTCTTCAGCAATTTGGTTACCAGGTGGATGAAAAACGCCGAATCGTTTATAACGCAATTAATGTTCCTGAAGTTTATAAGTATTCTGGTGGGGATCCTGAAGAACTCATTTAATTTATTGTTTGTACCTGAAAGATAATTTTGGGTAAGGGGATTTAAATTGCTATTCAAGCGGTTGCTAGCGTTATTGAAAGGAAGAATGTGAACTGTTCTATATGCTTAACATTGGCAGGAACCGTAAGAAAAAGTTACAAAGATTTTCTTACCAAGTTATGTCAAAAAAAAGGAATCATCGACTACGTTAAATTCACAGGGTATATCGATAATCCTTATGAATATATGGCCCGTTCCAATATTCTTCTGGTGCCTTCTCTGGAAGAGCCCTGGGGAGGGTGGCGGTGGAGGCAATGCAGGTCGGATTACCGGTGATTGGGGCTAATAGTGGGGGACTTCGCGAGATAATCCAAGATGGCCGATATGGATACTTGGCGCAGGCTGGAAATATTGAAGAATGGGCTGCCAAAATCGAATTCATCATAAACCATTACAGCGATGCGCTGGAAAATGCTCATCGGGCGAGTATTTATGCGAGAAAAAGGTTTGCAGTCAAGCAGTATATATCGGGGATAGAAGTATCGTTTGGCCGATTTGGAAAATGATTGTGTTAATTCAATTTTTGTTTAAAAGGCTACCAAATATTAGGACTTTTATTGTATCAGGTTGTCTAGCTGAATTTTATTTAGTGTTAATAACCGATTTTATATAAGCGCAATGATAAAAAATTTAATTACACATGTAAAAAATACAAAACCTAGAGCTTTACGGCCCTTAAAGCTTGAGGAGCAAGAAGGGTAATTAGAATGAAATATGGATTAGCAATTGTCATCTCTGCATATAAAGGAAAATTTATAAGGAAAACAATTGAATCTATAGCGGGACAGACTAACATGAAGTTTAGACTATATATTTGCGATGATGCTAGTCCCGACTATTTATGGAAGGAACTCGCAGGGATTGACTTGAGTACTGAGCAGTTAGTTTATAATAGATTTGACTCTAATTTAGGTGGGAAGTCATTAACTGCACAGTATCATCGCTGCATAGATTTGTGCGAAGAACCTTGGCTATGGTTATTTTCCGATGACGACATTATGGGACCAAACTGCGTTGAGACCTTTTATTCTGCTTTAGATAAAACAAATGCCGAATATGATGTTTATCGTTTTAATACTACTATGTATATTTAAATGGCCAAAATTATTTGGTCTCTACCTGACCACATCCTGAAAGTGAAACTTGGAATGAATTCACTTACTTTTACTTGAGAAATATGAGAGGTGCTAACCAGCAGGAGTTAATATTTAGAAAATCAACTTTCATAGCGTTAGGCGGTTTTGTTCATTTTCCCTTAGCTTGGTGGTCTGATGTTGCATTTGTTATTGGCTGTGGAGCTAGAAATGGATATTGGACCATGCAGGATGCAAAAATTTTCTTTCGATTAAGTGGTGAAAATATTTCTTGTAAAAAAGATCGTAAAATTGATTACCTGAAATATGACGCTCTTGTTAGATTCATGGTGTGGCTCACAAATCACATTGAGGAGAACGAATGTACATATTTTCCTAAAAATCGTGAACTTAAAAAAATGATCAAACAGCATTTTTATGATACTTTGAGGCGGCGTAGAAGCTGGATTTCACATAAAGAAATTATGAGGGTAGCTGAATTAATGAAATCCAATTTTGGCTCCAAAAGAAAAGATACATATATCAAGCTGCTTTATTTTAATTTAATGTTTTTACTTGATAAAAAACGTCTTTTCATTAGGCGTTTTCTGGTAGTGGGTTAGAGAGGAAAATTTTGCAATCAACAGGTTGGAAATTATAAAGGTTTTAACTGAGTATGACTGTAATTTAGTAATTTGGCATATCCTTAACATATTAGGTTTTTGAAAGTCACTGTATTTAGTTTCATTCAAAAACATGGAGGATATAAAAAGTTATTGCTGTTATTACATATTG
>CAVSJK010000004.1:0-66391 GCA_963728385.1 uncultured delta proteobacterium
GCTATGTTTTTGCACGTCTACCTTGACGACTACGTATTGCTGGCGTTTTAACAAACCGATCATTAAGGATCCCACCCTTAATTTTGCGGAAGAACACAGAAAAATTGACCTCATGGTCATGGAGAGTACCTACGGAAGCCGAACTCACGAGCCGGTAAGCGACATGAAACCGCTTCTGAAACAAACCCTGATTGAAACTTTCAACCGGGGCGGTTCGGTGATCATTCCGGCTTTTGCCTATGGTCGTACGCAGGAGTTGCTCTATTTTATCCATGAACTCTATCTGGAAAAAGAAATTCCGCCGATGCCGGTCTCGGTTGACAGTCCCTTGGCCATGGAAATCACCCAGGTATTTGGAGAGCATCCCGAGACCTATGATGAAGAGGCGCATGAGTCGTTTCTGCGAAAGGGTATTAACCCCTTCGATTTTGAGCATCTGAACTTTGTCCGAAGCGTTGAAGAATCGATGGCGTTGAACCGCGAAACCAAATCCCATATTGTCCTGGCTGGATCGGGTATGTGTGAGGGCGGACGGGTTCTGCACCACCTCAGGCATAAGATCCATGATAATCGAAATACGATATTGATTGTGGGTTACATGGGACAAAACACCTTTGGCAGACGGCTGCAGGAAAAAGGCGAGCAATATGCGGCAGGCGGGAGAAAGGGGGAGCCGCCGATGCTCCGGTTTTACAACAAAGAATATCCCTTGAAAGCAAGGGTCGTCACGCTGGGCGGTTTCAGTGCCCATGGTGATCGTCACGAAATGACCCGGGTGCTGAAAGAGTCAAATCTTTCTGTTAAAAAAATTGCTTTGGTTCATGGTGAAGAAGAGCAGACTCTCGGGTTTGCCGATTATCTTCGCGGGGAAGGGTTCAACGTGGTTGTACCGTTCCACGGCCAGAGCGAATTTGTATAGTTGACAGCCTTAAAGGAAACCGAAGAGATTTCTGTTCAGGATGATGTATCTTTTTTGTTGATTATGATGAAAATACCGATATAAACAAAAAAGGAAGTGTAACTGTCCACCGGGAACAGCTAGATGGTCGCATAACTCCCGACCTGTGAACATTTACATGGAAACTGCAAATATTTGGTTTGCTGCAGCGATCCGGGGTCTTTTCCTCATTACAGCGGTTTCCTGATGCGTGTGCATGATCGATTCCAGGAAGATTTTTTTTCCACCTGGGAATGGTCGCTGGAAAGATGTATTGGTTGGCTTCGAAATTTCTTGGCTGTTAATGGATTATTATGGGGAGAGTACATATGGCATTTGAGGTTACTATGGATGAAGATGAATGTATCGGATGTCAAAGTTGCGTAGAGCTCTGTCCCGATGTCTTCGGTTTTGACGATGAGACGAAAAGGCTTTTGTTTACAAAGCAATATTCCGGGAGAAGAGGAGTGCACTGAAGATGCCGCCGCGGCATGTCCTGTCGATTGTATAGAAGCGGAAGAGGAATAAAAGAGACGAGGCACGTTTGACTGAAGTTGTAAGAGGCCGGGAGTGCGTTTCCAGCTGCGGCCTTTCGCCGCCGGACCATTGGCGGATAAGCTGTCGTTTTCGGGTATTGTTACCAGAACAGCCGATACTCTATTGCTTGGATACACACTGAAAGGTTCGTTGCGAGACATCGACACATCCGCGATTTCCTCGCTCAATAATCGCTGTCATGAATTGTGGCGTCATACCTGCTTTGAGTTATTTTTTGGAAGACAAAGAGTGAAGCGCATATTGGGAGGTAAATCTCTCCCTGAACGGCTGCTGGAACATTTATCGATTTGATGGTTACCGAACCGGAATGCGGCCTGAAGAGATAATGGATCCACCGCTTTGTCGTGTGGTTACAGGAACTGATCTCCTGACGTTGGTCTGCACGTTGAATTTAAACGGCATCATCGGTAAATATTCCCAACTTGAAGTTGGAGTCAGCAGCATCATAGAGGCCACCGATGGGAGCATCAGCTACTGGGCTCTTGAACACCATGGAATGGCGCCGGATTTTCACGATCGGCGAAGTTTTCAGCTGAATTTATGAGTAACCGTCGGCCAGGAGTAGGGGCGGGTTCCTTTGCCCGCCCATCTATGCTTCATCAAAAAATTGAACTTCTGGCTCCGGCCAAAAATCTTGCCTGCGGTATCAGTGCCGTAAATCATGGTGCCGATGCCGTCTATATCGGCGGCCCGCAATTTGGTGCCCGCGCAGCCGCATGCAATAACCTGACGGATATTGAAAAGCTGATCGCTCATGCCCACCTGTTCAGGGCAAAGGTTTACGTCACCCTCAATACCATCTTCGATGATCGCGAACTGGATCTCGCCGTACGTCTCTGCCATCAGTTATACGCAATTGGTGTCGATGCCCTCATTATCCAGGACGTCGGACTGCTTGAATCGGAGTTGCCGCCGATCCCTCTGCACAGCTCAACCCAGATGAACAACCGGACCGTAGACAAGGTCCGTTTCCTTGAAAAAGTTGGGTTTCAGCAAATTGTACTGGCCCGGGAACTGAGCCTTGACCAGATAAAAGAGATTCGCGCGGCAACCAGCATGCCGCTTGAATTCTTTGTTCATGGGGCGCTCTGCGTTTCCTATAGCGGGCAGTGTTATATAAGTGAGGTGATGGCCGGGCGCAGCGCCAACAGGGGAGAGTGTGCTCAATTTTGCCGCCATAGGTTCACCTTGAAAGACGGAGAGGGGAAAACGCTGGAGAGAGATCGCTACCTGCTCAGTCTCAAGGACTTGAACCTTTCGGCCCATCTTGGCGCACTCATTGAGGCAGGAATCAGTTCATTTAAGATAGAAGGGCGGCTCAAAGATGAAAATTACGTAAAGAATGTGACGGCCTTTTACCGTCAGGCGCTTGATATAGTAATTGATGCGGATAATGGGTTGCAGCGAGCATCTTCAGGCAGCTGCGGTTTTGGATTTACTCCGGATCCTGCAAGGTCATTCAACCGGGGCATGACGGATTATTTTTTGACACAACAGGGGAATACTCGAAGAAAAACAACGACAATCGGGGCAATCGATAGTCCGAAATCATTAGGGCAGAGACTGGGGCCGGTTGTGCATGCAGAAAAACGGTTTTTTACGGTGGATACCGAAGAAATCGTCAATAACGGCGATGGCCTCTGTTTTTTCGATCCTGAAAAAGGCCTTGTCGGCATAAAAGTGAACCGGGTGGACAAGGGGAAAATCTATCCAAAGGATCCCGTAAACTTGTCTTCAGGAGTGGTGATATACCGTAACTCCGACACAGCATTCAATAAACTCCTGGTCCGCAGTGAGCAATGCCGGACCATTGCGGTAAAGCTTGAACTTTCCGAAACTGCCGATGGTTTACAGCTGCTGGTAAGAGATGAGGATGCAATAGAATCGACAACAATGGTCGAGACAACAAAAGAAGTGGCCAGACAAACTGGAATGGTGACAGCCCTTGCGGAAAAGCAGCTCAGAAAAAGTGGAGGCTCTGTTTTTTCAATTGAGGAAGTCGGTGTGGACCTTCGTCCCGAACTCTTTTTCCCTGCGGCCGTTTTCAACGATCTTCGCAGAAAGACGTTTGCCCATCATCTTGAAAAAAGGCTGCAACACTATCAGGTGGACCGTATCGAACTCACCGTAAATGATTTTCCCTGGCCGGCGGGTGAGGTGAGCTATCTCGATAATATAAGCAATCGGAAAGCCGAAGAGTTCTACCGGCGACACGGAGTGGGAAGCATAAACAGGAAAACCCTGCGTGCAGAGGATAGCGAAGATTGTGCTTTGATGACAACCAGATATTGTATCAAGCAACAGTTGGCCCTCTGCCCCAAAATGGCCCAAAATGCTGATGGTATTGCCGGACCCGGACCACTAACCCTTAGCGATAATACCGGGGTGTATGAACTTGGCTTCGATTGTCAAAAATGTGAGATGACGGTTCGTAAGGCAAGAAATGAGATGTGATCGGAGTTCCGCCGAGAATCGGTCATGGTTCACAAAAAATGCGCTATGCTGATTGCATCAGGAATAAAACTCTGCTGAAAGAAAAGAAGGAGCTGCCCCATCCTTAGCGGACACCAGAGGCTCTCCAACAAATGGCCACTTAATGCCTATCTCTGAATCATCCCAGCGAATACAACGTTCGCAGTCGGGAGCATAATACTCAGTTGTTTTATAAAGAAATTCGGCATGGTCGGAAAGGGTGACAAAACCGTGGGCAAAACCCTCCGGTATCCATAGCTGTTTTTTGTTTTCCGCCGAGAGAACTTCTCCTGCCCAACGCCCGAAGGTCGGTGAACTCTTCCTTATGTCTACCGCCACATCAAACACTTCTCCCTGCACCACCCGGACCAACTTACCTTGTGGTCTCGTAATTTGGTAATGCAGCCCGCGCAATACATTTTTTGAAGAGCGAGAATGGTTATCCTGTACAAAAACAACCTCTCTGCCAAGAGCTTCGTTAAACCGGCGTTGATTGAAGCTTTCAAAGAAAAAACCTCGATCATCAGCAAACACCCGGGGCTCAAGGAGACAGATCTCAGGGATCGCAAGACGGGTAACTTTCATATTCCTGTTCTCTCTCTCAGCAATTGCAGCAAGTACTCACCATAGCCATTTTTTATCAAAGGTTGAGCAAGTCTTTCTATTTGAGCGCCATCAATCCATTTCTGCCGGTAAGCTATTTCTTCAGGACAGGCTACTTTGAAACCCTGTCTTTTTTCAAGTACTGATATAAACTTACTCGCATCTAGCAATGAATCGTGTGTTCCCGTATCTAGCCAGGCATAGCCCCGACCCATGATTTCAACATTCAACATTCCTTTTTCCAGATACAGGCGATTGAGATCGGTGATTTCCAGCTCGCCACGGGCTGATGGTTTCAGCTCTTTGGCCAGTTTGACAACCTCACCGTCGTAGAAATATAGGCCGGTGACCACATAATGAGACTTCGGCTGTTTTGGTTTTTCTTCCAGTGACAAAACTTTGCCGGCAGTATCGAAATCAACCACTCCATATCGTTCAGGATCCTGCACATGGTAGGCAAATACGCTCGCTCCTTCGGTTCGGGACATAGCGTTACCAAGCAGGAAATGGATATCGTGACCGTAAAAAATATTATCGCCCAATACCAGAACAGAGAGGTCATTGCCGATGAATGATTCACCTATGATGAAGGCTTGTGCCAGGCCTTGAGGTGACGGTTGTACTGCATATTGCAGATGGAGTCCCCACTGTTCACCTGTGCCGAGAAGTTGTTCAAAACGTGGTGTATCCTGAGGAGTGGAAATAATTAGAATGTCTCTTATCCCAGCCAGCATAAGCGTACAGAGTGGGTAATAGATCATAGGTTTGTCATACACCGGCAAAAGCTGCTTTGAGATAGCCAGGGTCGCAGGATGCAGTCGCGTCCCAGACCCTCCGGCAAGGATGATACCTTTACGATGTGGTGCGACCAGTGGTTTAGAGACGATGTTGGGAGTGTATGGACTTATCATAGGTATCAGCTGGTTAGGCTTTATAGTTCACTAATTCGGCCACAACACGCTTTGCGTGCATCTGCCAGGCGGGTAATTTTAAGCCAAAGGTTTGGCTAATTTTTTTGGTTGCCAGTTGGGAATTTGACGGGCGTTTTGCAGGAAGCGGATAATCCGAGGCGGGGATAGGCAACACATTTTCTGAAGTTGCGGAAAGCCTGGCTCCGTGGTTAATAGCTTGCTCTAATATAAACCGGGCAAAGCCATGCCAGCTGGTGGTCCCGCCGGCCGCAAGATGATATGTCCCACCGCGATGATTGGAAAACGACGTATCATACTGTAATCGATAGAGGCAATGAGCCGTAACATCCGCAAGAAGTTCGGCACTAGTAGGTGCGCCAAATTGATCACAGACTACTTTGAGCTCATTACGTTCTCGGGCCAGCCGAAGCATGGTTTTGACGAAATTATTACCTCGGGCGGCATATACCCAGCTTGTTCGTAGGATAAGATGTTTACAATCGGAATCCCGGATGGCCTCTTCACCTGCAAGTTTTGAATGACCATAGACGCCAAGAGGAGCGGTAGGATCGGTTTCTAGGTACGCACCTTTTTGAGCACCATCAAATACATAATCCGTGGAATAATGGATAAACCAAGCGTTGAGGTGCTTTGATTCCCTGGCAAGCAGGTCAACAGCCTCACTATTGATGAGGAAAGCAAGATCCGGCTCTGACTCAGCTTTGTCCACTGCAGTGTAGGCGGCAGCATTAACAATTATTCGCGGCGATACCCTTTGAACCAGGCTTTGCAAGGTTGTAAGATTTGACAAATCAGCTTCGGCTCGATCACAGGCGATAACCTCACCAAGCGGCGCCAGTGAACGCTGAAGCTCCCAGCCGAGTTGACCGTTTTTTCCCAGGAGTAAAATCTTCATGAGCTATACTGTCTCTCTACCCATTCGCGATAGGTTCCACTGGTGACATTTGTTACCCAATCTTGATGGTCAAGATACCAGTGGACGGTTTTTCGAATACCCGATTCAAAACTTTCGGAAGGTTTCCAATGTAACTCTCGCTCTATTTTCGAGGCATCGATAGCATATCGCCGGTCATGTCCGGGGCGGTCCGTGACAAAGGTGATCAGGGAACGGTAGCCAGAGGAAGCAATTCGGGAGCCGGAAGGAACCAGTTCATCGAGGATATCGCAAATAGTATGTACTACATCCAGATTGTTTTTTTCATTCCAGCCACCTATATTATAGACTTCTCCCAAGTGTCCACTATCCAGCACACAACGAATAGCATCGCAGTGATCCGTCACATACAGCCAATCCCGAATCTGCTTTCCATCTCCATAAATTGGTAATGGTTTTCCGGCCAGAGCATTGTGGATACACAGGGGGATCAGCTTCTCCGGAAACTGATAAGGTCCATAATTGTTAGAGCAATTAGTGGTCAAAACAGGCAGACCGTAGGTGTGATGGTAGGAACGTACCAGGTGATCCGATGCCGCCTTGCTGGCTGAATAGGGACTATTAGGTTCATAACGGTTTGTTTCTGTAAAAGGCGGACTTGAGGAATCAAGTGTGCCATAAACTTCATCGGTAGAAACATGCAGAAACCGGAAATCTTCCTTGGCCCTATCCGTCAATCTGCTCCAATAAAAACGTGCAGCTTCGAGCAATCGAAAGGTTCCGACAATATTTGTCTGAATGAAATCAGCCGGGCCATGAATTGACCGGTCTACATGGCTCTCGGCTGCGAAATTAATGACGGCCCTGATTTTATGACCGGTCAATAACTGAAGCACCAGATCGTAATCAGCGATATCACCTTTAACGAACATGTGCCTTTTGTCATTAGCAATAGTTTCCAGATTTTGCAGATTACCGGCATATGTGAGGTTGTCAAGATTGACAATCGGCTCATCTTTTTCGGTCAGCCAATCAAGAACAAAATTGCTGCCGATAAAGCCGACGCCTCCGGTCACTAAAACTGTCATGTCAATACGCCTGGGAAGTTGTTATTCAAAAAAATCTGGGTAAAAAAATGATTTAATAGCTAATCGGATCGATTGAAAGCCATAATCTACCTGCTCCCGTAAAGATAGGCAAGTGTTTTGGCTTTCTTTGTATGCAGTTGGATTCTAAACAGAACGAGTGCGGAATTTATTAAAAGAAGCCAATTTAACGATCATTCAGGATTACAATTATTTGGCACGGCGATCTAATAAATGCTTTTGAGCTCTTCTGGTGAAAAAGATGGAAAGCAATTTGAGCGATAAGGCATAGGCAAGAAAGCCCGTCACCAAGGCGACTGCCATGCTGCCGAAGAGTAAAGGGATGAGAATATCTCTGCCCATATTCAAAACGGCGAGCAACTGATCCTTGATATTCCAGTACTCCAGACGTGCCATGGTGTGGCCGATATCGAGAAAGAGTCCGGATACATCCGACAAAGGCGGGCCGGCCCATATTTTTGAACCCAGCCAGTAGTTGAAAGTATAAATAGGCGCCACTGTTACCGGATTGGTAATCCAGACCGGTATGATCGCCGCAGGCCGGTTCATATTGAACAAGGTGGCGAACATGAAGGCCAATATAAGCTGGATGCCGACGGTCGGAGTGAAGGCAATAAAGGTCCCCAGACCAAGGCCGCCCGCGATAGCCCTTGGCGTGCTCCGCAGCTTGATGACCCAGCGTAACACCGGTCTCATTCGTATAAGGAGGTTACGTTTGTTTTTCTTTCGGGGCAATTCTTCCATTATCGTATCGTTTTCATCTAATTGTACTCCCCTTACGGTAATATCCTGATACTCGGGTACATCCCGACCTTGTCGCCGAATTGAAACGGTTGGATTGTGTTCAGTGAAAGCCTCTGATTTCGCTGGGCGTGGCCGGCGTTTCTGTTGGTTCCGGCGTCAAAGAAGGCGCCGTTGGCTTCAAGGATGTGTTGAATGCGCTCCTTGAACGCCTTGACCAGCAATGCTCCTTTGCCTTCAAAATGTAATCGGCCTTTGGTAAAAGAAGATTCAATATTGCGGAGTTCGTCAAGGGAGATGGAGTTGGTCAGCAGCTCTTCCTTGTTTCTTACCAGGCCCCAGACCAGATGACCGGCGGGGATTTCCAGTGGCTGATCGATGTCAATAATGGTGTGCGGCATAATGACACATCCCTCGCCGATTGTTAATCTGCTTTTCTTTTTTCCATAGAGAAAGCTGTTGAAACCGACGAAAACATATGATCCTAATCGGGCTTCAATTATTTTAGCACCATGGGCCGATACATTGTAGCCTTCAAGACATGAGTTGATGATATAGCAATTTTCCTGGGCATTGGCCCCTTTGCCCAGGCTGGAATTTTCTATGTAGGCTCTTTGGGCAACCAGGACGTTATCGGCGATTTTAATGTTGGGCAGAACTACGGCATATCGATCGAGAGAAGCGGTCTCGGGAATTGACTCAATGGCCTCAAGGTTGACAAAGTCGAATACACGCCGGAACTGATCTTTACGTTCCTCGATGAAATCGATCAATGTCCCCCAGGGCACCTTATCCGGGGAAAGGGAGACATAGTGGTCAAGCAGTTCCTGCGGATATCGGTAGAGAAAATTAAAATTGCCGGGACTATTGACCCAGATAGTACCGGGATCCACCTTCAGGTGATAGATCTCACCTGCCTGGATATAGGAGTACGCTCCAATTACGCAATCACGCATGGTGGTAAGGTCGACGGTGGCGAAGGGGCCGAGAAAACAGCCATCGCTTGGAGCACCATGGATGTTTGAGTAATCCATGGCCAGGGTATCTTTTATAAAGAATTTTTCCGGAGTTTCAGGATCATGGGAAAAGTTATGTACCAATGTTTTGACAAGGGCGCTATCTTCGATATCAATTATTTCATCTTTTGTCAGAGTCAGGACAAAGTTATTGAAAGTGACTATGTGATCTTTTCGCTTCAGCTCATCCCCCCGGATATCACTCTTGTATAAAAGTGAACTCCTGACCCGACATTTTCCAAGAAAATAGCTGCCGGCAAGGGCAGAATGTTCAAAGTGCAAATCAAGTGGGTGATCAGGAGTTATGCCGTAAAAGGCATAGAATTTGCTCATCTGATCCGGTGGAATAAGTGAATTGGCGAATGGTCTGACATCGAATTTCTGTTCCCTGAGATTGATGTTCACCCTTTGGACAATTCTATTGAATAGTTTTTCTAATTCTTTCATGAGACACCCAAAGTCCTTTTTTGCAGCGGAGTATCAGTTACTCCGCAGAGAACAGTTGCCAATTACGTTTCGAGTGCTGTCATTTCATGAAAAACGGCTGCAAAGACATCTGAAATTCTCAGGATACCGACAATTTTTTCATTCCTGGTGACTAAAAGGGATAAATGGGTTCCCGCAACCAGTCTGTGAATCGCTGTGTCCAGGCTGCAATTTTCGGAAACAAATTCCCCGGCCGAAGGAGTTTGCATAAATTCTTCAACTTTTTTCGTGGAGGCTTCCCGCAGGGAATCACTACTCAGTACCTTTCCGTGGGATCGATAAAGATCACGAAGCTGGGCGATGTACTTGTCGGAGAAGTGGAACATTTCCAATTGTTCTATGTCGGAATAGGCCGTAAAATCGGATTCAATCGCTTTTAATGCCCGTAATTGGCTGATTTTACCGACAACACGTTCATTCCCATCAAGCACAAGAACCGCACGGTGTTGATATTTGCTCGTGGAGTAGCTTTCCTGCGCCTGCTCTAAGGTCTTCACTGCGTCAAGAAGCGATGTTCCGATAACAACCGTTGCATATTCGGAAATCGGAACCATAAGATCCTTCACCTGAAAATTTTTCATTGTATTCCCCCCGAAGAAATAGGATGGAAAATATTTCACAGTGCAAGTGCACAGAATACGTTCTATTTCTATGTTGTAAAGGAAGTTTTGTCAACTATTCCGGGGATGGTATATCGCTTCTGAATTTTTGGAAATGCTCCCAGACTATTTTGCAGAAACAACCGGAAGAGGAATTTGCATTACTGCAAGTTTTATAGTTTCCGTGCGCCCATATTTATACCTGTGCTGGAGATAAGTGACAGGAAAATCAGCCGGAATGATTTGGTAGGTCTTTGTCAGAAAGGCGGCCAGGACCTCAGGCATTGCCGGTGACCGATCGGCTTTCCAGACCACAGTGGCAGATGTAAAGCCCTGAGCAGGTGTGCGGGATTCAAATCTATATCCCGGGATGAGAGCAGTACTGCCTGGAAACTTGAGCCATAAGTTTCCTGCCAGGAACCGGTTGTCACTAATTATCAAGCCATTGGAAAAACCGGTCCGGCGGAGATCCTTGGCTATCGCGGTGAAGGGATAATTCATCCGGCAGAATTTATGCATATAAGAGGCACCGACTACCCTGATAGTAAAGGCGAGGTAGACGGCTATTGCCGCAAAAGCCGTTATTTTGAGAAAGAGTCTGAAGCGTTTAGAGGAAACCGCCGCCGGGTCGAGCCTTGAAAAGAAGAAGATTGGTGCGGCAAATAACATCGGCTGCAGCCATCTGTCTTTGACATAAGTCACTTTAAAGAGAAAGACGATAATCAAGAGAATAAGAAAAAGTATCAGTATATAACGTTGCATAAACTGACGCTGTAATCCGCTTTGCGAATTTTGGTTTCGGCCAAATCCCGCGGGAAAAATCAGCAGACAGATAAGCCACATCGGTGTCAGAAACAGGAATGATTTGTAAAAGAGGCTGATGATTCCCCGCCACTGATAGCTGTCTATTACCCGTTTGAATTTATTGGTCGTGGAAAAGACGATATCCTGGTTGTTGTACATCCATAGAAAATAATTTCCCGCGAGAACAGCTATTATTAGTATGCTAACCAGTATTTTGGGAGAGAGGATGGCCTTTCTCCCCTCTGAAAAGGTGAGGAGAGTCCCTAAAAGAGTTGTCAGGAAAATGAGGAAGTTGGCCTTGCCGAGAAAACCGATCGAGAGCAGCAAACCGAAAAGACAATAGTTGAAGAGATTTCGCTTGTTAACCAGACGCAGGGATTGCCACAGACAAGCGGATGCGGCGCATACCACTAAGGTGGTATGGGTCATGTCACGTTGGGATTCCCAGGCAATCTGGGGAATAAACAGCAGCGAACAGCTGGCCAGAATCGCCAATCGGGTATCCTTGAGGATTTGGCGGCCACTGAGGAATACAAAAAGATAGGTGAGAAACAGGAAACCGTTTTTCAGCAGGCCGACGGTAAAGACGTTTTTGCCGAACAGTTGAAATAAGGAGTATTGTATCCATGTATAGAGCGGTGGCTGTTCTGTATAGCCGGGCAGCAGCCATTGGCTGAGGAAAGCCTGTTCCGCCTCATCATAGTCCAGCGAATTTGAAATCAGCACCCGCAGGATAATGTGCAATGAGAAATAACCACCGAGTAAAAGAAGAAATTTGATGGTTAGTTGGCGTTCAGTCTCAGCAGTCACGGCAATAGTTGAAGCTGTCATTTCGATTGATTGCTTTGAAATTGACTCTGCCGCAGGCCGAGCAGGATGTTTCTGCTGTAGACGAGTAGTCCGAAAAGCTGACCGATGAAGAGGACCGGATCTTTTCTGAAAATTGCATAACTGACTACCATGAGCGAGCCGGTAATGCTAATTATCCAAAACCCCATCGGCAACACCGATTCTTTGCGTTTCTCGCTATAGAGCCATTGGTAGATAAAACGAAAGGTAAAAATACACTGCCCGATTATCCCCCAGATCATTAGTATGGAGGAAATATCCTTATTGGCAAATAACTTATGGATATTATACGTGTCTCCGGTAAGCAGCCAAAAGACAGCAAGAGCAGGAAAAACAAAAGCGATTACCCGTACCGGGGAAGGGAGTCTTTTCCAGAAACCATGGTAATGAAGGTTGCGAATATACACCCCATAAGTAATGACCTGACCAAGGATAATGGCCAGGTCGTTGCGCAGGATGCCGTACACCATAAACAGAAATGAAGCGAGGATGCTCAACTGCCAAAAAATCAGAGGCGAAAGAATCCGACCCGCCTTTTCCGAGGCAATCCATTGGGTGATTTGCCTTGCCGAAAAAAGGGCCTGGGCCACAAAACCTATTGAAAAAATGAAATACTGGTTCATAAATTCACATCCGCCAGCTTGTAGCGGATATATCTGCTGCGTATCCAGCGAAAAGCCAAGGTATCGAAAAATGGCCCGATGAGACGGTTAAAGAGATGGTACTTACTGGTTCCGGCGTACCGGGGAGAATGCGATATGGGAATCTGCCTGACTTTGCCACCCTGCAGTTGCACAAGGGCCGGGATAAAGCGATGTAAACCTATGAAGAAAGGCATTTGCCGGGCGTAAGAAATTTTCAATATTTTTAAGGGACAACAGGTATCCTGGATACCATCGTTTATCATCAGCCGTCTATACCTGTTACCAATTTTCGAAGACAATCTTTTTGTCAGGCTATCCCTTCTTTTTTCCCTGATGCCATTGACCATGTCGTACTCAGGAAAATATTGGAAATAGGAGAGAAAGTCAGCTGGGTGGGTCTGCAGATCCGCATCAATGTAACCGACTAGTGACGTCCGGCATTGGTCAATACCAGCCTTGATTGCCACACTCAAACCATAGTTTTTATCTAAGGACAATACAGAGCAATAGGCAGTCTGGCTGCATTTTTCATTCAGTATCTTCAGGCTATTATCAGATGATCCGTCATTTATAAAAAGGACGCGGCTGGGTAGGGGGCTGGACTCGATAAAACCATCGATTTCGAGAAAAAAAGCGGGAAGACTTTCTTCCTCATTAAATACCGGGACAACAATGGTCAGTTCATCATTCATGTAATTTGATCCGTTTTGCCGTTTGCTTAAATACTGCGAAAATCGAAAATCTATAGGGTCCCTGGATTGGCAGGGAGCATCTGGAAGAAATAACAAAATATCGTTAACAGACATCCTTGTGAAACTCAAGTCATTTCGTGTGCGCCATCGAATCAGGTTTAGACGGTGTTCGTTTAGGTATAAAAAAATAAGCGGCTCGCAAATGCGAGCCGCTTATTCATTCCCATTCCGAAGGAGTGTTTTTATGATCTAATCAATTGAGAATCTGAAAATCATTATATGCGTGGCCGCCATGCTCTGTAATGTCAAGACCTTCAAGTTCCTCATCGGCACTGACCCGCAGTCCTATGGTCATCTTGATTACGGTGAAGAGCAAAAAACAGACACCGAAGGACCAGGCAAAAGCGGCTCCGATACCAAGGAGCTGAACACCGACAATCTTGGCGGTAACTCCCTCAATATTGAAGAGACCGGCAGCCAGGGTTCCCCAGGCACCGCAGACACCATGGACCGAGATGGCACCGACCGGATCGTCAATGTGGATCCGGTCAATCATCAGGACGGACAGCACAACAACGATGCCGGCAATAGCGCCGATGATAACTGAACTGGTCGGCGACACATTGTTGCAACCGGCGGTGATGGCAACCAGTCCTGCCAGGGCGCCGTTTAGACTCATACCTACTTCAGGCTTCTTGAAAATCGTCCAGGCGGTCAGCATGGCAGTGATGGCGCCGGCCGCGGCAGCTAGATTGGTGTTCACGAAAATCATGGCGATATCTTTGGTGCCGGCGGTAGTGGAGCCGGGGTTAAAACCGAACCAACCGAGCCAGAGGATAAAGACACCCAGGGCAGCCAGGGGGATATTGTGGCCCGGGATAGCCTTGACTTTGCCGTCTTTGCCATATTTTCCAATTCTCGGACCGATTACGATGGCACCAGCCAGCGCTGCCCAGCCGCCGATGGAATGGACTACGGTCGAGCCTGCAAAATCGATAAATCCGAGTTTTTCCAGCCAGCCGCCGCCGTGAAACAAACTTCCCCAGGCCCAGCTGCCGAATACCGGATAAATAAAAGCCGAGATGGCGATGCTATAGACAATGTAACCGACGAACTTGGTTCTTTCCGCCATGGCTCCCGAGACGATGGTTGCGGCGGTGGCGGCGAAGACGACCTGAAACATCCAGAAAGCTAAAACCCATGGGTCACCCCCAGGAGTGAAATCACTGAGAAAAAAGCCGTTGGTGCCGAACCATCCTGTACCATTTACTCCGAACATAATACCGAAACCTATAGCCCAGAAGGCGATCGACCCTACTCCGAAGTCCATCAGGTTTTTCATCATGATATTAATCGAGTTTTTAGCCCGGGTGAAACCTGTTTCCACCATGGCAAAGCCTGCCTGCATAAAGAACACCAGGGCAGCGGCAACCAGAGTCCAAACATAATCGAGATGAGTCTGTACTCCGGCAATGGCGTCGGCATTTGAAGCGATTGTCGGGGCTACGGTGTCATCACCTGCCCAGGCGAAGACTGGAAGGCAGAGCAGTAAGGCTGCAATACATATTTTTTTCATGACGTATCTCCTTTAACTTTAAAATATTGTAACAAAATTGTGATTTTTAAATTGCATCTCCATCCCGCTCGCCGGTTCTGATTCGACAAATCGTCTCCACCGGTACGACAAAAATTTTGCCGTCGCCGATGGTGCCGGTTTTGACACTTTTGCATATTGTTTCAACTATATTGTCTACGGTATCTTCCTTGACTATGATCTCCACCTTGATCTTCGGAATGAAATCAACGGCGTATTCCGCGCCTCGATATATTTCAGTGTGGCCTTTCTGGCGACCGAACCCTTTCACTTCACTGATGGTCATTCCCTGTATGCCTAAAGCGCCTATGGCCTCTTTCAGGGCATCGAGTTTGAACGGCTTAATAATCGCCTCAATTTTTTTCATTCCTCTTTCCTCCTTTCCTTCAAATGAATGATTTACTTAGTCGCTATCCTTGATTTCCCACATAGATCAAGGTGTGAGAAAGTGCAAATGGGTGCAAAATGCTGTCCCAATACATATCATGATGTGTTTAGGGCTTTTGTTCTGCTTAATATCAACAATTGTGCCATCTCGCTTGATACCTTGATAAATATCCATTAAGTCCCTTGTATTATGACGATAATGGAAAATTGGAAATGAATGTGACCGGAATAATTTAAAATAACATTTCAATTATGTAAAAAAGTATTGCCTGGTTTCGGAGTAATCCAACAAATATGTAACTTTGTCTGTTGGGGAAGTTACGTAAGGCAGGTCGATGTGGAGGAAGGATGGGTTTTGTTCAGGAATCGGCAAAAGATTGCCAAGTGTTAAATAATTGCAATATTGGTATGATAAGATAGGCAAAGATATAACGACTGCCGGATAAGGCGGACTTGTGTAACAAAGAACTCATCGGACCTGAAGTGTCCTCTTTTGAAAAAGAAAAATCTGCATGTATACAGAATTCTATAAGTTGTCCAGGCAGCCATTTGCAGTGAATCCCGAGCCGTCTTTTCTGTGGTTGGGCGAAAATCACGAAAGGGTTTTGTCAACTCTCTGCTACGCAATTTTTGAGAATAAAGGCCTTTTGCTATTAACGGGTGATGCGGGCTCCGGCAAAACAACTCTGATTAAGGCCCTGACTCAAAGTTTGGAAAGTGACATTAACTGGGCGATTATTGACGATTCGACTCTGGAACGAGTGGATTTTTATAATGCCATTGCCAGGGCGTTCGATATTGAAAGTGTGTTTACCTCGAAGGTGCAGTTCCTGATTCAGTTCAGCCGGTTTTTGCATAACGAGGCTGAACAAAACAAGAAAGTGCTGCTGCTGGTTGATGATTGTCATCTACTGAGACAGGAGATGCT
Source organism: uncultured delta proteobacterium (assembly GCA_963728385.1). GTDB lineage: Bacteria > Desulfobacterota > Desulfobulbia > Desulfobulbales > Desulfocapsaceae > Desulforhopalus_A. The sequence goes on from CAVSJK010000004.1 coordinate 16,223, forward strand.
TGAGGAGCTGCGTCTCATGTCGAATATGGAGACAGCCGACACAAAATTGATCAATATTTTCTTTGTGGGACAGCCTGAATTTCATGAAATGCTTATGCGGCCGGAAAACCGGGCTTTGCTGCAGCGTTTGGCCCTGAATGTCGAACTTCTTCCTTTAAATGTCGGCGAAACCGATACTTATATCCGGCATAGGCTGAAGACGGCCGGCTCTGAGGAGCCACTATTTGCCGCCAAGGCAATTGAGGCTATCCACCAATATTCCCAGGGGATTCCGCGCCGGATAAACGCAATTTGCGAGCATGCCTTAATACATGGTTCGGCTCGGGGTGTGCGTGTCATAGATCATACAACCATTGCAGCATCTGTTCAGGATTTGAATCTTGCCGGTAATACCGGCTCGGTCGCTTTTGAAAGATTGCCGGATGAAGAACGGATTTTTTATGGCTATAAAGGAAAATTCGTCGCGGGTGCTTCGCAGCTATCGCATTGGTTCTCAAGCTTGAATCCAGCAGGTAATGATCGACGCAGGTGGTTAACATACGGTCTGGGGCTCCTGGTGCTTTGTGTAGCGGGGCTCTTTTTTTTGTTGCCGGCGACGCATCTCCCCGAGGAGCAACCCGTACCTGCTCAGATTGCCAAGATGCCGATGCCGGAGGATGTCCCGCAAACCAGTTCTTTGCCCGCAAGTCATTCACCGGAAGAAAGCAAAAATGAAGGTATGGAGGAAAAGCTGGAGCCGGAGAACTCGCAACCTGCGCAAGCGATAGAGGAACCAGTCCAGCCTGCTCCTTCCGGGCCGGAAGCGGACATACCGGTTGGGGCACCCGCGGTTGGCAAAATCGAGGATACACACTCTAAGGAGGATGAAAAGCCGACGATGGGCATGGTTCATATTATTCCTGAAAAGTCGAAAATTCTCAAAATCGCGCCGCTGGAGCCGAGAAAGTTAAGCCTCCGATTGCGATCGGATTCCAATAAACTAACCAAAGCGGCTCAAAAGAAATTGGACGACTTTATTCATAAGTTGAGAAAGTATCCACGGGCGAAGATCCTCATTAAGGGATTTGTTTCCGCGGAGCCCAATACGGAGGAGAATGCGAAGAGGAATATAAAAATATCCGAAGAACGGGCGCGGAGTGTGCGAAAGCTTATGCTGGCTGAAGGAATCGGCATCGACCAGATTGAGGTGACGGGCATGGAGAATCAGGAGCCTCTCGGCTCCAATGATACCAATGAAGGGCGGAGGAAGAATCGTCGGGTGGAGATTGTGGTACTAAAGGACGGTATCTGAGGCCTCTTTACCTTTCGCTGATCAGGGTAGCGAGTTTCTGCTCCAGGCAGTTGTAGTTGTTATCCAGATCATGGTTGCGGCGGATATGTTCAGCCGCCCCTCGGCCAAGTACCAGCCTCTTGGTCGTATCTTCTATCAAGCGCCGGATATGGTTGGTGAATTCTGCTGGTTGGGCCGCAGGAGAAAGTAACCCGGTATGTTCGTGTACAACGGCCTCGCCGCCTCCCCAGTCCTGGTAGGCAACTACCGGGAGGTTGCAGGACTGAGCTTCCAGATAGACCATGCCAAGGGATTCCTCAATGCCCGGAAAAGCGAAGATATCCGCGGCGCTATAATAGCGATAGAGTTCCGGTCGGGGTATTTTCCCTAGAAAATGCACGCGACTCCGCATGAGCTCGGCAGCTCTTTTTTCAAGCTGCTGCCTGCAGCTGCCGTCCCCCGCGATAATCAGCCGGAGGGGCAGACCTTGTTGCACAAGTTTGCTGCATGACTCTATTACCGCGGTTATGCCTTCGGTTTTTACGCCGGGGCGCATCATGGCCGCGGTCATGACAACCGTCTCCTGCCGTATTGCCCAAAGCTGACGCAACTCCTTTCTCCAGTCACCGGAAAACTTAAAGAGCCGGGGATGGATTCCCGGTGCGATGTAACTGAGGCGCTCTTCCGGCAAAAGTCTTTTGAGGTTGGTCAGATCCCGCTGTTTATTGGTGAAAACATGATCCGCCGATTGCAGTATTTTTCTGTTGAGCAAAAAGCCAGGCAGAGTCTTAAGCTGTTTTCGTCTTTTAGTTGAATAGATCCCCTGGAAAATCACATAGGGGATTCCCAGTCCCTTGCTGCACGTAGCCCCCAGAAGGTCCGGAGCTTTATAGTATGAATGATAGCTGAGCCAGAGATCGGGTTTTTCGTGTCTATACTGTCTGAGGATCCTGTTTTTTTCGGTGAGCAATCGTAGCAGGGCCAGTGGCCGGTAATAAATCCAGCGGCAACGGAGTCTGCTTGCAAGAGTAATGGTGTGTCCCTTGTCTCTCAGGTGGTTATGAAGTTCGGTTCCGGTGACCAGATCTCCCGAAGGATTGGCATGGTTCATGGGTTTGAACGGCATATAATAGGCGATTTTCATAACCTCTTGCCCTGATGGATGGGATTTGGAGTAACGTGAAACAGATTGCATTGCCGAAGAAAACCAAATATTCTGAGATATTGCATGAATTTTCTGGTGCTATGCGCAGAATCGATATCCTGTTCGGACATGGGTAGGACCGAGCGGTTCATGGATGACATTGTCATGAGAGGTGAATATTATGCAGGCGGAACGACTGGATGTTTTGATTTATGCCCATGATGGCCGTGGGCTTGGTCATGCAAGCCGTAGTATCGGGGTGGGTATGGCCCTGCGACGCCTTTATCCGGACCATAGGGTTCTTTTTGTCTCCGGCTGTAACCTGTCTCGGGAATTGATCGGCAAGGCGCCTCTCGATTGGCTGAAACTTCCTTCGTACGAAACCAGGGTAGTGCATGGCAAATCAATCGGAATTACCGGCAAATCAATGTATTCCGATGAACAGCTTGGACAGCTGAGGTCTCGGGAATTGGCACATTTGCTTGCCTTGTACAGGCCCAGAGTCGTTTTGGTTGATCACACCCCTCAGGGTAAACATAAAGAGCTTGTCCAGGCTTTGTCGGTATCGAGCGGAAGTGATACTCGCTGGATCCTGGGGGTTCGAGGGGTGGTTGGCGAGGTAAAACAGGCTCATTCGGAACTTGCGGGCTCTCTATTCAAAGAGCACTATCATGCCGTGCTTTGGTATGGTGACAGTTTGGTGCTTGGAAATTCTCACTGTGAGCAACTCCGACAGCAATACGGCACTGTTCCGGTGGAATGTGGGTATGTCCTGCGGCTGGCTGAATTTGCTCATTGGAATGGGAATGGTCAAATGCTTGACCCGGATGAGCCTGTGGCAGGTGTAGTATCCATTCCGTGGCTTGGTGAAAAATCCATGGATTTCCTGGTGATCCTGGCAGAAGTCCTGCAGGGGATTCCCCGATCTTTCGGTTGCTGGCGGTTGTTCGTCGATACGGCGGAAGACGGCGGTGCAGGTCGAAAGCTCAGGGGACTTTTTGAAAATATACCCGGCTGTAGAATAGAGTCTCCGGGGATAGCCTATGTTTCGGCTTTGTTGCGCTCAAAGACAGCCGTTATTTACGGCGGCTATAACAGCCTGATGGACGTTATCCATGCCGGGGTCCCAGCCCTGGTTGTGCTGCGGGAAATGCAGGATGGGGAGCAGCAACAACATCTGCAAAAAATTCAAGAGGTTGCTGGAGGGGCCATCGCAACGGTTTCCGAAACTCTGGTTTCCGCCAAGGAGCTTGAGGGCCTGCTGCTGGCACATCTTCAGGGAACAGGCCTTTCTACTGTTCCCCTTAAGATGTGCGGCGCCGAACGGGCGGCAACCTATATTCACAGCCTTCTTTCATGAGAGCAATGAAGTAGGTAAAGTGTTTTTGCGACGCCATCAAGGTTTAGGAGTTCTTGAAGGCATTGTCATCCACCTTGGCGAGGAATATTTTGGTACAGATGAGTACGTTTCTGGAGGTATCTCCTGCCTGGATGCGCAGCAGTCCCTCCCTGATAATTATTTTTTTCAACAGCTCCCGTCCGTTTGATTGATTGTAATAGATATCGGAGTCGAGGATATCCTGGATATTTTCCCGCTCTACCTTGTCTATTATCAACTGAATTCCAAGGTTCAGGAATGGATCCTTGATCTGCAGGAGTTCGTTCTCCAGGGAGAGTATGCCCTGTTTAGAGACGAGCTCTGAAAGTTTTTTCAGTTGCAGCACAAGGGGAACCAGGCTCTCCTGGTCTTCAAGGCTGCATGATGCCTTTGCGGCAAGGGCTAAATCGCGTATCATAATGTTCCTTTTGTATTGTATGTGAAGGTTGTGTGGCTACAGGTCTATAGTGGGCGAAGAGTTCTCCTTGGCCGCCTTGTGGTTTTCAGTGTACCCGATTATCTTACCTGCTTTTATCGGAACAGGAAAGGTTCACCCTCTAATTCAGGCAGGCGTTCTTGTTTGATAAGTGCCACAAAAACGTAAAAAATAACAATTTTATACTGCAAAAATGAAATAAAAATAACGGAAATTGTCTGTTTGCAATTAGGATGAGAGTAGTAACTATCAGATAAATAAGAGAATATCTTGATTTGCTTATGTCTGGCATGAGTCTTGTAGTATTCAAGACAGGTATGCAGTGGTTTTTTGTTGCTGGAATTTTCGTAACAAGCTTTGTCCTCTGGCTCATTATCAAGGCAGTTATAGGTATTCGTGTCAGTAAAGAAGAAGATCAGGAAGATGACGCTGCCGCGGAATGCGGACAGGTAGCATTTCCCGAGTTTACTAAAGAATAAAAAGGGGAGTTCTCATGAAAAAAATAGAAGCAATTATTAAACCCTTTAAGCTTGAGGCAGTAAAGGATGCATTGACTGACATCGGAATTACCGGAATGACCGTCTCGGAAGTGAAAGGGTACGGGCGACAAAAAGGACATAAGGAGATGTATCGCGGTGCCGAGTACAATGTGGACTTTAATCCCAAAATCAAAATCGAACTGGTCCTGGCTGCCGAGTTGGTCGACAAAGCCGTCGATACTATCAGGGATGCAGCCAACTCAGAGAAGATAGGCGATGGCAAGATCTTTGTCCTGCCGGTTGAGGATGTTATGAGAGTACGAACGGGAGAAAGAGGAAAAGACGCAATCTAACATGTCCTGGTCCCTGCCATGGCAGGATGTTCTTAAAATGCGTTTTGTCAAAAACCTTCCTCCTGCGCTAAAATTGCGGGAGGAAGGTTTTTTTTAGGCAAAATGTTGTTTGCTAATGATAATTATTCTTGACATTCCTCCCGCTATTTGGCTATATGTTGCGTATTGCACCGACCAAGTGTTATCAACATTGATGGCGTCGTAAAAACTCTTCATCTGCGTCGTTGCTGCAAAATTTCTATCATTACGACGTACTCTAGTACGCCGGAATGATAGAAATTTTGCGCGCCTACTATATAAAATTTTTTTAATTAGCCATCTGGAATTTTAGGTTTTTGTGAGGTTATTAACATTAATTTCCCATCCTTTACTTGGTGTGTGTTTATATTGGTTCTAAACAGTGAGTTTGTGTGAATGAGGAATGGATTACCCGGATAATCGAGGAAAGTCATGAGATCATTTTACCTGTTGAAAGTATATCGATTTTATCTGGACGGCTTGACCGGGATGACCATCGGCAAGACTCTGTGGAAGATTATTTTCATAAAGTTATTTGTTATGTTTGCCATTTTGAAAGTGTTCTTTTTTCCAGATTTTCTGCATACCAACTTTTCGACGGATCAACAAAGGGCAGATCATGTCATTCAGCAGCTGACAGGATCGGTACAAAATAATTAATTACGGAGGACGTTGTGATGGGTGAAATAGATCTGGCCATGGTGAACTGGGCGAGGGCGCAGTTTACTCTGACTGCGATGTATCACTGGCTTTTTGTCCCAATAACCTTGGGGCTGTCATTTCTTGTGGCATTTTTCGAATCGATATACGTGCGTACAGGAAAGGAGGAGTGGAAACATCTCACCAGGTTCTGGATGACATTGTTCGGTATCAATTTCGCCATTGGAATTGCCACCGGCATTATCATGGAGTTTCAATTCGGCACCAATTGGTCGAACTATTCCTGGATGGTAGGTGATATTTTCGGTGCGCCCCTGGCTATTGAAGGTATTTTTGCCTTTTTCCTCGAAGCGACCTTTTTCGCTGTCATGTTTTTCGGTTGGGAGCGAACCTCGAAAGGTTTCCATCTCTTCTCCACCTGGATGGTGGCTATCGGCTCCAATCTTTCTGCTCTCTGGATACTGGTTGCCAATGGCTGGATGCAACATCCTGTCGGGATGGCCTTTAATCCGGACAATGCCCGTTTTGAAATGCAGAATTTCTGGCAGGTGCTTGTTTTCTCCTGTGGCTATTTCCAAGTTTACCCATGCAACCAGCTCAAGTTTTGTCGCTCGGCTCTTTTTTTGTAATCACGATATCTTCTTATTATCTGCTGAGGGGACGGCATGTGGAGATGGCCAAAAAGATCCATCATCGTAGCCTCGGTTTTTGGCTTTGCTCTCATCGATATTTGCGGCTTATACAGGGGATGAATCAGCGTATTCCAATAGTAATTTTCAGCCGATGAAACTGGCCGCGTATGAAGGTCTTTATGAAGGGAGCAGAGGAGCCGGATCTCGTTGCCCTGGGGATTTTAACCGGCGGCAAAAAAGCTTGGCGACGAGCCAGAAGCCTTTTTCCTTTGAGATTTCCATTCCCAAACGGGCTTTCGCTCCTGGCGAAACGAGACCTGAAACGCGTTTGTGCCGGGCATTAAGGATCTCGTCTATGGCAACGAAGCAGAAGGGATAATGCCTGTTGCTGAAAAGATGGAAAGGGGCAAGCAGCCATCGCCGATCTCGCGGCCATGCAAACAGGCCGGAAAGGCAGGAGATGATGCGGCAAAGAATGCTGCCCTGGAGCAGATTCAAAGCGAATCAGGAATATCTTGGCTTTGGCTATCTCGATACTCCCGAAGAAACGGTGCCTCCGGTTGCCACGACTTATTATTCCTTTCATGGAATGGTATATCTGGGAACATTCTTTCTCCTGCTTCCTTGCTTTCTGTGTATTACTCCTACAAGGACACTCTGGAAGAGAAAAAGATGGCTGTTGATCCTTGGTGTTTCTTCTTTTTCCTGGCAATGATCAGCTCAGCAGAATGGGCTGGATAGTGGCCGAGGTCGGCCGTCAGCCCTGGGCTATTCAGGATTTATTGCCGGTAAAAATGGCCACAACCAAAATTGTCGTCAGGTCATGTCCAGGCGTCCTTTCTTATCTTTTTTGTGTTATTCGCCGTGTTGCTGATTGCTGAGATTAAAATTATGCTCAAGCAGATTAAAATAGGACCGGAGGGCGTATACATGATTGGAAAATTAGACTATTGTGATCCTGCAGCAGATCTGGTGGATCCTCTGCTCAGTCGTCGGTGCCTTCTTTCTCTTTCTGATCTTTGTCCAGGGCGGGCATACCCTGCTCTGGCAGGTGGCGAAAAGTGACGGGGAAAAATCCCTGGTGATGAATTCCTTGGGCCGCAAATGGGAATTTACCTTTACCACCCTGGTGCTCTTTGGCGGCGCTCTGTTTGCGGCTTTCCCAAAGTTTTATGCCACCAGCTTCGGCGGGGCCTACTGGGTGTGGATGTTGATTCTCTTTACCTTCATCGTTCAGGCGGTAAGCTTTGAATTTCGGATAAAGCCAAACAATCTGCTGGGTGCCAAGATCTATGAGTTGTTTCTCTTGATTAACGGCTCGGTCGGCATACTGTTGATCGGCGCTGCGGTCGGAACATTTTTTACCGGCTCCAATTTTACCCTGAATGACTATAATCAGGTAAGCTGGACCAATCCCTTACGAGGAGTGGAAGCGGCTTTCTCGCTTTTCAATCTGTCCCTCGGGCTATTTCTGGTCTTTAACGCCAGGGTGCTTGGGTGCCATGTATCTGTTGAATAACATCAATTTCAGTCAGGTGCCTGAGTCGAGGCACGAGTCCGAAGACTGTCTGATTAATTTCCTCTGTGCCCTGCCCTTTTTCCTCTATGTGGTGGTGCTCTGCTGCTGATCCATGGTTTTGGCGCCGATGCTGCAACGGTGTTGTCACCATGGTGGCCAATAAATATCTCAAGAATCTGCTGGCAATGCCGCTGGTCCTGGGTTTTCTTGTGGTTGGTCTGGTGCTGGTGATTCTCCGTGGTTACCACAGTCTTCAAGGCAACAACCGGGATCTGGTTTGCCGGACTGGGTACCGTACTGGTAGGTCTTGCGGTATTTTTCACGGCGGGTTTTAACCATACCTCGTTTTATCCTTCCAAGGCCGACCTGCAGTCGAGCCTGACGATTTATAACGCATCATCAAGTCATTATACTCTGACGGCCATGACCTATGTGGCTCTGTGTATCCCTTTTGTACTGGCCTATATCGCCTATGTGTGGAGGCAGATGGATTCGAAAAAAATCGGTGCGCTTGATATCAGTGATAAGAAAGCGTATTAGCATGAGGGTTTAAGGGAGCACACCTTGTGAGGTGTAAAGCCAAAAAATAGAGAGGACACATCATGACTGCAGTAATGTTGATAAGTTGGGCTGCCTTGATTATCGTCAGCTATAAAGCGTCAGTAGTAATCCTGGCCAGGACCAATAACTTGTAATCCGCGTATACATAATTCCGCCCGGAAGGTATCCGGGCGGAATTATACCCTAATATTGCCATCCTACCCATCAGCTGCATAGCCCTTCGGCTATTCCACCGGGACTTCCACAGTTCATTCCTGAAATTTCTAACGATTGATATGTAGTAAAGGATATTTCCTGGAGAGAGAATAGACATCAATCTAATCAAATCTTAATAAAATTGACTTTTACAGGTAGAAACCAGATAATTAAGTAACTGACAAAGTAGTATCATCGGCATTCCTGAACGATTACAGATCCGAGTTATGCAGTCTTTCAGTGTGGACCGGTAAACGATTACCTTTAATTTCTCCAAGGAAAATTTATGCTGGAACTGAGAAAATTCGTTGCTCCTGAGTTTATTTTCGGTAGTGGGGCGATTACTCTCGTCGGCCGGTATGCCAGAAATTTTGGTGCAAAAAAGGTATTTATCGTGACTGATTCCGGTGTTATCAAGAGTGGCATAACACCCAGGATTTGCGATATCCTGCAACAGGAAGAGATTGGCTACTCCCTCTTTTCTTCCGTTAGTCCCAATCCTCGATCCGGGGAAGTTATGGCCGGGGCTGCGCAATACAGCAGTGATGAATGTGATGTTATTGTCGCCGTCGGCGGAGGAAGCCCGATGGACTGTGCCAAAGCGATAGGTATTGTTTGTACGAACAGTCGAAATGTTCTTGATTTCGAGGGCATAGACAACGTCGATGTCCCCGGACCTCCCCTTATCTGCATTCCAACCACCGCCGGAACTTCTGCTGATGTTTCTCAATTTGCCATCATCTCCAATGAGATGGAAAAGGTCAAGATTGCCATCATAAGCAAAACCATGGTGCCGGATGTGGCATTAATCGATCCCGAGACAACCGTCTCCATGGATTCGTATCTGACAGCATGCACCGCGATGGATGCATTTGTTCATGCTTTTGAGGCATACGTCTCAACGGCGAATTCCCCTATCCTGGACCTCCATGCTCTCAATGCCATACGCTTGATATCTGATAATCTTGTCTCAGTCCTGCAGAAACCGGATGATATTGAGCTGCGTGGCCGCGTTACCCTTGCCAGTCTTGAAGCGGGACTCGCCTTCTCCAATGCTAGTCTTGGAGCCGTCCATGCAATGGCCCACAGCCTTGGCGGTCTGCTCGATTTACCCCATGGTGAATGTAATGCTGTTTTGCTTGACCATGTCGTTGCCTATAATTTTCCGAAAGCTTCCAATAGGTATCGAAAAGTGGCTGAGGCAATGAACATTCAGCACAACACTCTCAGCGATCAGGAGGTTCTAAAAGAAATATTGAATTGTATTCGTATTCTTAAAAAAAATATCGGGATCGAGGTAAGTCTTCGGATGCGGGGAGCACGAAAAACCGATATCCCGGAGCTTGCCCGGAAAGCCATGAAAGATCCTTGCATGGTGACCAATCCTCGAGTGCCGACCCTCAGGGATATTGAGGTAATCTATGAAGAAGCCCTCTGAAAATAATGTCCGGAACCAACTTCGAAATAAGATTATCGGGCTGGGCGAGCGATCAATCCGCAAGAGTTATTATCCTGAATTGCAGCAGAGGATAGAAGAACTTGAGCAAAAAAACAACGAGCTACAGGAAGAAATAGCAGTTCGGAAAGAAGCTGAAAAAATGAGGACGAAGCTGGAAAAACAGCTCCAGCAGTCAATGAAGATGGAGGCCATCGGCACCCTTGCCGGAGGAATTGCCCACGATTTTAATAATATTCTTACAGCCATAATCGGCTATACCGATCTTGCTAAAGCGAATATCGAGCATACCTGCAGCAAAAAGTTTTGTGCTGTTCAAACCAATCTTGATCAATTAGCTGTTGCAGGACGCAGGGCTCGTGATCTTGTCAAACAGATTCTTACTTTCAGCCGCCAGCAAAATCACCAACGAGTACCTATACAGCTCGGTCAGGTCGTACGGGAGGCCTTGAAGCTTTTACGGTCATCCATCCCGTCCTCCATTGAAATCAGAGAAAAAATTATCACGAAAGAAGACTATATATCCGGTGATTCGACCCAGATCCACCGAATTGTCATGAATATCGGCACCAACGCTTATCATGCCATGCGTGAAACAGGCGGAGTCCTGGCGGTCGAGCTTACTAGAATTGAGATAAGTAAGGATGACAACAAGATGGGAAGTCTTCATCTGGTGCCGGGCCCATACCTCCTCCTCAAGATGAGTGATACTGGAATAGGCATGAATCGTGTAACAATGGACAGAATATTTGATCCCTATTTTACCACCAAGGGAAAAACCGGTGGTACAGGGATGGGGCTTGCGATGGTCCATGGAATTGTCAAGGATCACAAGGGGCATATCAGTGCCTACAGTGAGCCCGGCAAGGGAACAATATTTCAGGTCTATCTTCCGCAGATTATTGAGAGTGCGATCGAACATCTGGACGCTCTGAAAAAGGAGGTCCCCAAGGGTGAAGAACGCATTCTTCTGGTGGATGATGAGGAGGTTGTCCTGACCCTGGAAAAGGCAATCCTGGAAAATCTCGGTTACTCGGTAACGGCATGCAACAGTCCATTTGCCGCTTTATCGGAGATAGATCAGAGGGCGGATGAATTTGATCTGGTGATAACCGATATGACCATGCCGAAGATGAATGGTGCTGAGTTGATCCGCCATATTGCAGGGCGGCGGCCTGATATGCCGATAATACTCTGCACAGGATTCAGTGAACTGATTAATGAAGAAAAAGCCCTGGCTCTCGGAGCCAGAAAATACATCATGAAGCCCTTGATACGACGGGAAATTGCGGAAATAGTGCGCGAGGTATTGGTAAGCACAATCCCCTGATTCCCACAAAAGTGACTATTGCTCCCAAAACAGTTTCTCTCTGATTCACTTTCTTTCCCGAAGTATTCCGCTCATTTCAGCCTGCTCTTCTCGTAAGCCACAGCCATTCCCCCTCTTCTTAGCTAAATGTTCACATCATGCCAATAATGATTATCATCTCTATCATCTTCATGAGAAATAGTTTTACCGCATGGATGTTGCCATAAGATCTCCAGGTTTTTCATTACAACCGCATTTACTACTTGAGAGAAAAGTCATGAATATTTCGAAAGAAACTAAAATATATGATCTGTTGTCGGCCTATCCTTTTCTGGAAAACTTTCTGGTGGGCCGGAATTCCCGTTATCAAAACCTAAAAAATCCACTGATGCGCCAGACCATCGGCCGGGTCGCCTCCCTCAAACAGGTCGCAGGCATCGGTGGCGAGAATGTGTCGGAACTGATTGAGGATCTCCGTGGGGAGATTGAGCGTCAGGGCAGGGCGGGATTTTCGGTGTTTGCCGGGAAAAAATATATCGATCCCATCAAACAGAACCGGTTGAAAGAGATTATCCAGGGATTGCACAGGGGTGAGGAACTCGACCAGCTCAAGGAGCAGTTCGCCGCTCTGTCCCATGGCGTCACTGCCACGGAAATCGCTGATCTGGAGCAAAGTCTGATCGATGAAGGTATGCCTGAAAGAGAGGTGCGCCGTCTCTGTGATCTCCATGTCGCTGTTTTTGAGGATTCCCTGGGAGCCACGCCGGTTCCCGATATGCCGCCTGGCCATCCGGTGCACACCTTTATGCTGGAAAATCGGGAGGCCGAGAATATTATCGCTCATACCCTTGCTTTAATGAGGCAATGTGGAGAACCGCCGCGGCCTGAACGATTTGAGACGGAAAGTGATCATTTTCACCGGTTGATAACCGAGCTGGAGAAAGTGAACATCCATTATACCAGAAAAGAAAATCAGCTCTTTCCATTGCTGGAAAAACATGGGGTGACGGCACCCGCTAAGGTGATGTGGTCCATTCATGACGACATCCGCCGGATGATTAAGGATGCAAAGAAGCAGCTTGCTGACCGGAACTTCCTGGAGATGTTTGCAACCGCAAAAGAAGCGATGCAGCAGATCGGTTTGATGATTTATAAGGAAGAACATATCCTGTTCGCGATGTCCATTGATGTACTAAATGATGAAGACTGGCGAATGGTTAGGCAGGGTGAGGAAGCTATAGGCTATGCCTGGATTGAGTCGCCGCCGGAAATGCCGGTTGACTGGGAGTCTGAGACGGCGAGTGCATCTGTAATGGAAGGATTGCTTGAAATGGAAACCGGCAGAATGAACCTTGAGATGATTAACCTGATGCTCACCAATCTTCCGGTCGATCTCTCCGTTGTCGACGAGAACGATAGGGTTATTTACTACTCAGACTGTCCCGATCGAATATTTCCGCGCAGTCCCGCCGTAATCGGCCGTTCGGTGCAGAACTGTCATCCGCCGGATTCGGTGGACAACGTCAACAAGATTCTCGACTCCTTTCGCGCAGGCGATAAACGCACGGCAGAATTCTGGATCACCATGGGCGGCAAATTCCTCCATATTCGCTATTTTGCCCTGTACGACCGGAAAAACCAATACCGGGGCTGTCTGGAAGTGAGCCAGGACGTGACTGGTATTCGTGCACTGGAAGGAGAGAGACGTCTTCTTGACTGGCAGTAGTTAAATTTATCGAGCGTCTCGATTTAGAACAAAATTGCTCGTCCCTGGACAGACACCAGGGACGAAACGAAGAGCTACTGCAAAAAAAACGGGAAGACGATTCCTCGCCAGAGGAGTTGCAGGGAAAGAAAGGCATACAGGCCGGCGATCACATCGTCCATCATAATGCCGATACCGCCATGAATTCGCTGGTCGAACCAGGAGACAGGGAAAGGTTTCCAGATATCAAAAATACGGAACAGCAAAAAGCCAAGCAGCCATGCTGCCGGATGCGGCGGGACGATGGCGAGAGTGACAAGCATCCCGAGGATTTCATCTATAACGATGCAACCGGCGTCCGGACTGTCGAGAATTTTCTCGGCTGAGCCGGAAACGAAAAAACCGACAATGAACAGCGCGACCAGCAGCAGCAGGTAGGCGGGTAAAGACAGATCCTTAATCAGCAGCCAGGGCAAAATGGCGGAAAGTGATCCCCAGGTGCCCGGTGCCTTGCCGAGTTTGCCGACATACAAACCGGTGGCTAGTGCCATAATGAGCCGATTCATGGTGAACTTGTTCCGTTGTTTCTTACCTCGTTGTAAACGGCCTGCAACGGCACTTTAAATTTTTCGGCAATTTTTCGGCACTCTTCATATTCCGGATAGGTGACCGGGCCTGTCGGCGTGCAGACCCTCTTGGCCGCAATTTCGCCCCATTTCGTCGAAACTGCGATCTTTTCCCGTTGCAATGTCCTGCGCGACTCCATTCTGAAACGCAGGCCGATGGCGGTCGTTTCCGAAAGTATGATATCTTTTAATAAGTGAGCGAAAGCGGGTGGGCTGATAACCTGCAAGGTAAAACCCGGCCGGCCTTTTTTCATCTGAATCGGGGCAAGGGTTACGTCCAACGCCCCTTGTCCGAAAAGTAGTTCGCAAAGGTAGGGAAAACCTTCCGGGCTCCAGTCGTCAAGGTTCGTTTCGATGACCTCCACACTCTGTTCTTCACGGAGATCTATCGCCTCCCCGATGATGATTCGCAACAAGTTGGGCTGGCCATTGGTCAAGGTGCGGCTACCGGCACCATAGCCGGTTGAGGTAATGGCCATCGGCGGCAGCGGGCCGAAACCCTCGGCAAGTGTTGCAACCAGGGCTGCTCCGGTCGGAGTGATCAGCTCCTGTTCCAGCTCGACTCCATAGGTGGGAATTCCCAGCAGCAGCTCGCATACCGCGGGCGCAGGCAGCGGTAACAATCCGTGGGCACATTCAACAAAACCATGGCTGGTCGGCAGAAAAGAGCTGAATAGCCGGGTAATGCCAAGGTGGTGCAGGCCGATTATCGTGCCGACGACATCAACAATGGTATCCAATGCGCCTACTTCGTGAAAATGAACTTTGTCCATGGGGATGGCGTGAACCTTCGCCTCTGCTCCGGCCAAAGCACGGAAAACCTCACCCGCACGATTTCTTATCGATTGATCGAGTTCGCTTTTTTCCAGGAGTTGCAGGATGGCGGGCAGGGTGCGGAGATCCTGTCTGCGGTCGCTGCTGATGGTTACTTTGATCCCACTGATGGCATTGACACTTTTTTCCTCAACCAGGAATTCAAGTCCGTCAAGGTGGAGTTTTCCAAGTTCCTCCAGCAGAAGCCGGCGGTCAAGCCCGGCATGCAGGAGGGCGCCGAGCAGCATATCTCCGCTGACTCCGGAAAAACAATCGAGGTAGGCAATTCTGGAGGTGGTCGGTGTGGTCACGTGAATTTTTAGAGTGTTAATTATGGCTGAGAAGAGTGCCCGCGGTAATCGGATGTCCACAGAGAAATGACTCCATCGTCATACGTTTTTTCCCTTCAGGCTGAATTTCCCTGATCAGGAGACTGTTGTTGCCGCAGGCTACAAAAAGGCCTCGTTTGTCGGCTTGCAGTACCGTTCCGGGCTGGGCGTCGCTTTCTTTGTGGAGCACTTCGGGTTTGAACAGGCGTAAGCGTTTGGAGTTGACAAAGCAAAAGGCCGTGGGCCAGGGATCAAGACCCCGGATAAGGCATTCGATCTCTTTGGCGTCCTTATGCCAATCGATCAAGCCATCATCTTTTTTCAGCATTGGTGCCAAGGTTGCCCGATCATGGTCCTGCGGAACAGGGATAATGGTGCCTTCACGCAATCCCTTGATCGCCTTCAACAATGTCTCACTGCCAAGGACGGCGAGCCTGTCAAACAGGCTGCCGGCGGTTTCATCCGGTTCCGTCTTTATTGTCGCCTTGAGCAGTATGTCCCCTGTATCCATGCCTTCATCCATCTGGATAATGGTAATTCCCGTTTCCTTTTCGCAGTTGATCACCGACCACTGGATCGGTGCTGCTCCACGATATCGGGGAAGAAGCGAACCATGAACATTTATACAACCTAAGGGGGAAAGCTCCAGGAGTGACTTAGGCAGAATTCTGCCGTAAGCGGCTACGACGATCAGATCAGGCTGATATGTGAGCAATCCATTGCGGAATTCTTCCGTCTTGATTTTGGTTGGTTGGAGTACCGGGATATCGGCTTCCTCGGCAAGAACCTTAACCGGAGGAGGGGTGAGTTTTTTTCCCGGCCTTTAGCCCGGTCCGGCTGGGTAACAACCGCTACAACCTCATCGGGACCATCGATGAGTGCCTTGAGCGTCGCAGCAGCAAAATCAGGAGTTCCCATGAAAATAATGCGTAGCGGTTGTGTCGACATTTGCGCTCCTCTTATTTTTCGTGAAACGTTCATCAGCCACCCATATGCGCACGATCAGTCAGCCGAGCATAGGCTATAGCCCGTCCGCCTGCTTATGCGCCTCTGTGGGGCCCTGCTAAACGTTTACTGGCCTATGTTATGCAAGCATTTTGCTAGTCCCGGCGAACGGTTACTATTTTTCCAGCCACTTCTTGACTTTCTTTTTATAGAGCGTCCTTTTCAAATGGCTGAGGTGGTCAAGGAAAAGGATACCATTTAAGTGGTCGATTTCATGCTGCAGAATCACGGCTAATCGGTTCTCGGCCGAGATTTCGTGGGCCTCGCCCTGCAGATTCCGATAAGATACGGTAATACTTTGGAACCTTGCCACGTTGGAAGTGAGTTCCGGAATACTCAAGCAGCCTTCCTCGTCAACCTGGGTGCCTTCATGGGCGATAATTTCCGGATTAACCATTGCCATGTACTGCTTTTCACCTTCTTTATTTACAGTTGTATCGATCACAATCAGTTTGATGGATTTACCAATTTGTGGTGCCGCAAGACCGACACCCGGCGCGTCGAACATGGTATCCGCCATGTCCTGGGCCAGTGTGGCAAGATCCTTGTCAAAAATGGTTATCTTTTCCGTTTGATTCCGAAGAACCGGATCGGGATATTGTACGATTTTTTGAATGCTCATTTATTGTATATCTCTTAAAAACTTGTTCAGTCTTTTGTTTCTTTTACAGACTCCGGGGCAATGTACCATAGCAGCTTTATTTCTGCCACGGTTAGAAAGATAAGCATAATTATGTAAATGTTAATGCACTTACAGGCATGATAAAACGAGATCGACTAATGCCACGGTGTCATCGTTGACAGAATCACCTCCTACGGGTATAGGTGGATATCGATCGGTATCCGGTACCTGTATTATAGGATATCAGGAGAAGGATGCTCAGGTTCGTACGGGAGACGGCGTTCGTGCCGGTTTACTTTTCAGGTTATATATCATGTACATTATTTTTCCAGTAATCGGTTATCTGGTGGGAGCAATCCCTTTTGGACTGATCATCAGTAAAATGGTCGGTGTTGACGTTCGTACCCAGGGAAGCAAAAATATTGGCGCCACAAACGTCAACAGGGTCCTCGGCAAAAAGCTTGGATTTATTACCCTGATTTGTGATTGCCTTAAAGGTCTGTTGCCTATGTATCTTGCGACGCTCATTCTATCGGGACAGCCGGAAAACAAAGAGATGATAGTAGCACTTACCGGGATGATGGCCGTATTAGGGCATATGTTTCCAATCTATCTGGGGTTTCGGGGAGGAAAAGGAGTCGCGACAGGAATGGGGGTATTATTGTACCTTTCTTTTCCGGCAATAGTTATCAGTCTGCTTGTTTTCGTGGCGACTGTCGCTCTCACCGGCTTTGTCTCTGCCGGTTCCCTTCTCGCTTCCGGATGTATCCCCCTCTGGTTGTATTTCCTTGGCGCTTCGAAGACAACCATTTGGACGGCTGCCGGCATAGCCCTCCTGATCTGGCTCAAGCATCATGAAAATATCAACAGATTGATGCATGGTGAGGAAAAAAGCTGGAGAAAAAACAAGGCGGCATAAATCGGCAGATCCACCGTTTTAAGCACATTTCGTGTGATTTTTAGAAAAGCCGGTTCCTTCAGCCGACAGACTCTTTTTGGCTGAATTTATCCAGTACCTCTTCCGCTTCCTCGAGGCTTGAGACATATATAGGCTCATATCCCTGAGTCTTGTCAGAGAGATTGAGCATTTGGAGATAGATGACCTTGGCCTGGCCGACAATGCGGATAGTTCGACCTACTTGTTTTTCCTGGAGAAATTGCACCACTTTTCTGAAGGTGCCAATGGCTTCCAGATGGCCGATTCTGCATTGGGTAAGGTCGGTAATAATGGCAAATCCAGGCTCAAGATCAGAGACACAGAAACGTATATCGGTATAAAGTCTTTCCGCTTCCTTCTTGGGAATTATTCCCTGAAGAGTGATGTACAGCCTTTGCTTTTTGATGTTCGCAGTGACTGTCGATTTACCCTTGATCTTTCCCATCGTTTTTTTTAATACGTAGCCTTAGTGCTGCGGGAAGTAGGTTATCACGGACAATACAGCACCTTGAGGATCGGCAAAAACGCAAAAACGACCAATAGTTGGAACGTCCGTAGGCGGAACTATGATTTTCCCGCCCAATCCTTCGATTTTTGCCGCAGTAGCATCGACATCATCGACAGTGATATAGCCTCCCCAGATTGGAGATCGTGCGGTACACTCGGGTGGTTTCTTCATGATTCCAGCCACTGCTTCACCGTTGACTTTAACGAGGTTGTACTCTGCGTCGGTGGTACCGGCAAACGACTCATACTCCCAGCAAAAGAGTTTTTCATAAAACTTCTTCGCACCCTCGACATCGGAGGTCATCAGTTCAAACCAGCTGATCGCACCATGTTTTTTGAGTTTTTCGTCCATTTTCATTTCTCCTGTGTGTAGAGCCTATTATGATGTTATCTCATTTCATAGGCGTTTTTACCAGACGTTTGGTACCTTAAAAATTCATTTCTATTTTTTGTGAATGAATTTCGTGAAGGTACTTATCCCCGCAAAGCATGGGGATTTAGGAATATCCCTTGTGGGGGATGTTCAAAAGTGTTTTTTTATGCAGCCAGAATATCAAGAATTCCGCTACCGTGCCCAGCATCTACTTTGAGCCAGGCAAACCACGATTCCAAGGTAATTTCTTCCCATGGTAAATTTTGGCTAAGCCACTCATCCTCGAAATCGGGAAGTTGGATATGAAGTGCAGCCTTCAGGGCTATTTCATCTGGAGATTCCGGCTGGATATACATAAAAGATAAAAAATCAGCGATTTGCACAATCAGCGGATAGCTGCGGAACTCAGCAGCCTCATGGGGAGAGTGATGATAGTGCACAGCTGCGATGAGGTTGTCCGGAAATTGCCAGCAGCGAAGAAGTTGGCCTGCTACTTTATCGTGAGTGATTGCAAAGGCTTTCTGCTCTTCATGAAGCTTTGCAGGGGTACTGAATCCTGTAAGCCACTTTGCTGTATCGTATTGTTCACCAAAGGCCATAAGCATTGCAAGTTTGCCGATATCATGCAGTAAACCGGCTATAAAAAACCGGCCGGAAGGCTGGTTGAGATGTTCGCCGATGATTCTAGCCGCCAGGCCGCAGGTAAATGCGTGATTCCAAAAGGCGTTGATCTCTCTTGCATGGGGCTCGGGAATCGCTTTAAAAGCTGTCACCGCCGCTTTTGCAAGAACGATATTCCGGATCTCATCAAAACCAAGCACCGTAATTGCGGTTTCCACAGAATCAACCTGCTTGGGACGTCCGTACAACACGGAATTAGCAATTTTTAATATGGTCGCACACATGGTTTGATCCGGAAGAATTGCTTTAAGTAAATCATTTGCTGAACTTTCCGGGTTGTTAGTAACTTCCATCACATTAGTGACGGTGGTCGGCAGAGGCGGATATGATTCGATCTGCTTGAGAATTGAGATGGGCTTTGTATCATTCATTATCGTTTTCCATGATAGTTACAACTACCAAATGGTTGGAGACGAGCGACACTACTGAATTTTTATACTATATGCAGAAATCAGTATTATGCATTGGGTTATGTAGCGGGAGGGTAATGCCACGCGGTAACCATACATGTTTAACCGAAGTTAATCGCAGGCAGTATCAGAGAGCATCAAGCCAGTCACATACACGTTCCATGGCTGTCAACGGCTCTTTACAGTGATGTTGCAGAAATTGTTCATTAACGGGTGCATTAATCTTTAATTTGGCTGCCTGATCGAGAACCTCCAATCCGTTGAAATTAACATAAGCCAGACGGGCGGTCAGCTCTTGGAGGGGGCGTCCGAAAACGACTCCAGGCAATATCGCAACTCCGGTATCTTCTAATAATTGCTCACAAAATTCAAAGCTGTTGTTGATGCCTCTTTCCTGTAGCTTTGCCCTGTAAGACTCGAAATCAGGGAAGAGGTAAAATCCACCTTCAGGGATTAAGAGGTCAACCTTTGCTGACTGCAATATGGAAGCAAGGTGTCTTCCCATGCCGGCCAGAATATTTCTGCTATTGATCAGATATTGCTCAATTTCATCACTTTCCTGGAAAGCTTTTATCGCAGCATATTGAATCGGCGCACTGGTGGAGGTAAAGGTTTCACTGGCCACCGCGGTCATTGCTTCCAATAGCCATTTAAGGGGTTCGGGAAAAATGAACAGGCCCAGGCGCCAACCACCGGCACCGCACCATTTGGAAAGGCCGCTGCTGAAAATAGTACCTTCCGGATAATACTGCATAATCGACTCATGGTTTCCTTCATGATGCAATTTGCCGTAAATTTCATCAGACAAAATAATTATCCTGTATTTCTTTGCGATTGCGGCGAGTTCCCTAAGCTGATCCGAGGTATAGGTCATGCCGGTAGGATTGGAAGGATAATTTAAAATAAGGATTCGGGGACGGCTCGGATCTTTACTGCACAATCTTTCAAGTTGATCTCCAGTCAATCTCCAGCCGTTGTGGGCTTTTGTTGCAAGAAAATGAATGCGGCGCCCAATGATTTGTGCCTGGGCTGCATATGAAACCCAGGCAGGGGTAGGTATGATCAGATCGCCATAGTAGACAAGCTGGAGGATGAACATCAATTCCTTGGAGCCCGGGCCGATAAGAACGTTGCTGGGAGCACAATCGATATTCAGGGTGTGCTTATAATGATCACAAACTGCCTGCCGTAATTGGTGAACCCCCTGGACAGCAAGATAATCCTTTTCATGGGCATGCAGTTTCAGTTCATCCACAACTGTTTGAGGCACGGGAAATGGAGACTGGCCAAGACCCATTTTGAAAATCTTTCTGCCATTGGCCAGCAGTTCGTTTGACCGCTCGTTGATAGCTACAGTGGGAGAAGGCTTCAGACCGCGTACATTCAGATTGAGATGAACTTCCGGAGTCCAGCTGTATGCAACTCCGGGAGGTAAGCCATTCGATGGTATTTTCATGTGAGTTCAAGAAGTTTTTGTTTTGAGATCTCGTCCTTCAGTCGATACTTATAGAAGTTTCATCTTTAGGGCCGATTCCTCTATACCCGAAGAATTCAGATGATTTAATCTTCTTCCCAGTACCACTTTTCGTTTCAGAGCTATCCTAAACTAATAGTTCTGCCAAACTGATATTGCAATCAAGGTCTTATCGTAATCAATCAATATTGATAATCTCGTAAAAAGTCAATTTGTGCGTAGGAATGGACTCTGGAAAAAGCTCGATATACGAGGCGTAGTGTCTGAAACGGCAATTAGGTAGTACATATGGTACAGCTAATTGCCGTTTCAGACCTACAACGAAGTAGATCGGGCTTTTTACGAGTCCATCAATTTTGGCACAACAGGATGGAACAGCAGGAAATAAGATTGAACAGGAGTAGTATAGTTGTAATCGTTCATCCAGTGCTCCAGGTTCGTTCAAGCAGGCCTCCGGGCTGGTAGGAGCGGGTTTCAAACCCGCCCTTCTATGAGATGGCTTGATCGGACGAAAATGGGGTGCTGGTGAACGGTTACGTATAGTTTGTGTCGATAATTCTGTGGGAAATGATCTGAATAATCTATTGGAAAACCTATTGAGCATATGCTACTGAATGCACATTCAATGAGATTGCTATTTAATAAAAACCATGGACTTCAATGAGGAACTCCCGTATGAAATTTTTGACAAAAAGTCTGTACATTAGCTTTTTACTGTTCTCTTGTGCCGCCCCTTCTTTTGGTAGTGATACCGGTATGTTCATTGGCAAACAAGGTATCTTGAAAATTGCCGGCGGCACCGCCCATATCCCGGTAATGAAAGAAGCTGCAAAAATGATTATGACTGAAAATCCGAACATCCGGATCACTATCGCCGGTGGCGGTTCCGGGGTGGGTATTAAACAGGTTGGAGAGGGAATTGTTGATATCGGCAATGCCGGCCGTAAGCCAACGGAACAGGAAATTGCCGCCTATGATCTGCATGTGGTCAAATGGGCAATTGACGGAGTCGGAGTGGTTGTCAATCCGCACAACAGTGTTACCTCGCTTACCACCAGCCAATTGCAGGATATATTTTCCGGCAGGATTGCCAACTGGAAAGAGCTGGGCGGAAATGATCGGGAGATAAACCTCTATGACCGTGATGCCGCCAGTGGTACCCGAGCGGTGTTCTGGGCAAAGGCACTCAAAAAAACGGATGTGTCGAAAAAGGCCGATATCGTGGTCTCCAATGGTGCAATGAAAACGGCTATCGCAGGTGATCCCTATGGGATTGGCTATGTGTCTGTAGGTCATATTGATGCAACGGTTACTCCGATTGCTCTGGATGGTGTCGTACCAACCCTTGAAACAGTTAAAAACGGCACCTATCCGGTTGCCCGAGGCTTATATAGTCTGACCAAAGGTGAGCCTGTCGGTCTTGATAAATTGTTTCTTCAGTTCCTTCTCAGTCCCACCGGTCAGAAATTAGCCGTGGATAAAGGATTTATCGCAGTGCAGTGAGTTTTCGCCACCGGATACCGGTTCACATTTTTCGTCTGGCAGCTTTTGGCAGCGGTCTAATAACCATCGCTGTCTTTTTGATGATGCTTTATCTTGGCTGGCCGCTTATATCGAGCGGCCGGTTTTTCACCCTTCTGACCCAGGAATGGCGTCCGGGAGAAGCGGTATACGGCATTTATCCGATGCTTGTGGGGAGTGTCTCCATTGCTTTTTTCGCGCTCTGTTTCAGCTTGCCGCTCAGTCTTGGAACTGCCTTTGTCGCTACGACCCTAGCCGGGCGGCCGTTAAGAAGAATGGTGCTTGCCCTGGTCCGGTTTATGGCAGGTATTCCAACGGTTATCTATGGTTTTGTCGCTGTTTTTCTCCTCGTACCTTTCATGCGGGAACAACTTACCGGTGGATCGGGTTTGAACATTCTCACCGCCTCCCTGGTCCTGGCGATTTTAATTGCACCGACAATGATCGTGTTTTTTGTAAACGGGCTGCAGAATGTTGAAACCGGCTGGTGTATGGCAGTGGACGCCCTTGGCGGTAGGCCGGTGCAAAAACTTCTGTATCTGCTGATTCCCCAGGCCTGGCCGACCATTTTGGCCGGAATTGTCATGGGGCTGGGGCGGGCCATGGGTGACACCCTGATAAGTTTAATGTTGGCTGGAAACAGTGTAGCAACACCAGAGGCGGTTACCGATTCCGGCAGGACCCTTACGGCCCATATTGCGCTTGTTATTGCAGCTGATTTTGCCGGTATGGAATTCAAGACTATTTTTGCCTGTGGGTTGGTGCTCTATATTTTTACCATTGTCGTGGTTGCAGTGCTGCGCATTCTTTCGGCTGGGATGACCAGAGGAATCAGATGAGAAAATATTTCGAACAGGGAGTCATCTGGTTTTCCTGGGCAAGCTGTGCTCTTTTACTGACGGCGGTGTTGGTCCTTCTCGGCTATCTCCTCTTTCGAGGGGGAGGAGTTATCGGCAGTAAGCTGCTCTTTGGCGACGTTGCCCCACTGGACGCACTTTTGCTGCGCCGGCCTGTCTTCGATGGGTTGTATCCAGCTATGGCCGGCACCTTTGCCCTGGTACTGTTGGCTGTAGGACTTGCCGTACCGGTAGGACTTGCCGCCGGAATCTATATGTCCGAATACGCGAGCGGAAGAACAAAACAGCTTCTTTCTCTGCTGTTTGATGTTCTTGCCGGATTACCATCAATAGTTATCGGCCTTGCCGGATTTTCTCTTACGATTGTGCTGCATCGAATGCTGCCCGGAAGAATTGGGCCGTGCCTGCTCATTTCAGCGCTTGGCTTAAGTTTTTTAATCCTGCCCTATCTTATCCGAAGTACCCAGATGGCCCTGGAATCCGTCCCCCTTGCCTTGAGGCGCACTGCTCCGGCAATAGGTGCGACCCCTCTTCAGAACATTTTTTATATCCTGCTGCCCAATCGACTTCAGGATATCTTGAGTGGTGTTATTCTTGCCATAGGCCGGGCAGCAGAAGATACGGCTGTGATCATGCTGACCGGAGTAGTGGTCTCCGCCGGGATGCCCAGATCTCTCTTTGAGCAGTTTGAGGCCTTGCCCTTTTATATTTATTACATCTCCTCCCAATATACCGATCCGGCAGAATTACAGATGGGCTTTGGGGCGGCAATTCTACTGCTGACGATCTGTGGCTTTCTGTTCGTCTGCGCGATACTTCTTGAGCAGACTGTTTTGTGGCGAGCAAGAGAAGGGGTAAGGTAATGGAGAAAGAACCAAGGATTATCACGGAAAAGCTCAGTTTTTACTATCGGGACAGGGCAATTCTGGAAAATATTGATCTTTGCCTCCCGGTAGGCCGGCATTATAGCAGTGACCGGTCCGTCCGGTACTGGGAAATCAACATTTCTTTCAATATTCAACAGGTTGTGGGAGGAAAGCGGAGAAGGCGATTGTCGGGGACGGGTATTGATTCGATTTTCTGCCGGAAAACCTGTGGATATCTATGGGCCCGACCAGGCCGTTGCCGATTTGCGGCGTCGGGTCGGAATGGTATTTCAGACTCCAAACCCTCTGCCCATGAGTATCTTTAAAAATATTGCATTTCCGCTGCAACTCATAGGATTGAGGGATAAAAAGCAGCTAGCGGAACGGGTAGAAGCAATGCTTCGGAAGGTACATCTGTTCGAAGAGGTCAAGGACCGCCTAAAATATGACGCCCGGACTCTCTCCGGGGGCAGCAGCAACGTTTATGTATCGCCAGGACCCTGATGCTCGATCCGCAAATTCTGCTGCTGGATGAACCCACTTCTTCACTGGATGCAAAAGCGTGTGGAAAGATAGAAGAACTTCTTCTTGAGTTGAAACAGCAACGGACACTGCTGATGGTTTCACACTATCAGGATCAGGTGCAGCGGGTTGCAGACAGGGTATATCACCTGAGTGAACGACAACTCAGACGGACTTGCTGACAGACCGGGTTAATAATTATCCGTCTCAATAAGGAGCTCGAGTTTCCGATATCATTTTAAATTCTGAAAAAAATATAATCGTTCACCAGTCCACACTGAAGACCGCATAACTCGGATCTGTAACTGTGTCGTCGCTCCTATGCCATCCTTGGCACCCGGACACTAAACCATCCATCCTTGGCCGTCGCATCCAGTGCTTCAGTTTGTTTAAGTAGGCCTCCAAGCTATGGTTGGCTATGTGAAGCGGCTTGATCGGACGAAAATTGGTGTTGGTGAACGATTACGAAAAAATGGCGGCAGCTCTTATGAAAATGAGCTATCCTGACTTATTAAGAGACGTTTTTAAACATTACGTTGCTTATTCAGTTATAAGCAACAGGAAATCATAATTACAAGCCATGAAAAACTCTTCCACCCCTAAATATGCAATGGATGATCACCAGACTCCTGAAGAGGAGGAAGATCAACCTGTATATCGTTTTGTGAATATGGCCGATAATACCGAGGTCCCAAGCGAATCAGTGTTCCTTGAATCGCCGGATGTAAACCTCGGAGATATTATTGAAGTTGAGTTGGTCGACGGCAAGAAAGACTATCTGACCGTCGATCATATAACAGAAAGTCTGGAAGAGGTTGCAGGGCTTGAAAGGCAAATAAGCACCGTCTATCTTATCCGGGTGCGCAGCAGTTTGTGGAAAACAATGCTGCTTTTAGCAATTCTTGCGGCAGGCTGGTACGTTATAGAATTTATATTGCAATACCTGACTTAGTCTCCTCGCGCCTTATCAACTCTTTTCAGGAGTATCTTTTTCTTAGAATTTTGGCGGCCTCGACGATCGCACAAAGTTTCTTATAGGCTACTTCCTCGACGTTCACCGAGCGGCCTGCAAAACAACCGAAGCCACAATCGGTATTGAGAAACAGCTGGTTCGGCTGGTAGTATTCCAGCGCTTTTTCGGCTTTAGCCACAATCGACTCAACAGCTTCCACCTCATCGGTGCGCGGGTTGACTACCCCAAGACCGAGTTCACGGTTGGAGAGTGTTTTTCCAACCACCTCGATGTCTCCAGCCCGGGGGGTGGCATATTCAAGGACAAACTGATCTATCTTCATCTGCTCAAGGGCCGGGAGAAGGCGCGCATAATCGCCTCTAAGCAGGACATCCTCGTCTTTTGACCAGTTGCCCCGGCAGATATGGACCCCGATACGAATTCCATCAACTCCCTTGATGATCCTGTTAATCAGTTCGGCGGCAAATTGTAACTCTTTCCCCGCATCCCGGCGGGTGGCAAGCGTCGCTCACATGAATGTTCGCCGCTCACAACTCTCCGACATAACTACCTCGGTGAGAACCGGTTCGTCGAACTGGACGAATTCACAGCCCGCGGCCCGCAGTTCCAACAGCTCCTCCCGAAGGATCCTGACGATATCGTCGGCCATTTTCTTGTGATTGCGATAGGCCTTGCGGGTGAGTGCTCCGACCCACATGGACCGGGTAAGCAGATAAGGACCGGGCAAGGTGATCTTTACCGGTTTATTGGTAAGGGTCCTGAGAAAGTGCAGGTCATCTACCGCCAATGGCTCCTTCCGGGAAAGTTTACCGATACAGGTGGGATTCTTCACCGCCGAAGCCGGCATGTCCATGGTGCGCAGCATCTCTTCGAATTCGGCTTTGTCCTCGACAAAGTCGAGCATGTCGGCAAGCGACATCAATTGCGTTCCGGCAACCTTGTCGGTTATGAAAGCGTAAAAGCTTTCCCGCCGGTGTTCCCCGTCAACCACTATATCGAGCCCCGCCTTTTCCTGCAGGGCAACCGTCCGGCGAATTTCATCTTCGGCAACGGCGTTGAAGTTTTCGCGGGAGACCATGCCCTTCTGGTAGCCACGTAGTGTTTTCAGCATTTGCCTGGATCTGGGCCAGGAACCAACCTGGGTTGTTAAAAATGGTGTCGTATCACTCATGATTTTCACACGATGACTAATTTTAACTGCAGCTCTACGTTTTTTTTCAGAGTGGCTACCAGTGGAGAACGGCTGACGGTGCGTTGCCAGGCAGTCTTGACTTTTTCTTCATCAGCAAAAGTGGAGGCGAAACATTTCAAGTCTATGGTTTTTACGGCAGGGTCCCCCTCTTCAAGACCCAGGTGCGCAAGAATATTTTCCAGTGAACCGCTGAGAGACAACTCAATATCATCCACTTCCAGGTTGTCCCTTGCGCATTCCGTGGCAAAACCGGTGGTAATTGATCCGGCCAGTGCGCCGAACAGATATTCAATGGCACAGGGATGGGCATCCTTTTCTTCAAAGCTTGCCGCCTGTCCGACATCAAAGGAAAAATTCCTGGCATAGATGGTCGATTTCAGGTGTCCGGTCGATCTGGCTCTCAACCGCCATTGGTAATTTTTGGCGTCATTTTTATCCTTAGACAGTGTCTCTTCCTCTTGCTGAGTCCCGCTGCCTTTTTTGACAAAATAACGGATATAACCGTTACCGGCCGTCTTGCCGAGATATTCGTGGCCGGATAGTCGGCACCAGGGCGGCAGGTCATCACTTACGGAAGGTTCACGGCTGCGCATTTCCAGGATACCATCAACCGGTACCTTGAGCATGCTCTCCCGTATCAGGAGAATAAGTCCCGAGCCGCAATCCAGATCGCCGCCGTCAAACATCCGGTCGGCTGTGATTGTTTCGAGATCGAAGGTCATGACGACAGTTCCTTCTGAATGGTTCCAGTTAATAACAGACGCAGGGCGAGCCGTTGGACAGCCATTCTACCAGGGCGGCTCCACCGGCAGGGGTGGCACCTTCGATCAGGCTCGCTTCACTGATGCCGCGTTTTTTCATACAGGGCGTGCAGACATAGATCTTGCCGCCAGCCTTGATGAATTTTTCCACCAGATCCTTCAGCGGAGCAAAAGGTCCGCCTTCCTTGATTTTAGCCATTTCTTCGGGGACAGCGCAGTACACGCCGTCGGAGCTGAGGAAAACCATGGTTTCTTTTTCGCTGCCCTGTGCGGCATTGGCTACGACAAAGCCGAGCGTTGCTTTATCGCCATCGGTTTTACAGTGGGTAATGGACACGCAGAATGTGTTGGACATAATTTACCTCTTTAGTACCCCGTGCTTTGCGGGGGTTAACAGTTCCGGTTTTAAAGTGACGAGATAGTACGGATGTTGCATTTTGCTCAATTGGTTAGAGGTCATTCTGCACCAGGCCGGTAACTCCACCGGCGCCCCGGGATCACGGGATATGACCAGGATACGGCGGCCAGGTTCCTGATCCCGGATATAGAGGTACAGGTTGACGATGACTCGGCCGCAGGTCTCTTCTCCCCCGTCAAATTCATCGTCAAACTCCCAGTCGGGAATACTCGTGGTAGTCATATATTTGCCGTTCTCCAAAATTCAGAATGAAATATTTAACCTATTTAATCTCTCGATATTTACCAGGAAGAACAATACGTTACAAACAGGAAAGATCTATTGGTTTTGTGGTATTGATAGGTTGTTTCTATTTGATTGGGTGTTTTCAGGGGTTCTCCGTTTAGCGGTGAATTCGGAGGAGATGGAACCAAGATGAAGAGTAAGGCTACCGTTTTGGAAAACTGAGGTTATTGTTGTCAGTCGGAGAGTACAAATTGAGAAAAGAGAATCTTGAACCGCTAGGGTTTTAGCGTTATGTTTATCTGAATGAGGTTTTAACCCTTCAAGAGGTATGTCTATGGCCAGATCAAAATGCCCAACATGTGAATATCACGAGTTTGAAGCTGTTCATGTCACAACAAAAACAGGACAAAAGTTCTGTCTTATCCAATGCGTGGCTTGTGGGACAGTTGTTGGTGCTCTTGATGACGTTAAAATTACCAATGTAATTAAAAACGCCGAAAAAAAGTTGACTAAGTTTCTTGAAAATCTCAACCGTAAGGTAGTAACTGTTTGTAACAGGAAAAATTCCTGACTTGTAAGATCGTAACCTTTCACCGGTACACATTAAAAGACCGTATAACCCGGAACTGTAACCGTTCATCCTGTATAGTTACACGCGGAGCGTATCTCCTACTGAAACAATTTACCTCATGAAGTGAAGGATCAGATTATCGTGAAACGTTCATGGGTTCACACGGAAAGACTGCATAACTCGTAAATGTAACCGTTCTCCAGTACTCCAGGTTCGTTCAAGCAGGCCCCCGAGCTATAGTTGGCCATGTGAGGCGGCCTGATCGGACGAAAATGGGGTGCTGGTGAACGGTTACACATTATCCGATGGACACAGATCAAGAGAGGATGAGTAGTGGAAGATAATATCGGCAAAAAACTCGTTCAGGCCATGAAGGATCCCAACAATCCTGATTCCCGGGAGAGTATCGCCAAAGCTATGGAACTTACCAAAGCATATGCGAGTTCAGGGTCGGCAACACATTTCAGTACGGTTACAAAACTTTTCTACGATCTGTTTGAGATGTTTGAAACAGGCCGGGATCCGCGTGCTAAGTAGACGGAGGAGTCCGCTTCAAATGCTTCTCCAGGCATTCGATGGTCTCACATTGTGAAATAATTTTTTTAAGATACTCAATATTCTTGTCGATATTGTCGAGGTAAAGATTACGATCGACTTTATACCTTTCACGAAAGTGAGTCTGCATTGCCTGGGAAGTGTTGGAAAAGGTTGTGCTGAGTCGTTTCAAAATGACGTTATGGTAGAAATTCGCTGTATGTTCCATAAGTTCAAGAGCGGAGTCGTGTCGGTTTATTCCCCCGGACTCCTGTTCATTAAAGAGCAACGGGAGGCATTCCAGATAATATCGGTCGGCCATCTGGGCGAGGATATCCGCTGAACCTACTACTTGCCCGGCTATCTGGATTTCGTGGGTGTGGTAGTCAAATGTTGCCGGATCACTAGCCAGATCAGTATAATTTATGATGGTCGCACAGTCTCTGAAGACGTCCTCTCCAAAACCCTTCCGGTCTACATAATTGCTCAGAAACTGAATTGATCGCGCCTCGTGATTCGCCATA
Organism: uncultured delta proteobacterium; assembly: GCA_963728385.1. Lineage (GTDB taxonomy): Bacteria > Desulfobacterota > Desulfobulbia > Desulfobulbales > Desulfocapsaceae > Desulforhopalus_A. The sequence continues at coordinate 46,079 of CAVSJK010000004.1, forward strand.
TATTTAGAATTGGAATGGTTGGAGTCACTTTTTTGAAGCAACATCCCCGTATCGTGAAAATAGGCCGCAAGCAATCCTTTGAAAAGTGTCTCTGAAGAGATGGTGATACTGACTCTATTGGAATGGAGTCCATGAAAGAGACGGACCGAAGCTAATACCACCATCTGACTGTGCCGCAAATTGTGATACGGAAGGGTGTTTTTCTGAAATTCGGGGCATGATCCGGAAAAAAATGAGACGATGTCCTGATCGATCTCCCGAATGAGTTCCAGGTCAAAGGCGGGACTGATCTCTTTCACGAGAAAGAGGATCTCGGCCAGAGTGTTTTCGTCCGGCATATATTCCGGGATATGGTTTGGCTTTTTTTTGTCCATCGGGCTATTTTTGTGATTACTTTATAAAAGTATGTATTTGGATTCACTCTCAATCACATGTATGAAAAGCAAATGGTCTATATACATTCCCACTGTTTTTCGAGAGGTACCTTTTCTTAACCGGGTTTCAGAAGTTGCTAGTAACATATTGTATGGTTCGATACTTTTGCAAGACAAACAGTGCGTCATTATAGACTTTATGAGATTTTATAAGTACAATTCGATAACGGTTTGAAGGAAAAAGCAGATAAAATCAACCTGACAGAAAAAAATGTTACCAAAACAACTACTGAATAACAGAGAGTCGGAAAGGAAAGATTCGGTTGTAATTTTGATCGTTGATGACGACGAGCTTGTCCGTATGACACTTAGTGTTCTGGTTAGTTCTTTTGGTTACCACTGCCTGGTTGCAGGTGATGGGATGGAGGCAATTGCCGTCTTGAAATCCACTTCAGTGGATCTTGTGTTTTCAGACATCGTCATGCCGGGAATGGATGGTTTGCAGTTGCTGGACCATATTGTCGAAAATTACAAGGAAACGGATGTCATAATTTCAACAGGCTATCACGAAAAAGCCAGTTATTCCGAGGTAATTAAAGCAGGAGCTATTGATTTTATCAAAAAGCCGATAGACCATGCGGAGCTTGAAGCGAAATTAGCCCGGGCTGTTCGGGAACGAAGCATGATGCGGGAGCTGGAGCGGCTGTCACTGCAGGACGGGCTGACAAAAATTCTGAACAGGAGAGCCTTTGACGAACGTTTTCCCGACGAGGTGGAAAGGGCACATCGGCAGAACTATCCCCTCATGCTTGGCATCATAGACATTGATAATTTTAAGGAATACAATGATGAGCATGGTCATCAGGAAGGAGATAAAATACTTATCCACCTCGCGGAAATTCTTCAGGAATGCACCAGAGAGAGTGTCGATCTCTGCTTCAGACTCGGCGGAGACGAATTTGCCGTTCTGTTGCCTCAGGCCACGGCCGCGCAGGGAACGGAGATCATCCAGCGTATCCTGTTCAATTTTGTAGAACAGAGTTTCGGCACCACAACCCTTTCCATTGGTCTGGTTTCTTGTGAAAGAGATGAGGCGATATCCAAGGAACAAGACGAAATAGAGATCAAGGAAAGGGGGGATCAAGCCATGTACGATGCCAAGAAAAACGGCAAAAACTGTCTGGTGACCCGGGTTTGACAACTTTTCGCTTTCAATCTCCTAGCCCAACGCATCCTTATGAAATGAAAGATCCGGCTCAATAGGATAATTTCCATCAAAACAGGCGAGACAAAAATTCTTCTTAGACATTCCCGTTGCCCTGACAAGCCCCTCCAGACTCAGATAGTGCAATGAGTCAAGGTTGAGATATTCGGCGATTTCGTTTATCTGCTTTTGATTGGCTATCAATTGGTTTGCGTTGGGAAAATCAATGCCGTAGTAACAGGCAAATCTTGTTGGAGGACAACTTACCACCATATGCACTTCCTTGGCGCCTGCTTCCCGCAAGGCCCTGACCCGGCTTTTTCCCGTTGTTCCCCGAATAATTGAATCCTCGACGATAATTACGCGTTTTCCTTTTAAAAACGATCGAACCGGATTGAGTTTGACCTTAACATTGAAGTCGCGCATCGACTGGGTAGGCTGAATAAAAGTCCGCCCCACATAGTGATTTCGAATGACACCCATTTCAAGAGGAATACCGGATGCCTGAGAATAGCCGATAGCGGCGTAGTTACCCGAATCGGGAAACGGCATGACGAAATCGGCATCAATTTTTGCCTCACTCGCCAAAATCTCACCCATTCGCTTTCTGGCCTGGTAGACATTAATGCCGAAAATCTCGGAATCGGGTCTGGCGAAATAGACTTGTTCAAAGATGCAGAAATGACTGTCCTGCTTCGGCCAGGGGAAAAGGGAGGACATGCCGCTTTCCCGGAAGATTACGATTTCTCCCGGCTCTATATCCCGCACATATTCTGCTTCGATAAGATCAAGAGCGCAGGTTTCCGAGGCTACAACCCAGTGCTCGTTGCCCGTATTGCCGCCGTTTTTGAGTTTACCAAGACAAAGCGGCCGGAACCCATCGGGGTCGCGGACGGCGATCATGGTATTCTCGGTCATGAGCAGGAGGGAATAGGCACCCTTGATGGAGGTGAAGGTGTTTTTCAAGGCCGTTTCGAGACCGAGATGGGCGGAACGGGCCATGAGATGCAAAACCACCTCGCTGTCCATGGTGGTTTGAAAGATTGACCCCCGCTCTTCAAGAGCGGTACGTAAGGCAATGGAATTAACAAGATTGCCGTTGTGGGCAACCGCCAGGGTTGCTCCCTTGTGGGTGACCATCAAGGGTTGTGCATTGGTGATGTTTGAGGCCCCGGTGGTGGAATATCGAACATGACCAATAGACATGTGGCCGTTCAAACCCTGCAGGATTTCCTCCGAAAAAATTTCCGGTACAAGACCCATATTTTTGTAGATATTAACCTTTTTTCCATCCGATGTTACAATTCCGGCGCTTTCCTGTCCCCGATGCTGGAGGGCATAGAGACCGAAATAGGTCAGTTTTGCCGAGTCTTGATGATTAAAAACGCCGCATACTCCACATTCGTGGGTAGGACGTCCGTCTGACGATTTTTTATTATGCTGGTGTAACATCGGGAGTTGATCCTTAGTTGTCTGAAATTTCGGCACCTTGGAAGAATATTGAACAACGAAAACAAGTGTGGCCGTTTCAGTTAATGCAAAAACGGGGAAAGGCACAAAGAAAAAACCTCTGTGCCTTTCTTTTGGAAACCCAAAAACAGAAATCTATATTAAGCATACTCTAAATTCAACAAGAAAGAACGGTAGTATCGGTAAAAACAATACACAACTCATTCAGCCGGATGGGTCCTTTGTATCTGCAAAATGTATCACTTTATATCTCTTGAAAATATTTTGGATTTTTATTCCGGCTGGCGAAGTTTTCAGCCTAACTTTCTGTAGTTACCAACCCGTAGAGAAGTTCCGTCAGGCTGACCAGATCGTTTAGGTCAAGCTGTTCGTCAATCGTATGAGCTTTGTCCATGCCGGTGGCGATGATAGCTGTAGGTAAACCGAAGCCGCAGAAGATGTTGGCGTCACTTCCGCCTCCGGCGATTATGTATTGCAGGTTTTTTTTCGTGAGTTCCGCGGCTTTCCGCACTCTTTTGATAACCGGAGTATCATCTGCGATAGTCAATGCCGGATAGTCATCGGCAATGTCGAAGGTGACGGAAGGACGTTCGTCTGCGCCGGCCGGAATGTCCTGCCAATCGGCAACAGTTTTTTCGAAAGTGTCACGGATCTCCTTGGTATAACGCACCAGTTTTTCGGGGGAATGGCTGCGTACTTCACCTTTCAGGATAACCTCCGCCGGGACGATATTGGTTGCGACCCCGCCTTGTATGAGGCCGAAGTTGCAGGACGATACTTCGTCAAGCCGGCCAAGGCGAATATTGTTCAGTGCTCTGGCAGTCAGAGCCAGGGCGTTAATTCCAGCTTCAGGGCAAAGTCCGGCGTGGGCAGCTAGCCCCTTTATTTTTATGTCGATTTTATTGGCAGCGGGTGCGCCTACTACAACATGATCTATGCCCGAGGAATCAAGGGCGTAGCCGTACCCGGTCTGTAGTTTCCGATAGTCAAGACTCTTGGCACCAAGCAGCCCGATCTCTTCGCAGGTGGTGACTACAACTTCGATCATCGGATGCGGAATTTTTTGTTCTTTCAGGACGGTAAAAAGTTCCAGGATGGCTGTAATGCCACTTTTGTCATCGGCTCCAAGCACCGTGTCGCCTTTACTGGTAAAAATATCACCGGTCCGCACTACTTGTACGCCGTCGGCCGGCCCGACCGTGTCCATGTGGCAGGAAAGAAACAGCCCTTCCTGATTTGGCAGATTACCGTTAAAGCGGACGATGAGGTTACCGGATTCCGAGCCTGTTTGAGCAGCGGAATCGTCTTCGAAAATTGAATCGGCGCCAAGGGCCGCAAATTTTTCTTTCAGACGGGCGGAAATAGTCCCCTCTTTTTTAGAAGGACTGCTGATTTCACAGAGTTCGGTAAAGATTGCGGCCAGGCGCTCCCGGTTAATTGCAGATATCATGAACGAGCCTCATTAGTACCTTACAGGTTGTTTATCCCCGTGCTTTGCGGGGGTTAGCGTATGACTGAAGAAGAACGACGGCGTGGCAGCTTATACCCTCTTTTCTCCCGGTAAAACCCATTTTTTCGGTGGTGGTAGCTTTAATGTTGAGATCGCCGGAATCGATTTTACAGGTATGGCCAAGCAACTCTTTCATCTGCTCAAGGTAAGGTGCAAGTCGGGGCTCCTGGCAGACCAGCGTGATATCGGCGTTGGCAATGGCATAGCCATGTTCTTTGGCCAGGGCCACGACATGTTCCAGCAAGTTAATTGAATAAATACCAGCAAATTTCTCATCGGAATCGGGAAAATGTCGGCCAATGTCGCCTAAACCAAGGGCACCAAGCAGGGCATCGCATAGCGCATGAGTAAGCACATCGGCATCGGAATGTCCGGCCAGCCCTTGACTGTGAGGAACGGTGATGCCACCAATCACAAGTTTTCTGTTGTCAGCAAAACGGTGGGCGTCATAGCCGTGTCCGATGCGTAATTTAGGCTGTAGCTGTAGCTGCACTATTTTTTCGGCCAAGGAGAGATCCTCCGGACGGGTTATCTTGATATTGGTTTCAGCACCTTCAACAAGAGTAACCGGAATTGCCGCTTTTTCAAGAAGCGATGATTCATCGGTCACATCCGCATCGCCATTGTGCCGGAAGGCTTTTTCAAGCAACTCTTTGCGGACGGCCTGGGGAGTTTGTGCCTGCCAGAGAGAAGTCCGGTCGATGGTGGCGGTGACTCTACCGCTATCATCTCCTCTTTTTAGGGTATCTTTTACCGGCACCGCGGCAATGCCTGCGCCGTTTTGCATGGCTGCCAGATAACATCTGTCGATTATCTCCCTGCTGACTAAAGGTCTAGCGCCGTCATGGACCAGGACAATGGCCGTATCGTCGATCAAGTGCATTGAGCCCTGCCTGGACCGAGTCCTGGCGCCTTCTTCCCCCAATCACCACTGTCAGGTTTGTGCAATCGATCCCGTAGCGGTCGAACAGAATCCTAGTCTCGGTAATACGGTCCTGGGGAACAACGACAACTACCCGGTTAATGTAGCTGTTATTGATAAACGCACGGACGGTATGGACGAGAATTGGTATGCCGGCCAACAGATGAAATTGCTTCGGATGATCGAGCTTCATTCTGGTCCCAAACCCGGCGGCTGGAATTATGGCTGCGGCTGAAGGTGTCATACGGCAAGGTAGGTGGGAGGCAAGTTAGCTTGTGATGGACCCGGGATTTACTTTCGGGAGCAGTGTTTGGGTATGTGATAATGTAATAGATCCGCGTGCAATCGGCGGCGCATTTTGATTTATGGGTTTGAAAAAAAAAGGAGCGGGTTATAAGCCGAATTCTGTACTCCGTGAAGGAGCCATGATCATTTCACTGGAATGTTGATTGCTCAACACCTCTTGCAACCTACCCGGAGATCTCGGACGGGCCGCCCTCAAACATCTCCCTATTTGGTCTTGCTCTGGGTGGGGTTTACCATGCCTTCCATGTCGCCATGGAAGCGGTGAGCTCTTACCTCGCCGTTTCACCCTTACCTGATGGCTGAAAGAATCAGCAATTCAAGCGGTTTGTTTTCTGTGGCACTTTCCCCCGGTCGCCCGGCGTTCGCGTTACGAACCACCCTGCCCTGTAGAGTTCGGACTTTCCTCTCCGGTACGAAGACCGGAGCGATCATGCACCCGCTCCTTCCGCTAATGTAGTGGGAAACCCAGAAAAGTCAAAGCGAAAAGTACTTAAACATTCACCAACACTGCTAAACGTTTACAGGCCTGGAGTTATGCGGGTATTTCGCCACTCTCGGTGAGCGGATACAAAAGTACGGTTAATTTTCTTCCAGCACCGGTGGAATGTAGTAATTCAAACGTTGACAGGTCGGGCAATCATAGATCTCGTCACCTTTGAGCAGCATGTTGAATCGTTGCGGCGGAAGGGCCATGAAACATCCCTGGCACACGCCATCCACTACATTGATAACAGCAAGACCGTTACGATGCTGACGCAAGGTATCGTATTTGCGCAACAGGGACTTTTTAATCTTGCCGGCCTGCTCGCTGCGTTTGGCATCTTTTTTCTTTTTGTCCTTGTTGATCGCTTCAATGTTGGCGCGTACTTTGTCCGTTTCTTCTATGACGAGTTGCTTTTCGCCTTTCAGCAGATTCTTTTCCTCTTCCATTTGAGCGGTCAGCTTCTCAATGGATTCCATGATAACTATTACTTTTTCCTCGTTTTCCTTGGCGCTTTTTTTGGCATCCTCGATTTCCTTGAGGAGCGCTGTCTGCTCACGACCGGTCTGAACCTGCATCATTTTCGATTGGCGTTCCCTGACATGATCCATCTTATCCGCCATTTCGCCTTCCAGGGTTCGGCTCTCCTTTTGCAAGGAACTAATTTTTTCCTTTAATTCATTAATTAAAGCTTCTCTTTTAGCCAGGGAGGACAGGCGCTCGTCGAGGCCATTCTGCTCAGACTTAATAGCATTGTCAATCTGATCAATTTCCAGGTCAATGGCCTGAAGGTTAACGAGTTGGGTTAAGAGTTCGTTCAAAATGATTCTCCTGTGGAATGTGTTGCTCTATAGTTGGTATATATTACTTTTATCCATTATAACAAAAGGATGATGTTCCTCTTTCGTTTGCCGGATTTTGATTTTCCAGTTGTTTTTGTCACTCGCTTCTCTGAGTTTCCTGACCAGGAGGGCGACGGCAGGTTTTTCGGTTGCGTAATGGGTGCCGTCAATAACACAGAAGTTATTTTCGACGGTCCAGATAGCAGTACTATGTTTTATCTCCGCGGAAAGATAGAGATCCGCACCACGCTGAAAAGCAATTGGAGCCAATTCGGAGCCACTCCCGCCACAGACTGCAACGGTGATGATTTTATCCGGAATCCTGCCTGCTATCTGAACACTGGGGAGATTCAAGGTTTCAAGCACCTTTGCCAGAAAATCAACGGAGGTCAGCGGGGAAGGGTAAACCCCGATGCGGCCCAGCCCGGTATTTGCTGCATCACCGTTTGCCGAAGATACAAGAGGAGAAAGGTTTGTAAGGCCAAGCTGATGAGCAAGATAATCGCTTACGCCTTCATAGGCGCTGTCAAAATTGGTGTGGCAGCCAATGACGGCAATATGATTGGCGAGGACTTTTTCCAGCAATCTGCCGGCGGGCTCGGCGGTATTGATCGCCGTCAGTGGTTTGAAAATGACCGGGTGATGGGTGATAATGGTGTTGGCGCCTTGTGCTATGGCCTCATCCACCAGCCTGTTGGTCGGATCGAGTCCGACAAGAACCGAGGTCACCTCCTGCTGCGGGTTGCCGACCAGTAGACCTATGTTATCCCACGATTCAGCCAGGTTGAAAGGTGCCTCGATATTAAGACTTTCGAGAATATCTTTTATTCTTACCGTCATAATGGATTGTAATTGCACAACTCATAAAACAAAAAAGGTACACCCCATCGGGGATGTACCTTTTTATTCATTTCGCCCACTCAGGCCTTTCAGCCCGAATCGAGATGTCTTTTTCAGGGGTGTTATGCTTTCCCCCTTTTGTATGTAGAGTCTTAACTTTTTCAAGGAATCGTTGTTTCTTAACCGTTCGCCGAGAACAGCAAAATGCTCGTATAACTCCAGGCCTGTAAACGTTCACGAGTGCTCCCGAGGTGCACAAGCAGGCCGAAGGGTTATAGTTGGACTATGCACGGCGGCCTGATCGTACGCATATGGGGTGCTGTGCCGGTGAACGTTTACGTTGTTTCTGCTCAGAAGCTGCTGTAATAATGGTGGGCGCAGTAGGATTCGAACCTACGACCGATCGGTTATGAGCCGATGGCTCTACCAACTGAGCTATGCGCCCATAGCTCTCTTTGAGAGATAAAACAATCTATTTAAAATGACCTTGTTGTTAAAGTCAATGAAAAAAATGAAGACAGCAGCAAAACTTCGTGAAAATGCATAAAATAAAATGAGATACAGACAGATGAAACTGCCGGCAACGAAGTTGGCCGAAGTTGCCAAATGGTACAAAATAACTATTCTATCGACATTCAGACCCCTGCAAAGCACGGGGACTCTTTAGTGCCCATGCTTTACTGGGATTAGTACTTTAGAAATTCTTTCCCAAAAAGCCTGAAAGAATTTCTAAAGCACTAAAGAGCGAAGCCGGTAAAAGCGAGATCAAGCTCTCAAAATAAAAGGTGAAATGTCTTGATATATACAAACCTCCTCCTCTTTCTGGTCGCTATTTTTCTTTTCAGTGTCGACACCGTACCTGAGACTCCGCTATTGCCCGGCTGGCAGGCACTGCTTCTGTTTATCCTGCTTTTGATCGGATACAGCCAAGTTGCACGTAAATTATTCAGTAGACCACGATCCCTTAGGTCGGCTGGATATTTTCAGGCGGAAAAGAGGCTCTCTGTTCTTGCTTTGATTTTTTTTGGCGCGGCGCTCTATTTCTGTGATTTGAAATATTATCTTTCTTTCCTTTCCTTCGGCAACACCACACCTGCACTGGTAAATTTCGCAGGTCTTGGAATATTCGTCCTGTTCCTGGCGATTATGTGGTGGGCCGGGAAAAAGAACTATGAGTTGATCTTCGGCAGAAAACACAGCTCGGTTTCCTATATTCTGTCCAATATCAAAGTCAACCTGCCGATTGTGCTGCCGTGGGTGATTCTCTCGGTGCTATACGACGTAGTGGCTATGCTGCCCTTGCCGACGCTGCAAAAGGTTATGGCTTCGGAGTGGGGGGATCTGCTGTTTTTCGGTATCTTTCTGTTTTTCGTCATGATCTTTTTCCCGCCGATGGTACGCAGGCTCTGGGGATGCGAAAAATTGCCCGACGGCCACTTGAAAAGGCATTTGGAGGCCTTCTGTGCCAAACAGAACTTCACCGCCGATTTTTATCTCTGGCCTCTTTTTGAAGGGCAGATGCTGACCGCGGGCGTAATGGGTATTTTACCGGGGCTGCGCTATATCCTTATTACTCCGGCTCTTATCGAGACCATGTCACCGGCTGAACTCGAGGCGGTCATGGCTCACGAAATAGGGCACGTGAAGAAGTATCATATGCTGTTGTATGTGTTTCTCATAGCTGGTTTCAGCGTGCTGGTCGGCATGCTGTCGGAGCCGGTTATCTATATGTTCCTTTCTTTAAATTTTTTAAACAAGTTGATGGTTACCAGCGGCATCTCGGTGGAAACAGTGCTGGTAGTGGTGGGCGCGGTGCCTTTGCTTGTTTTCATGTTGTTCTATTTTCGTTTTATCTTCGGCTATTTCATTCGAAACTTCGAGAGGCAGGCCGACCTCTTCAGTTTGCAGACGATGGGCAATGGCAATGCCCTCGTTTCGGCTTTTGAGAAGATAGCACTTCTCAGCGGCAATATTCGCAATCAGCATAACTGGCATCACTTTGGCATAGGGGAGCGCATTGACTGCCTCGAACAGGCGGCGAGGGAGCCGGAAAAGATCGAACGGCATAATAGAAAGGTACGGTACAGTTTAGTAGCCTATCTGGCAATTATGCTGCTGTCCGTGGTTTTGGCCCGGCATATACCCACCGAAGCCCTGGCTCAGCGCTATCAGGAAAATTATGCCGAAGCGGTTTTCCTCCAGAAAGCAAAACAAGAGCCGGATCGGGCGCTTTGGCAGAGTCTTATCGGGGAATTGATGCTAACCAAAAAGATGGAGGGGAAAGCTCTCGACGCATACCGAAAAGCCTATAGTCTTGATCCTGCCAATCCGGAAATAATGAACAATTTGGCCTGGCTGCTGCTGACCAGCGAGAACCTGAGCCTCAGGGATCCACAAAAGGCGCTGACTCTTGCCAGGGCAGCTGCCGTTCTCGAGCCGAAGGGGGGAGTGCTCGATACTTTGGCTACAGCCTATTGGGCAAATGGACTTGTCGAGGAGGCTGTACATGCGGAAAAACAGGCAGCCGATGCGGATCCAGCCCAGAAAAGATACTACCTGTCGCAGATAAATAAATTTACCGGCAAGACCTATGAGGAATCGGTTCGCGATAAAAAAGCGGCACAAGAGTCGACGCGTAATAAAAGTTGAGGCAGGCCATGACATCTCCACCTCTCTCCAAGCCTCTCAAGTCTCCTAAACCTCTATTAGGGGCACATGAGTCGGTTGCCGGCGGTCTGCATCTGGCTTTTGAGCGAATAAAAAGTGTCGGCGGCGAAGCGCTGCAGATTTTTATCCGCAATCAACGACAGTGGCAGCCGGCGGAGCTTAAGACAGAAGAAATTGAGTTATTTAAAATAGCCCACGAAAAAAGCGGCAGTATGCCGGTCGCCTCCCATGCCTCTTATCTGGTCAACCTGGCTAGCGGGAAAGATGAGCTGCTGGAAAAATCAGTGCATAATCTTGCCCTAGAGCTGGCGCGCTGCTTTCAATTAGGTGTGCCGTATGTGGTCCTGCATCCAGGTTCCCATGGAGGTGACGGCGTCGAAGCCGGGATCGAACGATTCACCAGGGGTCTGGACAGGGCAATTGAGCGAGGTGATGTCGCAGTACAGGTTCTGGTGGAAACCACCGCGGGACAGGGCACCGGTCTTGGCAGCAGTTTCGCCGAACTCGCTTATATCCTGGAAAATTCAAAATTCCCGGAATTGTTGGGAGTATGTATCGATACCTGTCATATTTTTGCCGCAGGATACGAACTGCGGACCATGGCAGGTTACCAGGCCACAGTCGATGCTCTTGAGAATTCCATCGGTCTTGACAAAATTCGGTTTTTTCATCTTAATGATTCCAAGAAAGAGCTGGGCAGCCGGGTGGACCGCCATGAACATATCGGCAAGGGAGCTATCGGCCTGGACGGCTTTAGAAATCTGCTGAACGACAAGCGTTTTGCCGGGCTGCCGATGACCCTGGAAACTCCCAAAAGCGACAGCCTGGCCGAGGACCGGGAAAACCTCCGCCTTCTCCGCTCCCTTCTGTGATGATCTGATGTAACCCCCGCAAAACACGGATAAGTACCTTTAGACAGATTGTTTTCGTGCAAAAAAACAATATCGGGATAATTGTCTGAATCTTCTTGCAAAATTATTATCTTCAGGCAAAATGGTGGTTGAATCCACGTTTTTTCTGAAAAGGTATGTCAATGAAATTTTTGAATAGCGATGCGCTGCTGGATGTTCTCGTTAAGGCCAAGGTGCTATCCCCTAAACAGCGTCAGTTTGTTACGCTGGAAAAGGGAAAAATGCGGCTAAAACTGCTTCGTCAGGCAAGTAAAGATGGCGAGGTCGATAAGGATTATCCGGATATGGTCGATATCACAGTGGCTTTTAACTTCAAGCTATCTGGTGGCAACGGCCGGTTAATCGATGAAGAAATTATCATGCGCGCCGTAGCCAAAGAGGTCGATCTACCCTTTAAAAAACTCGATCCGCTCGAACTCGACATGGATGTCGCCACCAAGACCATTCCCCGCAACTTTGCCATCAGGCAGCTCCTGCTCCCCTTTAAGATGGAAAACGGCATTGTGGAGACGGCGGTCTACCATCCCGACTGTCAGGCTACCTTGGCGGATATCGAGCAGGCCAATCAGATTAAGATAAAACCGTATATTGCCACTAAATCCGATATTAAACGGATAATCAGTGAGTTCTTTGGTTTTCAGAAGTCGATCAGCGCGGCGGAGGATCAGTTCGGTGTTGTTCCGGGGGGGAGTAGTTCCATCGATATCGGCAACCTGGAACGGTATGTAAAAATTTCTGCTTCGAAAGAAATTACTTCGTCTGATCAGCATATTAAAACGGCTGTTAATCATATCTTTCACTACGCCCTCGATCAGCGGGCCAGTGATATCCATATCGAGCCGAAGCGTAATGTGTCGATGATCCGTTTCCGTATTGATGGCTCGTTGCATACTATCTATAATCTGCCGAAAGCCGTCCATGCCGCCATTATCGCCCGCATTAAATTTTTAGCCCGTCTCGATATCGCGGAAAAACGACGCCCCCAGGACGGCAGGATTAAAATCGGCGAGAAAAGCGGCAAGGATGTGGAGATAAGGGTGTCGAGTATCCCGGTATCTTTTGGCGAAAAGATGGTTTTGCGTATTCTTGACTCCCAACTGATGTTCCAGCAGGTCGACCATCTTGGGTTTTCCAAGAGAGACATGGAGGTCTATAACTCCTTTATCTCCTCGCCCCATGGCATCATTCTGGTTACAGGTCCTACCGGTAGCGGTAAATCGACCACGCTCTACTCAACCTTAAAAGAGATCGCAACGCCTGAGAAAAACATCGTCACGATCGAAGATCCCGTGGAGATGGTGCATGAGGAATTTAATCAAATTGCGGTGCAGCCGCTCATCGATGTGACGTTTTCCACCATCCTGCGCAGCATTCTTCGGCAGGACCCCGATATTATAATGATCGGTGAGATTCGTGACCATGAAACGGCGGCTCATGCGGTTCAAGCGGCGATGACCGGTCATCTGGTCTTTTCGACCTTGCATACCAACGATGCAGTCGCGTCTATCTCCAGACTGAGGGACCTGGGCCTGCAACCATTTATGATAGCCACCACCCTCTTAGGCTGTATGGCCCAGCGATTGGTGAAGACAATTTGCCCGGGCTGTACGGAAGAATTTGAGATGAAAGGCGAGGAACTTCTGAAAATGGGTTTTCCCGTGGGTGAGTCAGGAAACTTTGTTCTCAAAAGAGGCAAGGGTTGCCGGGATTGCCGCGGCACTGGATATAAGGGCAGGTGCGGGATATTTGAAATATTTCCGATGTCGGGAAAGGTGAAGAAAATGGTTGCCGATGAGGCGTCCACCCTGGAGATAAGACAAGTTGCAATACGGGAAGGAATGACTACATTACGCGAGGACGCGTGGGACAAGGTTCGGCGCGGCATCACTACCTATGAAGAAGCATTGCGGGTGACCTCCGCCTGATGGTGGAGAGGGATGCTGACAATTAAAAATGAACAAATGCGGGAAAACAGCAGATGGCAATAAAGATCGTCGCCAAAAATAAAAAAGCCTTTCACGACTACCATATCGATGCCACCTATGAAGCGGGGATGGTGCTTTCAGGGCCGGAAGTAAAATCGCTCCGGGCAGGCAAGGCGAACCTGCGCGACGGATATGTAAAGATCGATTCCCGTGGCGAGGTGATGCTCTACAACGTACATATTTCGATGTACTCCTTTGCCACCCAGAATCCGAACGAGCCGCTCAGGGTACGCAAACTACTGCTCCATCATCGTGAAATTAAGAAACTTATCGGGAAGCTGAATGAGAAAGGTCTTGCTCTGATCCCGTTAAAGATATACTTTATAGAGAATGGCAAGGCAAAAATTGAACTCGGTCTTGCCCGTGGTAAAAGAGAATATGATAAGCGGGCCTCTCTCAAGGAACAGCAAAGTAATCGCGAGATTCAGCGGGAGATGCGTCATGACCGGTAGTATAATTATTAATAAAAAACTTGAATCTGATAAAATAAGGGGGCGAAACGGATTCGACGGGGATGTGAAAGCTCATCGTTGCATGCCGAGCTTCTATTTGCTCGTAAAACCGATAGAACTTAAATATAATCGCAGACGATTATAACTACGCAGTAGCAGCTTAATACCTGTCATACTGCCGTTCCACCAGCCTTCGCCCGTAAGGCTGGATTTGGGGCGTCGACTCAACGGGCTGGTCTCCTGACAGCCGTCTGTCTTTCAGGGGATGAGATTTAACAGAATAGTTCCGGGAAATCTATGTTCCGACTGAGTTCCCGGCACGAAACCCAAAGCACGGAACTAAGCATGTAGATACGGGAGGGGAGCATTTTCGGACGCGGGTTCGACTCCCGCCGCCTCCACCAATTAGCAGTTTAAAGAAGTCCAGTAAAGACCAAAACCCCGAGAGCTGATAAAGCTTTCGGGGTTTTTCTTTTCCAGTTCTTGATGAATATCGCCCCGTCTACTGTTGATCATCCCCGACTCGGCAAGGGCGAGGAGTGCGAAGCAGACCGTGAATAGGGAAATTCCGGTCAGGATATTTACTGTTTCCCCCGTCTACTGCAGGCTGTCGAGCCTTTGCAACGCAGATAATGTGGGGCAGCCGAAGCGGTATAAAAATCTTCTTTTTGCTGACTGTACCGGAAAAGCATTATGATGGGAGTCTTGATAAAAAGGCTGGAAAATACCTGCTGTAGTGAATTTGCAAGGAATCGGCCTTGATTTTCTGCCAAACAACAGACATAATGTAACTATTTGTTGATAAGTGGTGTCGTTTTGTCTGGAATACGAAATGAAAAAGAAACCTGAAGACATATTTCGATCATGTGGTGGACAGCTACGGATGAGCGAAGCCCTTAGCTATGGGATTACCCGCTACATGCTCTATTCGCTCCGAGACAGGGGAGTCATTGAACAGGTCAGCAGAGGGGTATATCGTTTGGTGGAACTTCCGCCCCTCAGCAACCCCGATCTTGTGACAGTCAGCCTGCGAGTGCCGAATGCTGTTGTCTGCCTAGTTTCTGCACTGGCCTATCATGAGATCACTACGCAGATACCGCACAGCGTTTCCATTGCAGTGCCCAGGAAATCGCGTCTACCATCACTTGATTATCCACCGCTTGTTGTTCACAGATTTTCAGAGCAGGCATACAGGTCCGGCATTGAAAAACATGAGATCGACTGTATATCCGTGAAAATCTACAATGTTGAAAAAACACTTGCCGACTGTTTCAAGTATCGAAATAAAATCGGAATGGATGTGGTGCTGGAGGCTCTGAGACTCTATAAAGGCCGCAAGAAGCACAATTACGGGAGGCTGCTCGAATATGCGAAAATCTGCCGGGTGGAAAAGGTGATGAGCCCCTATCTGGAGGTGAGCATATGAGGCCCAAAAGCAATCTATCGGCATCCATCCGCCAAAGACTTCTGAATCGCGCTAAGAACGATAAAAGGCCGTTTAATGAACTGCTCCAGTATTATGCTATGGAACGCTTTCTATACCGGTTGTCCAGGTCCGCCTATTCAGGCCGGTTCATTCTCAAGGGCGCCTTGATGTTGAGGGTATGGAATGCCCCTGAGTTTCGACCGACTATGGATATCGACATGCTGGGAAGAACAAGCAATGAAGAGGTCAATATCGTTGAGCAGATCCGGGACATCATGACTCTGGATGTGGAACCGGATGGGCTTGTGTTCGATCATGATTCCATCCAATCTGAGCGGATTACCGAGGATGCTGATTATGAGGGGATCCGAATCAGGTTTCGCGGTGTGCTCGGATTCGGCGAGGGTGAATATACAGATTGATATCGGCTTTGGCGACGTTGTTTATCCGGAGCCGGAAGAATCGGAACTGCCTACCATGCTTGATTCTCCAGTACCGAGGCTACTTTGCTACAGTCGGGAAAGCGCAATCGCGGAGAAGTTCGAAGCGATGGTAAAACTTGGTCAATTGAACAGTCGAATGAAAGATTTCTACGATATCTGGCTTCTTTCCCGTCAGTTTGATTTCGACGGAGCATCGCTTGCCGAGGCAATCCGGTTGACTTTCGAGCAGCGCGGAACAGTCTTGACCGTCAATATCAAAGCGTTCGATAAAACGTTTATCAGTTCAAAGCAGGTTCAGTGGTCGGCTTTTCGGAAAAGGCTCCAGCAAGATCACGTCCCTGTCTCATTCAAAGATATCATATCATTGGTGGAATCGTTTCTCGCGCCGCTGGCCTCGGCAATTTCACAATTAGGTCCGCCGCCCAGGAAATGGACCTCTCCCGGACCGTGGATATGAATTTGCAAGGTCGAAGAGACTAGAAAAAAACAGTTAGTAAATATTTTCGACTCCAACCGCCCCCAATACGAAATCTAATTGGGTACCGGAAAATCCAAAACCCTGGGAGCCGATAAGGCTTTCGGAGTTTTTCCGTTCCAGTGCCGTTCGGTAAGTAAATGTTTACATATGTTCCTGCATATTCCCAATGGCCGGGAAAAGGACGTGCAGATTATTCCGGTCGGCGACTTCTCAACAAGGGATGAGCTGGAGAAAATCAAGAACATCTCCCGGGACGACATTATCGCCGCCCACCGGATTCCGCCGCCGCTTGCCAGCATCGTCCCTGCAGAGGCCAGGGGAGGCTATGGCGATGTGACAAAAGCGGCAGAGGTTTACGAAAAAAACGAGATTGCCCCACTTAGGAAATTCCTGCTACAAATTAACGAATTAATTAGTAAAAACAATGCGATAAGCTTTGAAAAAACAGAATAGAAAATGTATAATCAAATATCAAGAAATAGGAGTATGATTATGCGAATCAGATGCAACCGTTGTGAAAAATTGGCCGTCATTCAATCCAGCTCCCAGGAGTCTGATTCGGTAAAAAAACTCTATTGCACCTGCTCCAATCCGCAATGCGGCCACACCTTTGTTATGGAGCTCGTTTTCTCCCACACCCTCAGCCCCTCGGCTCTGGACCTTCCCGACCAGCTCATTGCCAAAATTCGTTCGCTCCCACGCCTCGAGCAGCAGCGTCTTTTTTCCTCCATCGTGCCTAATTCCTAACAACAAAGGAAATCCCGGAAAAATCTAGGTAACCCCCCCTCTCAGAAATATGTAATAATGAAAGAATTAACAGAAAAGATATCATATGTATCTGAAATATAATGGTTTTAGTGAATTTTCACAAATGTAAGAATCATGTAGATGGAAGTAGGGAGTTTGTAATGTTGTAATAATATCAATAACATAAGTTTTTAGGTAAATGTATTAAAAATATGTAAGGATCTTACAAAATTCTACATCATTCTTACATTTGTACATTCTCATTATCGTCCTGTTGTTTCGTCATTATTTGATTGTAAAATTTGATTTCTCGCATTATTACATAATTCTGAGAGGGGGGTACCTACCTAAATTTGTTTTTGGCCATATAGGCGCATGTGCGCGCGTATTATACTTTAATAATAGATACTTAGTTCGGTTTTTTCGCAGGTAATACAAATTTCATAAATCGTGTTACCTGTTGCCAAAATGCATTTTCCCGACTTGCTCCATATAGAAGGGCAAAATCCAGGCAATCGAGGCGAGAACGATTATCCATAATTAAGTTAATTATTTGTGATTCGATGACAAATAAAGAAGCGATCATAACGGGAATAGTCGCCACATTCGTCGGCGGTCTTCTCCTATTTTTTGTCACAAAGCAAATTGACAAACTTGATGTCTTCCAGTTTTCAAAACAAAAAGGAGTAAATAGCTCAGAAACAGTAGAGGTACCGTTAAAGAGATCCGTACCCGCAGAACCCGATACTACGCCGAAGCAAGTCGATAGAACCAAAGACAGAATTACTAAAAATTCACCGCCAAGTTCTTCAGGATCCAAAACACCTCTTACACAAAAACTGCGTATCATAGAAGGGGAGGTTTTTGAAGCTTGTGGTGTCTCAGGTTTATTTTTGACAACCTTGCATTCAGGCCAAGGCGTTGCAAGTCTTGGCAGGAAAGGCGGTGGGTTTCATAACAAGGATGGAGAGTTTCTGAGTGAGTACGTTATGTTGATAGATAAGCCATTGAGTCTATCTATAAATTGTTCTCTAGTTATTACTGATGCACGTGATGTACAAGGGCATTCTAGTTTTAATATTTTGATTGAGAGGCAAAACAAATGAGGTTGAAGCAAAAAATAACTGCGCCTTGTTTCCTGCTTTTCTTAGTTCTCTGTAACCAGAGAACAACGTTAGCGACCTGCACTGAGTATATGCACTATGCTGATTCTGATATTAAAGAATATGTAAGCATTTTGCAGGATACTAAGAAAACGGAAATTGAACGGTCCTTCGCGTACGAAAACCTTGCATGTTCCGACGATCCAGTTTATCGGCAATTAGCTTTGAAAATAGGGCTACAAGATGCCTCTGCTACTATATTGAGGTCGAAAATTCTTATGGACGCCATGATGACTAAGGATACTTTTGTCATTGATCTATTTGAATCTCCCAATTTGAGCAAAGAGAGTAAGTCGTACGTTAAGGAACATAATCACCAGATACGTTTCCAAGCATATATGAGCGATCCAATTCAAGGATGCATATCCATATATAGTCGCACAAAGTGCTTAACAGGTCGTCAAATAAAAATAACTGGGAGACATGTAGATATCACCTACATCAAGTTCTATGGAAGCTTCGAGTTGACTTCCAATAACGAATTAGAAGGATATGTGATATCGACAGGTAGACCAAAGACGGAAAAGATTTCTGCGAAGATGATCCTTTTTTAGGAAGAATGCTGCTAACAAAAAGTAATCTTGGAAACAGAATCATAATTGGGGTCTGACCCCAATTATGTTTTTTTAATCTGCCAAACGGCTCATTCTCTAGCAACAATATTTATATATGTCAAATAGGATATTCCGATTAATCAAGAAATCAGTATTTGGAATTATATAGAATGTAACAGTTGAAATTAATTTACGATCTTGCCGCAAGCGATGATTTTGCGAACTATAGCAAACTGCACACTAGATGCAGCCAACATGTCAGGAGGAGTTCTTCGGTATCAATGGTGATGCAATTGAATGTCTGCAGGGCATGCACTAGTTGTGATGACTGCGCGGTTAGTAATGAGCGGCGTCAATACTGCCACATCGAATATCTGTCTACATCGAACTCTCTTCGGGTAACCCTTCCTACTGATTCCAGAAAACACCGATATTCCCGCAACCTAACAGCAAAGAAGCAATCTCAGATTTGACCTTGTCCATGAATATTTATCGCAGTTGTTAGAGCAGTACAGCTGTCCTTCTTCCTGGCAGGGGTACTCCAGCGGGCATAGCAACACAGAAGGATTGAAACAAAATTGCCGAGCCTGGAAGGGAAATTGATACCGCTCCTCCAGGAACATTGACTCTAAGATCAGTTCCATGAACTGATACCAGTATTTTGAATAGTCATTATAGTGACTATTCTCTTGCTTTGTTCTTGTGTGGTCATTATAATAACTATTACAGAATAAGAGGAGTGAGAGTCATGCAAACAATAGAGACATTCGTGCCTATTACCCAAGCGAAGGCAAAATTGCTGGATATGGTGAGGCAAATACACGATACTAATGACACTATAGCCATCACCAAAAATGGAATACCTGAAGCTGTTTTGCTATCCATGAAGAAATTCGAAGGTTTCCTGGAGACTATCGATGTCTTAGCCGATCCCGACATGATGAGACAATTGAAAGGCTCTGCAGAGGATGTAAAATCAGGGAGATTGATTGATCTTGACGAAGCATTTTAATGACTTATCAAGTCAAACTCACTATATTTGCAAACAATGCTGCCAGGAAGCTCAATCCTGAAATCAAAAAAGCAGCGAAAGCTGCTCTTAAAGAACTTGCAGAGAATCCTTTCTTTGGGAAAGAGCTGCAAGCGGAGTTGAGTGGTTTCCGTTCTTACCGTTTTATGAGATACCGCATCATCTACAAAATCGATACAGAGAATAAACATCTTATTGTTTGGGCAATCGGACACAGACGAGATATCTATGAAAATCTTGGTGATACTTTCTTGAAGCTAACGGCTGAATCAAAATAGCCGATCCGCGTTCAGTTCGGCTTTCCCCCTCTCAGTTTGAAAATTCCACCTAAAATCATCAAAAGATCTGTGACCAAAATTGTGTCCAAAAAGCGTGATGATCTGTGACTTGTAATTATTATGAGTGATATCCAACCAAGAAAGGTGATCTATGGAAAAGCTTTTAATAATATACTCTTACATCACTTTTAGTCATTTTGTATCTAATGTCGTCATCTGCTTGCACAAGG
>CAVSJK010000005.1:0-417147 GCA_963728385.1 uncultured delta proteobacterium
GCAGAAATCCTATGGACCAAATGCCCAAGGTGATACCGATTTCATTGGCGGTTGGATAATATTCCACAACCTGCTCTAGCGGATTGACAGCCAGACCACCGAGCACAAATCCAAGTCCTTTATCAATCCAGAGTGCAATAAAGATCATGGCGCAGCCGATTCCCACCCAGAGCTCGTTGTACACCTTACTGATTTTCAGGTAAGCGAAGACACCCAGTCCGCCGAAGCAGAGCAACACCGAACTCCACATGAAAGGCACCAGATTATTATACGTGTGACCACCATGCTGAATGCCGAAAAACAAATAGTTAAGGGCATCTTTGTGACCTGGAATATTTGAGTAATAGCTGACAAAAAACTCAAGACAAACAAAGAAAGCGTTTATTAATGCAGCGTACATAATGATTGTCGTCAGCTTATTAATCGCTTCCTTACCGGCATCAAAGTGAGCAATCCGCTTCATGATCAGGCATGCAATAACGATAAGTGCAGGACCCGCGGCAAAGGCCGAAGCGAGAAAGCGAGGAGCGGTAATGGCACTCAGCCAGAAATGACGTCCGGGCAGACCACAGTAGAGCATAGCGGTAACGGTATGAATCGACACCGCAAACGGAATGGAAATATAAACGAAAATATAAACCCATTTCGGTGGTTTTACCTGTTTGCGCTCAGCAGTGAGAATGACCCAGCCGCAAATGATGTTTAAGGTCAGGTAACCAACCAGAACACACATATCCCAGAAAAGCATGGAATTGGGCGTTGGGTGGAGGATCATATTCAGTGCCCGTAATGGTTGTCCAATGTCGACCATGATAAACAGAAGGCACATGACAAGAGAGGCTATTGCCAGAAATTCACCAAGAATCGTGATTCTGCCAAAGGTCTTATAGTTATGAACGTAATAGGGAAGTACCAGCATCAACCCTCCAGCCGCAACGCCGACCAGGAAGGTGAATTGGGAAATGTACAGTCCCCATGACAAGTCACGGCCCATGCCTGTCAAGTACATACCATAAAGAAACTGTCGAAGATAACAAATCGCTCCGACTGCGATGAATGCACTCAGAAAAGCCAGCCACATCCAGTAGTTAGAGTTGCCTTTTAATACTTTTTCAATCATGACTCCCTCACACTATGTAAAAGACTGACGGTTTTGTTCCAAGGGATGGTTTCCTTTGGATGGTATGTTCCTGGTCAAGAATCTGCCGAATTTCGGAATTGGGATCATTCAAGTTTCCAAAAACGATAGCTCCGACTTCCTTGACGGCCTCAAGACATGCTGGTTCCTCTCCTAGCGCCAAGCGCTCGCCACAGAAATTGCACTTCTCGACAACACCGCGCATGCGGGTTGGAAAATCAGGATTGTATTCCTTGATATAAGGCCTGGGATCCATCCAGTTAAAACTTCGTGCCCCATAGGGACAACCCATCATGCAGAATCGGCAGCCAATGCAGCGATGAAAATCCATGACAACAATACCGTTCTCGCCTCTAAATGTGGCTTTGGTCGGACAAACCCGGACGCAAGGCGGTTGATCGCAGTGATTACAGAGAGCCAGAAATTCATTCTCTTTGGTGATTTTTGACTCATGATAGCTTGAGTGTTCCGGAAAAACATTTTCAAAAGGTGCAGGCCAGATCCACTTGATCTCGCTTTTCGTGTTGCCGATATCCGGAACATTGTGCACTTTGTGACATGCAGCTTTTGCTTTAGCCAAAAGATCGGGACGCCCGTACAATTTGCGCATATCTATGAGCATACCAAGGCGTATTCCCTGGGGAGCCTGCTCTGCTCCTTGCCCTTCAGCCTGATGTCCTTCTGCAGGAATTGCGGCCTGTCCTTCTGCTTCACCGTGCCCGGACGAGGCAAACGCCGGAGATGAAGTCAGTTTGACAACGACCGGAGCGCTAATGCCGGCAAGCGCCGTTGCTCCCGCAATTTTAAGAAATTTCCTTCTTTGCTTATCCATTAGTGTGTCTCCTTCTTTTTCGCAAGGTCGGTCGCGGTCAAATGACAATCCCAGCAATATGGTTTGACAGAGGCGTATGCATGACAGGAGTCACAGAATTTCTCTTTATTGCTGTGGCACTGCATACAGGCCAGCTGCAAACCTTTGCGATACTCCTTGCCGTCTACCGTAACTGCAACACGATCATTGTTGCGAATCACGTCATCGCGCCATTGATTTAACAAAACCATATGGTTCGCCCGTATTTGAGCGATCGGTTCGACACACTCTTTTGATCCATTAGGTGGTAATTCAGGCTTTGGTACCGCGCTTGCTTTCGAGAACGCATTGAACCAGAGCGGAAAAGTTACAAACAGGACGAAAATAATCAATCCCGGTATTATTGTTCCTTTGTTGTACATTAGGTTTACTCCTATGTTCTGTTCAGGATTTTTTAAAGCATGGTACGGAGGCCTTCATCGAGTTCAGCGCGATTCTCACCTTTTAAAACAAGTGCATTGGCGACAAGCTCGGTGACTCCACAAACTCCCACCCCGGGATTCCAATAGTTCATGAGTGATGTCAATGTAGCCCTGTCGATTGCGCAAACACAGGCCAGCATATTTACATCATGTTTCTCACGCACATATTTAACGGCGTTGGCACGAGGTAATCCTGAACGCATTCTCAGTTCCATGATCTCATCGGTATTGAGCCCGGTTCCGGAACCACAGCAGAAGGTCTGTTCGCGAATAGTATTTTCCGGCATCTCAACCCAGTCAACGACATGATCCAGGATGTAACGGGGCTCATCAAGAAGACCCATGGCCCTGGCGGTATTGCAGGAATCATGATAGGTCGCTTTGACATGGCTGTTGCGGCTCTTATCGAATTTCAGTTTACCATGCTTGATAAGATCGGCGGTAAACTCGCTGATATGAACCATCTTTGTCGATGCCGCATTCTCAAAAACAGTACCTGTGATGGGTGATACGGGTTTTTCCAGAAAATCCGCGGGGCCATTCATGGTATCCATATATTGATGGACCACACGCCACATATGACCACACTCACCGCCTATGATATATTTAACGCCCAATCTTTTCGCTTCTGCGTACATCTTGGCATTGAGCTTTTTCATCGTCTCATTGTTGGTAAAGAGACCGAAGTTACCACCCTCGGAAGCGTAGGTAGACCAGGTGTAATCCAAACCAATTTCTTCAAAGAGAGCGAGATACCCCATGGCGGTGTACAATCCAGGCTCAGCGAAAACATCAGCAGATGGAGTAATGAATAAAATTTCCGCGCCTTTTCTGTTAAAGCTGATGTTCGGCCTAACCCCGGTAAGATTTTCAACATCATCCACGAGGAACTCAACATTGTCCTTAAAGGTATGGGGCTGCAGTCCCATATGGTTACCTGTACGGTTGGAGTTGGACGCCGGCTCCAGAATCCAGTTAATACCAACGCCGACCAGATGCAGCAGTTCGCGTAGCATCATGGTTACTTCGGCGGTATCAATACCGTAAGGGCAAAAAACCGAACATCTGCGGCATTCCGTGCACTGATAGGAGTACATGAACCATTCCTTCAGAACACCAGCCGTCATCTCCCGGGCGCCGGCCATTTTGCCAAGAATTTTGCCGGCAAGGGTAAAATCATTGCGATAGACAGATCTGAGAAGCTCGGCCCGCATTACCGGCATATTTTTCGGATCGCCGGTACCAAGGAAGAAATGGCATTTATCCGCGCAGGCACCACAGCGAACACAGCAATCCATGAAAATTTTCAGAGAACGAAATTTCTCAAGACGTTCTTTTAAGCCTTTCAGTATTATTTCTTTCCAATCTTCCGGCAGTTTCCAGTCTTCATCTTCCGGAGACCACTCACGGGCATTAGGGAAATGCAGTCCGGACTGGCTGTTAAGATAGGCCACTTTTTCCGATTTGGCAGGGTAGGCATAATTACCCGGCTTAAAAACAACCGGGATATCCATCCAATCCGTGGTAGGTATTGCTCCTGTCGCCAAGGATGGTCCCTGCACTACGCTTTTCGATAATTGTTCTAATTTTGGAACTGACATCGTTATCTAATCCTCTTAAGCTAGTTTTGGGTCAAATTCTTCATTCTTCATCCTTTTTAGGAGCCAGCTCCTTTTCAACCGGAATTCCGGCATCAACCATAAATTCACGGAATTCATCCTCATATCCCGCATAGGAATGGGGAAGAATTCTTGGGTTCCAGGGATTGATATGTCGCTTTGCCCGGCTGGTATTTTTCATATTCCGGGTAGGACTCATAAAAACCCCGGCAAAATGCATGAGTTTGCTGAACGGGAAAATATACCAGCAAAGTACAAACCAGGAAAAGATGAATGTAGAAAATTGCGCCAATTTCCGCCCAATTGTCGGAGAGAAAGTAACCAATCCGACAGCCAGCTGCTTAATATTGACAATGTCAATATCAGTGCGCATAAAATAGCGCATCAGAATACCGGTCAGGGCGATAGTGAAAATAAGCACCAGCGGAAAGTAATCGTTCATGAGAGACATGAAGCGAACATGGCGGGTAATAAGTCTTCTGCGAAAAGAGCAGTACACATCCGAGCAGCAGTCCGACATCGGTCATGTACCAGGTAGGAGCACCAACCTGGAAAAGTCCGTCACCAAATTCGAGCCAACCGATCCAAGCAGGTACCGGGTCGAGAAAAAGACGCATATGCCTGATCACGATCACCAGAAATGAGTAGTGAAAAATCAGGGCAAACATCCACAACCACTTCGAAGATTCGTAAGTGATCTGGGGTCCATCATGAATCTCCGACTTGGTGTTTCTGAACAGTGACCGGAATGTTACTACTTCAAGAAACATTCTTGCAACAACCTCTGCGGTGGTGTTAGGAGCCTCAAGCTTGTTATGCTTGATAAAATCCAATGATTTTCCCTGTCCGCAGGTGGTCTGGATCGGAAATGGCACAGGAGATTTCCCCCATTGCACCACCCGATAGACGCAGCCACCAAGAAAGATCATTATGGCCAGATACGGCAGAGCGACACCAAACAGATAGGGCATCCCCGGTATCTGAGATCCGAGCCCGGCAATCAACACCAACGCTATGACTGCCAGGAATGAGAAGGCGTACTTCATTTCTTACCTCGCTTCAGTTAAACTGTTTTGGAGACCATACAATTGCAACAAGCTCACTGTCACTCTGCATGGAGACCAGTTAAATACCATTAACCTATAATTTTCTTTATCAGACAGCAGGTTTGATGGACACCTACTGTCTGTTAATATGTGACTTCCCGACTTAATCTCATTAATCCGGACTTGATACAACCGTCTCTCGATACTGCATGTATATATCAAAGGCCGCCAACATCGCCAGATCAACAGCAAAATCGAAATCATACAGTTCCGCAACTAAATGTTTTCGCTCCTTATCCTCTTCAAAAACTTCGCGGGTGATGTGTTTGACCGCATTCAGAGGTGAGACAGCCTGTGATGGGGTGAATTCCTGCACAGAGCGGATACTGATTATCTGCTCAAGAGGAGGGATAAATTCCTTTGAATCAGCTCCCTTTGAGAAAGCAGAAAAAGTTTTCCCAATGCCTGCCGAATATTCCCACCGACCGGGTTGGCAAATTTGTCGTGTTCTTTAACAAAAAATCCTGATGAAGCATAGGTTGAAAGAGTATATTCGACCCACTTATTGACTATTTTTTCCCTATGGTTTCTAAAACCTTCCGCAAGATCCATATGATTACAACCTTCCTGTTAACAACAGGCCTTACTGAATGGTCAGCTACAATTATGGGAAAAGCGACTGAATGGCCATTCACAAACTGGCATTTTTAGCACTTTTCCCTTCCTTTTTCAAGAACATTTTTCTAGGGCACAGTTCGCTCAAATGTCAGTATTGTGAGGGATCCCGTCCGATTTGTAATCGTTCACCGGTACACGTTAAAACACTGCATAACTCGTATCTGTAATGGTTACCCAAATTCTACTTCTTTGAAAACCTGATAATATCTCCGACTATATTTACGGCTTCCCTAATATAAGGATCCTCGTTGACATCTTTCAGCCACTTCTCTTTCGGATCTTCCTGAGTATTCATCCGGCTCCTGAAAATCATGGTCTGCTCCCTGCTCTTCACGATATTTACGATAATGGGCACCAACTTTTTCCCGCATCAGCTCTGACTCCTCACGTTTCCGGCGCATATCATCGATCTGAACGGAAATCATGGTATCTTCAATTCGCTGCGGCCGCTTTTTCGGCTTCTTCACTGATAGTTTTCAGACCTTCGTCTTGAGCTGCCCGTTTCAGACTCAATTTCGCGGATCTTTTCCAGATCAAATGATCTCTTTATAGGGAGTAAATTCAACAGGTTCAATAGAATCCCAAGGCAAGAGAGTAATCAAGATACCGCTCTCCTGATTTGATATGTTCAAAAAGATTCGGCAAGAACGATATCGGGCTCCACGCCCTTATACTGGGTGGAACTGCCATGTCACCCGATAAAATTTCTGAATGGTGACCTTCAGCGCTCCAAGGTCATCATATTTATGCAGATGAAGCAGAGGGATATTTTCATTGAGATCAATAATCGTCTGGACGGTTCCTTTGCCATGGGTATGATAGCCTCCGACGATTACCGCTCGTTTGTAATCCTGCAGCGCAGCCGCGACAATTTCAGAAGCCGATGCAGAAAACTTGTTGACCAGCACAACCAGAGGTCCATCATAGGAGATTTCTCATTGGTATCGCTTAGGATGCGCTTTTCACCAAATCTGTTCATGACCTGAACAACCGGTCCGGATTTGATAAAGAGACCGGCGATATCAACAGCATCGACAAGAGCTCCCCCTCCATCATCCCGCAGATCAAGGATAATGCCATCGACATTTTGATCAATTGCCTTGACGATTTCCTTGAGGGTGTCGTCGGTTGAATTTCGTCCGTTTGCCCCATTTTTTGTTCCTTCGAAATCCCGATAAAAACTCGGAATATAAGATATATCCTGTCTTTACGTCCGCCTTTTGATTCAATGACCGTACTCTTAACAAAGGTTTCTTCAATCTGAACGACATCCCGCACAATTTTGATGGTTTCCGTTACACCATCAGTCTTTTTCACTGTAAGAGTTACCGCTTCTCCTTTAGGCCCTCGGATCAGACGGACGGCATCCCTCAATCGCATATCGGTAATATCAACAGGTTCTTCCCCCTCCTGGGCGACCTCCAGAATAATATCTTCCGCTTTAAGACCGCCCTGCCGGGCCGAGGCGCTTCCGGGAATAATCCTGATCACTTTGATAAAACCATCGTCCTCCCTAAGAAGTGCACCAATCCCTTCAAGACTGCCCCGCATATTTATATCGAACTGTTCCTTGCTTGCCGGGGGGATATAGTTGGTGTGAGGACCAAATGCCCTGGCAATAGCAGTTGAAAAAACGATCATAATGGTCCTGCAGGGTTTCCTGATGCAGACGCTGAAAGAAATTTCTATTCCGTTTTGCCGACTTTGGCCATGGCTTCCTTCCAAAGTTCTTCCTCTGACATCATTTTTGCCGGAGGTTCATTTCCATCGGCTTTTTTCAGCTTATCTTTCTGATCTTTTTCCAGATCCAGATACTGGGAGATGACCTGGGCTTTCAATACCTTCCGCCATCGATCCTTTAGTTCTCCGATAGTCTTGGCAAAATCAATTTTTTCAGGATCAGTTTCATACGATTCTTTTTTCTGAACATCAAAATAGCCGACATAGAGGTCTCCCTGCTTTAAGAGTACCGGTTTTCTAATTTTCAGTTGCCGGCCAACATGTAACTTTTCGGGTCCACAAGATTATTATCTCCGATCAACTCCCCTACTTCGATATCGTCAAATCGAGCGGCAATCTTGGCCAGAGTATCTCCCGGCTGGACAGTATACAACGTAAATCCAGCCACAGGCCCAGCCCCAACCTTGTCACCGGCCAGCATGATACCGACCATTTTCTGAACAAGGTCAATTTTTTCACTGAGTATATCATAGCCTGTATCAGGCAAGAGTAATCCGACCATCAGCAAGATTATCGTCAATATAAGGTGCAAATGCTTCAAGCTGCTCCACATCTTTTTTCAAAAGAAACCGTTTCTGGTAATCAAGTTGTTTTATATAAAGATGAAAAGCCGCACGAGCCAGATCATCGTTGAAAACCTTGTCACTGAAATGCAGTGCGGGCAGTTGCTTGCTGAGAATATAGCCGATGAGCTTGTTTCTCTTCTGGTCAACATCCCCAGCCTTGGCGGTATTCGCCGAATGCGAGAGTAGAAAAAGTCAGGCAAAATATCGTCAGCCAAAAGACTAGAAAAATCTTTTTATTCTTCATAATTGTCATATAAAAGGGGTTGTAAAAAACGGTCGAAAACTACGATTATCCCCATAAGAGATAACAGAACAAAAAAACAAATACCACGACAAAGACGTCTCCATGCAAAAATTACAACAGGCGAACAACAAAATTATCAAAAAACAGGATTGATGGACTCGTAAAAAGCCCGATCTACTTCGTTGTAGGTCTGAAACGGCAATTAGCTGTACCATATGTACTACCTAATTGCCGTTTCAGACACTACGCCTCGTATATCGAACTTTTTCCAGAGTCCATCCCTACTCACAAAGTGACTTTTTACGAGATTATCAGGATTGATAATCTCGTAAAAACCTAAAATTTCAGATGGCTAAGTAAAAAGCTTTATATGCTAGGCGCGCAAAATTTCTATCATTTCGGCGTATTAGAGTACGTCGTAATGATAGAAATTTTGCAGCAACGACGCAGATGAAGAGTTTTTACGACGCCATCAGGATTGACATCAGCTTACTTAACCTTAATGACAAGGTGGTACCCCTGAAAATCGTACTATCAGAAAGATCCGGAGAGTATACCATAGACGATAATCAGGGCGTGAGCGGACAGAATTTTTCCAATACATCAGCCCATCCTTCCAATTCCACCCCCAGCAGAGTCGCGTAGCTTTTCAGTTCTGCATAGGTGCAATTGATGATGGAGGAACGATTCCCGCTTTGAAGTTGTTCGATTTCTATCTCAAGAAAATCCTGGAATGCTTTGGCGGCCAGATTGCGGACTTTGGCTGTCTTTAAATGTTGACGGGAACAAAACGTCGAAAATCGCTTAAAATTGATTATCGATCGAGCTATTCCTCGATAGCTGGGAAGTGCACTGTTATCATGCTGTAGATCCCGTAGAACGATCTCTTTGTATCGGGTAACAGCCGCTTCTTTGAGCAATCCGACCTGCTGCCCATTCAGTTTGACATGCGGACCATCCTGAGCGCGAGTGAGGTGATAAAATGCCGAATTATATGCAATTTCAGGTGTTTCTCCAGAATGTCTAATAATATACCATTCATTTTCAATAAGTTCAGCCAACTCGCCTTCCATCAAGCATGACTGCTCTTCATCACTCCTGTCCATCACTTCCTTTTGTCAGACCAAATAATTCGCGGACAGTGGTAACTTTCAGATCGCTGTTATCACGTCCCGCACATGATTCATTTTTCAGGTACATCAATGGATCATGAAGAATTTTCGAGGTAATGGCCGTAACCATCCTGCTGAGGTTTTCCCTCTCCGAATCCTTCATATCCGGCATTCTGGCTAAGGTCCGGTTCAACTCCAGCTGTCCGATATTATCTACTTTTTCCTTAAGAGCCTGAATTGTCGGAGTAACTGCCAGTCCAATAAACCAGCGCTCAAATTTGAGCGTTTCCTCATCAACAATGCGCGCCGCCTTTATTGCTTCTTTTTCTCTTTCTGATTTATTTATCTCTACGACATTACTGAGGTCATCAATATCGTACAGATAGACGTTTTCAAGCTCATTCATCCGAGGATCAAGGTCCCGGGGAACGGCAATATCGATAAAGAAAAGCGGCCGATTCATTCTTGCCCGCATCACCGATTTCACTTCTTCTTTTTGCAGAATGATCTCGGTTGCCCCCGTTGAACTGATTATGATATCGACATGTTTCAACTGTACAACCAACTCTTGTATCGAAACGGCTTTGCCTTGAAATCGTTTTGCCAAATCGACTGCCCGTTGTAGGGTCCGATTAGCGACAGTCACGGAACCGATTCCCTGTCCGACAAGATGCTCCGCGGCAAGTTCCGCCATCTCACCCGCGCCAACGAGGAGGACATGCTTATCGCTCAGGTTTCCGAAAATTTTCTTGGCCAGCTGTACGGCAGCATAGCTGATGGAGACCGCGGAAGAACCTATAGCTGTTTCAGTTCGTACTTTTTTGGCAACTGAAAAAGATCTGTGCAGCAGTTTGTTTAGTAAGGGACCGGTGCAACCGAAATGGGCGGCATGCCGATAGGCTTCTTTTAACTGTCCAAGAATCTGCGCCTCTCCAACTACCATTGAATCAAGACTGGCCGCAACCATGAATAAATGGTGCACCGCCTCTTTATCGTAGAGCAGATAGAGATACTGACGGCAGTCGTCACGAGAAACGTTATCGCCAAAAAGAAAATCGATGATGTCTCCTTCAACACCGCTTTCGGCATCGGTAACCAACAACAGTTCAACCCGGTTACAGGTGGAAAGCAGATAATATTCTCGCAATCCCTCAATATTTTTCAATGCGGCAAGTGGCTCCTGATAACCACCTGACAAGGCAATTTTTTCACGTATTTCAACGGGTGTGGTCTTATGGTTTACCCCAAGGAGCACTATTTTTTCACGTGGCATAACTGTGAATGCCTCCAAGCAGATAAGTTACTCCCCATAAGGTAAATACAACAGCTGCAAAACCTACTATGGCCATGACTGCCGCTCTTCGACCTCGCCAGCCTACCGTCAAGCGCTGATGCAGCTGGACCAGATAGAGAAACCATGTTATCAGCGACCAGGTCTCTTTGGGATCCCACTGCCAATAGGTCCCCCACGCCTGCCGCGCCCAGATGGACCCCGTAACAATCCCCAAGGTTAAAAAAATAAAGCCTGCGGTCAAACAATGGTTATTTAATTGATCGAGAGCATCCAGAGAGGGAAAACGGGAAAAGAAATAGCCGAATTTTTTATTTTTCAACTCTCTTTCCTGCAGCAAATACATAAGCCCGCCGCAAAAAGCCAGGGACAAAAATCCATAAGCAATTATCGAGACCCCTGCATGAATAGGAAGCCAGACACTCTGCAGGGCCGGAAGCAGAGGAGTAAAATCCCTTGGAGAAAAAGAAGAGATCAATAACAGACAGAAGATTAGTATCGAAACGAAGGTACCAAAATTCTTAACAGTATAGCGCCACCTGAATGAGAGATAAGCCCAGGTTGTAGCCCATGCAAAGAAAACCACCGCTTCATGCTGGGAGGTTATCGGGGTATGTCCTGCCAGAATGTATCGTGAAGCTATGTGAAGAGTCTGCAGTATACCGGAAAAAAGCAGGATCATCCTCGCCATCTTACGTATCTGCTTATTCTGACTAACAAAATACACCAGATAAGCCGCTGCGGCAAGAAAGGTGATGCCCAAAACCGACTGAAAAAGGAGGTAGTTTATTTCGACCATAATATCCTTATATCAATGAACAATGTTCGAGTATTTTACCCGCGAATCATCATTTTAATCACTGGATTTGTCGTGTTTTTCAAGAATATCTTTCATGAGCGTCACCGGTTCGGCGGACTCCGGCAATTCTCGAAGAAGCATCATCTGAAGCTCAAACCAATTCGCCTGCAGAATCATCTCAACAATTCCCAGCCGAAGCAATCTGCTGAAGAGTTCGGCATTGGCAACGGAATCACCGACCGGACCAACCACTTTCTCTCTGAGCATCGTAAAGAAATCAACAACGATTTCATACTCTGGAACTAATTCATTTTCCAGTTGTTGTCTGACTTTTTTTGCAAGAGCGGGACTGCTCCCCCCGGTGGAAACAGTAACCAACATCTTCCCCCGCCGAAAATGTGCGGGGATGTGAAACTGACTGTTTAGCGGATCATCGGCACTGTTCAACAGAACAGAATATTTGGTAGCTTCCTTGGCTATCCGCTCCTGCACTTCACGGTTGTCCGTTGCGGCAAAAGCCAGAAAAGCCCCGTTCAAATCACCCTCCACATATTCTCTTTCAAACCAATCTATGACCTTATTTCGGGCCAAAACCTGCAACTCTGCGTGGATCACGGGGCTGATTATCCGGACTTTAGCCCCACCGGTCAAGAGGTCATTGGTTTTACGTAAAGCTACAGCTCCACCGCCTACCACCAGGCAAAGCTTATCGGTAATATTCAAATTGACAGGATAGAACAACATGGTTTTCTCAAGAGTAAGTAAGCTCACAAGCTGTTTGCCGTTTATTTACAGATAAACGTTCACCGGCACTGCTGAACATTTACAGGCCCTGAGTTATGCAAGCATTTTGCTTTTTCTGGTGAACGGTTGCATTTACAGCCATCCGGGAATTCTCCCTCAATGCATTGAGCCGGTCATTTTTTAGGTTGCAAGCGATTGATTATAATCGTTATCTTTTTACCGTCCCGCTTGATTACCTGCTCCTTCAGTCCAATTTCAAAATCGGTCTGGGCGAGTTCAAGGAATTTCGGCAAACTCCGGCGTTTTGCATCATGGGCCAGGTAAATCACCCCATCCGGCTTAAGACAAGTCCGAAAAATATTAAGCAGAGGCTGAAAAAACTCATCCCGGAAAAGAATTTCCGCACCCGCCAATACATCAAAAGGCTGCATTACCGGAGGATTCAACCAATCAAGGTGCATGAAGTGAATGCCGTTAAGTCCGGAAGCGGCAGCACTTACTTTTTGAAAATCCATAATGATTTCTTCGTAATCACTGATTGTCACATCAAACCCTGCAGAAGCAGCCGCCAGTCCGGGAGCTCCAAGCCCGGCACCTAGCTCCAACACCTTTCTGCCGGCTGCGTCAGGTTGAGAACCGAGAATATAGGCAAGAATCATCGCCGCATCCCAGAGACGAATCCAGAAAGGAAAGTCCGAAACATCGGCAAAGGGGTCCTTTCCATCCAGAAATTCCTCCAAATCGGCAATTTTGAGCAATCTAATCTGTTTTTCGCCGAAACGCAGCCGGTCAAAAGTTAATTGGTACTTCTTTCGAATACGGTTATAAACCTGCCGTTCTGCTTCAGGAAGTGTGCGAATATCCATAGTGGACCCTTATAAGATTTCGATAAAAATCAATGTTTGTTCGGGTAGAGAGGTGAAATGAAAGTAGTATCTGAAAAAGACCACGAAAGAGAAGGGTTCCAAGGTAAAAACATCGTAACCATTCACCGGTATACATCAAAAGACCGTACAACCCGGATCTGTAACCGTGAATTTCAAAATTTACAGATATATAGCCTACAATTCATCCAATACACCTTCAGTATTTTCAAATATTGGACAAAAAAAACGGGTCGGTTGATATGAAATCAACCGACCCGACACAATACTTAAAGAAGAACACTATGTCAATCAGCAACCCTCTACAGCACCCTTCCTGGGAGTGGCTACTTTGACCTTATCGCCCGGTGAGAGCTTGTCAGCTTTCTCACAAGTCATAATTACTTTTTCGCCATTAACCGAATCCACAGTGCACTTCAGTTTGGCGGCAAAGCCCAAACCGGCGGTGCATAATGCAAAAACTACAGCCATTGTACAAGCGACAATTCTCTTCTTCATTGCGATCTCCTTCGGTTCCAGTTTTTTATTTAGAGCAACGCTCCACTATTTTTCAAAACATCGTACTCAATCTATGGATAAGCCCACTCTATTTTATTTTTAGATTAAATGCAACCGTGATCAATCAATTAAGCAGGCTTCGAATGTCTTTTTCGAGAATTTCATGCTGTACATAGCCTGTATATTTTTTCACGACATTGCCTGATTTATTCACCAGAAACGCAACCGGGATACCATATACTCCGCCGAAATCCCTGGTGGTCTGTGATTCAGCCAGCAAAACCGGGTAATTTATTCCCCGCTTTTCCACAAATTTTGCTACCGGGGCAGGCCCTTGCTGATCGACGGACAAGCCGATAACCGAAAATCCGGCATCAGCCAGTTCACTCTGCAATTTTATGAGGTTCGGCACTTCTTCGGAACATGGTGGACACCAGGTTGCAAAGAAAGTCAGCAGCAAGACCTTCCCACTAAAAGAGTTCGATTTGATAATCTTGCCGTCACGCACATTTTCGAGCGCAAACGAAGGCATTTGTGTTTCCGCCTGGGACGCAACAGCCCACATCAGAGTCACGACCAGCAATATGCCTATAATCGGAATGCGGTACAATTTTTGTTTTTTCATTAAACTACTCCAGGGGAGATTTCATATTTTTTTCTTCTATGATATACTTTTGCAAGAAAATATTCCATACTATTTGAAAATCAACCAACTGTAAAGAAAGATGGCAAGTCAGCTCCGGATTATGTAAAATCGCGGTAACCGTTCACCAGCACCCCATTTTCGTCCGATCAGGCCGCCTCACATAGCCAACTATAGCTCGGAGGCCTGCTTGAACGAACCTGGAGCACGGGATGAACGGTTACATATCCGGGTAATGCGGTCTTTTGATGTGCACCGGTGAACCGGTTATAAATCGCAGAAATCCTCAAGGGGAGAGCTTTTCAGTTTGGCCGGGAAGATCTCTTCATCACTTTCTAACTGCATTATTTCCAAATTTAGGGTTCTTATGAAACAGGTAATAACTCATTGGCGATTTCGATCGTACTCTCAATGCATGATACCTTTATTACTCCTCGGACTGTTTTTACCACTATACCTTTCAGCCCAAGTCGTCGATAAGGTTGTAGCAGTCGTAAATGATGATATTATAACTCTTTCCGAGCTTGAGGAAGAGACGGCCGAATTGTTCCGATCCATCACCCAGAATAATCCTGAGCAACCTCTACTCGAGGCAATGGCTCAGGCGCGTAAAATGGCTCTGGACAGCATGATTGAACGCCGTCTGATCAAACAAAAGGCCAAAAAATACAACGTCACAGTGACGGACCAGGATGTCAATACGGCGTTTGATAAAATACGTAATGACATGTCTCTCGATCTGCCCGAGTTCCGA
The DNA here is from genome assembly GCA_963728385.1 of uncultured delta proteobacterium. Classification (GTDB taxonomy): domain Bacteria; phylum Desulfobacterota; class Desulfobulbia; order Desulfobulbales; family Desulfocapsaceae; genus Desulforhopalus_A. Next base: position 15,050 of record CAVSJK010000005.1, read on the forward strand.
AAGAAACTTGAGAAATCCGGACTGACCGAGGAATCGTATAGAAAAAAATTAAAATCTCAAATTCTGCAAAGCCGTCTGCTGAGTTTCGATGTGCGATCAAAAGTTGTCGTTACAGATGAAATGATTCGCGATTATTATAATGAACATTACACTTCGAAAGTTGATAAAGGAAGCTTTTACCTTTTACAGATCGGCTGCAACTGGAACAAATTGGATAATTCTGAAAAGTTGCAATTGGATAAACAGCAAGCCCTGGAAAGGACAAATCGCGTGTTGAACTTGGCAAAAAAAGGCCAGGATTTCAAGATGCTCGCTAAAAAATTCTCCGAAATGCCTTCAGCCAGTGACGGTGGGGATATCGGAATTTTTTCTCTTGATGATATGGCCCCTGCTATGCGGGATGCGGTTCGCGACCTTAAACCGGGAGAAGTCAGTGACATCATTGAAACATCTGCCGGATATCAGTTTTTTAAATTGCTGTCCGGTGACAAGAATGCCGTGGTAACCACCGCTCCCTTTGAGTCGGTGAAAGAAGAAATAAGAGAAAAAATTTTTGAAGAAAAATTAAAAGTCGCCTACTCTGAATGGGTAAGAAAACTCAAAGACGATGCATACATTCAGAGACTATAAGACTCTCGGATCTACAATATCAGGAAAAGGTTATGCCGCACCAAACCATTAACATAGAAAGCCCCATCCTAGGAGAATACCTCCGGGAGAAGAGAATCGACCAGGGAAAAAACCTGGCTGCGATTGCCGATGAAACAAAAGTCCCGTTAAAATGTCTTCGAGCTATCGAAGAAAGCGATTTCAATGTTCTCCCGGCAGAAGCCTATGCCCGTGGCTTTTATACTCTGTATGCCAAGAGTCTCTCCCTCGATCCCGAAGAAATACTCCATATGTACACACAGGAGAGACCAAACCAGCGCAAATCACTTGCCGGCACAATGCTGCCGAAGAGTAAACTGGCCGAAGAAGTTGGTAATATGGCCGAACGCCCTTCTTTTCTTCCGTTTTCTTTCCTCGGCATGGTTCTGCTTTTGTTGCTCTTATTTGGAGGTTTTTTGTGCTGGTATTTTTCATGGAATCCTGCCACCTATCTCAGTCAGAAATTACGGAGTCTGGACGAACATCAACAGATAGAAGAGTTATCCGAAAACCAATCTCATCCTGATATGCCGGGATCAATTTCCAGAGTTACCGGACTGCAAAAACTACGTTCAAGACATCAGGATCTCTTCGGTTTGTCATATCCAGCCACCGCAACCGCCGCCATCGCCGAGGATATGCCTGACCATCTTACTTCCCCGACTCCAGGTACCAATACATATTTGATTAAAGCCAAATTCAAAGAGAAAACCAGGATCAAATTACAAATAGATAATCAACCTGAACGAACTCTTTTCTTTAAGACCGGTGATTCTGCAACCTGGCGGGCGAAAGAAAAAGCCGTAGTAACACTGCCCTCGAAAACCCAAACAAAACTCACCCTTAATAATACGTCTCTCGATCTTCCCGATACAGACAACGAATTCGTTACTCTTTATCTTCCCGGAGACCGGCAATAATAATCCATGGTGGTCCAGGCCAGGGAAACCGATGCTATCGTTTTAAACAGCACTGAGCATGGTGAATCCGATGTAATCGTCACTTTGTTCTGCCGAGATGTCGGCAGGCTTTCCGCCATTGCCAAGGGAGCAAAAAAGAGCAAGAAACGTTTTGTTAACAAACTTGAATTCTTCAGTTTTCTCCATATTACCTATCAACAAAAAGCCAACAGTTCTTTAGCTTTTTTCGCCGAAGCCGACCTCCATACCTGCTTTTTACATATTCGCCGGGATCTTCAGCTTTATAGCGTCGCTACTGTTATCAGAGAGTTTCTCCTGATCGGAGTGCGGGAAAATGCGCCGGACTTGCCTATTTTTCGCCTTACTCTCTGGGCGCTCCATAATCTCGATAAACATATGCCGCCTATGACGGTCCTCGTCCTGTTTCTCATACGCTTTTATGACTATATTGGATATCGGCCCAACCTGCAAACGTGTATCCACTGCGACACATCGGTCAGCCCTCAACGCAGTTATAGTTTTGATACAACTACGGGAAGACTCGTCTGTTCAAGCTGTAATCCGCATATACAAAGAGGCTTTCCCCTCTCCCATGGAACAATCAAAATATTGCACTCGGCTCAAGACCAACCCCTGAATCGTCTGCATCGTTTAAAGATATCCGGCAACATCCTTGATGAAGCCGTCTCACTCTTGCAAAATTACGGCAACCAACTGTTTCAACGGGATATCGTTTCGTGGAAAATAGCAAAGAAGCTTATGACTCGGAAAGCCGGGAAGTGCGCCAACAGAACAGCTTAAGGTAACTCCAGGTAGCGTACTTCTCCACTGTATTCGGTTTTTACATAGCCGTCTTCAAGACGCAGGACGAGACCTCCGTCATTGTCAACTCCCAGCACTTGGGCCCGATACTGCGGGGCCGTCATCACATCAAAACCATAGATGACTTTTTTGCCGACCGTATCGGATGCGGCAAGCCATCTTTCCAGAAGCAGATGTCTGCCGCCATTACCGGAAAAGCTTTCCCCTTTCAACTCCTTGGCTTCTTCATGGTAGAGCAGCCCGAAGTTCCATGCTAGCCTGGAGAGAAAGAGAGCGGTAAATTCTGAAAGATCGATTTCTTTTGCAAGCAGTCGTTGCAGGGAAATCGAAGAAGCGGACAACTCAGTCGGAAATGAACAGTTATTGACATTCATGCCGAATCCAACAAGGGTGAATTCCTCGCCGTGAACGGGTTCCGTATAGCTTTCCACCAGGAAACCGGCAAGTTTTTTGCCATCCACCAGCACATCGTTCACCCAGCGCAAGATAGCATTAGCCTGGCCGAGCTCTCGAACAGCCTCACAACAGGCCAGTCCGGCAGCCAGCGGAATAAAGCGGCGGGATTGCGGCAAGAGTGTATTGGCGTGGATCATGCAACCCCAAACCCCACCCGGGGGAGCATGCCACTGCCGGGTAAACCGTCCCTTGGAGCGACTCATCGTATCAGCCAGTATCACCGTCCCGCTGGCCACTGAGTTCTTGGAATGAGCTGCTTTATTGATAAGATCGCGGGCATGATCCATTGCCCGCGGCAATGCGGGGTGACTTTCGATCACAGAGCCGACAAAAGCCCCGTAACGTCCGATCGCCATCGCATCAATCTGACAATTTAATGACTCATTTTCATTGTCGGATGCTAGGCGCAACAGCTTGAGAACCGCTTCCGGTGTCGGCCTGTTTTCAGGTATGTTGCAATTGTACATCAGCGGAAGACACTTCAGAGTTACTTATATAAAAACGCATAATTGAAATGAAGTAGATCGGTCTTTTTACGAGTCCATCAATGTTTTCAAACTCGTTAAAACCTTAAGTTTCAGATGGCTAAGTAAAAAGCTTCATATGCGAGGCGCGCAATTTTTTAATGATTTCGGCGTACTAAAGTACGTCGTAATCATTAAAAATTTGCAGCAACGAAGCAGATGAAGAGTTTTTACGACGCCATCAATGTTGATGATCTCGTAAAAAGTCATCGAAGTTGCTGAGATGGACTCTGGAAAAAGCTTGATATACTAGGCGTAGTATCTGAAACGAGGATTTGGCAGTACATGTGGTACGGCAAATCCTCGTTTCAGATCTACAACGACGTAGATCGGGCTTTTTACGAGTCCATCAATGTTCACTGTCCCAATCCGCCTTCACCCGAGTGATGATCTTCTGAATGAGCGAAAGTTTATCCGGAGCACAGATCCCGATCAATGGTTCGCCCTGAGCAACCGACACCCCCTGTTTAAAATAGATAGAATAAATAACCCCCTGCTGTCCATTGTAGTAAACCGGTGTGTCGCGTTTCATGAGCGACATCGTCAGAATTTCGTCCCCCGGCTCAATAGTCACTGCCCGGGCACCCTTTTTTTCTATACGGGACTGGATGTCCATGGCAAAAAAATATTTAGCCGACTCTGGGGCGGGAAAAAGGAAAAGCACTTCTTTGAGTATATTTTCAATGATCTCTTTTTTCTTCAGAGGGTGCTTGATGGTCATAAGTTTTTCACCGGCTTCGACGAACCGGCCATCAAACTCGGTATTGATCTGATCCACGGAGCCATTGGTCTGAGCTGCGATTATTTTCGGATTCCGTTCCCGATTAATTTCATACAATCCGGTTCCCGGCACCTGCTGCCATTCACCGCTGGGCGCCACCACCTCTTCGCCTTCCGCTACCTTGAATGTTATCCGACCAGTATGTACAGCAAATACATCTACATAATCGAATGGATCTGATTTATATTTAGTGAGCAATTCGTCAAAATCTATTTCGTTAGACATACCGACAACCTGTTTTTCCTTTATCTGACCAACCCGCGACTGCATTCCCAGTCCGGAATACCAAAATTAGAGCAAAATATCTCCCTGCCCCGAAGCCTGTAAACGTTTATCAGCGTTCCAAAAGCGCACAAGCCGGTCGGGGGGCATGTAGGGGCGGGTTCTAAACCCGCCCTTCTATCCCAAGCAACTTGATGGCTTGCAGATGGTGTGCAGATATGATCGTTTACACATTTATTATGCAAGTTCCGAGCAATACGTTTATACTGGCTGAAGAGACACAAGGCAAGACTAATATTAGCCTGCTTTACAACAATAAACCGCTCAACATCTTGTAATAAATACAGAATAAAAAAGATAAATGAAAAAGACATTTCATTCCCTGATCACGCTCCCTGTCCTGATCGTGCTGGGAAGTCTGCTCTTATTCCTTTCTCTTCCTTATCTTTTTGATCTCTATCTTGCTCCCCGGCTTATAAGCGACCTCCCTTTCCCTGTAAAAGAGCTGAGCATTTCCAGACTCACGCCTTGGAGAATAAGAGGAACTTTGACTTTGGCCGAAACGGACCGGCCAATCCTCTCCATCCCCAGATTCGAACTGTGTTATACCCCCAGCTCCCTGTTTCAAAAAAAGTTTACCGGCTTACTACTTGATTCCGCCTCAATCCGTCTGGACATGCTGGAAGGTCATCTTGTAATCCATGGCTTGAACGACTTATCGACTCCGGATTCCCCTGACAAACAGGAACAGAACAGCTCCTCTTTCCTTCAATCACTGGCGGTTGAGAAAATTTACCTAAAGAATTGTTCAATCACCTTGCAACGAGTCGGTCAGAAACCGGTGATAAGCATAGTTGACAGTCAATTTTCTCTCGACTTTTCCCAACAACCCAGGAACAAAATCAATCTTTCAGCGTTTTCATCCCTTACAGGACAGGTAACGGCAAGGGGCGATCTTTCATTCACCGGCGAGGTCGGACTGGAATTAGCAGGCAGCGGATATAAGGTCCATTTACTTTTACAGGCGCCGGATAGCGCTCAGCTTGTCACGCTCTTTCTTCCCAAGGTAAAAAACGTGCAGCTCACAGGAGGACTCTTTCTCGATGCTCAAGCGTATTTTGACCAATCACTGAGCGGGATTACCGGGTATCAAGTGACTTTGACTGCACCGCACTTTCAGCTCAGGCAAAATAATATTATCTTTGCAAATAATTCCGCGGACACACCTGTTACTCTCCAGGTGACCGGCGGCACCCATAAAGCAGAATATGCCCTTGCGGGTGTTGTTCTTGTCCAGCCTGAAAGGATTTCGCTTGACCTGAAAGGCGAAATGGAAATACCGGAAAGAAAATTTAGCGGTATCAGTCATATCATTTCAGAAAGAACCAACTCCGGCGCTACATTAAGCTTCAACGGCAACAATCGGCAATCGGAAATCAGGCTCAGCTATGAATTGGCCGGTGAAGCCTTCAACATAAAAGACAGCTTCTCCGTCAGCTCATTCAAGGCGGAAGGAGATGTTGCCATCGATGGTCCATCAATCAAGGCAGAGCTGCACAGCCTGATTCCTGAAATCAATTTCAAAAAGAATGAAACCACTTTGCTCAATCTGTCGTTGCACCTGCCTTTTCAATATCCTTTCCCTGCAAATGGGACTAAGGGAGAGATGAATATAGAGGAAATCCGCTATCAAAAAAGCAATAGCGGCAAGCTCCATGCCACTCTCCTGCCCACTCCCGAAGGGATTACCTTCACCACGTTATTCACCGCACCTTTTATTCCGGGCATGCAGCTCAGTTGTGATGGGTCGGCCGGGATGGCGATGAATGCTGCCATTCATTGCCGTCTTCCGGAAACTCATTTTGATTCTGCCACGTTCCCAGGATCGATCCCCCTTCCCAAAGGACTTTTAATTAACGGCAAGCTTGCCGCTGAAGGCGAATTTCATGTAACGGACAAAGTACCTGCCGGAAATCTTGCAATATCTTACCGGGACGGTACTCTCACTTACAACGAAAACAAACTTTCGAAGATAAATGTTGATGTTGTATTGCCCCGCCTGCCGCTCCTGCAGAGCAGTCCGGGCCAGTTATGCACAATCGGTTCTCTGGACTTTGGCAAGGTAAAATTGGACAATGCCGGAATCAACTTCCGGATTGAAAACGGACAATCGATTTTTCTGGAAAAAATTCAAACGGACTGGTGTGGCGGTAAGCTGGAAACAGGTAGTTTTACCCTCGCTGGGGACATGAATGAACTAAAGACCACGCTTTACTGCGACCGGCTGGGCTTCAGCGAATTACTCGCACAATTTGGTATCAACCAGACCGAGAGCAAGGGCTCACTGAACGGCAGGATTCCACTGGTTGTCAACAAACGAGGGGTGTTCTTTGAGGACGGATTTCTGTTTTCCACACCCGGCGATAGTGGTATAGTCCGGTTCAATGATACCAGCCAAATACGCCAAAGCATACCGGACATGGGAAAAAGTGCGTATCTGGATTATTCAGTAAAGGCCCTGGAAAATTTCCAGTATAACTGGACGAAACTCACTTTTAACAGCCGGCAGGATGATCTTTTTATCGCCATGCAGCTGGATGGTAAACCAGCGCGCCCTTTGCCCTTCGGCTATAAAGATGGTCAGATTGTGCCGGAAAGTAAGGGACCCGGCATTCAGCATCCTATCCGGCTCGATGTGAATTTTCGTCTTCCACTCCGGGACCTGTTTCATTATGGAAAAAATATCCAATTTTTTATGGAGAATATGTAATATGACCGTAAGTAATATATTTGTCCGTGTTACCCTTGTGTTGGGTCTACTGACCTTTGCGGCCTGCACTCGACATGAGGTAGAGATAAAACCTGTGGAAATCAAGCCGATCCACATCACAATTGATATCAACGTCAAGGTTGACAGGGCCCTTGATGACTTTTTCGGAGATCTGGACAAAAAGCAGGGATAATTGTCAGTGCAAAAAATAGGGGTGTAAAATGCGTAAAAACTTTTTCTTCTTATCTTCTCTTTTTATTTTTATCGCCTGTTTTCTTTTCATGGTGACCATCAGTCACTCGGCCTCCATCAAGGAGAGAATGGCAGCGAGGATTCCGGCCATCAATACCTTGAAAGATCAGGGTGTAGTTGGAGAGAATAACAAAGGTTTTCTGGAATATCGAACCGCAGGCAAGCCGCAAAAGGATCTGATACAGGCCGAAAACACTGACCGAGCCGCCGTTTATGCAGCAATCGGTAAAAATCAGGGTGCCTCACCTGCTTTAGTAGGGGAACGGCGAGCAAAAATGATTGCAGAAAACGAGCAGGCAGGTCACTGGATTCAAAAATCCGACGGTTCCTGGTATAAAAAATAGAAAAACGCGTTCGTTGTACAATGACCCGACCAACTAAAGATACTAAAGATACACTTTTCAAAGTAGACACTGTCGAAGAAGATTTTGTTTTTAACGAACGGGTGGTTGAAGTTTTCGACGACATGCTCGATCGCTCCATTCCTTTTTACCGTCAGGTTATCGATGCCCAGGCGAGGCTGCTTGAAGCCTTTTTAGAGCAGGGAGAAACCGTCTACGATCTCGGCTGTGCCACAGGTACGACCCTGCTCGAATTCTCCCGCCTGTTGGAACATAAGGAGCTGCGGTTTATCGGCATTGATAACTCAGCACCGATGCTTGACAAGGCGCGGCTAAAATCGGAACTGTATTCAAAACAAAAGAGCCTTTCCTTCTCGCTTGAAGATATTACAGCGTTTGACCATCAGGGTGCAGGCGGTATTATTCTCAATTACACCCTGCAATTCATCCGGCCTCTACAGCGTGAGAACTTTCTGCAGCGACTTTTCCACAATCTCCGGCCCGGTGGTATCCTGCTGATCAGCGAAAAGGTGCTCACCCGGGATCGGCGCCTCAATCGTGAATATATCGATATATATTACAATTTTAAAAAGTCCCGCGGTTATTCGGAACTTGAAATTGCCAAAAAGCGCGAGGCTTTGGAAAATGTCCTTATACCCTTTACCATTGAAGAAAATACAACCATGTTGCAGGAGAGCGGTTTTGTCTCAATCGAAAGCTATTTTCAATGGTTCAACTTCATTTCTTTTATCGCAATCAAACCAGCGTAATACAAATTTGCAGCAATGAATTACCTCTCTCTTCTGCCGGATTCGGCGCGAGCGGATGCCATCATCCGTGAGCATACCAAGTGTTATAACTGGGTGACGCAAAACAAAAAGGGCTTTCTCCGTTATCGAAACCCGTTTCAGCACCTCGCGGGCTATCATGCCGATTATATCGACTGCGGCGGTGACACCGTTATTATCGGCAAACCCGAAGAAATAACCGGCCACGAACGACAGCTGATAATTCAGAATCTTAAAGCCTTTATGCCCTGGCGCAAGGGGCCCTTTTCCATATTCGGTATCGATATCGATGCGGAGTGGCGCAGTGAAAGAAAATGGCAGCGCCTCATTCCGGAACTCCCGGACCTTACAGGCAAGGTAGTCGCCGACATCGGTTGCAACAACGGCTATTATATGTTTCGCATGGCCGCTTCGCGTCCCCGGCTTGTGCTCGGTTTTGAGCCGTCAGTGCAGCATTATTACTGTTTCAAGTCACTCAACGCCATGGCAGGCCTGTCGGAGCTTGATATCGACCTGCTGGGTGCGGAGCATCTTTCCCTCTTCGAGAGTTGCTTTGATGTGGTGTTTCTGATGGGGATCATCTACCATCGTCCTTCACCGATCGATACACTTCGCGATATGCTTTGCGCTCTGAAACCGGGAGGGACGCTTATTGTTGAATCACAGGCCATTCCCGGCAACGAACCCTTCGCCCTGTTTCCCGATGAGACGTACGCCAAGGTACCGGGAACATACTTTATTCCCACCGGCAGCTGCCTTTGTAACTGGATGAAAAAGGCCGGTTTTCAAGACATAAATCTCTTCTGCAGTCATCCAATGTCAGGCAAGGAACAACGGCGAACCGACTGGATGTCCTTTGAATCGTTCGAGGATTATCTAGATCCCGGCAATCCGCAACTCACCGTCGAAGGATATCCCGCCCCCTGTCGTGTTTTCGTCAAGGGCCAAAAAAAAGAGTAAATGTTTACAGTCTTGGAGTTACACAATCTTTTTGCTGTTATTCCCGGTTAACAGATACAAAAAAAGAAGAGCCGCTTCTCCTCAAAACAACAGGAAATGTTGCCTTTCATTGGAACTATGAGTACAGTGGAGCAGAACTCAATTTCACTTCGTTTCCTGACCTAAGGAGTTATTACATGGATCTTTCAAAGTACACGTTATACAGCAGCGGCCTGAAAGGAGCCGAAGCCACCTTCGGTGAGATGGCAGAAAAAACCGGAATCAATGAGGTTATTTATTCATTTGACGGCCACAAACTCTGCCGGGATAAAAATGTCGTCATTCTCGAGAAAGAACAGCTGGAACGGGGTGACATTAGCATGGAACTTGCGTCCCGCATGCTTAATCGTACCTACTATGAAACCGACAAAATTCGAAAAGTACTGCAAACAATTTTCCATATGATCAATAGCGGTCATCAGGTTTTTGTGGTCGGCGCAATTCAGGAAGATGGTTCGGTTAAAGGTGGAACCGGCTGGGCAGTGGAACTGGCAAAAATGTTCAACAGGCCTCTGCATGTATTTGACCAGCCCCAAAAAAAATGGTTTACCTGGAAAGCGGGCTGGAAGGAAGATTCCCCCATCATTGAATATGACACCTTTGTAGGCAGCGGCACCCGCTATCTGAGTGAAGCAGGATACGAAGCCATAGAAAAGTTGTTTAGCGACTCCTTCAACAATCGATAATTTCCATTGAAAAAACAACCGGCTGCGATACAGAATGGCAAAAGTTCAAATCAAAAAACGTCTACCTGAACATATCAAGTAGACGTTTTTAAAAATTTCTCCTGTTGCAGGATGATGTCAAACCGGCAACTTGAAAAGCTCGTCCGCGCTACTATTAATGGCTGTTTTCTCCTGCTCAACCCATTGATAGAATTTTTCCACCAGCGTCTTGCCGGTAATACGGGCACCATACTGGGGAACGATCATTTCCACATCAAGTTGCCGCACCATGGCTGCCCATTGACGGCAGACCTCATTGCCGGCAACATAACGGTTATGAAAAGTCGCTATGGCCCCCAGATGTCCTTCAAACTCTTCCGCGGTAGTTATATTTTCCAATTGCGAGGCTGAAGAACCGAGATTGCCGGTAAATAAAATTTTAGCAACGGGGTCATAGAGTTGAAAATTACCTGGAGAATAAAGAAAATGCCCGGGAACGGCAATTAAAGGACTGTCGGCCAACTCGACCCGCATCCCCTGATCGGGGATCGCGATAACTCGAGATTCCAGTAACCCCTGGACACAAAAAGCCGGCAGGAACCTTGCCCAAAGCGATGATATCATGATCTGCGCCTTGCAGATCGGCAACCATAAATTAAGCCCCGAACCGATGTCCGGATCCTGGTTAGATAAGAAAATATAATCCAGCGCTCCGGCAGGCAAATGGGAAGACAGAGCAGCAAGAACAGTCTGATAAATTCGCTGACCACCACAGCCTATCAGCATTCCCCGTCGATCATGTTTAATCAGGAATTGATTGGCCTGAACTTCACCGCCTATAATTTGGTTATCAAATTTAATGCACTGATGGTGGTCATCGGTGTACAGTATTGTCGACATAACGTTCCCTGGTAATATAGTTTCTCTTAAAAATCAGGACAACAACTATTGAAGTATCGGGTAATTGAACAACAATGTCAAACAACAATCAAAAAAACTCTCTGCTTTGTCCCGGCTGCCGGAAGCTCATCAGCCGTTCCACTGCTGTCTGTCCCTTTTGCGGATTGAACAATCCGTCATCCAGGTTCAAAAACAATATTATCGTCTCCTGGATTTTCAATGGTGATCAGCTGGTTACGACGATTATTACCGTCAATGTCATCATGTTCATCCTGTCGATCATTATTGATCCGAGGATGGAAAGCTTAAATTTCAGCCCCTTTCAATTTCTTTCTCCCAGCAATCAAAGTCTGCTGGTACTTGGTTCGACCGGCACCATCCCCGTGTTTCAGCTGCATCGCTGGTGGTCCCTGCTAGCCGCCAATTATCTGCATGGCGGCCTGCTGCACATTCTTTTTAACATGCTGGTCCTGCGTCAACTGGCACCTCTGATAATCCGGGAATTTGGCACAAGCAGGACTATCATCCTCTATACCCTTGGAGGAATCGGGGGCTTTTTACTCTCCAGCATTGCCGGTGTGCAGCTGACGATCGGTGCCTCGGCGGCCCTCTGCAGTCTGATCGGAGCCTTGCTTTATTATGGAAAGAGCCGTGGCGGCACCTATGGACATGCCATATTCACTCAGATCGGCGGCTGGGCTTTGGCCATTGGTATTTTTGGATTTCTGGTTCCGGGAATTAACAACTGGGGGCATGGCGGCGGAATGATTACCGGAGCAGTTCTCGGCTACCTGCTCGGTTACACGGACAAGAAACGGGAGAAATTCAGTCACAAGGTACTGGCTATGATCTGCGTTGCCGCAACCGGCCTGACTCTTATCTGGTCCTGCCTGAACGGAGTATTGTTTCTTCTTCTCAGACATTAGTACCTTAGAAATTCATTTGTTGTTTTTTTGAATGAATTTCGTGAAGGTAAATATCCTCGCAAAGCATGAGGACTAAAAGCGTACCCCTTCCTGTGGGTGGCTGGTAGTGTCCGTCCGGAAACGATATTTCCGGACGAACTTTGTAATACCGAGCACTTATACGAATCGATCACTCATTCCGATCAATATTGAGGATCTTGTCACCAGGTTTCAGGGAGTCACCCTTCTTGGCATGGATGCCGGTTACAATACCCTCTAACTCGCTTAGAATCGGGGTTTGCATTTTCATGGCCTCCATTATTGCAACCCTGTCGCCAACCATCACATCCTGTCCCTCTTCCACGGATATTTCTACAATTTTTCCTGAAAACGATGAGCGGACATCTCCCGCTTTGGCGAGATCAAGAATTTCCTCCTTACTGAGATCAGGAACTTCCCCGCCCGGCCCGTTCATTCTTTTGGACTTAAAATTAAAAATTGACTGATGATGATCGACAATGAGATAAACGCTGATCTCTCCGGTATCATTCATCGGCGATGGGCCAATTTCCACCATATGTTCCTTGCCCTGATGATCCCTGAAGGCTAGGTTTTCCCCAATTTCAAACCCACCCTTACGAAAAAAGATTGAGGGCGGCAACACATAAGTCTGTCCGTATTTTTCTTGAAATTTAAAGAATTCTGCAGCATCATTTGGATGCTGCAGATAAAGAATCAGCTGCTCATCGGTGGGTTCCGCCCCTATTTGTTCGGCCAGACTGTACCGTTCATGGGCCAGATCCATATCGGCGATCTCCTCCACGCCTCCGTCTTCCTCCAGTACTTTCCGCCAGTCGTCGCCCAGTACCTTTGCATAGATCCAGTCTTCCGGTTTATAAAACGGAAAAGGTCCGTATTTACCGAGCAGGAGATTGCGCAGATCACCCGATGGATTGCCGTATCGTTCCCCGTCCAGGACATTGGAGACTGCGGTCGTCCAAAGAATCTGCGAACCAGGGGTTACCGACCAGTAGTTTCCGAGTTCCTTCTGCACTCTAGGCAGCTCCTTGTGGAGAATTTCCGGCATTCTATCCAAGAAACCTCCCTTGGAAGCCTGCTCAAGACTCGATCCCATGGCGCCGCCCGGCAGCTTATGAATCTGTACTGTCGGCTGGAAACCTTTGATCTGTGATTCGAACTGTTCATAATACTGCCGCTGATCCCGAATCGCTTCCGATGTTTCAATCACTGCATTTTCATCGAGCCCTTCTGCGTGAAAACCAAACTCCTTCAAGGTCTGAACCACTGTCAAAATCGGAGGCGGGCCATAGTAGCCGGTGAAGGCAAAATCGGCACCATCGATTATCGAGGCCCCGTTTTTCACCGCTTCGACTATCCTGCCTACGTCATTTCCATCGGTATTATGACCATGATAATGAATGGGAATATCAGGATATTTCTGTTTCAAGGCATCGACCAGTTCCCCTATTCTTATAGGTGTTCCGAGTCCGCCATGATTTTTAATGCACAGGGTGATGTTGCTTCCGGTCACATCAAGGATTTCTCCTGCCTTCGCCACATAATATTGATTGGTATGTTCAGGGCCGGTCGAAAAACAGATGCAGGGTTCATTAAGCTTGCCGGCCTTGGACACCTCTTCAAATACAGCGTGCATATTTGGGACATAATTCAGAAAATCAAAAGTCCGCCACACATCGACATATTTAGCAAACTCGCGGACGGTAAGACGGATAACATTTTGCGGATACGGCCGATAACCGAACAGGTTGACTCCTCGACAAAGCGTCTGAAACATTGTGTTCGGCATGTATTCTCTCAGTTTCTTCAGTTTCAGAAACGGATCGACCTGCTTTCTGAGCATATCAACATGTATGGACGCGCCGCCGGTAATTTCCAGGGAAAAATAGCCGGCCCTGTCACGGCTTTCGGCCGCCAGCAGGTCGGTATGCAGCAGGATCCGGTTTTTGAAGTCCGATTGAGAGAGGTCCCTCGCGGTATTGGTAATATAGTATCCTTTGGTCTTACGCAGTGTATCGACGATTTCCTTGGCGGGAGTACCCTGGATAATTCGTGTCATATTAAATCCTTTATCAAGTAATGATGGCGTCTTAAAAACTCTTCATCTACTTCGTTGCTGAAAATTTTCAATCATTACGACGTACATTAGTACGCCGAAATGATTGAAAATTTGCGCGCATCTCATATGAAGCTCTTTACTTAGCCATTTGAAATTCAAGGTTTTTACGAGTTTATCAAGTAATGCATTAAATAATGCTTTTTGAAACTGCCCTTTATTTTTCGGAAGGCCTGTTCATTTTGCGTATGGATTTTCCTTGGAATAATGAATTTCAGCAATGAACCTGGCCAGCTTGCCAACTTCACTGGTATCCTCATCATAGTAGAAAATATGTGGGTGAGTCTCAATATAGGAGGTGTCAAAGTCGCCATTCACAAAATCCTTTTCCCTGGCAATGTTTTCATAGAATGGAATGGTAGTTTTCGGTCCTCTGATGGCAAAATTTTTCAGACAGCGTTTCAATCTGCCCACCGTTTCATCCCAGGTAAAGCCATGTACAGTCAGCTTGACCAGCAGTGAATCGTAGACCTCCGGAATGATATATCCCTGATAAACGAAACCGTCGAGTCGAACGCCAAAACCACCGGTTGACCGGTAGACCAGGACTTTCTTGCCGCCCTCCGGCATAAAGTCATTTTTCGGGTCTTCGGCATTGATGCGAACCTCGATGGCGTGCCCGCGAACCTGCACATCTTCCTGGCAAAAGGACAGCGGTTTGCCGAAGGCGATATTGATCTGATTCCTGACGATATCGATGCCGGTGATCATTTCCGTGACCGTATGTTCCACCTGGACACGGGTATTGATCTCCATGAAATAATAGTTGAAATCCTGATCGATCAGGAACTCAACGGTTCCGGCATTCAGATAGTTTGCCGCCCGGGCGGCACGCACCGCGGTCTCGCAGATTTCGTCGAGTAGCTTTTGATTTTTGATCATCGAAGGAGCGATCTCGATGAGTTTCTGATTTCGCCGTTGGATGGAACAATCGCGGGTTCCGAGATGAACGGTATTGCCCTGACTGTCCGCCAGAATCTGCACTTCAACGTGCTTAGGATTGACGATCACCTTTTCAAGATAAACCGAATCATCATTGAAGGCAGCCAATGCCTCCGCACGTGCCACGGGAATCTGCTCCCTCATTTGTGCGTCCGATTCAATTTTCCGAATGCCGCGGCCTCCACCTCCGGAAGTGGCCTTCAACATTATTGGGTAGCCATATTCCGAGGCAAATGTCAGTGCCTCCCGGATTCCTTCTTTGCCCTGTTTCAGGTTTTGCGTTCCGGGTACCATGGGAATTCCCGCTTCCGCCATGATTTTCCTGGCTATTACCTTGTTGCCGAGATTGGAGATCACTTCTGTTGTCGGTCCGATAAATATAATTCCCGCGGCCGCACAAGCCTTGGCAAAAAAAGGATTTTCGGCCAAAAATCCATAGCCGGGATGTATGGCACCGGCACCGGTTTTTCTGGCGGCCTGAATAATTTTCTCAATATTCAGGTAATCACAGCGAGGACCATGTCCCAGCAGAATTGCCTCATCGGCGATCCGGATGTGCCGGGACATTTCATCCGGGGTTTCATAGACTGCAACGGCTTCATGCCCCAGTTCCTGGATGGCCCTGGTCAGACGAATAGCGATTTCACCACGGTTTGCTACAAGAATTTTCATTTTCAATAGTGCTCCTTTAAAAGATGCTGCCGATATTCTGATTTTGCTCTCATTTTGCGATACCACAGGCATCGATTCAGGAATCTGCCTTTAATGGAAAAAAATAAATCAGAATATCAATCGGGAATAGCAGTCGGAAATCTCAAGATGGTTACAACCTTGGTCCACTCACATCACAATCGAACAATCATCGTCTGATGACGAATCAGGCAGGATTCTAATCAGTAATGTTTATCTAAGCAATCAGGAATTTTTGCCTATCGCTTTTCTACAATAAATTTTTCCGGTTCTCTAGTATTATTTTCTATCAATATCTTGCCCATGCGTGATCCGGTCGGCGCTTGAACGCGCGTTTACGGTTGACGAAACCGGCAGGATTAGGTTATGTATTGTAGTTTTGTCTGCATATTTGAGAGGGGCGCAGGACGATCCCTTCCACTCACCCGGAATAATTCGAAGGGCACAAATGTCAGATCTAACACAATACAAATTTCGGCTTAATCCTCCTTTCATTCTTCAAAGCCAGGAAGTTACCTTCGACGAACATCGGCATTATTAAAGGAAAGACTACCATGAAAGCATTAATCGCCCTGGAAGACGGGACCATCTTTGAAGGACGCTCATTTACCGGTCACGGCGAGGCGGTAGGCGAGGTTGTTTTCAATACCTCCCTCAGCGGCTACCAGGAGATTCTGACGGATCCGTCGTATACGGGCCAGATTGTCACTATGACCTATCCGCTCATCGGCAACTATGGTGTCAATCCCGAAGACATGGAATCGGCAGCCGTCCATCCCATGGCTTTTCTAGTCAAGGAGTATAACCCTTATCCTTCCAATTATCGCTCTACCCAATCACTTGCCGATTTCCTAAAAGAATACGGCGTGCTCGGAGTCGAGGGTTTTGACACCAGAGCGCTGGTCAGGCACATTCGAACCAAAGGCGCAATGAAGGGCATCGTCTCAACCAGGGATCTGGATCCCGATAGTCTGATAAAACGCGCCAACGACTGGCCTGGGCTGATTGGCCAGGATATGGTAAAACGGGTCACCTGCAAGGAGCCATACGGATGGGCCGATAATCATCCTGTTCCGGGAACAAATTTCAGCACAGCCCAGACCGGCATGGATAACCCGTTCAAGGTCGTGGCCTTCGACTTCGGCATAAAATACAACCAACTGCGGCTATTGACCCAAAAAGGCTGCCGTGTTCAGGTTGTCCCCGCCACCACCAGTGCCGAAAAGGTTCTGGCCATGAAGCCGGACGGCGTTTTTCTATCCAACGGTCCCGGTGACCCCGAAGGAGTTGAGGGGGTGGTTGATACAATCAGAGCACTGCTCGGCAAGGTGCCGATCTTTGGCATATGCCTTGGTCATCAGATGCTCGGCCTCGCCTACGGCGGTACCGCCTATAAACTGAAATTCGGCCATCGCGGCGGCAACCAGCCGGTAAAGGATCTTACCACCGGTCATGTGGAGATCACCGCACAGAATCACGGTTTTTGTATTGACGCGTCAAGCCTTGCCGAGGATGATGTGGAAGTAACCCATATCAATCTTAACGACAACAGCCTGGAAGGCATGCAACACAATAAATACCAGGCCTTCTCCGTCCAGTATCACCCGGAATTCGCCCCGGGCCCCCATGACGCCACCTATCTTTTTGACCGCTTTCTGGCAATGATGCGCGGATAGACCAACGACACAGGCCAGCCACATCGCACTCTTACCCGGCACGGGTTAACTCAAAAACGCAAAGAAAAACAGACAGATCATGCCGAAAAGAACAGATATCAAAAAAATCCTCATCATCGGCTCCGGCCCCATCATCATCAGCCAGGCCTGCGAATTCGACTATTCAGGCGCCCAGGCGGTCAAAGCCTTAAAGGAAGAGGGGTATGAGGTTGTGCTCATCAACTCCAACCCGGCAACAATCATGACCGATCCGGAACTGGCCGACAGTACCTATATCGAGCCGATAACCCCTGAATTTATCGCCAAGGTCATTGAGAAGGAACGCCCGGATGCCATGCTGCCCACCCTTGGCGGTCAAACTGCGCTGAACGCCGCTATCAGGGTAGCGGACATGGGTATTCTGGAAAAATATAAGGTTGAACTGCTCGCGGCCGATATCTCAGTTATCAAAAAAGCTGAAGGTCGAGAAGAGTTTCGTGAAGCCATGCGCAAGATCAACCTCAAGGTTCCCGAATCAATAATAGTCAAAACCATTGATGCGGCGATGGCCGCGGGGGACGAACTCGGATTTCCGATCATCGTCCGGCCAAGCTTTACCCTGGGAGGCACCGGCGGCGGAGTAGCCTACAACCGCCAGGAGCTGGAAGATTTATGCTCTTCAGGACTTGATCTTTCCATGAATAGCGAGGTCATGCTGGAACGCAGCCTGCTCGGCTGGAAAGAATTTGAACTGGAGGTCATGCGCGATAAGAATGACAACGTAGTGATCATCTGCTCCATCGAAAATGTCGATGCAATGGGTGTTCATACCGGTGACAGTATCACGGTCGCTCCGGCCCAGACCCTGACGGATCGCGAATATCAGGCAATGCGCGATGCGGCCATTGCCATTATCCGGGAGATCGGCGTGGAAACCGGCGGCTCAAACGTCCAGTTTGCCGTCAATCCCGACGACGGGGAGCTGATGGTTATCGAGATGAATCCCAGGGTATCAAGAAGCTCGGCACTTGCCTCCAAAGCCACCGGCTTTCCCATCGCCAAAATTGCCGCCAAACTGGCTGTGGGCTATACCCTTGATGAACTGAAAAACGATATCACCCGCGAGACCCTGGCCGCTTTCGAGCCAAGTATCGATTATTGTGTCGTAAAGATTCCCCGCTGGACCTTTGAAAAATTCCCGGAAGCCGACGATGTGCTGACCACCTCGATGAAATCGGTAGGTGAAACCATGTCCATCGGCAGAACCTTTAAAGAAGCCTTCCAGAAAGCCATGCGCTCGCTGGAAACCGGAAGATTCGGCTTTGGCGGCGACGGCAAGAATGTTCTTACCCATCTCGACAGGGAAGATCTGTTACATGGCCTGCGGACTCCCAGTTCGAAACGAGTCTCCTTTATCTACGAAGCCTTGAAAAGGAATATGAGCCTGGATGAATTGTATGACCTCACCAGGATTGATCGGTGGTTTCTCTTTAATTTTCAACAAATTGTGGAAACTGAGAGGGAAATCTCCCAGCGTGGATTTCAAGGGCTGGATCCTCAGTTTCTGCGGTTTTGCAAGGAACGGGGTTTTTCCGACCAGCAACTGGCATATCTGACCGGCACCTCGGAAGAAGACATCCGTCAGTTACGTAAAAAATCTGAATTGTTGCCTGTGTACAAACTGGTCGACACCTGCGCCGCCGAGTTTGAATCCTATACACCTTACTACTACTCAACCTACGAACAGGAAAACGAGGCCCGGAAAACCGACGCAAAAAAATCATCATCCTTGGCGGCGGACCCAATCGCATCGGCCAGGGCATTGAGTTCGATTACTGCTGTGTTCATGCGGCCTTTGCTCTTAGGGAAATCGGTGTTGAATCGATCATGATCAACTCCAACCCGGAAACGGTTTCCACCGACTACGATACCTCCGACAAGCTGTACTTTGAGCCGCTTACCAGAGAAGATGTGCTGAATATTATCGATATGGAGCAACCGGACGGCATTATCGTCCAGTTCGGCGGCCAGACCCCACTCAATCTGGCCGTTCCCCTGGCCGAAGCGGGAGTAAAGATTGTAGGCACCCAGCCCGACGCCATCGACAGAGCCGAAGATCGTAAACGGTTCCAGCAATTCTTACAAAAACTTGATCTGCGGCAGCCCGACAACGACACCGTGCATACCCTGGACGAAGCAATTGCTGCGGCTAATCGCATCGGCTATCCTGTGGTAGTCCGCCCGTCCTATGTCCTTGGCGGAAGGGATATGCGGATCGTCTATAACGACCAGGGCATCAAGGATTTCATGATCGCGGTCGGCGGCACGAATCTTGAGCACCCGATACTGATCGATAAATTTCTCAAGGATGCGATCGAAATAGATGTCGATGCCATCTGTGACGGCAAACGAACCATCATCGGGGGGATCCTCGAACATGTGGAAGAAGCCGGCATCCATTCGGGTGATTCATGCAGCATCCTGCCGCCCCACACCCTGTCCAGGGAGCTGATCGAAGAAATTAAGCAAGCCAGCCGGGCGATGGCAGAGGAGCTTGGTGTTATCGGCCTGATGAACGTCCAGTTCGCCGTAAAAGATAAACAACTTTATATTCTTGAGGTGAATCCGCGTGCTTCGCGTACGGTTCCTTTTGTCAGTAAAGCCACCGGGGTTCCACTTGCAAAACTCGCAACCAAGGTAATGATGGGAGCCACCCTTGAGGAACTGGGACTGACGACCGAGGTGTCAATCAAACACTGGGCAGTCAAGGAGTCGGTCTTTCCTTTCGACCGTTTCGACAAGGTCGATACCCTGCTTGGCCCGGAAATGAAATCCACCGGTGAGGTGATGGGCATCGACGACAATCTGGGCCTGGCAATTGTGAAATCACATCTGGCGGCAGGCTCTAAGGTCCCCTCGTCCGGCAACGTGTTCGTCAGTGTCCGGGACAATGATAAAGCGGCGGTTTTGCCTGTGGCCAGGGCGCTTGTCGAACTCGATTTCACCATTTACGCAACGACCGCCACCGCCGCATATCTCAAAAACGCCGGAGTGACCTGCGAATTCATCAACAAGATTTCCCAGGGACGTCCGCACATCCTCGACAAGGTTCAGGATGGTGAGATTTCGTGGATCATCAATACCTCCATGGGGCGGCGCACCACCGAAGACTCCTATCTGATAAGGAGGGCTGCTCTGGATTACCACATTCCCTATACAACCACGGTAAGCGGAGCTGCCGCCCTGGTCAAAGGAATTCAGGAATTGAAGGAAAACGAACTGGTTGTCCATCCTGTACAATACTTTACACAACCCAGGTGAGAGGTTAAAATATATCAATAAGCGGCTCGACAATCTCACTTTTGGATTTACCTTAAGTGAGCGTGGATTGAAAAATATGATCTTCTAGTACTTTAGTACCTTAGGACAGACTGTTTTTTTGCAAAACAGTCTGTCCTAAGGTACTTCTCCCCGTGCTTTGCGGGGTTTTGGAAATTCATTTCTCTTTTTTTGCGAATGAATTTCGCCAAGGTACTTACACGCCATTGGGGCGTTGAACATATATTTTCGGCTGTTCACCTCAGATAACTGAAGCAGTTGATGGCAAAATCGTCTATTTTGTCTGCTGTCCGCGAGAAGAGAACGTTATCTTCAGATAAAAACTCTTAGTACCTTTGAAATTCATTTCTTGTTCTTTAAAATGAATTTCGTAATGGTACTTATCCCCGTGCTCTGCGGGGGTGAGACAATAATAGAAAACCAAGTGCCACCGGAGGGGTCGTTGAATACATTCTATAAAAACTTAAGCATGTGGCTGGTGATTGGTCTGACCATGATCCTTCTTTTCAATCTTTTCAATAAGCCACAGGGCAACGTGACCTCGCTGACCTACAGTGAGTTTATGTCAAGTGTTGCGAATAAAACTATAAACCGCGTTACAATCAGCGGAGATGTTATTTCAGGAACTCTTCAGGATGGGAAGCCGTTCCGGACCATTTATCCGCCAAACGACAGCGAGTTGATTTCAATTCTGCGTAAATCGGGGGTCGATATAAGCGTCAAGGAAACCCAAAAAGATTCCTGGTTGATGACCATCTTCGTTTCTTGGTTTCCCATGTTGCTGCTCATCGGAGTATGGGTATTTTTCATGCGGCAGATGCAGGGGGGCGGCAAAGGCGGTGCACTTTCTTTTGGCAAAAATCGGGCGCGACTTACGGAACAAAGTGCCAATAAGGTGACCTTTGCCGATGTCGCAGGAATCGATGAGGCTAAGGAAGAGCTTGAAGAAATTGTCGATTTTCTAAAAGATCCGGGGAAATTCACCACTCTTGGTGGTCGAATTCCAACCGGCGTTCTGCTGGCGGGAGCCCCCGGAACGGGAAAGACCTTACTCGCCAAAGCTATTGCCGGAGAGGCTGATGTGCCGTTTTTCTCCATCTCCGGCTCCGACTTTGTCGAAATGTTTGTGGGTGTCGGCGCTTCCCGTGTTCGTGACATGTTTGCCCAAGGAAAAAAAAGTGCCCCCTGTATAATTTTTATTGATGAAATCGACGCTGTCGGCCGACACCGTGGTGCGGGTCTTGGCGGTGGTCACGATGAACGGGAGCAGACTCTGAATCAGCTGCTGGTGGAAATGGATGGTTTTGAAACCAACGATGGCGTCATTATAGTCGCCGCCACCAACAGACCCGATGTTCTTGATCCGGCCCTGCTCCGTCCCGGTCGCTTTGACCGTCAGGTCATTGTACCGGTACCTGATGTCGGCGGCCGTCAGAAAATTCTGGCGATTTACGCCAAGAAAACCAAAATGGCACCCAATGTGGATCTCGAAATCCTGGCCCGCGGAACGCCCGGATTTTCAGGGGCCGACCTGGAGAACCTGGTTAACGAAGCTGCACTGATGGCGGCTCGTTCCGGGGCTAAGGAAATTACTCTCGACCTGTTGGAAAAAGCAAAAGATAAAATCATGATGGGCGCGGAACGGCGTTCCATGATTATCAGCGAAAAGGAAAAAAAGGTCACCGCCTATCACGAAGCCGGCCATGCCCTGGTTGCCTGGCTGCTTGCCGACACCGATCCTATTCATAAGGTGACCATTATTCCGCGCGGACGTGCCCTTGGGCTGACCATGCAGTTGCCGACGGATGATAAATACACACATTCCAAGTCGTATTTGAAACACACCATGTGCATACTCTATGGTGGACGGATCGCGGAGAAGATCATCTTCAATGAGATCACTACCGGTGCCGGTAACGACATTGAACGTGCTTCGGGTCTTGCAAGAAAGATGGTCTGCGAATGGGGCATGAGCGATGACCTCGGCGCACTCACTTACGGCAAGAAAGAAGAGCAGATATTCCTGGGCAGGGAAATTGGTCAAAATCGGGATTTCAGCGAAGATACTGCAAGAAAGATCGATATTGCCGTCAGGAAATTTATAGACGAAGCCATGGATACCGTCACCAAACTGCTGGAAGGACATCGTGACATTCTTACTGCTATGGCGGAAGAATTGCTGGAAAAGGAAACTATCGTTTTAGCCGACATTGAGCGAATAGTTGAAGAACTTCGTCCCGGTAAATATTCTTCCCGCATGAAGAAGGAAGCCAGGAAAGAAACAGTTGCACCTCCGGAAGCAAGTGAGGAAAAACAGGCCGAGGAAAGCAACAGCCTGACTCCTGAAGAGGAACCGTCCATGGGACAGGCTGAGGAGGTAAAAGATGCTGAAAGCGATGCCGCCGTCAGCCCCGACGATACCGAGAACAAAACATCTGAAACTCCGTGATGCAAGGTACCGCCATCAAGATAATGGGTATCCTCAATGTGACGCCCGATTCCTTTTCCGATGGCGGTAAATTCGCAGATCTCCAGACTGCTCTCATTCAGGCCGACAAGCTCATCGGCGCGGGGGCGGATATTCTTGATGTGGGCGGGGAATCAACCCGCCCTTTTGCCGATCAGGTTTCCACCGAGGAAGAACTCCGCAGGGTTATTCCACTCATAAAAGCAGTCCGGCAGAAGCACACCATCCCTATCTCAATTGATACCTGCAAAGCCGTTGTTGCCAGGGAAGCTCTTAAGGCAGGAGCCGATATCATCAACGATATTTCGGCACTGAACAAAGATCCCGAAATGATCACAGTGGTTCGGGAAACCACTGTACCGGTTATCATCATGCATATGCAGGGAACCCCATCTGACATGCAGGTCAAACCTTTTTACCATGACGTAGTCGCGGAAGTCATTGAATTTTTAAGTGAACGGATTGACTGGATCACACGTAGCGGTGTAGACCGTAACCGCCTGATCATCGATCCCGGTATTGGTTTCGGCAAGACGCTACACCACAATCTGTCGCTTATAAAACACTTGGATGAGTTTGCTTCTTTAAAGTTGCCCCTTCTTCTCGGACACAGCCGTAAGCGTTTTCTCGGAACGATTACCGGTGTTGCTACCGAAGAAGAAAGAGACTTGGCTACCGCAGTCGTCGCGGCATTATGCGCAAGCAAAATCATCAGCATTGTCAGAGTACATGACGTCACTGCAACACGGCAGGCGTTGTTGCTGGCAAATGCTATTCAAACTGCCGCTTAAATCCCGCAGTTTCCCCCTAGACGTACCTCATAATGACAGAACAAACCAATTCCTCTATCATTGCACGCCATTTGCATATCTCGGCTGCTCAGGTAAAGGGTGTCCTCAGCTTGTTCGCTGAGGGTGGCACCGTTCCTTTTATTGCCAGATATCGAAAAGAGGTCACCGGTTCACTTGATGAAGTGGCTATTGCAGGCATTCGAGAACAGCATCTGAAACTGATGGAGATAGATAAGCGGCGTGAGGCAATTATCGAATCTCTCAAAAAAAATGAACTACTCACTGAACAACTCACCGGACAGCTGCACAATGCCCAAAGTTTGACGGAACTGGAAGACATCTACCTGCCCTTTCGGCCTAAGCGAAAAACCCGTGGTTCGATCGCCCGGGAGAAAGGACTTGCTCCTCTGGCCGAGAAAATTTTTGCGGACTCCGATTGCTCCATTCAGGTAACAGACTTTATCAATCCTGACCAAGGCATAACGTCCGAGGCAGATGCCCTGGCGGGCGCGCGGGATATTATCGCCGAACTGGTTGCAGAAAACCATCCGACCAGAGCTGCACTGCGACCACTTTTTCAAAAACAAGCGGTTATCGAAGCAAAAGCAGTCAAAAAGAATATCGCTGAGGGCGAAAAATTTAGAGATTATTTTGATTGGCGGGAATCAGCAGCAAAAGCGGCAGGACATAGGCTTCTCGCCATGTTTCGTGGAGAAAATGAGAAAATCCTAAAACTCAGCGTTCGACCGCCCGAGGAAAGCTGTCTGCGGCTCCTTAGAAAACGTCATCTGAAAAATAATCGTTGGCAAAAGGAAGTGGCCGACGCTCTTGAAGATTGCTACAATCGGTTGTTGGCTCCCTCGCTTGAAAATGAACTGTGCAGGGAGTTGAAGGAAAGAGCCGACAAGGAAGCAATCCAGGTCTTTGCCGATAACCTACGGCAGCTGCTATTAGCTGCCCCGCTTGGTCAAAAACGAGTTTTGGCTCTTGATCCCGGTTATCGCACCGGAGCTAAACTCGTCTGTCTCGATGAACAAGGGCAACTGCTGGATAATTCGACCGTTTTCCCAACCCATGGCGGCAAAAAGCTCGAAGAAGCCGGTAAAATTATAACCGGGATGGTAGCAAAGTACCGGATCGAGGCGATTGCCATAGGTAACGGAACCGCCGGCCGCGAGACGGAAGAATTCGTGCGGTCGCTCGGTCTGTATAATTCGCTCATTATCACGCTGGTCAATGAGGACGGCGCTTCGATCTATTCCGCTTCGGAAGCCGCAAGGACCGAATTTCCCAACCATGACATTACGGTGCGAGGAGCTGTCTCCATAGGCAGACGCTTGCAGGATCCCCTGGCGGAGCTGGTCAAAATCGATCCGAAATCAATTGGCGTCGGACAGTACCAACATGATGTCAATCAGAGTGAACTGAAGAAAACTCTCGGAGAAGTTGTTGAAAGCTGCGTGAACAACGTTGGAGTTGAACTAAACAGCGCCAGTGCGGAACTGTTGACCTATGTGGCGGGACTTGGCCGGACCTTGGCGGACAATATCATTTTGCATAGAAAGGAGAACGGCCCTTTTCAAAGCCGTAGGGAATTGTTGAAGGTTCCGCGGCTCGGTCCGAAAGCCTTCGAACAGTGTGCCGGATTTCTGCGGATACGCGGCGGCGCCAATCCTCTTGATGCCGGCGCTGTTCATCCGGAGCGCTACGGCCTTGTTAAAAAAATGGCCGGGGACATAAGCGTTACGGTCGCCGCTCTCCTGGATTCCATCTCTCTTCGTCAGTCCATTGATCTAAAAAAATATATTGATGATTCAATAGGTTTGCCGACCCTGACCGATATCATGGAAGAGTTGACAAAACCAGGAAGGGATCCACGCAAGGCTTTTGAACAATTTCGCTTCGCCGAAAATATCCACACAATGGAAGACCTCACCGAAGGAATGCTCCTCCCCGCTCTCATAACTAATATCACCAAGTTCGGCGCCTTTGCCGATATCGGTATCAAGCAGGACGGCCTCATTCATATCAGCCAACTGGCAGACCGCTTCATCAAGGATCCCGGAGAAGTAGTCAAAATCGGCCAAAAGGTGGAAGTTCGCGTTGTTGAAATTGATGTGAAACGAAAGCGTATCGCTCTATCCATGCGCAAAAACTGATGCTAAGCTGATGTTCATGCCGATGTAGCATCCGACAATCTGCTTTAATTGATCTTTGCAACCATTCGGGGGGTTGCCGTTATCACCTTAACAACTTGATAACAGAAAATTAAAGATGGACAACGTTATTCTAACATCTCCTTGACACCCCGCGTTGCTCAACCTACATTCTATGGCAAACGAGTGGTGCCTGTAGGGTATACTCATTTCCTTTGGAAAATTGAAGCAGAGTTGACTGATGATCTATAGTTACGCATGGGATGCTGTTCTCAACCCTGGAAAATCCATAGATTTTTTCCAGGACTGTCCCCTTTCGCCATTTGACATACATGAACCGGGGTTTAGCCGGGTCAATGCGTGGTGGCTGTCGGAATTGTCCCGACTGATTTACGTACGGGGTGACGCTGAAGGTGCCGATTGCCAGTCAAGGATGCGTAATGATTTTTTGGCAAAGGTCGACCTGCATGAACGCTGGTTTTATAATGGGAAACACGTTCAATGCGCCATCATAGGTCCTCTACCGAAACAGGAACGACGATTTTCCATTTTGGTCTTCAGAGGCACACAAGGAAGCATCTCCAATTGGTTATTCAATTTGAGCACAGCTCTTTCCGTTTGGCCCACCGGCGGTTCCGTTCATAAAGGATTCAAGATAATACTGTTGGAAGCTTGGGAAAAAATCCGTCAACAACTTGAAAGCATATCCAAACCTCTCTATTATACCGGGCACAGTCTGGGAGGTGCATTAGCCGTACTCGCGGCATCCTTGCATACTCCGACAGCAGTTTATACCTTCGGCTCACCCAGAATGGGAAATGCCGAGTTTGTCAACAAAACAAAAGCGATAAAAATTTACCGTGTGGTAAACCCCAGAGATATTGTAACGAGTGTCCCCCCACTTCCCGGGATTTTACATGTCGGAGAACCGCATTGCCTGGCCGGTGTCAAAGCAGACGATGCTCAGAGATCCTGGCTCGATGCGCCAAGTTTTCTCGCTGATCACTCACCGTCAAACTACACTGTAAAATTATAGTTCCGCAGGTAACTTCTTGCCGTTTGAGCTACAATTGAAGATTTCGCAAAATATTCGCAACCGGCTTTTACGGCTCTGCTACTGTGAAACTTTTTCTATAAGACCCTCATCACAAGGGTATCAACTCCATCTTCAACAAGCGAAAGTTTGCAGGCCAGTCCATAGGAAAGATCAATATCCCGGCCCTTCACATACGGTCCACGGTCGGTTATAACCGCGGTCGAGGTCTGCCCGGTACGTGGATTTTTCAACTCAACCCTGGTGCCCAACGGCAAATCTTTATGCGCGATTGTATTGGCGTACATATCGTAAGGATCACCGTTAGCCATGGGTTTGCCATGGTAATCTTCCCCATACCAACTGGCGACCACCGCTTTCGGTGGCTGAGCTTCAGTCTTTCTTATCTCAAGTTTTTGACCGACCTGAAGCAAATCCGGATCGGTAATGCCATTGTCGTGAATCAAATCCTGCAAATTTACATGGAATTGCTTTACGGCAAGTCCCCAGAGAGTGTCGCCGGGCTGTACGGAATATTCCGTGAAATTGCCTGCCGGCTTAGACGACTGTGATTCAGAGGCAGCTTTGTTTTGAGTTGCCTCACTCAGATGAGAGGAAAAACTGCCCTTATTCACGCCAACCTTCGCTCCCTCACGCACGAACCAATTACCGTTGACCTTCGACCTGCCGATGGCACTGGGATTCTGGCTGCGCAGGGTCTGCCAGTCCGTCTGCAGACGTTGCGTCACCTGGGCAATTGTATCACCTCTTTGTACGGTATATTGATTCATTTGGAGGAGGATTTCCTTATAATTATCTCACGCCGGACTCGAGCAAGAAAGCGAGCATTACTATTCAGAATTTCCGGTTCAATCGGCACGTCCCTTGAAGATGGAACAAAGGCACGGGCTCTTCCTTTTATATCGGCAGGTATGAAAATTTCTTAACCACCCACAACATAAATTCCTGCCGGCGAGAGCTCGAAGAATGATCGGCAACTCCTCTCACTAGGATAGCCTTTTCGGAGATTTGCTGAAGTCACATGCAGTTGGATAATTTCCTTAGATCAGCCCATTTTGACCAGGCTGTCCGCTGTAAGGACCTTTTTTTTATTTCTGAGACGCCGGAGCAGGTTTTCAGCCATAAAAATTACCAGGGCCGCCCAGATCAGCATAAAGCCGATCATTCGGGTCCTTGGAAATTCTTCTCCATAAATAAAGACGCCAAGTATGAGATTAATGGTCGGTGCCAGATACTGCATCAGTCCAAGGGTGGAGAGGGGAATTTTCTGGGCGGCATAGCCAAAGAAAAGCAAAGGAATTGTTGTCACTACGCCGGTACCCGCCAGCAGCAAGGATCCGGTGAGACCAATTCTGCCGAAAGCGCCGTCGCCGGCATAGCCAAGGCCAAGAAGAAAAGCAGTCGCCGGCAAGAATAAAATGCCTGTTTCCAGACATAAGCCGTCAAGCGCACCAAGATGATTCTTTTTATGCAGCAGTCCATAAATGGCAAAGGTGGTTGCCAGTGTCAGGGCGATCCAGGGGAATTGTCCATAATAAACGGTTAAATAAAGGACGCCTAAGGAGGCGAGCAGCAGCGCAAACCATTGGGCCAGGCGCATTTTCTCCCGGAAAAAGATCATCCCGAAAAAAACATTTATCAACGGATTGATAAAGTAGCCAAGACTGGCTTCGACAATATATCCGGCATTCACCGCCCAGATATACAGCAACCAATTAACCGCGAGCAGTAAGCCGGTTGCCGTAAAAGTGATGAGGTTGTTCCGCTCTCTCATCGCTTGCCGGAAAAGTGCCCGCCTGCCGGTAACCACCACCAGTCCTAGGGTCAGAACAAGTGACCAGGACATCCGGTGGCACAGGATCTCATAGGCAGGTACCTCCTGCAAAAGTTTCCAGTATGCCGGCAATACGCCCCAGAGGATAAAGGCAGCGGCAGCGGCTAGGATTCCATGAAAATTCGACATAACTCCTCACTGTGAGAGACACGCTCCGAACAGATTGAACAACTTTAATCACACCCATT
Organism: uncultured delta proteobacterium; assembly: GCA_963728385.1. Lineage (GTDB taxonomy): Bacteria > Desulfobacterota > Desulfobulbia > Desulfobulbales > Desulfocapsaceae > Desulforhopalus_A. The sequence goes on from CAVSJK010000005.1 coordinate 44,314, forward strand.
CGAAAACATCATCACAGAAGAAGCCCGCTCGATAACCAGTAATAAACAATATACGCACCGGCAATCAGAAGAAGAATGGCTGAGATTTTCTGCACATACGGAAGTATTTTCCGCAAGGCGCCTACGACAACACCTTCTTTAACTACCGCTATACCAAGAGTCAGCGTCAACATAACACTGCCCATTCCGAGGATATAACTGATGAACTGGAATAGACCGCCGCTGAAATCCCCGGCAGCAATCGAACTGCCAACGACCATAAGAAATATCGGCAGGGTACAGCTAAGGGAGGATGCTCCGAAGGCAATGCCGAATAGAAAAAATCCAAGGACGGATATTTGCCTTGGATCACTTATTTTTCCGGCGGCAGCAAGAAAAAAATGGGTAGACAGTGTGTGGCCTAAAAGCATCCACGCTCCAAGTATCATCAGGCTGAAACCGACAACCACCGCAAACCACGGCATGACTCCCATCAAGAAGCTGCCTCCAGCCGATACAATTGCGCCCACGACACCGAATAGAAGTGCAAAACCGGCAGTCACCACAAAGGCAATGCCCAAGGCCTTCAATAATCTGGAAAGAAGAGACTTTTGCCGAAATTCGCTATCCTTGGCACCTAAATAAAGCGTCAGATACACAGGCAACATGGCAAAGCCGCATGGATTGACAGCGGAAACCATACCAGCACCAAAAGCATACCCAAAGGGCAGCAATCCTGCTACCAGTCCCAACCATTGACTGACTTCTACCTGAGTTCCCATTACCTATCCTTTATAAGCCCGCAGTGATCGACAAAAAGAAGGAATATATCATAACTCCTTCAGTTTTTATATACCGGGATCATTTCTTTTTGTCAGCTTTCTATTGAGCCATGTATCAAGAATGGATTCCAGCCTCTTCTTATAATACCGCTCCATTCTAATGCAAATTTATTATATTGATATTAATTGTTTTTTCAAGATGTTGAATAAAACGCGGGAACATGTGCCTGACATCGTACATTTTCCTCTTGACCTGACCGGAATTATCTTCTAATAAATCCGACTGCAGTCATTTTTTTAATGGAGCCCCCAAAAATGTCGGTTCGAGAAATAAAAAAGAAAAAGAATAAGCAGGCGATATTAGACGCCGCAATATCCCTGTTCAGTGCAAATGGCTATGAAAATACCTCCATTGAAAACATCGCCAAAAAGGCCGGTGTCGGCAAAGGAACGGTTTATAGCTATTTCCAGACCAAGAAAGACATTCTTAAAGGCTTCTGCGAGTATGAACTCGAGAAGATACACAAGGAATTGGTTAAACATTCCAACCGGAATTCCTCAATTCTAGAGCAAATGCTGACCATCTATATGACGGAATTCCATCACGTCACCCATAACAAGGAATTTGGTCGAATCTTCATGCGTGAGTGGGTGTTCCCTTCAGATAATAATTTTCGAGATCATACGGAGATCGACGACAGGTACTTCCAGATGCTCTTCCCTATTCTGCAGAAAGGACAGGAACGTGGCGAACTGCGTAATGATATTGAACTCCTGCACATCACCGCCCATTTTTACAGTCTGTATATTATGGCCATTCATGCCTGGTATGCCGGCAGGATAACGACTGAAGAAGTGGAACCTGCGATGAGACTGCTCTTCAGTCAAGTGATGGAAGGCCTGCAACCGAAGAACAAACCCTCAACAAACGATGAGCAAAACCATGAATAAACCAACTCCGCCCAATACACCACGGGGTAAGATCGTCTTTTTTATCTGGAAAAATCTCCCGAGATTTGTGTTGCTCACAATGATTGTGCTCATCTTCATCCTCATGGGTGTCATCAGGGACAAGAGTGAACTCATCGCCGCCAACAAGGCGGCAGAGGTCAGCCAGGCAAAACCACCTGTCAACGCTGTCGCCCTCACTCTTTCACCCACTACGATAACCGACCGTATCAATTTGCCCGGATGTATTGAGCCATGGACCAGACTGAAGTTGATGGCCAAACTCAATGGTACTATAACCGAAGTATTGGTCAACGAGGGAGACAGGGTTAAAAAAGGCGACATCCTCGCCCGTATTGAGGATGATGATTACCAAATTTCCCTGGAAAGAGCCGAGGTGGCCTACAACCTAACCAAAGCCGAGTACGCCCGGGATAAATCGATCTATGATAAAGGCGTTATTCCGACTGCCACACTTGATATCAACCGAACCAATATGCAGAAGGCAAAGGCCGATTACGATAACGCCAGACTGCTCCTGTCCAGGACAACAGTTACCTCCCCCATGGATGGCATTATCCGCCGTATGGACGCCAAGATAGGCCTGCAGCTCTCGGTGGGCGATCCGATTGCCGAAATTCTGGAAGTTGATCGAATGAAAGGGGTCGTCGGCATTCCCGAGTCGGATGTTACTGCCGTTCGCAAGCTGGAAAATGTCGATCTCACGGTGCAGGCCTTAAACGATAGAATCATAACCGGCAGAAAACATTTTCTCTCTCCCTCCCCCGACTCCATAGCCAGACTCTACAATCTGGAACTTGAAATAAACAACAGCAGTGGCGAGGTGCTGGACGGGATGTTCATTCGCGCCGATATCGTTAAAAAGCAGGTGAATGACACTCTGGCAATACCATTTTACAGCGTGATTTCCCGGAACAACGAGCAGTATGTTTTCGTCGAGGAAGAAGGCGTGGCCAAGAAAAGAAAGGTACAACTGGGCATCATGGAAAAATGGATGGTCCAGGTCACGGCTGGTCTGAGCCCCGGCGACAGGCTCCTGGTCGAAGGGCACCGGGATGTCGAGGACAACCAGAAAGTAAATATAATTAAAACGCTTTCCAGTCCTTCGGAGCTGACCCTATGATAATTTCCGATACCGCTGTAAAAAAGAGCACCGCAGTGGCCGTCCTGTCACTGATGCTCATCATCTTTGGGGTATACTGCTACAAGGTACTACCGAGGGAAAGTGATCCCGACATCACTATTCCCAATGTTTTTATCTCAACGGAATATAGAGGCGTCTCGCCCACGGATATAGAAACAGCAATAACCATTGAAATCGAGAAAAAACTCAAAGGGCTTGATGGCCTGAAGAAGATTCAGTCGGTCAGCTCAGAAGGACTCTCCTCAATCAATGTTGAATTTGTCACCGGTACTGATATTGATCAGGCAGTGCAGGATGTCAAAGACAAGGTCGATCAGGCAAAAAATTCGCTTCCCACCGATCTGGAAGATGACCCTTCCGTGTTTGAGGTTAATTTTTCGGAAATGCCGATCGTTATCTATTCACTCTCGGGAACATGCGGCCTTCCCCGCTTAAAAGAGCTGGCCGACGATCTGAAAGATGAGATAGAAGGGGTAACCGGGGTACTGGAAGCGGAAGTCACCGGAGGGTTGGAGCGGGAGATCAGGGTCGAAGTTTTTCCTGAAAAATTGGCCTATTACGGTCTTAGTATAGCAAGTTTACAAACTGCGCTTAAAGACGAAAACACCAATACCTCCGGCGGCAATATCCAACTAGGCAAGGGCCGCTTTCAATTGCGGGTACCCGGTGAATTTAAAACCCCGGAAGAAATTTACGGGCTGGTCATTACCACACACAATGGAGAGCCGGTTTACCTGAAAGATGTGGCGCGGGTGGTTGACGGATTTAAGGAAGAAACAAGTATCTCACGGCTTGACGGCCGGGAAGCAGTCAATATTTCAGTAAAAAAACGTTCCGGCGAAAACATCATCAGTATCAGCAAGGCGGTCGATAACATCATTGAACGAGAAAGAGCATCGTGGCCGAGCGGCACGGAGATTACCAAGGTCCTCAATAAGGCAAAGGACATTGATATAATGGTCGCCGATCTGGAGAACAACATTCTTTCCGGACTGGTCCTGGTCTTGCTCGTCATATTTCTAACGATGGGTATTCGCAACGCCATCCTGGTTAGTATGGCTATTCCCTTTTCCATGCTGCTCTCGTTTATAATTCTCTACCTGCTGGGCATAACCCTGAACATGGTAGTATTGTTCAGTCTGACCCTGGCTCTCGGTATGCTGGTAGACAACGCCATCGTCATTATCGAGAACTGCTACAGATTCATGGAACAGGGGGTTGGCCGGGTGGAAGCGGCAATGATGGCCACGTCGGAAGTGGCCTATCCGGTTATCAGCTCTACAGCCACTACCCTGGCTGCTTTTTTTCCGATGCTGTTCTGGCCGGGCATTATGGGCGAGTTCATGAGCTACATGCCCCTGACCTTGATCGTCACCCTCTCGTCCAGCCTCTTTGTCGCTCTGGTTATTAATCCGGCGATGGCCTCCCTGTTTATGAAGGTAAAAAATCCGCAGACTCAGGCGAGCACAAATAAGGCCGCCGAGGTCGCCGACGCCGGGGAACGCCCGGCGGAAGCCCGCGGATTTCTCATGACCGGTTACAGCAAACTCCTTGCCGGTGCTCTTAATAAGCCATTCACGGTTCTTGGTATCAGCGTCTGCGTTCTGGTTCTTATGATTGAGGGCTGGCTACTGGTAGTCGGTCTGGAAAAGCCGGTGGAATTCTTTCCCGAAATTGACCCCAAAGGCATGTACGTCAATGTTGACGTACCCGAAGGAGCGGACCTCGATTATATCGACACAATCATCCAGCGAATCGAAAGAAGTATCGCAGGGATTGCAAAAACAGATGAGCGGATCAACCCGTTGCAGGCCCTTAGCCCAAAACAGTATACCACCCCTGACGGCGAGCTTTACAGCGGACCAAGTGACTTAAAGAACATCAAAAATGTCTATATGAAGGGAGTGGTCTCCTCGGGCGGCAGTTCGGCGTTCTCCCCCAACACTCCTAATCATGTCGGCGTTCGTTTTATCGATCTGGATGACCGCCGGCGCTCATCCCATGACACTGTCGAGGATATCAGGGAGAGAATAAAAAATATTCCCGGCGGCAAAATCACCATCGCCATGGAAGAAGAAGGACCGCCGACCGGCGCGCCTATCAATATCGAAATTGCCGGTGATAACTTTACCGTGCTGGGAGAACTGGCCAAAAAGGTGAAGGATATCCTGGCACAACAACCCCACGTAGAGGACGTTCGGGACGATTTTGTCGAAGGCATTCCCTCGGTCCAGGTGATGATAGATCGGCAGAAGGCGGCACTCTTCGGTCTCTCCACTGACCTCATCGGCTTTGCCCTGAAAAGTGCCTATAACGGACTGGAGGTTTCCTCATACCGGGAAGGCAGTGATGACTATGATATAACCATTCAACTGGCGGAATCCGATCGAAAGGTGGTTGATATCCTGCATGAGTTGATGCTTCCCACGCCATCCGGTCAGATGGTTCCTTTATCGACTGTTGCCAAGATTACCTTTGCCGGTTCCATCGGCGATATCAACCGAATCAATAACGAGCGGGTGGTAACCGTAAAAGCCAATGTCGATGAGACCAAAGTTCCGGGGGCAGTGGCTCGGGCTCGTGCCGCTGAATTGCTCAAGCAGTTTCCGCTGCCGCCCGGCTATAAAATGACCTTCACCGGGGAGTTTGAATTCCAGCAGGAATCGCAGGCATTTCTTACCAAGGCTTTTCTGGTCGCCCTGCTGCTGATTTTTCTCATCCTGGTTTCCATGTTCAACTCAGTCAGCCAGCCGTTTATTATCATGACCTCGGTCATTTTATCGCTCGGCGGCGCCTTCCTGGGCTTAACCTTATTTCAATCACCGTTCGGCATTATCATGACCGGCGTGGGAGTCATTTCTCTTGCGGGTGTCGTGGTTAACAATGCAATCGTGCTGATTGACTACACCAACCGGTTACGCGAGAGAGGTTTTGCCCTGAAGGATGCCGTTATTTCGGCTGGCATTACCCGACTCCGTCCGGTACTTCTTACCGCGGTCACAACAATTCTGGGACTCATCCCGATGATCACCGGAATTTCCTTCGATTTCCATAAAGGTGCCATTTCCTGGGTCAGCGAATCCAGCCAGTGGTGGCAGTCGATGGCCGTGGTGGTCGTTTTCGGTTTGATTGTTGCGACCTTTTTGACCCTGGTTGTCGTACCCGCTCTCTATTTTCTCTTTGAGCAAATGGGCGGCATTCACCTTAAAATTGGACGAAAAATTAATCAATTGTATTGGAAACCTTTCCCCTATCTGGCGGGACAAAGAACACCCAAGGATAACTGATGCGGTACGAACTTTTACTACTTTTCTGCGCGCTGCTTCTTCCGGCCTTCCCCTCGAGTTCGGCAAGAGCAGAAGATATCGAGAAACTTGACCTGAGAAGTGCTGTTGAACAAGCCCTGAACAACAACCTGAATATGCAGCTTCGCAGAGAAGATGTTAATTCCGCCGAAGGAGCAACCCTAAGCGAAGAGGGAAAATTCGATATCCTCATCGAAGGAAAAGCAAGTGCGCAAAGGCAGGAGCTGACACCGATCTATTTTGGCGGTGCCACCCGGGAGGATACCGGGGTATGGAACGCATCCGCCTCAAAGCTCTTTTCCACTGGGACTTCGGTCAGTCTCGACTGGAACAACAACAGCTTGAACAGCAATGCGGCCAGCCAGTTCATCGATTCTTCGTTTGGTTCCAGCCAGCTCATCAATCCCTCGTATAATTCCGGCCTCACTCTGGGATTGCAGCAACCGCTGCTACGTGGTTTTGGAGAAGAGGTCCAAACCGCATTTCTTAAATCCTCACAAAAACAACAGGAGGCGGCGACCTATCAGGTAAACAATGAAGCGGCCAATCTGGCCGCCGATGTAAAGAGAGCGTACTGGAACCTTGTCTTCGCCTGGCAAGACATCGGGGTACAGCAAATCTCCTTGAAGCTGGCCAGAAAACTGCTTCAGGAAACCGAGGCAAAGATCAATGCAGGAAGGCTCGCCCAGGTGGAAATCTACCAACCACGGTCCGAGGTGGCCAGACGTGAAGAGCAGCTCATCTCCGCCGAGAGGGCCATCGGTACGGCGGAAGATGAATTGAAACTTCTTCTCAACAGCGACAAATGGATGACACGTTTTCAGCCGACCGACCAACCGGCCACCAAGCCGGTTGAGCTGGATCCCGCAGTCATTCTGGAAAATGCCCTTAAAAACAGACCGGATCTAAAAGCAGCCGACCTCCAGGTGCAGGCAACCGAATTTGAAAAGAAAAAAGCTAAGAACGACATGCTCCCGGACCTTTCTCTGGTCGGTACGGTCGGCGTTGCAGGTACTTCCGGCACTTATGGTGATTCACTCGATAACAGTGTCAGCAATCCCGACAATCTCTGGCAGGTCGGAGTCACATTATCCATGCCTCTTGAAAACAGATTCGCCAGAGGTAATTACCGGCAAGCCAAGGCCGGTTACAATCGGGCAAAAACCAATGCGGAACTTCTCCGTCAACAGGTTCGAAAATCGGTGCGAACCACAATTAGGGATATTGAACTGGCGATCAAGGCTCTTGAGGCTACACGAAAAACCAGCCTGGCAACGCTCAAACGGCTTGAGGCGGAACAGGCGAAATTTGCCGCCGGACGCTCCACCACCCTCGATGTGTTAACCGCCCAGGAAGCCTACTCCCAGGCACTCAGCCAGCAGAACCAGACCAGCATCAATTACGCCGACACTCTGGCCGAACTCGACCGCATCCAGGGGCTTGTCACCTTCTCCTCTTCCCGCTGAGTTGATCATATCGGTTTTACTAAACTGCCCTCATGGGCCGACGCGTGTAGGGGCGGGTTCTAAACCCGCCCCTCTCTCCTATTTTATTTCCATTGGAGAGCCGGCCACATCTGTCTTATCCGAAGTCAGGGCCAGATAGTAGTAGCGATTTAAATCAAAGAGTCCTGCCTGCAGCGGATCGCTTGAATTAAAACGGTCCTGGACCAGATCGTACACCTCCCAGAACCCGGGATCAGCCCGGTTAATGCCATATTGATTCAAACGGCGCATCGACTCCCGGCTACCGTCATAACTCTTCAGTACCTGCAGAAATTCAGGAAGATCCGCCAGGCTCACTTCAAAAAAGTAGTTGGGATAGGACCCGACAAAGCCTTCTATAAAGACTCCACTGTCTTTTTCCGGTCTAAGCCTATCTTTTTCCCCGAAAAGCGTAGTAACGTCGTTATGCCATCTATTGATAACCATGGAGATGTAGACATCATCTTCCATTTTGTCGTTTACCTTGATACGGACATAGGCCAGGTTGGCATTGTGATCCTTCACTTTGGTAAAAAACGATACTCCCGGCTTGGATACTGCTTTAAACCCCTGAATATAATCATCAAGGGTGTGGTAGTGATCCGGAAGTACCGGATATTGTTCCCCTGCCCGAAGATAATTTCTATCAAAAGCAATACCTGATTCCGGCAGAAAATAACGTGCGACCAGCTGCTCGATAAACTCCCTCTTGGGGTCATTTGTCCTATAGTCGATGCCGGTTTCAAGATCCGAGGGCGAATAATTAATCTTGGTGTTCTCGATATCCATCCCTCCATACCAATCCTTCATCATGGAGTATCGCTTGTTTTTCGGCATAAAATCGAGGAAGTACGTCTCACCTTCCTGCCGCAGTTCATCCATATAGATTCGTATGGTCAACTGATGCATTGCCGTTCCGTACACATTGAAACCGGCGACAAGCGAATAGTAGATCCTCTCGATCAGCGGATAATCCATGAGCCAGACTGTCCGCGGCAGATTACCCAAAGCGCCTTTATGGACCGAGCCGCTGTCAAAATGGCGAAAAACCGTCAGCAGAGGAGTATCGGAAGGTTTGGTTCCCCGCCAGATAGCCTCATAGCCCGGCTCGCGATACCGGTAATGGGCGGAGTAATAATCCCGTCTTTTCTCTACGAAACCGGCGGATTTTTTACGATACTTCCTGGTAAAAATACACTCGGCCAGCCGTCTGTCGTTTTTTTCGACCAGGGGCATTTCCAGCAGATCACCGTATGTTTTCAGAAAACCGGGGTCCTGCACACTGAGATCGTACCTCGGGTCAAGAAACAGCAGCCAGAATTGATCCCGGACGACATTCAAGGCTACCTGACCTTTGCAGACCGGACCACGTATGAAGCTCATGATAAAATAATGTATATTATCAAGCAGGAATTGGTAACGGGAACGGGGCGGGATCTGTTCGAAGGCTCTAAAAGGGTTCGAACTCAGTTTTTTGTCATATCCAACGCGGGTCGGCGGCAGCAGCCAGGGAGGATCGATGAAGAGTTCTTGCAACCTCCGGTATTGATAATCTGAAAACTCAAACACCATATGCGTTTTATGCACGATTGTGGAATGAATTTTACGCAAACGATAATACACTCGATCGACCTGTGGATCGTCGTAGGGCAGATCGGTGGCTATAATATCAATATGTTCTCCCGGCGGCGTCCGCGAACGAACCAGCTCGTAAAATACATTATCCGGGGTATCGAAGGTAATATGGGCCAGAAACAGATGCTCGTAAAGATACCGGGCAGTCATGGCATATTTGGCATCGGGAGTATTTAAAAAGGTTTCCCATTGCACGATCTTGACCTGGTCAGGCGGGGGAATCGCCTCAAGTTCGGCCTGTTGGACGGCATCCGGTCCTTTTGCGCCTTGTGCCAGCCAGCCGGCAATGGTCTTAAATTGTTTTTCCGTCAGGGGAGGAAAACCAAACGGCATACCGCGATTTGGGTGTTTATGGAGATAGGCGCCCAGTTCCTCATCGGACCTGGCGCAGGTAAGATCTTCGGCTTCCGGATAAAATTCATCCCTATTCCCTATCGGATTATTCCTCTTATGGGCAAGAAGCTCCATCATGAGGGAATTATTCAGACCGGATGCCGCATGTGATGCCGTGTTTTGAGTGACACTGTAAAAATCCTTTGCCCGCCACTCCTCTGTCGTCTGAGCATCCATAAAGAGCCGGGTCGGCTCCATGGTCTTTAAACGGCAGGCATTATAGACTGCCTTTTTGCTCGCGCCCCGGTCCAGCCCCTCAAAAGAACTGAGCTTGAGCTGGCAGGGGGAATTGTAGCAGCTGTGACAAACCACACACCGCTTGACCAATACCGGGCGAACTTCATTGAGATAGTCAATTTTTTGTTCAGGCACAGGGAAACTGACCGGAGGAAGGGCCTTCCGGCCACAACCGATAAGACCTATAAAAAAAAGAAGAGAAAACAAGACCAGCAAGATTCGGTCAAACATACATTCCCCAATAATGCGCAACGATCAATTACAATATGGTAACACACTACAGGGAATCCTATCTTATAACTGCACCTGAGGCAAGAATTTATTTCATCCTGAGTTTTTCTGATGCGTTAGCTGACCAAGCAACTTTAAAATCTTTCAATTTTTTTGCCTTTTTCCACAGAGTTCTCCAGACTTTGGCAGCAATGCTTTACCATCCGCATCATATTGTATAATTCCAGAAAAATAGGATCGTCCCGGCCAAGATTTTTCTCTGCCTTGCCCAGTAACTCCGAACCTTTCTGAAAATAATCCCGCATTCCTTCGAGAAGCTGTTTCCTCTGCACATGCTTTTCCTTTTCCCGGGCCAGCAGCGGCAGAATCCTTTCGATTGAATACTCAACGAGTGCATCTCTCGGGGTATCATACTGTACCGACACCCTTTCCAGGGTTTCCAGGGTTTTTCTTGAGATGACGTAGGTCTTGGCAATCCGGTGCATCCTGTTGCCGACATCTTCTGCCTCCCCGGCAATCAAACGCAAAGCCTTTGTATCTTCTATCAGATGATCGAACAACGATTTCTGTTTAATGCCCAGCTGTCCGGCCAGGATACTCAGGGCCTCAATGGATCGTTCCGTGAGCTTGAAGGTCGTTCTTACCGATTGTCTTCCCCGCAGATCGGCCGTAGTTTCCTCGGTAAATTGCAGATGAAGCAACGTTTTTTTGTTCTCCGCCATAGCTTTTCACTCCATTATTTTCATCATTAGAAAATGTTACTTTTAGTATTTTATAAAAAAAGTAATATTTTTTATATTGACTTACACAAATACATTATTACCATTTTCATCAACGAGATAAACCTGAAAACTGAACAAAGTAACAAAAGGACTTCAGAAAAGACAAGACAAAACCAAATTAAGGAGAACACCATGAACCTCGTTCGTTACAATCCAAACCACAGAATCAGCACCAGGCCAGGCAGAATTGGCATCTTCGATGATCTTTTCAATGATTTCTTCAGCCCCTTGGTCACGAATGGACAACCGGCAGGCCGGCAGGAAAGTCCGATGAAAGTCGATATCTATGAAAAGGATAATGCGATCTTTATCAACGCAGATCTTCCCGGTATCAGTAAAGAAAATATCTCGGTGGATATCAAAGGAAAAGTCCTCACCATTGGAGGCGAACGCAAAAGCGACGAAGAAATCAAGGAAGAGCATTGTTATCGCAGGGAAATAAGCCACGGCTCCTTCCAGCGTGTCTTCACCCTCCCCTTTGAGGTGGGCGAAGACATGGTCAAGGCAACCTATATTAATGGTGTCCTGAAGCTGGAAATTCCAAAACCCGAGGAACAGGTCCCAAAAAAAATCACGATCAACTAAGAGAAGGAAGTTCCCTTCCTATCACCAGCGGGTAACGGCATGATGCCGTTACCCGCTTTTTTTGATGGCGTCGTAAAACCTCTTCATCTGCTTCGTTGGTGGAAAATAGCCATACCCATTACTGAAATTATATCCTATATTGGCGGTACCATTGCAAACAATCTGCTATTGTATAATCTGCTATTGTATAAATGATGCAACCAACCCAAATATACTTTCTCCACGGTCTTGACTCTTCGGGAAGCGGCACAAAAGGGCGCTTTTTTGCCCAAAACTTTCCCCATGTTATCTGTCCGGACTTTGAGGGCACGCTCACCGAACGACTCCGCCGGCTGGAAGAACTCTGCAAAAATCAACAGCCGATACTATTAATCGGCTCAAGCTACGGCGGTCTGATGGCCACCTGCTACGCCGTCTCCGGGCCGCCGGGGAAAGTGGCCGGGCTCATTCTCCTTGCACCGGCTCTTAATTACGAAAACTACCGGCCACCCAGCAGTCTTCTGCGGATCCCCACACTTCTCATCGTTGGCAAGCAAGATACAGTGACACCGGCGAATAAGGTGATTCCTCTGGCGGAAGCGACATTTGCCAATCTTGAAATCCATCTTGCAGAGGACGACCATATGCTGCACAACACGTTTCAGCACCTGGACTGGCAGCAACTCCTTGCCGGCTGACGCGCTATCCGCCTCCCTGCCTTTTATCGGGGAATAAATCTGCTTTCTCCAGCCATCAGCAGAATGATTTTTTCCTCTTCCACCTGGTGAACCTGTATTGCTCGACGAAGATCCAGCAGAGGTTGTCCATAGCCGGTATCCGCCATTGGGAACATCCGGTAATGAATAGGCAGAAACGGCGGGCTCCCCAGGTCTTCTAAGGCCTTGACGCTTTCCTCGGGATTCATGTGCTGATAGGCCATGAACCAGCGTGGATCGTATGCACCTATGGGCAAAATGGCCAGCCTGAAAGAATGAAACTTCTCTTTTGCCGCGCGAAAGTTGTCGCCATGGCCATAACCGCTGTCTCCCACGAAATAGATATTTCCACTGGCAGTCGTGATGGTGAACGCCGCCCACAAAGCCCGGTTGCGATCAAACAGACCCCGTGCCGACCAGTGCTGTATCGGCTCAACATGAACAGTCACACTGCTGGCAATCTGTACAGCATCCCCCCAATCAAAGGCTTCTGACAAAATCGCCGCATTGTGATCGGTGATGATACGATCATTGCCGAGCGGGACGAGTATTCGGGGCTTTGAATGGCGCCAAAGCGCATGAAGAGATGGGAGATCGAGATGATCGTAATGATTATGGCTGATCAGCACAACATCGATCGGCGGCAAGTCGGCAAGGGCGATTCCGGGGGGATGCACACGGCGGGGGCCTGCCCAGTGCACAGGGCTTGCCCGCTCCGACCACACCGGATCCGTAAGGATATTGATTCCTTCGGTCTGAAGCAATACTGTAGCATGCCCGACCAATGAAACACGTAGCTGTTCACCGAAAACTCGCTCAGGTGGATAGTCGTAGGCGTCGAGTTCCGTATATGCAGGCCATTTCTGCTTCCCGGCGGTGAGTCGCCATTTGAGGAGGGAACCGAAGCCTTTATCAAATGGTTTGCCGGGATTATAAAAGCTCTTTCCATCAAAATGATCGGAAACCTGCCCGTTATAATACGTTCTACGAATAGTTAAGAAACGATCCATTTTTTTGCCGCCACTCTGAATACTTCAGCTATCATGCCGGCTTATCCGATATAGCTGGAGTGTTGCTATATAACGTAATGCATTTCCCCGCTCTGTCATGTCGCTCCTTTCCCCTCGTTAACAGTGCCGGACTGTAGGAGAGACTATGTGCTTCAACACCGATTCAAAAAATTTTCCATGGGGTGCCTGTGCAAGTCATGCTGCCAGGTTGCATCCATGGTAATCCCGTCTTATTTTGTTGTGTAAACTACGCACGCAATATAATCATTCATATTGAAAAGCACTCTTATGAACAAACACTTCCTAGTCACCATCAGCAACGATGTCGAGCATCTCTATGGTGTCCGGTTCATCTGTTCGTTTTTCAAAGAAATGTCGGAGCATCGTCTTACTCTGTTCCATATTTGCAGACCGGACGGCAACGGCCTGGGCACGGCTCTAACAGACATGTGGGTCCATCCCGACGATAAGGTTGAGACCAACCTTACGGCTGGGGCAAGAAGATCGATTGACAGAGCGAAAGAATTACTCAGTAAGAGCAGGATGTCTATAGATCAGGTGATGATTAAAACTGTTGCCGAGCGGTACGGCAAGGTCAAGGACATCCTCACCGAAGGGTCAAAAGGCTTTTATGACGCCATTATCCTCGGACAACGAGCATCCTATTCACTGCAGTGGGTGTTTGAAAGACCAGCCGACGAGATGGCACAATACCTGGTCAAGGACAGCTGCTGTACGTCGCCTATTTGGATCTGCCCCGAGACCGAGCCGGGAAGAAAAAACGTATTGCTCTGCGTCGATGGCTCGGATAACGCCTACCGGGCGGCTGATCATGTCGGCTACATTCTCTCCCAGCAGGACCACCACACAATCACCTTGTTCTATGTCGGCAAAAGCACAACCGAACTCGACACAATTTTCAATCGTTCTCAGGAGATTCTACAGGAACATGGCGTCGGTACCGAACGGATCAGCCGGAACTCAACCTGGGGACTGTCCGTACCCGGATCGATTCTCAGTGAGGCCAAAAAAGGCGGTTATGCCGCAGTAGCCGTTGGTTTGCATGGCCAGGAGCATAGCAGGATGAAAGATTTCAGTATAACGGGAGGCACGACTTCAAAGCTCATTAACAAATTAGAAAAGTCAGCCCTCTGGTGCTGTCCCTAGATAATTCCCTCGGCAACGCGGCACACCGGGAGCGGACTGCGACCGGAATCGAAGCAACTAACAGGGAAGCAGGGCCGGAATCGGTTTCAGTTCAGCAATAGAGAATCCATGGCAAGTTCTTCCCCCTGGGCGGAATAAAACTGTTCCAGAAGGACTTTCACCGTCAGATTTTCTTTCTCCCTGCCGCACAGATCAAGAAGTATTCTGCCCTGATGCAGCATGATCAGTCTGTTGCCGAAGCTGATTGCATGCTTCATGTTATGGGTGATCATAAGCGTCGTGAGCTTCTGATTCCTGACTATTTCCTGAGTAAGATTGAGAATCTGATTGGCGGTTTTTGGATCGAGAGCCGCTATATGTTCATCGAGGAGCAAAACTTCCGGCTTGATCATCGTGGCCATGAGCATGGTCAACGCCTGGCGCTGACCACCGGAAAGCAGCCCTACTTTATCAAGCAGACGACTTTCAAGTCCAAGACCGAGCTGCTTCAATTCTTCCCGGAAATATTCCCTATCCCGATTTTTAACACCCTTGGTCAAACCTCTTTTCTTACCGCGCAGCCGGGCGAGAGCCATGTTCTGTTCAATAGTCGCCGAGGGACAGGTACCGAGCAGCGGATCTTGGAAGACTCTCGAAATCAGACCGGCTCTTTTATGTTCCGGCCAGTTGGTGACGCCATAACCGGCAATGGTAATGCGTCCGGAATCCGGAAAAAAACCGCCGGCTATGCAGTTCAACAAGGTAGATTTCCCGGCTCCGTTCGAGCCGATCACCGTAATGAAATCGCCCTCATCAATCCGCAGGTTGATGTTGTTCAGGGCGAAAACCTCGTTAACGCTCCCCTTGTGGAAATATTTAACAATGTTCTCTAATCTGATCACCGCTGAATCAATCTCTTCTTGAGGTTAGGTGTGATAAGCGCCCCGATTACCAGCAGAGCCGTTATAAGGTTCAAATCACTTGGATTAAAACGAAAACCACCAAATTCCAGCCCGAGCGCCAGGGCAATGGCCAGACGATAGACGATGGAGCCAAGCAGGGCGGCAGTAAAGGCCCTGGCCATGGTTTTACAGCCAAAGACCGTCTCCCCGATGATGACGGAGGCAAGTCCGGCGACAATGGTGCCGATCCCCATGCCGACATCGGCAGCTCCCTGATTCTGGGCAACCAGCGCCCCGCTCAGAGCGACCAACCCATTTGATAGACCGACCCCGAGGATAATAATGGTATTAGTGTTCACCCCGAGACTTCTGATCATCTGCGGGTTATCCCCGGTAGCCAGGATAGCCTGACCCAGCTCAGTTGCCAGAAACCAGATAATAAAAGCGAGAACCAAAAGGGCAAAACCACCGAAGATTAGTATTCCCGCATAGTAGGCGGGAACCCCGAGTCTGGTTACCGAGTCGAACACCGTGTCCACCCCCAGAAGAGCAATGTTTGGCCCGGACATTATCCTGATATTGATGGAATACAGAGCGATCATGGTCAGAATAGAGGCGAGCAGGTGGAGAATCTTGAACTTGGTGTTCAAAATTGCCGTGACCATGCCGGCGACAAAACCACCGGCCAGGGCGAAAAGCAAAGAGAGGTAGGGATTAATTCCGTTGGTAATCGCCACCGCCGATATGGCAGCCCCGAGTGGTAAGCTGCCGTCAACGGTGAGATCGGGAAAATCGAGAATCCGAAAGGTAAGATAGACGCCGATGACCATAATGCCATAGACCAGACCCTGCTCCACCGCACCAAGTGCTGCATATAGTGTCATGATAATTTCCGAATCTAATCTTACTCGTAAACCTTTGTCGCCTTCTTGAGCAACGCTTCAGGCGGAATCACTCCCATCAGTTTAGAGTACTTGGCGTTGATATACAGTTGCAGGTCCTTCTGGAACTGTACAGGAATAGCTTCAGGTTTTTCGCCGTGCAGAATTCTCTCGGCGATAGCACCGGTCTGATAGCCATGCTTGTAATAGTCAAAGCCCATGGCAGCTACGGCGCCACGTTTAACCGAATCGACGTCCGCGGCAAAAACGGGCAGTTTATTCTGCACTCCCACTTTAATTACCGATTCGAGCGCAGAAATTATGGTGTTATCCGTGGGAATAAAGATCGCGTCAACCCTGCCCACCAGACTTTTGGTGGCCTGATAGACATCTGCTGTTTTTGAAGCGGTAGCTTCGACCGTTTCAAAACCCAGCTTCGCGCGCAATGCCTTGATCGAGGCGATAGTCGCTTTCGAGTTGGCTTCCCCTGCATTGTAGAGTAATCCCAGCTTCTTGATACCATTTTTATAGGACAGCACCATCTTGAGGTGTTCTTCCACCGGCAACAGATCGGAGACGCCGGTGATACCTGCGTCCGGATGTTGCAGATCCTTCACCAGTCCAGCCGCGACGGGATCGGTCACTGCCGTGAAAAGGAATGGACGTTTCAGCTCAGCCGGAGCCTTACTCAGCGCCTGAACGCAGGTTTGGGCGGAGGGTGTAGCGATAGCCATGAGCAGATCAGCTTTTTCACCGACCATCTGCTGGGCGATCTGCGTTGCCGTGCCCATATTGGCCTGGGCGTTATGGACATTATATTTTGCCTTGATTCCATGTTCTTTCAGGTAGTCCTGAAAACCTTGCAGTACAGCGTCGAGGGCCGGGTGTTCCACAAACTGGCTCACTGAAATGATGACTTCATCGGCCGCGAACCCCAAACTTCCCTGCAGACTGATAAAGGTGAACAGCAAGACGGCGGTCAAGAGCTTTTTCATCCTCAATTCCTCCCTAAAAATTCTCGCGGATTTTCTCATGAATTGTAGCAGTTTTCCGCCGGATATCGATACCGACGAAAGCCAAGCGATTCAGAGACATCTAGCCGATTATCGTTCTAAGGTCAACGATGCTTTTAGTACCTTAGAAATTCATTCCCGGCTTTTTGGGAAGAAATTTTGTGAAGGTACTTATCGCCGTGCTGTGTGGGGGCTGGTACCTTGGAAATTCATTTCTTGTTTTTGAGAATGAATTCGGTGAAGTTCCGGTGACTGAAGCCACCGGCTTTACGACACAACCCTTTCGGGGTTCCAGGTTCTCCGAAGGGGAATGGTGTTAGAGCCGGTGGTTTCATCGTAATCGCTCACCGGTTCACACTGAAAGACCGCATAACTCTGATTTGTAACCGGTAAAGGTCAGAGCTGGGAGGCGGGAGGGAATGTTTTTCAAGCAACCCAGGATTACTGCCGGTCTTTGTCTGCTCTTTAAAAACTGTCCTTGAGCCGGCGAAGAGCTGTAAAAACCGAGACCGGATCCAGCGTTTCTCCGCCAATTTTCTCGGCAACACTCCTGACAATACCCTCTTCCTCACATCGTAGAAAAGGATTGGTCTCACGCTCGATTTGGATAGTGGAAGGTGTAGACAACAGTCCTTTATTTCGGTCGGCTGTTACCTGTTCCAGCCGTTTTCCGACCGAGTCGTTGCCCGGTTCCACAAGACGGGCAAATCTGAGATTGTGGAGCGTGTACTCATGGCCGAAATACACTTTGGTCTGGGGAGGCAGGGTTTTCATCCGGTAATTCAGGGCATCGTACATCTGCTTGGGACTCCCTTCGAACAATCTGCCGCAGCCGCTGCTAAAGAGTGTATCCCCTGTAAATAGAGCATCTTCGACCAGAAAGCAGATACTGCCGGAAGTATGTCCGGGGGTATGCATGACCTGTCCCGTGATATTGCCAATCCGGATTTCACTCCCGTCAGAGAGAGAGCTGTTCATACCCTGAATCCTTCGTTTATCACTCTCATGGCCATAGACGCGGAGGTCGGGAAGTTCACGAAGCAACTCTTCCAGGCCGCCGATATGGTCAGCGTGATGGTGGGTGCAATAGATTGCCTGCAATCGCGCACCGGTTTTTTCAATCTCGCGGAAGATGGGATAAAACTCGGCCGGATCAACAATGGCGGCATCCCCCGTTTCTTCACATATAATGAGATATGCATAATTATCATAAGAACATGGCAAAGCAACAATTTTCATATTTCACTCCTGCAGGTAAAGAGAACACGAGGATACTAATTGCCCATATAATATTCACCATGGATATAAAAGGCAGCCCGTCTCTCAAAAAAAACAACCGTTCACCGGGAATTGCAAAAAATGCTCACACAACCCCGTACCTGTAAGTGTTCAGCAGTGCGTAAGAAAGTGCATAAGCAGGCCGACAGGCAAGCGGCCTGATTGTGCGCATATTGATTGCTGCTGAACGTTTACAAAAAAATGCCCCGTTTGCATTCTCATCTCGAGGGCGGAGACGAGGGGCTGCAAACGGGGCGGGGAGAAGCTCTACCTGGTTATCAGGATGGGCAACTTTTTATTGGGGAGAATTATTCATCATCATGCCACCACCCATGCCCATTCCTGGACCGCGGCCGCCACGCGTGCCCATGCCCATTCGGCCGGGGCCGACATATTGATCGACTCCCGCGGCTTCCGCTTTTTGCTGGATAGCCACGCGTAGATCAAATATTTCTCCGGTAACCTTGGCAACTGCCTGGGGATCCGGCTTATCGCTTTCCATCAGGGCCTCTCTCTCGGCTCGTTTCATCACCATCTGTTTATGCAGCGGCAGAGTTTCTTTATAAAACTGTTTGATTTTATCCTGGGTTGCAGGATCCAGTTGCTGAAGGGCCTGGCCCTGCATCATCGGCCCCTGCATCATCGGCCCCTGCATCGCCATCGGACAATCATAACCATAACCGCCATAGCCTCTGCCGCCTCTTCCCCAATGTGCCGACGCTGCGGTCGCCGTAGCGAGTCCAATTACAAGAGCAAGTGCTAAAAATTGTTTTTTCATATCTATCCTCCTTGATTTTCAATTGCCATAAATGGCGGTTCAAATCACTTTTAAAGATTTTCGTCCGTCATGGAAGGCTTCACCCCTCCATTGCCTTTTACTCGTTTAAAAGCAACTGTGATGCCGGAAAGCAAAAAAAAACACAAACAACTGATTATACAGCAGATAGTTTCATGATGCAGGAATGTCTAAGGAGATCCGACACACAAACTAGGGAAAAATTACTCAACAGATGGAGGAGAAGTAGGGAGAAATTCCTCACCTTTAGTTCGAAAAATAAACACTATCAGTGTAGACGGCAATCGAGAAATGGGGATAGGGAGAAGGGCGGGATACGTCGTAATGATCGAAAATTGGCGGCAACGAAACAGATGAAGAGTTTTTACGACGTCATCAACGATTAACAAATGCTAACCACGGATGGATCAGTGATAGTTGCCGCCATCCCGCTCAATATCCCTATGAAAAACCGTCAGTTCCACCGGAAATTTTACCAGAAAGGCAGCAATTCTCTCGGTGACCGCAACCGACCGGTGCCTCCCCCCCGTGCAGCCGATGGCGATCCGGAGTGTCTTTTTGCCCACGGCGATATTCTGTTCTACAAGGAATTGCAGCAATGGTTCCAGATGCAGCATAAACGCTTTCCCCTCCTCGCTCTGAAGAACAAAGTTCGCGACCACCTTCACCTTCCCGGTCTTTGGCCGCATCTCCTCTTGCCAATGCGGGTTGGGGAGAAAACGTACATCCCAGATCAGATTCACATCCACGGGAGCGCCGTATTTAAATCCAAACGAATAGAGCACTATGCAAAGTCGCTCAGGGCTGCCCATTTCAGTCTCCTTCATGCATTTTTCAGGGGGTGAAGTTCCGCCAAACTAAGGAAGCGGGGCACCACAACCTTGCGGTTTGCCGGCCGATGGTAGGTTACCGCCGGATAACCAAGGGCAATAACGCTATACAGCTCCTCACCATCCGCAATGCCTATCCTTTTGCCAAGCCCCGGCTCGCGACGCACCGCCTCGACGGCAAAGCCGATAAGACAACTACCCAGTCCCATGGCATGGGCAGCCAGCAGGATGTTTTGGGTGGCCAGCAGGGCATCTTCCGCCGGGCAACTTGCCTCTTTGCTGCCGGTGACCAGGATGGCGGCAACGGCACCATGAAAGAGCCGGTCAATTCCCTTTCCATCCCATTCACTTAAAGCCTCGGCTACTGAATGGTAATACCTGCGATAATATCGGCCCAGATTATCACCAGCAAAGATTTGCATTGCAAACCTTAGGACGGGATTTGCTGCCAGCCGGTTCAGCTTGCGATAATATCCGGCGACCATTCCACCAAAAATCACCAGATCGGCCTTTGTCGGAATAACGATAAAATTCCAGGACTGGCTGTTGGTACCGGAGGGGGCCGTGGTTCCGATCTTTACCAGATCTTCCAGTATCGCCGGGATTATCGGCCTGTCCTGATATTTTCGGCAGGATCGCCTGGAACGCATCAGAGTTACGAGCTCGGATACATTGGTTGTTCCGGGTGCAACCGCCCCATCACTCTCTTCTATCGTACCAAGGCCCAACCGCACCGGCAGATCAGTAAGATGAACGGCTGCAACAGGACAGACAGCCTGGCAGTGACCGCAGAGAAAACACTCTTTCAAGGTGTATTCAGCCTTCGCATCCCGCATAACGATGGCCTGGTAAGGACAATTTTCCACACAGGCTCCACAGCCTGTGCATTTTCCTGTATCAATGCTTATCTGTTCCATGTTCGTGTCACTGATGCAGCGTCTTGCGCTTAGCCGGCCGGCAATTTTACGATACCCAATATACGGAAGTTGGTGTATGAACAGAATCCCGTGATCTTACGGTGTCACGGTCTCATTATGGTAAGTTTGCCATGTTATACCTTTTTTTACCAGAAACACTATTAAAGATGCCGGATTTTATCAAAAAAATAATGTACCACAACCGCCATCGGGAAGTATTACGTGTTTGCCTGCCGTTGGTAATCAGCCTGTCCGCCACAACGGTCATGGAGTTCACCGACCGGGTGTTTCTCGCCAATTATTCAATAGATGCCATTTCCGCGGCACTTCCCGCCGGTATCACTTCTTTTCTTTTTATCGCCTTTTTCGGTGGTGTAGGTGGATACGCCGGGGTCTTCATCGCCCAGTATACCGGCAGGGGCAATCCCCGAAAGATCGGGACCGTTCTCTGGCAGGGTATTTACTTCACCCTCGCTTCAGGCATCATCCTCTGGCTGTTGGCAGCTCTTGCCACCAGACCGATCTTCGCTCTGGCAGGTCACGCCGAGGGAGTGAGAGTGCTAGAAGAGATCTATTTTTCCATTCTCTGCAAATGGTCCATGCTCCATGTGGCGATGGCAACGCTGTCTACCTTTTTTACCGGTCGAGGACTCACCAGACCGGTAATGGTCATCACCTTTCTCGGCGTATTTATTAATATTCCTCTGGACTATGCCCTGATCTTCGGCCGATGGGGCATGCCGCAGCTTGGCATCGAGGGTGCCGCCCTGGCGACGGTTGCGGCCTGGGCGGTTAACGTCATCTTTCTCATCGTCTTGATCTTTACTAAAAAAAACAATCAAAGTTTCGGCGTCTTTTCAGGATTCAGGTTCGATCCCGAAATTTTCGGCAGACTCATGCGCTTCGGCATTCCGGGCTCCCTGCAGTTCACCATGGATATCCTGGCCTTTACCCTTTTCATACTTCTGATCGGCCGGATAGGCGAAGCAGAGCTGGCCGCGACCAATATTGTCTTGTCCATCAATGCCCTGGCCTTCATGCCGTCAATGGGAGTATCCCAGGGGATGAGCGTCCTGGTCGGTCAGGCTCTGGGAAAAAAGCGCCCTGCCCTTGCCGGTGCTTATGTCCTGAGCGGCTGCCGGTTACTGATAGCCTACATTCTGGTCATTGACCTCGTCTTCATTTTTGCCCCCGATTTCGTACTGGCCCCTTTTATGGCCTCCGCCCGGGGAACGGCTTCACAGCTGCTTGTCTACGGCTATGGCAAAAGTCTGCTGAAGATCGTCGCCGCCTACCTTTTTTTCGATGCGCTGTACATGGTGTTCAGCGGAGCTTTAAGGGGCGCGGGGGATACCCGGTTCATGATGCTGGCTATCGCCTTGGTCTCTCCTTTCTGCCTCATTCTTCCCGTGTATTTCGGCATTGAATATTTTCAGATTACCGTCGCCGCGGCCTGGCTCTGGGTACTTGTTTTCGTCACGGTTCTGTTTTTGCTCTCCGCACTTCGCTATCGGCGGGGAATCTGGAAAAAAATGCTGGTTATCGAGGATGAGCCTCAGGCTTGAGCAACACTTTGCTCTTCCGAAATTCTCACCGCGGCTTTAAGGCGTCTGGTCAGGAATAAGGCCAGGCAGATCATGGAGAAGAGTTGGAGTAAAAAGGCATGCCAGCCGAAATTATGAAAGATCACCCCCGGCAGGATCGATCCCAGCGTACCGCCGGTATAATAGAAAGAGATATAGAGACCGTTGGCGATGGCCTTATTTTGCCGGGCAAGTTTATTGACAAAACCGGACAAAAGAGAGTGGGCTGTGAAGAGTCCGGCACAAAAGACAAACATGGTAATAAACATCACCGTGTAATTTTCGATCATAAAGAACAGGATTGCTGTGCCGAATACCAGTATTCCCGCCCCGATGGCATCGGATTCATTGCCGAAGCGCTTGATAATCCGTCTGGTATTCAGCGAAACGAGAATTCCCATGCTGTATCCCAGGTATAAAATCCCTATTCCCGTTTCTCCGAAGGAAGGATCGATTCTCTTCAGCTCAAAGGGAAGAAAATTCATCAGGGCGGCAAAGACAAAAAAGAGACAAAAAATCGAGATATAGAGCCAGAAAAATTCCTTTGCCCGCAACAGACCGATAATCTCACCCAGCTTCGGTCTGGCATAGTGCATCTTTGCGTCCCTGACCATGCTTTTCAACAGGTAACAATTACAGAGCAGCAGCAGACCAAGGACAAAAAAGAAAAATCGCCAGCCGAACAGATCCGTGCACAGGCCGGAGAGAAAGCGTCCCAGAAAGCCGCCCAGTATGGTCGCCGCAATATACGCAGCTATCGCATGCTGCACCTTTTCCTTGGAGGATGAGTAGCTGATATAACTCATGATGGACGTTAAAATTGCCGGGATCATCAGTCCCTGAACCGCCCGTATGGAAAGAAGCGTGAAATAGTTACCGGCCAGGGAAAAAAATATCTCCAGGATGCCGAGCAGAAAAAGTGCCCATCGCACCATAACCTTCGCGGAAAAGGATTCGAGGAGATAGCCGTAGAAAAGAGGCGCTACCCCGAGGGGAGCCATCATCAGAGTAGTAAAAAGAAGAGCCTGGAAATCCGTCAGTTGAAATTCCTGCTGAAATAACGGCTGAATCGGCTGAGCTGCATACAATGAGCAGAAAGTCACCACCGTGGTGAGATAGATGTATCCCTTGGCAGAGTCGGTCACAAAAGACGCCCCTGACTATTCTTCGTGGCGAACAAGGTTGGAGACTCTCAATCTAGGGAAGAGAGTATTTTCTGCATGGCTGCCAGGTCAAAGGGTTTGGCAATAACCCCTGAAAAACCGTATTCCCGATAGTTGACCATTATCGGATCATTCGAGTAGCCGCTTGATACAAACACTTTTGCGTCATTGTCGATGTTCAGAATTTCGGCGGCAGCTTCCTTGCCGCCCATCCCACCCGGAATGGTAAGATCCATGATCACCGCCGCAAACGGTAAGTCCGCCTCCTGATTCTTTTTAAATTCCGCAATGGCATCGGCACCATCAGCTACCCATATCCCCTCATACCCAAGATATTCGAGCATCTGACAGGCAATCTCTCCGACCATGTCTTCGTCATCCATGACCAGAATCTTCTTTTTCATTTCTTGTTTTACCAAGACCGATTCCTCCGACATTATGAACATCCTTTGCCCGTCTCAATTTCTTCTCACTACACATTAAGCATAACAAACCCTTCAGGAAATTCACAGATGAAAAGTACATTATGGACATGTCCCCTGAACAGTGACAACAAACTTTCCTGTATTACCATTTCAAGCAAAACAGGTTATTTTACAGAATTAGAATTTAAAAATTGTAAAAACCAAACTTCAGATGGCTAAGGAAAAAGCCTTATATATTTAAAGCAGTAATCGTTCTTTATGTCAAATAATTCACGCCAATTGGTCTTCAGTGGTTACTGGAATGATCATCTTGTTGAAATCGAAGACAAGGGTGCATTGCGCTCGCTCTATTTCGGATCCCGCTCTCTCCAGAGCCGCATGTCGCTGATCACTCCACATGACCTGATATTATCGTACACCTGCTATATGGTTTCAGCACTGCTTATCAATGCAGTTCCGCGAAATATTCTTATCGTCGGTATTGGTTCGGGTTCCTTTATCCGTTTTTTTCTTCACCATTTTCCAGACTGTCGAATAGATGCAGTCGATTATTCATCGGAGGTCATCCAGGCGGCCAATAAGTATTTTCACCTGCCGAAACACGATCGGCTCTCGGTGCACTGCGAGGATGGACGGAGTTTTCTGCAGGACAGCACGAGCAAACTCTATGATCTCATTCTCATCGATGCCTTTGACGATCAGGGTATGTCACCGACTGTCTATTCAGAACTGTTTTTCAGCCTTTGTGCAGACACTCTTGCCCCCGACGGCGTTATCAGTTGCAATCTGTGGAGTGACGATAAGATGAGGTTGCGGGAGATCAAAACAATACTGACCGACAATTTCACAAGCTGTCTCTATCTCCCCGTACCAGGCCGGGGCAATGTTGCCGCTCTTGCCATGCCCTTTGCTGCTCCATGGCAACGCATCTGCTTGAAAAAAGATGATGTAAACATGCTTTCGAAGCGTTACAACATCAACTTCCGAGAACTGATCCAGGGAGCAAAAAAAAATAATTTAAGTTTTTCGAAGAGATTGACCGCATGGCTGCGCTAGCTCTGAACCCAAGCCGTCATCTCTTCGTTCACTTCGCCGACACATTACAGTACATTGCCGGAAGGGAGAAAGCTTTCGGCAATTCTTCCCCGCTGATCGATCAGATCATCTATCTCCCTGCGCCAGTAGTCCTCTGAACCGAAACCGTCAATAGCCCTGGTCATGCCGTCCCCTTCCACCTGATGGGCACACCAAGCCATATAATGGATAAAACGCATTGCCCTGAGCGGTTCCACAAGCGATAACGCTCTCCGGTTGAATGGACGAAACATTTCATACCCTTCAAGAAAGAGATCAAGTTCCACAAAGGACTCTTCAACTTCACCGGGCAGCAGCATCCAGATATCCTGAACCGGCGGTCCCATGGCCATGTCATCGAAATCAATGAGATAAAATGATTCCCCCGGTCTATGTATAATATTTGAGAAATGGCAATCACCATGGATACGAATGTTTTCCGTTTGTGCAAATAAGGGTTGGATATCGGCAATAATCGCCAGTGCCGCCTTCTCCAGCAGCGGTTTCATGTTCTTCGGCACACAGGGTGAATTCAGGAGATAGGCGAGTTGATCACGGGTTGAAAGGTGTGGGGCCATGGTGATTCTGTGCTTGGCCGTGACAGTCTCCCCGACCTTATGCACTCGTCCCAGCAGGCGCCCCAGCTGCAGCCATTGGTCGTCGTTGAATTCGTCGGTACTTCGGCCGCCGCATTTGGGAAAGACACAGAAAAAGAGGTGGTCACTCTCGCCGACGGTCTCTCCATTCGGGAAAACGACAGGAGCGATCACTGGTATCTCCTGGGCCACAAGATCAAGCAGAAATCTATGCTCATCAAGGATTGCCTCCTTCGTCCAACGTCCAGGACGATAAAATTTCACCACCAGCCGAATCCTATCCAGAGTTTCGACTTCAAAGACCCTGTTGATGTAACTGTTCAACGTCCGGAACAGATTATTGCAACGAACCCCCAGCGCTTTTTCTACAAGATTCAGTACCCGCTCCGGGCTGAGTTGTTGAAAATCTTCACCTGTTTCTTCCTGCTTCCTTGCCATATCTTCCATCCTTTCGTCCTTTATTGTATATGCTGATTCCGTGATAACAGGATACATCCGGCAAGCAGCACTCGCACCTGATATTTATTTAATACGAATATTGCCGTCACTATCCGAAGCAGAATATATGCACTCGCAGACGGAAGAACCAGTCACGGAATAAAGGAATATGCCGACATTGCCTTCCCCCATTTTGTCAAAAGCCACAGGTGCAACGGTACGGCAACTCGACCAGGTGTGTCAATTAAAGATGCTCACAATGCAGAAGAAAAAGGGTTGTGCAAATCGTTTTCAGCGGTGTATAGGTCCTTGTGCCGTGGAGGGCGTAGATTTTCATAATAACGGTCAAACCAGGAAAGGCGGACAGGATGGAAATTTTTGACGAGACAACATCTGCAGGGTCATCAAGTCATGGAGCAGGCGGCTGCTGTGCAAGATGCAACAAGGAACATTGGCTTGGTCCCGGCAATACCTGGGAGATCTGTCAAAAACTCATGCAGCGCTTGGAACGTCTTAAGACAATCGATCTTTTTTCAACACAAAGGGCACCTTCCGCGTTACTGGAAACCGCCTCCCTCTTTGGCCCCGCCAGAGGCAAGATGTTCGGGGTAATGGAATGTCTGGCACCGGACGAAACTACTGTCATCCTCTATGCCTTTTCCGGACAATATAACGGGATCTGGCTGGTTGATGGCTGGGTACCGCCGCTATTTACAGTTGACGATTTTCTCAAGCTGACTGTTGAGAAAGAAAAACAAATCAAACAGCTTGGCAGAACGATAGACCGATGCCCTCCGCATTCGGATAATTGGCTGGCACAGAGAAAAAAACGTCGACTGCTCTCCCGAAAACTGATGGGCGACATCCACAACCTCTACCAGCTCTCCAATTTTCGCGGAGTGACGGCCGGACTTGACGAAGCTTTTATCGGCGCGGGCGGTATCCCGACCGGAACCGGAGACTGCTGCGCTCCAAAGCTTCTTAACCATGCGATAAAAAACAAGCTGCGACCGCTCGGCATAAGTGAATTCTTCTGGGGAAAGGAAAACAAAGCCGGAGGGCACAGGCATGGCAAATTTGCCGGCCCTTGCGCGGAAAAATGCCGGCCGATTCTCGGCTTCATGCTGTGCGGGCTCGATGAGCAGCCGGTAAAAGACCCGTTACAAATCAATCGTCAAGCTATAAAACATGAATGAACAGGCGAACTGAAATAAAAATCCTCCACCATGACAGCGAAATCGTCGTCATCAATAAACCGGGGGGAATCCTCGCCGTTCCGGGGAGAGGTCCGGACAAACAGGATTGCGCCGCAACGCGGCTGCGCCGCCATTTTCCGGACATGATCGACCAACCAGCGGTTCACAGGCTGGATATGTACACCTCCGGCCTGATGGTTTTCGCCATGAGCGCGGAAGCGCATCGATTTCTTTCAGGTCAGTTCGAAAAACGGCAGGTCGATAAAAAATATACCGCTGTTGTCGAGGGTCTTCTTGAGGAAACCGAAGGAGAAATTCGGCTGCCCTATCGTCTGGATCCGGACAACCGCCCGCGGCAAATATACGATCCGGTTCATGGTCGGATGGGCATTACCAAGTGGCGAAAAATTGCAACAGAGGGAACCACTACCCGTATAGAGTTTATCCCCCTTACCGGCCGTACCCATCAACTTCGGGTCCACGCAGCCCACCCGAGGCCAATGGGGCTTGGCTCCCCGATTGTCGGGGATAGCATCTATGGTAGCGGCGAAGACGGAGACCAAATGCTGCTTCATGCCTCCTTCCTGCGTTTTATCCATCCTAACACATCGAGAATGCTCGAATTTCAGTCTTCTCCGCTCTTCTAACACCAGAGGCTGAAATAATAGGGAAATCACACCCCCCGACCCCGACGGAGCTTTCAGGCGATATCCACCGGTTGCAAAACCCAGAGATCCCCCGCTACCCAACTGCCTTTTTCCTTTCTGAGCGAAGTCTTCAGGTTGGCAGTAATCTTCCAGCCCGTCGTGCCGGCCACTTCTTCGATATAGCTCAGAGCATGAGCAAATCGACCGGTCTGCTGCAGTTGATAACCATGCCCGCTGAGTGTTTCCGTAGAGAAACAGAAAAGTGTATCCTGACGGGCACATTTTCTCAGCAGAGAAAATGTCTCGGCGAGATCACCCACATAGGCAAAGACATCGGCCGCAAGAAAAAAATCATAGTTCTCCTTTGTAGTATTGAGAAAATTGACGATGTTGCCGGCATGTAACTTTCGGTAGATATTTTTCTCCGCAGCCAGGGTAATCATTTTCTCAGACAGATCCAAGCCGTCAAGCACTCCAACCATATTGCCGAAGGCTTGCCCGCCAAGACCGGTACCGCAACCGAGATCAAGACCATGGCTATATGTTTTTTTCCAGTCGGAACCTTTATCCACCAGTTCCCTGAGCGTCGTCGGGACACGATATTCCAGCTCCTCGACCAGGCTTTTTTCAAAATACGGGGAGTAATTATCAAAAACATCCCGCACATACGACTCCGGTGAACTTGTCACTTCAGCCCCGGTCAGAGCGGCCAGCATATGCTTTGCCGCCTGATGATTCGGCTTTAATTCCACTACTTTCCGATAATAATAAACAGCCCGCTCACTCTCCCCGGTGAGATGGTAAACAAAAGCCAGATTATTATTGGCCGAAAGATGTCCCGGCGCAATTCTCAATACCTCAAGGTAGGTTTTTACAGCTTGCGCATGCTGTCCGCTATCCTTGTAACAACCAGCAAGATTAAAGAGAGTATCGATACTTTCCGGATCTGCCTCAATTATCCGTTTATAGGTATTAATCGCACCTTCCGTATCGCCGGCCTTCTTCTGAGCCAGGCCAAGATTAAAGAGGATATCCGTATCCTCCGGCTCGAGTTCGGCCGCCCTGGCAAAAGAGTCTCTGCTGTCTTCATATTGTCCCTGTTCATAGTAAACCAAGCCAAGATTACAGTGCAGCAGCGGCGCTTGAGGGAAATAACCCAACAGACGCAAATACCCAGCCCCGGCTGAATCCAGCAATCCGTTCTGATAATCCTCACTTGCTTTGACAAAGAGTTCGTTCATTTCTTCATTGGATGGTCGTACAGGCCTATTCATTAAACTATTTTTTCGGGAAACTTTTGGTGGGATTTCAAGATTGCAGTGCGATACAAACTTGACTGTCCAATCGTCCTCTATTCGACCGGATCAGCAAAAAATCTTTAAGCAAATTGCCCGACATTTTAAAGGATTTCGTTATCTCATACAATGTTTTCAACCAACTTTTTAACAAAAATGCAGTTTTTCCCTTCGCGTTTGATATGTAAAGATCCTTAGCACACCACAACGAGGCTGCCGACGACTTGTCCCACCATGCCGGCTGAACCGAGTGAAACGGTGCTGCTGAAAGTTGATGGCGTCGTAAAAACTCTTCATCTGCTTCGTTGCTGCAAAATTTCTATCATTACGACGTACTCTAGTACGCCTAAATAATAGGAATTTAGAATTTTCCGCGCCTTGCATATGAAGTTTTTACTTAGCCATCTCAAATTTGAGGTTTTTACGAGTCCATCAAAGTTACAAGAAATAAAAAAAACACAACACTGAAAGCAGCAGAGTCGAAATGGTCAAATCCATGACGTGGGGGCCTTTTATCGCATATAATACATCATCAATTTTACCAATGGTCCTGAGCCATGCCGGTATGTACTGGTCGATGACTGCTACTCGCGGGTCTATTGCTTTTGCCGCTCTCCTTCCGCTTTCCACGGCGCCTTCAATACTCCAGACGTGAGCCTGGGTTGCAGTATGTGAGCCGGCTAAAAACAGGTTGTCCAGCGGGGTTAACTGGGAGGGCATAAAGTCCTGCGTATTGGTTGTCGTCACCCATTTCGGCTGAAAGTGGTTGATCCCTTCAGCGGAGAATTCCCACTCGTGCCACACCTCGATACGGATAATCGGGAAGTCCTTCAATGATCTACCGTTATTAGCTTCTTGGATCAAGGCACCAAGTGCACCACAGCTCAGGATCTGGACCTTCACCTCTTCACTGAATTCTTCTTTTGTGCAAGTATAAACCGGTTTTTGATAGATCCTCCCGGGAACGGTGCTAATGCAGGAAGTGCCGGTCCAGAGGGATTTAACGTTTTCCCCCAGGTCCACATCCTGGTCCCAGACTTGTTCTTCGGCGAAGAGGGTCAAATTAAATTCCGAATCAGAAACCACGACCGCAACTCGCTCGCGAGGAAAATTAATTTTCGTCGAAAAGGCTATCCTAAAAGAAACCTGTACGTGGGGTCCATCCTGAATAAGAGGCTGGAACAAGCGCAAGACATCCTGCTTTTCGAGCTCAGGCGTCTTGCTTAGTATTTCCGATGTAATAAAAGGATTTATGGCCAAGATATAACGATCGCCCATTACGATTTTATCGCCGACAGTCGCAGATGTGATTTTCTTGCCATCGAAATCCAGTCTGGTTAACGGCTGCTGCCAGTGAAAATCCACCCCTTTTTGTTCCAGGTAATCAACCCATGGATCGAACCAATATTCATTGCTGGGCCCCTTGAGCAGCAGCCAGCCATCACCTGCGCCCTGAGTCCACGACGGACCATCCCGATCGGCTTTATGGTGGTGTGACGGTCTGGTGGTCAGCTGCTTTCTGAAAAAATCCCCCGTAGTATGGAGACAGACCTTGGACCAGTCCGAGCCGATCCATGGCCCGTAACAGGAGCGCCAGGTCCTATAGGCCGTATTCCCCAGCAGGGGTTGCCATGAACTGGCAGCATTCAATCTGCTGTATTTTTTCTTGCTGCGATTGTTGGCAGTCCATGTCTTGAGCATGATATAGGACCATTTGGTAAATTCCCACCCATTCATCCTGAACATTTTAGGAATACTTTTTAATCCATGGTCATAAAACCGGGCTTCAGCATCATCCGGGAAAATGCCAAAGTCGATAGGGCGCGAGAGGACGGAGTCATAGAGGGTCCCCCTGTTGTAAAAAGGAATTTGCTTCATGATATCAAAGGTGTTGTGATACCAAGGCCCCATGCCGTGCCAGGAATATTCTGAAGGCATGTTATCACTGTATCGTGCGCTTCTGAAGAATCCGCCAGGCTGATCCATAGCTTCATAGACGGCTACTTTATACCCTAATTGGTTGAGTTCATGAGCGGCACTGAGTCCGGCTATTCCTGCTCCGAAAATGATGATTGATCTCATTCAAACTCCTCGGAAGCGTCAGGGTGTCATCCACATTCACTGAAAAATAATGCATGGATAAGGATCGGCTGCTTATTTAATTGACCTGCTTAGGATATTTGAGAGAAAAATGGCCGCCACGGTCACCAGACTGCCGACAGTTCCATGCAATATGCTTGTGCCGATAACCATCAACTCCGAAATACCATCCGGCATTGCGCCGGATTTAGTTGAAGTTTGCAAACATTTTTCGCTGATATATTTTGCTATGATAAGCGTTACTGCTAATTTCCGCCACAGGTGAACATGGGAATTTTTGGAACCGATC
The DNA here is from genome assembly GCA_963728385.1 of uncultured delta proteobacterium. Classification (GTDB taxonomy): domain Bacteria; phylum Desulfobacterota; class Desulfobulbia; order Desulfobulbales; family Desulfocapsaceae; genus Desulforhopalus_A. The sequence continues at coordinate 76,114 of CAVSJK010000005.1, forward strand.
AACCAATATATGTATGCTGTACTTTTCCTTTCGGACGCGGCGGAAACGTCGCCCGCTGTACAACAGACGGATCAGCGGTTCTCTCTTTTCATTGCGTGACCATACCAACCAGAAAGATAATGCCATGTGGCGGAATCTTAATGACTACGGTCGCAATGGCTGGCCCAGTCTAATGTAGATACAACAACAGATAATCTATTAGATACCCTTCTCGATAAAAATATCAGACTTGGCACATCCACACCAAAAGCAGATCCAAGCGGTGACTATGCCTTCTCTCTAGTCGCCACCTTATGAGTTAAATTAGGTCGCTGCCAGGCTTCCTCAGCGTGCTTATATTTACTCTAGGAATTTGCGGTGTAGCTGATTCCCCCGGTGAGCCCTTAAACCAATGGTATGGAAGGCGAGAGATGAAACTTCGATTGCTTGTAGCGGCATTGCTCTTCGTTTGTAGTAGCTGCGCGGTTGTTCCCTATTATGACGATCCATATTATTACAACGGACACAACCACGGTTATTACCCATACTACGATTATCACCCATATTACTATCCTTACGCCCGACCGTATTTATACCCATTTGGTTTTTACCCATTCGGACTCTACGGAGGATACTACCATGGTTACCGTGGTCATTACCATGGCTACCATGGTCCTTACCATGGCTACGGCGGTCATTATGGTCATGGCGGATATCGGCGGCATTGAATGCGGTTAGTATTTCTTCAGGGGAGGCAACATGATCTGGAGAAAAACAATGAAGCTCATGCAAATATACGTTTTTTATCAGCTCGCGTCGGGGAACGCTCAGTCGTGCTGTTTCGGTGGAAAACGGCGCCATTCCTTGCCGACAATCAATCGGGCGCCACGACTGTAGGTGAGATAAGACCAGGCCCACTGGAACAGCACCAAAAGGCGGTTGTGAAAACCGGAGAGATAGTAGATGTGCACGGCCAGCCAAGCCCACCATGCCGTCATGCCGCGCAGACGCAGGCCATGAGTTTCGGTGACCGCCCTGCTCTTGCCTATTGTCGCCATCTGCCCTTTATCGTAATAGCTGAAAGGCTTGCGGGGTCTGTCCCGCAGTTCATCCCGCAACAGACGTCCGAGATATCGCCCCTGCTGCAGGGCTACCGGGGCAATGCCGGGCAGCGGACCATCCTGGTGGACAACATGGGCCTGATCGCCGATTACAAAGATATTGGGATAACCAGGTAGCGACAGGTCAGGTTCGACTTTGATACGGCCCATGCGGTCTTTTTCTCCGGGTAGCCTGTCATTGAGCGCCGGTGCCCGGACTCCGGCCGCCCACAATACCGTGGCCGCTCGAATACGTTCCTCTCCCACCTCGACCTCGCCCGCGGCGATGCGGCTCACCCGGCTGTTGACCCAGACCTGCACGCCAAGCCGTTCGAGGTCATGCACTGCCTGCCGGCTCAGAGATTTGCTGAAACTGGGCAAAATGGTCGGTCCGGCCTCGACCAGGATGATCCGTGTCAGGCCCGGATCAATGCTGCGAAAATCACGGGTCAGAGTATGGCGGCTCATCTCGCCGATCGCCCCTGCCAGTTCGACACCGGTAGGACCACCCCCGATGACGACAAAGGTCTGCAACTGTTTCTGCAGTTCGGGATCATCACTCTGCTCCGCCTGCTCGAAAGCTGTCAGCACCCGGCGGCGGATCTCGGTCGCCTGTTCGATGGACTTCAATGCCGGTGCATATTCCTCCCACTCCTCATGTCCAAAGTAACTGTCTTCGACCCCGCAGGCCAGCACCAGATAGTCGAAAGAGTGGTTTTCTCCGGATGCTGTCAGCACCATCTGCCTTTCGACATCAACCTGAGCAACCTCGGCCTGCAGCACCCGCACATTACGCTGTCGTGACAGGATGCCGCGAATCGGAACGGCTATATCGGCGGGTGACAAGGCCGCCATGGCCACCTGATACAAAAGGGGTTGGAAGAGATGATGATTACGGCGGTCGAGAAGAATAATCTCTATCCCCGGAGTGTTGTTTAAGGTCTTGGCAACATTGAGACCACCAAAACCACCACCGACAATGACAAGGCGTTTATTCATACAAAACCATCTCCTGGAAAGGGACGACATGGCAGATCGACCGCCATGAATTTTACAGCCGTTTTGCCGACATACCAGGAGAGACTATAATAAGATTAGTCGAGAAAGGAAGAACGCTGAGTCACGGATTGTGGAATCGATGTATCCATCAGATAACTCTCTACTTCCAGGGCACGATGCTGCGAAGTATGCTCTTTCAGCACCTTTTGACGGAAGCGGCAGGCTGAGTTTCATACGTAATCAGATAAAAAAAATACCCTCGATCCGTTTGACAGGCCCTGAGAGGAGATTATCTTACACGGATCGATACGTATCCGACCATAAGTAGCAAAGCGTTTTTCGAGTTGCCGAGGTCAATATGTCTAATCGACCTCGCAATGTATTTCGGCACTTTTTCCTCTTTCTACCGTATTTCATGCAGTACATGTCAAGGGCACGACCGGCTGGTGCACATGCTCCCGCAGGGCCTGTCAACTTGCCGTCGTCGCCACCGAATTCAAACAATTCTGCGACACGAACAGGAGAAAGATCATGGGATTCAATCCACTGAAAGAAAAAGGAATACCGCTGGAAAAACAGGTTGCCAACTGGTCCGAGCTCAATGTTGAGCCGTACAACAAAAATGAAATACCTCCATACTCCCGCTGCCGCATAATCCTCATGTGCGGAGCCGAGTTTGAGGGCAACTGGTTTGGCCATCAATTCGCCCGCCATACCTCCGACATGCGGATAAAACAGAAACTGGCCATGACCAGGCGCCTCGAACAGCAACAGCAAAAAATGCTGAACTGGCTGGTCCCGGCAGACGAGACCGTTCTGGAAATGACCATCGGCTACGAACAGGTAGCCGTCGATCTCACTGCGCAACTTGCACAAAATGAGCCTAATCCGATTGTCAAAAGAGCACTGGATTTTGCTCTGCTCGAAGACTTTGATCATCTTTACAGATATGCCAATCTGATGGACATGACGATGGGTCAGCAGGCCGACAAGATTACCAGGGATCTGACGGAGATTACGGTCGGCCGCCCAACCAAGCTCGAGCATCGTCATCCTTTCGATGACGTACGCAAACACTACGACCGCCGAGAGGCGGAATTCATCACCAAACTGCACGCCATGACCATTGTCGCCGCCGAACAGCAGACCATGAACTTTTACATGAATGTCGGCAATCGTGTCAGTGACATGGATGGCCGCGGACTCTACCTGGAGATCGCCCAGGTTGAGGAACAGCATGTCACCCATTACGAATCCCTGCTCGATCCGTCGATGAGCTGGTGCACCAGAATGGTCATGCATGAGTACAATGAATGCTATCTTTATTATTCCTGTCTGCAGAGTGAGGAAGATGCCCGACTCAAGAAAATCTGGGAGCGTCATCTTGATATGGAAATTGCCCATCTCCACTCGGCCATCGAGATGATGAAGCAGGTGGAAGGCAAGGATGCCACGGACATGTTGCCCAAGGAATTTCCGGAACTGACCATCTTCAAACCGAATATCGAGTATGTCCGCAAGATCATAGAGGAACAAGCCGATTATACCGCAGACGAAACTGAGTACGTCAACATGAGTGAACTACCCAAGAAGCATCGCTATTTTACTCATCAGAAGATGGTAAATGAAGGCGGTGCACCGAGTGAGACCGTCATTGAAAGACATATTAAAGAGAAAAACGGCGAATATCGCAGCGAACTTCAAGGTCCCCATCCGCTGGAAAAATATCGCCCCGCCACATAATAAGGAGGTTTCCCATGGCACGAAAAATCGCAGCATTATTGACAGACATGTTCGAGGACTCGGAATATACCGAACCGGTTAAGGCCTTTGAGGATAAAGGTCATATCGTGGTCAATGTCGGACTGGAGGCTGGAAAAACGGTTAAAGGCAAGAAAGCAGGCACAGAGGTCAAGATAGACAAAGCCGTGGATACAGCAAGTATCGAGGAGTTTGATGCGCTCTTAATTCCAGGCGGCTTTTCCCCTGATCTGCTGCGCGTAGATAAAAATGCAGTGCAGTTTGCGGCTGATTTTGTCAATAGCAAAAAGCCGGTCTTCGCCATCTGCCATGCCGGGCAGCTCCTCGTTACCGCCCAGGTCCTCAAGGGAAGGAAATTTACCGGCTATACCTCAATCATTCAGGATATCAAGAATGCAGGAGCGGAATTTATCGACAAAGAGGTGGTGGTTGACGACAACCTTGTCAGCAGCCGAAATCCCGGAGATATTCCGGCCTTCATTGCAGAATCATTGAAAAAGCTCTAGTCTCAACACATCAATATTGTTCGGGGAGAGGCATTTTTCCGGATCGGGCGAACTCGAAAAAATTATCGAAGGTAATATTTTTAATATTCCGAGGACAATTTTTTCGAGTTTAGTTTAGGGGTGATATCGAAGACACTGTCCTGGATGCGGCGCTGATCGCCAGCGCGCAACGCGTGGAGCACTACGAGATAGCCGGATATGGCACGGCTCGCGCCTATGCCAATCAACTCGGGTTCACCGACCATGCGCAACTGCTGCAGCAGACCCTGGAAGAAGAGGCGGAAACCGACCGAGAATTGAGCCAACTGGCTGAACCCACGATTAATGCCAAAGCCGTCTAAACGGCGCGACGCCTAGATCTACAAACCAACGGGCCGGGCTTATGAAAACCGGCCCGTCTTGGTTGGCTATCGCCCCGCCTGCCACCTCCAATCCACGTTAGTTTTCCGTTCTGGACAAATGACGTATCCGTCTCAACATATATTGTCGGCAATCACTGGTTTTGCCGGTGCCACAGCCGATATTCACCAAGGGGATTTCCGCCCTGGCCGAGTCCTTATGGCCGCCGGCGGATCCCAGCTCACCGAAGAGGTCCCGGGCCATGTTTCCGGCATGTCGCCTGAAGTCGGCATTGCGGAAGATGACGATCAGCCGCCGGTCATACACCCCTGAGACAATGCTCCAAGTAGCCTCCGCCATCTTGAGAAAAAAGTCCGCCACCTGCACCAGAATATCCGGCTTTTTTACGTTTCCCATGCAAATGACGGCCATCCCATCAACGAAAACCAGCTCCTGCATGGCATGTTTGAACCAGGCCAGTGTATCGCGCGTCATCTCGGAGGATTCAATTTTCTTGATGATGTTCAAATTAGCCATCTCATACAGATAACGAAAGGCGATCATATCCCTGCTGACCGATGGACGGACGAAATTGTCGGTATCCGTTTTGATGGCATAAAACAGCGCCGTAGCCAGGCGCGGAGAGGGCTTAATTCCTGCAGCCTTGAGATACTCGGTCATGATCGTCGCGTTGGCGCCGTATTCCTCCTTGATGTCGATAAACGGAGCATTCAGATTTTTGGACGGTGCATGATGGTCGATAATAACATCGAAGTTGATAGCGGCAAACTGCTCGTTATGGGAGGGCTGGGAATCCACTAATGCCCATTTGGTAATCTCGGATTTTTTAAGAGAGCGAATATGGTTGAGCGGAATATCGAGCAGATTTACCAGCGCCAGGTTGTCCGCACGATCGATACGGTTGATGCGAACTATATGTACCGGCTGCACCTTGCGCCAGAACAGACGCCTGAGGGCCAAGGCACTGGCCAGGGCATCGGGATCGGCAGTCAACAAAATGGCCAGGCTGTCGCCTGGGCCGACTATCGACTTAAGCTTGTTAACTTTTTCCACGGCCGAGACGGATTTGCCGAACGAAGTCTTCATAAAGCCCTCTCTTTTTCTATTTCGCCGCGGCGCCGAGAAGGCCGGGAGGAACAACCAGTCAGTCTGCAAATTTCAGAAATCGATTTCAGAAATCGATTCGGCAGGATGGCAGCCAAGGCGCCGAAGTGGTCTGTCGCGATGAGCTATCACGCGCTCCAGGAATTCTTCCTGGATACTTATAACGTAAAGCAACCACTCACCCGGCGCAATAGCGTCTTTCCTTCCACCGCCCTTACCACCCATTGGATCCGTAGGACAACCGGTAGTTTATGCCGGATTGCCGATCGGCAAAGAGTTCTTATCGATCTTACCTCAACCACCGTCAGTGATTCTTCGCTGAGATATCGCGATGGGGCGGCCACCTCCACCGAGGTTTCGTGGATGCCATGCAGCCAATGATCTGCTCCGCTTCCGCGATCAGGAGGTCGGCGTCCGCCGACGGGACCGCCTTCCCTCTCTGGGCGTCGAGCTCACTGACAAATGTCTGGAGCTGCTTGCATCCCACCATCTGGTGGCCGCACTCAAAGGACCGCTCCGCCACCTTCAGCTTTGCCGGCAGGCTCTTCTTCATCTTCGCCTTTAACTCCAGCCCTTTCACCTTGCTGATCAAAACAAACGGCAAGAGGTTGCATAACGCCTGCTCACGCAAACTAGGTCATCGATGAATAGGCCAACCGATATCATCCAAATACGGCGAAAATTACCATTATTCAGCATTATAGTTTCCGAAAAATCAAATCATTCTTCCCCTAATCCGGAAATGAATTGTATTTCCGGATAACCATTTTTCTTACCAGGAAACAACCGGGACGGATATCGGCTTGCTGCTTCCTGACAGATATTTTTGAAACTGAGATTATATATTATCTTTCTATTCGTATTTATCTAATATCCTTATTTATCTTTGGAGATAAAGTGTAAAGATTCGAAAAAGTCCTTCCAATTTGATTTGAACTGAACGTAACGTATGTGCTACTCAATGGATTATCAATTAAATTCAGCATTTGGAACAATTTTTGCAATATATTTATCGATTACCGACATAAGTCGCTTACAATCGCAAATACAGCGCATTAATCGGGAAGTCGGGTTCCAGCAGCTACCTAAAAAGTACGTCTTATCACCATCACCTCAGCAACCTTTCCGTCGCGGCGGCCGGTTCACCCGAACAGGCCAAATCTCCCGGCAGGTGATCGTTATCCCAGCTTGACGACATCACCAGCCGTACCGGTCACAGACCTTTCTTTAAAGAGGCATTCAGCTGCCTCACCAGGAGGTCACCATGCAAGAACATGCAACCGTCACCTCACAGGAAATCGCCGAACATCTGCATATGGCCCGGGAGAATATCCACACCGACTGGTTCGAACGGTTGGAGAGGTGCTTTGGCGCCGGCGCTCCCAGAAAGATGGTTATTCTTAAGGCCAATCGGGAGGTCGGACAGGATCTGTTCAGCCTGTTCCTCGAGTCGATGAAACAGCCGGATACATCCTTACCCGGTGCATACGAATCCCTGTTTCTCAAAATCAGGAGCTTGGACTATTCAATCACCGATTTTTTCAACGAAACTTTCTGCCTGGAACAGAGTCTTGAACATTTTCTACGATCACTCACCCTCCTGGACGACCGAAAGATCCTGGACGGCATGGCCCTGATCAGGCAGATGATCAATGAAATCACCGGCTACGTGTTAAACGAGTGCACCCAGATCTTCGAATACGTAGCGGAAACCAGTAAAAGTGCTTTCTGCCAGACAGATGCCGACGGGCTGATCGTTTTTGCCAATCGCGCCATGGAGCGGCTGGCGGAAGAAAGTCCTCTCGTCGGCAAACCTTTGGTCGATTTATTTAGAACGGGAGATCGTCGATCGATTCAAGATGCAGTTATGAACCGGGACTCCACAGCGGGTAGCATTCTCCGGGTGACAATGCGCTCTGCCAAGGGCAGGCAAACCATTGTCGGCGCAGAAGTCGGTCCGGTTATTATTGATGACGCCTATCTGGGAGGATATGCGCACATCACCGATATGACCTTTGCCGAGCACCAGCACCACCAGCTCTATGACCGCGCCCTGCTGGGAATGGTCAATCTGAATCGACTGGGCGAGATCGTCTTTGCCAACAAGAGCCTTCTGCAGATGCTCAATATGGACGATTACCAGGGAGTGAGTATATTCGACATCCTGCCTGACGACAAGACACGACAGTTCGTACGCGAACAGCTCTACTCACGCTTCGGCTGGAAAAGTAATGAGTACCCGTTGGAGTTGAAGCGTTTAAGTGACGGAGCCCTGCTGCCGGTAATGGTCTCCGCCTTTCCGCAGACCGACCTGAGCGGACGCTGCGTGATCGGCTCCTTTGCCATTTTACGGAGTCAGGTAGGACGCCGGATGCACTACCACATCGAGCGAAATCATGATGAGGTAGAACTGCTTCAAGGGGTAATGCGTGAACTGGCGCTGGTCATTCCTTACGACCTGGTCGCTGTCTCCAAGTACAGTTCCGACCGCAAATTCTCCTGCTCCATCTTCTCGCAGGGTATCGACACTGGACAGGTCTGGCAGCGACGGTGGTGGAAACTGACACCCGCCCAAATTAAATGGGCCGAAAGAGACGACCCCTTCATGGTGGAGAATTTGGACGAGTTTCTTAAGCAGCCCGATTGGTGTCGTCTGAAAGAGGAAGAAGACATCAAGTCGATACTGAAACAGGGATTCTGCAGCCTAATCTTCTTCCCCATTATCCAGAACCGGCGACTTGTCGCGGCAGTGACGCTGATGAGTAAATCGAAAAATGCCTTCAAGAAGCATCACCTGCAGCTGCTGAACAATCTGCCGATCAAGTCGGCGGTTTACATGGCTCTTTATTACAATAAGCGAAAGGAAAAGACCATCATAGCCGAGTTGATCATGAAACTGACCAGGGAGGGCAATAATCTCAATCACATTGCCAATGTCATCGTTACCTCGGTGTCCGACTACTTTCAACGCAAGAGTGTCTGTATCTTTAAGCTTAACAGGAAGAGAGGTACCATCCAGTTCGTTGATCAGGCGCAGACTGAAGAAAAATACAAGATTCAGAACGGCTATGAACAAAAGATCGAGGACGGCGTGCTCGGCTACGTCTGCAAGAACGGAACCGTCGAGAACATCGGGGATAGCCGAAACGACGAACGATTTAAGACCATCTATAAAAATATCCTGGCCGGCGTGACTATGCGCTCGGAACTCTGCATCCCGATTTCTTTCGGAGGTACGCTGTGGCTGCTCAATATTGAAGATGAACAAATCCGGGCCTTTTCCGATGAAGAGCAGGAAGAACTTACCCGGGTCATGAACGAGGTTGGAAATTACCTGGAGAAGACATGGCTGAGCCGCTTTCTCGAAGCGTCCCTGGAATCATCGTCAGATGCCGTACTGGTCACCGACTGTAATAACCGGATCATCCAGGTCAACCCCACCGCCGAGGCAATTCTGCCGATCCCCAAGATTACGGAAACGGCTCTGGCCTCATCGCCCTCCTGGGCTTTGCAACAGATTGCCCCGACTGACCTGCGGGAGATTTTCGTCGTACCGGCAGAAGCCGACGGCATCATAGCCCATGGTTGTGCCCCGATTACCAACATCAGGCTTAAGCGACGCGGCGGTGGTACCGTGCCGGTAGTACTGACGGTTGTGGATCTGCTGGAGGATTTCGGTCACACCATCTACCTCGCCACCGACCTGACAGCGCAGCAGCGCATGGAAGAGATTGAGGGGTTGGAAAAGATCTACCATGAACTGGCGGTTCAGACAAAAACCCCTCTTTCCCTGGCACTTGGCTGGCTGGATCGTTTGAAGCGACGACTGACCGAACCATCGCTTCAGGATCAGGTCGATGCCTCCCTGCGCCAGCTCAAAAAGCTGGAACTCACTTACAACCGGATCGCCATGTATGCCGATGGCATGACCCACATGCCGTTCAATCCGACATTGCTCGACCTGACGGAGGTGATCAATGATGTACGGTATGTACTACCGATCAGTGAACAGGATCTGATAACCTGGCCGCAAATAAAAGGTGATACCTACATCGAAGGGGACCTGTTTCAGCTGCGCTTCTGCCTGGAGACCATCTTCTCCTATCTTCTGCGCTTTACACCGGCTGAAGAACGCATCGAGCTCAGCACCAAAGTCGGCGACGGTCAGGTCCAAGTGACCATCACAGGCCGACTGCCAAGGTCAACGCCCGCCGGCGGTACCGAAAAGACGCAGACACTGCAGGCGGCCCAGGTCGTGGCCGATCTGGCCTTCGGGGAGCCACTGATTCACCAAATTATTATCCGGCACGGCGGCCACTTCAGCATGCTTTCCCGCAAGACGGATTCCGTGGTCTTTCATATTGACTTGCCGCTCTTTAAAGGAGGTCATCATGAAGCTTAAGGTCCTCATGGTCATTGCCAAGACGGAAGTTCGCGATTTCGTCATTGATATCCTGGAAGAGTGCTGCAACACCGGAGGAATCCACCTGGAAATAGACAAGGAGGAGAACCTGCATGATGCCTTGGATCGATGCCGGCATGGCGGTCCATATCGCCTGATCGTGTCGCACCTCCATATTTTCGAGCGACGCAAAACGGTTCTGGTCGAGGCGGAGAGGTTCGGCTTGGTCCTGTTCAGGACCCTTGCGGAAGAGGGGATCACCCCTCCCGGCATCCTGTTGACACCGGAAGTAGATGACGAACAACTGGCCCTGCCGATAACGTCCCCACACATCTCCCTGGTACGTATCGGCGGCCAATGGGCCGAGCAAATCGGCGTTCTCGCAACCCGTGCTTTTAAGTGTCAGGCTGAACCGGAAAAAAAATTGTTCACCAACAAGTGTGTTCGATCGCAAAATAAAGTCCAAATCGACTTTACTACCTATCCCAATTCGGATACCTGGACCATGGTATTCAAAGGCGAAGGTGACATTATCTGCGACCCCACCCCAAAGCTGCTGAAGGTGAACGTGGGAAAAATCAACAAGACCCTCACCAAGGACTGCATGATTGATAGATACAGGAACAATTATCCCGACTGGAAGGTATTTCTTAAGGACATAGGGGAAGTTCTGGTGCGCGAGATTCTGCATAAAAATCCGGAGGTCATGAGTTATTACACGCAGCTCAGTGGTGAAGTAGGAGGCTGTGAAAACTTCCGCATTCGCTTCAACACTGACGAGGACGCCTATCCCCTCAACCTTGAGGCGATTCTGGTGCCCTGTGGACAGGAGATCGATGACTTCTGGATGCTGAAAGCGCCGGTGTGCAGAAGGCTAAGCGTCGGGGACTCGAAACGGTACCCATTGTTCGAAGATCCCGATAAAGAAGAGACGCTTAGGAATATCAACTGTCTGGTAATAAAAGCAGATGTACATGGCTGGGAAAAACAGTCGAAACTCGAATTGAAGAAATTAAAAAACATCTCTCTTGAGGCAGATCAGTTGACAACTCGGTTAAGGAATTTGGCCGACAAGCATATCATTGGTGAATGCCGGATAATTCCCGAAGGTGACGCCATGTGCACCCGGGAGGCCGTTAAAGAGGTGCTGAAAAGCGGGAAACAATGGCATCTGGTGCACTATGCCGGTCATTCGCATTATACCGCTGACGACAACGGATATGTCTTTTTCTCCAGCGAGGGACGGCCCGATGCGGTAGACATTCAGCATTTTGCCCAGTGGCTGAGACAGGCGGGCACACAGTTTGTCTATTTAAGCAGCTGTGAAAGTTCCAAGCTTAAGTTTGTCCGCGAACTCGTTAAAAAGGCTGTGCCGGCGGTAATCGGCTATCGCTGGGATATCGACGATGACAAGGCTGCTGAACATGCCGACATCTTTTATGACCATCTCTTTAAAGAGCAGTCGCTGGAATATGCATTCCTCAGAACCCGCCAGCAGATAAGCCAAAAGTGTCCCGAACATATCATCTGGGCCGCCCCTGTGTTGGTGATGCAGGCACTGCCAAATTAACGAAACCAACTCTCATTAAGGGGACAAAGGACATGGGTATTCTTCAGATGATTCGCTGGAACCAGGAAGCCGGTACGCGCAAGTTCTATACCACCATGCCGGATGACCATATTGAGGATACCTCTTACGCCCCGACTGAAATATCCAGGGACAAGGACTATTTCAGGGTCCGGCTCTGTGAGATGTTTTTAAAAGATAAAACCAACTACCTCAACGGCTTCATCCCTATGACCGTAGCATTGAACCAGTTCAGTTATGGCGGTCGCCGGTGCACGGTACCGGTCCTGGTGGGCAACCAGCTGTTGAACACCATCGAAAATTATATCAAGGAGGAGGCCATTGAATTCAGGAATGTACCGATCATCGGCCCTATTCCCCATACCGGAGACGACTTTAGCCTGTTTATCGGTCTTTATCGGGTGGCCGTGGAAAACCTGGCAAAAAGTCTGTTCGGTTTTATAAACAACCTGGTTGGCGCCTTCGACCTGACCAGTCTGTCCACATACTTGGGCATAGCGGAGCAAATAGGGAGCGGTTTAGCGGATCTGATCGGCTTGAAGCAGGTCGAGATGCGTCTCGGGACTATGGATACCTTCGGCCCCGGTGCCAACATCCTGCGCGATCGCTATCTGCTCTGCATAAACGCACCTGAAAGCGAGATCGATTCCGACAGGCTGTGGATTAAAGACGGCAGGCTGTATCAAGGCAACACCATCGGGAGCAGGAATTCCTACAATAGCCACGACTACTGCCTGGTGCGCATCGAGCGACTGGAAAGCCGAACCGACATCACCGCCCTGCCCTTTCACCGGCTTTTCATGGACAGTAAAGGCAAAATATGGGAAGGCAATCCGCCTGAGGCGGAAAGGCTGTTTCTCACCTTGATGCGTCAACTCACCGTTTCGCCGGACCTAACAGTGGAGGACCGCGGCACCCTGATGGAGACCTACCTGGTGAATTACCAGAGGGAAAAAGAAAACTATGCCGGCATCACCAGCAGCATCTGCCCGGTGGAAAATTCTGTTATGCGTGGTGCCGGCGGTCAGATTGCCAGACCAAGGCCGACTTCAGGGTCAAAGCCGACTTCAGCCACGGCGTCGATCCAGAGGATGGCCGATTTAGCCGAAAGCATCGCCGGACAGACTAAGCAAAGGGAGGCGCTGTTATCCGTACAACGACGTTTGAATCATCTGGCAGGAAATCTGGCCGCGATCCCCCACCTGGAATCACGTGCTACCCCCTCCTATCTGGACGACACCACATTCACCAAACAGTTCAGGGCAGTGAAAGCGTGCAGGCAGGGAGACACAGCTACGCCTGAAGTGCTGGCCGAGGTATTGTCTCTGGCAAGCTTTCCAAGTCTGTGACGTTTATCTGTTAAAAATCAAAACTAATTTAACCACTGGTATATATTTGATATTACAATTATTAAATTTATAGAGCAACGACGAGTCAGGGAAAAAGTGCCGGTTATGAACAGGAACAGATATTAGGCCTGCGTCCAGACGTCTGGGTAGTAGGAGCAGCGCTAGCCAGGAGGTCCGTTATGTCTTAAGGTGTTTATCACCTGACAAGACAGTAAAGAACACTGTGAAACCGGTTTATTCGTCGGCTTAGTGAAGACGCGCCCCAAGGTCCCTCAGGTCCTACCCTCCCCTCTTCGCCGACCTTTTCGGGGAAGAGCCTCGCAAACAGCAGCAGAAGCATGGAAACGATACGGTCTGAGAACAGAGAGTCTCTGCTGGCGGACAAGGTCGAAAAACTCTACGACCATGCCGGCCTGGGGCTGATTGCAACCATTACCAACAGCTGTATTCTTGTTCTTGCCCTGTGGGGGCAAATTATCCGGTTGCTGCTCTCCTGGTTGTTTGCTGTAGCTATTCTCTGCATCCTGCGGTTAATCCTTTATGTCGCTTACTCAAAAAATTCAAAACATTCCGGAAAGATTACCCGAAACGGCCCTACGGTTTATGAGGATTTAATATTTGAAAACCGCTACGAGCCTATTTTAGATGAGACCGGAAACATCGTGGGAGCCATAGGGGTCGCCATAGAGTCACTATCAAAACAGCTGGTGAAAAAGCCTCATCCATCGTGCAGGATCCTCTTATTCTGGCCCGTCGGGGTGTGGCCTCGACAGAGCTGTTAAACGTAAATCATCTCGTCGAGGAATATCTGCTTTCACCGGAGTGCAAGACATTGCTCACCCTTCATCCCGAAGTGTTCATCAAGAAGAAGCTGCAGCCGGACCTGCTTAACCTGGTCGGTTCACGCACCCATATAGCCAAATCATTAATAAACCTAATCTCTAACGGTGCCGAGGCGATGCCGTCGGGCGGAACTATCACCATTTCAACGGAAAACCGTTATCTGGATAAAGCCATCTCCGGATTCGAAACGATCAGGGAAGGCGAGTATGTGGTGTTTGTCCGTTCAGGATACCGGCACAGGTATTGATGAGGAAGACTTGGCGAGAATTTTCGATCTGGCAGGTTTGGAGCCCGCCCAATTCCACCAATCACCTGCCGAAAAAGAAAACGCACAAAACTTCTTTTGATTATTCCTGGCGGTAAAATGGTTACCTTTCGAACTGGATTATAAATTTAGTGCCGTTGTCATTGATGACTTCGACATGAGCATCAATCTGCCTGGCGAGCATCTTGACAATACGTAACCCCAGGGATCGGGATTGTTCCCAATCGACACCTGCGGCGAAACCGACGCCGTCATCGTAAACACTCAAGTAAACCATTTTGTCGGATTTTTTACCCAAAGTCAGGACAACCAAGCCATTCCGTCGTCCGGGAAAGGCATGTTTCAGGGTATTGCTGAACAACTCATTTAGAATCAATCCACAGGGCACTGCGGATGTTATCGGCAGCACTACTGGTTTTAAATCGAGTTTCAGTTCAATACCCATCAGCGCTGCTCCTTGCGCTTGCCAAAGTTTACTCACAAGACTTTGAGTGTAATCGGCAAAATCAACATGGGCCAGGTCGGTTGACTGATAGAGTTTTTCATGTATCATGGCCATGGTGCGTACTCGATTAATTACATCCTGAAAAATGACTCGCATGTCCGGGTCGTTGACCTGATCAGCCTGTAAATCAACAAGGCTGGAGATAACCTGCATATTGTTCTTCACACGGTGGTGAATCTCTTTCAGCAGCACTTCCTTTTCCGCCAGCGAGGCGTCTTTTTGCTTTTGTTCGGTTAGGTCGGTCACTACCATGCAGGCTGTATCCAGACCGTCCATGGAGAACATGCGCAACGAGATCAGGGATGGGATCTTTATCCTGTGAGAGGAGAGCAGGTTTATCTCCTTTCTGATGTTCTCGCCGACGAAAGTCTGTTGATGCAACGCACGGAACTGTTCCCGATCCTGGGCTGCTATATATTCTGTTATGTAACTGCCAATGAGCTGCTGGAGCGGCAGCTGGAGCATCTGCGCGAAACTATGGTTGCAATAAAGAATTATTTCCTCACGGGACAGGATGATAGCGCCTTCGTCCATGGTTTCGATGAGCATGCGGTAGGTGTGATCCGCGCCTTGGAGCGTGTAGACGCTCTCCTGCTCCTTGCTGGAAACCACCAGGGCATCGATCTTGCCGGTGCGAATCGCGGCTATCAGATCCTCGGCCTCTTGCAATCGCTCCTGCAATCGCTCATTTTCTTCTTGAAGGGTGTGTTCACGGTTCATTGGATATCCATTTCATCACAAATTAGAGGATATTGCTTACTCCGATTCCTGTGAATCCTGTCCATCGCGAGATTTAGATCTTAGATTGAGGCCCAGTAGGATTTTTTCGGTATTGGATAGATCACCAATAAACTGTCGAAGCGGAACAGGCAGTTTTTTAATCAGGGTGGGCACGGCAATTATCTGTTCCTTTTTAGCCATTTCAGGCTGTTGATAAATGTCGACGACTTCGAGTTCAAACCGCCCCTTGAGATGCTCCTGGCATATCTTATGGATATTTTCAACAGCCTTGATCGAACTGGAAGTCATGCCGCTGACGAAAAGTTTTAAAACGTAGGTCTGTTTTCCATCTAAAGCATTTTCGAATGCCTCGGTTGACCATTTTGTCTCTCTTTTTTCTTTCATCTAAGTTCCTTTATAGGATTTAAGCTGGATCATTGGAATCAGCTCCAGTCCAACTTATCTGCCTTACGAAGTCGCGCCATCTGCTTACGAGCTTGTGAGGCGGTTGATTTCCGGGACTCATGCTCGGCGAACATCTTTTCCATTTCCTGTCTCTCACCTTCGAGAGTCGCCCGCAGCTCGGCAATTCGAGCCTCAATGGTGGCCTGCTTGTGTTCAAATTCGCGCTTTTTGCGGGCAATTTCCTGCTCGACGTTGATTCTCCCTCCTTTTCGCGGGCTTTCTGGGCGCCCCGTGCGGATCCGGTCAATACTCCACCAGGTCCCGTATATACATTAATAATGTTTATGCCCTTGTCGGTGAAAATAAATTCCCGCATCTGATTGGAATGAGCCATGCCCCGCGATTTGATGATTTTGATGCAGCGATTAGTCTCACCGCCGCTTTCAACATCCTTGAGCAACATCCATGTATCCATCAGAGAAGACATACTTACCTGACCTTGGTCAAAATCATTTCCGGATTCAAGCAGGCTGGTGAACATCGAAGTGATCAACTTGGATTTGAGCAGGTTCACCAGTCGCATCAGCGCGCTTTTGACCTCATTGGAATTGCCGACAGAGATTAAGTTGGTAATTGGACCAATTATTACCACAGACGGTTCAAATTCGGCAAGAGCTCTAAACATCGTACTCAAATGAGTTTCCAGACCATATGAGGTGGAGCGGAGGTAACAAATTGCAACAAGCCGCTTTCCCTATGAGGTGCCAGATCAAGGCCTGTTGATCTCATATTGCGGATGATCTGACTGCTGGCTTTCTCGAAGGCGCAATAGAGGCATCGTTCACCATTACAGCAGGCGTTGTCGGCAAACTGGGCGGCAAAAGTAGTTTTACCTGTGCCGGCGATGAATCCGGGAAACAGGGCTTCCAGGTCGTACTCTCCGGTTTCCTCGTTTTTGGCACGATCAATAGGAATATACTTCAGTATTAATTTTTGTTCCTGCTGCAATTTTTTCAGCCCCAAGCCTAATGATTTTGAAGTTATTTATCAAATCCTGTGCGGCTTCTTCAAAACTGAAGAAAACACCAGGTTCGCCAAATTCCGCGGCCCCTCGAAAGAGAAATTCCATCCCGACCAAAGTCTTTCCACTGCCGGCACCACCGGCTATAAGTGTAGGTCGGCCATCGGGCAGCCCACCATTGCCAATCTCGTCAAAACCCTTAACCCCAGTCGCTGATTTGGCCAGATTTTCAGTAGCCTGAGGATATTTTCCCATTATAAGACAAGCACGATCATACGCAAAATTGCACGGCGGATGCCTTCAAAGGGTATGCAAATTGACAATTAACCATTACCTTAAGAGCTATAAGTGAGCTGGACCATATATCCGGGGATGGCGGATAATGGTATCCAACCGCCTCCTGAGCTTGACTGACGGAAATTCGAATATCCGGGACTTCGCCTAATCCAAATGCCGGCAAAACGAATCAACGCAACCTTGAAAATCAGGCAGAATGCCGGAACCAATTTCCAGGTAACTCTCCAAGGGCAAAAGTATGAATAAAACCAGAATCCTTATCGTTGAGGACGAAACCATAATCGCCTTCGACCTGAAAAATAAGCTTAATAAAATCGGCTATGGTATTGTCGGCATCGCAACGAAGGGAGTTGAAGCTATAGAATTGGCACTGCAGCTCAAGCCACAAATCATCCTGATGGATATCCAATTGCAAGGATCAATGGACGGTATCCAGTCCTCTGAAGCAATTCAAAGCCATTACGATGTGCCGATAGTCTACCTCACTGCTCATTCGGACCCGGCCACTCTGGCCCGCGCCAAATTGTCCGGACCGCTTGGCTATATTCTCAAACCATACGACGACCGTGAACTGGTAACCCAGATAGAGCTCGCACTCTACAGACACCAGACAGACAAGAAATTGCACGACCAGCGGGAATGGCTCCGTGTGACCCTTTCGAGTATGGGAGAGGGAGTGCTCGCTGCCGATAAGGAAGGAGTCGTCACCTTCATCAATCCAGTGGCGGAAACACTGACCGGCTGGACCAGGTCTGCAGCGATAGGCGAATCACTCAGCAAGATCTTTCATATTATCAACGAACGCACCAGACAATCCCTGGCGAACCCAATGGAAGATCTCCTGAACAGTGGTAAAATATCAAACCCGGACAATCGCTGGCTCCTGGTAAATAAAGCCGGGACCGAAATACCGATATGGAGTAGCGGTGCGCACATCCACGACAAACATGATCATGCCCAAGGCATAGTTCTGGTATTTCGCGACATCAGTCTGCAACGACAGGTCGAGGAAGAAAAAGATTCACTCATTGCCGAACTCACGGAAACCATGGAGAAAGTCAGACTGCTGTCGGGGTTGGTGCCGATTTGCGCTTCATGTAAAAATATTCGTGATGATAAAGGATATTGGATGCAAATAGAAAAGTATATTCAGGATCATTCCGAAGCCAAGTTCAGCCATGGCATCTGTCCTGAATGTGCGAGAAGACTTTACCCGGAGATCGACCTCGATAACATGAAGTAGATATATCTTGCCGCACCTCCCTTTCATGGATTAAACATGCGGCGTCTCAATATGATCTGAGACGCCGCGTTTACATGCTGTTCATGGCTTTATTACAAATTTTAAACATCCTTACTGCTGTACGAAAAGTCCTTTTCGATCATCGAAGATCAAAACGATCAAGATTCATTACCTTATTCCAAGCCGCCACAAAGTCCTGGACAAACTTCTCCTGCGCGTCGGCACTTGCGTAGACTTCAGCCAGGGCGCGGAGTTCGGAATTTGAGCCGAAGATCAGGTCGACACGAGTGCCGGTCCACTTCGGTTCACCCGTTAGGCGGTCGCGGCCTTCGAACCGGTCTTTCTCTTCAGAGACCGCTTTCCAGGTAGTCCCCATATCGAGCAGGTTTACGAAGAAGTCGTTGGTCAGCGCATCCTGCCGCTTGGTAAAGACACCGTTCCGGGACTGATCGAAGTTGGTATTCAAGACGCGCAGGCCGCCAACCAGAACCGTCAACTCAGGCGGGGTCAGGGTCAGCAATTGTGCCCGATCAACCAGCATTTCCTCAGCCGATACCGTGAATCTGGTCTTGAGGTAATTACGGAAACCGTCTGCCTCAGGCTCCAGATAAGCGAACGCCTCGACATCGGTCTGTTCCTGCGAAGCGTCCATGCGACCGGGTATAAACGGGACAGTCACATTGTGACCACTATTCCTTGCCGCCTGCTCAACTCCAGCGCAACCCGCCAATACTATCAGGTCAGCCATGGAAACCGTCTTGTCGAATTCGCCCTGGATATATTCGAGTGTCTTCAACACCTTCGCCAGTTGATCCGGCTGATTGACTTGCCAATCCTTCTGGGGCGCCAGACGAATACGGCCACCGTTCGCACCACCCCGCATGTCGGTACCGCGGAAGGTCGAAGCTGATGCCCAGGCCGTCGTAACCAACTCGGAGATAGACAGACCGGAATCGAGGATTTTGCGTTTAAGTCCCGCGATGTCATCATCGTCAATCAGTTCATGATCGACTTCAGGGATCGGATCCTGCCAAAGTAGCACCTCGTCAGGAACTTCCGGGCCGAGATAACGTGCGCGCGGGCCCATGTCGCGATGGGTCAGCTTGAACCACGCACGGGCGAAGGCATCGGCCAATTCTTCCGGGTTTTCATGGAAGTGCCGGGCTATCGGCTCGTAGATAGGGTCCATCCGCATAGACATGTCCGCGGTGGTCATGATGATCGGGACCCGCTTTGCCGGATTGTCAGCCGCCGGAGCGAGATTTTTGTTAGTCGCCTCCTTCGGCGTCCACTGGTTGGCACCGGCGGGACTTTTAGTCAGTTTCCATTCGTTGCCGAACAGCATGTCCAGATAGCTGGTGTCCCACTTGGTTGGAGTCGGCGTCCATGCGCCTTCCAAACCGCTACCGATCTGATCGCCGCCTTTACCGCTGCCGTGACTGCTCTTCCAGCCGAGGCCCTGTTCTTCGATACCGGCAGCCTCGGGTTCAGGCCCGACCAGCGTCGGGTCCCCTGCACCATGGCATTTTCCGAAGGTGTGTCCACCGACGGTGAGCGCGACCGTCTCATAGTCGTTCATTGCCATGCGCGCAAACGTTTCCCGAACATCCCGGCCGGATGCAAGCGGATCCGGCTCCCCGCCCGGTCCTTCCGGATTCACGTAGATCAGACCCATCTGCACGGCAGCCAGAGGATTCTCAAGATCCCGCTCT
The DNA here is from genome assembly GCA_963728385.1 of uncultured delta proteobacterium. GTDB lineage: Bacteria > Desulfobacterota > Desulfobulbia > Desulfobulbales > Desulfocapsaceae > Desulforhopalus_A. Next base: position 96,273 of record CAVSJK010000005.1, read on the forward strand.
CCGGTGTAACGCTTGTCGCCAAGCCAGGTATCCTCCGCACCCCAATAAATATCTACCTCCGGCTCCCATATATCCTGACGTCCGCCGCCAAAACCGAAAGTCTTGAATCCCATCGATTCCAGAGCGACATTGCCGGTGAGAATTATCAGGTCGGCCCAGGAGATTTTCCGGCCGTACTTCTGCTTGATCGGCCAAAGCAGCCTGCGTGCCTTGTCGAGATTGACGTTGTCGGGCCAACTGTTGACCGGCGCAAAGCGCTGATTGCCGGTACCGCCTCCGCCGCGGCCGTCGGAGGTACGGTAGGTGCCCGCGCTGTGCCATGCCATACGAATGAACATGGGTCCGTAATGACCGTAATCCGCCGGCCACCACTCCTGCGAATCGGACATCAGCGCATGGAGGTCCTTCTTCACGGCATTGAGGTCCAGACTCTTGAACTCTGCGGCATAGTTAAAATGTTCGCCCATGGGATTGGACTTGGCGGAATGCTGTCGCAATACATCGAGTTTCAACTGATTCGGCCACCAATCCCGGTTTGACCTGCCACGGCTTGCGGTAGGTTTATTAGCTGCGCCCGTTACCGGACACTTACTGTCGCCACTCATCATCATACCTCCCGTTGTTGTCGAAATTATCGGTTGGACTGCTTATGGATACAACGCGTAGCTCTGCCGGGTAATGTCAAAATAAGTGCTCCATTCTCAGGAGCAGGAAAACCATCCGCTACTGACAATCCGGACAAATTCCATAAAAATCAAGCCGATGCGTCAATATCTTAAATCCGGTTTCCTCCATCATCTTGCTGGTGATCTCAGCCAGATTCAACTGTGACGGGTCTATTATTTTTCCACATTCAGTGCAGATTACGTGGGGATGCGGATACGGCTTTTTACCATCGTATCTATTACCAAGATCACTGAACTCCAATTCAAGTATCTCTCCTTTTCGCTTAAGAAGATGTATCGTTTTATACACTGTAGCCAAACTCATCGTGGGATAATGACTGATGAGCTCCGCATGAATAGTCTCCGCTGAAGGATGGTCGGAGCTATGAGCGAGAACTTTCAGCACGGCGTATCGTTGCGGCGTAATTCTACAGTCGCTTTCCTTAAGCTTTTCAAGCATCTGCTCAAGGCGTATCTCGGGTAAATTATGGCGTGAATTTGTCACCATTGATTTTCAATAGAAGTTGTTTTTCAATATTAATTCTTTATTAATAAAGATTATTAACAACTGACTTCAGATTGTCAACTTCAAGTTCATCCCTGAATGAACAAAATCTGTCGGCATGTTTGCGTCACCTGACCGTCCGGGAATACACCACCTTACCACCGCCCATCTTGAATCGTGCGCAAACGTTTGACAATAGAGTACAAATATGGAATCAGTGGAAGCGTGGCTCATACTCGTGTGAGCCACGGATAATTTTTTCACAATCAAAAAATTACCAACAGATCGATATGGCAAAATCTTATGCCCCGCGCATGCATTCGGCGGAACACATACTCAATCAGACAATGGTCAGGAAATTCGACTGTGGACGTTGCTTCAGCGCCCACGTGAACAAGAAAAAGTCCAAGTGTGACTACCACTTTGATAGAGCTCTGACCGATGACCAAGCGAAGGAAGTGGAAGCAGCAGTGAATGAGGCGATTTCCGCAAACCTGGATGTAACTGAAGAGATGATTTCCCTTGAGGAAGCCAATCGAACCTTCAACCTCACCCGTCTTCCGAACGGAATCGAAACCGTTCGCATCGTGCGAATCGGCGACTATGATTCCTGCCCCTGCATCGGCGAACATGTCGACAATACCGCCGAAATTGGTAAGTTCAATATAATCTCCCAAGATTTCAATGACGGCGTTCTTCGGATACGCTACAAACTCGACGACCCGGAATAGCCCGTCTTTCGCAATTTGCACTGAACGCCTCACCTATCTAGCTGATTTTCCATGATCAGCAAGAAAAGGTCGGCACTACACGACACTCGTTAAGGTACCTGGCACCAGAGAAATTTGCCGGCGACGACAATACTAAAAGTAACCGTTCACCGGTGCACATCAAGAGATCGGGTAACCTGGATCTGTAATGGCGGTAACAGTCAAGGTTTTGTAACCGTTACCGGGAATAGCAAATTTGTCGCATAACCCAAGCCCTGTAAACGTTCAACAGTGCGTAAGAAAACGCACGTAAGGGGCGGGTCCCTGTGCCCGCCCTTCTTATGCACGGCAGTCTGATCGTGCGCAATGGGGTGCTGGTGAACGTTCACAAGTTTTTTACGTGTATTGCCCGGTATTCAAGCGATTGACGAACTCCCGGAGAATGATCCGGTACAGCTCGTTGCCGAGAATCTTATCCTCAACCCCGTGCTCAATGGAGGGATTGTCATTAATTTCGATGATAATCGGTTGATCGTTGACCACTTTTATATCAACGCCATATAGCCCTTTCCCCACCAGGGAAGTTGCTTTTAAGGCCAGCTTTCCTCACCTTCGAAGGGACACTGTTTATAGGAAGCGTTTCAAAGCCCCCGCTCGGGCATTTCCAGAGGTTCTATGCTGAATAATCTGCCAATGCCCCCGAGCCATGAAATATTTACAGCCATAAATTACCTCACCGCCGATAACTCCAATCCTCCAATCAAATTCGGTCGGCACATATTCCTGAACAAGCAGGATTGAAGATCGTTGAAAAAGTTCATCAATGGCCTGCTGGTACTCCTGCTGCGAACTCACCTTGGCGATGCCAATGGAAAATGAGCCATCCGGTATTTTCACGACCATGGTGCTCCAAGGCTTTCGCTTAATTCCTCAAAACTTGTCGGGTTTGTCCTGAAGATTAGGTGGGACCTGGGACAAGGGATCTGTTCCCGATCAAGAAGTTCTTTCAGGTAGACCTTATTGGTGCACCTGATGATCTAGCAGGATCATCGATCACCACCATGTCTGCGAGATGTGCTTTTTGTGACAGTTGATACGTGATATGGTTGACCGCTGTTGTCTGCCGGATAAAGAGTGCATCGAATTCCATCAGCCGTGCTGAATCATCGGCGGTGATAAGCTCTGCATTGATATTCATCTTTTTGGCTTCCGACACAAAAAGATTCAGTGCAGAATTGTTGCTTGGAGGCAGTTTGTCAGTTGGATCATGAAGAATGGCAATGTCGTATCGGCTTGGTTTTCTATTGCGGGGATTACGCCAGATCTTTTTATTGAAACGATCGATGGCATTGGCAAAAAGCTGGTTTGCTGAGCTTCATTCAGCTCACCGAGGCTCATCGTTCTCAAATGCTCAATTTGGGTGAAATCGGCATCGCTGAAAGTAACTTTCAATATCGGAAAGGGAAATTGATCGAAAATGAATTTCGCCAGACGCTTCAGGGATGGGTCTTCACAATCGCCGAAGTAGATTTCCAGGCTGTGTGGAGTGGAACCATTCTCAGCAAGATTATTCGGAGCGAAATGACTGGCAGGTCTTTTTGACTAATCCGTGTAATTTAAGAATGCTATCGCAATCCAAGGCCATTGATGGCATCGACATTACGGAATCACCTTGTGTTTTCGTGCCTGGGCCAGCAGGGAACAGTAATATCCTTCCGAGTTATAACTGAGGTCACTGCATAGATTAATAACGAGCAGATTCTCCCGGCTGAATTTTTCGTTGTGCAGATAGTCATCGGCGGTAATGATGCTGTCGGTTTCATAGTAGGGTTTCCAGTCGGAAATAGTATCCAGAATTATTAGCGTTGTGTTCATGTGGACCTGTTTATCGCCCTCCCGAACGACGAGTTCGGATTATTTTCAATGACATATAAGGAGTAGGAAATTATCCCACAAGACACGGGGACAAAAAAGAGTACACCCTTACGGGGTGTTGGACATGGGTGAGTACTATATTCATATTCAAAATGGTAAAAGGCACTGTCCTACTTGTCAAAGAAAAAAATCGAAGGGTGCCGTTAAAACAGCGAATAATAGTACCACGTATTCTCGCTGACGCTACTGAAATCAGCAAGTTTGCCTCACAGACGATTTTGTATTTACGAAGCACCAATTTGGGGGAAATCATGCAATTTCAAGCAGCAGGTCCGGCCGAAAAGAGTTGCAGAAATTTTTTAGGAATTTCGGTCTCAAAGCGGCACAGTTCCCCTGTTTCAGGGTGTGTGAACGCCAAGACCTGAGCGTGCAGTCCCATTCGGCGAAGGGGGTTTTGGCTCGAGCCGTATTTAGGGTCGCCGATTATCGGATGATTAATATCCTGCATATGTACCCGAATCTGATGCTTTCTCCCCGTCTCCAGATTAATCCGCAGCAGCGAGAAAAGGTTGTTTGACCTGATTTTCTTATAGTGGGTTACGGCCTTCTGACCGTGCCGCGAATTTTGGGAGGAATAAACAATGAATGCTTTGCTCTCGTGTAGCCAGGAAACGATTGTTCCCTCCTGCTGCTGGACCTCTCCCTCAACAACGCCGACGTAGGTTCGCTGGTCGATAGTGGTGGTCCAGGTTTCCTGGATCCGATGTTTGATTGCTTCATTTTTGGCAAACATCAGCAATCCTGAAGTTTCCCGATCGAGCCGGTGAATGATAAATATTTTATTGTCCGGATTCTCCATCTTGACGTAATTACTGAGGATCGCATAAGCTGTCTTCCGTTTTTCCTTATCGGTGGCAACTGTCAGCAGACCCGACGGTTTATTGATTATAATCAGATCCTTATCCTCATAGACGATATTCAGACCGTGGGGCTGCTGTTGAGGGTTTTTTCGATCCCAGCATACTTCCACCTTTTGTCCGGGCCGGAGTTCATGATCGAATTGAGTAACCGGAGTTCCATTGACCGAGACCTGCCCGTCTCTTAGTACGGCTTTCAGGACATTGCGGCTTTTCCGGGGCAGAAAACCCAGAAGGCCGGCGAGAAGTGTATCCTTTTTTTCGACTGTAAAACTATCGATTCTCATTTTTTTCTTACCGGGATTGAAAGGCTGTCTCGTTTTTTTCATCTGGATCACTTAGTAATAAACTGTTCTTATTGATATTCAGGAGGGGTTTAACCCGCTGGCGGCAACGTACCTTTTTTTGCGTCTGAAGTCGCTATTATTTCTCCTGCAGACATGGAAAATCCCCTTGCATCGGCATAATGTATCGTGGTAGCTTCCAGCAATTTTTTCTTTAACAGCCATGATACATTTAACGAATATTGATATGCAGCACGGCTCGCAGATCCTGCTCAAGAATGCCTGTCTGCAGATCCTCCCCGGCACCAAGACCGGCCTCGTCGGCCCGAACGGTGCGGGAAAGACCACCATCTTTCGTCTGATAACCGGGGAGGAAGAAGCCGATAAAGGCGATATCTCCTGTTCCAAAAAGACGGTTATCGGTTATTTTTCCCAGGATGTCGGGGAAATGTCCGGCCGCCCGGTTATCACCGAGGTGATGTCCGCCGCGGGCGATATCGTCGAGCTCGGTCAAAAAATATCCGCAATGGAAGCGGAAATGGCCGAACCGATGGAGGATGACCGGATGACTGACCTCCTGGAGCGTTACGGTGAATGTGTAGAGATATTTGAACAACGCGGCGGCTATGATCTTGAACCACGGGCTCAGGCCATTCTCACCGGTCTGGGAATTTCACCCCGGGATTTTGACAGCCCGGTGGAACTTTTCAGCGGCGGCTGGAAGATGCGCATTGCACTGGCGAAAATCCTGACTATCCAGCCCGATGTCCTGCTGCTGGACGAACCAACCAACCATCTGGATATTGAGTCGATCCTCTGGCTGGAGGAATGGCTGCGCAGCGAATTTAAAGGCGCCCTGCTTATGACCTGTCACGACCGGGAATTCATGAACAAAATCATCACCCGGATTATTGAGGTGGCGGGCGGTTGCACCACCACCTATAGCGGTAATTTCGACTTTTATCTGCAGGAGCGGGAAATCCGCCGGCAGCAGCTTGAGGCCAGTTATCGCCGCCAGCAGGAAATGCTGGCGAAAGAAGAGGAATTCATTGCCCGTTTTGCCGCCCGCGCCTCCCACGCCTCGCAGGTCCAGTCCCGAATCAAGAAGATTGAAAAAATTGAGCGCATTGTCCTGCCGGCTGAACAGAAAACCATCAAATTCGATTTCCCTGTTCCGCCACGAAGCGGCGACGATGTCCTGCATCTCGACAACCTCGGCAAAACCTGGTTGGGCCATGACGGCAGGGAAATCCCGGTATTCAGCGGACTGTCCGGTACCGTGCGGCGGCTCGAAAAAATAGCGGTGGTCGGTGTTAACGGTGCGGGAAAATCCACCCTCCTGAAATGTATTACCGGCAATACCGAACCGACCACCGGCCAGGTAGTTCCCGGCGCAGGCGTCAATACCGGCTATTTCAGCCAGCATGCCATGGATCTTCTCAAACCGGAACAGACCGTTTTTGATGCAGTTCAGGAAGCATTACCGCTGGAAAATATCGGGACCATTCGAAATCTCTGTGCCGCCTTCCTCTTCCAGGGAGACGACGTGGATAAACGTATCGCCAATCTCTCCGGCGGCGAAAAAAGTCGGGTGATCCTTGCCACTCTGCTTGGTCAACCGCTGAACTTTCTTGTGCTCGACGAGCCAACCAACCACCTGGATATCCAGTCCCGGGAAGTTCTTCTTAACGCCCTGCAAAAGTTTGAAGGAACCGTTATGCTGGTCAGCCATGACCGCCATTTCCTACGCTCCCTGGTCGGCCGGATTTTTGAGATCGACCATGGCTGTATGCGTATGTACGAAGGTGACTACGACTATTATCTGCGCGAATCAACAAAGAAAAACTAAACGTTCACCGGTCCCCATGTCCCACACTGTCAGGCGGAAAGACGTGTAGGGGCGGGTTCTAAACCCGTCCTTCCATTCACGACTGCCCTGTTTGAGCTATCATTTCCCCCGGACTCTGTACCGGTCAGCTTCCCGGTCCGGCGGCCTGTTCGATAAAATCCTTGATCCGCTGCATGATCGGCGCGTGATCGGATTTTTGCAGGACTGCCTCGATAAGAAACGGCTGACTGACGGCAAGAGCCCGCTCAAGAGCCTGGTACAGTTCCGTTCCGGTCTCGGCCCGGGCTCCGGAACAACCGAGGGCTTCAGCGTATTTGACATAGTCCCAGTTATGGACATTATAGTAGTCCCGATGCCCGTCCAAAGCCGAGAGCATATTGAAATATCCATTATTGAGAACAATGACAATGGCGTTCAGGCGATTAGCCACCAGAGTGGACAGTTCGTTGCCGGTCATTTGAAAAGCTCCGTCACCAACAAGAACCAGCGGGCGGAGGTGCGGGGCGGCGAGTCCTGCACCGATTGCCCCCGGAACGGCAAAACCCATGGTGGCATAGTAACCGGGAGCCATGAAGACATCCGCGTCAAGCTCCAGTCCGGCAAACCAGGCATCGCCGATATCCGTAAGAAAACTAAACCGGCTCTGATTCAACTTTTGCAGCGCACGGATCATTTGCATGGTTGTGAGCTGCGAACTCTCCGATATTACGGGAATCTCTGTCTTCCTCTCGTTAATAGTGGATTGCAATCGGTTTTTCGGATGCGGCTGCATGGTAGCAAGATAGGGAACCAGACTGCTCATCGGTACACGTTGATAGGTGTGGTGGGAGATACCGACATCCAGATCACGCATTTCTATCAACTTCTCCCTGTTTATGTTCGCCGTCCAAAAGCCGGTATTAATATCAGAAAAAATGACTCCGACAGCAAGCACCAAATCGGCGCCTTCCAGAATCTCCCGGGGTTGCGTCTCGCCCATCCTGCCCATATAGACCCCGCCATAATTGGGATGGGATTCAGGAAACGCCGCCTTGCCCATGACTGAAGAGATCACCGGCACCCCCCAGTTTTCGGCAATTTTAACCACGGCTTCGACGAGTCCATAGCGACGGACGCCGACACCTGTATAGAGAACGGGGCTCTCTGCATGAAGAAAGGCAGAGACGATTTCCCCAGCCGCTTCCTCCACTGCATCAATATTTGCCGCAGGCTCGGCGGAACTCCTCACCGGGGTATCGGGAACGGGAATTTCCAGCATCGTCATATCCAGTGGGATCTCAATATATCCCGGAAGCTTATAGGTGAGGCAGGCATTAATAACCCGATCTATCTCCGATGCGGCATTTCGAGGCTCGGAAAGTGACGCAGTGGCACAGGTTACTTCGGCAAAGACCCGCCGCTGGCTCTCATAATCCTTGACCAGATGGTGGAAGACCGGATGTTCCCTCCGTCCCGCGATGGCCGGGGCCGAGCTGATCACCAGCACCGGAGAATGTTCGGCATAGGCCATTGCCACTGGATTTATCATGTTCAACCCGCCCACCCCATAGGTGGTAACCACTGCTCCAAAGCCTTTGATGCGAGAGTAGGCGTCGGCCGCATAGACACAGCCCGGTTCATGGGCACAAACAATGGTTTTCATACCATATGCCGCCTGCTGGGCATACAGCGGCAAGGCAAAGTCACCGGGAATACCGAAAGTTTCAGTAGCGCCGCACTGTTCCAGACGTTGGAACAGATAATAGGCCAGCTTCATGTTCATAGCTTGTCTCCTGTCTTTTCTGTTACATACGTCAATTTATACTACGAGCACCTCACAAAGAAGGGATAAGTATCTTCACGAAATTCCCTTTAAAAGGGAAGCAATGAACTTCCAAGGAACTAATGTATGTGAACGGTTCGTTATCCATTTAAGGATCTGGTATTAAATTACGATGAAAACTACCTGGTTATATTATAAGCATAATTTGCATTTTCTCAGCATAGGAATTGGAATCAAGCACTATTGAAAGTACACGGCTATAGGCTTGGAGTCATTCGAGCATTTCACTATTCCCGGGGAACGGTTCCGATTGACAAGCAGTAAAGGAATCAATATTTTATTCATATGCTGAGGTGGCTATAATGGTCACTGTGGTTATGGACATAAATAAGAAACAGAAATATCAACTATATACAGCAGATAAGTGCACTAAAAAAAAGGCCGGGCCGGCCGGATTATTTAAGTTTTTCTTGTAAAAAAGGACGCATCGGCATAAAGCCCGAATATGGCTTGATTCTTTTCTACTTAACTATCGGAATTTCATGAGAAGATAGAGCACGGAGAGGGTCGCTACCGACGGTTATTTGCTTGTAATCCTCCAACATCTGTTGTATAGCCTGCTTATACGTCCTAACGTAAATTCGATCACGCATAGTGTTTCTCGTCAGTCTTCTTGCAGCTTTCTTGCATTTTTGTTGCCGATAAAGATTCGTGCCGGATCGCACCCCAGGGAGCAACAATTTGAAACTTTTTATAGGCAATCTGCCTTATGATGTAACCGAATCGGAAGTGCTGCAACTCTTCAGTAATTTTGGCGAAGTTGTCAATACCAACCTCGTAATCGATCATTTTTCAGGCAGGCCGAAAGGTTTTGCTTTTGTTGAAATGGCAACGAGGTCGGAGGGGCATCGCGCTATGGAAACGCTGAACAAGCAGGATTACAAAAATCGACAGCTGGTCTGCAACGAAGCGCAACCTCAGAAGAAAGGGAAAAAGCGCAGATAGTATATTCCGGTAATCCGCAGACCCGAATCCACAGTCATAGCGCAGCAAACAAATTTAGTACCCTGGAAATTCATTTCTTGTTTTTCAGAATAAATTTCGTAAAGGTACTTATCTCCGCACAGCAAGGGCACAAATGAGAGTTCCCATGCTTTGCGGGGATTAGTCTGTATCAAATACAGACGACAACTTCAGCCTGAATTAAGGCTGATGCCTGAGTTTATACCTTACGCTCAGGCAATCGAAAAAAGGGGCCAAAATGGACCCCATTACACAGGAGTAGTAGCAATGGCAGAAGGTACAGTAAAGTGGTTTAATGATGCAAAGGGCTTTGGCTTTATCGAACAAGATGGAGGCAAGGATGTGTTTGTCCATCATTCCGCTATTAAAGCAGACGGCTTCAAATCCCTCTCCGAAGGAGAGCGCGTCCGCTTTGAAGTTGTAGACGGTCAGAAAGGTCCGGCTGCACAAAATGTAGAAAAAATCTGATAATAAAAGGATCCACGACTACTCAGTTGTTGTCGCGGATCCTTTTTCCCCTTCCCGCTTTTCCCTCTTATGCCACTCTCTCCAGATCTTGTGGAGATTCCTCCAGTATTTTTACCCCGTCTTTTTTTTCGTCAATTTCAGGTTCGACGATAGCTGTCGATTTCGGCTGCGGGTGGGTAGAAGGCCTTACGAGGCGGGCGGCAGCAACATCATCTATCGAGCGCAGATGCAGATCGGTTTGTGGAAATGGTATCTCGATATTATTGAGAGCAAATTCGTTTTCAATATCCTGGTTTAAATCGCTTAATACTTGAGTTTTATTGAGAAATTCAGGAATCCACACCCTGAGCTCGAAATCAAGCGAGCTGGCACCGAAAGCCAGGAAGAACGCCAGCGGTTGCGGCGTACTCAGTACCATTGGATTAGCTTTGGCACAGGCCGTCAGGATTTTAAGGACACTGGCCACGTCGGTTCCGTAAGCCACGCCGACAGGCACTCGAATTCTTACTTTTCGTTCGCCGAGTGTCCAATTGGTTACCTGACCTGTAATAAGATCGGAGTTAGGGACAACGATTTCAGCATTATCAAAGGTCTGAATGATCGTGGCTCGCAGGCCGAGATTCTTTACCTCGCCGATTTCCGAGCCGATCTGGATGGTGTCCCCGACCTTAATCGGTCTTTCAAAGAGCAGAATCAGACCACTGGCAAAATTATTGACGATCGCCTGCAGGCCAAAGCCGATTCCTACTCCCAATGCGCCTCCGAGCAGAGTGAGCTGGTTGAGCTGAAAGCCCAGTACCCTCAGCATAATCACAAAACCGATGGTCAGGATGCCGTAATGTGCCAACCGGGTGATGGATAACTGCACCCCTTTTTCCGCTCCATACCGGGGAAGAACTTTCTTTAAGAGCAGCGCCTGAACGGCCTTTGAGGTAAGAATGGCACCGTATATAACAAAAATGACGGTAAGGAAAAATCCGGGTGAGACATGAAGATTTGCGACATCAAAACCAAGATTGAAAATTTTACCACATGCCTCATTGACCGTTGGAAAGAATCCCAGGACAACACACTGGATCGCAACGAGGAAAAGTAAATGCAGCCAGACGATGATCGGTTGCAGACTCTTTAGGATGATTTCCCGATTCTCCCTGCATGAGTCGAATGGCAATATAGAGAGCAGCAAATCAAGGAAACCGAAATGCAGCCGGTAAAGCATCCACACCATTAGACAGCTGATAACGGCTGAGAGCAGGGTCGAAAAAGAGGATCACCGCAAACTGATCGTAGCCGGAAATACCTGCAAGCAACACAACCGCCGGAATTATTCCCATGGTTCGGCGCATCCATGCCTTGAGATCGGTTTTGCCTCTGACATCCGGCAACTGGTAAAAATAGTAAAAAAGCGCCAGCAAAGAGACATAAAAAACGTACAGCAAGCTCAATACCTGGGGAAAATTCAGGACAACCATGATCATGGAAACGGCCATAAAAATGATCAGGCGAATGAGCAGCTGTCTGCGGAGTTTATTTTCTATGAGATGCGTAGTCAGTCGAATCGCCGCCAACATGGTCAGGATGTGCAGAAGAGCCTCCCACTGCTGCGGCAGATTAAAATCGACAGGCATCATGTTGATGAAGGCATTGAAGCTGGTCGCCATAAAAACGGTCGTTGCCAGAGGATAAACGGCGAAAGGATACCAGCGGGAGGTTTGCGAAACCAGCTCTCTTGATTTATGCATGCCAATATAGACCAGGAAAAAAGCACAGAGACTGAGAAAAAAAAGAGTCACGTGATTTTTCAGATTTTCCAGCTGATCGACAATGAATCGTTTGGTATTGGTATAACTTTGCCAAAAAAGTTGGCCATTAATCCGCGTATAGAATTCGCGGGAAAGCATTGACGGCGAAGTTTGCCTGATGGAAGTTGACCTCAGGGCGCCATCCATCGCCTGCAGGTCCATATTTACTGAATAGAGCAGGATCTGCAGATTACCGATTTTTTTGCCGGTCCCTAAAACCAGCTTGAGCTGCTCCTCAATAAGCTGCTGGGCTTTCTGAACGGTTTCAACCAGGGTTTTTTGCTGCTCTTTGGCAAGAGCCAGAGCCAGCATTTCTTTTTTGTCATAGCCCGTGATCTGATCCTTTTTGGCCTGCCAGTCTTTTCGCTTGGCTGAAAGATCGGAGATTGCGGAAGTTATCGGCTCACTCAGGTTTTTAAGGCGACTGGTAATCTTATAGACTCTATTCTGGTAGCTTGTTATCTGGCTTCGCTGCAGATCGGAATTCTTTCCGACTATGGCCACCTCTTTTTTGAGTTCTTCCGCTTCCTTGGCAAGAGTTGCCAGTTCCTCTTCGACCATCTTGACATCCTGTTCCTTGGCCAGATTGCTTTGCAGGTCAATCAACTCTTTGGGGAGAATGGTCGCCCAGGAATAAATTTGAATGAGACTGGTTTTCTGTTCTTCGGTTGCAGCCGGCTTCCCATCTTTTGCGTTCGGGTTTTCTTCGGCCCACGAGCGCGAAAGGGGTTGGCCGATAGTCACAACAATGACAATAAGGAGCAAGAAAGCATGAAAGCAATTGGATCGCTTCATAGAAGTTTATTTTTTTATAGATAATTTTTCACAAAACAAACATCCCTAATGTATGGATGCGGAATGGATGCGTATGGATGCCGTAACCGTTCGCCGGGAAGAGCAAAATGCGCGCATATCTCCCGGCCGGGAACTTCAGAGAGAATAGTTGAAACGAGCTATTATACAGGAAAACGGAAATTTTCAGAGAAATTTTTGAATAATCATTCCTGAAAAAGAGCGGCAACTCAGCAATTCTGCGTAATATCATTGATCTCCTCCATAGAGATAACTGAATTCGTACGGCTACTAAGAGGTTTTATTGCCCCCGGCCTTCATTTTGGTATAATGAAGTTCATGAAGACAAACCAACAATATAATCAAATAATTGACCTGGAGTATTACGTACATCAGGACTCGGCCACAGACAGCGACAAACTCCATAAGCGCGATAGAAATATCTTTCTGCAGAACCGGGAACAGCTCATAAATGAAGATAAAGTAACCAATCGTGAGCTGATCCGGCTCTGGGTGAGACAGAGAAACAAACAGGATTTTTCAGGTCCCGACAGGAAAAGCCCGGGAACAATATTCGGCGATGTCTATCTCCTTACCCGGAATCTTGCCGCGATTATAGGAATAATCATCGGCCTGACCGCCGGATTTTCATTTTTTACCTATAGCGGTTCCACTCCGGTGAACGTTTTTCATTTCCTGCTCCTGTTCGTTTTTACCCAACTCAGCCTGGTGGGGCTTCTGGTTACGGCCTGGCTTTTTCATCCGCTGCCGGCCCGGCTGAAACCTCCCTCTTTCTACTCCCTGCTCTTTCGAGGGATGTTGCTCAGACTTGTTGCCTTTTTACATAAACAATGGCTGCAAAAGATGGCAGGTGATCAGAGGACCAGTGTCTCCCACGCCTTCGGCATTTTCAAGGCGCGCAGCACTGTCTACGGCTCGATCTTTTATTGGCCGCTCTTCGCCCTCTCGCAGCTCTTTGCCATAGGGTTCAATATCGGCCTTCTGACGGCAACCCTGCTGAAAATCTCCACCAGTGATTTAGCCTTCGGCTGGCAATCGACCATACAGTTCAGTGCGGAAGCCATCCACCGGGCCGTCATGATCGCAGCCCTGCCCTGGTCCTGGTTTGTTCCCCAGGCAAGCAGTTATCCAACGCTTGCCGAGATCGAGGGCAGCCGGATCATTCTCAAGGAAGGTATTTATCATCTGACCACCGGCAATCTGATCGCCTGGTGGCCTTTTCTGGTATTCTGCCTACTTTTTTACGGCCTTTTCCTGCGCTCTGCCCTGTTTCTCGCCGGTAAAATTCTGGAACGTCATTCCTTGCGGAAGCTGCAGTTCGACACTCCGGCCTGTCTGGCACTCGTTAGACGTATGCAGACTCCACTGGTTACCACCCAGGCGGCGCCGGAGCATAAGGAGACATCTCTTAAAAATGGTGAAATACAAGGGAGGGTCACGCCGATGTCGACAGCACCGGACCTGGTGGAACAGGTTGTTCTCATTCCCGAGGAAATTTCATCTCTCTGCCCGGCCGAAAAGCTCGAACCTCTGTTGCAAAAAAAAGGATTGGCCATAAAAGACATGCACAGCTTCATGATCAGCTACGATGAAGACCGGCAACTCCTGCAACATTTAGCCGACAGACCCTGGCAACCGGGGGAAGGCGTGTTTATCCTGATGGAGGGCTGGATGGTACCTCTGGTCGATTTTCTCTCGTTTTTAAAGGAATTGCGTCAAATTTTGCCAAGCAATAGCATCATCCATGTGGGACTGGTCGGGCGACCCGATGGTACCGGACTTACCCCCGTCTCGGCAGATGATTTCATCCTCTGGCAGCGCAGGATCGAAGCCGCGGGAGACCCCTATCTGACTCTATTTTCATTGATATCCTGACAGGAAAACCCCATGATACCTGAATTTGCAATATTGGGTCACCCAAACGAAGGAAAATCTTCCGTTCTTTCCACCCTGGCCGAAGATGATTCCGTACGGGTCAGTCCGATTCCCGGAGAGACCAGGGAATGCCGCACTTTCCCTGTGATAATCGATGGTCGTGAAGTTCTGCGTTTCACCGATACTCCCGGCTTTCAGAATCCGGGAAGGGTGCTGAGCGAGCTGAAAAAGCGGGCTGAACATGAGGAAAATCCTCTCAAAACGTTTCGGCAATATGCGGCAACCGTGCCGGAATTGCATGATGACTGTGAACTATTGAGCCCCGTGGAAAGAGGGGCAGGGATCATCTATGTGGTCGACGGATCACGGCCTGTTCGTAATGTGGACAGGGCTGAAATGGAGATTCTTCGCCTGACCGGCAAGCCGCGGATGGCGATCATCAACTGCAAGGCGGATGAAACCGATTACCTTCCGGCCTGGAAAACCGAGTTTCGCAAGAACTTCAATTCGCATCGGTTGTTCAATGCCCACCGGGCCACCTATGCCGAGCGGATCCATCTTTTAGAAACGCTGAAATCAATTGATCAAGACTGGCAGCAGATCCTCTCCGAAGTGGTCACCGCCTTTAAGAAAGATTGGCAAGCACGAAACAATACCTCGGCGGATATCATTACCGGGCTTCTTACCGATACACTCACGCTGCAATTAACCAGGGACATCGGTTCCGAAGGGGAAGCCGATGAGCGCAGGGAAAAACTCTTTGCCCATTACAGCGAAACCATCAGCCGCATGGAAAAAAAGGCCCACCAGCGTATCCGTAATCTTTTCAAGCACAATATCTTTCGTTATGATCTCCCGCCCCATTCGGTATTGAACGAGGACCTGTTCGATGAACGGACCTGGCAGCTCCTGGGACTCACCAGACAACAGGTAATAATCGCCGGCGGCTTAGGCGGTGCGGCCATTGGCGCCGGACTGGATGTGGCTGCTCTTGGCCACGGACTTGGTGTCTTCACCGCCGTGGGTACCCTTGCCGGGGCTCTCGGGGCCCTATTCGGCGGCGAAAATTTTTCCGACAAGGCCAAAATCATGGGTATTGCACTGGGCGGTAAACAGGTCCAGGTGGGGCCGGCCAAATCCATCGATCTCCTCTTTATCCTGCTAAACCGATCCCTGCTTTACTACCAGCACACCATCAACTGGGCCCATGGCAGAAGAGATTATGAAAAAGCGAAGCAACCGCTTTTGCAAAGCGACTCACCGCAAGGGTTCACCAAGAACTGGTCCGCCGGAAACATCAAGATCTGCCATGATTTTTTCAAGGTCATCCGCGATGAAAGGGGCGAGAATGGTCGGGAAGCCGTGATAAAATTCAGGCAGTTGCTGCTTGCAACAATGCAGGAAATATCGGAAAGCGAGTGAGGGATGACTGGCCAGGGTTCTTTTCCTGCATTATTGTGTTAATGCAATTTTGATGGCGTCGTAAAAACTCTTCATCTTCGTCGTTGCTGCAAAATTTCTATCATTACGACGTACTCTAGTACGCCGAAATGATAGAAATTTTGCGCGCCTAGCATATGAAGCTTTTTACTTAGCCATCTGAAATTTCAGGTTTTTACGAGATTATCAATTTTGATAATCTCGTAAAAAGTCAATTTGTGCGTAGGAATGGACTCTGGAAAAAGCTCGATATACGAGGCGTAGTGTCTGAAACGGCAATTAGGTAGTACATATGGTACAGCTAATTGCCGTTTCAGACCTACAACGAAGTAGATCGGGCTTTTTACGAGTCCATCAATTTTGGTAATAGGAAAATACTCGTGTGGGACAAGGAAAAGGAGGAGAGAGTGGCACAGATTATCAAGGGCGTATTTCCTGACAGCAGCAAAAATGCACAGGGAATCCGGAAAGAGGACAAGCCGGTTCCCAGCTATATCCTGAATATTTCGATCACTTTTTCAGACCCACCGATCTGGCGGCGCATCCAGGTCCCCGGATCATACACCCTTACACAACTCCATAAGATCATTCAGTTGAGTATGGGGTGGAGCGATTCCCATCTCCATCAGTTTCTGGTAGGCAAAATCAGCTATGAACCCACCATAAGCAACAATCTTCCCAGGGAATCCAAGCGGTTCGACGAACAAAAATATCAACTGCACATGCTGGAGGAAGGAATGCGTTTTATGTTTACCTATCTTTATGATGCAGGCGGGGGATGGGAGCATGAAATCGTCCTGGAGGAGGTGGTTCCCCCAACAAGGCAGATAAACCACCCGATACTCCTGGCCGGTGCAATGGCTTGTCCACCGGAATCCATCGGCGATATCCATGAATACAATCGATTCGTAGCCGAGTTGGATTCATCGGACACCGGGAAGCAGATCAACCTGTATGAATTGACCGGCCGCCGGGATTTTGATCCGGGATTCTTTGATCTGGAGGCTACCCAAAAAAGAGTGCTGCTCGGACGATAGGCTAACGGTCCGTTATTAGCCATAAAATTACAGATAGCTAAGTAAAAAACTTCATATGCGAGGCATGCAAATTTTCAATCATGTCGGCGTACTAAGGTAGGTCGTAATGATTTTAAATTTGCAGCAACGAAGCAGATGAAGAGTTTTTACGACGCCATCAGAGCTGAAGAAGTACTGCTGGTAAGGCGTTCTTTTTGGTGTCAATTTTGGTGTCGCAGATCAGCAGGCGATCTTTATCGATGCCATATGCATTCTCCAGATGACTCTGCACCGCCTCGGCCCGTTGCTGCCCAAGTTCCAGTAACTTATTCCGGACTTCCGCATTCACCTCAATTTCATCTCCCGGTATCGCTTCCTTTTGCTCCTTGGTCATAAATTCCCAGGAGGCCACTCGGGGACAGAGCTGGATATCCGTTTCCGGGCGGTCCTGTAAAATTTTGCCAATCCTTTTCAAATACGTAACATGCGCTTGTGTTAGGCTGGATTGCCGTGCTGGAAACACTACAGGCGGCAACTTGACCTCCAGCATTTTTTCACCGACTTTCATTCCGACATAGGCCAGCGCTCCGTAAGGCCCAAGGGCATACATGAGATATCCCGAGGCGGCGGGAACAATCGCTTTACTAAGTGCGGTGATCAGGACATCGGAGATACCCACTTTCAGTTTACTTATCGGGCCTTTTAAAGGGACATCAAGTTTGATATTCCGATCGTTATCCCTGAGCAGCGACAGCGCTGCATCAAGGGGGATAGGCAATTGATTGTTCAGCTCGGCCGCCAGTTTCGGGGTAATAGTCTTCGTTTCCAGTCTTTTCAGCAGTACGGCGTTGTCCATATCCAGTTTGTCGTTCGCAAGTTTCACCGAACTATTGAGCTGAAGCTGGCCGCTTTCCAGGGCCGTACCAACGGACTGGACCGTATAGGAGGACAGATTTGCCAGAGGATAATTCTTCAGCTCAAGCTTCAAATCGGCTTCCGGCTGTTCTTTAAAAGGAAGAGTATATCCGGTAACTTCGAGCGGGGCACGTTCTTCCAACTCCCCCTGAAAAAGAACTTCCGATTTGCGGTCGGGCCGGCTCGAATCGATTCCGTATAGCTCCAATCGGGAGATAGCCAGATCGGATGTAAACGGCACGGCAAGAGTATGATCCTCAAAATGTATATGACTCTTACCGGCCACCACAATTTTTTGCAGTTCAAAAGCAGCTGCCCGTGATTTTTCCCCGGCAACCGGAGCCGGTGTTTCAGGCTTCTGTTCAGTAGCCTGTCCCGTGGTTCCCTGTTTCTGCATTTCGGCCAGCGGTCCTGTAATGTTGGTATTGCCGTCCTTCTCCCTAATAATTATTGCGGCCAGATCCTTAAAATTGAGGGTATTGCCCTGCAATCCCGCTTTATTGCTCCAAGTAATTTCATTCAGGTTTGCCTCACTAAATGAGCCGGCCGGTTTTTGAGCGCTGTTTTTCTGCGAAGCGAGAAAAACAAAGTTCTGCAGTCGGGCATTTCCAGCACTGATTTTTTGCTCCTTTTCCAGGGAGATCTTGCTGACGACAAGAGCATCCAGGCCGGCAAGCTGTACACCGTTCTTCGCTGCTGTTACCTGCGGTTTTTTCACATCCAGCTCGTCCAAGGTAAATGTTTCCGGATTATCGCTGACAAAACCCGCCATGGTGATTTCCGGAATATCAATTTTCAGAGGAAAATTGCCGGCTATTTCCGCTTTCGCCCCCGTCGTCGAAAGATCCTTAATGGCGATCGTTTGTCCTCCCCGCCATTCCAGCTTGGGAATGACCAGCTTATCAAAGGAGACAGCGGGACTATTATTTCCCCCTTCTAAAAGTGAAAAGTTAAGTAATGTGAGCGAACTTTGCCCGCCGATATCGAGATTTTCGCCCAGCCCGATGGTCGAGTCGGTTTTCAGTTCCAGCTTTTCCTGTCCTATCCTTAGTTGTGGGTCAGCGAGGGTGGACTGGAGCTGTTCACCCTGCAGTGTGCCAGCCAGTGTCATGATCGGCTTCTTGCCGGAATCCTTTTGGCTGAATCCTGCCGTTCCCTGCCATGAAGCCTTCTTGCCGCCCATCGCAAAAGATTTCGATTGCTCTCCCCCTCCAACCTGAAATTCTCCAAGTTCAAGCGAACCATCTGTGTGAACAAATTGTCCTTCTTGGTTATGATCGGATTCATATTTGACATTTCCCTTCCAGTAAAAATTCTCCTCCGTGATGCCGTAAGGCGACTGGACCAGCTCGACACCGCCGAGGACCAGGGAGCCCTCGTTTTTAAACAAAATATTGTCTGCCATGGTGATCGTAGTCTTCCCGTTCAGGTCGATTCGTGATGCCTCTGTGACCAAATCCGGCGCTGAAACCTTGAGATTAAAACCACGGGCCGCGAGCAAACCGTCTGTTTCAATAACAACCGGACTGTTAGCCGGTGCAGCATAGTGCATACGTCCTTTCCAGGTGAGGTTCCCGGCTCCGGTTTTAAAATTGGCGCTGCCGATATCGGATTTATCCAGACTAATAGCACCGTCGTAATTTCCATCGATTCCCTTTTCCTCTCCCCGATTGAAAACAAACCGGCCATCAAAGCCCACTGAACCGGATAAGACCGGCAGTACATCACTAAGCAGCCGGGAAAGCTCACCGAGTTTAAAACGTGAAAGCTGTACCTTGCCGGCAAGGTGCAGCTCCGGGACGAGCTGCACTGTATCCAACTGCAAGGAAACAGGACTCTTATTGAGTTGCCCGTTGAGTGAGAAACTTCCGGCAGGCTGTCCCTTCCGGGTCGTCAGATGCATGAGTTCCGCCCGCTCGATTCCGAGAGCCATGGTCAACTCCGGAGTCTGGAGATGCACATTGCAATTGGAGAGGATTACCTGATCGGCGAGAAAATTCCAGGCGGAGGACACGTCTTCGGGAGATTTCACCTTAGTCTCTTTCTTCTCGCCTTTTACGGTATACGAACCAATACGCCAACTTCCATCGGGGTACTGCTGAAGATCTATATAGAGATCGCGATATTCAGCTCTCTGTATCCTAATATCGTGATGAAAAAGCGAGATCAGGCCGATGTTGAGCACCATGCTGTAGTTGCGAAGGGTTGACTGCCCCTTGCGATCAACATCCACTCCCCTCAGGGTTATTCTTCCTGCAAAGGGATTGAAACGCAGTTTTTCGATGACGGCTCGGTCGGCACCATTCTTTACCAGCCAGTCGGTAAGATAATATTTTAATCCGAACGGCAGAAGCAGGAAGAATAAGACTACAGCCACGATCACACCGATACAGATTTTCATCCAGCGCTTCATGCGGAATTGTTTGAATTTCATGGCAGCCATAATTTTCTATCTTCCCGTTTATTTGTCGGCTGAATATATCAGCGCATCAGTGTTTTTGTCTACCGACTCACCACCACATCGACTAATACAACTCGACAGTCAACCAGAGGCAATTATTTGAAAGGGTATGGACAAATAGATAACGCATAAAAAATCGTGCGCAATTGAAAGTTGCTGCCGACCACCTCTTCTTGCACAATTCAAACATATGTTTTATTCTCTTGTTTTAATTTTTCTAATCGTTCACCGGGCTGTACAAGATGGATCCGGATTATGCCGTCTTTTGATGTGTACCGGTGAACGGTTATGGAAATCTAAATAGAGACCTGTAAACGTGCAATCCGGGAGAGCAATGAGTGATCAAACGATACCTACCAAAGTAAGAATTCTCAGGTCTGCCGGCGTTATCTTTGGCAAAAAGGGGTTCAAGGATACCACCATCCGCGAAATAGCCAGGGTTGCCAAGGTCAACATCGCCGCAATCAATTATCATTTTCGGGACAAGGAAGGGTTGTACGGTGCTGTTCTCGAAGATGTGTTTCATACAGGGTTCACCCGTTTTCCGGCAACGCTGGACACAGGCGCCGAAGCAGATCCGAAACAACGCCTTCGGGCATTTATCAGGGGCATGTTCTATCGTCTGCAGAGCCGAGAAGGCTGGAGGGGTATGGCTGGACAGGGGCGGCTTATTGCCAGGGAATTGCTCGATCCAAGTCCCGCCTTTGAATCTGTGCTCAATAAGTATGTCAAACCGCACAAAGACCTGCTGCTTTCAATCATTGTGGACATCATGCAACTCGACCCCGGTCCGGAAATACTTATGCCCTGTGCCATAAGTATTATCGGCCAGTGCATCTATTACGCTCTGGGCTCTACAGTTATCCGGAAAATCAGTGCTGACAGCGCCCCAACGGAGGACAACCTGGACCAGCTGGCGGACTCGGTCTGGCTTTTTTCTCTGGGAGGCATTGCCGGAATCAAAGAGGATTTTCTTTCACCATCCAAGGAATCAAAATGAAAAAACGATTGCGCATCATCATTCCACTCCTGGTAATAATTGTGGGTGGCATCATAATCTACAATATTTCTCCAATCGCCACAATGACAAATCGCTGCAGTTTTCCGGGAACATCGAGGTCACCGAGACTAAAATGAGTTTTAGAATCGCCGGCCGTATGATCGAACGACTGGTAGAAGAAGGAGATACCGTCGTTGCCGGTCAAACGGTGGCAAGACTTGAAAATAGCGATCAAACCATAGCCCTGGCCCAGGCGAAAGCTAATCTGGCCTATGCCGAATCGGTTCTGGCTGAATCGAGGCAGGCAGCCGCATCCAGGAAATCGAAAGCGCCAAGGCGAAGAGAGGAAGGAGCGAACTGGAGAGTGCCAAGGCGGCCGAACAATCGGCAATCGTCAACCTGAAGCAGGCGAAAATCGATTATGAGCGGTATCTCAGCCTGTATAAAAATGACAGTGTCAGTAAAAACACCCTGGAAACCTACCAGACGCGCTTCAAAAACGCCAAAAACTCGGTGAACGAAACCGGCGCCCGGACTAAAGCGGCAAACGAACATTTTAAGCTGCTGAAAGCCGGTACGCGCATAGAGACTATCGACCAGGCCAGAGCCAAGGTGCGGATCGCCGAGGAAAGCGTAAAGCAAGCCGAGCAGCAACTCAAGTATACCGTCTTGAGCGCGCCCATCGATTCCGTGGTGCTCAGCACCTCGGCCGAGGCCGGCGAATATCTCAATCCCGCCACCCCGGTTCTCAATCTCGGTTTTGTGGCTAAACCCTGGCTGCGCGCCTATATCAACGAAATGGATCTTGGCCGGGTCAAACTTGGCCAGAAAGTCCGGGTAACAACCGACACCTTTCCGGACAAGTCCTATCAGGGCCGGGTGAGCTATATCAGCAGCCAGGCCGAATTTACGCCCAAAATAGTACAGACCTTTGAAGAGCGGGTCAAACTCATGTTCCGGATCAAGGTACTGCTGGACAATCCGAAAAATGAACTCAAACCCGGAATGCCCGCGGATGGATTCATTGATTTCGGGAAACAGTAAGGCGAGTAAGACGGCAAAAAGAGTGCATTGTCACCGAGAAAAAGAATGAACCAACACCATGCCAAGGATAAGGCGTCTCCGGCCATTGAAGCGGACGGGTTGACCAAGAAATTTGGTGAGCTCACCGCTGTCGATCAATTGGAATTCACTGTGTATCCAGGTGAAATTTTCGGCCTGGTGGGTCCGGACGGCGCAGGCAAATCAACCAGCCTGCGCATGCTGGCCACCATCATGGATGCCGACTCGGGCAGCGCCCGGATCGCCGGTTTCGACACTTTGAAGAAAGCCGCTGAAGTCAAGGACCATCTTGCCTATATGAGCCAGAAATTCGGTTTATACCAGGATCTTACCGTCGGTGAAAATATAAATTTTTATGCCGACCTTTACGGCATGAGCCGCAAGGGCAGGCAGAGCCGCATCGAAGAACTTCTTGATTTCAGTCAGATGAAGCCCTTTATCCGTCGCCGGGCGGGCAATCTTTCCGGAGGCATGAAGCAAAAACTCCAGCTGATATGCGCCCTGATCCACACCCCGAAGGTTCTCCTGCTCGATGAACCGACCAATGGCGTCGATCCGGTGAGTCGCCGGGACTTCTGGCGAATCCTCCACAAGCTTCGACAGGAAGAGGTCGCCATGTTGATCACCACTGCTTATCTCGATGAAGCAGAGCGCTGTGACCGGGTTGGACTCCTCGACCGCGGCAAGCTGATGGCGGTCGGTACGCCGGATGAAATCAAGGAGTTGATGGAGGGCCGGATTCTGGCGATACGCTCCCGCCAGGCCAGGCAGGTTGTTAGTTTATTGCGCGGCAAGTCCTTTACCATAAGCGTCAACCTGTTCGGTGATACCATCCACCTGGTCTGCCGGGACCTTGAAGAGACCAGCGAACAGGTCAAGAACCTGCTCGACCGGGAAAGACTCGGCTATGATCGGATGCGCGAGACCAAGCCGTCTCTTGAGGATATTTTCGTCAGCCTGTTGGAAAAGGACCAGTCTGCCAAACCTGAGACGCAGGAGCCGGCATCGGAGCTTTCAGCAGCAGAGCAGGCGGACGATTCGACGGCGGTTCAAGTTGAGCATCTGACCCGGCGATTCGGTGATTTTACGGCCGTCGACGATATCGGCTTTCGGGTAAAAAAAGGGGAGATTTTTGGTTTTCTCGGACCAAACGGAGCCGGAAAAAGTACCACCATCCGCATGCTCTGCGGGCTGCTGAGCCCAAGTTCCGGCACGGGGACAGTGGCGGGTTTTGACATTTTGCACGAGACTGAGCAGATCAAACTGCATATCGGCTATATGAGTCAGAAATTCTCCCTCTATGAAGATCTTTCCGTCGAGGAAAATATCGGCTTTTACGGCGGCATTTACGGTCTGCGCGGCGACCATCTGGAAAATCGCCTCAATTGGGCGGTGGAGATGGCCGGACTGCAGGAACATCGAACCAGCCTTACCGCCATTCTTAGCGGCGGCTGGAAACAGCGGCTGGCACTTGCCTGCGCCATCCTGCATGAGCCGCCGATCATCTTCCTCGATGAACCGACCAGCGGCGTCGATCCCTTGAGCCGCCGGCAATTCTGGGATCTTATCTACAGCATGGCTGATCAGGGCATCACCATTTTCGTCACCACCCACTATATGGAAGAGGCCGAATATTGCGACCGAATCGCTCTGATCTACGGCGGCAGGATGATCGCTGCAGGATCGCCGCTGGAGCTAAAGACCGAGCATATGCAGGATAAGATCATCGATCTGCGTTGCACCGATCCTCAGTCCCTGGTCACTCCTATCAAGGAACTGCCCGAAGTCCGCGATGCCGCGCTTTTTGGTTCCGGGCTGCATATCGTGGCCCCGGATGATAAGGCGGCCGAAGCGGCGATCAGGCGTCTTCTCGCTGACCGGGAGCAGGGTTCGGAAACCGTTGCCATGGAGACAATCCTGCCGAGCATGGAAGATGTGTTCATCTCCCTCATAGAAGAAGTGGACAGAAAAAAAGATAACGGCAAAGACAGGGAGGCGAGTGCAGCATGAATCTCAGACGTCTCACCGCCGTAGCCCGGAAAGAAAGCCTGCACCTTATTCGCGACTGGCGGAGCCTGACCCTGGCGCTGGCCATTCCGCTTATCCTCATTCTCCTCTACGGCTACGCCCTCACTCTTGATCTGCGCCTGGTCCCGACCGTGGTATGGGACCAGTCCCGCACCCCTGAGAGCAGGGAACTGCTCGGTCTCTTTCAAGGTTCTCCATATTTTACCTTCAAAGCCTATCACGATGGCTACCGGGGACTACAGGAGGCGCTGGACCAGGGGACAGCCATGGTCGCGTTAGTAATTCCAGG
Source organism: uncultured delta proteobacterium (assembly GCA_963728385.1). Lineage (GTDB taxonomy): Bacteria > Desulfobacterota > Desulfobulbia > Desulfobulbales > Desulfocapsaceae > Desulforhopalus_A. Next base: position 121,032 of record CAVSJK010000005.1, read on the forward strand.
CGACTTTGCCGCCAAGGTACGGGCTGCCAAACCGGTGAAGATCCAGATTATCGTGGACGGCAGTGATGCCAACACATCCCGGCTGGCCATGACATATGCCAACAATATCTGCGCTATCTATGCCCTGCAGGTTACCTCGGAACAGATGCAGTTTAAAGGCAGAGAAAAACTCAAGCAACCGATCGAACTGGTGCAGCGGTCCTGGTATAATCCCGACCTGCGCAGTCAGAACGTGCTCATTCCCGGGATTATTGCCCTGGTCATGATCGTCGTCGCCGCGCTGCTCACCAGCACCACCGTAGCCAGGGAATGGGAGTCGGGAACCATGGAACAGTTGATCAGTACGCCGCTGCGTGGTCCCGAGCTGATTTTCGGCAAGGTCGTACCCTATTTCTGTATCGGTATGACGGATGTGGTGGTCGCCGTGCTGATGGGCAAATGGATTTTCGATGTGCCCATTGTCGGCAACGCCGCACTGTTGTTCGCCATGTCCTCGCTTTTTCTGACCGGCGCCCTGTTCTTCGGCATGACGCTCAGCATCAAGCTAAAATCACAGGTTCTGGCGAATCAGCTGGCCATTATCGCCGGTTTTCTGCCCACGCTTATCCTGAGCGGTTTCGTGTTCGCCATCGAAAATATGCCCATGCCTCTGCAGATTCTGACCTACATCGTCCCGGCCCGCTATTTCATCGCTATTTTACGCGGCATCTATTTAAAAGGCATTGGACTTGAGATACTTTGGCTCGACGCGCTGTTTCTAGCAATTTATGCATTGATCATGATGGTTCTCGCCAACCGCAATTTTTCCTTCAAGCTGGAGTAAGAGATGCTGCAACGACTTTACCGGATGCTTATCAAGGAATTTTTGCAGATGCTGCGCGATCCCCGGATGCGAGTGGTGATTTTCGGTATACCGGTGATCCAGATGACCATCATGGCCTTTGCCCTGACCACCGATGTGACGAATGTCCGTCTGGCCGTGCTGGATATGGACAAGACTCCGGCTTCACGGGAGCTGATCAGCTCCTTTGTCGGGAGCAACTATTTCCGTATTGCCGCAACCCTCACCTCCCAGCAAGAGATCATACCCCTGCTTGATCGGAGCGACGTCCGTGCGGTGCTGCAGATTCCGGCGAAGTTCAGCAGTGACATTCTCACCGAGCGCACGGCACAGGTGCAGCTCATTACCGACGGCACCGACAGCAACAGTACCTCCATCGTTCTCGGCTATGCCGGGTTGATAGTCAGTGCTTACAATGATAAAAAGCTGGAGGAACGGCTGGGCAGAAAAGGTACCATCACTCCGGCGCTCCAGATCAAGACAGAGAGCCGCGCCTGGTACAATGCCAACCAGGAGAGCAAATTTTATTATGTCCCCTCGCTGATCGCCACCATGCTCTATATCTTCAGCCTCCTGCTTACCAGCATCGGCATCGTCAGGGAAAAGGAAATAGGCACCATCGAGCAGGTCATGGTAACGCCTATCCGGGGAATCGAGTTTATCCTCGGCAAGACCATTCCCTATATGATCACCGGCTATATTTCAATGTCCATCATGCTGGTGGTCGCCTATCTTGTTTTCGGGGTCCATATACGGGGCAGCCTGCTGCTCCTCTATTTTTTGAGTGGAATCTACCTCGCCGGAAACATGGGCATTGCCCTGATTATCAGCGGGGGCGCTGAAACCCAGCAGCAGGCTTTACTGACAAGCTTTCTGATCCTCATGCCATCGGTTATGCTGAGTGGGTTCATGTTCCCGATCAGCAATATGCCGGATGCGGTTCGTTATGCCACTATCTTGAATCCAATGCGCTGGTATCTGGAAATCCTGCGAGGAATTGTCATGAAGGATATCGGCATTTCCGCCCTCTGGCCTGCGATTGTCGCCCAAACCGTGTTGTCTTTCACCTTCCTGACCATCGCCATCGGACGATTCAAAAAAACCCTGGCATAGAGGCAATGAAGACAAGGTAAGAAAGCTGCCGGGAAAACGATCGGCGCATGTAGGGGCAGGTTCTAAACCCGCCCTTCCATGCTCAGGGAGCCAGCCGTTCGATGGCCCAATTGTTTGCGTCATTTCTGGTATAGAGAAATCTGTCATGGAGACGGTTTTTTCTACCCTGCCAGAACTCGATCTCGACAGGTTCCACCCGAAATCCCCCCCAGAACGATGGTAGCGGCACCTTGCCTTCACCGATTTTCTTTTTCATCTCCTGAAATTTCTGTAAGAGGATCTGTCTTGAGGACAAGGTGTGGCTCTGACTTGAAACCCAAGCCGCCATCTGGCTCTCTTTCGGCCTGGTCATAAAATATTTCGCCGATTCGGCGGCAGATATTCTCGAGGCCAGGCCGTTGATCATTACCTGCCGTTCCAAGTCCAGCCAGACAAAGAGCAGGCTGACCTTGGCATTGTCTTTTATCTCTCTTGCTTTTCTACTCTCAAAATTGGTGAAAAAGACAAAACCTTTCTCGTCATAATACTTTAATAGAACGGTTCTCTGACTGGGCTGTCCATTAGTGCCGACGGTAGCCAAGGTCATGGCCGTTGGATCGGCTATCTCGGTTTTTCTGGCTTGATCAAACCACTCTGCAAACTGCAACATCGGGTCTTCCTGAAGATCGGCACGAGACAATCCTCCTTTTAAATATTCCCGACGAAATTGACTGATATCCACGCGTTCCCTCACACAAAAAAATGCGCCGGTACCATTATCATTCATCATTGGTACCGGCGCAGAGATCAAACTACTTTAATACCTTCCAGTTTCCATGCTTCTGTGCCGAAGGTCTTGCCCAGGTCCATTCTTCGTTGAACTTGACCGGCGTTGTCATGCTTCCTTCCACCAGTTCCCCGCTTTTATCGTCTACCGTGTAGTCTAGCAGATTAGCAGAGAAGAGGATCGTCACGAAATCTTCCCGGCCGTCGCTTCCCGCCTGAACGATTTCCAGGTTTCGAACGGCGATGGATTCAAGTTTATTGATATGTCCCTTACGGCGCATCTCGGCAAAATGACTGTCATATTCCCGAGCAAGCTGCTCACCCAGAGAGATGCTTGTATGAGTCTAAATCCCGGCGCATCCAACCGGCCTGAATCTGAAAGAACACATCGGATGCCACTTCCTTGAAATGATTGGCATCAAAATTCCTGTCATGCTGACGAATCTGATCGACACCTTCTTCTACCAGATTTCCGCCGATATCCGGCGTGGGCGGCGGTGGCTGGGCCGAATTGCCGAAAGCGCCGCCGAACATATCGGCAGGATTCTGCTGCCCGGAATATTGCCGGTAAGACTGGTTGCCATTCCGGTTGGTCCCGGTATATTTTTTAAACAGAAAATAAGCAATTCCGCCGAGTACCAGAAGAGGCAGAATCCCCATACCTGATCCACCGCCTCCGAACATTGATCCGAAAAGCATACTGCCCAGCGCCCCGCCGAGCATCCCGCCCGCAAGCCCCCGGCCAAAAGAACCGCCGCTCCGGTAGGGAGTCCTCATGGAACTTCCGCTTGGAGCTCGTGGGGTCATCCTAAAGGATCTACCTCCGGAAAAAGATCGGGCATCGGCGTAATTAGCCGATACCCCTGCTTCCACAAAGGTAAAAGCGAGAAGCAATAAGAATATCGGGGCCAATTTTCTACAAAGTGTCATCATAACTCATACCCATTTATTTTTTTTGATTGATCATCTGCAAACCCGGGCTACACTATAGTACACCTGTAGCAAGAAGCCAGGAAAAGAGGAAAATTTAAACAAAACAAGATAAACTCTTAAAAACCATAAATTTAAGATGGCTAAGTAAAAAACTACATATGCGAGTGCGCAAAATTTTCAATGATTTCGTCGTACTAAGGCACGTCGTAATGATTGAAAATTTGCAGCAACGAAGCAGATGAAGAATTTTTACGATGCCATCAAACAAGAGATTCTGCATGCTGATCATCCATCCACCACTGACTAAACCCTGCGAGCCGCCGGCGGCCCTTGCCTATCTCTCCGCATCACTTGCGGCTCATGGCCACTCGTGCACGATCCTCGACATGAATATTGAAGGTTTACACTATCTTTTCAATACGGCTGAATCCGTTGAAGATACCTGGTCAAAAAGAGCATTCAAGCACCTGAAACAAAATATTGCAGCTTTGCAGGCAGAGGAAACCTATCAGAACGCGGACAGATATCGTCGGGCGGTAGCCGATATTAATCGTGTTTTGGAAGTTGCCGGAAAGAGCCATGGTCTTCAGCTGTCGCTTGCCAATTATCAGGACGACAGCAAGTCTCCCTTAAAAAGCGAGGACTTACGCCGCGCCGGGCAAGAGCATGAGTCAAATATTTTTTTCCCCTACTTCAGCAACAGACTTGAAGAGCTTCTGGAAAACGATGATTCCGGCTACATCGGCTTTTCACTGAACTATCTCAGCCAGGCACTGTGTACCTTTGCCATGACCGGTTATCTGAGAGCACATCACCCGGAGCTGAAAATAATTCTAGGTGGCGGACTGGTCACAACCTGGTTGAGCCGGCGGGAGTGGAATAATCCGTTTTCCGGGATGGTCGACCACTTTATCGGAGGCCGGGGAGAAGGGCCGCTCCTGGCCCTTTTGGGAACAGAGCAAAAGCCCTCACATGTTCGGCCTGCCTATGACAATCTCAGAGAAAATCCCTATCTCTCTCCCGGTTTTATCCTGCCCTACAGCAGTTCGTTTGGCTGTTTCTGGAAAAAATGCAGTTTCTGCCCTGAAACAAGCGAGGATAATCCATATCAGCAGGTAGCATCGGAGATAACCATCGCCGATCTGCGGACGCTGACTACAGCCACAGCCCCCGTCCTTATCCATCTTCTTGATAATGCCGTGAGTCCGGCTACACTAAAGGCCTTGACCAATAAGCCGCCCACAGTGCCCTGGTATGGCTTTGCCCGTATAGAGAGACTACTTGCGGACCGTGAGTTTTGTCACCGTCTGAAAGATTCGGGCTGCAGGATGCTGAAACTCGGTCTTGAATCGGGCGATCAAAAGGTCTTAAACAGCATGCGAAAAGGGATTGATCTGACACTTGCCGCGCAAGTACTGGAAAATCTCCATGACGCCGGAATTGCCACCTATGTTTATCTCTTGTTCGGCACCCCTTCGGAGGGCCGCAAGGAAGCCGAACGAACTCTCGGCTTTGTGGAAGATCATTGCCGGGCCATCAGCTTTCTCAACCTGGCAATCTTTAATCTGCCCGTAATGAGTCAGGAAGTGTCGAGGCTTGAAGTAGCCGATTTTTATGAGGGCGATCTCTCGATCTATCGTAGTTTTGTCCACCCGAAAGGCTGGAACCGGGGAGAGGTCCGGCGCTTTTTAGACAGCACCTTCAAACGTTCAGATAAAATTGGCGGTATTCTCCGGCAGGATCCTCCGTTTTTCACCTCAAACCATGCACCATTCATGATGTCGTCGTAAAAACTCTTCATCTGCATCGTTGCTGCAAAATTCCTGTTCGCACGCGCCGGACACCAGTTGGATCTCACCACGAAGAGCACGAAGGACACGAAGGATGGAATTTGCTGAGTTGTCGAAACGAGTGATTGGCTTCGCCATCGAGGTCCATCGGGAGCTTGGGCCTGGCCTGCTCGAATCGACGTATGAACGGTGCCTGGCGCACGAACTGAAACTGAACGGCATAGGATTCCGGCTTCAGCACCCGCAGTCAGTGGAATACAAGGGCATACGCTTGGGCCGCGGTTACCGTATCGACATACTGGTGGAAGATACGCTGGTCCACGAGTTGAAGAGTGTCGAGGAGGTAAAGTGCATTCACGAAGCGCAGTTGCCGGCATACATGAAGCTTGCCGGAGTAAAGACTGGATTGCTGATCAACTTCAACGTCACGAAGCTCAAGCATGGCGTCAAACGCTTCGTACTTTGACTCCTTCGTGTCCTTCGTGTTGAAAAAAAGGAATGCGAACAACCGGATCACCGGACGCTCGTTCTTCGCGCCGGCGATCCTTTGCGATTACATAACTCAAGACCGATAAAAAATCTGATTCACATCCTTGCGGCAGGTCGCTGGTTGCGTCTGGGCTTGTGATTATCAGGGTATTTTCTGGGCCGGTCCTGTGTTTTCTCAGGCTCTTTCCCCACTAAATCCGAGTACCTGAAAAAAACATACCAGTCGCTCCGCACGGCCTTTTTCGTACTCTTTTGCGTAGGCCTACTCTCCGCCCACCATTTAGCGATGTGTTCCGATGTCTGCCCGATCAGGTGCATGGCACACATGCACAATATGAATCCTGCAAACAAAACTGATGCTTCCATAATTCACCTCATATCTGTAAGAGATCTTTCCAGCGTATTCAGATCGTCTTTTTAGTACCCTAGAAATTCATTTTTAGTTTTTTAAAATGAATTTCGTGAAGGTACTTATACCTCTCAAAGCATGGGCACTAAAAAGAGTCCCCGTGCTTTGCGGGGATTAGCTACCTGTACTTAGCTACCTGTACAGGACAGGATGACAAGTTGGCAACCCGCTCAACGACACTGCCCATAAGAATTTCACTTACGCCGAAATATCCTTTTGAACCTAAGATAATATGCTGAATACCTTTTTTTTGGGCATAGCCGACGAGACATTTGTCCGGTGGACCTTCCTGCAATTCGGTTATCACCTGCAAGCCAAGTTCCTCTCCCTGTCTGGAAATGGCTTCCAGCGCCTTGAATCCCTTTTGCCTGGCATCTTTCAATACGCCATAACGAAGACTCTCATCAATCGGGACATCAATCGCCGTAACAGCATGCACTTCACTGCCGAAACTTACCGCCAGATCAAGCGCTCTCCGACCTGCTACCTTGCCGGCGGGGGTGCCGCTTACTCCAATGAGGATTTTTCCAAAGCGGATTTCCGACATTTCCGGAACAAGCATCACATCGCAGGGACTGCCATCCAAAATTTTCGATCTCATGCCCCCAAGCAAAACCTGTCCTACTTTTGAACGTTTGGCGTTTCCAAGGACGATCAGATCCACTCCCTCTTCTTCCGCAACCCGCACTATCTCATCACTCGGTTCCCCTATCCTGTGAACCGTCTGAACCGTGAGTCCCAGGGACGCCGCATACGATGCGGCGTCCTCAAGACTCTTACGAAAGGGCTCACTCAGCTGCCTGTTGGCGTCAGCTATTTTCAGACGGTTCATGTTCCCTTCATATTTCGGGGTCACACCGACCACTATCAGCTTTGCCCGCATGGACGAGGCCAGGGCCAGGGCCTGCTTGAAAGCCGACTGACTGACGCGTGAGATATCGACAGCCGCCAGTATGGACTCCATCACCGCACTCATAATCAGACCTGCTGACCCTGTGCCCTTTCCAGAGCACTTTCCGCACTTCTCGCTTTGAACATGTTAACCAGAATAATCATAGCTCCGGTCAGCAGAGCAAAACACATGATATAGAAACTCATCTGGGTCATGACGGCGACACTGCCGTCACTGAAAGAAGTCATATCCAGTTTATTCATATACTTCGGCATAGCCAGAAAACGGCTGACCGCAACGATCAGCATAATCGTCGCCATAACATATTTAATCATGTAGTCCTTGACATAGGTGGTCCCGATAGCACCAAGCTGAACGCCAAAGAGTGAGCCGCCGAGGATGAGAAGCGTGAGCCGGATATCGACCATGCCGTAAAAGGCCCAGATAAGAGTGCCGCCCAGACCCATGACGAATGCTACAACCAGCTCAGTGGCTGAAGCGATAATACTGGTTGCGCCGATGATATACATGAGTCCGGGAACCCCGATAAAACCACCGACAGCGATGGTGGCGGCGAGCATACCGGTAGCGAGGGCTACAGGAATGATGAACCAGATGCTGATACGCAGATTGGCCCGCTTGAAAGTCATCATGGGCCACAACTCTATCGCCTGCAGACGTGCGGCAACAGCTGGTTTAACCCAGCCTTCCCCGCCCGCTTTTCTGAGTTTCAGGGCGTCGCGCAGGACAAAAGAGCCGACAACAACCAGGACGACGACAAAAGAGACACTGACATAGAGATTGGAACCCGCTTCTCCCCACCGTTCGAGAATATGTTTCTGCACCATAATCCCGACCTGGACTCCTATCTCGGCAAAGAGGCCCATGATAACGCCGAGTTTGATATCCACTTGCCCGTAGCGATATCTCTTGATAGAACCGACCAGGGCTTTGGGAAACTTATGACACATGTTACTGGCTACGGCAACGGTACCGGGGACACCCAGACTCATCATACCCGGGGTAAGAACAAAAGCGCCACCGGAGCCGATAAATCCACTGACGAGACCGCCGATAAATCCGACGATTATTAAAAAGACGATATAAGCAAAATTTAAATCAATAAATTGTATGGTTTCAGTTACTGGACCGTGCATGATTTCCTCCCTGTTCTATTCAAATAGTGTGGTAACCGTTTACCAGCACCCCATCTTCATCCGATCAGGCCGCCTCACATAGCCAACTATAGCTCGGGGGCCTGCTTGAACGAACCTGGAGCACTGGATGAACGGTTACAGATACGAGTTATGTAGTCTTTTCAGCTTGTACCGGTGAACGATTACAATAGTGAGCACCTGAAGGGCAGGAGCAGCACTGTTCGGGTGTAAGTTTTCTCTATTATTGTCCGGTAGAGTTTATGCGTTGGCTTGCACCCGAGGTCTGGTATCGGAACGTTTATCGACGGTTTTCGATTTTTCAACTTTCTTGGTGACGGTGGCTTTGGAACCTTCAATACCGAGAGCCGACCAGAAATTACTGGTAAAGGATCCATGAACGTAGGAAAAAACAAACACAGTAGCTACCGGCAATAGGGCGTAAATCCCACCTTTGGTAAATAAGTGCATTATGGTGTCTGAGTTGGTAAAGACTGCAGCATAGAGTGCAGCAGTCGCTGCTCCAAAAACGAGAGTTTTCATCAAGTAGCCTTTCCTGATTGTCGATGCCATGAGTTTTTCTCCATTAAAATTTTTTCTTACCTGACGGTTCTGGATCACCCTTCCGGTTCGCGAGTCGGTGCAAACGATGTTGAAAACCGGAACCGGTGAACCGGACGCCGCCTCTTCAATTTTTATTTCCTGATCAATCAAGACAAACTCAACCCTTTTCACAATGCGGCAGAGTCTGCTGATAACTTGATTGATTTTTCCTGATTCCTGGACAAATTCGAACTCTATCCCTCTGGCCGCAGCTTTTTCCTTGAATACCGCGGCGTTCTTCTCAACCGTTTCTGCAACAAAACCTTGATGCTTGCCTCCGTCCCAAACCAGAGGCTGAGTGTTTACATAGGTGGCCAGCACCTTACATTTCATCCGGTCTGCCACGTTAACCGTATAATCCATCACGGCTTCCGTCAGCCGGGCGTTCCTGGACACCAGCAAAATGCAGGATTTCTGGGCCAGACTACATAGTTGTGTGGTCTCCGGCTCCAGCCGTTGAAGAACATTTAATTGCGTAACGTTGCCTTGCATTGTTTTTTCCATAACCAACCTTCTTCCTTGTCAAAACTTTTCCAACCCTTCTCTTGTTCTCTTGACATCTTTGTTAATTCAAGAATCGAGCCAGATGTATTTTTTGGTTTAACTTGTTATTATAGTTATATTTTTCCAGAGAGGCAAAACTCACATTACAGGGTACTGTTGCCAAATGCAACAGTACCAGCTACTTCTGAGTTGCAAACCGCAACATCTGTTGCGGTTTGCAACTCAGAGCCTCATGGTAACTGTTCACCAACACCCCATTTTCGTCCGATCAGCCCTCCTCACATAGCCAAGTACGTCGTAATGATAGAATTTTACAGCAACGACGCAGATGAAGAGTTTTTACGACGCCATCAAGTATGGATTGCTTTTTTGTTGAATATGGGACAAAACGACAAAGCATATGCAGAAAATGTTGCTTCACCTGAACAGGCGAGGATGGAAAACATGTTTTTCAAAAACAGTCCAAAAAACAATGATGCGGCCCCTGAAAAACCGGAACGGGAAGACTCTGCCCTGGATAAACTTCGAAAGCGGATAACCGAGGCCAATCTGCCCCCGCATGCCCTGGACGCCGCCAACAAAGAGCTTGATAAACTGGCAACGACCGATCCCGCTGTCGCCGAATATTCGGTCGGTCTCAACTACATCGAGCTCATTAGTTCCCTGCCCTGGAATGTATCCACCAAAGGTACTTTGGAGATGGACAGGGTCCGCTCCATACTCGATAGCCGGCACTGCGGGCTGGGCCAGGTGAAACAGCGTATCTTTGAATTTCTGGCGGCAAAAACCCTGCGCGGCAGCGTCAGGCAAAATATTCTCATCGTCGATGATGAGGATATTGCCAGATCCAATATGACGCATGTGCTGCGCAAGGATGGCTATGACTGCAGGAGCGCGGAAAACGGCATTGCCGCCCTGAAAATACTGGCTACGGAAGATATCGATCTCATCATCAGCGATCTGAAAATGGATCACATGGATGGGCTTGAACTGCTCTCTAGAGTCAATCACAGCTATCCTGAAATCCCCGTTATCATGGTTACCGGTTTTGCCACTGTCAATTCGGCGGTACAGGCGATGAAAAGCGGGGCTGCCTATTACCTTGGAAAACCCGTCAACCTGGATGAACTACGAAAAACCGTGCGGGAGGTCCTGAATCAAAAACTCACCAGCGAAATGGGCAAAGGCCCGATTCTCTGTTTTACCGGCCCGCCGGGAACCGGAAAAACCTCGGTGGGTAAGGCAATCGCCGAAGCTCTGCAACTTCAGTTTATCAGGGTCTCTCTGGCCGGACTGCGTGATGAAGCGGAGCTTCGTGGGCACAGGCGTACCTACGTGGGGGCTTTGCCTGGACGTATTATCATGGAACTGAAAAGAGCGGCAGTGAACAACCCCGTTTTCATGCTGGACGAGATTGATAAAATCGGCCAGGACTTTCGTGGCGATCCGGCTTCTGTGATGCTGGAAGTTCTCGATCCGGAGCAAAATGTTAAGTTCATGGACCATTACCTGGATATACCGTTTAATCTTTCCCGGATCATGTTCATTGCCACAGCCAACGATGTTTCAAAACTGCCGGGTCCCCTGCTTGATCGCATGGAACTTATAGAATTTACCGGCTATACCGAAAAGGAAAAATGCCGCATCGCTCACGATTTTATCATTCCCCGCCAACTCAAGGCGGCCGGTTTGAACACTATCGGTATCGATTTTTCGGAAGATGCGGTATCGAGAATCATCAGCGATTACACAAGGGAATCGGGACTTCGAAACCTGGAAAGAGAAATTGCCAATGTTTGCCGCAAACTGGCTTTTCTTTATCTCGATTCCCGGAAAACCGAGATTGAAACAAAAATTGAGGACAGCACAATCGTCGCCCTTCTCGGTCCCCGCAAGTTCATCAGAAACAGCGCGGAACGCGAACCTAAAATCGGCATAACCACGGGGCTGGTCTGGTCGGCGATAGGAGGGGAAATCATCAGTGTGGAGACAGCTTCCATGAAAGGCTCCGGCAACCTGCTGCTCACCGGTTCCCTGGGTGAGGTTTTACAGGAATCAGCCCAGGCAGCGCTGAGTCTGATCAGAAGCAGATCGGCAGAATTTGGTATTCAGGAGCATTTTTTTAAAGATATGGATATTCACATCCATTTCCCCGCCGGCGGCATTGCCAAAGACGGGCCCTCAGCCGGAATTACCATTTTTGCAGCTTTGCTCTCCCTCTTGACCAAACGGCCTGCACGCAGGGATATTGCCATGACCGGGGAGATGACCCTCAGCGGACGCATCCTGCCTATCGGCGGTATCAGGGAAAAATTGCTGGCAGCGCAACGGGCGGGGATCCGGACTGTTCTCCTGCCGCGGGCTAATAAAGAGGAAGTGGAAATACTGCCGGCCGATGTGGTCGACAAGATTGAAGTGGTCCTGGTGGAAAACGCCGACGAGGTGATTCCCCGTGTTCTTCTTGCCGCAGTCTAATTGCCGTTCTGGATAAACATTCACCAGCATCCCAGTTCATACGATCAGGCAGCCGTGCATAGAAGGGCGGGTTTAGAACCCGCCCCTATACGCCTTCCGCCTTTTGCTTGTAAATTTCAGCAGTTAAGAATCATCAAGACCGTATCGCTTGATTTTCCGCCAGAGAGAGACCCTGTCGATGTCAAGTATCTTTGCGGCCTTGGACTTGTTTCCTTCCGTCTCATCGAGGACATCCAAAATATAATTTTTTTCATGTTCTTCAAGGGAAGGCCAGGACTCGACCGCTACGCGGGTAGGAGTCACCGCGCTGATCTGCAGATCGTCGAGCAAATGGGATGAATCAATGATATCTCCGTCGCACTGGACCAGCAAGCGCTGGGCAATATTTTCCAGTTCCCGGACATTGCCCGGATACTCATATTGTTTCAGGTGCTGGGCAACTTCCTGAGAAAGCCTGGGAAGAGTTGCGGAAGGAGGAGAATGTTTTGCCAGGAAATGGTTGACCAGGATGGGAATATCTTCCTTACGTTCGGCAAGAGAGGGAACCGTGATGGTCAGGACATCGAGCCTGTAAAAGAGATCGAGTCGGAACCCCCCGTTTTCCGCCTCCTTTTTCAAGTCTTTATTGGTTGCCGCAAGAATTCGTATATCGACCGGTATCTCCTCGGTTCCGCCAACCCGCATGAGGGTCCGCTCCTGCAGAACCCTCAGCAGTTTTACCTGCATCGGCAGGGAGAGTTCACCCACTTCATCAAAAAAGACAGTCCCGCCTTCGGCCAATTCCAGCAATCCCTTCTTCACCTGAGAGGCACCGGTAAAAGCACCTTTTTCATGGCCGAATAGCTCGCTGGTAATCAGTTCCTCGGTAAATGCGCCGCAGTTGAAGGCAACGAAGCGTTTATTCGACCGGGGACTGAGTTCGTGGATCGTCCGGGCGACCAGCTCCTTACCGGTACCGGTCTCTCCCTGGATCAGCACATTACAGTCCAACTGGGCAACCTGCATGATACTCTCGCGCAACAATTGAATTTTCAGGCTATTACCGAGTATGACGGTGGCTCCGGTTTTTGACGAAACCTGCTTCCTGAGCTCTATCACCTCCTTACGAAGCGCTCTTTTTTCCAGGGCTTTTAGGATCAGGGCCAGCATCTCCTCCATCTTTACCGGTTTGGCCAGATAATGGTAGGCTCCTTTCTGCATGGCCTCTACTGCTGTGTCAACACTGGCATACCCTGTAATCACAATAACTTCGGTTTCCGGCCACAACCTTTTACATGCTTCGAGAACAGCCATCCCGTCCGTTCCCTTCATTCGCAGATCAGTCAGGACCAGGTCAACCTCCTGGTTCTCAAGAAAGGCGACAGCCTTTTCACCATCTTCGGCAGTAAAGACCTCATATCCGCCTTTTTTCAGCATATACGCTATATTCTCGCGGGCAATCGCCTCGTCATCAACGACCAGAATCTCTTCACTCACGACAGATCTCCTTAATCGTCAATCGGCCCAGCCTGCAGCGGCAGGTGAATAAAAAAAGATGCCCCATGTCCCGGTACACTTTCCACCACAATTTCACCATTATGTTTCTGAATGATGCCATAGGCAATGGATAAGCCAAGCCCTGTGCCCTGCCCTTCTTCCTTGGTGGTGTAAAAAGGATCGAAAAGACGAGCCTTTATTTCATCAGGAATCCCAATACCGGTATCGGTGATTCGGATCACAGCGTTTTCCCCGACTTCGTCGATAGATGCGGAAAGTGAGATTTTTCCTTCACCGGTGATAGCCTGTGAAGCGTTGATTATCATAATGATCAAAACTTCCTGCATCCTTTGGGCGTCCATAGGCAGGACCAGATTTTCCGGAATATCCACGGATATCTGGATGGCAGCGGGAATCTGGCTTTTAACGAGCAGCACCGAACGATCTACCACGTGCTGCAGATCCGCGGGATGCAACTTGAATTCCTTGCTTCTGGAAAACTCTAAGAGGCCCTGAACTACGTCTCTGGCCCTATATGTTTCCTGTTCAATATTCTTCAGCATCTGCTTAATGAGCGCAGGATCACCGCTCTCGAAATCATCGACGGCGATCTGGCATGAGGTGGAAATGTTATTCAAGGGATTATTTAACTGATGGGCAACCCCGGCCGTGAGGGTGCCAATGGATGAAAGTTTCTGCGACTGGACCAGCTGATCCTGACGGTGCTCAAGTTCTTTCACCATAATATTAAAAGCTTCCATAACCTGCTGCATTTCATCCCGGGTATCAAGCACTTCAATTCTACTGAAACGACCAAGGGCGATATCCTCCGTGGCCTCCTTAATTATTCGAAGAGGTTTGAAAATGCCGAACGACATTATTAAAGGCATAAATACACCCACGGCAATTGCCACAAGCGACCAGATAATAAGTCGTCTGACCAGTTCATCCAATATAATTCGAATCTGATTATGTTCAAAAATAACAAGGCCTTTGCTGAGTTCGGTCATCTCCTGTCCCTGAAACCGGAGTTGATCGGCCAACTCCCCGGATACCACCTCTTTGTTTGACTGAAACTGCTGTGAAAGGACTTCCATTCCCGTCTGGTAGGTAAGGGTAAGTTTTTTTAGCCTGATCAACATAGGATGAGCTTTATACCTCGCCGCTCTCCCGGCGATGGTCTCCACTGTTTCCAGGGCAAGAGCCAGCTGCCTGGTATTTTCCTGCAATGCCTCCTGCGTCCCGTACAGGAAAAAATTTTTTTCATACCGGCGAACTTCCAGGATGACGGTATTGAGACTGTAGGCAAGTTCAACTATTTCAAGCTTTTCCTTAGCGGTATGCAGATCCTCCTGAGAAACCACAAACATGACCAGAATGCCGGAAACATAGCATCCCAGGATTATCAAAATCTTATATCTCAAACTAAGAGACAGTATCTTGGGTTTCATCATTTTCTCATTGGTAACCGTTCAGCAGTGTCCAGAGGTACACAAGCAGACGGAATGTTATGTAAGGGCGGGTTCTAAACCCGCCCCTACAAGCTCGGTACCCTAATCATGAGAAGATGGGGTACAGATGAAAGTTTACGCCATTCGTTGTAAATCCCACCATATACCAAGATAATAGCGAACACAACCAAATCCCAATGGGTAAGCTGAGAAGAAATGTCATGGTAAAGAAATAGAGCATGACTGCAGTAATTTCCGCCTGACCAAGTAATAGCTGCCGACAAACCACCTTGGATAGAAACGAAGATTTTTATAATGCCGATGGCTTTTTCCTTTTTATTTTCGGAGGATGGGAAATGAATAGGCTAACTGCACAATAAATTTGATTAATCAATGTTCCTAAGTATAATCAAAAAATAAGCTTTAGAATGAGTGTTCGGTAAGAAGTCCGACCTTACCCGGGATAACCGGAATTATTTAAAAAATTAACATCAAAAAAAGACAGAAAATAACAACATATTAAGGGAATCAAGTGGGCGTCCGGTAACAGGCAAAAGAAGTGGAATGAGAGAAAACGGCTGCTGTTGCTGCAAAAATTAAAATTTAAGAAAGTGCAAAATTAGATGAGATTAAACAGATCATTACCTTTGCTACGAAAGAATAACCATAAGAGGATTACCATGAACAAAATGAGTTACACACCTATGTTATGTCGGATCGGACCCGCTATCCTTCTTGTCTCTTTTTTCATTGGTGGATGCGGTGGTCCGACGGAATACAGGTATAACGACTCAATGAAAACCTACGTGACGCCCGATGACTCAGGAACCGGCAGTTCTGCGTCAGCAAAGACCACCTACGCTACAGCAGGTCAGCACGATCGGACTACCGCGTATTACGTCCTCCGGCCGGGAGACCGTCCCGATTTTCAACCCAAGGTGAGACAAGTACAGACAGTTCAGGCTCCGGCACCCGACCAGCCCGAAACACCTGAGCCTCAATCAGTCGACCTGCAGGATCTGCAAATGGTGCTGGAGGTTTCTGATATTCTCTTTCAATTTGATAAGTGGGTCATTAATCGAAGCGACGTTCCTGAACTGAATCGATGGGTCGATTATTTTCAAGGCCATCCGCGGGTAACGGCCCGGATTTATGGTCATGCCGACAGCATGGGTCCATCTGCTTATAACCAGGATCTTTCGCAAAAACGAGCTCAGGCGGTCGTCAATTATCTGGTAAGTAAGGGAGTTGATCCAAAACGATTAACAGCAAAAGGATTTGGCGAAAGTCAGCCTGCAGCGCCCAATACCAGCCCGGAAGGACGACAGAAGAATCGGCGGGTGGAATTAAAAATATAAATTCTTGGTTTTTCTTTTCCTCCCTCACTTTTTCCTGCCATTGCCATATGTGGCAGGAAAAAGTGAGGGTCAGCTTTTTTTATCACACCCTGAAATTACCTTGTTGTTCCAATACCAATCAATGATGTCTGCTGTAACTGATTTTTTCAGAATGCTGTAGTAACTAATCAGGATCTCGATCAAAGCTGGAGGCCGAAATTGGAGCGTTTCCTGGAGCGCTTTTTAGTAATAAACATGGCCAGTAATCCGGAGAAGACCAACCCGGCTGCAAATCCTCCCAAAAAAGTGTTCCAGCTTATTCCGGTGGATGGTGCCACCTCCTTCTGGACAGTCGGGAGCGCAACCGTCTCGGATTGTGGTGAAGCGGCCTTTTCGATCTCTTCGACCTTCTCAATCACACTCGCAGGAGCCGGTTCAGCAACGCTCACGGCTGCTTCCGCGACTACAGGCTTTAATTCGGGTACAGACTTCGGCGGTACCATGGCAAAACCCTTGGCCAGCAACTGCGCTGCCTTGGCATCACGAATCTTCCGATCTTTACTGCCCATAACGATGGCAATAATACGTACCCCGTTTCTTTTGGCGGTAGCTACTATAGAAAATCCCGCTGCCTGAAAATATCCGGTTTTAAAGCCATCGCAGCCGGCGACAACGCCCAGCAGATGGTTGTGGTTGCGCATGATGAATTTCCCGTCCCGAAAAGAGCGCTCGCTGGTACCGCTATAGTTAAAAATCGCAGCACGTTTAGCCAGCTCAAGGCTGAGGAGTGACAGATCCCGAGCCGTGGTTTCGTCAGGCTTTTGTCCCTTGGCAGGCGGCAGGCCATGGACCGAATAGAAGTGGGTGTGTTTCATGCCCAATTCCTCAGCCTTTTTATTCATCAGGGCAACGAAGCCTTCGGTTGAGCCGGCTACATGGGTTGCCAGCGCCACAGCGGCATCATTTGCCGATTGCACCGCCAGGGCATAAAGGAGGTCGTCAACCGAAAATTGTTCACTTGGATCAAGATAAACCTGCGAGCCTCCCATTTTGGCAGCTTCATTGGTCACCTGCACCATATCGTCCAACTTTATCCTGCCCTGGTCGATTTGATCGAGAATAACCAGCAGGTCCATCATTTTTAAAACTGAAGCGGGATAGACCATCTTTCCGGCATGATCCTCAAACAGAACCTTGCCTGAATCAGCATCCAAGACCATGGCCGATGCATAAGGATCTGTGGCGATGTCGGATACCTTGGCACGTGCGGCCCATACCCCCTGGGCGCACACAATAGAAATTAATAAGAAGAGAGAGATATGTTTCATAATCTTTCTTTAGTCAACCTCACACAATTTTATTTTTGATTTCAAGGGACTACCAGAGAAACGAGATGGTACTGCGAGGGAGCTTCGAGAATTTTTTCCTCGTTTTTTTTAAGAAAAAAATTTCAGGAAGGCGCCAATGCCCCTCGAACAAAGGTGCATAATCCGAGGGGTTCTGAAGAGGTACTCTCGTTGGGGCTAGATAGATACTAGATATTTTTCCCCAGAGATGTGCCAGCCGAGCGTAGGTCCCGACAGGCACGCATGATACGGTCCGCCATCCCCCGTTCGGCTTTTTTACCATACGAACGGGGATCATAAACCTTTTTGTCGCCAACTTCTCCTTCAATCTTCAACATGCCGTCATAATTTTTCATGACATGGTCAACGACAGGGCGGGAAAAGGCATATTGGGTGTCGGTATCGATATTCATCTTGACAACACCATATTCAAGAGTCTCATGTATTTTTTCAAGCTCGGACCCGGAGCCGCCATGAAAAACCAGATCGAGCGAGGCCTCAGGGCCAAGGGCTTTGACCACCGCGGCCTGCCCCTGCCGTAGAATAGCCGGCGTCAGTTTGACGTTGCCCGGTTTATAGACTCCATGCACGTTGCCAAAGGTGGCCGCCAGCAGGAATCGTCCCATGGAGCCGACTTCTGTTGCGGCCAAGACCATATCCTCCGGGGTAGTGTAGAGCTTGTCGGCAGCGACCCCGGAGGTATCGCGGCCGTCTTCTTCCCCACCGACAATGCCGGTTTCAATCTCTAAAATGAGATCGTTTTCGACACAGATCCGCATGAGTCGCTTTGATTCGGCGATGTTTTCATTCATCGGCAAGGCTGAACCATCAAACATGTGTGAGTTGAACAAATTAGGCAGTCCCGTGGCACGGCGTCTTTTCGTTTCCTCGATAAGAGGCAGCAGAAAGCTCTCCACGTACTCGGGATGACAATGGTCGGTATGCAACGCGACGTTGATATCGTAATGTGCCGCCATTGTATGGGTGTAGATAGCCAGGGCTATGGCGCCTTTGCTCATCGAGCCGAGCCCGATTCCCGAGGCAAATTTAGCTCCTCCGGTGGAAACCTGGATGATGCCGTCGGAATTGGCTTCCTTGAACGCGAGAAGCGCTGCATTAATGGTTTCGCTTGAAGTGATATTAATTGCGGGATAGGCGAATTTATTGTGCTTCGCATTATCCAGCATATGGCAGTATTGTTGATAATTTACAACCGGCATGATAGAGATCCTTTTAAATTTTTTTGCAAATCAAGGTTTATTGGAACTGAGCATCCTGCTGTCCTGTGGTTTCCATAACTGAATGCCAATAGTCGGAACGGATATTGAGAGTACGTCGTTTCAGCACCACCAGATCAAGCGGCAAATGCACCATGCTCGATTTGAGCTGCGTCACGACCATGCCTGTCTTTCCCGCCATGGCGGCATGCAGGGCATGCTGTCCGAGAAAACCACAATAAACACGGTCTCCGGCATTGGCAGGTACGGAACGGATGATATAACTCGGATCGATGAATTTAATGGATATTTCCAACTCCTTTTTCTTAAAATGTTCGTTGATCCGGCGTATCAGAGTGGCACAGATATCACCCAGAACCGGATTTCCGGAATATCCCTCTCTGGGTGGCATATCCATCAGATCCTGCCCCGCTCCCTCGGCACAGACGATCACCGCATGTTTACGGGATTTCAGCCGCCGCTCCAGTGCAAGCAGAAGACCATTTTCTCCTTCAAGCCTGAACGGCTGCTCCGGTACCAGCAGAAAGTTCACCTCCTGCAGGGCCAAGGTGGCCTGGGCCGCTATAAAACCGGCTTCACGACCCATCAGTTTGACCATTCCGACACCGTTGGCAAGACAGGAGGCTTCCACGTGAGCGCACTGAATCGCCTCTGTGGCCTTTTGCACGGCCGTATCAAAGCCAAACGACCGTGTTACAAAGTTAATATCATTGTCGATGGTCTTGGGAATGCCTATCACCGAAATATTTCGTTTTCGTGAGGTTATCTCGCCTACAATCTTCTTTGCCGCCCGCATGGTGCCGTCTCCGCCGATGACAAACAAGACATTGACGTTCATTCTCTCCAGTGAATCGACGATTTCCTCGGCCCGCTGCTGTTCCCGGGACGTACCGAGAATGGTGCCGCCGAACTGGTGAATGTTGGATACCTTCTCCGGAGTCAACTCAACGATGTCATAGCCGTATTCCGGGATAAAACCACGCAGACCATTACGAATACCGACCACAGTGCGTATGCCGTAATGATAATAGGCCTTCATGACGATGGTCCGGATGACATCATTTATACCGGGACAAAGTCCGCCGCAGGTGACAATGGCGCATTTCGTCTTCGATGGATCGAAATAGATTTTTTCTCTCGGCCCCGCCTTTTCAAACTGCATGGGCAGCGTATCCGCATCGAGTTCGGATAACTCATCGGAGGTCATCGAAAGAGTCAGCAGCTTGGTGTCATCGACAAAACGCTGATTAGCCAGGGTTGTCTTGATCTTGGCCGGACCCAGGTTGAGAATCTTGGTGTCAAATTGAAGAGTATTCTTATCGCCCATTTTATCGCCCTATCGCTCATTTGAGGTATTTCTCTTTTGTTGATGTTATCCAAACGGGTGAATGTACCTCATCCCCATTTTGCTTGCATACACGTGTACTCATTCGAAGAGAGATCTGCAATATTTTGCCTCAGCGGCCATATCTCTTGCGCACATACACTCCCCTTGAAATGCCTCGCCCAATCCGCTTCATCCGCGACTCTCTCGTTAAATATAACGCCTGCAGCCGTAAATGAGTTGGTATCCACCGTCGCTGACGGCTGGGCTGATCCGGTTCACGGATGGGAATGACGCCATAGGAAAAAATTCGACGAAAAGAAGTGCAAACTCTGTTACCTGAGGCTAATCTAGGCGTTTCGATAACCGGATAAAAAAACCGTGGCAGAAACAATCGTAATCAATCCGAATCACAGAGACAGGAGGTTGTCCGAGAACAGGCATTTTTTCTCAGATCAAGGCATTTCAGATAAATAAGCACAGGCATAGAGTTAATATTCCGAGCATTATTTTCTGAAATAACGATGAGCTGGGGAAAATGGGCATTCTAGGATAGGCTCCGAGAGAAAATTATGCATATAGGTAAGCAACAATGAATATCGGCGGAGTAATAACAGCAATTCTGGCTGGCCTGTTTATGGGAACGATGGGAGTTTTTTCCCGAAAAACCGGCCTGAATGCCGAGCTGATCACCTTTTTCAGGCTCCTGTTCGGAGCAGGATTTTTGACTATCCTCATGGTCATTACCCGGCGCACTCGGCTTCTTTGGTGCTGGCCGACCTGGCCTGTGCTCATCAATGGGCTGATGCTCGCAGGTTTTATTATTTTTTACGTCCAGGCCATGTATCTGACCACCATGGCCAACGCCATCATGATTGTTTATCTTGCGCCGCTGGCTGCTTCAATTTATGCCCATTTCTTTCTCGGCGAAAAGCTTAATTTGATGAGTGTCGTCCTCATCTGCACGGCCTTGTTTGGATTTGCGATGATGATGGAATTCAAAATCGATTTTTCTTCCGGCTCCAATCACCTTTCGGGTCTCGGTTGTGCCGCCCTGTCCCTTTGCTGTTATTCGGCCTTTATCTTGATTAACAGGAGGATCCGTCCTGCTATCCATGTCTATACCCGAACCTTTTATCAACTACTCACAGGTGCCCTGTTTATGGTTCCTCTGTTTATAGCCGATTTCACGGTACCGGCAGGACCAACGTGGCTCTGGCTGGTCGGGGCCGGTTTTTTCCCCGGCTTTCTTGGAATTCTCTTTGCCGTCATTGCCCTTGAGAGACTTCCGGCGGCAACATTCGGCACCCTTGCCTATTTCGAACCTATTTTTGTCGTCATTCTCGGCTGGCTGATCTTCGGTGAAACATTGAACGCTCTGCAACTGGCAGGCTGCCTGTTGATTATTGCCAGCGGGGCGGTGAAAGGCTATCTGGCCGCGCAGACAGTTCCAGCAGGAAAACGGGGTGACCTGCCGCAAGCCTCCCCGCTCAATTCAAACCCCTGAACTTCGGCATCCTGCCGTCTGACAGTGCATGGCTGACAGTTTAGTCATTTCGTGACATTTTTGATAAGCTCGTAAAAACCTTAAATTCAGATGGCTAAGTAAAAAGCTTCATATGCTAGGCGCGCAAAATTTCTATTATTTCGGCGTACTAGAGTACGTCGTAATGATAGAAATTTTGCAGCAACGACGCAGATGAAGAGTTTTTACGACGCCATCACATTTGCCTGGTTCAGGTTACTGATCAGGGAGCAGCACACTCAACCAGTTCAATTTCGAAGGTCAGGTCCTTACCGGCAAGCGGAGGGTTAGCATCCAGGGTGATATGGGTATCGGTAATTTCCGTCACCACGACCCGCAGGATTTCTCCATTGGCTCCCCCCATTTCCAGTCTCATGCCCGGTTCCGGATTAAGATCAGGCGGAACCTGCTCAATGGGAGCCTGAATAACCATTTCATCATTACGCTCGCCATAGGCCTTTTCCACCGGAACCTGAACGACCTTTGTTTCACCTACCTTCATCCCGAGGATGCCTTCCTCGAATCCAGGGATGACCTGTCCACTGCCCACGGCAAATTCAAGCGGTTCGCCCCCCTGTGAGCTGTCAAAAACAGTCCCGTCCACCAGCTTTCCTGTATAGTGCACTTTGACGTTATCACCTTTTTTTACCTCTGTCATATCTCTCCTTCAAGCCACACGGCTCTGACTCTATATCATTTATAATATTCCACACTTAAACCGCCGACAGGATAGAGAACCTGACTGTACCCGACAACTCGGCAGGCAAAGGATCCTGTGATCCCCCGGCAAGTAGGGACATCCGGCAATATGCCGGTTCCAAAATTTACCTTTAAACATCATTAATGATATTTCAACTGAAAAACAGGAAGACAACTCCCCGGAGTGAGCTGAAATTAATCAATAATTGGTTAGATACCGTTAAAAAACCTCAATATCAGCCTTGATGGACTCGTAAAAAGCTCCATCTACTTCGTTGTAGGTCTGAAACGGCAATTAGCTGTACCACATGTACTACCAAATTGCCGTTTCAGACACTACGCCTCGTATATCGAGCTTTTTCCAGACTCCATCCCTACTCACAAAGTGACTTTTTACGACATCATCAGCCTTGACAGACTCGTAAAAAGCTTAAACCAGAGATGGCTAAGTAAAAAGCTTCATATGCAAGGCGCGCAAATTTTCAATCATTTCGACGTACAAGAGGTACTTCGAAATGGTTGAAAATTTGTGGCAACGAAGAAGGTGAAGAGTTTTTACGACGCCATCAGCCTTAGCCCCTTTTGCTTTTCTTAACACTAGAGTAGTGTCAGATCCCGATTCAGTGCTTATATCCTGAAAAAAGACAGAGAACCCTTCAACGCCAATAATTGCAACCCGATTAACAGTAGAGATGAATAAGACAAAAATAATTGCCACCCTCGGTCCTGCCACCGAGAGTGAAGAGAAAATAGTCGAACTCATTCGTGCCGGAATGAACGTCGCCAGGATCAACCTCTCCCATGGAGAGCGGGACAGCCTCGCCGAATCGATTGAACGGGTCAAACGAGCCAGGCGGATTGCCGGCACCTATACAGCAATTTTGCTCGATACCCGGGGGCCGGAAATTCGCGTGGGTGATTTATGTGAGCCGCTTCAACTCAAAGCCGGCGAGGAACTGATTATCACTGCAGACCATGCAGGCTGCGCAGCTAACCGTATCAGTGTCAATTATCCGGGACTCATAACGGATGTCCGGCCGGGCAACCGGATCCTTCTTGACGACGGCAAACTGGAGCTGCTCGTTGAACGCATCGAAAACGGGGAAGTGTTTACCCGTATCCTGGTCAGCGGTAAACTCTCCAGTCGAAAAAGGGTCAGTCTGCCGGACTGCACGGTCAATCTTCCCTCGCTCACCGAAAAGGATGAACTGGACATCGCTTTCGGGGTTCAGCAGGAAGTGGATTTTATCGCCGCCTCCTTTGTCAGAAAGGCCGACGATGTCTGGGCGGTACGTAAAATCATCGAAGAAAACGGCGGCCACCAGGCAATCATTGCCAAAATTGAAAACAGACAGGGTGTGGAAAATCTCGAAGAAATTCTCCAGGCAGCAGAAGGTTTGATGGTGGCCAGGGGTGATCTCGGGGTGGAAATGCCGGCCGAGGAGGTTCCCGTCATCCAGAAAAGGATAATCAGAGCAGCCAATCTGGTCGGCAAACCGGTCATCACCGCAACCCAAATGCTTGAATCGATGATCACCAGCCCCTCCCCCACCCGAGCCGAAGCAAACGATGTCACCAATGCCATCTATGACGGTACCGACGCCGTCATGCTTTCCGCGGAAACGGCTGTGGGCGCCTATCCGATAGAAGCCATCCGTTTTCTGGTCCGATGTGCCACAATTGCCGAAAACTCTCTGGATTACGAAACCTTACTTGCCACAGGACTCAGGCACAGACGGCCGACCATTACCGACTCCATCTCCTATGCCAGCTGCGCCACCGCCGCCGACCTCGGTGCCGCGGCAATCATCACTTCCACCACTTCCGGCTCCACGGCCAGGATGGTTGCCAGACACCGACCGAAAGCACCGATCATCGCGGTCAGCCCCAGCGTCGAAAGTCTCAGAAAACTACAACTTATTCGAGGGGTTACAACAATTTTTTCCGAATGTGCCTCGACGATGGACGAACAGCTCGACAAAACGACCAATGTCGTCCGCCAGGCCGGTTTAATCCAGAATGGTGACCTGGTGGTCATCACCGCCGGTATGCCCATTGGCACGACGGGAACCACTAATATGTTAAAGATCCGCACCGTCGAAGATCTCTGCTTTACCGGTCAGGGAGCAAGCGGTACTTTGGCCGAAGGCAAAATCCATATTATTAAAAATAACAGCGACTGGCGGGATCTTCCGGAAGAGGCTGTTGTGGTGGTCTCCGCCACCGACGATTCCATGATGGAGCATCTTCGTCGTGTACGGGGCATCATTACTGAACAATCAGGCTTCACTTCGCATGCAGCTATTACCGGAAGAGAACTGAATATTCCAGTTGTCTGTAATGTGCTGGATGCTACGAAACTCTTTCAAAACGGCCAGCTGGTCACCATCGACGGCACGACCGGTCGAATTACCTACGGCAGCGAGTCCGCACGATGAACCAAAGCAAAACCATTGTCATTGGAGGTGGCGCTGCCGGTTTGATGGCCGCAGGTATGGCAGCCGAAACAGCTCGCAAAAATCAAAGAGCTAAAAAATCTTCCCAGGTTATTCTGCTGGAAAAAATGAGTCAGATCGGCCGGAAAATCGGCATCAGCGGCAAAGGTCGGTGCAATCTTACCAATATTGCCACGCTTGACGAGTTTCTCGCCCGCTTCGGCAAAAATGGCCGCTTCCTCCGTCAATGTTTTCAGCAATTTTTTTCCGGGGAACTGATCACTTTTTTTGAAAGCAGGAACCTGCCGCTGGTGACTGAACGGGGCGGCCGTGTCTTCCCCGAGAGCGGACGGGCTCTGGATGTAGTGAAAGTTCTAAACGACTGGCTACAGGCGGAACGGGTCGCGGTGAAAAAAGAGGCGCCGGCCTCAGTCATCCTGGTCAATCAAGGCAGGGTGAGCGGGGTTGTCTGTAATGGGGAGCGATTGGCCTGTGAGAACGTCATCCTGACCACCGGCGGCAAGTCCTACCCCCGAACCGGTTCAACGGGCGATGGCTATGCCCTCGCTGAAAGTCTCGGCCATACCATAGTTCCCCTGCGACCTGCTCTTGTACCTCTGCTCAGCCCGGACAAAAAAATACACAGGATGGCCGGACTCGAACTGCGCAATGTAGCGGTTCGACTCTTTGTCGATGGCAAACGTAAGGGCCGGGAATTCGGCGAACTCGCCTTCACCGGCTTCGGACTCACCGGCCCGGTTATCTTAACTGTCAGCGGTATGATCGTTGACGCACTCGACAAAGGTCAGCAGGTTACGCTATCCTTGGACCTCAAACCAGCACTGGATGACAAGAAACTGGACAACCGGTTAATCCGTGATTTCACCAGCCGCGCTAGCGAGCCGATCGACAGTATCCTTCGGGGGCTTCTGCCGCATCAGATGGTGCCGATTTGCCTGGAATCCTGCGATCTGCCGATAGATATCGATACTGCAAATTTTCCGGCTAAAATGCGTAAACGCCTGGTGCAGTGGCTGAAGGATTTTCGGATAGAAATCAACGGTTATCGTTCCTATGATGAGGCGATCATTACCGCAGGAGGGGTGAGTCTGAAAGAAATCGATCCAATGACCATGGAGTCAAAGATTGTCAAAGGGCTGTTTCTGGCGGGAGAACTTCTTGATCTTCAGGCCGACACCGGGGGTTATAACCTCCAGGCGGCGTTTTCCACCGGCTGGTTGGCCGGCTCTTCGGTCTCCTGAATTTTGTAAACGTTCACCACTTCTTATATTCGTATGATCAGACCGCCGTACCTAGAAGGGCGGGTTTAGA
Source organism: uncultured delta proteobacterium (assembly GCA_963728385.1). Lineage (GTDB taxonomy): Bacteria > Desulfobacterota > Desulfobulbia > Desulfobulbales > Desulfocapsaceae > Desulforhopalus_A. The sequence goes on from CAVSJK010000005.1 coordinate 147,163, forward strand.
ACCCGCCCCTACATGCCCCTGAATCAGCTTATATTCTCAGGGGCACGATGCATCAAAATAGGGTCGAACGAAAATCCTCAAAAACTGCTTCTATGGGAATGGCGAAACCTATTCCCTCCGTGTCGCGAAGGATCATGGTGTTGACACCGCGGACATAGCCGTGTTCATCGATGAGCGGGCCGCCGCTGTTGCCGGGATTGATTGCGGCATCAGTCTGCAGATATACCCTCCCCGACCTTTCATCCTTTCTGTATCCTGAAAAAATCCCCGCCGTCACAGTTTGCCGCAAGCCGACTGGACTGCCGATTGTGTACACCTTGTCGCCCTGATACAGCCCAACAGTATCCGGAGCCCGCTCGAGATATGTCCAATCACCGGAGTAAAGTGACAGCAGGGCCAGATCGCTGTCTTCACTGATCAGCAGATAATTAGCCTCGTATTTGCTTCCGTCATCCGTGTAAATTTTTATATCGGAAGGCTGCACTTTTCGGTCAAGCATGTCCAGACGGTTTTCCTGTTCCTGGAATCGGGGCAGAATCTTGTTCAATTGTTCTTCACGATTGGCGATAATTATGGCGAGCTGACTTCGGGACGGCCCTTTGGGCATCTGGTGCATTGCCCTTCTCATCTCGGCAATCTTCTGCTTTTCGAGCTCAATCAATTCCCTGGAAGTCTCGACCTGATGTTTGAATTCTGCGAGCTTATTTTCATCGAATTCGACTACATGCCGATTGGTGACTATATAATTTTTATTGACGAAGAACCCCGACCCTGTCCCCCAGGGCGTTTCAATGGAGACCGTGGACTTTCTGGCCCGTTCAATGGTGTTCTGCCCCATTACGACAGGTTGTTGACGAGGTTGTTCCCGGACAACCACTTTTTGAACCGGCTGTTGGACCGGTGCCGGCTCGACCTTGACGACAGGTGGTGGCTCGACCACTCTTTGTGCGACTGTTTCCTTCTGCCGGTTAACGGTAAAATAATAGGTGGTTGCTGCGACAATTGCCACCAGAGCAAGAATCTGAATAATTTTCAGGCCGTTTCCGGATTTCTCCTTTTTTTCAAGTTGTTGGGCAACTTCTTCTTTTTTACGCTGTTGAACCTTGCGGTATTTCGCAAAAATCAACCCGCAAGCTTCACATTCCAAGGCATTTTTTTGTTCGTGTTGACACTTAGGACAGCGCATTTTTTCACCAGATTGCTGTTATTCGAGCAGAGAGTTATAGACATATCCAATTCATCCATCTATCTTATCAGGATAAATGTTACTATTCAATAACTTGGCATGATTTCAATAAACTTTGCAAACACACCCCCTATCGACATGGCACTTCCTATCAGCAACAGCGTTTCGATCCCTCTTAGTGAGATTACCCTAATTCCCATCCGTGCCCAGGGTGCCGGAGGCCAGAATGTCAACAAGGTATCCAGCGCCATTCACCTGCGTTTCGACATCCGCAACTCATCGCTGCCTGCATTTTATAAAGAGCGGCTGCTTGCACTGCACGATAGCCGTTTGACTGACGAAGGGATCATTATTATAAAAGCACAACAACATCGTACCCAGGAAAAAAACAGGGAGGAAGCGCTGCAACGGCTAAGTCTGCTTATCCGCCGGGCAATTCATACCCCAAAAAAGCGAAAGCCGACCAGTCCTTCTACCGCTGCCCGGAGAAAGCGCACGGACAGAAAGACTCAGCGGGGAAAAATAAAGGCGCTGCGAAAGAAAATAAGCGACTCCTGAATGCACACCTGCGTCTCGGTAAAAGCTTCGCCCTGCCTTTACACGGAAAACAAGTCAAATTAATGCAGTTTACACATTAAACAAAAAAGGATTCAGCTATGAAAAACAGAGATTACCTGAAAGACACCGAGCTAATCATGGCCAGCATCAAAAAAGGGGCATTTTTGACCGTTAAAGCGCAAAATGAGTGCAATACCATGACCATCGGCTGGGCGACCATCGGCTACATCTGGCAGCGGCCTGTTTTAATGATCGCCGTCAGGGATTCAAGACATACCTTCACGCTGCTGGAACAGACCGATAATTATACCGTCACCATTCCAGCTGGAAATACCTTTAAAGATGCCGTTGCCTTCTGCGGGACTAAATCCGGCCGCGAATTTGACAAATTCAAGGAATGCAAATTAGCGGTCAAACAGGCACAGCAGGTACAATCTCCCATTATTGATATCCCCGGTATTCATTACGAATGTAAAATCATCTACAAGTCCGCCATGGACAATTCATTGATGGATAGCGGACTTGAAAGTCTGTATCCGAAAAAAGATTATCATACCCTTTATTTTGGTGAAATTGTCGCCTGTTACGAAACAGCTTAGCCAATTTTCTCCCTTATTTCTTCTCACCGGCGACATCAAGCAGGAATAGAAAAAAGGTCTCCATTCGCCGCCCACAGCAAGATGCTCGCATAACTCAAGACCTGTGAACGTTCATCAGTGCATGAGAGAGCGCATAAGCCGGCCACCAACGGGCTTGTAGGGGCGGGTTCCAAACCCGCCCTTCTGTAAACGGTGGTCTGATCATGCGCATGTGAGGTGCCGATGAACCTTTACCCATAAAAGCATTGCAAATTGACGGTAGTCCTGGTACATAGGCATGTTCTTACGTGTTAGTGTCGGACCAGAACATAGAATTTTGGGGAAGTTGCGCAAAAAACTGGACGGACACGAACGAATCGGCCACTGAAAACCACCGGATGGTTTTCGTGTTGGTTTCATGTATTAGGAGGCCGATTTTTCTTTCCTGGGCAGGCTTTGCACAACGAGTTCTTCTTTTGGAATCAACCCATTATAAGTATAGGTATTTCTATGTCTTCTGAGTATGAATCAACGCCGTTTTCTTTCGCCGATTTTGATCTTCCCGCATCACTTCTTCAGGCAGTAAACGAGGCCGGGTATGAAACCCCGACTCCTATCCAAAAAGAGATGATTCCCCATGTACTTGCGGGAAGGGATGTGGTCGGCCAGGCCCAGACCGGAACCGGCAAAACTGCGGCGTTTGCCCTGCCGCTTCTTTCCAGACTCCGGCCGACCAAGGACAAAAGTCCTCAGATTCTGGTACTTGCTCCTACCAGGGAACTTGCCATCCAGGTGGCTGAATCATTCAGCGACTACGGCAAACATCTCAAAAATTTCAATGTCCTGGCGATCTTTGGCGGTCAGGATTACAATATCCAGCTGAGACAACTGCAAAAGGGCGTCCAGGTAGTCGTCGGTACTCCCGGCAGGGTTATGGATCATCTTCGCCGGGGAACGCTAAAACCCTCCACCATTCACAGCCTCGTACTCGATGAAGCCGATGAGATGCTGAGAATGGGCTTTCTCGATGATGTTGAATGGATACTCGAACAGTTGCCAAACAGAAAACAGACTGCACTCTTTTCGGCTACCATGCCGGCAAATATCCGCAAAATTGCCCAAAAATACCTGGTTGATCCGGTTGAGATCACCATCAAGAACAAAGCGGTTACCGCACAAACCATTAACCAGCGTTGCCTGATTACTTCTGGTGGTATTCTGAGCAAGGTCGAAGCATTGTCCCGAATTCTCGAAGTTGAAAACGTCGACGGTATTCTTATTTTCGTTCGAACCAAGATCCAAACGGCCGAAATTGCCGACCAGCTGACATCACTTGGCTATCTGGCTGCTCCACTCAATGGAGATATTCAGCAGAGCCAGAGATTGCGCACCGTTGACCAGTTAAAATCAAAAAAGATCGATATCCTGGTGGCGACCGATGTCGCGGCTCGAGGCCTTGACGTTGAACGGATCAGCCACGTTATCAACTTTGACATTCCCTTCGACACAGAGTCTTACATTCATCGTATCGGCAGGACCGGCCGCGCCGGCCGCAGTGGGGAGGCTATTCTGTTCGTAAATCCGCGAGAGCAATCGATGTTGAGATCGATCGAGCGGGCAACAAAGCAAAAGATACAGACTATGACCCTGCCGTCTATCGCCGATATCAACAAAAGACGTGTTGAAAAATTCAAGGAAAAAATGACTGATGCCCTGCAAGGAGATATCTCTTTTTATGAGGAACTCATTGAAGAATACCTGCAGGAAAGCCAGGTGGATCTGCGTCGCTTAGCTGCAGGTTTAGCCATGCTCACTCAGGGCAATACGCCGCTTTTGAAACCTGAGCCAAAGTTTCGACCTAATCCTGCTCCCGAAAATCGGCGCAGCAAGGTAACTGAAAAACGTCCCAAAAGCAGAAAAAATATGGCAGTACAGCTGCCGCCTGAAGAGGGTATGGAACGTTTCCGCATCGATCTCGGGAACGATCATGGGGTGAAACCCGGCAATATTGTCGGCGCCATTGCCAATGAAGCTGATATTAACAGCAAATATATCGGCCGAATATCTATTTATGACAATTACAGTACCGTAGACCTTCCGTTTGGCATGCCCGATGATATTCTACGAGTACTCCAGAGAGCCCGGATCGGCAACAGGCAGCTCAAATTGCAAAAATTAAACGAGAACCTCCCGTCACAAGCGTCGAATCTGGAAAAGTCTCGAGGACGAAACGGAGAAACCAGAAAAAAAAGACAACCTAAGAACCTATCTTCAAACGCCGTAATCTAGTAATCGTTCACCGGTCCACACTGAAAGACCGCATAACTCGGATCTGTAACCATTTATCCAGTGCTCCAAGTTCTTTCAATCAGGCCTCCGAGGTATAGTTGGCTATGTGAGGCGGCCTGATCGGACGAAAATGGGGTGCTGGTGAACGGTTACGTAATCTAGGGGAAATCCTATGCTGCAGCACACCTTCTGTCACATTCCCGGGATAGGAGTAAAGACGGAAAGAAAGCTCTGGGAGGCGGGAATTACCAATTGGCACCTTTGGCAACAGGAGTCTCCCGTCAGGCTGCCGACAGCAGCAAGGCTGGAAGCCGTCAGGGTATTGGATGATTCGCTTTCGGCCCTTGAAAAAGACCCGGCATTTTTCACCACGAAACTTGCCGGCACCGAGCCCTGGCGAATCTTTCCACATTTTCGGAATCGTACCGCCTATTTGGACATCGAGACTACCGGACTCGACGAGTATGCAGAGGTAACAACCATTGCTCTCTATGACGGCAACAAGGTGTTTACCTATATCAACGGCAGAAATCTCGACGACTTTGTTGATGACATTCAGCAGTACCAGGTAATTGTCAGCTATAACGGCAAGAGCTTCGATGTACCATTTCTGGAACGGTATTTCCGTATCCGGCTCGATCAAGCCCAGATCGACCTGCGCTACGTGTTGGCCCGGCTTGGAATCAAGGGTGGTTTAAAGGGTTGTGAAAAACAGTTGGGTTTGAACCGCGGTAATCTTGACGGAGTTGACGGCTATTTTGCCGTCCTCCTGTGGCACCAGTACAAGCAGAATAACGACGAGCGGGCTCTTGAGACCCTTCTTGCCTATAACGTTGAAGATACGGTTAACCTGGAAAGGTTGGCTGTTGAGGCCTATAATCGAAATGTTCTCAATACTCCTTTCGGCGGAGAACTCGTACTGCCATGCCCCGCGCCTCCACCCAATCCGTATATTGCCGATTACCAATGTATAGAAAGGATTAAACGAGCAATCTATTATTAATGGCGTCGTAAAAACTCTTCATCTGCTTCGTTGCTGCAAATGAAGAGTTTTTACGACGCCATCATTATTGATTGATTAATAATCAGTTACAGGTCGATCTCCATCCCTTCCCGGGCAAAAAACACTTCAGTGTCGCCGAATTTTCCCGGTTCACAATAGGTTTTCGCCAATTCATCAAGGGTGTCGTCACTCCTGTCCGGATCATGGTGAAACATGGCAAGCTTTTTCACTCCCGCCCTGTTGGCCGCACCGATGGCATATTCCATCGTCGTGTGCCCCCAGTTGATCCGGGCGCTATACTCCGCATCGGTGTACTGTGAATCGCAGATGAGCAGGTCAGCTCCGGAGAAGAACTGTTCGATCGCCAGATTCTGCTCGATCGCTACTTCATTTCCCTCGAACGCCATCGCCTCGTCATAAGCCGGATCATCGGGATCAGTTATAAAGAGGTTACGGAATGGCTCTGAATCGTAGCAGGTGCAGACCACTCGCCCCTCATATTCAAAACGGTAGCCGAGTGCGGTGATGGGATGGTTGAGCAGTTTTGTTGCAAGGCGCAAACCATCACCCAGATCTATATTCGGATCTTCCTTGAGCCGGAAATAAGTAACATCCGAGGCCAATTCACCCAAATTGATCGGGAAATACCGATATTTCATCTGACCGCCGACGACTTCCTCAAGAGGATCATCCTCGAAGGATACCGGTCCATGCACTTTTAATTTTGTTCCCGGAATATAAATAGGCGTAAAAAACGGATAGCCCATGATGTGATCCCAGTGGGTATGCGAGAGAAAGATATCCGCTTTGATCGGTCCCTTTGGCAGGTCATTCGCCATAAGCGAGTTGCCAAGCGAACGTATTCCGGATCCTGCATCGATAATAATTATCCGATCATCGGCTCCGACCCGTAACTCAATGCAGGCAGTGTTTCCACCGTATTTCTGGGTTGTCGGGCCAGGGCTGGGAATCGATCCTCTGACTCCCCAAAAGCGAACTTTCATCTATTAGCACTCCGCCTTATATTTTCAGAAAAATCTCTGCCTTTTGTATTTCTTCTACAACCCTGTTGCCGATGCCGCAAAATTCATCCCAGGGAAGTTCAATGCAGCTGAGCAAAGGCCCAATTTCCTCTTCCTTGGGAAAGGGATTGCCGGCATAGCCGTGATCAAGAATATTGGCATAAATATTGCCAAGAGCAACCAGGCCACTTGCTGTTCAAGATTTCCGGTGGGAGTACTGAGTTCATGATGGGTGCCGATGCATTGGCTGATGATCTGGTTGAGTTTCCATTTGTCCGCAATCATCAATCCGACTTCCTGGTGATCAATGCCCATAATCTCCAGCTCAACTTCGTGAAGAGGCAGCTGCTCAAATTTGGCGATGTTCAGCACCTCTATATATTCATCCCCGAAGGGCACCTTGCCGAGGTCATGCAGCAGTCCGGCAAGAAACAGCTCTTCCCTTTCCATGACGGACATCCCTTTCGCTTCGCCAAGCAGTTTGGCACTTACTCCGGCTCCGATGGAATGCGCCCAGAATTTGGTTGTCGGCAAAGCTTTGGATTTTTTTGCTCCGGCAACACTGCGAATAATGGCGGTACTGAGCGCCATGTTTTTAACGGTATTCATACCGAGCATGGTAATTGCTCTGGTAAGCGAGGTGACCTTATTAACCAGAGAATAATAGGCGGAATTGATGAGTTTTAGAACTTGCCCGGTCAGAACCGGATCAAGGGAGATGACTTTATTCAGTTCATTTGGAGATGCATCGGTGCGGCTGCAGATTTCCATAACCTTGCCGACAGTGGTCGACAGGCTGGGCATCTTGTTGATGAACCTGTCGATGTCCCTTCTCTGTTTTTCTTTATCCAGCGCCATAGATTTATTTTTAAAATCAATAAATTAGACGACTGAGCATAGCTCTCATCACCGCACGAATATTGTATCGAAAAAAGAGATCAAGGTCAAGATTCGAACAGAATGAATACCTTTTTCTTAAATTGGTTCGATGTAATCGTTCACTGGGACACATTAAAAAAACTGCATAACTCGTATCTGTAACCGTGTCGCTTCTGTGCCATCCTTGGCCGTCGTCATCCAGTGCTCCAGGTTCGCTCAAGCAGGCCCCCGAGCTCTAGTTGGCTATGTGAGGCGGCCTGATCGGACGAAAATGGGGTGCCGAGACGGTTACCGATCAATTGTGTCTGTGGAACGACAAAAGGCAACGGCCTCCTTATAGTCAGGTTCTTGCCGCCAAAAATATCCAGGGCACTGCCTATGGTCACATCCAATCTATCTTTTCCGGTTTTTTTTACCAGCTGCAGATCCTGCTAAATCTCTGACCCCGCCAGCGTAGGTGGTGGGAATAGGCGTCCATTCCGCCAATTTTTCCACCAAGTCAACTTCAATGCCTGCACATTTGCCCTCAACATCAGCAGCATGGATAAGGAATTCATCACAAAACCCGGAAAGTTCCTCCAGCACCTCTTCGGAAATGACCACCTTGGTGAATTTTTGCCATCTGTCCGTGACGATATAGTAGTCATTATTCTTCTTTCGGCAACTCAAATCAAGGACAAGCCTTTGCCTGCCGACTGCGTCGGCCAGCTTTTTCAGCCGTGCCATATTGATCCTGCCGTCTTTAAAAACATAGGAAGTGACAATGATATGCGAGGCACCTTTCTCCAGCCATTCTCCGGCATTGTCGACGGTAATGCCTCCACCAAGCTGCATGCCCCCCGGCCAGGCACCAAGGGCTTCCTCGGCGGCCTGCTTATTGCCTGGTCCCAGCATGATAATATGACCACCGGTCAGATTATCTGCTCGATAAAGCTCAGCAAACCAGGACGGTGGTTTTCCGGCGACAAAATTGGTTTGCACTGCCTCCGGGAGCGTCATCATTCAGCGTCGAGCCGACAATCTGTTTAACCACTCCGCCATGAAGATCGATACATGGTCTGAATTTCATATAATCACCATACAATATAAACAATACAAAAAAAGCGGGATGCCTTATCGGCAGCACCCGCTTTTTATACTTGGCAACTCCTTATCAAATAACACACCGGCACACAAAACAGCAGCTAACGATACCGGCATTCCTCTAACACAAACTTTAGCTTAGCCCTGCTTGATCAGCATCGTTGAAGGATCAAGCATCAGAATAGAACCGGGATCCACCGAACAGGAATCACACTTGAGGATATTCAGTTTCATGGCATCACCCTCAGGTTTGATCAGCAGCACGGTATCAAACAGACCGTCCACCTCATGACACGGGGCGGGAACACCGTCCAGACTGACCCGCTTGTCATCACTATGACTGACTGCTGAGAACCAGATCATTTTCAACCCACGTTCATTCATGAAATCGCGCAATTCCTCAAGTGACTTCTTGTCGTTGTTCTCAAAATCATAGCCATCAATGATCAGACATTCCGGATTATAGACATTTTGCTTCACCAGATCGTCCATTCTTTCCTCAAGTTTTGCCTTCGGAGAAGGAACTCTCCTTGAAAGTCATAATCATTCGATTTTTCATGACTTCAGGGATAGACTCAATTTTCTCTCCGTCGGTCAACAGGGAGAGAATATCATCGTACCAGGACGGGTTTTATCGACACCTTCGCCTATTGATACATGCAGCACTTTATTGCCAAGCAGCATACAATCCAGGGCAAATTGTACCAAAATAGCAGTTTTGCCAAGTCCTGCCCTGGCCATGACCAGGCCCATCATTGCCTGAGCAGTTCCGGCCGCCTTTTCTCAAGCCCAGAGCCCGAAGTGGATTATTAACTATCAGATCGTTTCCCATGGCAGTTCACCTTTTTATTCCTTTTCAACCTGCATCATCCATGCAGTCATCAATATATTTTCAGTGCCTTATGTACCGCACAGCGGAACTATAATGAGTACTCGCCGGCAACGTATCGACTAAAAAGCACCATATATGCACCATCGCGGGGTTAATGCGTAAACAAATTATATTTGTAATATGAAGTCGCGGTTTATCAACCGTTCTTCCGTTCGTCCTGATACTTTTTAACCAACTGCTCACTCACAGCTCTTCGGCACCGGTTTGAAGGTTGCAAACTCCATGGTGAACTCGGCCTTGCCCTGGGTAAGTGAACGTAGGCGGTAGAGTAGCCGAACATTTCGGAGAGCGGGACCTCCGCCTCGACGACTGAGTAGTTGCCTTCCTCGGTTGTACCGATAATCATTCCGCGCCGTTGATTGATGGAACCCATTGACCGAACCCTGGAATTCGGAAGGCCCTTCAACGGCAACTTTCATTATGGGTTCCATGATGATCGGCTTCGCTTTAAGATAGCCCTCTTTAAAGGCACCCATGGATGCAAGCTGGAAGGCAATATCAGAGGAGTCGACCGCATGGAAGGCACCATCGTTGATGACACAGCGTACGCCGGTAATCGGTGCCCCGCACAGCGAACCTTTTTCCATGGATTTGGTGAATCCTTTATCGCAGGAAGTGATAAATTCACGGGGAATAACACCACCGACGATCTTGTCAACAAATTCGTACTCGCCCTCTTCCATCGGTTCCATATATCCCGCAACCCGACCGAACTGACCCGAACCACCGGTCTGCTTCTTGTGGGTGTAATTGAAATCTCGCGCGCTGGGAAATAGTTTCACGATATGCAACCTGGGGAGCACCAACTTCGACCAGGGCGCCGTACTCACGCTTCATGCGCTCAATGTATACTTCCAGATGCAACTCGCCCATGCCGGAGATAATGGTCTCGCCGGTTTCATGGTCAACAAAGGTTTTAAAGGTCGGATCTTCCTTGGTAAAGCGGTTCAGGCCTTGGACATATTGATCTGCGCTTTATTATCGGCAGGAATAACCGCCAGGGAAATTACCGGCTCCGGAATATGCATCGAGGTCATGGAGCAGGATATATCCTCGGAGGTAAAGGTATCACCGGAGGCACAATCGACACCGAACAGAGCGACGATATCGCCGGAGCCACATGATTCAATCTCTTCCATCTCATTTGAATGCATCCGGCAGAGACGGCCTATTTTTACTTTCTTGCCGGTCCTTCTATTGAAGACGGTATCGCCTTTGGTCAAGCTTGCCCTGATAGGAACGAACATAGGTCAATTGGCCGTAACGGCCATCTTCAAGTTTGAACGCCAGCATAATAAGCGGATCGTCGGGATTGTTGGTGACAGGGAATTCCTTTTCTTCATTATTCAGATCGAGCGCCATATTGGTTACATCGGTGGGACAGGGCAAGTAGCTCTCGACCGCATCGAGCAATGACTGAACGCCCTTGTTTTTATAGGCGGAGCCGACAAAAACAGGTGTGAACTCCAGGGAGAGGGTCCCTTTCGAACGGCATCATAGACCAGATTGGTATCAACTTCGCCACCCTCCAGCAGAGCTTCCATCAGCTCTTCAGAGAACATGGAAATTTCCTCCAACAATGCTTCCTGCCTCTTCTTTGGCCTCTGCCTGCATATCAGCAGGAATATCCTCTATCCTGATATTCTCACCGCTCTCGCCGTCAAAATAAACCGCTTTCATGGTAACGAGATCAACGACACCTTGAGATCACTTTCCAAGCCGATCGGCATCTGCATCAGATGGGCATTCAAGTCCAGTTTTTCCCGAAGCTGTCTGGTCACTTTCTCGGGATTGGCACCGGTACGGTCACATTTATTAATAAAAGCGATGACGGGGTACATTATACCGAGTCATCTGCCTGTTTACCGTGATCGACTGGGACTGCACTCCGCCAACCGAGCAAAGCACCAGAACCGCACCGTCTAAAACTCTGAGTGCCCGCTCGACCTCAACGGTAAAATCAACGTGGCCCGGGGTATCGATGATATTGATATCGATATCTTTCCAGGAGCAGTATGTTGCGGCGGATTGAATAGTAATACCACGCTCTTTTTCAAGCTCCATGGAGTCCATTTTCGCCCCGACACCGTCTTTTCCCCGAACCTCATGGATCGCATGAATCCTTTTGGTGTAAAACAGGATACGCTCGGTCAAGGTGGTCTTTCCCGAATCGATATGGGCGCTGATACCTATATTTCTTACTTTCGATAAATCCTTACTCATGGCTGCTGTCCTCTGCAACGTTGCAACCGGCTTCCATCCGGCCTCGCTTATATAAAAGCTATGGGAAAATAAAAAAGTAAGGAGTTGCAGCAAGCTGCAACTCCTTACTCAACTGACTCAACTTGTGTTGCTAATTACACTTTACTACATCAGGGGGCATCATAAAAGAATATACCCACTGTTGGTTGTTGACTTATAAAGAACCTCTCTTATTACATCAAGCACCATATAAAAGCTACATAAAAAATTAAACCTATCATCTTTATTTTCCGCCATTCTTTAACAGCGGATCCCGCGATGACCAATATATCATTTTAAAAGGCATATAGCCAGGCATAAGCCGTCGATCATTTGTCAAGACTCACAATAAAAAATAGTTGACAGGCAAAAGATCTATTGTAAATAAGAATCATTATTCATTAAGAAACACATCCTGCTGTATCGGCAAAGCACAGTACTAGTTTCAAACCTTAAAATCATACATGGAGGTTCAGATGAGCAAAACCATTGAGAACTTAAAGGCTGCATTTGCAGGAGAATCCCAGGCCCGTAATAAATATACTTTTTTTGCCAAAGTTGCCCGCAAGGAAGGATATCATTATGTCGCCAAAATTTTTGAAGAAACGGCAATGAATGAAATGCGCCATGCAAACGATCACTTTAAGCTTTTAAATGGAATTGGAGACACTGTCGCAAACTGAAAGAGGCAGCCGACGGTGAAGACTATGAAACCGTAACCATGTATCCGACCTTTGCCAAAGAAGCCGAGGAAGAAGGCAACATGGAAGCGGCCAACCTTTTTAAGCAGATCGGTAAAATTGAAGCGCAACACCGCGAAAGATACAAGAGATTACTGGAAATGGTTGAAAATGGGACTGTATTTACACGTAAACAACCAATCAAGTGGAAATGCTCTCTCTGTGGCTACACTCACACCGGGACGCAACCCCCGGCCAAGTGCCCCAGCTGCAGCCACCCTAAAGAATACTACGAACCGGCTGACATGGATGTATAAAAAAAGTTCAGGCTGCATTGCCCGCAATGCAGCCTGAATACTCTTTCCTTAGAGAAAAAAAATCCTGAAGCTACGCCAACAGGAGGGGAGGCATTGGTTACGTGACTACCGGAAAGAATAACAGATACCGGTTTAGACAAATGCCCGTAGGCAACAGCATCACCGTGCTGTTCTGCCTTTCCTTCCTTCTTCTCCTCGTCAGTTGTGCCCACTCTCCTGCACACCTGCATGAGGAGGAGATTCTTTACCGCTCACCCCTGCCGCCTTCTCTCAAAGCTCCCGATGCTCCTGCTTTTCTCATAAAAAAGGCAGGCGAACGATATAACAAGATCGGTATGCCAAGCGTGCGCGAGTCGACAGATCAAGAAACCGAAATATTCGTCGATCCTGATAAGCCTGCCATTTTCTTTGAGACGCAGGAATTCACAACAGCCAGAGGGACATATCAAAACCTGCTTTATAGGATTCATTTTGAACAGGTCCCTTTCGCGCTGGACAAAATCAATTTGACAGCCGGTAAAAATCCTGGCCTTTTGATTATTTATACCTTGGATGCAAACGGACAGCTCTTGCTCGTTACAACGGTTCACACCTGCGGCTGCTTTCTGGCTTTTTTCCCAACCGACGCCATGCCTCCTGAAGCTTTTCCCGCGGACTGGCCGGCCGGATCTCAACGGGTCTACAGCTATAACCTGCCGAGCCTGCTTCAACCGGCGAGGAGCAAGGCCCCGGAAAATATTGTCTTTACCCTGGAAAGCGAAACCCACCGGATCAGCAATGTTGCTGTCCGGGCGGAAGATACATTAAAGCAAAGATATGATTCGGTTGAATTAGACCTTTTTCCAATGAACTATCTTTACAGACTGCCGTTTAAGGACAGGACAAAATCGTTTTTCTACATGTCCGGCCCATGCAAAGGCTACGTAAGAAACAACACAAAATTCCTGGAACGGCTTCTTATCAGCTGGTGGGCCTTTGATTTTCATGTGGGACAGGACAAGGCCATAGGATTGTCCGATACCAGTGGAATCATTTTTTATACCAGTTTGAAATTTTGGGACAGGGAAGCCTCGGATCTGAAAAATTTTCCACGCTTTCTCGAGTACTGGGGTTGGAAGATGTAGAGATGATCGTCGTTAAAACTCTTCAGCCGGCGGCGTGTCAATTAAGCTGAAATCAATTTCCGGCAGCCATAAAAAACGCGCCAGATCGATTTTCCCATTTTTGCCGAACTCAACTCCCTCTTCCTCAAGGAGCATTCTTTGCGTAACATGCTCCATTGATGCTCTCTGCGGAATCAGACCATTTCTATTGACTACTCGATGCCACGGCAACCCATATTTTTCCGAACTTGAATGCAGAATTCTTGCTACCTGCCTGGCACCGTTTCGGTTTCCCGCATATTTTGCGATAGTGCCGTAGGTCATGACCAGTCCGGGAGGAATTCGGCGAATAATCATTCTGGCGCGCATTGTAAAAATCTCAGCCATAGTGAACTTTATAACTCTTACAAGAGCCGGACGTTGTCCAGAAACAGAATACGCCGTTTTGTTTGTTGCATGACAAAAATACCAAAACCGCTGATTTTTTTAACATCCATTTTGCGGCCTTGAGGTGCTTCAATGATATCCGCCAGAGGAATAACAATCTCATTCCAACCATATTTCAAAATGGTTCGCCCGTTGTAACGATCCGTATAGCTCTGATTATCATTATGCCGCTCATCATGCACCCGGTAGTGCAAGGTAATAGGCTCCCCAGGATTAAAAACATCAAAGGCCAGGGCCTTCCCGCCACTCCAGTCGGAAGGGAAATACTGTAGCGAAACACCGGAATACTTGTCGGTCGTCAGGACCACCTTGGCCGAATAATTGCCTTGCAATCGCGGCGAAGAAACTAAAGAGAGTCGCCCCTGACCATTTCCCCATCGACTCAGCTCGGCTTTACTCTCAAAACCGGCAAGCAATGGAAATTCCCGATAGCTCCTATATTCGTCGGTAAGAGCAGTAGCTATGGGGGCTAAATTAAAAACCAGAATGATTATCGACACCAAACCGCTCAGAATCAACCGACCGGATGGAAGCCCCCGCCCAGTTGTCCACAGCAGCGTAAGCGCACCCCCTGAGAGATCGGTGACGACATCACTCAAGGAGCAAGTGCGACCGGGGATGTCCAGCTGGATCAATTCAATTCCCAGGCCAAGACCTACCGAGGTTGTAAACATCGCCAGGATTCTGAAAAGAATGGAACGCCGCTCTGAACGCCAGTGGCTATCAAGCACAAGAACAAGGAGCGCAAAAAAGAAAAAATGTCCAAGATTCCAAAACGCTTTCAATGATCTTGGATCGTAATAGTCTGATCTTCCAGTAAAAAAAAAGGGGAAAATAAGCACCAAGGCTACGACAAACAATTTGCGCCACTTTCTGAACAAATTCTGACGGTAGCATAAGGAGAAAAATGAATGAGACAACTTTTATCTCCCGGAAACAGGGCCTTCCACAATCTCCAGTCTCTGCCACGGCTGCATCGACTGTTTCCTTGTTATATAGTGTGAGACGGGGGGGGGAAGATTACATTTTAAACCATACCTCATATAGCTTTTTTACACTTTTCAGACAATACATATATTGTAACCGTTCACCGGGAATGGCAAAAATGCACCCATAACCCCAGACCTATAAACGTTCAGCAATGCGTAAAAGGCGCATAAGCAGCACAGCTTATAAAATGTAAGTCAAGATATTGATTTACCTCATCACTAGTCCGGATAGAGATAAATCGATACTCTTTCCGCAAATTCCCACAACATTTCCGAACATCCGGAATTACCTGAGATCAACCATTTCAACAGCCATCACCACCAATGCCTGTGATTCACAAACAATACAATATGATTCCAGCAAGTTATTTACCATACAACCTAACCATTTTATCGCGCCGTAATTTTACATCATTATGAAAAATTAATCAGGATTGAAATCTCTTAGTATTGCCAAGAGCCTATAATTATTAGTCACTCTGCATGCAACTCTAATCAAAACCGAATTATTTTCTAATTTTCGGCCACTTCCCTGCTCCCACAAATCGTTATGGAACGAAAGATGCATAATCGATTTTAAGCTTAAATTACAAGAAGGTAAAATTCTCACGGGTGAAAGAGGGTAAACAATATGAAAAAGAAATTGTTTTACGTTCTGATGGTTGCAATAGCTGGTGTTGGTTTACTCGCCGGGAACACGATGACGTCACCAATCTCCGAGCCTGCTACAATGCTGTTTTTCGGAAGCGGCCTTGTGGGCATTGCAGGCATTATCAAGAAAAAGGGAGAATAAGACATCGGTTAACTCAGATTAATTACGAGTCTTTCATCAATGCCATAACCCCAGCCTAAAGCGTCATCAGGGAAATCCTGCCAAAATCTCCACCACTACTACTCATATATAACAGCCAATACCGAAATATTTTTTTATTTCGGCATTGGCATTCTCTATAGATGCGTCGGTCCGTCATACTCTTCATCGACTCTCTCCCACACTCTCCATTATTCCAACGAGGTACAGTTGTTTCTGAGAATATCATCATATGAATTCATAAACAGCCCTATCAGATAAAACGCATCTCGCTATAAAATTTCAGAAGGTATGGAATGGGAACATCCATTTAGTCATTAGATTGCTCCCTTCTGAAGCAATCTGATCTCCTTGAAATCCCTTCAACTCCCCCTAAAAAAGAGACAATAACAACCTCTCCCAACTGTGGAGGTTAGTTTCAATTCCAAAGACCTCTGCACACCACCTTTCCTCCCTTTTTTCGCACCATCTCTGGTCGCGCAACACCATTCAAAGTTACCCCCCCATAGCCGTACGATCAAGCAGCGCAGTAATGGTTCTCCGATGCACTTCAAAGAATGCATAATCCGGATATGTAACCGTGACGCTCCTGTGCCATCCCCGGCACCCGCGACACTAGGCCATCCTTGGCCGTCGTCATCCTGTGATCCAGGTTCGTTGGAGTAGCCCCCTGAGCTATAACTGACTATGTGAGGAGGCCTAATCGGACGAACGAAAAGGGGATGCTGGTGAACGGTTACGCCGAGCATAGACAAAAGCGCGGGTTTGCAACCTCCAGCGGGGAACCATAGAACGTTTAGGGAATGAAGATATCGAACATTTTTTCTATTCCTAGTGTAGGGTTACTACAACTACTACAGCATGACTATTATATAAGTTAGGTTTATATATTTTACAACATGATAAAAACCAAGTAAAGCACAAGTAATAACATTTATTATTTTACCAAATGAATAAACAATTAGAAAATCTAGAATAGTTATTTTGAAAATTTATAATATTATTTTTCTTGGCTATCCCTGGATACTTTTTTTATCGAACATACTGCCATATTTAAGCATTAGATCGCCAAAAAATCCGACTAATAACCTTTACTAAGTAATATAAATTATCAAATTTTATTTGGTTACAGTTCGGTGATTTCGGCTCCAACAAAATTCGGAAGGACATTAGCCAATTCGATTCGGTATTATTAAGAATTTTTTCTACACAATAACTCCAAAACCCCCAAGGAATCTCACTGAAACCCCATTTACCATTCTGTAATTCGATGCAGGTAATTACTATTTGGTGATCTGTAAAATCACTGCTAGCAGAGAAAAATTTAAATATTTCCATGCCGAATTACTGACAATAATTTCTTTGATATTAGACAATTAAAAAGTGGCAAGCACACCACAACGTGAGACAAATTGGGAATGGCACGGATTATGCTCGCGAAGGTGAAGAAATAAAAAATCACTAGTGAAAAATAAGGCCACACAGTCAGGGAAATATATTGTAACCAAAGTGCATTTTTTGCGCATTGGTCAGCTAAATACGAAAAAACATATTTATTAAAATTCATTAAATAACTGAAAATTCAGATTACTTTAGTTTAATTTTTCTGGCATATTTCTTGCTCTAGTGGCGAGCATGTGCAATCAAAATTCGCACTCATAATTTATTATTTAAACAAAAGTTGCGACTTGTCGATATTATTGCATCGCGTTTGACAATTGCATTTCAAAGATGCTATTTGATAAGCATACAAATCCCCCATTCATAGAGAGGAATTTTATGAAAATTATTATGAATTTTCAGGCTAACAATAATGCCGGAATGTATTGCACAGAATGCCGAATATATGGTTACAAAAAACCAAAAATCCTTCATTCCAGGCGAAATAATTTATCAATTGTCATTAATTAAAAACAACGCTCACTAAACCGACACGACTTTCATTATCGAGCTATTAATTAATAATTTTAAACTACTGGTATAGCCAATCAATAAAATGAAGAATTATTTGCTGTTTTTTCTATTGTTACTAATTGTCTCTCCAGCCATATCATATGGTTCTGAGATGACAACTCTTCAGGTAGATTTTGCGTTTGACACATCGCAGCTTACAAACAAATATCTATCGGGTTTCAGACTCTACAAAGAAGGCACACAAGTTTGTGAAACTTATCAGGCGGACGCAACTACCATAAATTGCGATATTCCCACTGAAGTCGGAACATTCGATTTTAGTCTTTCGGCCACATATACCGATGGCACGGAAAGTCCACAATCAGCTCCATTCTCCTTTACTGTTACCTCCCCAGTAAGCTCTCCGCCAACTTCCCAGGGCAGTAAAACAATCACCTACTCCTGGGATGAGAATATAGTTGATGCCAATCTCGCAGGGTACAGAATGTACATGAACGATTCTCTTCTCTGCCAAAAAAACGAACCGGGCGCCACTACATTGAGCTGCAATGCAGACCTATATAATGGAGAAATGGCATTCTCCGTTGCCAAATTTTATACCGATGGCAGCGAAAGCTTAAGATCCAATATTCTCGTCTTTGATCCGGCATTAAATCCGGGACT
The DNA here is from genome assembly GCA_963728385.1 of uncultured delta proteobacterium. Taxonomy (GTDB): domain Bacteria; phylum Desulfobacterota; class Desulfobulbia; order Desulfobulbales; family Desulfocapsaceae; genus Desulforhopalus_A. Next base: position 165,818 of record CAVSJK010000005.1, read on the forward strand.
CTTCGTAACGAAAAGTCTCACTTTCAACTGGGATTACATAGACAATTCTGTAAATGCAGGTGGATTCCGCATCTACAACAATGGTGAACTTGTTTGCGAAACCACTGATTCATCTGCAAGAGAGCTGACATGCCAGGCAGAGTTATCGAACCAGACAAATATTTTCACTATGACTGCAATAGATGGCAATGGCCTTGAAACGTCGCTGTCAAATGCATTGACATATACAGATTCCACCTCCGACTCCGGTTCATCTCCCGATACCACTCCACTTCTGGCAGCTGTCAATCCGACACCTGCAAGCGGAGAGGTACCTCTCCATGTGTCTTTTTCCGGCACAGATTCTACCGGTGATATCGCATCATACTCATGGAACTTCGGCGATGGTACGACCGGTGCAGGTTCTATCGCTGATCACACATATTCAGATCCGGGAACCTATACTGCAACCCTGATTGTTACGGATCAGCAGGGAGCAACCCAGCATGCATCCGCCACTATCACGGCTCAACCAAGCACCACTCCTGCAGTCGTGCCTACCGCGGTCATTGCATCTTCAGCCTCTGTCGGCAATGCGCCTCTGACAGTAAGCTTTGACGGCTCATCCTCTACTACCGCCAATCCGCCGATAGCAAGTTACAGCTGGAATTACGGAGACGGAGCCAGTGGTGCCGGCAAAACGTCCACTCATACTTTCACACAGACTGGAACATTCTACACGGAACTGACCGTCGTAGACAGTCTGGGCTTAACCGGCAAAGTAAGCACCCCGATTATCGTGACCGGCACTTCCGGAGCCAACGAAATGCCAACGGCCGTCATATCAGCTACTCTGCCGCAGACGAATGGCACACTGACGGTATCTTTTGATGGTTCAAAATCTTCTGATCCCGATGGATCAATAGCCAAGTATAGCTGGAACTTTGGTGACGGCACAACAACCACCGGAGCCACTGCGCAACATACCTATGCGGATGCGAAAGCCTACACCGTATCCTTGCTGATCACTGACAACCAGGGTGGTACCGCTTCAACGACCAAAACCATTGATTTGAGCAATGGTGGACCTTCTCAAAATGGCATTAAACTGGAAGTCGGCGAGGTCAGCATCGATCATCAATGGGTCAAGGTACTTTTCAATGACACCTTCACTGAACCCGTCGTCATTGCCGGTCCGCCCACATTTAATGGCGGTGATCCTTCTACGGTACGGATCCGCAACATCGATCAAACCGGTTTTGAAATCCGGCTGCAGGAATGGGATTATCTTGACGGTTCACATACCAAGGAAACTATCAACTACATTGTAATCGACAAGGGCACCTATACCTTGAGCAATGGAAGTAAGATTGAAGCGGGCAATTTCACCGGATCCACATCCTTTAAGCCGGTATCCCTGCAGCAATCTTATAATGTAACCCCTGTCGTTTTGACCCAGGTCATTACAGAAAATGAAACTGACGCAGTAACCGGCAGAGTCCGCAATGTCGGTCAAAGCTCCTTCGAATTCAAGATGCAGGAACAGGAAACAAATCCGGATGCCCATACCACGGAAACCATCGGCTACCTTGCCTGGGAACCCGGCAAAGGAGAGATCTCGGGTTTACTCTTCGAAGCTGAGACAACTGACAAGAGCGTTAAGGAAAACTGGTATACTCTTCCGTTCCAGACTGCATTTCCTGAGGTGCCGCTATTAATCGCGGGAATGCAAACTTTTGCAGGTTCGGATCCTGCTGCTGTACGAAGGCAAAACATATCTCAGGCAGAAGTACAGGTGAAAATTGAAGAGGAACAGTCCCTTGACGTCGAGGTTGTCCATGCGGCAGAAGCTGTAGGCTATCTTTCTTTCAGTGCTGCAAATACGACGAAATCTCCTCGCCTTGCTACTTTCACCTGGGAGTTTGACAGCAGCCAAGAAAACTCCATAAGCGGTTTCAACATATACGACAATGATCAACTGGTATGCGAAACCACCAATCCTAGCGACCGAACCGCAACCTGTAAAATGGAGGTCAGTCTTGTCAGCAATAGTTTCACCATTAAAGCTAAAACTCTTTCAGGATCGGAGACAGATGCTTCAAATAGTCTGAGGTATAACCCATAACCTAAGATCATAAACTTAACTGTGTCGTCATCGCTTTCACGAGAAACAGTGAGCGATCAAACCAATAAATTATTTTTCTGGAAAATGTTTTTCAGAAGAGGAAGTAACATGCAAACCAAGAAACAAACGAGTGATACTCCAAACCATTTGACCAAGGGCCTTGATTTGAAAAAAGTATTTTATTCTCTATCCGCTTTGTTGTTAACCATTAGTATTTACCCTGCAGCTCCAAGTTGGGGTGCATCTTTCGGAGGAAAGCTTAATACTGTTACGATTACGGATTCAGTCGGAGTTAACTCTCCTCCGACAGCTATAATCAACTACAGCATGAATGGAGATGTGGTCAGTTTCGATGGAAGCAGCTCCTCTGACTCCGACGGAAGCCTGGTTTCCTATTCATGGGATTTTGGTGACGGAACCACCGGAACAGGGGCAACAATAGATCATCAATTCGCCGGCTCAATTACCCCGGTAACCTTAACTGTAATTGATAATTCCGGTGGAGCGGCATTGTCGCAGGTAACTGTCGGATCAGCTGCTTTTTCTGATGATTTCAGCACAGACACAACCGGCAATTATACAGTGAGCAATACCTGGACCCAGGGCGGCACCGGCAAATTTACTTATGATGCAACAGGACAGAGATTAAAAATCAATACCGGCAACGACATAGCACTGCAATTTGCGCGGACTCTCCCCGCCTCATCCAGCGGAAAATTTGCCTTGGATTTTTCACCTACTAAAATATATCCATCCGGTGGAATTATTGTGGTCCGTTTACGTCAAGACCAAAGCAACTATTACGAGGTGAAGTACTCAGATGGCTATACCTCCGGAATACTGAGAAAGATTGTGAACGGCACCGAAGTCGGCAAAACCCAAAGTGGAACTCAATACAAAGAGAATGCCAACTATCATATTGAGATGAATTTCGATGCAGCACAGGTTTCAGCACAAGGAATAGGCTCAGCGTTGACGCTGAGCTCGAATAATACCGACATAAAAGTATCTAGTGTCGAAATTGAATTAACACAGCAGGACGCCTATTTTGATAACTTTGAATACACCAAATAGGTAGACGATCACCTAACTGCCATAGGTTAATGCATCAATAGCATTAGCCTATGGCACCTACCCTGATGTAAATTATCTTCAATCCAGCCATCCCTCTTTTTTCTTAAATCAGTCTCTGTCTCCCAGTGTCCTTCATAACTTGATTTTACTGTTCGTTCCAACCTTCGTAGTTCGCATCCAACACTCTGCCTATTTGGATGATCGTCAGGCAAACTTTCACCAGCACCTCATATACACACGATCAGCCCATCGCGCATAGGCCAACTGTAGCCCTCGGCCTGCTTATGCGCCTTCTTACGCATGGCTGAATATTTACAGATCTGGGGGGAGGTTCCATTCTTCGACAGTAGACTATAAAATCTAATTGCCATTGCATTCGGCAGAGTCGCAGCAATACTTGGGCATGGCCACATGTTGATAGCAGTTCGCAAAAATATGCATCAAAAATAGAGATAGAAGCGTAAACGCTCAACTGAATAGCCCAACAATCCTTCTTTCAGACAACTTTCAACACAAGACTGTAACCTCTTGCTGCCGATACTAGTCCCACTATGAATTACCGCACGAAAATTATCACAAATCCCATCTGAAATCTCTGAAATCCAACCTACAATACTGTAATTCAAGCCCGGCGATTACTGTTTTGTGATCTTAATCATCCGTGCACTAGCGCTATATTTAGCAACGACAATAGGAACCACCAGCAACTATCTCTCTAAAATAACACATTTTTTTACAGAAAGGAAAAGCATACCCGAGTAGGTATAACAAACATGGCATGGCTTATGCTTATGGAAGGATACTAATGAGATTGCCGGAAGATATCACACCATCATTTCACGAAGTGAACATATTGCAACCCTAAGTGCATTTTTTGCGCTTCTTCAGCCACGAAGAAAAATTTTCAAATTCTGGCATTTTTTTAATTAACCGAGATTCCCCTATTAAATAATTTTCAAATTTGCTGGCATGTTTCCTGCTCATGGGCTGAGTGTGTCTATTTCACTTAACCTTTTTTAATTGAGTTTTGAGAACCAACTACCCTTTAATGAAAAGGAAATTTATGCCAACACTAACACAACGAATAGTCACGGAACTAAAGATTGTCCAGAGCACAGTTTACACAAATTATGCACAGCTAGAGTTCTTCTCTCGTGAGTGAATTTCCAACATCCATACAGAGATATTCTTTCATCCATCAAATCTCGATGCCGATGAACATGTATCCGGCCTTCTGAGGTGTGTATTCACTTTCGCTCACACTAATGGTGTATAATTTTCCTAATAACAATCGATGCTATGAAAAACACAATACTGCTTTTTTTATTAATACTTCTTGCTTTCCCTACTCTTTCAATCGGTGCTGAGAAGCATACCCTGGCGATAGAATTTTCTTTCAATGCCCCTGCCGATCAGGGCAAGAAAGTCAAGGGTTATAGGCTCTACAAAGAAGGCAAACAAGTTTGCCAAACAACGAAGCCGACTGCGTCCAAGATGGAATGTCAACTTCTCATGGAAGAAGACACCACCAACTTCACACTCGCTGCCTATTATTCCAACAATACTGAAAGTCCTCAATCAGCTCCTTTCCCGTTTACCATTAATACTCAAGCATTTAATTTCAAGTGGACGTTCAAAGACAGCGCAAAAAATGCAAGAGGCTTTCGCATCTACGATAATGGGATCCTTCTTTCTGAAATCTCCAACTCTTCTTCCAGGCAACTTTCTTACAAAGTCGCGACTACTACAAGCAAACATAAGTTCTCGATATCTGCTGTAGATGCAAAAGGAAAGGAAACAACCCTTGCTAATAGCGCTCTAAGCTACAGCATAAACACTACACCCACTGCAGTATTATCCTCATCGACTGCTGCCGGCAAAGCGCCGTTGACAGTCAAATTTGATGGTTCAGCTTCAACAACACCTAATACACCTATCGTCAGTTATAACTGGGTATTCGGGGATGGCGCGAAGGCTACAGGAAAAACTACTTCCCATGTATTCACCAAGACGGGAACATACTATACAAAACTTACAGTAAAAGACAGCAAAGGCTTAACTGACACCGTCGATACCCCTATCGTTGTGACCACTGTACAAAGTGCAAATAACGTATCGGCCGGCAACAAAACAAGCACATCTCTTAATTTAGAAATGGGAGAGGTGAGCGTTGATCACGAATGGGTCAGAGTACTTTATAAAAACACGTTCAATAATCCAATCATCGTTGCCGGTCCGCCGACTTTTAATGGAGACCAAGCCGTTCTGGTCAGGGTACGCAATATCGACAAGAAGGGTTTCGAAATTCGTTTGCAGGAATGGGATTATCTGGACGGCAGACATGACAAGGAAACCTTCAGTTATATTGTAATGGAAAAAGGGACCTTTTCGTTAAACGACGGAACTAAGATCGAGGCTGGAACCTTCAGCAGTTCAAACCAGTTTAAGAAGGTCACCCTACAGCAATCATACAACTTAAATCCAATCATCCTAACCCAGGTGATGACAAATAAGGACAAGGCCGCGGTCATCGGCAGAGTAACGAACATCAATCAGAGTTCCTTTCAATGCAAACTTCAGGAACAGGAAAAGAACAGTGCCTCCCACGCTACGGAAACCATAGGTTATATCGCCTGGGAGCCCGGAAATGGCAACATTTCCGGCCTACAATATGAAGTTGGCACCAAAAGCGCCCAGCAGAATTGGTCAAATCTCACCTTCAAAACTGGGTTCTCCACCCCGCCGTTCTTTATTGCCGGAATGCAAACCTTTAACGGCAGCGATCCTGCGGCGGTACGACTGCAAAGTATTTCGAAGACGGCAACCAAGATAAAAATCGAAGAAGAAACGTCAAAAGACGCCGAGGTTGAACATGCCACTGAAAACGTCGGCTACCTTACAGTCAACTCGGCTAAGGAATAGCAATAAAGCTAGTTATTAACATCCTACTCTTAAAGGAATCACAAACCATGAAAGTTCTTCACAAACATTCAGCTAAATTTTTGAAATTGGCGTTACTCTGCCTTACTTTAGCTTTATTCCCCATTCAGGCATTTGCCCGAGACATTACTTTTGTGTGGACAGCAATCCCTGAACCATTGACTGGCTACAAACTCTATGCCCAGGAGGGACAAAATTCGGTTAATGCCCCAATAACATTAGGAAAAATTACCACATACACACTAACGGGATTAGCAGCAGATAAAACGTACCATTTCTACCTCACTGCTTACAATGACGCAGGAGAAAGCGAAAGATCAGCTGCTGTAACTGTTTCTCCCAATCCTAGTCCAGTCATATTAAATATTTCATTGAATTAAATTTGAGGTACAAATGAATAGCTTTAGAACTGATAGCTTCAAAATGGATTATCGTAAAATGTTGAAAAAGAATAAGTGCATCATCATCATCTCGTTTGCCGTTGTATTTCATGTGAGTTTATTTTTATCTGGAGCAAATGCTGCGCCAAGTATTAGTTCCGTTTCCGGTGATTTTAGTAAAAATGGTCAGGTAAAAATCACCGGCAGTGGTTTTGGCACAAAAAGTCCTGTCGCTCCGGTTTTATGGGACGATCTCGAGTCCGGTACGCCATCTAGTGCATGGTCCAAGCTGGAGACTGGGGTGAAAGTTGTATCTGCAGCTGGCCAACTTCCAAATTCCAGGTATAGTTTTCGCGTGGATAAAGGCGCAGGTGATGGCTCAATTGATATGGAAAAAAAATATACTATAACGAACAAGTTTTATACGTTTGTAAAAAGACGCTACGACTACTCTATTGGCTCAGACAATCACAAATTTTTCCGAGTCTATCAATCGGCCGGTAATAACAGTATTATTTGGAATTACAACTGGGGAACTGCTTATCAAATGCGGAACAGCTATACACCAATGGTTGACCCAAATAATCCAGCTCCTAGTTATGTAATAAAATTAGGCGCTCAAAATTTTCCGGCAGTTGGTCAATGGCAGACAGAAGAATTCTTCGTAAAAGCAGAGACAGCCATCGGTGCATATAACGGCGTTATGGGCTATAGGCTTAACAATAATCAGCACAGATCCTGGGCTGCGAACAGAAAAATGTTTGATAAGGACCACAACTATCCTTTGAGTCACATTTTTGTTGATAATTTTAGTAACAGAATATCATTAGGCCTTGACAAACCAGGAGATTACATCTGGATCGACAGCGTATACATGGATAACACCTGGGCCAGGGTAGTTATTGGCGACTCTGCGGTATATGATAATTGTAGTAAAAAATTAGAAATTCAATATCCGTTAACGTGGTCTTCAAATACCATAACTGTCAAATTTAACCCTGGCACATTTTCCAAGGGTCAGCCTGCTTATTTATATGTTTTTGATGCGAATAACAGCATAAGCAATAGTACTAAGTTCACAATTGGTGGAAGCGGCACTGGATCTCCATCTCCAATTAATGTACCACCTGCTCCTGATTTGCGAGTGGCTAATTGATAAGATTGAGGTAGATTAATAACTATTACCTTACTGAAATTTAAGAATGTTTATTGATTTGGTTTTTTATTCGAAATCAATGAATGTTCCCTCTTCCACTCCCAAGGCTCTTCGTCTAGCACGTGGAACAACCGACTGGAATATTCTAGTCGGTTGTTCCACGGATTCACCTTACTCTGCTTTCAAATTCATCAGAATTTTTCCAATTGTAATATGTCGCCTGGGTTTTCCCTAGTTGAGTTGCTTGGTGATTTTTATCAGGAGGCCAAATGGCAGCGGTGCACGATCCACTTCTACCGAAATATCTACAGTTTTGCAACCAAAGCTGATATGTAATGTCCCTCCCTTAAAATAGTACCAGCATAAGTTAGAAAATTTCTGCATACTACCCGAAACGAACCATGAGGAGAAAGCATGCGGAAAAAGCGATTTACCGAACATCAGATTATAAAAGTATTTAAACAGCTCGAGGGAGGCAGGTCAGTCGCGGAAGTTTTCCGTGAAAATGGAGGTTTCTGCTTTCATATTCATTAGAATCGCACTCTGCTCGATATCATCATCGCATGCTTTGAGCACCAGCTACAACGTATACTAGGAAGTTTAACCGTCTCAATTGCAGCGGGACTTATGAAATACTATCTTTTTTTCTTTCGCCTAAACCTTGTACCAACCAGACCTGTCAATCCAGCGCCCACAAGGAATAGCGTTGCCGGTTCTGGTACGGGATTGTTGCAGGGACTCCCATCTATTGTATCAAACCTTCCACTTAAATTGGTCTCATATTGATTCATAGTGAGCCAAAATCCCCCCGAGTCAAGGCTGGTTATGTTTATAACTGGCGGTGGATATATTCCATCAAATGCTGTACCATTAGATGACCCAAAAAAAAGGCCGAAATCAATATCTGCAAAGGTCTCACCTGTATTGAAGGAGCCATTGGCATTTGTAAAAGTAATCCCGTCTCTGGCTTCTTCAGAATAATCTATCTCGCTCTGAGAGCTGTATTCTGTCTGGATTGCGAAATTTTCAAATACGATAGAACAGAAGAACGTAGTGTTGTAAGCTGCCAGATTGTATGGGCTTGGAGGATTAATTGGCTGTGCGAGGGGCTCATATAAGTAGGAGACCACCCCCGAAAACTTATCTCCTATATCTGCTCTCAGGCCTGACGGTAATCCAGCCCCCTTGAGATCATCTGAAACAAAATCTACGTTTCCGGTAAAAGAAATTGAAACAATTGGAAGAGAGTACACATAACGGTTACTAAAAATTATTATCATTAGAACTAGCGTCCCCAATAAAAATATATTTTTCATACCCCCCCCCAATGCTGCTAATATTTAGTCTATAGTAATGGGCATTACTGCCTATAGATAGCCCTTTTCTATTAAAAATATCTGAGTTTTAGATCAATGAAAATTTATTCCGTTATATGCAAGATTCGAACAATTATTGTTCATCAAGGATAAAATAAAAATTTGCTATATAACCTTACGCTTTCTAAAGAAAAATTATAGAAATGATGAAGAAATTTTCTTTAAGTAATCCCTGCTCTGCAGATCTTGATTTCCGAGTTAAAGGAAACTTTTTCCTGCATTCAGGAATATGCATGCAGATACCACTCCATACCACTCAGGTTCATAGAAATATTGGCGGTTCCGTCGATTCGTAAAAATCCTATTTAGTGTCTGAAAGAAAACAGAAAATACTACCTTATATCAATGCGATACCATCATATTCCACAAGTGAAGAAGATAAAAGCGTTATTAGCAACGAATTGCAAAAAGTGATGTAACATATTGATTATTATGGTATATTATTTCACAATAAATCCTTCACCAAGGCTAATGCATCGATTAAACGTCAGGAACCACCAAATCTTCGTAGGATGAAAAACTGATGCGTAGAGTAATCGTAACCGTTCACCGGGATTTTAACGATCCCTGAAAAAAAGCTAGCGTTCATAACGCTGTTCTGTTACGTTCATTTCATGAACGTTCTTCTCACTTACCGCAAGAGAGATATCACCCAGGACGATCTCTCCTTCATTCGCCAGGTCATAAACGACTACCATAGCGAAGGTCGCTGCGCCATTTCCCGTAGACTCTGTGAAGCCTGGGACTGGCGGCAGACCAACGGCCACCTCAAGGACGCCCCAGTGTCAGGGAAGTTGCCGCATGAACTAACATCACCAATGTAAGCCCCAGCAACACCATCTTTGCTGATTCACTGCTGACATGATATGCCTCCTGTAGTCTCCTGTACTTTTGGGCAAACTGGAACATGTCAGCAATGGAACGGAAAAGATGGTGTTATTGGAGCGCTTAAATAAAATTCGAAAAGTACTTGGGAGGAATTTGCCAAAGACTTAATCAATCCCATCAATCTTTTCCTTCAGACTTTCTTTGTCAATCTCCCATTGGGAAGACAACTCTTTCCTGAATGATATAATTTCGCTTTCAAAATACGATAAATCCGCCATGCCGTTTTTTATTGCAACTGATATTGCTTCTGGTGTTGGATCTGTGTAAATAACACCTCTACGAAAATAATTTTTAATAGTTTTTGTATTTGAAACCACAAGAGCTTTACCCAAGGAAATAGCCTCATATGCTCCGCATGTTAAAAGGTAATCTTCGGTTGTCAGAACAACAGCAATATCAGCAGAAAATAACAACGATTGATACATCACATCTGAAACGAAACCAGTAAATCTAATGTTACGTTGTTCTAATTCCTTTTTTCTGGTGGCAGTTATACATTTTTTTTCATTTCCAGTAAAATAAACCACCCAATTCTTCGGTAGCAAGTATGCAGCACCAATCAATGCTTCAATTGGCTCATCTTCACTGAAAGTGCAGACAACAACAATGTTCATCTCTCCATCCATGGCTGTTTTCTTCGCCAAGTCTAGTTTTGGCAACTTGTCTGGAAGAATGAATGTTTCTCCCCCAATTTCATTGATATATTCAGCAAGAAAATCGTTGGTCACAATTGTTAAATCAGCTTTTTGAATGGTGTAGTTACTTATTATATGGAATAATTTCCACTTAAGCTCCTTGCTATTAACAAATTTCAATTTAAAATTTGAATGTCTATCAACAATCAATTTATACCCAAATAAACTTTGTAATCCGCAAACAACCAAAGCTAAAAAAACAGATGGGTTTTGAACAAATACCACCTTAGGCCTCCTCCTAAGAAGGAGCAATAAAGTCTTGCAAGCAATAAAGCTATACCTTGCAAGAAGGATTGGTATTTGACTATCTGAAGATAAAAGTTCACATAGTTCTGCCCCAAAAGCTCTAGATAATTCAGTGGAGCGACGATGCTTTTCCGAAACCAACCAGATTTTTTCACTTGGGCGCGCAATCATAAAACCTCAATTTCAATTGTCAAAACCCAACTAGAATCTATTTCATTTAGAAATACAATGGGGTACGAGTTTACTTCAATCTACCAAGTCAATGTTTGATAAAATAATTAATCACCCAATGATTTGATCAATTGCATCTTTCCAGATTTTGTCCGTGCAATGACATCCACATATTCAAACTCGACAACAACATTATCACCCATTCCTTTTTTCATATTCTTTAAAATATATGACTCTAACTCCTGACGACCTTTAATTTCCGGACACACCAGTCTCACAAAAAAACAGTTTCTTTCCTTCTGCACTATTTGGAACTGGGACAATGACAGTCCCTGCCTTTTTGCCCCCTCCATAATATACATAAAAAACTCACCATGAAACAACTTTCCGTTATTCAAGCGGACGGTATCATATGCGCGACCTTTAACTTCTTGCAATATCGGAAGCCCCCGACCACACACACATTTCTTTGTCGATAACATACCCAGATCACCAAGCCTATATCGAATGAGAGGCATTGCTGTATTATTTAATTCAGTAACAACGATCTCTCCCAACTGTCCTGGACAACAAGACTCTCCCATTTCATCTACTATCTCAACAATCAAATTTTCAGCAGAAATATGGAGTTTACCCTCCCGACACTGATGTGCGACGGAGCCTATCTCACCACAACCATATTCATCAAAAACAGGTGCCTGAAAAATCATTTCTAGCTTATCACGGATATCATCAGTTAAGACCTCCGAGGTCGTTATAATAGCCTTTAGATTAAAAGGATTTTTTCTTTTTGTTTTTATCAAATAATCAGCAAACTCATTTAACATCGAAACATACCCATAAAAATAATCGGGTTTGAACTTTGTCAGAATTCCGAAGTAATTCTCGAGTGCTTTAAAATCAAAAGAGAAAGCAGAAAGTCGTTTTCTGTGGCAAACAAAATCAATAGCGCTTGCTTCCAATTGCCCTTTTCGAGAAAAAGGTACCCCCCAGAACCTAGCCTGTTTATCACCTATTTCAATTCCGGCCCACGAATACCCTCGCCAAGTAGCAGCTAATTCACAGCCCATGGCGTAACGAGACTTCAGGATAGTGACAGGTTGTCCCGTTGAACCGCCAGTTGTCTTACGCACTTTTAAAAGATGTCTCTTTCCTGATTGAAAATCATAACCAGGATCTAACAACATCGTTTTTGTCACAAACGGTAATTCGCCAATGTCAGACAATTTATTTATATTGGATGCATTAATACCATCTAACAAGCTTCTATATGCAGGAACTTGTTTTTTAGAATAATCAATAATTTTACGAAGTTTTATCAAGGCAACTGCATCGTGAAAATCGCTATCACGATACTGACTTGCAGTTAATTCAGAAAGTGAAGAAAGAAAATAATTTGTTTTAGAAAATACTACAGGATAGTAGACACCATACTTAAAAAAGGAATTTATCATTATTAACACTCCTTCCAGTCGAGGAGTTTTGTAATCAAATTTTTCATTCCCTCAGCGCTATGTGCAACATCAAATAGTTTGGAAGCTACAATTCTGAATTGTTCCATTCTCGCACCACTGGGAAACCGAATTTCTTCCATTATCGCTTCTGCTAAAGCCCTACTATTCGCAGTAGGCACCATCCTTGCTGGTGTATCTTGCAAAACTTCACGCAAACCAATACAATCAGTGCCGATGAGTGGAACTCCAGCAACCATTGCTTCGGCAGCTAACAAACCATAAGCCTCTGATAAAGATGGCATAACTATGACATCTACACCCCTCATTGCTCGTGCAGGATTTTCCTGAAAAGGTAAAAAGTGGAAGTAATTTCCCAGGCCTTTTTGCCTTATCTCAGCCTGTTCTTCTCGAATAAATCCTCCCCAGCCAAAAGCCAAGACAACAAATTTAATCTCTTTTTTAGTTTTTGAGATGATGTCGATAGCCTCAACTAGGTATCTAAAACCCTTCGGTGCCATAAACCGCCCAAAATACCCTATCAAAAATACATTTTTATCTAACCCCAATTTTTTTCGCCAGTCTTCTCGATCATCTACTAAAAATATTGCTGGATTTACACCATTTGGGACCATGGCCAACTTAGAGATTTTCGCTCTTAATGAAGGAAAATAATCCAGCAAATTTTTCTGGGCATCATGACTAACAGAGTGTATGACATCAACAAAATGAAAACACACACCAAGCATGGCTCTCTGAACTGTCCCCTTGAATTTGGCAAATTGTTGTTCTGTAAAGGTATCATGCGCTGTAAGAATGTGAGGTATTTTGTACCAAAAAGCAGGCACGACTGAGGCAATCATTGCCGTAAAACCATTTGAGTGAATAACATCAATATCTTCCTTTTTCAAAATTGGTAATAATGATTTTACAAACATCAAGACTCCGGCATTTTTTTCCAAAATCAGGAAAGTACAATCGGCGCCCTTTAGATTTTCTCTAAGCGCGTCAAGTTCGGATGTTCTCGGCAGCAGAAAGGTTAATTTAAATTCTCCCGGTTTAAAATGACTGTACACATCTCGAAGAAACGAACGTATACCACCAACAGGGTGTCTGATTACTACTAGCACATGAATGCTACTAGAATTATTCATTTATCCTTTTCTCCACCAGTTCCTTAGCTGTCTGGATCCTTCCCAGCACCACGATTAAAGCGGGCATTAAATACCACTCATATCCAGATAAACCATAACTTACTAAGCTGAAAACTAAATTCATGAAGAAGAAAATCCAAAGAGCATAATAAGACATTTGAATAAAATCTGCGTTTAGCATCTTGTCCGGATTCCAGCAGATATCTGCTCTTCTCAGCTCTTTATAAATTGATAATATATATAGCAAAAAAATAAATAGCCCTACAAATCCAAGTTCTTGAGAGACTTCTGCATAAAGATCATGGGCCAAGTGCCTTTCATGCCCAATATTCCACTCAGCTTCCTTTGACGTACCCAATCCATGCCCAAATATTGGTCTATTCAACGCTACCTGAAAGCTACCTTTCAATCCTTCAATCCTAGCATTACTTGTAGCAGCATTCTTAGTATCTTGATTGACAATGGAAGAATACCGATCCATCTGATTGGCAGAGAGAAAAGGATAGGCAACAAAGGCACAAATAACTATAGTTAAAATAAATGTCATCTTATGCTTTGATTTGATTGCTAACAGCCCAATAATTGCAAGCAGTGCAACAAAACCACTCCTTGAAGCTGTCAATATCAAGGCCCATACAAACGAAGGAATAAGAAATATGGATATAAAAAAGACTTTTTTATTCACCTTGGCGTAGCAGTACATAAATGGAAGAATACTGGTTATAATAAACGCTAAACTATTCGGATTCACTATATCATTTGGGGCACCCGATAATCTATTCATAAATTCCCAATTAGCCATAGAGGCCGTTGCTCCCCAGTATCCTTGAGTGACATGCAGATACAATGGTTCTAGAATCCGAAAACTTTGGCTGCCTAAAAATACGGTCATAAAAATTTTTAATTGTCCTTCAGTTCTAACAAATTTTATAGTGAAAAAATAAAAAACAACAGCCTTAATAAATTGTATCAATCCAAAGCGCAACACACTTCCAGGCCACTCAACGAATGGGATAGTTATAATTGCATATATGATTATTATTTTTAAGTATTTATCTACGTCTGTTTGTTCATGTTCCTCTTCTTTTGGGCGAAAAAATGCTAGAAATATCAAGATTAAGACTAGAATTAAATCAACATGTATAATTCCTAAAATTGGGAATCGACCAGTCAGGTGAGTAAACCAGCTTACAACGAACAACAAATATATAACAAATCCCATGTCATGCATAAATTTACGGATTGTTGAATTTAACTAATTGCGAAAGTTTTTTTATACTTTGTAATACCCAGTACACAGCTTGCAAGACTATATACGATACTAGCTAGCTAGCACATCTGTGTATATCTGCCTATAGGCAGCTGCCATCTTTGCCGAACTGTATCTCTGTTTGAAAATCAAATGCGCATCTTCTGCGAGTTTTTTGCACCTGACTTTTGAACTAGCAAGTCCTTTTATCGCATTTGCCAAGCCCACCACGTCGCCTGGCTCTACGAGAATTCCGACAACACCATTCTCCAATACATTAGGAATTCCACCCACCTTTGAAGCAATCACCGGCACCCTTCCCCTCATGGCTTCCAACAATGTAATAGGCAATCCTTCTGTCAAGGATGGCATGACAAGGAGATCGAAACAGGAAAAAGTTGCAGCGGCATTGTTTAAAAAACCTGGCATTTTTACTCTATCGCCCAGACCAAGTTTTAAGACCAGGTTTTCAAGCTTTATCCGCCAATTCCCTTCACCAAAAAGTACAAGAAAGACATCTCCACCATCCTCAATTACACGGGCAATAGCTTTCAATAGTACATCAAAACCTTTTTCAGGAGATAGACGACCTACAGCTACAATTTTGAAACTTTCACTGAAATGTAATTTTAGCTTGTCGCATGGATACGCATTTGGTGCTTCAGCGCTGATTCCATTATTTATTACATGAAATTGATTTTTTTTGTTTGTCATTAGCCGCGGATGTGTCAACATCCCCTTATCCACAAGAATAACAGCATCCATCCGGGATAAAGTCCAAAAATCCATCAATTCATATAAATGCATACGAGAAAAAGGCGTTCCAGCTGTGGTCCAGCCATGAAGCGTGGTCACTAAAGGTAGTCGACGTAATCTTTTAGGGAGAAATCCAAAAAGAATATTTCCCTTATAGCCATGTGAGTGAAGCAAAGCGCAATCTTTAGATTTCGCATAGTTAAGTATTTCCAGAGCACCAATGAAATTTGGACCTGAACGCATCCGAAAAGGTTTAACAGAAAAGCCCAGTTTGCGCGCTTCTATTTCAAGGGGTTTTTCTTCTACACAATGCTCACCAATACTGGCTATTATCGGCTTGAGCCCCTGTCGAACCTGTTCTTTCAACAAATTCAAGAGCATAACCTCAGCTCCATACATACCGCCGCTATCTATGATGTGCAGGACACGCATAAGTTACATATTATTACATATTAAGATGGATTTCAGTAGTCTGTATTGATAACATATTGAGCCGCACCTTGGAATGAGACAAGCTCACCTGCCTGTCCTACCACAACTCCATTATCAGAAACCGATTTGTTAACAACTGTATTAGCACCTATTGCAACATTACTACCAACCTCTATACCACCTATGATAAATGACCCGGGACCCATATAAACATAATCACCTATTTTAGGGGTACCGGGATATCTGCCACCGAATGTTGTCCCAACTGTTACGCCTTGATTGATATTGCAATTATTTCCGATCTGAGCACGATCACTCACAACGATGCCACCAAAATGTCCGATATATAGTCCAGTACCAATGGAAGTATTGTATGGTATATCTATTCCAAATTTATATTTAAGCCTATTTAACAAAAACCTCGAAACTACATATAATGGAACAAGGAGCAGATTGCCTTTCAAAAACCTTGCGGTCCGTAACCAAAAAGTATACTTAAATCCAGGAATTAAAAAATATGCACGCCAAAATTCTCTTTTTGACTTAACCCCGCAGTACCTGTATAGATCACTTAAAACGTAATCTCTATATTGCCTGAAATTCATCGACAATACCTATCAATTAATAATCTCCGGAATTCTCCGCCGCCAGTTAATTATATTCTTTACAATTCCCTTGTAAGCTCTTTTTTTCATAGGATTAAGGTGCAGAGCTTTTATGTAATATTGACAGGAAGCCAACGTATTACTTTTTCCAAAAAATTCACCACGGTTACAATAGGTTATGTAATAAGACAATTGTATCGTTTCCCGATCTATAATCCCAGGATACTCCTTCAAAAAACGCGCCATAATAAAATCCGCACAACGATGCCGAGTCTCCATATTTTTAGACATTTGTCCAACATGTCCTGTGCGATAGGCGATTAACTGCTCATCTACGAAATCGAATTCATATCCTGTTGAAATCTTGAGCCATAAATCCCAATCAATTCCCATTGAGATTGTTTCATCAAACATACCATATTTTTCGAAACAATCTCTTCTTACAATAGAGGAAGAAAACCAGACAAAGTTATCAAGGAACAACCATTTTGATACGTTTCCAGAGCGAGGAGTCAGGTATTGTCCAGAAAAAACATTCTCTGTAGGCTCCCCATTTGCATTGATAATTCTTGCTTTACTGTAAACAACACCTACCGCTGGATTTGTAAGCAGTTTAATCTGCTTCTCTAATTTATTGCTCTCCCAAATATCATCAGCGTCCAAAAAAGCAACCAATTCAGCTTTGGATTCCTTGATGCCTCTGTTTTTTGCATTCGCTTGCCCCCCATTTTGCTGAGTAATGCAGCGAAACCTTCTATCCTTCAAAAAAGATTTAATCTTCTCCACAGAATTATCAGTTGAACCATCATCAACAACTATGACTTCAAAATCTGAAAATGTTTGGTTTTGAATAGAGTCAAGACAATCCGTGACATATTGGCCATAATTATAACAGGTAACAACTATACTGACTTGGGGTTTCATATCAGTTTCCTTCGGGAATTCTGCAGATAGAAAAACGATACTTCCCGGAAGGTTCCGGCAAAATTTTATCCACTCTATTGACAATAACTGAAGTATCCGGGAAAATTTCCTTAAAGTACTGGATAAGCGAGGCTTGTACAGTGTCGTTGTAATCCTTGCCCTGGACAATATTCAAAGCCATATCCTTAAGAGAATTCTGGATAATTTGCATCTGATCGATTCCCGACATTTCAGTTAATGTATTTTCGATCAACGAAATTCCAGCTACTTTACCGCGGTTTTTACTGATGAGAAAATCAGCCACCCGGCCCGTCACTCTCCCCATTAAAGGCAAGCCACGACCACAGGGACACATAGCATCCATTGGCACACCAACATCTTCCACTTTATACCTGACAAATGGCATAGCAAAGTTCATGAGATCCGTGACAACAATATTTCCCATTTCACCTGGCTGGGCGGTCGTTCCGTCATCCTTAATGAATTCGATCACAAGGTGCTCGATATTCATATGCATACCACTATGTTTTTCACACTCGCAGCCAATCAAACTCACCTCTTCGCAACCATAGCGATCAATGACTTTGCAGGAAAAAACCTCCTCTATCAATTTCCTTTCATGGGGAAGTAACATCATTGAGGTAGACAAGATACCTGTCGGCTTGATCTGAGTACATCCAATATCCCGAACGTATTGCGCCAGGATATAAATAGAATGCGCATGCCCATAAAGCAATGTAGGTTGCACCTTCTCCCAACTACGGGCAAACTTCAGTACAGAATCTAAAGAAACCGCCATAGTGTCCAGATAAATACAAGGTTGAAGAATCTTCTGAAACATTTTGTCTTTAAAAGTCACCGGCAATTTGGGATTTCCCCAAACAGCACCAACGGGTTCCCCCGGCTCCCAACCCGACCATCGATCCGAACGACGGGCACAGGCATTTCGCAATTCACTGCACTCTTCTGTAAGATAGATATCAAGTGCTTTTCCGGTTGAGCCGCCAGTCTTGAAATGAAGCAATGACTCATTCCTGAAGCCGTCAGAGATCATCGAATTGCAATTTGCTCGAATCTCCTTTTTTGTCAGAATCGGAATTTGCCGAATAGCTGATGGTTCTGTTAACGAACCAGGTGTTAAACCACCATCCTGGAAGCGAGAACGATAAAACCTGTTGTTTTCCCAAAGAAAGGCATAGAGCTTTTGCAACCGATTCCACTGAATGTTATGCAGCTCCCGCAAGGAAAAATATTGGGTCTCCTCCAGTTCTCTCCAATATGAAAGCCTGGGACTCTTGCTTTTTCTATAATAGATTGATTCGGCAACCTCTCTTCTTAGAAAGCTGTGGATCACTCGTCCCCCTTTTTTCGTTATCCCCGAAAAATTAACTTTGACTCCATCCATTTTCATAAATGGCTTCATGTTCAGCTACACACTGATTCCATCCAAAACGCGATGAGACATGGACACGAGCTGCTGCCGCCAACTCTCGCCTCAGAGGTACATTCTCGATCAAGCTGATCAGACTACCTACCAGTGCATTCGCATTATTTGGAGGTACTAACAAACCTGTTAGGCCATCTATAATAGCCTCGGGGTTGCCGCCTACTCGCGTCGCTATAGCAGCGCACCCACACTGCATGTATTCCAAAAGAGCATTACTGAAACCTTCAGAATCCGAACAAAGAACCCCAACCTGCAGTTTACGAAGATAATCAGTAACGTTTTCAATATTACCTGTAAAAATAACTCGGTCACGAAGACCTTCATGTACTGCCAGCTCTTCGTATTCCGCACGAAATTGCCCCTCGCCCAACACATGCCAGGTGATTTGAGGATATTTTCGACTTACCTGGCCTGCAGCGCGCAAAAAAAGATCAGTGCGCTTGACCCGACGATTCAGGTTTCCTACTATACCCACATTCAAAGTCGGGCCTTCATGTTCAGTCCACTGCAGTTTATTCAGATCAATGCCATTGTAAATTACACGGATAGCGTCTCTGCTCAAGCCGTCATATTGAGCGAAGTGATCTCGGACAATAGCAGCATTAGCAATAAAACCTGTCATCATCGGATAGATTCGATGGAGCAAAAAATCTTTCTTTCGAGTGCGCCAAAATCCCAGATCACGAAAGCAGGCCAGCCGTATAGGTGTGCCGGCGATACGAGCCGCCACACCCCCGAGAATTGTAGAATCTTGAAAAAATGTCTGTACAACTGCAAATCTTTTTTCTTTTAAAAACCGGGAAAGGCGCCATGCTGAAGTCAATCCGTTGGCTGACAGCAGATGTGGTACCTTCCAGTTGAGATGAGGACAATCTGCGGGAGCCAGTTTAAGATCAAAATCGTTTAACGTGCATAGATATGGGACAAAACGCCGACGATCAAGTCGGTCGATTAGGCCGGTTAACTGCAATTCAGTGCCCCCCCGACCCAAGCCATCAATAACATATAGAATTTTTAATGGTGGTACCAACAGACTCTCCCTCACCTAACTACACATCCGACGAAATCTTACGCTTTATTGCTTTAGACATGCTACCAGTCTGAATCCAGATAGCTGATGGCCCAGTTTATATTTTCATCAGGTAGACCAATCTCATGAAGACCATGCACAAACAGAGCTCCATTTGTTCCTCTGTTCAAAAGTCCCTTAGGGAGTTTGTGAAATTGCTCGCTCCCATCCATCAACCAGAAATCTAATGCACAACTCAGCTTCCGTTCGCTAATATATCTTATCAAAGAGGCTACCACCTGCCGTCCCGGCAGACTGGTACGGAACTCCAACACTTCCCAGGAAGAAGGTAATTCCTTGCAAACCGCGTAACCGACGAGTTTTTTGCTTTTATAAAAGCCGAAAGCATGCAGTGTATCCCGCGGATTATCAATAACCCGCCAGTTTAAGAACTCCGCGCTGCGATCGCCAGCAATCCGGTTCTTTGGCTGAAATCTATTCATGTCCTCAGTAAAACGATCTATTTTTTGAACTTCAACGTTTCCATGTCCTCTACAAAGCCATTTCAGGTAAATAGATAACGCGGGTTGCAAAATTAGTGACAATACTTCACCACCGGTGAAGGGCAAAAAAGCACGAACGTCCAGAATGGCTTTATATATCCTGAAATGGGAGAATTTTTTCCAACCTGCATTCTCAAGCCCTTTCATAGAAGCAGGGACTGATGCGAAACCAAATCTAAACTGTGGCGTATTATCATGATACAATTTTAACCGAGCAAGAAACGCGTTAACCTTTTTAAATAAGCCTCTCCCTCGCAAACTACTCCCCAGTAGTCCATCTACTGCTTGAAAGGCCAAAATTTGGCGTCCATCCTGATAAAATTTTTGTGGAATGACTGCTACGGTGCCATCCAAAAGCCCTTCGCTTAACAGCTTAAATACCATGGCCTTGCCGGTTGGATTGTTTAAATGTTTCCAGTTGAACCATTTTTCCTCTTTCAAGGAAAAATTGTATCGTCTAAATAAATCCATTATCTGGCCAAATTCCTCAGGCTTCGCCTGCTCTATTCTCATCTCCATTTTTCCCAGGCAAGTACTCGGTTTAATATATAAAATGGCAAGAAACGAGAACCAACGCCGCCAACACCAAGACGCGGCAGGCACATTGCTGGAGTTCTGTTACTTACAATTCCATTTTTGATGCTGTAACCATGTGTAAATCCTGCTCTCAAAGCTCGCTCTATAATACGTCCATTGCTATCGCCGTTTGGGTATGCCAGATGTCTTATTTTACGGCCAGTATGTCTCTCCAATATATGTTTGGACATCCTTAAATTATTATCAACATCCATATTCTCTTGGTAAGTTAAGATATCATGACAATGGCTATGGGAACCGAAATAAAAGAGAGGACTAGCCGACATCGCCTTGAGCTGATCGGGTTTAATTGGGTGGAATCTTGCCAAGTGTTTAATCAAGGTTTGTTCATATCTATTTTTTAGGTAATCCAGAATTGCAGCCACTGTTGGATGGTTTGTGTTACCCAGATTCTTTAAAGTCACAAGCAGTTTCTGAATCCCCCCCCCAACGTCGTGTTGATCCATAGGAATGGAATTCGAAAATGCCAAGGCCAAAGCGGCGCAGATCGAGACGCTCAACTTGTTCGCCCTGCAATGAAGTGATGATTATGTCCGACCAAAAGGGTAGCTGTTCCTCCATGTGTTGAGTGGAAATAAAGAAAAGAGCTGGTATTTGGTGTTTTTTCAGAATGGGCACTGCCAATTCAAAATTATTCCGGTACCCATCATCAAATGTTATAAGAAAGCGCAGGCGACGACTTTCAGATGTTCGATAAATATCAGCAGGCCCAATGAATTCACCGATCTGTTGCAAACGTTTAAGCTGATAATCAAAATCTGATACGGATACACGCAGCCAGTTTTCAAAATCATCATCCTCGCGAAGATCGTGATACATGAGAATGACTGTTTGAGATGGTCTGAACACAGTAAGTAATTTCGTAAAAAAACCATTACTAATAAAGCTCTTCAGAAACATTTTCATAGCTAAGACCATAACGTTTAAACCAGGTCAGTTAGGTTTCAGTTTCATTTACCATTTTGTAATTATTGATATATTGGACAAGAGCATTTCCATACAGATCATCAATATCTACATTTTCTTTGATTATAGTATAGGATCCAGTAGAAGTTTTCTGATAATGCTGTTCACTTCTCATCGCTGTATAAGGACCGAAATGAAGACACTGAAATTCAATTACAAAAAAGTTATTATTTTTTTCAACGATATCTAACGAAACAAAAGGTGTATTTAGCCGGTGTCTTATCTCACTGCAAAACGTAAGTAGTTCATTTGATGGAGTAGCATATTTGTCAAAATTACCACTACCTGATGCTCTAAAATCATTTTTCCGTACAAATCGTTTTAATGTAAATATTTTATCCCAAAACACTAATACCTTCCAATCATATTCCAATTCAGAAACATATTCTTGCAGTATTATTCTGCCGGTACTTAAGGGATAGTTCCCTTTATAAATGCTGTTTTTTTTCTTTACTGCAAAAATATTTTTCCTTTTTTTAACCGTAGCAATTAAGTTATTTTTTATGTATAATTTCAATTCGCTCATGCTTGAGAGTAATCCGACTGTGCTGCTTCCAAAACCAAAAGGCAACTTAGCGACGCACGGGAAACTTAACCATGAACATGATTCATGGTTATCTTCTAAACTTCCAATCAGTAAAGAACGAGGAGAAGGTAAAGATAAACGCTTTTTCACAATCTCCTGATAAAATTTGTTTTCATGACACCTTAGCATATCATACGAGGGCAAAAGATTTCCGCCTCTACGTTCGACATCTAGCATAATATCTTCTATGTAATGTTTATATTCTTGATATTGTGAACTTGCATAGAAAAAGAAACAACCTGACATATTAAATTCTTGAGAATTGTTCACAAAATCATAGTAAGTTATTATGTCATTTTTGATATTTGCACAATCCAATATATTCGATATTTTTTTTAGATTTAAACTTTCACACTCACTAAGCTTTTGAGGAATACCCAAAGTACTGTTGGTGATTAGAAATATTTTTTTCATAGTATTTTTATGAGAGGTAAAGAATAAACCAGGTTATCTTAACCTAGTGTTCAATTTATTTACTATGTCCATGTTATTTTCAGCTTCCCATCGGCCATTATTGAAAAAGACCCATTTATTATGATAAGTATAATATTTATTATTTAATGTCACATTATATTTTAACATCTTCTGCTCGCCGGAAATCACAGTCACATTGTCAGGAACGTCTTTATATACAACGGTATTTGCTCCTATCCTTACGTTATTTCCTACTTTCACGCGACCAATAATTTTGGCACCTGCCCCAATGTAGCAGTTATCGCCTATTATAGGGGCGCCTGTTCCTTTAGATTCCGGCAACGTGTTTGATCCAATAGTAACCTGATGAAACATAACACAATTACACCCAATTATGGCGCTGCCAGAAATAAATATGCCATTCATTCCGTGAGGCATACACGGAATCCCATTAAAAATCGAAGAAGACGCTATAAAACAGCCAGAACTTCGAAGATAGCTCCTGTATAATGTAAATAAAATTTTATTCAGAACTGAGATATGGTTCTTCTGACATAACCTTTTTAAAGACCAAAAAGACCAATATTTATCGATTAAATATCGAATCATTAATCACCAATAAGTTTATATGAATTATATATCCACAATCTTCGTAATTTCCTGTGATATTCTATTTATTTTTCGTATTAGGTCATGTAAATGATGCATGAGTAGATAGCAATGCATTACAATTCTTCTAGAGCTAATTTAATTCTTTGAATCGTAGCAACTCTGTCCCAATTTGTTTCGAAAAAAATTTTTTTGCTTGCACAAGGCACTTTCGCATTTTTTATTAATTTAACAGAAAATTGTTTCCAATTAGACATTTTTGTGCTTTGATCAAGTATGGTATTAAATAAAGGATCATCCATTATTTTCCGCACATAACGCCATCCAGTAAAAGGAATTCTTGTCTGTTTTCCTCTTACAAAAATAACTGGCTTTCCTAGATACCAAAAAGGTGTACAAACAGAACTTGAACTACCAAGTATACACCTGCTTGTAGCTGTTACCATCAGCAATTCCTCTTGGGTTTCAACATATTTCAAGTTATTTTTATTATCAATAATATCAAAACATTCCTTTTTGTTATTGCTAGGTAAAGATGGGTGCATAGTTACATATGCATTTAGTGAGTCTGGCATTCTTTTCATTATTTCTAATAAATTAGCATATTCATTCCAAGTACCATAATAACTGACTGAAATAAGGATTTGATTTTGAATCACATCGGCATTTGGAATCTGAAATAAAGTAGTATACCCAATCTCTCGAATCTTATCAGGAGCAACACCTTCCTTTAACATACGATTTCTTTGACTGACACCTGAGGAAAAAATCAAATCAAAATCTCGATTCAAACAATCTACTCTATCAGAGGACAAACTAGGTTTAAAGCTCAAACCGTGTTCTATAAAAATCTTCTTTCCTTTTAGGTGCTTAAGAATAAATGGATACCAATTACTAAAGAACCACACCGTTTCTTCACTGTCGAGTTCCAAAATCTCTTTGTCAAAATCCGTTGATCGTAACTCGACAATCGAATTACAAATTTGCCCTCCAAGAACTGAATGAAAAAATTTATGATGGATATGGTGATGTGGAACACCAATAAAATAAATAAACTTCACAATACTAGTTCCCCATGCTCTTTTTTACCGTTTTACATATATTACTAATTCGAATTAAATAATAATGTGGATATAAAGCTAGCCCTATTAACAACCATTTCAAAGCATAAGCGTAGCTTTTCCAATAAACATGACGCCTAGCGAACTGTTCGGTCCAGTACCCCAAAATTTCATTTTTATTTTTAATAATCTCAGTGTCATCAATTGATGCTAAAATTTTTTTGGTTACCTTATATTTATTTTTAATTCGTGGTTCCAGTGCTGAGCCGGTTGTTATGCTACCACTGTGCTTTCGTCTCAAAAGCACAACATCTGGTATAGAATAAAATGGGTACTTTCGAAACAATCTAAAAAGGAGGTCATCATCTTCGACAGTACTTAAAGACTCGTCAAATAAACCGACATCTCGCAACATATCTAAGCCGATGATTAAACTGCCCAAACCACAGACTGCGCAAAGATAGGGAATTTCAAGTAAATATGTAAACTCTTCAGCTTTTGTAGCATAGTTACTGAAATATCGAATGTTATCCGTTAAAATTGGGGTATCTTTTCTACAGTCAAGCCCCTGTATTCTTCCTGAAACAATAGTATTTGGATGATTTTTTAGATAGGCTACCTGTTTTTTCATTTTTTCGGGACACCAGATATCGTCTGCATCCAGAAATGCGATCCATTCTCCTTTTGCCAATCTAATACCTGCGTTCCTCGCTGGACCCGGCCCCATGTTTGTTTGCTGCACCAGACGAATATTTTCAAACTCATCAAGATAATGCTGGACCACCCCTGTGATATCCTCAGTCGAACCATCGTCAACTATGATAATCTCATAAGAGGTATATGACTGCTTTAAAACTGATTCTATGGCCTCTCCTAAGTATTGGACATTATTGTAAACAGGAATTATAACTGACACATAATCTTCAAGCATAGGAAGCCTTTTCTATCAATTTGACAGATTCGAATAAGTATTAAAATTATTGCCCGAATTAAGAAATACTCTTTCTAATTTTATTATCTCGGTAGTGATGTTAAAATCATTTTCTACTTTTATCCGCCCCTCTTTGCCCATCCTGCCCTGCATTTCTTCATCGGCAAGCAACTTCTCCAATGCTTCTGCGAGAGCCTCTGGATTATTGGGAGGGGTTAAAATACCACTCTTCCCATTCTCCACGAGTTCTTCAATTCCGGCAACATCAGAAGTCACTACCGGCAACTCCATTGCCATCGCTTCCTTCACTGCATTTGGCAGAATATCCCGTAAACCGCTTTTCGCTACGATACATGGCAGAGCGAATATGTTCGCTTTTGATAATTCAAGCCTTATGCCATCTCGATCAAGATAATTAACAATTGACACGTTAGGTATTTTCAGCCTGGCGATTGTTTCTCTGTATTTCTCTTCCTCTCCTCCTCTGCCAATCAGAGTACATTGATATGAAACATTCCTCTGCGCCAGGATATGACACGCGTATACAAGATTGATCAGGCCTTTTTGTTCATGAAACCTGCCAACCGCGACAATTGAGTTTTTTTGGGGAGTTGACAGTCCCTTGCGGGAAAAAAAGTCTAAATCTACCGCGCTGTGAATGATATGAACCTCTTTTTCGCCAAGGAAATGTTTCTTTGCGTACGCCTCGTTGGAGTGAGAAATGGTTACCAGGGCAGCCGCTTGTTTGATCTTGTCTTTTCTGCTTATAATTTCCGCCAGATTTTCACCTTCATACATATCATGCGCTCTGAAAGCTAAAATAAATGGAACCTTAAGCACTTGGGATATGAAATAAATCTGATCAATCATGGCCGGCGTGGAAAATGATGAATAGAGAACATTATATTTCCTGTCCAGCATGAGTCTGAGATCTAAATAGTCATCAATTCCTGCTCCGATGCGCTTGTAGTGACTTGGCATGAGAGCAAGATAGCGCAATGTTACAGCTGGTCGACTGATAAAGTCTTTGCATATCTTTTGCAAAAAATCGGCCAGTTTTTTGGCTCTTGGCTGATGGCCGGATAACCTGTGATTAAAATAGATACTGCCATGCAGATCATTTTGGACAAGGAACGGCTTGACGATATTGTTGAAAACATGCCTGTCGTTATGGGGAGTCAAGATGCTCACCTCATGCCCGAGACCTTTCAGGGCGACAACTTCATTCAAGATAAAGGTAATTACCTTATGTGAAACATACAGAATGTTCATCCCGCTTCGACCCTCTTGGTATTTTTTATGTTGTTTCGGGTCGAGATAACCCAACACGGCGCAGAATTTTTCGAGGTACTGTGTGATAGTTATAGAAATAAATTTTAAGAAGGATAAAAGCTATTCTACGTTTCAATGGTGAATCTATTGAGCAGGCCATGCTATAGTTTTTTCTCCAAAAAAATCCTAACCCGAATTTACGGAGATCATCTTTATTATCGCTCGCCATTTCCAGGATCAGATGCATCAGAGAAAGACAGTCCTGAGACCATAGACGGAGTTTGGCGACATCTCCTCCCATATTTGAGGAATGTCTGCGAAAACTTGCTTTAACGTCATACACATCAGCTCTGCCGTATTTAAAAGCGAGAATGACCTCGGCAACAACATCCAGGAAATGATTGGTTTTAGAATGGAATCCTCCAATTTCCTGAAGTTTTTCAGTATTGAACATAGTACTGCAGAGATACAGCGATGTGTGATTTTTAAACCAGCCTACGAGAAACTCTTCAGTAGTACGCCCCGCCCCCCTGTTGCAGTTCTCTGACACCATATTGCCGTTTTCGTCAATAACCCGGTTGCCGGTAAAAATGACCCCCACGTCTTTTCCTGCGGGCAGAGCCTTCATACAGACTTCAACAAAGTCTTCATCGATACTGTCATCATCATGGAGAAGGACGAAATATCGTCCTTTAGCCTGGTTTACACAATAATTGAAATTATTGATTGCTCCGATATTTTCCCGGTGTTTTATGTAGCGGATGCGGGGATCACCAAAATCCCTGACAAGAGACTCGGTATGGTCGGTGGAACAATTATCGGATATGATAATTTCAATATTTTTGTATGTCTGATTTATCGCACTGGCTAAAGCGTTATGCAAAAAATTGTTTGCGCGATTATAGGTAGGCATTCCGATAGTGACGAGTGGCGTGTTTTGACTTTCCATTTTCTGTTCTATATGTCCTTGGTCAATTAAATCTTTTTATAAAGGCTACTCCCGCATTCGCATCACTTTGGCTGGAACACCTGCCGCAACAGCGTATTCGGGAATATCATGCGTCACGATAGAACCTGCTGCTACGACAGCCCCTTTACCGATTGTCACTCCGTCCAACACGGTGACCATGACACCCAGCCA
This sequence comes from uncultured delta proteobacterium, assembly GCA_963728385.1. Lineage (GTDB taxonomy): Bacteria > Desulfobacterota > Desulfobulbia > Desulfobulbales > Desulfocapsaceae > Desulforhopalus_A. The sequence continues at coordinate 194,015 of CAVSJK010000005.1, forward strand.
GGCCTCGTCCCCAATAACGATAGGTCCACTGGAACTGATGCCTTGCTTGCGGATAGCTGTATTCTTCTCACAGTTATGATTGTAGGAATATAATGCACAATTTGCCGCCAGCATTACTCCATTTCCAATAATTATAGGCTGCAGGTAGGAGTAGATGTGGCAGCCCGGATGGATACTGGATTCTGTACCGATAATTATTTCACCGTTTTGTCCTGTCTCCAGGGTAGAATCCCGATAAATCTCCACACGATCCCCAATTTCAATCTTACCGCCGCCTCTTCGTTCAAAAAGGATGACTCTATCCCCAATAAAGCAATTTCTGCCCATTCGCAAATCCGGATGATGCAGGATTGCCGTTGATTCTATAAAACCGACATTGTTTTTAGCCGATAGAGGAATACGAGCTTTATAAGGTGGGGTAGACAACGCAGCGAGTTTCATGCAGAATCGACCTGTAGTTCCAAGTCCGGCAAAACGCATCCAAAAATTCGCCCAATGATTCAGCATTCCTCTCCCCAGTAACAAAAGTCACTCCCAAAAGTGAATATCAATATCGTAACCGTTCACCAGCACCCCATTTTCGCCCGATCAGGCAGCCATATATAGAAGGGCGAGTTTGGAACCCGCCCCTACAGGCCCGTCTGCCTGCTTGAACTAACCCGGAGCACTGGATGCGACGGCCAAGGATGGCCTACTGTCGCGAGTGCCAAGGATGGCACAAGAGCGACAAGGTTACAGATCCCAGTTATGCGGTCTTTCAGTGTGAACCGGTGGCTAATTGCTCAATATCCACACCGATGTAAAAGAACTCTTTTCAAGAACTGTTCCGGCTTCCCCCAAGAACAAGATTAAATTGAATAATAATCGGTTGTCCAGTCAAGAGCAGGCCGAACCACTCCGGGAATTTCTCCGGAATAATCACCCCTGACCGACCCCCCTTCCAATGAATCATAAACCTGGAAAGCGACGGCATCTCTTGCGACAAATTGTTTGATATTGGGGTTAATCGCGAGCAGATCTGCATCTACAAACACAGTACATTCAGCAAAGAAATTACCGGGAATCGTTACCCTGCTGGTATATATTCCTTTCGGCCTCTCTCTATTCATCCAGGTCTCATCTCTATCAAGCGTTACAAACAGGTTCACTCCTGTATCATTAAAGAAGCCGAAATGAGGTAATAAAATATGCCCGGGAGTTTTAACCTCAAATTTCATTTCCAAAACGACAGAGGATCGTATATCAAGAGAATTGCAGATTTCACCTTTCTCATCCAGTACACGGACTGCAAGAAGTTCGGCAATTTCTCCGCCGGGCCGTTTTAGGGGATCTGTATACTCTCGACAGCCCATGACAGCCCCATCCGTACTCATATAGGCACCGACCACATCTTGAGAAGGACCGTCCTTAACAATTTTTCCATCTACAAGCAGGATAGCCCTTTGACAAAGCCTTGTTATGGCAGCCATCTGATGAGAAACAAAAAGGATCGTTCGACCGCGACCACTCACTTCATCCATCTTGTTCAAACATTTTTGCTGGAAACGGGAATCACCGACAGCAAGAACCTCATCGATAAACAATATTTCAGGATCAAGATGAGCGGCTACGGAGAAGGCTAATCGCACATACATACCGCTGGAATAATGTTTTACAGGAGTATCGATAAATTTTTCTACTCCGGAAAAATCTACTATTTCGTCGAATTGACGACGAATATCCACTTTGGACATCCCGAGAATCGCACCATTGAGAAATATATTGTCACGCCCCGTGAGTTCAGGATGAAAACCGGTGCCGACCTCCAGCAAAGAACCGACCCGTCCATATATATCGGCATACCCACCGGTTGGTTCGGTTATTCTGGTAAGGACTTTAAGCAAAGTACTCTTTCCGGCGCCATTTCGACCAATTATCCCTACTGTTTCACCCGCCTTGACATCAAAAGAGATATCCTGCAAGGCCCAGAAATCCTGATTAAGCTCGGATGCGGCCGAGGCATGGCCGCTTAAGATCTGCCTGGTTTTGACGAAAGGTGTACGAATTGTCCGGTACAAATATTCACCAAGATTCTCATTCCTGGCTGCGACTGCCCCAATAAAAAACTTTTTCGATAGATTGTTTACTGTAATAGAGAGATCACTCATGATTAATTTACACCACGTCCGCAAAGGTTCTTTCCATTCTACGAAAATAAAAGAGACCGACAATCAGGATAATTGTGGTCACGCACAAGGACACCAGTATCTTAGGACCGGGAGCAGAGCCAACGCCCAGCAAAGCCCAGCGAAATCCGTCAACGACGCCCACCATCGGATTGAGAGAGTACAGGAGCTGCCAGCGTTTAGCTAAAAGACTGGTCGGATAGACGACCGGAGTTAAAAACATCCAGAGTTGGACAAAGAACGGCACGATGAAACGGACATCCCGGAATTGTACATTCAAGGCTGAAAAAATCAGACCAACGCCTATTGAAGCACACACAGCCTCAAGGGTAAAAAAAGGTAGCCAAAGAACATGCACAGAGGGAAGCATGTTAAAATAAAAAGCCATGCCGATAAGGATTATAAAAGCCAGAATAAAATCGACAAGACCGGCCAGCACCGTGGAAAGTGGAATAAACAATCGTGGGAAATATACCTTCTTAACCAGATGTGAGTTACCGACCAGACTGTTAGCTGACTTTGTCACTCCATTGGCAAACAATGTCCACGGTAAAAGTGCACTGTAACAGAACAGTGGGTATGGAATATTGTCTGACGGCATTTTCGCAAGCCGGCCAAAAAATATTGAAAAAACAACCATAGTGAAGAATGGTTGCATAATCGCCCAGGACATCCCCATTATGGTTTGCCGGTAACGGATTTTTATATCCCTCCAGGTTAAAAAATACAAAAGTTCCCTGAATAATTTCATTTCCTTGAAATCAATCGCCACCCAACCTTTAGTAGCCTGAATCCGATGCACGACAAGCGAAGGAGATGCTTCGGCTGCTGAAAATTCGTTATCGTTTTGTACAATTTTATTCATACCGTTTTCTCTTAAGTGTCTTATTTGAGTAAATATGTTAGCAATTTATCCAGGCTGACCGAAGAAGAAAGCTCTCTTGCGATTATAGCTTACATCTTCAAAAATCTTCAGCATATTTTTGCCTGAGCCATGGCTTGACTGGAGGCTTTACTGGATATTTCAGGTAATTAGGGCTGGACAATATATTATATGACAGGGAGATTTGAGACTATATTGTTAACGGAGATGGGTAGTTTTTGTACCGACATATGTTTTGCGTCGAACCTTTACGTCTCTAAACCACACCATACTACCCACACCGTTTATGTAACCGCTCACCGGGAATAGCGAAATGCTTCCATAACTCCGGGCCTGGAGTTATTATGCTAGGCATGGGCCTTTTTCTTTATGCTGCGAATGGTTATCTTCGCAGTAAATATACTCAATCAATTTCAATCACGAATTTCTTCGGAAACCTTCCATACATCACTGTTTTTCTGACAGATGAATGTTGTTTTCTTCACCGCTTCGTTATCAACCAGGTAATTAATATCAACCGAATAATTCAGATCATCTATCTTCTCTATATTCGAAACCTCGAATTCGGTGTTTTTATAGGCGTTCACCAGGATTCTAGGATAGTTAGGATTATGTTGCAGCAATACCTCCCGTTCACTTAACATCGGATCCGTTATAAGTTCAAGAACACCGGTCGTATTACCTTTTTTCAAATCCTGCAGGAATTCTACTACGACATTCCGTACATCATCTTCCTCTGTTGCCATCGCATAGTTGATATCGACAAAAGCAAACTGGATTATTAATACCGACGCACTAATAACGTAAAAGATTTTACTCTTCATAAGACGCTCCATTAATAGAATATGTTCGGTATCACTGACATCTAAAAATACCGTCAAACTGATCAGTTAAAGCTTGATACCATAGTGTTGCCATCGAGATATAACCTTGCCCGGTAGGATGAATATGATCAGCCAGCTTTGACGGATTATTTCGAAAATAAGTGTATAGATCAGGGGGTACAACCGCTATATTGTGTTCCTGAACGAGCTGATCGATTACCGTATTATAAGATCGAATCCTCGCATCTTCGTCAGTGGTAGCATTGCTGACAAAAGGTACTTTTGCCAACAAAGGAATTCTCCCCCCACTCTTCAATGTCAGGATCATACTGCGTAAATACTCTTTGTAGGTTCCCCTGCATTGAGAATTCCCGGCAATGAAATCACTCTCGGAACAGGTATCGCCACTGGGGGTAAAAAGAGTTGTGAGAGCGTCGTTGGTACCAAACAGGATGAGCCAATAATCAGCTTTGGGATACCGATCTATTGTTGAATTCAGCCTATCGTCACCTTCAAAGGATTTTGACCCTCCGATACCTTCATTAAAGACAATTATCGGTTGCAGTAGGCAGCTTGCAAGGTCATCATTCAGTATAGGTGTAAAGCCGCGGCTGACATTTCTCCCGTCGGACGACTTATCATCATTCGTCAGATTATCACCAGTTCCGTTGGTTAGACTATCACCGATTGCAACGAAGATTTTCCCAACCATTCCAATCTGTACATTGGTATCTTTGGTATTTGCTTCGTTAATCGGAGCGTTTGATGCATTATACATTGTTGCGGAAAGAGTGTGATCCCCCTCAGAAACATTGTAGTATTCGGTGCTATATGGCTCGCCTGACAATATACCAGAGGACTTACTTCCATCAAGCAGAAATTTAACACCGCCGCCTGAAGGAACATTCAGGGTCAAAGCTGAGACGGACAAAGTTCCTGATCCTATGTCGTTTTCCACCGTATCCACAGAATACGCCGTCGGAGATGAGATACTCACCTTCTTCTCGGTGATCGTATTGTTTGACACCAATACTTCATCGAACTGAGCTTGCCCCATGGCGTAAAGAGCGACTGTTCCACTCGTCAGGCTTGAATCTTTTACACTGAATATCGGGTCATTGTTAACACTGACGAAGATTTTCGATCCAACCAGGTCGATCGATACGTTTTGAACCAGATTTACATTATACCCTCTACCATTAACGGCGAGGGTATGAAATACACCGTTGACTTTCTTTTCCAACCGGGAAAATCCCTGGAACTGGCTCATAGAAAAACGGTAGTAGTTGTTGTTATTAACATACCGAAACATTACTCCGACAGTATCCCGGATTTGTGCCGGTAGAGCGGTTGGAATTATCTTGGCACTGAAATGGTAATCAACCAACGGAGAAGCGTTATTATAATATGAATACGTACCTAAATGATAACTCTGATCAAATCCTTTAAGATCATTGAGCTGTTTGTACATTCCATTCTCGACCTTCCAGTCCGGTGTTTTGTACTGGGAGTTTGACACGACAGTCCATCCGTTGGCATTGCCGTCACTGAAATCGTCAAAGAAGACGGTTCCTCCGGGGTTAATGTTTGGAGTGGCCTTAAGCACCACCGTATTGTTATCCATATTCCCGCTTTGGTCACTTACCCGAACCCCAAACGTATATTCTACCCCATCGATCAGCCCGGTCACCACATAAGAGCTTGTCACCGGAGAAACGATATTGTTCTGGTTCCAGTCACTATTCCATATCGAGCTGGGGGCATAATAAATACTATAAATTACGGATGAACCATCTTGAGCGTCGATAGCGCTGCCAAATGAGACGGTGACACTTCCTCCCATACCATTGTTATCTGCACTCACTATGCCTGTAGTAGTATTCCATACTGGAGGTTCAGTATCCCCTGGAGGAGAACTATCTGAATAATAGAGATTATCGATATAACCATCCTGCTGACTCAGTTTTATCTCAAAACCTGTCACCTGGATCGGAGAAATATTCAAACTTAATGTCTGTATCACACCAAATGCCGCCACTTTTAGTTGGTCTGGACTGAAAGTGATATCAACTTTATAATTTTTATTTTGGATATATTGAATTGCCGCCGGCTTGCTCTCGACTGTTACCCCATTGACGATCTTCCTGATTTGTCGATTGGCATAACCGTCCGAGTACACTATCTCGTAATAATTATTTTGATCCTGCAACAGACGAATGGTGATAATTCCGCCATATGGGTACTTCTTGGTTGGTGAAAAATCGAAAGAAAAATAACCAGTTGAAAATGCCGCGAGGTTTCGGGAAAACTGCAGGGCAACATTATCAGCAGTAAGAATACGCAATCGTTGACCAGACCCATCATAGGTAAATGAGCCGTTAACTCCATCGGCGGGAGTATTAACAACAGTATATTCCGAGGTTGTATCACTACTGAAATCATCAGATAAAACACTGCCCTGGCTAAAAGTCGGAGTGGCAGTCAGCGTATTGACATTAGTATCTTCATTACCATCCTGGTCTACAGCGCGGACCCCGAAGGTATACGGCACACCGTTGGTTAGACCACCTACGGTAGCCGGACCGACTGCAGCGCTGACTACACCGTTCAGGCTCCAGTCATTACTCCAGGCCGAACTTGGAGCATAGTAAACGTTGTAGCTGACATTGGTTCCGTCCACAGCATCGGTGGCACCGCCAAAATAAACTCTCACGCTTCCCCCTGCGCCTGTATCAACGGCGGAAACAATACCTGTCGTGGTATCCCAGACGGGAGGTGTCGTATCAGCTGGAGGTGGACTATTGGAATAGTAAATATTATCAAAAAAGGCATCCTGTTGAGACAGCTGTATCTCAAAGCTTGCCACCTGGATGGGAGAATTATTCTGATTTAAGGTTTGCACCGTCCCAAAAGCATTTACGGTAAGCTGTCCCGGACTGAAAGAAACGTCCATATGATAGGTATTATTCTGAGCATACTGTTTTGCAGCGGCGACGCTCTGCACAACAACCCCATTGACGACCTTCTTGATCAATCGATTGGCATAGCCGTCTGAGTAGACAATCTCGTAATAGTTGTTTTGATCCTGCCTCAGGCGAACAGTGATGATACCTCCAGCTGGATATTTAGCTGTCGGCAGGAAGTCAAAAGAAAAATAACCGGTAGAAAAAACCGGGAGGAAACTGGAAAACTGCAGGGCTATATTATCTCCGGTGAGAACATGCAGACGATTACCTGCTGCATCGTAAGAAAGAGAGCCTGAGACCCCATTGGCCGGGGTGTTGACCACAGTATAATCTGCCGTAGTATCAGTGCCGAAATCGTCCGAGAAGACACTGCCGCCGCTAAAAGTCGGCGTCGCAGCCAGGGTGATACCATTAGTATCTTCATTACCATCCTGGTCTGCGACACGAACCCCGAAGGTATACGCTACACCGCTGGTCAGGCCGCTTATGGTAACCGGACCGACTGCAGCGCTGACTACACCGTTCAGGCTCCAGTCACCACTCCAGATCGAACTTGGAGCATAGTAAACGTTGTAGCTGACATTGGTTCCGTCCACAGCATCGGTGGCACCGCCAAAATAAATTCTCACGCTTCCCCCTGCGCCTGTATCAACGGCGGAAACAATACCTGTCGTGGTATCCCAGACGGGAGGTGTGGTATCAGCCGGAGGTGGACTATTGGAATAGTAAATATTATCAAAAAAGGCATCCTGTTGTGACAGCTGTATCTCAAAGCTTGCCACCTGGATGGGAGAATTATTCTGATTTAAGGTTTGCACCGTCCCAAAAGCATTTACGGTAAGCTGTCCCGGACTGAAAGAAACGTCCATACGATAGGTATTATTCTGAGCATACTGTTTTGCAGCGGCGACGCTCTGCACAACAACCCCATTGACGACCTTCTTGATCAATCGATTGGCATAGCCGTCTGAGTAGACAATCTCGTAATAGTTGTTTTGATCCTGCCTCAGGCGAACAGTGATGATACCTCCAGCTGGATATTTAGCTGTCGGCAGGAAGTCAAAAGAAAAATAACCGGTAGAAAAAACCGGAAGGAACCTGGAAAACCGCAGGGCGATATCATCTCCGGTGAGAACATGCATACGCTGACCTGCTGCATCGTAAGAAAGAGAGCCTGAGACCCCATTGGCCGGGGTGTTGACCACAGTATACGAAGCAGTCGTATTACTGCTGAAATCATCGAAGAAAACACTGCCTCCGCTAAAGGTTGGGGTTGCTGTCAGTGTAATAGCATTACTGTCCTCGTTGCCGCTCTTGTCTGCAACTCGAACCCCGAAGGTATATTGTATATTGTTGGTAAGTCCGCTTACCGTAACCGGACCGGCAGTGGCACTGACCACGCTGTTCTGACTCCAGTCACTACTCCATATCGAGCTAGGAGCATAGTAAACCTTATAACTGACATTTGTTCCATCCACAGCGTCAACGGCACTACCAAAACTTGTACTCACACTTCCTCCCGCGCCCGTATCAACTGCGGAAACTATGCCGGTTGAAGTACTCCAGAGAGGAGGGGTAACATCGGCCGGGGGAGTATCGTAATAGTTAATGTTGTCAAAATACGCATCCTGTTGGGACAGTTGTATTTCAAAACTGACTACTTGGATGGGTGAACTATTCACATTAAGACTCTGTGCAGTCCCGAAGGTGTTTACTGTAAATTGTCCAGGACTGAAAGTAACGCTGACATGATAGGCTTTGTTCTGGATATACTGGCTTGCAGATGCAACGCTATCTACGATAACGCCATTTACAACCTTGCTTATCTTTCTGTTGGCATAACCATCTGAGTAAACGACCTCGTAATAGTTGCTTTGATCCTGCAACAGGCGAATAGCAATGATGCCACCGGCTGGATATTTGGCGGTCGGCAGAAAGTCGATAGAGTAAAATCCACTAGATAACGAAGGCAGTGCCCGGGAAAACTGCAGGGCGATATTATCTCCGGTAAGTACCCGCATCCGCTGACCTGCTGCATCGTAGGAAAGGGACCCATATATACCGTTGGCCGGAGTATCGACAACAGCATAATTGGCGGTTGTATCACTGCTGAAATCATCTGAAAAAACAGTCGCATGAAGCTCTGTGCTTGCAGCGAGAACAATCAAGATCAGCAAGAGAAATACCTTCTTTAGATCAACCGGAAGTTGAAGAAAATTGCTGTTTTTATTCTCTAACATGTTCATGTTTTTCACCAATTCAGATGTTATCTTACTATAAGATATTGCAAGGCCTTCTTTCTCCATGGGTAATAATCTTCTGCACTTATTGCAAAGGTATTAAGCTATTCAGTTTGATATGCAATATTCAAACCACTTTATTCCTCTTAACGATAACACAACGTGTAAATTAGGTTACATTCGCTTTTTTTTGCGATCTATCAAATTTTTTTGAAATTAAAGTAATTTGATTAGCTCTGACCGACACTATTTAAACACGATATTAAGTTGTTATCTGATTATGATATTCCTACTCCAGAAACTTTTTTATCAATTATTCAAATAGAATATTCTCAAAATGTTTCCCAAGTAACTAAAGAAGTAGCTATCCTAAGAAACGACGTTTGGTTTTTCCGGAATAATGAAAATCCCATTCCGGTTTTATGAATTATGCCGAAAGTTGCTAAAAAGCATATGAGTGAAGTGCTAAATCAGACTAAATCGGACAGAAAAGAAGAGCATGAGACAAGTCAATTTCACCAACCTGCCTCTATGCTGAGCATAGGTAGACGGTATATAATCCGGTACCCGTTCAGCAAGCACCCATTTTCGTCCGATCAGGCCGCCTCACATAGCTAACTATAGCTCGGAGGCCGGCTTGAACGAACCTGGAGCATTGGATGAAAGGTTACAGATACGAGTTATGCGGCCTTTCAGTGTGGACCGGTGAACGATTACGCCAACTATAGCTGGGAGGCCTGCTTGAATAAACCTGGAGCACGGATGAACGAGTACAGGTTCGGGTTATGCCGACTTTTGATGTGTGCCGGTTAACGGTTACATATAGCCCATCCACCGCCTGTTTATATACCTCAGCGCTGCTGTACGTTTTCACATCCGGAATTATGCAGGGATTTCGCTGTTCACGGTAAACTATGACAAACTCGTAAAAACCATAAATTTAAGATGGCTAAGTAAAAAAATTCATATGCTAGGCGCGCAAAATTTACAATCATTTCGGCGTACTAAGAGTACGTCGTAATGATTGAAAATTTGCAGCAACGAAGCAGATGAAGAGTTTTTACGACGCCATCAACTATTACTTGCCGACATATCTATATAGCCTCCAGGAGTCATCGATATCACTTCGTGAGACAACTTCAAATGCGGTATTCTTAGAGTTCGACAAGGACATAAACTGCGGTCTGCTGCTTTTTTCTGCCTGGCCATAATACATATATATATGGCTATCATCTTTATTATTCTTAAAATATTTCTCCAATTCCTGTACATTATTAACCAATGGAATATAACGATGCTTTACTCCTAAATAATAAGCGATATGCTCTTTTCTAGAGAAAATAATTATATGCTTATCATTTTTAATTACCTTCGAGATTTTGGTAATAGCTTCGCTTAATTCTTTATCATCCAGATGCAAAGCACTAAAAGCAATTTTAGAGGAATTAAAATCTAAAAAAATTACACCGAACATTAATAAACTCGCCACGGCATATCCTAATGGGACTTTAGAGAACCTTTGAAATAGTTTGTTAATAAAAACTCCGACAGGGGCGGACAAAACCGGCAGAAGGAAAAAATAGTATCGAGTCTCATAAGCCTTGAAATTGACCAACAAAAGCTGCAAAGCAGTCAATATTAAAATATAATACCAGAAATTATCAGCGGGTTTTTTAAATAGCATGACGACAAAAGAAACGCCTACTATAAAATTAATTGGGAAAGGGAATAATTCACCAGCACTTAGTGCTTTATTATGAAATAAGTCAAACAAATAGGTTTTTACTATGTGGAGCGGATTATAAGATAAAACTTGCCACAAACTAGTAAATTCTTTTTCTAAAGGAGCCCTGGCATCACCACTTATTCTGTCGGAACCATGTGAAAAATATGTTAAAGCAATATTTATATAATTCCCTTCCGGCATGAGTGGTCCTCCTGTAATTTTAGCATAGCTGATCCAAATGATTATTGGAATACTAAGCCCAGACAATAACGCCAAGAAATTCTTTAATCTTCGTTCAACAGGAATAATTGTCAGCCAAGGTAGTAAAAGGAAAGCGAGAATTGTGATACCGTTAGACCTTGTCAATAAAGTTAGACCACAGACAAAACCGCATACACTCCATAATATCTTAGATTCATTTGTATACGCATAATAGGCAAGAAGTAGACAACAGCTATAAAGAGCGAGAAAAAAAATATCCGACGTTGCGAAACAGGAGTAGGTTAGAAAAGGAGCAGACAACAAAAATCCTGCAAGAACAGTCCAGCCTGCGTATCGTCCACAGCTGTTTTCGAATAGAAAAAAATTTGCCACTATTACTGCCAGGCATGACAAAATGGAAATGACAATACCTGCATAAAACCAGTTCCCGACAACACTTTGCACACCCGCCAGGACAATGGAATAAAATGGGGGATGAAAACTCAATAAAAGTGGTTCTCCCGCCAGTACTCTTTTTGCTTCAGGCAGAAAACCTCCTAAAAAATCCGTCTCTGTTGAATACGTAAAAAAAGAGCGATTGAACCCTAGATAGCTTAGAAACGCCCCAATAAATACAATTATGATGAAAAGTAAAATAGCATTCTTTCTACGATCCATACCCTTTACACCTCGATAAGATTTCATAACTGTGATCGGGAAAAGCAAAATGTTAAAATCTGTATACGTTCACTTCCAATGATTAAATTTTGCGTAACAAGATAAATTAGGGGAAAATGTCACTTTTAGAAAAAAATCGGTCAATTACATGATCAAAATTTGTATTTATTATTACTAATGGCGTCGTAAAAACTCTTCATATGCGTCGTTTCTGCAAAATTTCTATCATTACGACGTACTCTAGTACGCCGAAATAATAAAAATTTTGCGCGCCTAGCATATAAAGCTTTTTATTTAGCCATCTGATATTTTAGGTTTTTACGAGATTATCAATACTGAAAAACAGCTGATTGTGATCCCGGCAAAAAATCATGGCATTGCAGTACAAACTCATACTATGTTGAACAGTCTTGGAGTTGTCTAAGAACCTTTTCAGCTGCCTTCTCTCCACTGACAAACGATTGGTCGGTCCAATGATACCCCCAATCACCGTAACGTCCGCAATAGAAAACACCAATCTCATCGAGATATTTATGAACTATTTCCAGGGACTTTTTTCTATCTAAATCAAATATAATATTGGCGTATGGTATCATTTTGGCATGTTTAAAGAGAATTAAATCAGAGTCTTTTACAAGTCCACAGCGCTTCAGGTCTCGTAATACGGGCTGTATGCACTCATCGGGACTCCTGTCTACTGGCTTGTATTTCTTTGAGAAATATATCTCAGCTTGTATGCTTCCAGCTCCAGCAGGTACATTATTTGGTGACTGCATGTGAGGAAAACTCAGTCGTGAAAAGCATATATCATCATCATAAAAATAACTCCAATGCGCCTCCGAGATCGAATCCCTGTCAATTCCAATAGTTACAACAATACAGGTCGTGCAGGCCAGATTTTGCGATGCACTCATTACATTGTTAGGCACACCTTCAATTCTGTTGATGAGTTCAGGCAATGGTAAAGATGAGATAAGACCATCATACGCAATCGATTTACCATTGGAGAATACTATCTTTTTTTGGTTTGGATCCAGAGAGATAAGCTCATGATCACCATGAAAGTCTATTTGTTTTGTAAAAACATCCAGAAAGGAAACAAACCCACCCGACGTAGGATATCTAAAATTATCAACATAATGTACTTCAGGTGTATATTTAGTTAACGCTCCACGATACACTTCTTTTAAATCAGGCTGATATAACCTTGGACCAATCCAGTCTATAGACATATTGTCCGCGGATGTCGTATGGTATTTTAGACCATATTTCATGGGAAAATTTTCCGCGAATGTTTTACCATAGTGAGCGTAAAGCCATTCTTTATAATTCCTTATTTGATTTTTTTCGCTGTGTTGGGCCTTCACAAAATCATCTAAGATATCAACCACCAATTCAAGGGGGAGACCATGAAGATTACATTGAGCAGGATGTTTGAACCAATATCCCTGCCAGTAATTATTGACTCGAGCCTCCAGTATTTCAAAATGAGACTGAACACTTTCTGAAAATAATTTTTGCAATCTTTTATTAGCAGTAAAGGATATATGTGGACCTTCATCAAAAACGAATCCGTCAATATTACTCGATGCAGCGTGACCACCATGATGCGAGTTCTTCTCATACACCGTGGCCCTCATTCCCTGTGAGAATAAAAAGTGTCCGGCACCAAAACCAGCCATTCCGGCACCAAGTATAATAAGCTCAGATGTAAGCTTCACGATAAAGACTCTCCATTTAGTAACTTACAGATTTTTTTCTTATTAAACTCTAATTGGAAAACGACATTTATCTTCCATTCAAATATTTCATTCATATTGAAATGATGCCGTCGCAACCTGAAAATTTAATTCATTTTCGAACCTGTTGATTTTCAAGATACCTTCAAAACTTCTCGCCACCATCCTATTGTTTTTTTGATTCCATCATCGAGAGTATATTTAGGATTAAAACATACCTCGGATTTCAATCTTTGGATATTTCCAACTACCAACGGCGGCTCATTTACTGAACTTTGCAGTGCTCCTATTCGAAGCAAGCCCTGCTCATTAAGCTCGACTGCAATTTTCTCAATAAGTTCTCTTAATCTCAGAGGTCTGCCTGAACAGATATTGACTGCCCCTTGTATGTCGCAGTCAAGCAATGAAACAAAGGCTGCTGCAACATCTTCTACATAGAGATAATCACGAATTTGTTGGGAATGAGAACATAATGCAGGTTTTTTTTGAAGAAGAGAGGAAATAACGGACGACACAAGACGAGATCTATGTTCGAAGGGGCCATAAACAAAAAAAATGCGCCCCCAGGCAGCACTCAATTTTACCTTATCGGAAAATTCTTCATACATTTCCCGCAAGGCATTTTTGCAAACACCATATGTAGAAGCCGGTTGTAAGGGTGTAAGGTATTCACTGCAAAGACCGTAGCGCCAATCATATTCTGCACAAGAACCGGCAAAAACCGCACGCTTTCCGCCATTGTCGGCAAAGGCGCGCAGCATTTGCAAACCGGATTCAACCCATTTGAAATTTTCCAGGGAAGTATATAGTCGGCCGGGGACGACATACCAGGCGAAATGTAATAAATAAGAAAAGCCTCCACCCTGAAAAAGTCTGGTAACACTCTCGCTATCAAGCAAATCAGTCGCAATCCACTGGATCCTTGAGTCGTCTGAAAATTTATCAGGACTTGATGATACGGCGCATACCTCAAAACCTTTTTCCAAAAGTAACGGGAGACATTGTCTACCAATGAATCCAGTCGCTCCCGTGAGCAAAACTCTTTTCATTGCAACAAAGCCTCCTCTCTTAATTTATTCGATGACTTCGACTGTTGGAATAAACGTAACGAATTTACCGCCCCACTCTCTTATTCCGGATATCTGTCCCATGATTTCTTCTTTTATATTCCAAGGTAGGAGAACAACATAATCCGGCTTGGTTTTAAAAATTTCTTCAGGTGTATAAATTGGAATGTGAGTTCCCGGTAAATATTTTCCCTGCTTATGCGGACTCAAATCAACAGTATAGTCGATAAAATCTGCCCTTATGCCACAATAGTTCAGCAGAGTGTTTCCCTTTGCCGGTGCTCCATATCCCACAATTGATTTATTTGCTTTCTTTTTGCCAATGAGGAAAGTCAAAATTTCCCGTTTGGTCTCTTTTACCTTTTGGGCGAAACTTAAATAATAATCGGGACTAGTCATCCCCTTGGACATTTCCAGGTCAAGGAGTTCCAGAACATTTTCAGATATTATTTTGGATTCATCCTCGATATGGCGTCCATATATTCTCAAGGAACCGCCATGGGTAGATAGCTTATCTACATCAAATAATTCTAATCCATGGAACTTGAAAATTTTTTGTACAGTCGTGAATGAAAAGTAGGAAAAATGTTCATGATATATAGTATCGAACTGATTTTTCTCCATTAATTGAAGAAGATGAGGAAATTCAATAGTTATGACTCCTTCTTTATTCAAGAGAATTTTCAGACCTTTCACAAAGTCATTCAAATCAGGCACATGTGCGAGAACATTATTGCCTAAAAGTAAATCAGCCTTTTTACCACTGCTCACTAAGTCAGTTGCCGTTTTGACACCAAAAAATTTTGTAAGTGTTGGAATACCAGCCTCAACAGCTGCTTTTGCTACATTCTCTGCCGGCTCAATTCCAAGAACCGGGATTCCATTTTCTTTGAAATATTGAAGCAGATATCCGTCATTACTTGCTACTTCGACGACGAAAGCAGCCTCTGATAACCCGAAACGGTTTATCATCAATTGCGTGTATTCTTTTGAATGTTTTAGCCAACTCTCCGAAACGGAAGAAAAATAAGCATAGTCACTAAATATTGTTTGAGAAGACGCAAATTCAGAGAGTTGCACCAGAAAACACTCTTTACAAAAAAATGCATGTAAAGGATAGAAGGGCTCCATCTTATAAGTTTCTTCCGCCTTCAGGTAAGAGTTAGCCAGCGGAGACATGCCAAGGTCAACAAATGTCTGATCAAGTCTGGAGTTACAAAAACGACAATGTAGGTTCATATTATTCAATATCCTCATAACGTGCTAATTGGCGTTTAGAAAGTTCACGCATGTCTTCATTGCTCAAAAAGCCTGCATACCACTCTACAACCAGGTCCAGTGCGGAGTATAGATCAAGTTTGGGTCTCCATCCCAGCAGGCTTGCCGCCTTACTGCAATCCAGTTTCAAATAATGTGCTTCATGAGGATTGAACATATTCTCGTCCGCCTCCCATTTGACACCGTCCTTCCACAGCTCATTCAAGGTTGCTAAAATCCATGAAACAGGCTTACAGCCATTACTTTCGGGACCAAAGTTCCAACCGCCGGCAAATCGTTCACCCTCCTCCCATAGCTTCTCAATAAGGCGAAGGTATCCATCCAAAGGCTCCAAAACATGTTGCCATGGCCTGACTGCATGGGGAAATCGGATAGTAACCGGTTTACCTTGAACTACCGCGCGCATTATATCCGGAACCAATCTGTCTTTTCCCCAATCGCCACCACCAATTACATTACCGGCTCTGGCTGTTGCGATCGCCACTCCACGGTCGGAAATTTTGGAACCTGAGAAAAATGATCTTCTATATGCAGCCGTAACTATCTCAGCACAACTTTTACTGGAGGAGTAGGGATCGTACCCTCCCATCGGCTCATCTTCCCTATAGCCCCACAGCCATTCCCTATTCTCGTAGCACTTGTCACTAGTAATGATAAGAACCACTTTCACGCAACTTGTCTGCCGCACAGCCTCCAGAACATTAACAGTGCCCATCACATTGGTTTGATAGGTCTCCACGGGGTTTTTATAAGAATCGCGTACTAATGGTTGCGCCGCCATATGAATAATGATTTCCGGCTGGTGATTCTGAATAACGGACTTCAATAATTCTAAGTCTCTGACATCTCCGTTTAGAGAGCATATCCCGTTTGCAATCTTGCCAACTTCAAAAAAATTTGGAGAAGATGGGGGGGCAAGCGAATATCCGATAACCTGAGCTCCCTTTTCCTCCAACCACAGAGAGATCCAGCTGCCCTTGAATCCAGTATGCCCTGTGATCAGGACAGCTTTTCCATGCCAAAACACAGGATTCATTTCCACACCTTCCATGGAGCACGTCCATTATCCCACATTTCTTCCAGTTTTATTTTATCACGCAACGTATCCATAGGCTGCCAGAATCCTCTATGCTGAAAAGCAGCCAACTGACCATCCCTTACAAGGTTTCTCATAGGATCATGCTCCCACATAACGAAATCATTATCAATATAATCAATGACTTTTGGCGAAAGCACAAAAAAACCTCCATTTATCCAACCGCCGTCTCCTTCGGGTTTCTCTTCAAAAGATTCAACATGATCATTTTCATTAATCGATAAAATCCCATATCTTGAAGGTGGCAAAACAGCTGTGACAGTAGCGAGCAAATTTTGTTTCCGGTGATAAGCAAGAAGCTCATTGATGTCGATATTACTTACCCCATCCCCATAGGTGAAACAAAATTCCTCATCTCCAATAAATGAGCGAACACGCTTTAGCCGTCCGGCTGTCGCTGTTTTTTCTCCAGTATCAACCAGAGTGATCCGCCAATCTTCAGAAAAATTTTGATGTGTTTCAATAACATTTTTTTTCATGTCAATGGTAACATTCGAAGAATGGAGAGAGTAATTTGCAAAATATTCTTTGATTACGTATCCTTTATACCCGCAACAAACAATAAAATCGTTTATTCCATAAGTTGAATAAATTTTCATTATGTGCCAGAGGATGGGTTTACTGCCAATTTCAACCATCGGCTTTGGTTTTAATATAGTCTCCTCTGTAATTCGTGTTCCCAGACCACCTGCCAAGATAACCACCTTCATGCTTGCACCTCCGGTTTCGGATATTTTACAAGGATCAATAAGGGGTGCAAATATTAACGCCCTCAGGACCTATGATGCAGAATATGATATAAAAGAAAATGAATTATATACAGTCTACCCCTTTCTTGGTGTCCAAACTGCCTGCTTCTCTCCAGCAATAAATTTAAGAAACGCATGACTTGCCGCTACGTTCAAAATGACGAAGTAGTGAAAGTAATAAATCAAGCTAATTTTACAATTCATCCTCTCGAGAATGAGGGATAGTACCGATAAAAAATAACATGCTGTTTGAAGAGTAAAAGTCAACCGATAAAAAATCGACTCCCGCCAAAGTAACAAATTTGATACATAAGCCATTAACAAAAAAACAAAAGACAAATAGCGAAACACTTTATGTGACCAAAGTTGCCATGCAAATAACAGACCGGAACTTCCCCAAAGAAGTTGAGACAAATCCCTTAGTGCATTAAGAGCCCGCAAGGTCACTCGAACACGCATACGATATTCGTCATCTGAAACTGAGAGTGCCGGTTCCTCCAAAATGGCTTCAGGTTCATACACCACCCGATAACCACGTTCTATCACCTTAAGAGGTTGAACAAAATCGGGCAGTTGATCCGGATTCAATGTACTGTATATACTTTTTCGCATAGCATCAATGCCACCATCCACGCCAACTACGGAACCTATTCGTGTTTCCAAAGTTCTCAGTATGTTCTCATACTTCATGTATGCTGAACATCCATCGCCTATAGCTGTACCGTCCGGATTCGTATAAATCATTTTGCCGGTAACATAACCAACATTAGGGTCATGGAAATTTGCCGTAATATGCTTTAAGGCATTTTTTGCATATATTGAATTGGCATCTGAAAATACCAAAATTTCACCGGTTGCATGGGGAACTGCCATATTCAAGGCAGATGTTTTGCCTGCTCTGGGATTTTGACGAAATAATTTTACATTTTTGTCTTTAAAACCTTTGACTATTTCATCGGTTTTATCGGTGGACTCGTCCGAGACAACGATTATCTGCAACTTGTTCTCAGGATAATCTAAGTGCATTTTATTAATAATAGTTTGTTCTATATTTTTTTCTTCGTTGTATGCGGCGATTAGAATAGAGACAGAGGGAAGATATGCGGCTTTATCAATTTGCCTCCTTCTCAGTCTTGATAACAAACTAATACAAACAGGATATCCGACGTATACATAAAAAATCATAACCAAACTGAAGAAAAAAAATATCTCACATATCCATACCGTCATAATAGTAATTATCTCTTTTATAAAAAAAATAGATAGCCATCCAGAAATTGGATATTTCTTTCTTGATTACGTATAAAACTCAGCCAAATCTGCGAGCATGGACACAATTTATTGATAACAAAAGAGAAATGAAATACAGTACGGTCGGCATCCCCGCGTAGGCGGGGACCAATTTACTCGCATGATCACTGGATTCCCGCCTATGCGGAAATGACGGAAAGAGCAGCTGAGTTTTATACGTAATCATAATTTCTTTTTAATTGAGATGATCGATATTTTTTTAACTCTCAAGCTTAGGAATGATATTTCCAGTATAATAATTTTTTGAGAACCGGTGAGGAAAAGACTTCTCTCGATCAGAGCTAGCGCATATTCAATTATTCATGAATATAGTTGAGAAAAACAGGATAAAAATCTCTGGTAAATTCCTGCATGGTTTCAATACACTTAGCCTCGGATGTCTCATGAGTTGAACAGGTTATTCGTACAAAAGCATTATCTTCTTTTTTACCTGCAAGTTTTTGCATTATTGCAGCAATTTTTTGCGAAAGTGTATTAGAATTAGAAGTATCATATGATTGAAACCAATAGAGGATCATTTGTTTATTCGCCTCATCTTGTTCAACTTTCATGGTTGAACAGGATACTGCAAGTTTTTTGCCGATCTTGATTCTATCGGTGTTTCTATCTGATATAACCCATCCCTGTCCTGGAAAGCAGACTAAAGGATCATGAGCCGCCCCAACTTTTTTAGATGTCATGTAGTAACCTATATATAGATTAACTGCTTGATCACCCTTTACGAACATCCTATTCAGATAATCATCCAAAGCAAGGCTTTCCACAATCTTCTTATCAAAAGGAAGAGGTGGCCCTGCTTTCCATCCATGGATATTAACCAAAGCTTCGTTTAAAGTTCTTTGTTTTACCGAAAGAACTGATTTCGGTTTGCTATAAAGAAATACACTGGTCAATAAGAAAATGACGACAACCGTTATAATTTTTTTATTACTGATCTGTCCCAACATGAAAGTATCCCTTTGATTAAAAAAACCAAGGCAATAGCAAGAGTAAAAACAAGTACTCCGAATACTGTATGCACAGTTCCGTGAGTTAAGTCTAAATCGAAATAAAAAAAGGCGAGAATCATTGTCACGACTCTAAGAATATTAACTATAATTGCTATTGGAATAGCCGAGAATAAAAGAACTACTCTTAGCCAATTGGAACGTAGAGTAAAATACGAAATAATCACACTTAATGTCATCAGCGACATCAAAGACCTCAGTCCACTGCACGCTTGAACCATCTCAAGAGTATGTTCCGGCAGATGTATTACATTCCCTTCACGAAAAATGGGTAATCCAAGAAGCATGACAAACCATACACTTATCTGTGAAACAATGAGTTGTAAAGGTGTTGTCATTGAAGAATAAATCTGAGCCGGGATAGGGATCATGAACAAAAGGAATAACAAAATGAAAAAAATTTCCCTAAATAGTACATACCCGTAAAGAAACAGCACAACACCAGCAATCGCGCCAATCATTGTCAAAGATGCAACTGACCTGATCTCTGCGTAAAATGCAAAGATGTAGAGCATCAGTGATAAAATCAACAGGACGATACCAAAAACTGAAGAATGTTTGGGTAATTTTGATAACTCTTCCCGTTTCAGCCAGATAGAATACATTACGGCGGGAACAATTAAAAAACCGTGAGAATAATCATCCGAGTTGTACCAGCTCAGTACCAGGCCCTTCCAGACAGGAAAATAAGCTAAAATAAAACTGAGCCCCAAAGTGATTAGAAGAGCACTCTGAAAATCGATATATTTCTCGATATCTCTGTCAGTTTGATTTCTTTTAAAGAACATTTTCCGAAGACCATTTTTCGATAAACTCTTTACAGCTAAAAAATGAATGCCGGGCATTTTGGTGCAAGAGTTTTTTTAACTTAGTTTTGGCCCCGCTCAGATTCACGTAATGTCGATAACGATAGAATGCTTTTGCATTATGTAATCGTGGTTGATCCGGATCAATCTCCCATGGATGCATATAAAAGGTGTAACAACTGCTTTGTTTGAGTATAAGCTGCACGCCTACTCTGTGTAGAAAGGATGGCAACAGGCGGAAATATCCTCCACCACCCCAAGGAATCACCAGATTGCCGAATCTCAAATTACTTACGGGAATCTCATAAAAAGAAGAGAACATTGAGTAAAGCGGGCGATCCTGTTTTTCCGTTTTAAGAGACTTTAACACGCCGTATCGGCCGTGCCCTCTATAGGAATTATAGCTGGAATCGTAGAGATACCCAGCTTCATGAATTACTGCCAGGATATGATCTGAAATAGAAAAACTTGGAGCTCGATATCCTGAAACCTCGTGTCCGATAATATCCTCCAAAAGTCTTTTGCTCTTGACAAGATCTCGCGTCAAATCTTTCGGTGACTGATTATAACAAAGATGGTGATTAACTCCATGGGACGCAACCTCATGCCCTCTCTGACAAATTTCCCGCACCAGGCCCGGACAACGCTCTGCAATCCAGCCGAGAACGAAAAAAGTAGCCCGTATCGGATTTGGAGCATCGGATAGAACGTTTAACAGTTCAGTCGTATTTCTTTCAACCCGTAACTCCCGTGAGGACCAGGTGGAGAAAGGAATATATTCCTTAAAATTTTCGACCTGAAACCAATCTTCCACATCAAAAGTAAGAAGAATGACTTTATTGTCGCAGGACGCCGGCTCCATGGGGGCATTTCTCATTTTATGTCGGATAACACGTTTACCATCGTAACATTTCTCTCATCCAGGATATAGTAAGTAGTACACGATGGTCATTGTAGCTATCCCCCGCAAGTTCGGAATCCTGCTTGGTAAAAGTATAATCTATGCTGGCATTATAATATTGCCAGAAGGTATAGCTTAGAATAGTCCCGGCGATATAACGTTTTCTATTGAAATCTCTAATGTCTGAAGTAGTTCCACCGGGTGAAGTATTCACAGTTTCTTGTCGATCTTCATTAATGTAAGAAAGTCGACCCGACAAAGAGAGATCTTTTTGCAACTGATATCCTCCTGCAAGGCGGGTTTCCCAGGATTTCACTGCTCCACGTTGACCAGAACCGGAGAAGTTATCCACGTCATACTTTCGTTCCACTCTAAAATTGGCGAAACCATGTTCCACCAGATAGTTCACCTCGGCGAGCCCGTTTGTAGTCCAGGTTGCATCCTGCCCCTTTGTTTTTTCATAGGATGGGCCACCACCGATTTTAGTATACAGGCGGGGAGAGTAATCTCTTCTCCAGGTAAAACGCGCCTGATGGATGTCATTGTCATTATCCGTGTTGTCATCATATCTGGTGGCAATATAATTGTAATTTGCCGACAGAGGGTTATTCGCTATCGAATCATTTTCAAGGCCAAGTCCAAGGTGGTATTCCTGCAGATTATCCGACAGCACATTATCTACTGAACTGCTTGTACTCGAGTTGTTGGATGAATCAAAAATACCTCGCACATATCGGCCCTCAACTTTGGATTTCCACTTGGCGTTGAAACGGTGTTCATCCCTCAATCCGGCTGTGTATCGATCATAGTCCTGACCACCGCTAAAATTGTTGTTGTTATTATCATTCCGAAGGGCAATATAGTTAGCATCCATCCGAAGCAAACTACCTTCATGATAAAATAAATTGGAGTAGATACCCAGAGTATTGCGCCAATAGCGACGTCTTCCCCTGTCACTTGAAAGCTGAGGCTCTGTCGTTGATGGGAGTACCTCGATCTCCCCAGTCTTTGGATCCGTCACAACAGTATTGTCAGCGGTCACGATAGGATTAATGTCACGGTTCGAGGAATTATTATAGTCACTTCTTAAAAAAGTGTTGGAAACTCCCATTTGCCAGGATTTAGTCATGAATCGATCTGCGGAGACATTCAGGTTGCTGTCCCAGTCGGTACCGGAATCTTCGAGATCGTATTTGATGCTTGGAGCGAGTCGCAACCGGAAACTATCCTTCTCGCTCAGACTTCTGAATTGAATTTGGGGGGAAAGTATAAGACGACGATACTTATCAACTGTATCGTTTCTGCGGTCGTCATAATCGAGACCGACACTGACTCCCCCAATCAAACTGTTGACGCGTGAATGACAAATTGCAGGAGACATCAACAGAACCATAGCCGCCAACGCAGTAATGTGTTTCGATTTTTTTATGTCAACCATGTGAGCGTAGCCTCGTCTCTAATCGTTAATGAACAATTACAATATCATCTGATTTGATAAAGATATTTTTCTCTAAGTGTTTGCCAACTAGAAAATCATCATAATCAAATTGCAGAGTATTTCCCGTGAAGAGTTTGTTATCGCCTACATTTTCTCTAACAACTGTGATTTCAGAATTTGCCCATTCATTAAAACCTCCGCACCGAGCAACTACCTGAACAATATTAATGGGATAATCGAGGTAAAAAATACCGGGGGCCGCGACCTTCCCCATAACAGTGTATCTCTGGCTGTTACTTTGTCCAAGAACAACGGTTACTACCGGATCATCATAGACCGTTGCAAAAATTACTTTCAAATAATCAGCTAGTTGCGTGAGAGTAAATCCAACAGCATCAACGTCTCCTACATGTTTGAGCGAAATTTTGCCATCAATGCGTACAACTACTCCCCCGATGCCGGAGCGAAGACTATCCCCTCCCGCCCCCCCCCTTGTTCCTGCGGGTGTAGCTACAGACATATCGCCCTCTCCATAAACCTGTACGCCCAGGACATCCCCATGGCCAATCACGTACTCCTTCTCATTGATGATGTTGCCTTTCGATGTCCCAAGGATCTTTTGTCTGGCGCTTTTCAACAACTCTTTTGTAACAGGAACATCAGCTGTCGATTGTGCAGCCATTGCACAATTGCCAAATAACATTATTGCGGCGATGCATAGCAGAAATATTGATTTTTTTGACATGATCTCATCTCCTGACTATTATTTTGAATATTCAAAAACCTATCAAACAAACAATTAATCACATCCACTGATATTTGTCACTCTCAAGGGCAGAGCAAGGTCATTTTTCCGGAACGAAAGCCCAAATTACCATAACCGTGCAAATTTTAGATAGGAAAATGATCGATTTTTATTTAAACTGCATCTTGCATCAATTTACCTGTTATCACCCCATAAAACCGGGAAATCGGTACCTTCACGAAAGTCATTCCAAAAGGCCGGAAAAGAATTTCTAAGGTACTAGCCCCCGCAAAGCACGGGGATAAGTACCTTCACAAAATTCTTTTCCAAAAGGCCGGAAAAGAATTTCTAAGGTACTAAATAATCCGAGGTGTTTTTGATCGCTTTACCTTGTTCAACTATTTCATAGGATTAGCCCATGACTGTTACTCGTCCCGCAACATTTATTTTAGTTATTTTTCTCTTTTTCACTGTGTCTGCCTGTACTGATGCCAACCAAAAAAAAGAAAATCACTATAAGAGAGCCCTCGAATATGTGAAAACGGATGACCAAAAATCAGCCATCATCGAGCTTAAAAATGCTATTCAGCTTGATGCCAAGTTTGCTGATGCTCGATATCAACTGGGACTCCTGTACCTCAAGACGGGTAAACCGAAAGCAGCCTTTGGGGAACTGCAACGAGCCTTTTCTCTTGATCCTAAGAATCTCGATGCCGGTGTAAAAGTTGCCGAATTTAATCTCCTCGCCCGACGAATAGATGACTGCCGTAAGTATGTGGAACAGGTGCTTAAGGAGGATCCGAATTATCTGGACGCCCTGGCCCTGCTTGCCAACCTGGAGCTCATTGAGGGAAATCTGGATAAAGCGATAATGGCAATTGACAAGGCTCTCGCCAAAGATGCCGATAATGACAAATTCTATAATATAAAAGGACGTGTCTTTATCGCCCAGAACAAATTGGACGAAAGTGAAAAGGCATTTAAGAAAGCACTTGAACTGAATCCCCGGAATTTTGCCAATTACAGAACAATGTTGATGCTCTATGAGCAGAAAAAAGATGATTCAGCCATACGGCAGCTTTTGGATACAATGGAATCGAAATTTTCCGACAATCCTCAAATGTACCTTATGATTGCTGATTTCCACCAAAAGAAAGGTGAGCTGGACCAAGCGGAAGATGCCATAAAAAAAACGATCGAAATCCAAAAAGATTCGGTTCCTTTCAGATTGTTGCTGGCAGAATTCTATGTACGGCACCAACTCTACGAAAAAGCTGAGCTAACCTTAAAATCCTCCCTGGAGGATTTTCCAAAAGATCTTCAACTACAGGTTGCTCTCGGCGAGCTGAGTTTTGATCTGAAAAAACTTGACCAGGCACGTTCAATAATGGAGTCTGTCCTGGCAACTAACCCCGATAACGGTGGAGCCAATCTCATCAAAGCCCGTTTTCTAATTAGTGAGGGAAAAAATAATGAAGCTATCGAACGTATTACCCCGCTGATGCATGATTATCCGAAATGGGGTGAGCCTTTCTATTATTCCGCGCTCACCCAACTGAGACTAGGCAATCAGGAACTTGCTCAGAAATCCATCGAACAGGCCATACAAAACAATGCCAACAATGATCGCTACCATGCACTTGCTGCCCAGATCTACCTCACTCGTGGCGATAGCGATCAGGCGGGAAGGGAAGCTACTCAAGCTCTTCGACTCAATCGACAAAATCATATAGCGGTTATCATTCTAGCAAAAGCGCTTGTCCAGGCTAAAGAATATGACAAGGCTGTAGATTTCATCAAAAAATTAAACCCAAAAGCTGTTGCCGGCGATGCCGAAATCCTGGGCAGTCTTGGTTTTGCCTATCTCGGACAGAATAATAAAGAAAAAGCCAGAGAAACCTTTGCCGATGTGCTTAAACTCGCACCCGACAATTCCAGGGCATTGGCCATTCTCACCGCGCTCACTGTCGGCGATGATATACCCAAAAGCATTAAATTCATTAAACAACAGATAACCAAAAGTGAAACGGCGGGACACTATATTCTGCTGGGCGAGCTGCTCACGAAAAATGAACAGTTTGCAGAAGCGCTTAAGGCATTTCAGAAAGTTCAGGAACTCTCCCCTGATCTCCCGCAGGGGTACGTCTTGAGCGCTCGTCTCTTAAGTCACTTAGGTAAGATCGATGAAACAATAGCGAAATATCAAGAGTTGCTCAAAACAAATCCCGATTCGATTCCCGGAATCATGGGATTGGCAACTGCCTATGAAGTTAAGGGTAAAACCGACGAAGCCAAGAAAAATTATAGACGGGCACTTGAACTACAACCGAACCTTCCCGCTGCTGCCAACAACCTTGCCTGGTTGCTTGCCTCGGAAGAGGGCGCCGACCTTGGCGAAGCTCTCCGGTTCGCGATGCAAGCCAAACAAGCTCTGCCGGACCAGCCTCACATAGCCGATACCCTTGGTTGGGTGCATTATAAAAGAAAGTCATATTCTCTTGCCATCTCCCAATTCAAGCAGGCTTTGGAGAATCGTGCCAACGATCCGGTTATCCAGTATCATCTGGCCTTGGCTCTTTACGGTAACGGCGAGAAAAAGGAAGCTATCAAATCTCTTGAAAAAGCATTGGCAGGCGATACCAAATTTCAAGAGCATAAAGATGCTGAAATTTTACTGGAAAAGTGGAAAAAAGAATTGGCCGGGTAAATTTGCAATACTGCGCAGATCAGCCTGGTGATAAGAGGTTTTTTGAGCGATTACTGTTACTTGCCGAGGCAGAATTGCTCAAAAATCACATCAAGTACATCTTCAGTGGTCGTCTCACCGACAATATCTGCCAGATAATTCACACATTCCTGCAGATCAACAGCAACGAGATCGTTGGTAAATCCGCTTTGCAAGGCAAACATAACTCGATCACAAGCCTCGACTGCTGCAATAAGTGCTTGTTTATGCCGTACATTAGGTGCACACCCACCTTCCTCCCATTGATCATTTCCGGAAATGACCGCAGCGAAAACAGCTTGTTTCAGCTCTTCTATTCCAGTTTGTTCCCTGGCGGAAATTTTTAGGCATTCACCAATACCCGGAAGCGATGAGAGATCCGGAGACAGGTTGTCGCAGAGATCGATCTTGTTTATTACCGGCACCAGTGGTTTATGTCTGACTTGCGCATAAAGGGCTCGGTCGCCGTCAGTTAACTCCCGAGAACCATCGATCAGGAAAAGGATCAAGTCAGCTCTATTGAGAAGATTTTTAGCTCGACGAATACCAAGCTCTTCAACCTCTTCAGCATCATCGCGTATTCCGGCCGTATCTATTATACGGACCGGCATCCCCTTGATATCGACGACTTCTTCAATTGAATCGCGTGTTGTGCCGGGGATAGCGGTCACTAGTGCCCTCTCCTCCTGAAGAATGGTATTCAGAAGACTGGATTTTCCAACGTTCGGCAAACCCGCAATAACCAGGGAGATTCCCTCCCGGTACAATTTTCCCCGGTCGGCATTCCGCAGAAGCTTTTTGAGAGGTTGTATCACCTCTTTTTCCAGTTGAAGAATTAATGCACTATGATCGATAATTTCCACGTCTTCATCCGGAAAGTCTATGGCAACTTCTATGACAGCGCGCATCCGGACTAGACTCTGTCGAACCGGATCAATTTCCCTGTATAAAGCACCGGAGAGCTGTTCCTGCGCCAGATCAACTCCCTTTCTGGTTTTTGCGGAAAGAACGTCGATCACCGCCTCCGCTTGCGTAAGATCAATCCGCCCATTAAGGAAGGCTCTCTTGGTGAATTCACCTGGAGAGGCGAGGACAGCACCGTTCCTCAGAATCAGCTCAAGTACATTCTGTAAAACAATAAAACTTCCGTGACAGTGAACTTCAACGACGTCCTCACGGGTATATGTTTGTGGC
Organism: uncultured delta proteobacterium; assembly: GCA_963728385.1. Classification (GTDB taxonomy): domain Bacteria; phylum Desulfobacterota; class Desulfobulbia; order Desulfobulbales; family Desulfocapsaceae; genus Desulforhopalus_A. Next base: position 221,754 of record CAVSJK010000005.1, read on the forward strand.
CCGGCCATGTAGACGGCCAGGACTTCATCGAGGATTTTCCCTTGGTGGGGCAGCCGGATATGTCCATAATAAAGCTTATGGCTTTCATAGGGACAAGGCAATTTTTTGGGTTGAAAGACAGCTTTGAGCAGGGGAAGAGCCTGTTCTCCACTGATGCGGATGATGCCGATGCCACCTGGTCCCGGTGGCGTCGAAATGGCGGCAATCGTCGCTTCCTGATATCTCATAATGAAAAAGAAGGTGAACGTTTACAGGCCCAGAGTTATGCAAGCATTGTGAACGGTTACAAAGAAGGTAGCCGACAATCAGGAGTCGCTCTCCTTTTTCGAAGGTCCCGATTTATTTTGCCGGCCTTTTGAATAATTGCGTTTGCGACCATTAGATCGATTGCCTTTGCCTGGTTTATATATGAGGATTTTTTTGAACAGTCCATCTCCGACGGAGCGGCTACGTATTTCCTTGTCTTCCTGAAGAATCATATGAATGACTCGTCTTTCGGCAGGATTAAGAGCCGGCAACACCTGAGTCTTGCCGTCTTCCTTGACCTGCGCAGCCATGTTGACGGCTTTGACTTTTAGATCTTCAAGCCTTCTCTCGCGAAAATCACCTACGTTAATGGAAATCCTTAGTCGTTCAGGCACCTTTCTGCTGGTGATTTTACGCAAAATATACTGCAGGCTGTCAAGGACCTTTCCGTCTGCTCCCGTCAAATTCTCCTCGAACTCTCCTCGAAGCGTACAGGTTATAGAACGTCCCACGCTCTCGATGTCAAGAGTGGACGGAAACCCCATCAGCTCGACAAGTGTGAGAATTTCATTCCTGATAATTTCCACACTTTCAGGACTCGCTTCACCATCCGAATCTTTATCCGTCTGGTTATCATCCTCATCGTCGTCGTCATCTTCAGAAGCCTCCTGGTCGGCTGCTTCAATTAGGTCGTCGGAAGTAACCGTTGAGTCGGTCCCACTCTCTTCTTCAGATTCAGGTCTCAACAAGCTGTCTACTTCAAAGACATCCGCGACAATCTCTTCTATGTCCGGCTTTACCAGAACACGGATGTGCGCTTTTTTGCGAATTAGTCCGAATATGCCGGTGGTCCCGGCTTCAATGACTTCAATCTCAAGTTTTTCCTGGGGGACTCCAAGCTCGTCACACGCATTTTTAATCGCTGCAGCTACTTCTTTTCCGTAAAAATCTTTTTTGTCTAAAGACATTGAATTCCCTTCTTCTATTATATCTCAACCATCTCAAAAATGTATGATGGTGTTCTCCCTTTTCTCTGTTCTTTTTCTCAGGTTGCGGCCTTTTTCTTGATGTCGCGATTAATAAGCACCTGCTGAAGAATAGAAAGCAGGTTATTAACGAACCAGTACAATACCAGGCCCGAAGCAAAATTAAGAAACATGAAAGTAAAAACTATCGGCAAAAACATCATGATTTTTGCTTGGGTTGGATCTGCCGTGCTGGGAGACAGCTTCTGCTGTAAAAACATAGAGGCCCCCATGAGTAATGTCAAAACCGGTAAGCCACCCAGATGGGGAATATTAAAGCCTATCCACAATCGATCGGGGGCAGACAGGTCCGTGATCCATAACATGAAAGGTGCATGTCGCAATTCAATACTCTGGAGAAGCACCTTATACAGAGCAAAAAATACTGGAATCTGCAGCACCATGGGGAGACAGCCGCCCAGGGGATTTACCTTGTAAGTCTTGTAGAGATTCATCACTTCCTGGTTCATCCGGGTTGGATCGCTTTTGTATTTCTCCTTAATTTTTGCCATCTTTGGTTGCAATTTCTGCATATTCTTCATCGATTTTAAGCCTTTCTGGGAAATAGGCCAGAAAATTGCCTTAAAAAGGACAGTGACCAGAATGATGGAAATACCATAGTTGTGGCAGAAGGAATAAAATAAATTCAACAACCAGAGAGTAGGCTTGGCAATGACATCGAACCAGCCAAAATTTACCGACCGATCAAGATCATATCCAACGCTTTGCAGCATGCTTAATTTTTTTGGTCCATAATAAACATGATAATCATAATTCTTTTCCGCCCCCGGCTGCAGGGTATCAAGGGTGCCGACGAGTTGACTCTTAGTCAGGATATCAGCTTGGTGCATGACAAAGGATTTCCCCGTACCATCTTTTGGGATCAGGGCGCACAGGAAATAATTGCCTTCATAGCCGGCCCACTCTATAGTGCCCTGTAAAGTCTTTGGTCCGTTCTCGAATTCTTTGGCTTTTACTTCCTGCAATCCTCCGTTGACGATAGCCACGGGCCCATCAAACAAAAAACGTTTGGAAGGACTGGAACCTCCTCCTTCGAATGGGACGTTGACCAGAGCCAACTGGGGGTTGCCCTGCAAAGGACTTTTTGAGAGGTTTTTAACAGTTATGGAAAGATTGATTAAATAATTGCTGTTATCAAAGGTATACACCCGTTCGACCTGGAGACCATTTGCGGTATCTGCCGTCATCCGCAACTCAGCCTGGCTCTTATCTTTGGATAAGCTGAGAGTTTGTACGTTAGTGTCATACAGCACCCGAGAGCCGACAGCACTGCCCCAGGAAAATTGCAGTGGAAATCCCTGGACTGCGGTGGTGTTGACCAACTGCATACCAGGAGAATCTTTTTCATGTGTTTCTTTTTGTTTCTTCAGGACGAAGCTGGTGATTGTTCCGCCATCTTCCGACAGGACAGCTGTGTAGAGATCGGTATCGACAGTAATGTCTTTTGGCTTTCGGTCATAGTGCATTGCCGGAGGCGGCACTGCTTCCCCCGGTGCTTGCACAACAGGCACCGGGGCAGGTTTCGGAGCCGGTGCGGGTTGCGAATTTTGTTCCGCTTGCTGCTGCGTAGTTTCCTGTGCCGGATGGTCAAAACCTACAAAAAAATATTGATAACCAAGAAGAATTACAAATGAGATGATAATTGCCAAAAAAGCTCTGTATGTGTCCATGAACTGTCCGTAAATTATGTCAAAACCGGAAGGTTATGTCAGTTATCAAAAGTGACCGCAGGTTGGCCCGATTACCGTACCGGATCATACCCACCTCGGGAGAAAGGGTGACAGCGAAGTATTCGGCATAATCCCAAAAAAGTACCCCGAATAACTCCATATTTTTCAATTGCCTGAATCGTATAAGTAGAACAGGTCGGAATAAAACGACAGGTGGGTGGCAGGAACGGCGAGACAAAATATTGATAGCCTCTCACGAATCCAATAAAAATCACCTTGGGAATTTTACTCAACTTCATTTCATACGCCATGAGAATAAGCAAAATTTTGCGTAAGACGTGTTACAGCAGCGCGGATATCTTCGGGATGTAGGCAGGAAAAATCAGAACGAACGGCAAAAACAATATCAGCTCCTGCCGGATAATGTTTTTGCCAAAGTCGGAAGGATTCCCTAATAATTCGTTTAAGGCGATTTCTTTTAACCGCGCCGCGAACCTTCCGATGCACACTTATTCCGAGCCTGCTTGCATGAGTTGAATTCGGCCGACAGATCAAGGTAAACCCCTCACCATGCAAGCGTCTTCCCTTGCTGTAAACTTCCTCGAACTCCCATTCTTTTCGCAACAGGGAGCTTTTTAAAAGTCGTTGCCCGGCCAAGGCTATGCAGTAAGTCTTCTGCGGCCTTTGGCTCTTCGTGCCCTTATAACCGCTCTGCCTGCACGAGTGCTCATTCTTTCACGAAATCCGTGGGTGCGCTTACGTTTTAAATTGCTTGGTTGAAAAGTTCTCTTGCTCATTCTTTACTTCCTCATCGGTAAACTCCATGGCAATACCATGGAATCTTTTTAGCTTCAGAGATAGGGATTCTTCTCTTTATCGTGTGATTCCCAACTGTTCCTCAAATAGAAAAAATTCCGCCTACAGTATCGGACCCATCTATGAGGTTACAAATTACAAAACAGAAATATTAACCACATTTACTGGCCAGTGTCAAACCTTTTTGTGCCTGATAACTACCCATATATTGCAGAAGCAATTCGGCTGTGCTATTCTCTCGCAAGCATAATCTCAGGCTGAATTTCCACATTTCATTCCCGATGCTGGTACAGTCCCAAAGTAAAAAATTGTGGCCGGGGTAAACAGGGATATTCTCCCAAAGCCTTCTCAGAATGAAATACGTCGGGAAACCTTTCGGAGGCCACGAAGATTTAAAGACAAGGGAAATGATTCCTCACTATTTATTACTTTTGTATTTTGGATAGATATAGACATGGATGATTCCGCACCACAAGTATATGCTGATATTGATTGGTCCAAACTCAGGGCTAACGCCCTGGCCGGAAAAGGTTGGCAGGAGAAAGGTCCCGGCGAATGGGATCAAAAAGCCGGATCTTTCGCCGGGCGTAACAAGAGCTCTGTCTACGTCGAGCTTGTTCTGTCTCATCTGCCTCTTGATTCTTCCTATACTGTTCTGGATATCGGATCCGGCCCGGGAACCCTCGCTATCCCCATGGCAAAACAGGTTCGATCGGTTACTGCCATTGACTTCTCCCCTGGAATGCTGGGCATACTGAATGAAATTGCCCGTGAACAAAACCTGGACAACATCCATACCGTACAGTGCGCCTGGGAAGATGATTGGCAAAAAAAAGGCTTACAGCCACACGATATCGCTATCGCATCCCGATCAATGGGGGTAAAAGACCTTACAAGCGCCCTCCTCAAATTAAACGATTACGGAAGTAGATATATTTTTCTCACCGATAGGATTGGTTCAACACCATTTGAAGAAGGGGCCTTTGAAGCACTTGGACGACCCTTTACCCCTGGGCCTGATTACATTTACACCTTGAATCTGCTCTATACCCTGGGAATTTTTCCGAACGTCACCGTTCTCAAGTTGGAACGGGATGTAGACTACCCATCTATGGCTGAAGCGATTAAATCCTACAGCTGGATGTTCCATGACATTACACCGGAAGAAATTCTTGCCCTGAAAAAGTATTTAACAGCAAAAATCATTCGTTCAAACAATGGCCGGATAACCGTTCGTCGAGACTCACCGCCTCAATGGGCCCTGATTTGGTGGGAAAAAAGTTAACGTTCACCAGCACCTCATATGCATACCATACACTCAGGCAGCCATGCATTGGTAAACTATTGCGCGTTCGCCTGCTTGTTTCCTCTAGAGGCTGCTGAACGTCCGCAGGCCCAGATTTATGCAAGCATTTTGCTCTTACTGGTGAACGGTTACGGAAAAGGCAGCAGAGTAATATTTTAAAGTGAAAACCCCTATGATTAGTGAAGAATATGATATAGCGGTTATCGGAGCCGGCCATGCCGGTTGCGAAGCCGCGCTCTCCGCAGCCAGAATGGGCTGCAGAACCCTGCTTACTGTAATCAATGCCGATACAATCGGCGCTATGTCCTGCAATCCCGCGATCGGCGGATTGGCGAAAGGGCATCTTGTCCGTGAAATCGATGCACTTGGCGGGGAAATGGCTAAAAATATTGACGCCACTTCTATTCAATTCCGCCGGTTAAATACCAGTAAGGGCCCGGCAGTGCGTTCCTCCAGAGCTCAGGCGGACCGGTTGCTCTATCGATTGCGTATGAAATCGGTCATCGAAAATCAACCGAATCTGACGGTAAAACAGACGGTGGTGGCCGGTCTTCTTGTTGAAAATGACCGAATTTGCGGAATACGCACCTCTCTTGAAGAACACATCGCAACCAAGGCTGTAGTTGTGGCTACTGGAACCTTCCTCAACGGCCTCGTCCACATCGGCATGAAAAATTTCCCAGCCGGAAGACTGGGAGACGCTCCATCAAAAAGCCTTGCAGTTTGGTTCAAGGAACACGGCTTTGAAGTCGGCCGTATGAAAACGGGTACGGTTCCCCGTCTCGATGCAAACACCATTAACTATGCAGACCTGGAAATCCAGCATAGTGATTATCCTGCCGCTCATTTCTCATTCTCGGGAAAAGGTGGCTATACCCTTCCACAACTGCCCTGCTACATTACCTATACCAATGAAAAAACCCATACAGTAATTCGTCAGGGAATAGGCCAATCTCCAATGTATGCAGGAATCATTAAGGGCATAGGAGCCAGGTATTGTCCTTCGATAGAGGATAAGGTGATGCGGTTTCCTGAAAAAGACCGGCACCAGATTTTCCTTGAGCCGGAAGGACTTGATACCGTTGAAGTATATCCGAATGGAGTACCGACCAGTCTGCCGCTAGCGACTCAGACCGCAATGATCAATTCCATCAAAGGACTTGAGAAGGCGAAAATCATCAGGCCAGGGTATGCCATTGAATATGACTATATCGATCCGCTGGGGCTGCACCCTTCACTTGAGACGAAACAATTGGCGGGGCTGTTTTTTGCGGGACAGATCAACGGTACTTCAGGCTACGAAGAGGCTGCTGCTCAGGGGTTGATCGCCGGCATCAACGCGGTCCGCTCCAGCAGGGAACAGGAACCGTTAATTCTCGACCGTTCCCAGGCATATATCGGCGTATTGATCGATGATCTGGTCACCCGCGGCACCAAAGAACCCTACAGACTCTTCACATCCAGGGCAGAGTACAGACTCCTGTTAAGGGAGGACAATGCAGACAGTCGCCTGTCCCAAATCGGCTATGACCTGGGACTGGTTCAGGAAGAGGCTCATCAAGCCTTTCTCCGCAAACAGCAATTAATCAAAGAGGGTATTGAAGCCCTTGAAGAAGTCACACTCAAACCGAATCCGGCGATGGACGAATCCCTTACAGCTTTGCACAGCAGTCATCTTAAACAAAAATGTACGCTGTCCGACCTGCTGCGCCGCCCGGAACTTTCCATTGATTCCTTTTCCGCGCTACCGATTTCCGGCCGGGAACTCGATGTCGTAGAGAGTCTTAAAACCAGTCCGGTAAAAGAAGAAATTGAATTGCAGGTGAAATTTAAGGGATATATTGATCGACAAAACGAACAGGTAGCCCGCTTTAAAAAAATGGAGTCGGTTCTTCTACCAAAGGATCTCGATTATCATCGCTTTCAGGTCTTTCCAATGAGGTGGTAGAGAAATTGACCAAAATCCAACCGCTCTCACTCGGGCAGGCGTCGCGAATTTCAGGTATAACACCCGCAGCTATCTCCGTCCTGCAGGTGCATATAAAGAAAATACAGAAACTGTAATCCTCTGACCCCATCAAGAAGATGCCACTTCACTTTCCTGAATTGATCCGATAATTTTCAGCCTCGGCCCTTGCCGTCCGATGGTACGGGCTGATGTACGTCCTTGGGTTTGTTGCCAGTTACTCTTCTTGTACGCAAGCAGATACGGGAGTATAAATATCACAACTTGCCGAACATTTCGAAAATCTCAATCTCATTCTCATTCTGGGGGTGGTGATCGGGGGCGGTTGGGTTATGTTTTATTTTACAATTTTTCCTATTATCTGGATCATCCACTGGAAATCTCCGCGACATGGAACGGCGGCATGTCTTTTCACGGCGCTTGCCTTGCTCTCATCATTGCCGGATGGGTATTTTGCCGGAAGAACAATATGGATTTCTGGAAAACGGCGGACATTTACACAGCCACATGCCCAATCGGACTCGGTCTCGGCAGGATCGGCAATTTCATCAACGGTGAATTATACGGACGGGTAACCGATCTGCCCTGGGGCATGGTGTTCCCCGGCGGCGGCCCCTTGCCTCGACATCCATCACAACTGTATCAGTCATTTCTTGAGGGATTTGTTCTTTTTGTAATTCTCTGGTCAATACACAGAAAGCCTTGGCAGAACAAGCGATACTGGCCTCATGGCAGTATTATTCGCATGTTTCTCATCGGCTACGGCTGTCTAAGAATTATTGTAGAATATTTCAGGGAACCCGACCAGCAGATTGGCTATTTATTCGATCTTTTCACTATGGGTCAGCTTCTGAGCGGATTTATGGTTGGGTGCGGACTTGCTCATATGGAAGACTCCGTTAAGTCATAGCAATAGCGTTGATGCACAAAAATATCAATCACCCTGCTGCATAGGTTCTTTCCGGGTTTGAATTTGACTACATTATGTGCAGGAATAACTATGGCCTGTCCCGTCTGTGGATTTCTGCCTCTTTGTGCAGCCCTTTCAACCACCCTAAAGGAACCAAAACCCGACAAGGTCACTCCTCTCACCTTTTTCCATTGCATCGGCCAATGTGGAGAGCACTTTATTAAGGGCTATTTCAGCACGAACCTTAGTCATGCCTCCTGCTTTTGCAATTGTCGCATCAAGTTCACTTTTATTCATTTTTTTCTGACCTTTTCCACTGTTTATCCCGTAAAGAATCTGTTTTCCGATAGACAACACACTTCAAGGAATCTGTGCCTCCCTGGAGGGAGTTACAAAGTTACGGCTTATTTTTTTTAAGTATCGGGATTAGAATGTCTCCAAAATGTTATCCAATAAAGCAAACATATTAGTAGCCGCTTCAGCAGAAAAATACAATTGTCGGATATACCGTAAGTACAATGGGTAATTATACCTACACATACATGAAAGAGAAGAATATCTACTTAAATATCAGCAAATTATCATGAAGGATTTAATCCTTGAATTACAAGAAATCGTTGGCGCCTTTTTCAAGTATGCACAAACAAATATCCAGCTTCTATTCGAAATTTGTTGTAATTGCGTTGAATAAAATGCATGCAATCCTAGGAAAAAGGGGCGCTCCGTAAAATCCTATAGGCCAACTAAAGAAAATGCTAGTCTGCGCTGTGACAAAACCATTGCGAACTGCATAATTCACAAGATCGATACTGTTTTTCCTGTTAAACTTCCGAAGCAGGTTTGAACGGTGATGATCGATTGTCCGCTGGCTCAGGTTTAGCTGCTCAGCCATCTTTTTACTCGTATATCCCTTGACAACGAGTTGCAATATTTCATTTTCCCGTTTGGTCAACTCTTGAAACGGAGTTTTCTTTTCAAATCGAAACATGTTGATTACGTCATCTGCAAAATCATCGACCATGTAAGGTGAGATATAACTTTTACCTGACAATACTTTCTCTATGGCAATTAGAAGTTCCTGATCCGAATCATCTTTCATCAGGTATCCATCAGCTCCGGCGGCCATGGCATTATAGAAATACTGTTTATTTTTGTGCATTGTCAGCATAAGAATCTTGATCCATGGATACTTGCTCTTCACAAGCCTTGTTGCCTCCATTCCCCCTATACCCGGCATGGAGATATCCAGAATTATCATATCCACTTCAGCGTTTTCAAGGAAAACCATAAGCTCTTCGCCATTACTTACTTCCCCCACTACCTTGAGATTGTCATTTTTTTTAACGATATTTTTTATTCCATGACGAATGAGCACATGATCATCAGCAAGCAGTATGTAAAATATTTCTTTCCCAGGTTTCATTGTCGTGCCTCCTGTCACTTTTTTTTGTATAATCGATCAATTTCTATTTGCTTTCATCAAAATGAACAGTAGTAAAAATACCAATTTTGATAACTATACTTTTTCTCTTAAAATAATTTCACTTCTATTTTGTGCCTATCCCACATTTATAATCTAATTTTTCTTGACTTTATGGGTGAGAGCGCTTTGATTAACTGGTCTTTAAAGGCAGGCAGTCATCGGCTACTCATTATTTTTTTATACGTCGAAAGGAAGACATTCCTTTTAAATATAGTTTGGTTCAAATAAAGCGAAGATAATTTGAGGTGAAACAATGATTCTAAAGATTTTTCCGTTTATTGCCTGGTTTAAAGATTATGACTCCGGGAAGTTTAAAATTGATTTTCTTGCCGGCCTCACTGTAGCCCTGGTCCTTATACCCCAATCAATGGCCTATGCCCAGCTTGCCGGTTTACCTGCATACTACGGCTTGTACGCCGCTTTCCTGCCACCAATGGTGGCGGCGCTTTTCGGTTCCAGCCGACAACTGGCAACCGGTCCTGTGGCGGTAGTCTCCCTTATGTCCGCTGCATCCCTTGGCCCTCTTGCCACTGCGGGATCAAGCAGTTTATCGCCTATTCTATAGCTCTGGCACTGACTGTTGGTATCTTCCAGTTTTCTCTTGGCGTGCTTCGTCTCGGACTCGTAGTAAATTTTCTTTCACATCCGGTTGTCAATGGTTTTACCAACGCTGCTGCCATTATTATTGCTTCATCCCAGTTTTCTAAATTTTTTGGAGTATATGTAGATACAGCAGCGCACCATTATGAGACCATGGTGAGAGTTGGACAAGCGGCAATGGACTATACTCATCTGCCTACCCTTATCTATGGCATTAGTGCTGTAATCATTATGGTTGTACTCAAAAAGCTGAATCCGCGCATCCCAAATGTACTCGTTGCCGTTGTTATTACCACTATTATTTCGTATTTACCGGGTTAACAATGATGCAAAAGTTGACATTACCGCCATCCGACTCCAGATATTTCAAGAAAAGTAACAGCTTTCAACAATACGATTAACGAAATTGACCCATTAGGAAAGCAACGAACCGCTATGGGTGTACAGATAGAGGAAGAGATTGAAAGAAAATACAGGATGGACATATCAAGAGCAGAACTGATTCAACTGCAAAGCCAGTCAGAGCTCCTCGCCTAAAATGAACGAGGCTAAAAATCATAGCCATCTGCTCAGAACAGAGCTTCGGAGAATTAAATTTGAAGGGCTAAAGGAAAATGGTTCCTTCATTTTTTACTCCAAAAAATGCGATTCCTGAAGGAATTAAGCACAGATGGACGAACCTGGAGGATTAAAGGTCGGCAATTCACCACTTGAAACTACTGAGTATTCTGTTATGGGCGGCGGAGCGGTTATCGGTAATATTCCCAGGGGCTGCCCCAGTTTACCATTCCCGAACTTAATGCTAAATCATTCATGAAACTTCTTCCAACTGCGATTATTATTTCTCTGCTTGGCTTTATGGAGGCTATAGCGATAGCCAAAGCCATGGCAGCAAAAACTGGCCAGAAACTCGATCCAAACCAGGAACTGATTGGCCAGGGACTTGCAAATATATCTCGGCTCGATCGGCTCAAGTTACTCAGTTTCCGGTTCTTTTTCCCGTTCTGCCGTAAACCTCCAGGCTGGGGCGGTTTCAGGTATTTCATCAGTTGTCACATCCGTGATGGTCGTCATTACCTTGTTGTTTTTTACACCATTACTTTATCATCTTCCCCAAGCCGTACTTGCTGCGGTTATAATGATGGCTGTAATTGGTCTTATTAATATAAAAGGATTTGTTCATTCCTGGAAGGCTCAATGGTATGACGGAGCGATATCCATACTCAGTTTTGCGGTAACACTTTATTTTGCTCCGCACCTGGACAAGGGTATTATGGTGGGTGTCGGCCTTTCAATGGTGGTTTTCCTCTATAAGTCCATGCGACCTGTAGTTGCAAGGTTATCAATGAACGAAGAAAATGTTCTGACCAGTGCTGAGCATTACCGATTGAAAGGTTGCCGTCATATTTCAGTGGTCCGCTTTGACGGTGCACTTTTTTTTGCCAATGCCAGTTATCTTGACGAACAAGTGGCTAAATTCAGAACAGAACAACCCGAACTGCGCTATATCCTTCTCGATGCACGGGGCATAAACGACATGGATGCGTCCGGTGAGGAAGCTCTTGAGATGCTTTGCAAAAGGGTGAGAAGCGCAAAACTCGGTTTTGCAATGTGCGGTGTCAAAGGACAGGTCCTTAAGGTGATGGAGCGAACAGGACTGATCGAGGAAATTGGCCGGCAACATATGTATGCTGACAGCAAAACTGCCGTTGACTGCCATTGATTGATCATAATCCACAAAGGAACTCGATCTGCCTGAGGTGGGTTGTACAATTGTCCCCTGACAAAATATATACCGGCAAACGATAAACAACTATAACTCAATGTTTTTTACAAGAACCACGTAACCTCATCCCCGGTCGGTCGACTTTTATAATAATCTGACACGAGTAGCTGACTATCATTTTCCTCTCAATATTGGTATTTTTCGGGACCACGGGACTCTGCTTGCGATGGATTTTACTGGACTGTTATAATCGCCCGAGTTTATCTACCATATACTCTCTACTCCTAACCAGGAAATCACCAATGAAGAAATTGCTCTTGTTGTTTTGTACAATCCTTGCAACAGGCACATTTGCATATGCGAGTGCAGGTGCGGGTCTAGTAGTTGATACCGCAGTACTTACCGGATCGTTTTTTGGGATAGTCTCAGTATTCTTTTTACTTCCGCTTATTCCTGGTAATTCTTGAAGAGCATCTTCATCTCAGAAAATCCAAACCGGTGCTTCTTGCCGCTGGAGTCATCTGGATTCTTGTAGCTATCACTTTCAGCGGCCTGGGCAATACCCATGCGGCCGAAGAGGCTATTCGCCATAACCTTCTTGAGTATGCCGAACTGTTTCTCTTTCTGCTGGTGGCTATGACGTACATCAATGCCATGGACGAACGAAATGTATTTCAGGCATTGCGTTCCTGGCTCGTAACCCGTGGATTCTCCCTTCGCGCCGTATTTTGGGTGACAGGTTTTCTGGCTTTTATTATATCGCCCGTGGCGGATAACCTGACTACTGCTTTGCTGATGGGGGCGGTTGCCATGGCCGTCGGCGGCAGTGACAAGAAATTTGTCGGGATAGCCTGCATCAATATCGTTATTGCCGCAAACGCCGGAGGCGCATTTTCCCCTTTCGGTGATATTACCACACTGATGGTATGGCAGAAGGGTAGTTGTCCGGTTCAATGAATTTTTTCATATCTTCTTCCCTTCTTTAATAAACTGGCTCCTGCCTGCTATTATAATGAATTTTGCCATCAGCAGGAAAACCCCACAACCCAGCAAAGACCACTATGTTATGAAAATTGGCGCCAAAAGAATCATGTTCCTTTTTCTCATAACCATTATCACTGCGGTTTCATTCCATAATTTCCTAAATCTCCCTCCTGCTACGGGAATGATGCTTGGTCTTGGCTATCTTGGTTTCTTCTCGTATTATTTAAAGAAAAAGGAACACCGGAATTATGACATTGACGATAATCCGTTGGCTCATCAAACCTATCATGCCAAACCCGATCCCTTTGACATTTTCAAAAAAGTCGCCAGGGCGGAATGGGATACCCTTCTCTTTTTTTACGGGGTTATACTCTGTGTGGGCGGCCTCTCTCAGTTTGGCTATCTCACTGCTATTTCAAAATTTCTCTATCTTGGCCTAGGAGCGACTACCGCTAATGTAATTGTCGGTATGCTTTCGGCTATTGTGGATAATATTCCAGTCATGTTCGCGGTACTGACCATGCATCCGGACATGTCTCATGGACAATGGCTGCTGGTCACTATGACTGCTGGAGTCGGCGGTAGTCTGTTGTCAATCGGATCTGCTGCAGGGGTTGCACTTATGGGCGCGGCGAGAGGAACGTACACCTTCAATGTCCATCTGAAATGGGCTCCGGTGATTGCTCTTGGCTACGCCGCTTCGATTCTTTGCCATCTCTTTATCAATGCCAGATTTATGTAGGCATTATGCACATAATTTTTAATGGATAAATCGGTTAATTGTACACTCCCATTGCCGATTTCCTGGCAAGAGTGCAGGCAAAGGGGATGGTCGCACCTTGACATCCTGCTGGTCACCGGTGATGCATATATTGATCACCCTTCATTTGGAGTGGCACTCATTGGCAGGGTATTGGCAAGTCATGGCTATCAGGTGGCGATTCTTCCTCAACCCCGGTACGATTCAGCTGAGGATTTCAAAACCTTTCCAACCCCAAAACTTTTTTGCGGCATTACGGCAGGAAACCTGGATTCTATTGTCGCAAATTACAGCGGCAACGGAAAGGTACGCGACACCGACGCTTACTCCCCGGATGGCAATCCATGGAGGGGAAGTGAGCGCATCAAAACTCAGCGCAGGCGGCCCGATCGAGCAAGCCTGATCTACACCAGCCTTGCCCGATCAGCATTCCGGGATATCCCTATTGTCCTTGGCGGAATTGAGGCTTCCCTCAGACGCTTTGTGCACTATGATTTCAAACAGGAAAAACTTCGATCTTCCTTTTTAACCGACGCCAAAGCAGATCTTCTAGTCTATGGAATGGGAGAAAAAGCTGTGGTGGAAATAGCAAAAAGATGCGCTCAAAAGAAACCTCTTTCCTGTATCCCGGGAACTTGCCAAAGGTTAACCGACAAGGAATTGCAGGAACATTATCCTGAGCATTTTTCAGATACGGCAATAAGAAGCTCCCGGAATTTTCTCGTCCTCCCGTCCTTTGCAGACATCCAAAAACAACAGCACCATTTTCTTTTGGCCGAAACGGAGATAGACAAACATTCACGAGCCTATTCATCCCGAATCATCCTGCAACGGCAACAAAGCCACTGGGTGGTGCAATATCCTGCGCCACAGCCTCTTTCCCCGGTCGAGCTTGATGAGCTGTACAGCCTCCCCTACACTCGACGTCCGCATCCGAACAAGCAGCAGATCCCAGCCTTCCGAATGATCAAGGATTCAGTGACCATTGTTCGGGGTTGCTCCGGTAACTGCTCCTTTTGTGCTATTACCAGGCACCAGGGTCCTGCCATCATCTCACGCAGCAGGGATTCCATCGGTAAAGAATGCAGACGCATCTCTCAAATGGACGATTTTAGCGGGACCATCAGTGATCTTGGTGGACCAACCGCCAACCTCTATGGCACAGATTGTCTGATAGGATCATGTAAGAAACGAGATTGTCTCTACCCTAAACCCTGTACGAACCTCCAGATAGACGAAGAGCTTTTTCTGAATCTGCTGGATGATATTTCCAACATAACCGGCATAAAGAAGCTATTTATCTCTTCGGGGCTGAGAATGGAACTGCTCCTTAAGACTCCCCGATTGCTTAAAAGAATTCTTCAGGCGCATACTCCAGGCGCAATAAAAATAGCTCCTGAACATACAGATGACGAATTGCTCAGTCTTATGCACAAGGAGCCACATGCTCTTCTTCAGAAATTTGTCACTGAGTGCCGCAAAATAGGCAAGGAAATCGGGAAAAATACTCTTGAATTCACACCGTATGTCATCACTGCTCATCCGGGATCGACATGTAAACATGCAGAGCAGCTTGCACGGGATATGCAAAAGCTTGGACTGCAGATAAGAAAATCTCAGGACTTCACGCCAACACCCGGCACCCTCTCTACAGCCATGTATGTAACCGGGTTGAAGCCGGAAACAAGTCAACCGATTACTGTTCCGCGAAAGCAGTCGGACAGACTGCAACAGCGACGTATTCTGGAAGAATTTTTCTATAAAAAGAGCAAAAAAAACGTCTCCTCAAAAACTTCCAATCAAAAAAAGAAAAACAAATAGACCGGCCAACCGCAACCGTCCATCGGTACACATCAAAAGACAGTATAACCCGGCCCTGTAACCGTTCGCCGGCTACTCGGTTTTCTTGCTATAATAATCCCCATAGTAATAGTGGCTTTTATCTACCAGCCTGGTCGAAATAAAGTTACTTTTATGACCATTGAAGATTACCCCGATAATTCTATCTTTGCCTATATCCGAAATGAATTTTTCGACGAGCATTCGGGTGGAAATCCCCTGTCTGACGACCAACACTACCCCATCAACCGCCTGAGAGAGAACTTTTGATTCAGAGGCTATCTCAAGAGGAGGAGTATCAAAAATTACGTACCTGTCAGGATAGCGAGTGGCCAGCTCCTCCACGAGATTTTGCATACGGGCAGAACCAAGTAGTTCAGCCGGGTTAACGGGTGGCGACCCACTGGATAAAAGCGAAAGTTTATTAGAAGTAGTTTTGCGAAGGAGAGAGGCTAGCTCAACTCCATTCTGAAGATAGTCGGATAAACCTCGTTCAAAAGGAAGCCCGAAAAGCTGTTCAAGAGAGGGCGATCGAAGGTCGCAGTCAACCAAAAGTGCATGCTGATCCACCCCTTGAGCGAGGGCGATACCAAGATTGGCTGAAACAAAACTTTTCCCCTCCTGAGGTAGAGCGGATGTCACCATGATGGTTTTTGGTGCCGGCTTGCCATTTTGGGGAAGCAGGATTTTGGATCTCAGAACACGAAAAGATTCGGCTGTCCTGTTTGAGAATCCGACGACCTTGCTCAGCCTTTCATCCCACTTAGGCGAAGGTTCCTGAGAATACGGGAACTCGACGATCGAAATTTTTTTCTCCATCGGGATTTCATTTTCTTTATATTCCTTTTTCCCGACAGTACTATCCAAATCAGCCGTTACTGTCTCAACATCATCAGACTCCGGCTCTACGTCCAGGATGTAGCCTGATTTTCCTAACGCTTTGGAGGTTTTTCCCATCTTCTCTCTTTACCCTAGATTGTGATTTTTCATAGCAATATGCACATTCACTACAGAACGATATATCCTCTAATCCAAGCAAAACCAAATAGGCCGAGGACAACGCCGCTTCCTAATAGAAAAAGAGTGGCCGTTATCATCGTTTGGCGGCTCATTTTTTTTACCTCTGCCTCGGTTTCTATATACGGAATGGTTATTAGCAGTGGTATACCAAGAAGAGGTTCGAGGGTTGCCGGATCACGAAAGGAGGCATCAAATATATCCAATGCTAAAGCTCCACCTACGCCTATGCCAAGGCCTATCATTATAGTCATCCCCATAATCATAAGAAAATTTGGCTTGACAGGCTTACCCGGATCAGTGGCGGAATCCTCGATTTTAAATTGGCTTCCTCTCTGGCGTTCTTCAAGATTCACCATTGATTCCGCTTGAAGATTCTGGGAAACAAGATAGTCGTAATGCTTTTTTAACTGTCCATATTCCCGGGTCAGGGAGGACCATTCAGCTTCCCTTGCCGGAGCTGCTGCAACCCACTGTTCATACTGCTCGATTCTATTTTTGAGCTGAGCTTTTTCATTTTGTATATTAGCTATATTGAGCTGGATACCTTTTTGCTGCACCTCAAGCTGCATCACAACCGGATCGTATGATGACCCTGTTTATCCGCAGCTGCCCCGGAGTTCGTTGAAACATTTTTCCCTGATCCTCCCGTGGCAATTTCCTTTTCCAGTTTAGCAATAAGCTTGCGAACCCTTATAATTTCCGGATGTTTTTCAGTGTACTTCAACAAAAGAGAATCCAAGGTCGCACGTAAATTCGCTAATTGCTGAGAAGGATCCATCTCACCATCCGATTCTGATCCGGCAGTGCGTCGCATCAGTGCTTTTCTGTTATTTATCTGATCCTGGATGAGAACCAAGGTCCTCTCCAGGTCCTGAATACTTTCCTGCTTTCCTTGGTATTGCATTTGCAGTGAAGCCAGCTGGTTCATATTTGCCTGCCGGTGCTCAGGCATTTCATTATAATATTTGAGTTTATAATCGCGCATGGCATTTTCTTTGGCATCCATAACCTTTTTTGCCATTTGCAATTCCTGACTTGTATACATTGAAGTATCGGTTGCCCTTTCCTGCCGATACTTCAGGTTTTCTTCAATAAATTTTGCAGCGAGAGCGTTCGTCACCCTGACAACTTGTTCCGGTTGACTGCCGGAATATGTTATCGAAAAAACATTTCCCTTCCTGGATGGTGCTATCTCGATGTTACTCCTCAGCATTTCAACTACATCCTCTATCGGCAGATTTTTACGTTGCTCCGGATAGAGATCTAATTCCTTGATGATATTTTCCAGATTGGTCCTGCTGATAACTATTTGACTGAGGGTATTGACAATATCGCGAATATTAGATTTAAAATCCGGCGACAAAGCGTTTGGATTAATCTTCTGCTGTTGATAGCTAAGGAGGCTTGAAGATTGGTAAACTTTGGGGGACTGGAGATAATATCCCAGACCGATGGGCAAGCTCAATAGCAATAAAGTGAAGATGAATATCTTTCGTCTGGAGAACAGATCAAGATATTTATTCACAAGTTGACGTTGTTTTTCATCCATAAGGAATACTCTCCCAATTATGTGAATGTTAAAAGATGAGCAATTGTTACACAGTGTATCATCATTAACAGTAGAACAGGAACGTTTTTTTTCAACATCCTGACAAAAATACTCGAAGTAGCTTGCCTCGATCTTTTATAAAATCCTTTCTCCGCACAATATTCGGTGAGAGCTTATAAGAAATCCTCAGGTGGAAATGTGATCCCCTCCGTTATTCTTCGACTGTTTATAGCCAGCATAAAAAGTCGATCGACTCCCATGGCTATTCCTGCCGCCGTATCCAATTGTTCAAGATCGACAAGAAATCGTTCGGGCATCATTACATCACGGCCGAAAGTCTCATGAATGATTGCAATCTCACGCTCAAACCTGCTTCGTTGCTCATCTGCATCGGTCAGTTCTGAAAAACCATTGGCGATCTCCACTCCCTTTATATATAATTCAAATCGTTCAGCTACTGCGGGATTTTCTGTATTCTCTCGGGCCAGAGATCCAAGTTGCAATGGATAATTGTACAGAAAAAGCGGACAAAAAATCCCAGATCGTGGTTCAATATAGTCGACCAGAACTTCATCAAAACACCCATCCTCCAGCGCCTGCTCCAGTTTTATTGGGCTGTATCCGGCAAAAGCGTCTGCCACCGTCAATCGATTCCCAGCTACCCCCATTTGGATATCTGAAAAAAACCGATGCTCCACCAATCTGTTTGAGGATGTCAGTTGCTCCTGCAGGTTTTTCAGGAGAAATTGTAACAACGCCTCACAGTCTGCCATCAACTGGTGATAATCGGCACCGGCTCTGTACCATTCCAGCATTTGAAATTCCTCCAAGTGCAGCCGGCCCTTCTCTTCTTTACGAAAACAGTGACAGATTTGAAATATTTTGCTGTTCCCCGCCGCCAGCAATCTTTTCATGCAAAGTTCGGGTGAAGTCTGCAGATACGCCTCTTCTGATGCGAGTGGAATTATATTGCTTTCCGGAATATATACCGGTTGACGAAGGGGGGTGTCAACTTCAAGAAAACCCTGTTGATAAAAAAAGGATCTGATCAGACGAAAAAAGGCTGCACGAATGTGCAGCCTATCTGTGTTAAGCATTCGATTTTACTCTTTCACCCGGGTAACGTATTGCCCGGTCCGGGTATCAATCTGTATCTTGTCTCCTTCCTCAACAAAGGGTGGGACCTGAAGCTCATACCCTGTCTGAACCGTAACCGGTTTAGTATCGTTGCCGGAAGTATCACCCTTGGCCCATGGATCCGCCCTAATGACTTCCAGATTGACAAAGGTCGGAAGGGTGACATCGATAGCCTTCCTGTCATAAAATAACACCTCCACTTCCATGTTATCGATGAGATAATTTATATTGTCTCCGAGCTGTTCTTTAGTCAGGAAAAGCTGTTCATAATTTTCGGTATCCATAAAATGATACTCTTCTCCCTGGCTGTAAAGAAACTGCATCTTTTTTTCATCAAGCTCGGCTTTTTCAAACTTATCGTTGGAGCGATACGTTTTGACGAGCTGATTACCGGAAATCATGTTTCTCATTTTCGTTCGATAGAGTGCCTGTCCCTTACCGGGTTTTGAGAACTCAAAATCAGTTACTATATAAGGACTTCCATCTATTTGTATTTTCAGACCCTTTCTTAAATCCGAGGCACTTAGCATCGTACTTCTCCATATCTTCTTAGTGTGAGTGGAATAAACCGTAAATAAGCTTCGCTTCAGCCTTCATCTATCCCAGGTATCATGAGAGTGCCGGATTTCAGGTGAACGCAAAAAATCAGACCGGCGCTGTTCTGAACTTTACAATATACCTGTCTTTTGTTTTATTCTGCAACTGTAAAAAATGAGATTTGTATGCATAATCAGACCGGTTGTTTCCCAAAAGGGTATTTTCTGTCTGTTCGTTTGCGATCAGCTCGATTTTTTCAATGCGTACATCAAGGGTCCGGCTATAATAGCGGGGCAAACTTTAAGGAGAAGATAATGACTACCGTGGGCATTCTTTCCGATACCCATCTGCAGACAGCGAGTGAATCTTTTATGAGGCTCTGTGCTTTCGCCTTTGCCGATTGTGAAACAATCATTCACGCAGGAGACCTGACAGATAGTAGTGTCCTCAATGCTTTCAAGGGCAAGGATATCCATGCTGTTCACGGCAATATGTGTAATACGACCACAAAGCAAGTTTTACCGGAAGTAAAGCAAATTGTTTTGGCAGGATACTCCATCGCAATAACACATGGAGCAGGACAAAGACAAAATATTGAGGAAAGAGTTTTTGAACGATTCCCAACGGCCGACTGTATTGTTTTTGGTCACACTCATGAGGCCGTTTGCAGGAAATTCGGCAGGACACTTTTGATCAATCCCGGTAGTTTTCTTGGCACGGGCCGCTATGGTGCCGCGGGGACATATGCTCTTTTAACCATAGACAAAGACGGTCTGAATGCTTCGATTCAGTACCCTGCCAAAAATCGTTATGAAAACCTTATGGACTCCATGGCGCATTGAGCATGTCCTTGGCAAGGCACCAAAAAACAACGGCTGTCTTTTCGAACCGGAAGGCGAATGCAAGGTCAGCAAAGAAGCGTTGCTCCTCTACCGGGATGACCTCGTTGTCGTGCTGATGAACCGTTTTCCTTATACCAACGGTCACCTGCTGGTGGCACCCGTCCGTCATATATCCTGTGTTACCGAGCTGACCGCTGCGGAAAATAACGCATTGATGGAAATGATAAAGAAAGCGACGAAAATTTTAAAAAATCAACTCAAGCCGGATGGCTTTAATATAGGCTGCAACATTGGGGCAACCGCCGGAGCCGGTATTGCCGATCATCTCCATTTCCATATTGTTCCACGATGGGAAGGCGATCACAATTTTATCTGTGTAGTCGCAGAGATCAGGACCATCCCGGAACATCTCGATGTGACCTTTGATCGGCTCTTACCTCATTTTCTTGCTCTTCAAAAAGATAACACATGACAACGATGACTCAGCTCACTCCTATGCTGCAACAATACCTCGAGATCAAGGGGCAGCATGAAGATACGATACTTTTCTACCGTATGGGGGATTTTTACGAGATGTTTTTTGACGATGCCATCATCGCCTCAAAAATTCTCGGCATCACCCTCACCTCAAGAAATAAAAAGAGCGACTCAGTCCAGGTGCCGATGTGCGGCGTTCCCTACCATGCGGCCCAAACCTATCTGGCAAAACTGATAAAAGCCGGAAGACGTGTGGCTATCTGTGAACAGACTGAAGATCCGTCGGAAGCAAAAGGAATTGTCAGAAGAGAAGTTGTTCGTATAGTTTCCCCAGGTGTCATCACTGATGATCTACTCCTTGATGACAAAAGCAATAATTATATCTGTTCGCTGGCAGTTAAAGAAACCGGCGGTTCCACATTGTATGGAGCAAGTTTTCTCGATGTGAGTACGGGTGAATTCCTGGTCGGTGAATATACTGAAAAAAGCGAGACTGGTGAAGTCATTCTCGACCAACTGACTCGCCTGATGCCTTCCGAGCTGTTGATTTCGGCCAAAGATCGCAATGCTTTCGATTATCTTAATACAGCAGATCTGCGTCCTGATCCCCGGCCTTTGTGTTACCGAGCGTGACAACTCGGCGGACCTGTTTGAAGCTGCGGAAGAAACGCTCTTTGACCATTTCCGGGTTGTCACTTTGGATGGTTTTGGTTGCAGCAGATTTTCCTCCGGCATTATCGCCGCTGCCTGCTTGCTCGATTATGTACGGGAGACCCAAAAAACCGCAATTGACCATATTGAAAAATTAACCCCACTGGACACCAACTCTATTCTGCATATAGATGACTCATCCAGACGAAACCTCGAACTCACCCAGACCATCATTGGTGGACAGCGGCAGGGCTCTCTTCTATCCGTACTCGATCATACCTGCACTCCCATGGGAGCCAGGCTGCTCAAGCATAATCTTCTCTTCCCCCTGCAGGAGACCAACAGAATCATAAACCGGCTGGATGCCGTCACCTTCTTTTTTAAAAACAGCATAGTTCGAAAAGAATTACGTGGCCTGCTTGAGCAGGTTTATGATCTTGAACGACTCAACAGCCGTATGATTCTTGGTTCGGGCAATGGAAGGGATATGCTGGCCATGAAAAAATCCCTCGCCTCGCTTCCCGCCATTTATACTTTACTCGCAGAGTGTAACACCAGAAAACTCATCGATATTAAAGAGCAATTTGATACGCTCGCCGATCTCCATGGGTTACTTGAGAATGCCGTGCATCCCGAAGCACCGGTCACGCTTCGCGATGGGCATTTAATTAAAAGCGGATACAACGAAGAACTGGATGAGCTGGTACTTCTTTTGCGGGACGGCAAGAAGCTTATCCTTGATCTTGAGTCCAAGGAACGAGAAGCTACAGGAATTGCCAAACTGAAAATCGGCTTCAACAAGGTCTTCGGATACTTCATCGAAGTAAGCAAAATTCAGGCCGACAAGGTACCCGACACCTATATCAGAAAACAAACCCTGGTAAACGCCGAACGTTTTATCACCCCTGAGCTCAAAGAATTTGAGAATAAGGTTTTGGGTGCGGAAGAGAGAAGAGTAGAACTTGAATACCAGCTCTTCCTGTCCATCCGGTCTCAACTGGCTGAAAACAGCAGTCGGATACTGAAGACGGCCCAACTGTTAGCCCAGATTGATTTTCTTTCCGCCAATGGCGAAATTGCCCATAAATTCAATTATCGTCGACCGGAAATTAATGATGGCGATGAGATTTTGATTGTCGAGGGCCGGCATCCTGTCATTGAACGAACACTTCCTTCCGGAAAATTTGTGCCAAATGATGTGCATCTTGACCAAACACTGGAAGAAGTCCTTATTATTACCGGTCCGAACATGGCCGGAAAATCCACTGTGTTGCGACAAACCGCACTTATTGTGCTCATGGCCCAGATGGGTTGCTATGTCCCGGCACAGCAAGCTGTTATTGGTATCGTGGATCGCATTTTTACCAGGGTTGGAGCCATGGACGATTTACGCCGTGGCCAATCCACCTTTATGGTTGAAATGAGTGAAACAGCCAATATCCTCAATAATGCCACAGAAAAAAGTTTGGTAATCCTGGACGAGATCGGCAGGGGCACCTCAACCTATGATGGTTTGTCGATTGCCTGGGCCGTTGCTGAAGATCTGGTCCAAAAAAACGGCAAAGGAGTAAAAACGCTTTTTGCCACCCATTATCACGAATTAACCGAACTGGCCAAAACCATCGATCGGGTACAGAACTATTCGATTGCCGTACGTGAATGGCAGCATAATATCATTTTTCTCCACAAGCTGGTGAGGGGAGGAACAAGTAGAAGCTATGGTATCCAGGTTGCCGGTCTTGCCGGCGTTCCTGATAAAGTCGTCCACCGGGCAGAAGAAATATTACAAGAAATCGAGCGAGGCAAATTCGGCCGGTCAACGGATCCTGTCTTGAGTCAAAAAAAATCATCAAAAATCAAAAAGCATCCGGATCAACTATCCTTATTTTCTCCGCCTGCCGATCCTGTCAGAACCTTTCTGCAAGAAATCAATCTTGATCAATGTGCTCCTCTTGATGCTCTAAACACCTTATATACGTTAAAGGAAATGCTTAAAAATTAGCTCTGTTATCCTGATGCTCCGTGACCTTACCGGTTCTTTGGATGCAAGACAGCTCTTTTTGAAATACTTCTTGTCAGGTAAGAGGCAATTTTCCCCAACGCAAAGGATCACCGGCGCAAGGATTGAGACTCCGGCGCCGCGTTTCTTTTTTCACCACGAAGGAACACGAAGAGCACGAAGGGGTCAAAGAATGAAGCGCTTGATACCATTCTTGAGCTTCGTGACGTTGAAGTTGATCAGCAATCAGGTCTTGAGTCCGGTCGGCTTCATGTATGTCAGCCAATCACCTGTTTGGACAACTCATCAAATTCCATCCTTCGTGTCCTTCGTGCTCTTCGTGGTGAAATTCACTGGAGTCCTGCGCGTTGCGAACAGCGTGAATATGCACATGAATCCATGCTGCTATTTCTTTTGCCATGTCTGTTGTTTTGAGTATACTATTTGTGATACTGCTCAATAGCAGTAAACATTCACCGTTTACCAGGGTCAGTTCTTTATCAGATACGAGGTAGCATTTTCTCACTATGAGCAGCAGAAATTTCCTTATTCTTTTTATAGCAGTTCTCCTAATTCTCTTTTCTCCATACCATCTATTTGCCGGCAACAATTCAGAAGCGTCTTCCTCTATCGCCAAACGATATAGTGAGGCGAAGTTATATTATAAACAACTGCAAATAAATCCGAAGATTTCAGGTTCCCGAGAAAACTGGCTAAAGGGAACCAGCAATTTTCGAAGAATTTATCTTTCCGACCCTAAATCCGACCTTGCTCCAGCCTGTCTCTTTATGTTAGGGCGTCTGTATGGAAATATGCATGATCGTTTTCAACTCAGTACCGATATTGAAGAATCCATATCCTATTTCAAAGATATTATAAGGATTTTTCCACAGAGTCGCCTTGCCGATGATAGCTATTTTGCCCTCAGTCAAATCTCCCTCAATACCCAGAATGATCACCAAAAAGCAACTGATTATCTCGGCGCGATTTTATCAGACTATCCTGGGGGCGATATGCGACCTCGTGCTGAAGCTCTACTAAAATCTTTCACCGGGGAGAAAGGCATTAAAAGTGGCGATTCACAGACGAAACGGCTATCTTCCTCAGGCTATGGGAGCTTGAGTCATGTGCTTCCTGTTAAATATTGGTCCTCTGACAACTACACCCGCGTTGTGATTAAATCCTCCGGACCCGTTAAGTATAAAGAAGTCCTCCTTGAAGAGACCAGGAATAACCCAAGAAGGCTCTATATAGATTTCAAGAAAAGTTATATTGAACCGCAATTTCGATCTCCAGTGCCGATCGAGGATGGTCTCCTGAAAAGAATCCGTACCAGGCAATTCAGTCCTGATACGGTCCGAGTGGTTCTCGATATTGAATCCATTGACAATTACAAGATTTTCAACCTTCCCGATCCATTCAGGGTAGTCATAGATGTCCATGGTAAAGGAAAAGTACATGAAGTTGCTACACCAATATCCATCGTAAATGACCACAAGAAAATTAAGAATAAATGGACATTCGAGAAAGAGTCAAACATCGTCATATTAAAAGCGACGAAAAAAATCGTTTTATCACCAGCCAAAGCCCAAAAAGAATCAGACGTGAAGACTGATCCGAAGACAATACCACTCTCACTTGCCCAACAGCTCGGTTTAGGGATTAAAAAAATAATTATTGATCCAGGACATGGAGGGAAAGACCCGGGTGCCATAGCTTTTGGTATGAAAGAAAAAGATATAGTTCTTGATGTTGCGAAAAAGCTCGCTCCTCTGTTGGAAAAAGAACTGCAGTGTAAGGTTGTCCTGACAAGAGACCGTGATATTTTCATTCCTCTCGAAGAGCGTACCGCAATAGCTAATACTCAAAATGGTGATCTTTTTATATCCCTGCATATTAACGCCCATCCTTCACCGAAGGTACGGGGTCTGGAAACCTACTACCTGAATTTGACAGCCAATGCAGAAGCAATGCGTGTTGCGGCCAGGGAGAATGCTACGTCAACTCACAAGATGAGCGAACTTCAAAAGATCCTATCCGATATAATGAAAAATTCGAAGATACGGGAATCTTCCCGTCTTGCGCTGCAGGTTCATAATACCATTGTCGACAAAGCCAAGGATTATGGCTTTGTCGATATCAAAAATCTGGGTGTCAAACAGGCACCTTTTTATGTTTTAATCGGAGCTGAAATGCCTGCAATTCTTATCGAAATTGCCTTTATCAGCAACGAAAATGACGTTAAAAACCTCCATGATGCCAATTTCATTAATATGGTCACCCAAGAAATTTCTTCTGGAATAAGAGCATACATGAATGATACTACGGCACAACTTTAGCAAAAAAGGTACATCTCGGGATAAGGGACGAAATCACATATTCCAGATGTATAGGTACTCTAAAATTTGCAATAAAAAAAAGGTCGATCTCTTAAGAGACCGACCTTTTTTTTACTTTTACCGATTCCTGCTAGCCTTTTTTGGCTACTCTTAAACGGGCAAGAGCGCGTTGCAAAGCAACTTCAGCTCTTCTGCGATTAAAATTATCTGTCTGCTGAGCAGCCTGAGCAAGTCGCTTTTCAGCTCTTTCTTTTGCTCGTATTGCCCTTTCAACATCAATTTCACTGCCGACCTCAGCACTCTCAACGAGAAAGGTGATCTTATTATTTGAGACCTCACAGAACCCCCCACTTACCATAAGGGATTCTCTTTTTTTGCCGTTCTCATATGTAAGAGTTCCAATTTTGATTGTCGACAAAAAAGGCGCATGGTTCGCAAGTACGCCGAAGTCACCACCATAGCCGGGAGCGTTAACGATATCGACATCCTCGTTAACTTTAGCACCGCTTGGAGTAACGACTTCAAGTCTTATCTGTTGTCCCATCGAATTGTCCTCTTGAACGAATTATTTAGTACCTTGAAATTCATTCCTCGTATTATTCGAATGAATTCGTGAAGGTACTTATACCCTCAAAGCATGGGCACTAAAGAGAGTCCTCGTGCTTTGCGGGAATTAGTACCCTAAAAATCCTTTTCTAAAATTTTAGAAAAGGATTTTTAAGAAAAACCTAGCTGAAGCATTTTGCTAAACTTAGGCCTTTGACTTAGCGTCCTTAGCCACTGCTTCGTCTATGGAACCAACCATATAGAAAGAGTTCTCATTCAAATCGTCATGCTTTCCTTCGAGAATCTCCTTGAATCCCTGAACAGTATCTTCAACTTTTACGAATTTGCCCGGCATACCGGTAAATACTTCTGCAACCGTAAATGGCTGTGAAAGGTATCTCTGGATTTTTCGAGCACGGGAAACGAGCTGCTGATCTTCTTCCGAAAGCTCATCCATACCGAGAATTGCAATAATATCTTGTAAATCTTTGTATTTCTGAAGAGTCACCTGAACACCACGAGCGACTTGGTAATGCTCATCTCCGATGACGTTCGGATCGAGGATCCTGGAGGTTGAATCAAGCGGGTCCACAGCAGGATAAATACCAAGCTCGGAAATCTGACGAGAAAGAACAACGGTACCATCAAGATGCGCAAAAGTGGTAGCAGGCGCAGGGTCGGTCAAGTCATCAGCAGGTACATATACGCATTGAACTGCTGTAATGGAGCCTTTGTTGGTAGAAGTAATACGCTCCTGCAGCGCCCCAAGGTCAGTCGCCAAGGTCGGCTGATATCCAACGGCAGAAGGGATACGGCCAAGAAGAGCTGAAACCTCTGAACCAGCCTGGGTGAAACGGAAAATGTTATCAACAAAGAAGAGAACATCCTGTCCCTCTTCATCACGGAAATATTCCGCTGCGGTCAAACCGGTCAGAGCAACACGGGCACGGGCTCCGGGAGGCTCCGTCATCTGGCCGTAAACCAGTGCGGCTTTAGGCAGAACGCCGGAATCTTTCATCTCATGATAGAGATCATTCCCTTCACGGGTACGCTCACCGACACCGCAGAAAACGGAAATACCACCATGATGCATGGCAATATTATTTACCATTTCCATCATAATAACGGTTTTGCCACAACCGGCGCCACCGAACAGTCCCATCTTCCCACCAAGTGGGAAAGGTACCAAAAGGTCAATAACTTTGATCCCGGTTGCGAGAACGCGTACCTCTGTATCCAAGTCGGTGAACTGAGGAGCCTCACGATGAATCGGCAAGGATTTGTCTGATTCGATAGGTCCCAAACCGTCAACCGGCCTTCCGACAACGTTCATGATACGTCCAAGAGAGGCGGGACCGACCGGGATAGTAATTGGTAATCCGCTATCTTTGACCTTCATGCCGCGCACCAGACCGTCAGTCTGGTCCATGGCGATACAACGGCAGGCATTGTCACCGAGATGCTGAGCTACTTCGACGACCAGATTGTCTTCGGCGTCATTTATGCCGGGATTGGTGACATAACAAGCATTCATGATTGAAGGCAATTTTCCAGGTTCAAACTCAACGTCTACTACAGGGCCGATGACCTGTGTAATTTTTCCTATTTTTTGCTCACTCATTGGGCTTTAACCCTCCTCTAAAGTCTTTTGATTATCAAAATGAAAATTATTATTTCAGGGCTTCCGCACCGCCGACAATATCCATAAGCTCGCCTGTTACCGCAGCCTGTCGAGCTTTGTTGTAAACGATGGTCAGGTTCTTCACAATATCTTTACATGCATTGGTAGCATTATCCATTGCTGTCATTCGAGCAGCATGCTCACCAGCTCCCACTTCGAGCATGGCGTGATATATGAGAACATTTAGATAGAGTGGCTGCAGAACATCCATGATTTCTTCGCTTGAAGGCTCATAGATATAGTCACCGGAGATTTTCTTTTCAGCCCCTTCTTCCACCTCGACAGGTTGAACAGGCAGAAATTGTGCCGTTGTGGGAACTTGATTGGCAACCGATTTAAATTCATTAAATAAAATCTCGACCTTATCAGTTGTTCCGTCCAAAAATTTATCTGCAATGTCCGTTGCAATTTCCCTGGCATTGAACATTTGGAAATTGCCCATTGTGTCTTGATAACTCTTTCTGACCTTGCCGCTCTTTCTCAAGAGTTGGTGACCTTTTTTCCCGACACAAACGAAGGAAACCTTCTTCCCTGCTGCTTCGTATTCGGCTTCTTTTTTTAAGGCAAGTTTGATGATGTTGGCATTAAATGATCCGCACAATCCACGATCCGAGGTGACAACAACCAATTCCACCGCTTTTACATCACGGTTTTCCATGAGCGGAAAAGCATTGGTATTTGCGCCTCCGGAAAGATTGGACATCGCCTCATTGAATTTTGACGTATAAGGTCTGAAATCCTCCATCTTTTCCTGGGCACCGCGGAGCTTGGCCGCGGCAACCATGTTCATGGCTTTGGTGATCTGTGCGGTCTTTTTAACGCCGGAGATCTTGGTTTTTACTTCTTTTAGAGTCGCCATATCTTGACCTTTGCGTGATTAGTTAAGACCTTTTGTCGCCTTGAAAGTATCACCAAAGCTGGTCAGTACCTTATTCAGTTTCTCCTTGATTGCATCGGTAAACTGCTTTTCCGCGACCAAATCGCTAAAAATGCTCGGTTCGTTGGACTCAATGTAGTTATACAGTTCGGCTTCGTAATCGGCCAGGGTATCAACGGGCAGTTTATCAAGATAGCCATTGGATCCGGCATAAATGATGGTAACCTGTTTTTCCATTGGCAGTGGCTGATACTGTGGCTGCTTCAGGATCTCAACAAGTCTTTCACCGCGAGTCAGTTTCGCTTGAGTTGCGGCATCGAGATCTGAACCGAAAGCAGCAAAAGCGGCAAGCTCGCGATATTGAGCCAAATCCAATCGAAGGGTACCGGCAACCTGCTTCATCGCCTTGACCTGCGCGGAACCACCGACACGGGAGACCGAGAGCCCGACGTTAATAGCCGGTCGAATTCCAGAGAAGAAAAGGTTGGGTTCGAGGTAAACCTGACCGTCGGTAATGGAGATAACGTTGGTTGGAATAAAGGCGGAAACATCACCGGCCTGTGTTTCGATTATCGGCAGTGCGGTCAGGGATCCTGCTCCGAGCTCATCACTTACCTTTGCGGCACGTTCAAGAAGACGAGAGTGGTTAAAGAAAATATCTCCAGGATAAGCCTCGCGTCCAGGTGGACGTCTTAGCAGGAGGGAGAGTTCGCGATAGGCGACGGCCTGCTTGGAAAGATCATCATAGATGATTAAAGCATGCTGCCCGTTGTCTCGGTAGTATTCGCCCATTGCACATCCGGCAAATGGAGCAATATACTGCATAGGTGCAGGATCAGACGCACAAGCTGAAACAACTGTCGTATACTCCATTGCTCCATGCTTTCGAAGTGCCTCAACAACCAGGGCTACAGTTGATTTTTTCTGTCCGACTGCAACATAGATACAATGTACATCGGAATTTTTCTGGGCGATGATGGCGTCAACACAGAGTGCGGTTTTACCGATCTGACGGTCACCAATAACCAGCTCACGTTGTCCCCTGCCGACCGGAGTCATGGCATCGACAGCTTTTGCACCTGTATAACATGGTTCGTGTACACCCTTCCTGGAGATAACACCAGGGGCCAGCACCTCTATTTTTGAGGTGAATTCGGAATTGATCGATCCCAGACCATCAATCGGCGCTCCGATACCGTCAACGACACGACCTGCCATGGCAGGACCCACCGGAACTTCAGCGATTCTTCCTGTTCGCTTGACGATATCACCTTCTTTAATATTTGTTACGTTACCAAGGACGGCACAACCCACGTTGTCGGCCTCAAGGTTCAGTGCAAGGCCCATGATTCCACCAGGGAACTCCAACAATTCCATGGCCATGCAATTCTGGACACCATAAACACGGGCAATACCATCACCTACGGAGATAACGGTACCAGTCTCGTTCAGATCAACACTGGTCTCGTAGGCCCCAATCTGGTCTTTGATAATCTGACTAATTTCTGCGGCTTTAATCTGCATCTACTCTCTCCCCTTAATGGAATCTTTTAAACCTGCAAGCTGGGTCTTTATACTCCCGTCCAAAACCAGATCACCAACCTGGGCAATAATACCACCGATAATGGATGGATCGACACTGGTTGTGAGTTCTACTTTCTTGCCTGTTAACTTTTCTAAAATTGTTTGAACATTTCCCTTTAACGCATCGCTTAGCTCAATTGCTGAAATAACATTGCCATGACTGATGTTTTTAGCGTCATCGACCATTGTCTTGTAGGCAAAAGCTATTTCAGGCAATATCTCGGCACGTTGTTTTTTAACTAAAAGATTCAGAAAGTTTCCCATGATCGCATCAACTTTCATGGAACCGACTATCCCTTTCATAACATTTTCTTTAACATCCATTGGATAGAGGGGATTAGTCAGAGCGTCAACGACATCAGGGTGAGTTTCATACAGATTCGCCAACCCCTGGAGAACCTCGTTATACTCTTCGTATTTTTTCTGTTCCTGACCTACTGTGAAAATTGCCTTGGCATATCTATTTGCGAGGATTGTCTGTTTCACTGTACGGCCCCCACTTTATCTAAATAAGTTTCAATGATCCTCACCTGATCTTTCTCGGTGAGATTCTTCGTTATGAGTTGTTCAGCCAGCACAGCTGCCTGTTCAGCTACTTCATTCTTGAGGGTTCGACGAGCTTCCGAAACTTGGTTCTGGACAGCCATCTCCGCGGAACGCATTAAATCAGCTGCTCCCTGTTCGGCTTTTTCAAGAATCTTGCCTTTCTCAATTTCCGCCTGAGCAATAGCCCGTTCAACAACCTTACCTATTTCGGACTCCACCGTCGCTAATTTGGCCTGAAACTCATTGTAGGAGCTTTCCGCTGATGTTCGCTTGTGCTCCAGCGTCTCGATTTCATCCTTGATTTTTTTGCGACGCGACGACAGACCAGAGCCGATGGGTTTCGCACCGAATTTCACCAAAATAATCATCAGCGCGATAAAGTTGACAACCCTCCAACCCAGGTCTTTGACCTTTGCCGCGGAAAGGCTGTTTGCAGCATGGTGTCCTTCACCAGGGGATTCAACCGCGCCTGATTCAGCGCCATGTCCGTTTTCAACAGCCACGGCATGATCAGCCACCGGTTCAGCGGCAGTCTGCGCCGAGACGGAAACCAGTCCGAGGGATAGGGCGAACCAAAGCGTTAAGGTCAGCAGGCTTCCCAGCCTTGCTATATGTTTCACTCTATTCATCATCAAAGACTCCTCCCCAGAATTTTGCTGGCCATATCCGTTGCAAACCCTGACAAATCGGCCTGCAGACTGCTTCTTGCGCTGTCGATTTGAGCCGTAAGTTCAGCAAGTTTTGACTGCTTGGCCGCATCAGCCTCAGCCTTGATCGCGGCCAGCTTCTCATCACCGGCTGATTGAGCTTCAGCCCGCGCTGAATCCAAAGCAGCTTTTGCCTTTCCGGAAGCCTGTGCCATCTTTGCATCAACTGCTTCTTGGCGAAGTCTGGCATTTTTCTCAAATTTCGAGATTTCCTCTTGCATTCCCAGTAGTTTCCCAGATCTCTCCTTCAGAATCTTCCGTATTGGCTTATAGAGGACCCCATTAAGGAGAAACATGAGTACAATCATGTTAACAATCTGAATAAACAAAGTGATATCCGTCGTAATCATGTTAGTAGCTCCTGCTTAACTAAGATAACGATAAAAAAAATTAACATTCATTTATACAATGAATGATGACCGCATCAAGTATATCAACAAAATAATGGTCTAAAATTGCCAGGAATTAAAATGAACGACCATTCACACAGCAAAAAATTCTTACTGTAAATATAGCGCCCTGTCAACTATTTTATCTTACCCTTCCTCCGTGCGCTAGAAAGGCATTCCTCTGGAAAAGAGAGATGTTTAACCTACAATTTTACGTAAGGTTGCAATAAATTTTCGTAGTCGTTCACTGGTCCACACTGAAAGAGCGCATAACTCGGATCTGTAACCGGTCATCCAGTGCTCCAGGTTCGTTCAAGCAGGCCACCGAGCTATAGTTCGCTATGTGAGGCGGCCTGATCGAACGAAAATGGGGTGCTGGTGAACGGTTACAAATTTTCTAATGGAACAAATCTTCCACAGCCTGAGGAACTGATTTTATCGCTTCACTGATTTTATCAACCAATGGCCCCCCGGCCTGCGCCATATCCGGGCGCCCACCACCTTTACCGCCAACTATTTTGGCAATTTTGTTGATGAGATCGGAAGCCTTGATTCTTGGGGTTAAATCCTTACTCACAAGAACCAGCAGCGCTGCTTTTTCGTTGATGGTTCCACCTAAAACGGCAATTCCGGTTCCAAGATTATCCCTGACCTTATCTCCTACTTCCCGAAGCGTCTTTGGACTATCTAGCGGTATTTGCGCACTTATGACCTTCACCCCATCTATCAGCACCGCCTTATCAAACAGCGAATCAAGATCTGCACTTGCCAGTTGCCTTGATAAATCGGCAACCAGTTTCTCTAACGATTTCTGATTCTTAATGAGGATTTCCACCTTGCCGATAATTTCTTCCGGATTCCCCGCATTCAGCAGTGCCCCGGCTTGACGCTCCCGTCGGTACAAGGACTGTATCTCGGCAAAAGCGGCTCTTCCCGCCAACGCCTCAATCCTTCTGACCCCGGAAGCGATACCCGCTTCTGACTGAATTTTAAAAACCCCGATTTCTCCCGCTGCCTGAACATGGGTTCCGCCACAGAGTTCTTTGCTGAAATCCGCCATGGACACGACCCGAACGTTTTCTTCGTATTTTTCCCCAAACAGCGCTGTTGCTCCCCCCTTAATGGCATCTTCTTTAGTCAGAAGCTGTGTTGTAACGGGAGAATTTTCCCAGATTTTCTCATTTACCAGATATTCAACGGCTTCGATTTCTTCGGATGAAAGAGGGGAAAAGTGGGTAAAATCAAAACGCAGCCGCTCGGGCCCGACCAAGGAACCGGCCTGTTTGACATGATCCCCGAGCACTTTTCTCAATGCCGCCTGCAGAAGATGTGTTGCGGAATGATGAGCCGCGGTTGCCCGGCGTGTATCCCTCGCAACCGATAATGTCACCCCAATACCTTCAGCAAGCTCCCCTTCCTGAATTTCAATCGCATGCAGGATTATCTTCTTTCCCTCAACCGATGTAGCTGTCACCTTCGCAGCGCCGCCGGGCCATACGACTTCTCCGCAATCACCGACCTGCCCACCGGCTTCGGCATAAAAAGGGGTCTCTTCCACAAACAGCTGCCCACTCTCACCTGAGTGAAGAACTCCGACCCGTTCTCCTGCCATATTAAGCAAACCCAGAACTTTGCTGCTTACGGACAACTCGTTATAGCCGACAAATTTTGCGGTCTTTTGTTCCGCCGTGAGACTTTTTACGCCCTCGCCGAGAAGTTTCACCCCTTCACCTTTTCGGGAATCTCTCGATTTCCGTCGCTGGTTCTCCATCTCCCGCATAAAGCCTGCTTCATCAAAGCCAAGACCTCGCTCCAATGCGATATCTCGAACAATGTCGAAGGGAAAACCAAACGTATCATACAACTTAAAGATAAAGCTGCCTGGAATTACCAGCGATTTCTCCGCGGCAAGCCGGGTAATTTCCTCATCAAGCAGAGCCAGACCATTTTCTAGGGTCTCCCTGAATCGC
This sequence comes from uncultured delta proteobacterium, assembly GCA_963728385.1. Taxonomy (GTDB): domain Bacteria; phylum Desulfobacterota; class Desulfobulbia; order Desulfobulbales; family Desulfocapsaceae; genus Desulforhopalus_A. Next base: position 255,957 of record CAVSJK010000005.1, read on the forward strand.
TCCTCCTCATTGTTCACGACTTTGGCCAGAAGGGAGCCGGCATCAGCCAAATGGGGATACGCATTCCGCATTTCCTTTACTACGGCAGTAGTGACTTCCTGCATAAAGGATTTTTCCAGGCCGAGATACTTGCCATACCGGACAGCTCTGCGCATGATTCTTCGTAAAACATAGCCACGTCCTTCGTTGGAGGGCAAGACGCCGTCCGCAACAAGAAAGGTTGTGGCCCTGGCGTGATCGGCAATAACCCGCATTGCCGTATCATCCTGATTATTCGCCTTATATTTTTTCCCCGATAGCTCCTCCAGCCTGGCGATAATCGGCGAGAAAAGATCCGAGTCATAATTATTGAATTTTCCCTGGAGAACCGCCGCTACCCGCTCCAATCCCATGCCTGTATCGATACTCGGTTTAGGCAAAGGGGTCAGTTTTCCGTCTTCGGAACGATTGAATTGCATGAATACCAGATTCCAGAGTTCCAGGAACCTGTCACAATCACACCCAAGAGCGCAATCAGCCCGACCGCATCCTGCCTCCGGCCCCTGATCGATATGGATCTCGGAACATGGTCCGCAGGGACCGGTATCCCCCATGGCCCAAAAATTATCCTTCTCGCCCATCCTGACGATTCGGCCTTTGGGCAGAGTGTCAATTTTCTCCCAGAGTACCTGGGCTTCATCATCATCTTCAAAAATCGAGACCCAGAGATTTTGCGGCTCTAACCCAAGTTCTACCGTAAGAAAGTCCCAGGCGAAGCGTATTGCATCCTCTTTGAAATAGTCGCCGAATGAGAAATTTCCGAGCATTTCAAAAAAAGTGTGGTGCCTGGCGGTATACCCTACATTTTCAAGATCATTATGTTTTCCGCCTGCTCTGACACAACGTTGACTGGTTACGGCCCTTTGGTAGTCCCTTTTCTCTTCGCCCATAAAAACAGTTTTAAACTGCACCATTCCGGCATTGGTAAACAGGAGAGTCGGGTCATCCTTAGGCACAAGAGAGGAACTGTCAACAATAGTATGGCCATGATCATTAAAATACTTTAAAAACCTGCTTCGAATTTCATTTCCTTTCATAACTTTCCGGTGGCACGTAGTTAATTGAATTATTCTGTTTGTCACACTTCGGTAATTATGACAGTCTCATGAGCTCAAGCGACTATTCATTCCTGGCAATGACAAATGGTAGAATTTGTTTAAACTCCGGACTGCCGGCCTTGCCAAGCAGTTCATAAACCAACATTTCGGATGACCCCAGAGAAACTCCCATGCACTGAAGCCTCACAAGTCCGATCTGATGCTCGTCCAGGGTACGTGATGACACTCCGTCCGTGACGACCCAAACATCAAGTCCCTTCGCCAGGAGTCCCATGGCTGTCTGGTAGATGCAAATGTGTGTCTCAACACCGACCAGTATAATAGTATCAACCTCCTTTGGCAGTCCAGTAATAAAGGACTCGGTTTCTCTATTAGCAACCGCATTAAATTCTGTTTTGTCGATCTGCGGAATATCGCCTACCAGAGATTCGATTCTTGCCACATAAGCCCCCAGACCCTTTTTATACTGCGTATTAGCAATCATCGGGATTCTAAGGATTTTGGCACAGTGGACCATAAACTCAATGGTTGCAATGACTTTATCTACATCTTTAATCTTGGACATGAGACTCTGCTGCACATCTATGATCTGCAGACAAACATTTTCAGGACTTAATAATCTCTTTTTCATAATTTGTTCTCCTTAAGAAAACCACCTGCTTATGAATCTTTTCCAATAAACTCGTTTCTCCTTGGAGATTCAAGTGTATCCTGACATCAGCAAAAAAATAATGGCGTGATTGCCGAATCGACACAAACACGCCATATAATTCCAGGAAGTGGAAATAAAAATTGTAACCGTTCACCGGCACACATTATAAGACCGTATAACCCGGATCTGTAAACGTGTCGCTCTTGTGCCATCCTTGGCCGTCGCATCCAGTGCTCCAGATTCGTTCAATCAGGCCTCCAAGCTATAGTTGGCTATGTGGGGGAGCTTGATCGGACGAAAATGGGGGTGCTGGTGAATAGTTACTAAAAATTTACTCAGCATCGCCGGTCAAAGCAAGTAATATATATTTGACTCATCAGAATAACTGATGCAAAATAGATAGCAATGCAAGGTCGATATTCAAGCACGAAAGCGCTATAACCGGTATGAGATTACCTGGATAAGAAAATAGATATTGCGCGGGAACAGTCCTGAGCAGTATTGTTGCGCAATTTGCAAAAGTTCATACCAATCCCGCATTAAAAATAAAGGAGTTCTGCAGAAAATACCTTTACAAAAGCGACGCAACTATTAAATTAAAAAATGAAATACTTCCGTAGGAGAGAAGATGCAAGATGAACAAATAGAAGCAATGTCGAAGTTGCTCAAATCAATGTCGCATCCCATTCGCCTAAAAATTCTTTGCTTGCTTCAGGATAAAGAACTTTCAGTAGGCGAAATCCGCGATCAGGTGAAGACAACCAATGCCAATGTTTCCCAACACCTCAATATACTGCGAGGGCAGGGAATCATTGATTATCGCAAGGATGCTAACTTTATTTTTAATAAAATCACGGATAAACGTATCCTGGAACTTATCCAGAAGATGCGTGTGCTTTTTTGCCCGAATTTTTAACAGAACAACGTGAGTTGTCCCTCCCCTCTCCAAGCAAAGGACATAGTACAATGACCATTTCGGACTGGATACACGTTATTGCAGGATCTTTTATTCTTCTCAGTCTCTCTTTAGGGGTAGAGGCGAGCCCGATTTTTCAAAGCAAATACTGGCTTTTTTTTACTGCTTTTGTCGGCCTGAATCTGTTTCAATTCGGATTTTCTAAATTCTGCCCGCTTGGACTGATACTGAAAAAGCTAGGGATCCCGGAAAACCACCGGTAACCGCCCTATAGCTTACTACTCTTCCATAATGGCGGTGCAGGAAGCCTGCCAGCAACAGGTTCTCTCTTTGCATCGCTCTCTTTGTTGAAAACAAGGTGCATTACCTTCTTTAGCCTGTATCCGACATATAAGTTCTGCAAGCTTGACGCCCTTTTCTTGAGGAATATCAAGCCTAAGTGCTCTTTTCCTGGCCAAAGAAAATAGTTTCGGTCCTTTTTTGAATTTTTTATCCGGCATGTAATCCCCCCGCATTGTCCCATGGGACCTGTTCTTAACTACTTTTCGCCTTTCTCAAAAAATTAGCGATCCTTGTGTTGTTTTCTTATCTGAATTTCAATGTATGGTCCTCTATTGTACTGTTCTCAGTCAGAAACGCACATAAAAAAACTCCTCAACCGAAACTTAAGCGTCCAACAATCTTACCTAAGGTACTAAATAGGTAAAATATGATACTCCTCAACAATGGGATGTACGCCATTTAAAACCTGACCATTTCTACCATCTATTGAGACCGGATCGCCGAAACTGATTCGGACATCCGCGATTTCGCAATACTGCTCAGCCTCGTACACCTTCAGACTGCTGCAGCCGACGACACAGGTTTTTTCAAGACGAACGGCGACAACAGAGGCATGGGAGGTTTGGCCTCCTCTGGAGGTAAGGAGTCCATCTGCCTGACTAACCACCTTTATATCCTCCGGCACGGTATCCTGCCTGATAAGAATGAGCGGAGAGCCGGGGTCCGATTTTCGCAGCGTGCGTATATTTTCCACTGTGAAAACCGCCCTGCCTGAAAGTGCAGAACCGGACACGCCGACTCCTTTACCGAGATAAGCGGTTGCCAAGGCTTCACTTTCGACAAAAACATTAAGATGTTCCTTTTTCTTAATGGTTATCATATCCCTGGTTTGCAGGAGATAGAGTTCCTCCGGTTCCGGCCCTTCAAAGGTAAACTCGATTTCCTGGGGGTTCCATCGTTTTTCATAGACAAGTTCTCGAGATATCTCCAGTAATTTTTTATAGATCTTCGGGAAACGCACCTCCATTGTTTCATCCACTGAACGACCATCAAGTTTTGCCTGCTCGACGGAAACAGCGCGGCTGGCCACCAGGCCGGAGACTATGTCTTCCCCTTGATCTCCATAAGCATAATCGCCCCAAAGCGCCACCCGTTGAACCTTGCGATACGGGTGAGCGGTAAAGACGACTCCGGCCCCTGAATTGTCGCTCTTATTGCCAAACACCATGGCCTGGACTATCACCGCAGTGCCCCAGGAATCGGACACATCCATGATTCGTCGGTATTCAATAGCTTTTCTCGTTTCCCAGGAGTCGAGTACCAGCTGGATGGCATTGACCAGCTGCAGCCATGGATCATCGGGAATTCCATGCCCTCTTTGCCGGATCAGCCTTTGATAGGAAAGGGCAAGTTCTTTCATCTGGTCCGGTGAAAAATATCGCTTCAGGCTAACATTATATTTGGCCTTGGCGTTATTCATAAGTGTCTGAAAATCTTCTCTGCCGATGCCGGAAATCATCGCCCAGGACTGTAAGAACCGCCGATAATTGTCCCAGGCAAGGTAAGCGTTGCCGTTATTGGCGATAAACTCGGTTATCATTTCCTCGTTGAAGCCGACATTATGAACGGTGGCCATCATCCCCGGCATCGAAATCGCCCCTCCGCTTCTCACCGACAGGAGAAGGGGCGACTCCGGGGAACCAAAGGTTTTACCGGTCAATGACTCGACCTCGGTAAGGGCTCTCCGGACTCCCTGCATAAATTCTTCACGAGTCTTGGAATATCCGAAGACTATATCCCTGCAGCGGAAAATTTCGGTGGTGATGACAAAGGCAGGCGGCACTCTTTTTCCGTCCCCGCAGAGTGTCGCCAGATTATATCCTTTATTACCAAGGTGAATGAGATTATTTGTAAAAGGATTGGGTTTGTGCAGCAGGGACAAAGCCTTCTCCGGATTATAGGTCATCAACAGGTCCAGCTTTTCCTGATCAAGCAGATCCTTCTGATTTTCCAGGGTCTGGAGAATTCGAAGAATAAAATTGTCCAGATGCTGCAGCCCAAAGGTCGAGGAAATCAATTCACGCATAAAAACTTCGGATAGTCTCTGTACCGTCGAGCCCATTTCCTCTTCATCATAAAGATAACTGAACTTATCTAGAATATTTTCGCGGCCGATCTGGGGAATGATGATCGACAGATTATTCTGATGGATGTTCGTATAAAACGCATAAATGATATCTTTTACGCCTTCCGACATCCCCCGGAAAATATCCAGATACTGCGTATAGGAAAACCGTCTGACCTTTAATGAATTTTCTAGAAGTGAAAGGTAGGTAAAAAGCCTGCGGGAAGTGATGCCGTCCACGACCAGAGCTCTCAGGAACAGTTTGATACAGCGAACTATATTAAAAAAAGTGGCCTGGGTTATGATAGACAGGTTGACCGTTTCCGGCAGCTTCTCCAGATAGAGATTGGCTAGGTTCTCGAGGCGGAAAGTGAGGCTGAGAGCATCAAATTTACGTTCCTTGTATCTCCCGTAAACAGAGGGAATATCTACCGCGATATGCCGTTTATAGTAAATGTCTTCCTGGGCTTCGAAAGTTTCCTCCGACAGGATAATCTCCCGCAAACCTTCAAGAGCGGTGAGCAGCGTCTCAAGACAATGCTCCGTATCGGCATGGTCGAGACCGGAAAGCAGCTGCTCCATCTCGGGAAAACCGTCATTTACCGCCCTGGCGATCTCGGAATGTAACTGAAGAAAACCGAGTTTATACTTTTTATGCAGCAACTTATACATCCGGATAAGCAGCTCAAATCGCCTGAGTTCATGGCCATGAAGATCATCCTGACGCTGCAGAAAAGCTGAAATCCGTTCATTATCCTGTAAAAGAATGCCCTCAACCCGGTCGATACCCATCTCATTCCAGAATCTCTCACTCAGGATAAACTGCTCATCGATAAATTCTCCCTCCGTCTTTACCTGGACATAAACATCCTCTGGAATATAGGAAATCAGCAAGGTCTTATCCCTGGTCTTCCAGAACAGAATTATTGCCTGGATGAAATCGACGATAAGGTTAGAGCTCTCCACATGCCCCTGTTTCCGTAAAAAATGAATCAGGACATCCTTTCTCTTGTGGATCTCGTCCAGTTCCGTAGAGACATCACGCAACTCTCCTTCCGAGCCGATTTCGTTAAAAAATACCGGCATGAGCTTAGTGAACTGTTTGCACAGGTTATAAATCGGTTCAATGGGATGATTAAGGAGTTGGGTAATATCACGTTGAAAAAGGTCGGTATCCTTTATACAGGTTCCGGAGAGTTTTAGGTGAATGATGAGAGCGGAAAAAAGAGTTGAGCACCATTTCGGTTCGCGCATGATCAGGTGGAGCCAAACCCTGATATTGGCCAAATGTGCCGGATTTGTAAGGGGTTGCCAGTTTTCATCCACCCCAACAACACTCGCATGTTGAAAGCCGAATCGCACCACCCCCCAAAGAAATGCTTCCACCATGCGGCTATTGCCACGATCGAAGACTTCCGCGCCAAGCACCTGGATGCACTGCAGGGAAGTATGCGGATATTTACGGACATTAGCTTTCAGCAATTCAAAAGTGGTCAGCAGGAACTCCTCGATCTCCTCGAAACTCTGTTCTCTGATCAGCTGGACCAGGCTGCGGTTGATTTCCCGTAGCGTTTCCTCATGGATAAGATACAATCCTTTGGTATCCATGATCTTGAAGAGGAAAAGCAGTTTTCTGTTTTCATTGAAATAATGGAGAAAGGTTCTGCCTTTTTTTTCCAGTTGTCTGAAAACTTCTTCGGCTTCCACGAGCTTATTCGGCATGTCCCTGTAATACTTGACAATAGCCACATGATCGGGTAGTTCGAGCATCTTTTGCAGACAATTCCTTGGTTCATCATTAAGCATCAATTCCTGTAACTCCTTGAGATGTTCCTGCATCACTTCGTGGGAGATGGCCTGGAACAACTGGGATGAATGGAAATCCGCCGCCGGGATGGCACAGCGATCAAGGAACCAGGAAAGTGGATCATCCTCCTGCAGCCAATAATCATAACAGCGATTGAGGATAGTCTGCACCAATCTTGCCAGAGGGAGAAAGTCAAAATGCTTCTGATCATCGACCGAGATATCCAGCAATCGTTTGGCAATTTTGTTTAACGGATGCTGTCCATGCACAATCTGAATCATGATAGGCCGATCATTTTTATCTAATGCCGTAAGCCGTTCAAAGACCACATTCAACTCCGGCTCGAACCGATAGAGTTCTTCAACGGTTAAACTATTAACCAGCCGATCGAGCCAGACCATCTTGGCCCCAACAGCCTGGGAAAGAAGCGCGGGATCCCGCTTGGTATCCTGAAGAGCCTCCATGAAGAGACGGGAAAAAAGGCGAAAAGCTTCGGGGCCCTTGTCATGAGTTCTATAATGATTGAAATTTTTCAGGACGAAACTTCGCAATTGCGGCAGAATTATTTTCCAATTCCGAAAGGGATGGCAAACTTCGTAGAGTAATTTTTCAAGTGTTGAATGCAACCCCTTGTACTGGCTGACAACCTCAAGCAAAACAAGGAGTTCAGGATCAATGACAACGAGTCCCGCGGTCTCCAGTAAATTGGCTCTGAGCGCGTCAGACTCGATTGTCGCACCATTTATTATCTTTTCCATATCCGATTCTTACCCATGCCGATATTGATAACGATTGTCTTTCTTGATAGTCGGATCCTACTCTTCTTCCAAGCCAAGAGATAAAAAAAGCGCCTTTTGAAGAAAACTCCAAAGGCGCTTTTTGCAAAACGAATTGAAGTGTTGTATCAGATTGCCTTGTTGGCGTCCATATGCAAAATGAGATCGAGCATTCTGTTCGAATACCCCCATTCGTTATCGTACCAGCTCATTACTTTTACTGTTTTTCCAATAACCTTGGTGGATTGTGCATCGATTACCGAAGAGTGGGGATCTCCTTTGAAATCTATCGAAACAAGCGGTAGATCGGTATACCCAAGATATCTGCTCGTTGACTCCTTCAGGGCCTGATTCACCTCGTCTACAGTGGTTTCTTTCTCGACTTCCATAACCACATCAACTAGAGAAACAGTCGGGGTCGGCACCCGGATGGCAAGCCCGTCGAATTTTCCCTTCAACTCGGGTATAACCAGGGAAACTGCCGCGGCAGCTCCTGTTTTGGTCGGGATCATGGAGAGTGCCGCGGCTCTTGCCCGACGGAGATCCGAGTGGGGAAAATCAAGTAATCTCTGGTCTCCGGTATACGCATGAATTGTGGTCATAAGTCCCCGTTTTATACCGAATTTATCCAGGATAACCTTGGCAAAGGGAGCCAGGCAGTTGGTTGTACAGGAGGCATTGGAAACCACATGATGCATCGTCGCATCATATTCATCCTCGTTTACTCCCATGACAAAGGTTTTCACACTTCCCTTCGCCGGGGCCGAAATAATTACCTTTCCGGCACCGCCATCAAGATGGCCCTGGGCGGATTCGCTATCCCGAAAAATCCCGGTGCATTCCGCTACATATTCAACCCCCAGGTCACCCCAGGGAATATCGGCGGGATTGCGATGGCTGGAAACCGCAATTTCCCGGCCATCGACAACGATGCCTCTTTCGGTGCCTTGAACATCCTTGTCATAGGTTCCCATAACGGAATCATATTTCAAGAGGTGGGCCAGGGTTGCATTGTCGGTCAGATCGTTAATAGCTATAACGGCCACGTCAGAAAAAGCGGCATCTTTACTTATAGCTCTGAACATATTTCTGCCAATCCGACCGAAACCATTAATACCTATTTTTACTGTCATAGTCATCTCCTGTAATCATTTCTATCACCTCATCCGTACGGACAGTGATGATTTCCTTATTTCCAGCCAGACTATCCTCAGATTATCCTGTATCAGCCGACCGAACCTAATATCTATTTCGTTATGCAGATGAAATGTCTTTTCTTTTTTTCATTGGCAAATCTGGGATTTCCTGGCCTTCCGGTACAACTCCAGATATTTTTTCATAACCGTGGTCCAGGTATAATTTCGTCGGATCTCCTCAACCGCCTGTTGCTGTATCCTGCGTTTCAGTTGTTTGTCGTCATACAACACCAAGGCTCTTTGCAGGGCCACCAGCAGGTCGTCGGGAGAATCATTTTGATAGGTTAATCCTGTTACTCCATCCTTTACTTTCACTAAGCCTCCTATGTAATGGACAACAGGGATATTACCATAGAGCTGTGCGATAAAATCGGTCAGGCCGCAAGGTTCGTATCTGGAAGGGACAATATAAAAATCGCCCGCAGCGAAGATCCTATTTGCCAAGGCCGGATTGAAGCCTTTCAGATAACACATTCTCCCGCGTATCGGTTCAATTTCACAGAGATCAATCAGTCGTAATTCGAAGTCGTCATTGCCATTGCCGAGAACAAGCATCTGAAGATTTGCTTCTTTTTCCAGCAATACCTCAAGCACCTCGATCAAAACATCAACGCCCTTCTGCTCACTGAGACGGCCGACAAAGGTAAAAAGAGGCTGATCCACTTCATTTTTCAAGGTGCCGAAGCGCTGCACTTCTTCCAATTCCATATCTGCCTCTATCTGTGAGAGCAGCAAGGACTTACAACGTTTTTTCCCCGAAAGAGTGTCATCACTTCTACCGGGATCAAACAACATGGCAGGGTCACCTCCGGCTATAACCGAGGAAGAGAAAAAATTCGGGACAATGCCGTTGGTTACCCCTTCCATGACAATGTTTCTTTTTTTCAACTCATGCCCCAGCCACCCGGTCAGGGCATCGCTCTCCGTCTCCTGCAGTTCCCTTGCATAGTTTTCACTGACTGTATTAATAACCGCATAACGGCCGGCCACTAAAAACGGATCAAACTTATGATCGAGCTGATTATCGTCTATCACATGTTTTGCCAAGCCGGTAATTGACCTGGCATAGGGGATATCCGTAATTTCCTGATGATAACCAATGCCGGCATTATGAATGGTGACCAGACAGCTCGTTCCCCTAAAGTAACTACGGTATCCGGGATTTTCACGTATCAATGCAGATAGTATTGCCGTATGTCCATCATGGCAGTGTATCACATCGGGTTTTTCATCCAGACAGATCATCAATTCAAGCGCTGCTTTCTGATGCAGAAGATTCATGGCGAAATAATCATGATGCCCCATCGATTTTTTCTGCCAGGACAATTTGTTCTCATCCTCCTCGGTATACGTGTACACATCCGATTTTTCACGGTATCGCTTGGCATCAATCAGATAAATATGCACCCTGTTGATTCTTTGATAAAAAAAACAGACATCTTCATAGATGATACTATCAGGCTCATGCATGTCGATCTGCAGCTTCAGTATCCGATCAGGACATAATGGATCCTGTAATGGTTGAAAACCCAGTGCCTGCACATCCAGAAAACCGTATAACGGCAACACTACATGAATCGACCGTCCTGTCCAGCGGGCAAGAGTTTCAGCCAACTGACAGGAAACATCCTTCACACCTCCTGCACCGGCGATACTCCCGTACTCTCTGCTGAGCATCCAGATATTTCTTATCTGCTCTTCCTGTCTTGCCACTGTCTCCCAATCCCTCTGAAATTGTGTTGTTCTTCTAAGCCGCCATCTACAGTACATACATCCCATTATAGTATTCGCAAAAGAACCGATGTCAAGTCTCCGGTCATGGCGCATCAGCAAATGGAAAAGCTGAACAAAAGCTATATAACCATTCGTTATGCCGAGTTATCTTTCGGTACAACACTATCACTGTAGGCAATTAATACTCTGCACTCAAAGTAACGTTCACCAGCACCCCATTTTCCTCCGATCAGGCCTCTTCACATAGCCAACTATAGCTCGGAGGCCTGCTTGAACGAACCGGGAGCACTGGACGAACGGTTACAGATCCGGGTTATGCCGTCTTTTGAAGTGTACCGGTGAACGGTTACCACTCAAACGTCACTTCGATTAATCCGATACATGTGACTTGTCACTCTAATTACGTCGGAGGTGTTCCGGGCAAAGATTGACCAACGGATAAAAAGAACCTATAGTCGTTATCTGTAACACAATTATATTTTTTACAATGAGTATTATCTTGAATTTTCAGTAAGTAATGACTTATGTTACAGCTTCTCGGCAGGAAGCGGAAGACACATCATGCAAAGTCGAACCAGGACGGCAATTCCGGAGGAGAACATATGGTCAGCGGCAAATTAAAAATCACTACTGGAGCTAAAAGGGAGTTGGTCGATATTACCGCAGAGCTTGAAAAAATTATCAGGGGTCAATCTGTTTCTTCAGGAATACTGTTTCTTTTCAATCCACATACAACTGCCGGACTCACCATCAATGAAGGCGCAGACCCCGATGTTTGCCGGGATATAATCAGAGGGCTGGAGCATATCGTTCCCCGCGACCTGAACTATCGACATATGGAAGGGAATTCACCCTCTCATCTCATGGCCCTGCTGACCGGCAGTTCGCTGACTATCCATATAGACAACGGCAGCCTCCAGCTCGGCACCTGGCAAAAGATCTTTTTCTGTGAATATGATGGTCCCCGAAATCGTTCAGTTAACTGGAAAATAATCTCAGATCCTGCATAATCTTCACCCAAACCCATTTGAGACGAACAATGAAACCAGATCCTTCGAAAATATGCTTCGGTCTGACCGAGGAACTTGACCGTCAATCGCTTGCTACATTTCTCAAACTTGGCGGACAGGATGATTTTACCCAACTCTTTGCCTCGCGACTCAGTAGCCAGGAAATTATTCAATTTGTCGATCATTTCATGGATCTGTTAAGAAAACATCTCAGCGAAAACGAATATCATCGCATATTTCTTGGTGATTCACCTCATCACTGCGATCACAAGGAGTAAGCCGTGAGCATGACGAAACTCTAGGATCTTCGGAGTTATCTGGAAGTACTTAAAAAAGAGAACCAACTGCTGATTATCGAAGAAGAAGTCGATCCTTACCTGGAAATCGCCGAAATACATCGACGCATTATCGCCGCAGGCGGCCCCGCCCTGTTCTTTACCAAGGTCAAAGGGTCGGATTTTCCTGTTACCACCAATCTTTTTGGCACCAACAAAAGACTGGAACTTGCCTTTGGCAATAAGCCCCAGCAATTTGTCCGCGACATCGTCCGACTTGCCGAATCGGTCATGCCGCTGTCTATCGGTAAAATATGGGAGAACCGTCGGCTTTTTCTCGATGGATTAAAAATAGGTTTAAAAATGGTAAAGAACGGACCGATACTGGAAAATTGTCAGCAGCCCGCAAAACTCAGTTCTCTGCCCATGCTGACATCCTGGCATAGTGACGGCGGTCCCTTTGTCACCTTGCCGCTGGTCTATACCGAACATCCGGACGGCAAAGGCCACAACCTCGGAATGTACCGAATCCAGAGACATGACGATGTCACAACCGGGATCCACTGGCAGATCCACAAAGGCGGAGGATATCATTACTATGAAGCGGAAAAACAGAACCGGCCACTGCCGTTGACTCTTTTTATCGGCGGCCCTCCGGCTCTCATGCTTTCCGCTATAGCCCCGCTTCCCGAGGATCTGCCGGAGCTGATGCTCACCTCCCTGCTCATAGGCGATAAACTGCAGATGACCAAGGACCCTTTAGGCGGACATCGATTGGTGGCTAACGCCGAATTTGCCGTCAAAGGCCAGGTACCACCCCATCTGCGCCACCCGGAAGGTCCTTTTGGCGATCATTACGGCTATGACTCACTGGAACATGACTATCCCGTTTTTCAGGTGAGTCACCTGTACCACCGAAACAATGCCATCTATCCCGCCACTGTCGTCGGCCGCCCCAGGCAGGAGGATTTTTTTATCGGCGATTTTCTTCAGGAGCTGCTCTCCCCTCTTTTTCCCTTGGTAATGAAGGGGGTAAAGGAGCTGAAAACTTTTGGGGAAACCGGTTTTCACTGCCTGGCCGCCGCAAAAGTTGCCGACAGATACCCAAGGGAGGCCTTCGCCTGCGGTCTTCGTGTGCTCGGAGAAGGACAGCTTTCCCTGACAAAATTTCTCATTGTCACCGATGGCGATATCGATATCACCGATTTCGGACAAACTTTGGGTCCATGTACTTGAGAGAGTACAATGGCAGCAGGATCTTTTTGTCTTTGCCAATGTTTCACAGGATACCCTCGATTATACCGGACCTTCGGTCAACAAAGGCTCCAAAGCCATGCTCATGGGCCTTGGCAAGGAAAAAAAACGAGAGTTGCCGAAAACTTTTTCCGGAACGCTTCCCTCTGGTTGCATAAAGCCAAAAGTATTCCTGCCCGGCACCTTGGTTGTGCAAGGTTGTCCTTACAGCGAAAATCCGGATCTGGCAAAGCAACTTTCTGAAACCTAATGAACTACAGGAGTGGCCGGTCATCATATTGGTGGATAATTGTGATGAAGCAACTTCCTCCATGCAGGAATTTCTCTGGTCTGTTTTTACCCGTTTTGAACCGGCTGCCGATATTCATGCCAAGACTGCCTCCGGTCAACCGCTTTCATGTAGGCCTTCATCCTCCCGTCGCCATCGATTGTCGCATGAAGCCCTGGTATACCGATATTCTTGAGGTGGACAAAGCAACAAAATCTCTGGTTGACCGCAAATTTTCAAAAATTATTCCCGGCGAGTGGCGATGAGCGTCCCTATACGATTACAAAAGTATATCGCCCAATGCGGCATCGCCTCCAGACGCAAGGCCGAAGAACTGATCGGCGCAGGCCGGATTGCCATTGATGGTGTGATAACCAGAGAAATGGGCAGTCCGCGTGATTCCTGGGAAAAATAGAGTTACCTTTGATGGAAAGCCAATCGAGGACAGGGAAAAGCTGGTCTATTATCCTGCTCAATAAGCCGAAAGGCTATGTTACAACCCTCTCCGATCCTCAGGGAAGACCGATTGTTACCTCCCTTATCAAAAAGAGCCAATGTCCGTCTCTTTCCTGTCGGCAGATTGGACCTTGATACCGAAGGCGCCTTGAATCCTCACCAATGACGGTGAATTTGCCCAAAAAATCCAACATCCCAGTCACAAAATCGACAAGACCTACCAGGCACTGGTGAAGGGATGTCCTCAAAAAGATAAAATTGCGCTTCTTGAACGCGGCATCTTCCTGGAAGGAAAAATGACTTCGCCTGCCGAAGTGTATCCATTCTGGAAAAAGTGGGCAGACAATTGTCTCATGCAAATCACAATTCACGAAGGCAGAAAACGACAGGTAAAAAAAATGTTCGGTTTCATAGGAAATCCTGTCCTCCACCTTAAGCGAACGGCTTATGGTAAACTTCCTCTTGGCCGGATGGCCGTTGGGGACTACAGACAACTTAACCCTTCAGAATTAAATAAGATCTTTTTATAGAATTTTCTTTACAAATCCCCAAATAGCTGATTAAATCTAATAAGTTAGTTAGAAAGTCTTTATCCAAGACACGTAATTTCTACACATAACTACTTGAATTTTTTTTGTTTTTACTTGTAAATTTCCAACCAATGACGTGGACCTCATCTACTATTTTTACCGACATCATTACGCAAATCCAGGTGTAGAAAGAACCTTAATTTGATTTCCGGAGACAGGAGTTACGTATGAATAAATCAGAACTCATCGAGGCATTGGCACAGGATATCAATGTACCTCACCGTGAAGCCGCTGCAATAACCAATACCGTTATTGAGACAATGACTGAGGCGCTATGCAAAAGGGGAGAGCATCGAAATTCGAGGCTTTGGAAGCTTTGTTATCAAGAAATATGAATCATACGAAGGCAGGAATCCAAAAACCGGGAAAAAGATTCAGGTTAAACCGAAAAGGCTGCCATTCTTTAAGGTCGGAAAGGAACTAAGGGAAAAAGTAAACAACGGCAAATAATTCGGCCAGAGCTTAGCTGACGATACAAGCAACACCCGGCAAGTAAAATCCAGTCAGGGTAATAGGTGTTGCTTGATTTATGAACGTCATGTGGTGAATGCAGCTCATCGTGCAACTTGTCTGCAAATGAGCTGATTGCTAACCTTCTTATACATTCCACCTATCAGATCATATACCTGAGTATCGGAGATTGATACCTGAACTATATCCCCGGGAGTGGCAATGCCGTCGTTGATATAAACACAGCCATCAACGTCCGGCGCCTGATATCTGCGTTCTCCCCTCAAGCAGCAAATCCGTTTCCCCGCTCAGTCCTTCGACCAAAACCGGTTCGATCTCTGCCAATATATTTTTTCTGAATTGTTGCAGACAGCTCAGCCTGCACATCAAGGAGATAATCTCGCCTTTTCAGTTTTTCCTCCTCCGGCACTTGGTCGAGCAAAAGTCTCCGACGGGCAGCCCTCTTCATTGGCATAAGAAAATACTCCGACATGATCGAGGTGCATATTTTTTAAAAATATTTCAATCTCCAAAAAATCATTTTCTGTTTCTCCAGGAAATCCCACAAGAAAAGTAGTACGAAGAGCAATATCGGGAAGAAGCTCCGGATTCTATTCAATAGTGGCAATAAGCTGTTCTGAACCATAGCGCCGGTTCATGGCAGCGGAGAATTTTATCACTGACATGTTGCATCGGAATGTCAAGATATGGCACTATTCGCGGATTGTCCGCCATCAAGTGCAATAATTCATCACTTACTCCAGTTGGATAGAGATAAAGCAACCGAAACCATGGTATTGAAGTACGGTTCAACAGTTGTTTCATCAGTTGGACGATATTCTGGTTATTATCCAGATCATTTCCATACGCGGTACTATCCTGGGCAACCAGCGAGAGTTCCTTTACCCCATATTCCTGTAGATTAATGGCTTCGCGGACAAGATCATCAATGCGTCCTGCTGCGCAGACGGCCGCGAATAGTTGGGATCATGCAATAGGAACATCTATTGTCACAGCCTTCGGTAATTTTCAACCATGCCCGAAATTCAGGTGTTGAGATAATGCGGGGAGTATCGCTGGACATAAGGTATTCGTCCGGCAAGCAAAACACGGTTCTGCATTTGCCATCTTTCCAATTGAGTCAACATATTCTGCAATATCCACCGCTCCTTCGGTACCGAGAAACAGGTCTATTTCCGGGAGATCTTCCGATAATTTTTCTTTGTAACGTTGTACCAGGCAACCAACAACCACGATTTTTTTTTCAGGTGAATGTTCCTTAATCCTTACCAGCTCGAAAATTTCCGATATTGCCTCTTCCACAGCCGGCTGGATAAAGCCGCAGGTATTGAGGATAAGGAGTTCAGCGTCTTCAGGCATTTTCCATCAGTTCCCAACCGGCAGAAACCATCGAGCCAAGCATGACCTCCGAATCGACTAGATTTTTTGCACAGCCAAGACTGATAAGATGAAAACAGGCCATTATTTTTCCCCAAAGTCCTCCAAGATGATCAAGCAACAGCTTCAAGGCTGCTCTGCTTTTGTTCTATAAATAATTCTTGGAAAAACCTGGTCGCCAGGATGTCGCCCCAAAGTTCATCTGAAACAGTAAGCACAGCAGCAAATTCAATTTTCCTAAAGGTGGCAACAGCACAAAGTGCTGAAAATTCCATATCAACTGCGCCAACTCCCTTCTCCAGACAGAGCTTTTTAAGCATGCGCCTGTCTTCCCGGTACACAGCATCAGTTGACCAGACACAACCCCTGATGAACATGAAAAACCGTTATGCAGCAAAAGCTTCATTGCAATCTGTTGGCTGAGAATTTGGCATCAGGTGCCCACCTCACCCTTGCCGAGAGAATAATACCTGGAAGTGCCTTCACCGGAGAGAGCCTCCGCGGGCACAAGAAGATCTCCCACCTTCAAGGTTTGGAAATTGCCCCGCACCAGCCAAAAAGGATAATTCTTTTGGCCCCAAGGGCAATCAGTTTTTCTAAAGTGAGTGCCGCCATGGGTGCGCCGATGGCAGGTCCCGCCGCAAAACAGCGCGGATCATCCGGTCACAACCATATCCGGAGTTAAAAAGAAAGCGGGTCTCGCCGCAGTCTTTTTTAGTCGTCGAAGGCATTCGAATGCCTCCGATGGATTGACAAGCAGGAGACCGTTTTCCGGAATTGTTTCTCGTTTTTCCCCCTGCGCGGTTGGATAACAATATGCTTCATCGGAATCGACTGTCACATGCATTCCCTCCATACTTCAATAAAAGCTCACCTAAAACAAGAAACGGGCTGCAGAAAACTCTGCAGCCCGTTTCTACGATCATCTGACAATCGTTATTTTCTCAAAATTTCTTATCCCAGCAGGGGATTGGCATACAAAAGAATCAGAGAAATAACCAATCCATAAATAGCAACAGACTCGGCAAGTGCCATACCAAGAATCATGAAAACCATCAACTTGGGTTGTACTTCAGGGTTTCTTGCCAATCCCTGACATGCACCATTACCAACGGAACCAATACCAATACCAGCTCCCAGACCGGCAAGACCGATTGAAAGTGCAGCACCTACACAAATCAAAGCTAATTGAAGATTTCCTTCCATTGTTTTCTCCTTAAAAAGTTTAGTTTTTTGGCCTTCTTCTTTATTTTTTTCTGCTTACAACTCAAAATTCCACAAATATTCTCCAGATTCGCATTAACTCACCAGGATTAATTGTTCTTAGTTAATGTGCATGCTCTTGTGGCCTGGGAAAAATAGACCACGGTCAGGAGTACAAAAACCATCGCCTGAACAATGGAAACGAGAACACCAAGGATCATAATCGGCAGCGGTGCAAAAAAGCCTCCGGCCAGCATAAACAGAATCGCCAGCAGAGTTTCCTTGGCCATGATATTTCCAAAAAGACGAATGGACAGTGAAATGAGCCGTGCCAGGTTACTGATAAGCTCGATCGGCAAAAGCAAGGGTACAAGCCACCAGATCGGGCCCATGAAATGCTTATAATAGTTTAAACCATGCTCACGAAATCCAATGACATGATGGCTGAACCAGACAATGAGCGTCAATGCCAGAGTGGTGTTAAGACTTGAGGTTGGAGACATGAAACCGGGGATAAGTCCAATCAGGTTGGCTACGGCAATATACAGGGCGAAGGTTGCGATCATTGGAAAGAATTTATCCGCCATCTCTCTTCCCATATTATCGGCAAAAAAATCATCCATCCCACCGATTACCAGTTCCCAGAAATTCTGTCCCTTTCCGGGAATCATCTCCAAGATTTCCAAGAGTCAATCTGGATACCAGAAAAAGAAACGCCATGACCAGCCAGGTATACGTCATGTAGGGCGCACAGATCTGCTCCAAAAATGTATGCCCGACAGGACCGTGCGGGACAGGAAGTCCCAGTTTTTCAAGGATGATTGAAATAAATAGTATCGGATGTTCCATAACCCCTTTTACCTCCTCCCTCTGAAGAAATAGTGCCTGACCAAATCCAAAGACAATGAACATGATCGAGAACACTACCGTTGACAACCCTAAAATCAAGCCAAAGATATTGACTGCTTTGCCTTTAATCAGCAAGAGCAGGACAACACCTATAAGTACAATACGCAACCAGAATTTCAGCAAGTACCCTTTTTGTCCTTGCTGAGCCTGTGCCTTCCGGTCTTCCGGCGATGAGAGTGAAGAGACTGAATCAATCAGCCGCATCACATCTTTATTCGATACCCAGAAGCTGCAAATCGAAATAACTCCCCCGGCAAACACCGACCAGGCAAACCACAAAGAAATCAATACAGCCGACCCAAAGTCATTACAGCCAGCAAGGTCCAACTCATTACCTGCATTTTCTGCAGGGACAACACATTTTCCGTCACACAACCCTCTAATCTTTGTGGTCTTTATCTTCTTCGGTTCTTTTTTTCTTCTGCCTTCTTTCTTTCTTCGGCCTTCTTGTCCCGCCAGATCACCTCAAACAAAGTTTTATAACCGGCAGCAATACCAAAAGCCAAGCCGATAAAAGTAAACCACGGAGAAGTACTCCCATCAAAAACTTTTTGGTCAAGATAAATGCCGCCTCCCATACCGATAACAATAGCGGCAACAAAGGTGAATCCAATATGTCCATAATTGGCCAGCAATTGAACAAATTCCTTCTTAAATCCGACATTTTGTTCACCCACTTTCTCTAACACGACATCACATTACAATATAAACGAGTTTGGTATCATGACTCCATGCCAAAGTCAATAAATTTTCACTTTTCAGTAATTTTTTGAATGACCATTCAGTCATTTTAATTGCCTTCACAAGGTCCTCTTCCGTCTGAGCGGCTGAGATAAAGGCGGTTTCAAATTGTGAGGGGGCAAGATAGATTCCCCCAGTCAGCATTTGCCGATAATGTTGTGCATATCTGTACGGCATCAGCTTTCATCGCCGACAAAAAATCAGTCACAGGTTCCTTGGTAAAAAATCCGGTCATCATGCTGCCAACACGATTAAGCTGTACGTCAATCCCCACGGAGACGGCAATATCTTTCAAGCTTTTCGGCATACCCTGCCGCTTTGTCTTCAAGCTGCTCATAAAAACCCGGTTTTTGCAATATTTTCAGAGTGCAATCTCCCGCCGCCATAGCGAGAGGATTACCGGAAAGTGTTCCCGCCTGATAGACAGGACCATCAGGGGCGACACAATTCATAATATCCGACTTTCCACCATAGGCGCCAACCGGCAGTCCCCCGCCGATAATTTTCCCGAGGCAGGTCAGATCCGGGGAAATAGCATAATACTGTTGCGCTCCGCCATAGCTCGAGTCTGAAACCGGTAATAACCTCATCAAAAATAAGGACAATACCAAGTTCACTGGTAAGTTCCCTCAAGTTTTTCAAGAAAACCAGGTTTAGGCGGCACACAACCCATATTTCCGGCAACCGGTTCAACAATAACACAGGCAATGTCCAGATTTCCATCACGCAGGGTCCTCTCAAGAACGTCCACATCATTATAGGGGATCGAAAGCGTGTTTTTAACGATTTCATCCGGCACCCCGGGACTGCCGGGAATACCAAGGGTGATAATACCGGAACCGGCTTTGACCAGAAACGAGTCGGCATGGCCATGATAACAGCCGTCAAATTTGACAACGACCTTTTTACCTGTATATCCTCTGGCAAGTCGTACAGCACTCATAGTCGCTTCGGTTCCCGAATTGACAAATCTTACCTTTTCAACAGACGGCAAAGCTTCGACCACCATGGCCGCCAAGTCAATTTCCACAGGTGTCGGTGCTCCGAAACTGGTGCCGAAGGCAGCTGTTTTCTGTACAGCGTCTTATGACATCAGGATGAGCATGCCCGATGATCATCGGTCCCCAGGAACAGACAAAGTCGATATATTCATTACCGTCTGCATCGGTAAGATTTGCGCCATCTGCTTTGGTAATAAACACAGGGTCGCATCCCACGGACCGGCAGGCCCTGACAGGACTGTTAACTCCTCCTGGAATATATTTTTTCGCCTGCTCAAAAAGATTTGCTGAGGTTCTATATTTCATTTGAAGACTCCTTTAATTTATAATTCGAAACCATTTGTGTTGGCGAAGTGATAGGCTGGACTAAATAGTCAGTCACTTTACTATGCGGTTTTTATAGGAAATCAATATAGCACGGTCCACGATTTTCTGCCAATTTTCCGCCCCCTTGATTTTTGTTTATTGATGCGCAATGTAAAACTCGTATTTTATCGCTACTTTCGTGAAGGTATTAATACCCGCAAAGCACTGGTACTAAAGAGAGTCCCCGTGCTTTGCGGGGGCTGGTATCTTAGAAATTCTACTGCGATTTTTTCAGAAAAAATTATTTGGTGGTATTTTTTCCCTTCACGAGAGTACTCAAAAAAATCTCGTTTGTCGGGGCTGCTGTTTTTTGGTTTTGGTAATCGTTCACCAAGGATAACAAAATGATCGTATGACCTTGCGCCCGTAAACGTTTAACAATGCTGATGAAGATTTATGCTTTTTTTCTACTTGTCAGCCCTTGGAGCAAAAGGTAAAGTAGCGGAAGGTGTGTTCCTGGATCAGGGATCCTTCTCATCTATGCATTCAGATATAAATTAAATCTCATTGGTAAAGGAGAAAATAATGGCAAGTGAAAAAGTCCAGCAACTCACCGATGCAGGGTTTGATGCCGTGATAAAATCAGAACAACCCACCCTGGTTGACTTCTGGGCTCCGTGGTGTGGACCATGTAAAGCTATCGGACCTGTGATTGAAGATCTTGCAGTTGAATACGACGGCAAAGTTACCATTGCAAAAATGAATGTTGACGACAATCCTGCCACTCCCGGCAAGTTCGGCATCCGGGCCATTCCGACTCTTATACTGTTCAAAGGCGGTCAAGTTGTCGACCAGATAACCGGTTCAGTTGGCAAAGCACAGCTCGTAGCTCTCATTGACAAAGCCAATTAAGCAAGATTTACTAGGCTGTTTTTCTTGTTGATCTGTCATAATTTTGCAAGAAAAACAGCCTTTTTGTTATATTCGTAGATACCGACATTAATGAAAGATCACTACGAACTTGTTATATTAGGCGGGGGTCCGGCTGGGTTGATCTGCCGGACTCTACGCAGCACGGGCCCGGCTTGATCATGTACTCATTGAAAAAGGCGCACCTGGCGGACAGGTTTTGCTCACGGATTGGGTCGACAATTACCCTGGTTTTCCCGAAGGGCTTAACAGGTTTTGATCTTGTGGAGAAAATGACTCAGCATGCCAAAAGATTCGACCTGAATATCGAATTGGCCTGTGTAACAAAGGTTGACCCAAATGACGGAAAACAAAAAATTCTTCATCTTGAAGACGGCGGGCAGGTCAGTTGCGATACACTGATTATTTGTAACGGCGCCAGAGCCAATACTCTCAAAATACCCGGAGAAAAAGAACTCCGGGGCAAGGGAGTTTCCTATTGCGGAACATGTGACGCCCCTTTTTATCGAAATATGCACGTGGCCGTGATCGGAGGAGGCAATACAGCCATCCAGGAAGCCGAGTACCTGACGAAATTCGCCAGTAAGGTGACGGTTATTCATCGGCGGGACGAACTCCGGGCTACAAAAATTATTCAGGAAATTGCTTTTGCCAACAAAAAGATTGAGTATATCTGGAACACTATCGTCACCTCCATCGAGGGTAAAAAAGAGGTGGAATACCTCAAGCTTCTTGCCAAAGATGGAACAACATCAACCCTTGACGTCCAAGGTGTATTTATCCTCATAGGGGTCACGCCAAACAATGCAGGACTGCCACTTAAGCTTCTGCAGGCGGATAAATGGGGTTTTATTCCTATCAATAAAGAGTCTGAAACGGTTATACCCGGAATCATGGCTGCCGGTGATATTTGCAGTAAAGAAGTCCGGCAAATCGTCAATGCAGCCGGAGAAGGTGCCGTGGCTGTCCTGGCGGCTGAAAGATTTCTACAAAACCTAAAAAAATCCAAAACTTGAATTCCATCATGACTATCTTGAAGCTGTTGAAAAATTACTCTCGTTGTAATCTCTTGTCAATCCTCCTGACCCTTGTTTTGCTACTCACTTTGAGTGGCTGCGCAGATATTAAAAAATCTTTTAATTTCACATCAATAGACGAGGAAGGCAATGAGATTGTCAAAACCGAAGATGTGAATTTACCGGCAAAGGACTTATTGACGAAGGGCATGGATGACTACAATGTCGGCAAATATTTTACTGCCATTGAATTCTTTCAAGATTTGCTCAATCGTTTTCCCTTCAGCTCCGAAGCGATTCTTGCGGAACTCAAGGCGGCGGACTGCAACTATTATCTCGAACACTATCCGGAAGCGTTATTGCTTTATGAGGAATTTGAAAATCGTCATCCCACCAATGAGAGTATGCCTTATGTAATGTTCCAGAAGGCAATGTGCAACTATAAGCAGATCGACCGGATTGACAGGGATACCGCGGGAGCAAACAAATCAATTGAGTTGTTCAAACAACTATTAAAAGCCTATCCGGATTCGCCATACACGGGAGAGGCAAAATCGAGGATTGCCGATGCGACTGAGTTCCTGGCCAATCATGAATATTGTGTTGTCGAATATTATATACGTACGGCAAAATATGACCAAGCCACAGTTCGACTGAAATACTTGCTCGCCGTATACCCGGAATCGGATATAGCTGTAAAAGCTAAGGAGCTTTTGGCTCAAATAGAGGCGGGAAATCCTCCCAAGTCCCGATTAACAGCATGGTTCCCGAAACTCGGTCTTCCCGATTGGACGATTTTCGGTGAAAAAGACGCTGAAGATAACACCGTTAATCCAGAGAAATATTAACCATATGACTGTGGTTGAATTTATCGAGCTCCTCGATTTAAAACAAAATTGCTCCTTTCTGGGTAGAAACCGATTAGAAGCCGACTAGGCCTGCAGTTCAACTCGAAAGATTCTGAGCTGAACTGCAGAATCTGTTCGGGCTACACCATGTATTTTTCTGAAAAAATCCAATTATCATCGAGTGAAACTTCCATCGCCCGTACCGGACATATAGGAACGCAAAGGCTGCATCCGGTACACTTCTCGGCATCGAAAACTATAGACATTTCCGGGCGCAATACGAAGAGTGCGCCGGAAGGACAGACACCGGTGCAGGCACCACACTGGAAGCAGTTTTCTTCATCTCGGCGAATTCTTGCTGCCAATCGCTCAATTTTTACTCCGAGGTTTCTTAAATAGTCGAGTCCGGCTTTAACGTTCGTTTTACAGCTCCCTTTAAGTTCAATGATCATCAGCCCCTCACGCTGCAAAAGAATATCTGCTTTAAGTATGTTAAACTCTATATCATATTCTTTAACCAGCCGGTAAATGAAGGGTTGATCACTGGTATCTTTTGGAAATCGCAATATATAGATTTGGGTGTACACCTTTTCCCTCTCCGCTAAAATTTTAAAAGACTATATTTCAAGGTACCACTGCATAATTGATGGACTCGTAAAAAGCCCGATCTACTTCGTTGTAGGTCTGAAACGGCAATTAGCTGTACCATATGTACTACCTAATTGCCGTTTCAGACACTACGCCTCGTATATCGAACTTTTTCCAGAGTCCATCCCTACTCACAAAGTGACTTTTTACGAGATTATCATAATTGATAATCTCGTAAAAACCTAAAATCAGCGATGGCTAAGTAAAAAACTTCATATCCGAGGCGCGCAAATTTTCTATCATTTCGACGTACAAGAGGTACTTGGAAATGATTGAAAATTTGCTGCAACGAAGAAGGTGAAGAGTTTTTACGACGCCATCATAATTGATAGACAGCACTCCAGGCAGCAGGTACATTGATCGAAACAGGAAATTTACTTTCTGGCCAGGATTATCGCAAGGAACTTTTTATCTGCCCAAAATGACACGGTTAATTTTTCCTGAAAGAATATTTCATTTATTTCAGCACATTATGTTTGATAGTGGATGTTTGTCGCTGAGATTGTCGCTTTGCACCTATCGCCTCACGTTAATTTGCCGACGACGACAATACAGGTAATTAACGATTAGAATAAATTTATCCTGCCCCGTATATTCCTCCTTCACAAATTGCACTGTTATGCTTCGCTTTAAAAGTAACTGGCAGAGCGCCTTCAAAGGAAAAAGCAAAAAAACCGTAAAAACACTCGCCGCGGTACCAATTATCGTACACAGAACCTTGCAAGATTCAGGCATTGGAGTATAATCGCAAGGTTTAGCATCTACATATCAGGCAGCACACGAACGAGCTTCTATCTATAGAAAACCTCAAGGATATTCAATGAATACAGCACTCAAACTAAAAATTGTTTTTCTTATATCAGTTATCCTCCTCTCAATTGTTACCGTTGTTCCTTCTTTTTACAAAGGAACGCCGGCATGGTGGAAAACCTATTTGGCACCCGAAGGATTGCGGCTTGGTCTTGACCTCCAGGGCGGAATGCATCTCGTATTAAAAGTTAATCTCCCTAAAGCTGAACAAAATTCCTTGGAATTTGCTGCCAATGATCTCAAGGATACCCTCTCCGAACAATCCATAAGTGCGGTTAGAAGCTCCTCGCCTTCTCCCGATTCCGTTATCTTTACTTTGCCGAATACCAATGCCGTTGAAAAGGTGAAAAAGCTTATCAGTGAGGATTTTCCTGATATTAATGCAAAAATCGAAGCAAAAGAAGGTAGTTTCCCCCGCATCTTCCTGACCTTGAAGGATGAAAAAAAACAATACATAAAGAACCATGCCGTAGATCAATCACTGGAAATTCTTCGTAACCGGATTGATCAGTTCGGAGTCGCGGAGCCGGTTATCATCCGTCAGGGTGAGGATGAGATCGTCATTCAGCTACCCGGCGTTAAAGATCCTAAACGAGCATTGAAGCTTCTTGGCGATACCGCCCAGCTGGAATTCAAACTCGTTGCCGACGCCCCCGGTCTGAACCTTCAGCAGCTCGTTGCCCAGGCTGAAGCCTCAAACCAGTGGAAAGAAGGTGAAAGCATGAGTAAACTCAATCGTGTCCTTCAAAGTAGCCTTCCGGACAACACCTCTTTGTACTTTGAAAAACGGGTCGATCCCCAAACCAAGACGATAGAGCAAATCCCCATACTTCTTGAGAACAAAATCCTTATGACCGGGGATATGGTCAAGGATGCCCAGGTCCGAATCGGCGGCAATTTCAACGAACCTTACGTAAGTCTGGAAATGACCGGCAGAGGTGGCAAGGTATTTGCGCATCTAACCGAAAAAAATGTCGGCAGACGTATGGCTATTGTTCTGGACAATGTCGTTCGCTCAGCTCCGGTTATCCGGGAACGTATCCTGGGAGGTTCTGCTCAAATCAGTGGCAGTTTTACTCACGAAGAGGCGGCTGATCTCGCCATTGTACTTCGAGTGGGTGCCTTGCCTGCACCTGTAGACATAATTCAAAATATGACTGTAGGGGCATCTCTTGGTCAGGATTCGATCCATAAGGGACTCTGGTCCGGTATTTTCGGAGCCATTATGGTTGTCGGTTTTATGCTGATCTACTACCGCCTCTCCGGCCTTATCGCCAACTCGGCATTAATACTCAATATTCTCCTGCTCTTCGCCGGTCTGGCTATTCTCAACGCCACCCTTACTCTGCCGGGAATTGCAGGTATTATTTTATCTGTCGGCATGGCGGTGGACGCCAATGTCCTTATTTTTGAGAGAATGCGTGAAGAGTATGCTTTGGGGAAATCAGTCAGGTCGAGTATTGATGGTGGGTATAGCAAGGCTTTCCTTACCATCGTCGACTCCCAGGTAACAACCCTGATAACCGCAATGGCCCTTTTTATGTTTGGTACCGGCCCAATCAAAGGGTTTGCCATCACCCTGTCGCTAGGCATTATTTTCAATCTCTTTGCCGCTCTCTTTTATTCCCGGCTCATGTTTGACATCATAAACTCAATACGACCGATGAAGCGGTTTAATTACCTGCAGTTTACTAAACGCCCAAAATTCGATTTCATGAAAGTAAGGCATATCACCTATACCATTTCTGCTGTCATGGTCATTATCGGCTTTGTTGCACTTGTTCAGATAGCCCGCGGCCACGCCAATTTGGGTGTCGATTTTTCAGGTGGCTCGCTCCTTCAGTACCAAGCGAATCAGGATTTCAGCATGGCTGAAGTAAGGAAGGCGTTTAGTAAAAACGACATGAAGGATGTCAACCTGCAGAAAGTTGCGAATGAACACCGGCTGATCGTAAAAATTAAAAAATCGGAAGCCGTGGTTGCCAGCCTTGGTGACAAGGTCAGCAGCATCCTTTCCACCGAGCTACCCGAGAAACAATTCAATCTGGAAAGTCAGTCGGAAATCGGCTCCTCGGTGAGTTCTGTTCTTCGGGATAAAGCTATTGAGGCTATTATCATTTCCCTTGGTGGTGTTATTATCTATCTGGCCTTCCGCTTTGACATTCGCTTCGGACTTGCAGGGGCAGCGGCTACCTTCCATGATGTCATGGTCATCCTGGGTCTGTGTTGGCTGATGAACGTAGAAATCACCCTACTCATAGTTACTGCATTGCTCACCTTAGCCGGCTACTCCCTCAACGACTCAGTCATCGTTTTTGATAGAATCAGGGAAAATCTGCCGAAATCTGGGAAAAGCGCACTTACCGATGTAATAAATGACAGTGTCAATCAAACTCTCAGCCGAACCATCGTCACATCGGGAACAACCGTTATCGTGTTGGTTGCTTTATATGTTGCGGGTGGCGCGGTTATTCATGACTTTGCCTTTGCCTTGTTGACCGGTATCGTGGTCGGTACATATTCCTCTATTTTCATAGCCAGTCCCCTTCTTACCTTATGGAAGAAACCTGCTTAAGCCTCAAGGAGAGGAAGATGAATCAACAGGCTGTTTTGCCATTACCACAGCGCGTTATCCGGCTCGCCGGGGAGGACACTTTTACCTTCGCCTGTCATAAAGGCGTCAAGTGTTTTACCGACTGCTGCCGTATGCTGGAACTTGCTCTCACCCCATATGATGCACTGCGGTTAAGAATTGCAACCGGTCTCACTTCCGGCCAACTGCTCGACCGCTATATCATCATGGAACAGGAGCCCGGGGAACCATTTCCCAGATTTTATATGACCATGGTCGATGACGGCAGGGCTAGCTGCGCCTTCGTTGCCGATCATGGCTGCACCGTCTATCAGCACCGCCCGGCAGCCTGCCGAACCTACCCTCTTGGTCGTGCTGTCAGATGCCTGGAAAATGGTAACATAGAGGAATATTTTGTCCTGATAAAAGAAGATCACTGTCAGGGATTTCAGGAACCTGTAAGCCAAAACGCCCTGCAATACAGCGAAGCACAGGAAGTATTAATTTACAACCGTTTCAATGACGCTGTAGCAGAAATCCTTCAGCATGACGCAATACGAAAAGGCCTGATTCCCTCGGCTAAACAGGTCGAACTTTTTGTTCTGTCGCTCTACGATATAGATCGTTTCAGGGAACTGTTGCAAAGTGACCAGCTTGATCCAACCACCCTTGAAACAATCGATAAAAACAGGGCGATGAAGGACGAGGAATTATTACTCTTTGCAATCGACTGGCTGAGCCGGCAACTATTTGCGCCTTTTTGACCCACGGATTTTTTTATTTCATCGTCTTTTGAATACTATCTCATGCTAAAACTCATTGTTTTCGATTGCGACGGAGTGATGTTTAACTCCAGGAAAGCCAATTGCATGTACTACAATCATCTGCTCGCTCATTTTGAACTGGAACCGATGAGTGCAAGTGAGGAGGATTATGTGCACATGAACAGCGTAACCGATTCTGTGCAACATATCTTCCGTCATCATGTCTCTCCGACCCTCTCGGAAGTGCATGCATTCAGGCAGTCCTGCGACTATGGACCTTTTTTGCAATATATGGAGATGGAAGCGGATCTGATCGAATTTCTTGATATTACCTGCAAACAATACCATCTGGCAATTTCAACCAACCGAACGGATACCATGATTCCGCTACTCAAAAGGTATCAACTTGATGCTTATTTTGGTAAAGTAGTGACGGCGGCAACGGCCAAGCGTCCAAAACCCGCGCCGGATGGACTCCTTGAAATCCTCGCCTATTTCGATTGCGAGCCGAAAGACGCTATTTTCATCGGCGATTCGATCCTTGATCAGCAACACGCCGAAAGCTGTGGTGTTCCGCTGATAGCCTTTAAAAATTCAGCCCTGCAGGCTGCGTATCACGTCAATAATTTTAGAGAGATCCTCAGTCTGCCACCCTTTCAATCCACGTAATCATTCACCGGTACACATTAAAAAACCACATAACCCGGATCTGTAACCGTGTCGCTCCTGTGCCATCCTTGGCACCAGCGACACTTAGGCCATCCTTGACCGTCGTCA
This sequence comes from uncultured delta proteobacterium, assembly GCA_963728385.1. GTDB lineage: Bacteria > Desulfobacterota > Desulfobulbia > Desulfobulbales > Desulfocapsaceae > Desulforhopalus_A. Next base: position 284,768 of record CAVSJK010000005.1, read on the forward strand.
TCCACTGCTCCAGGTTCGTTTGAGCAGGCCTCCGAACTATAGTTGGCTATGTAAGGTGGCCTGATCGGACGAAGATGGGGTGCTGGTGAACGGTTACCAGTCCACAACTAACGGTCTTTTGCCTCATCAACCCGTTTAACTCCTTCCATAAGCAACATCATGAAATCTCCGATCTCCGCAGCTTTCATCTCTTTAGGTGACAGACCCGATGTGAAACGATAGAACCCTTTTTTTTCCGTCAGAATCCTAAAGATCGCCTCTTCATTGGCTAATTCGCAGTAGTTGGCGTTAATAATACATCCCTCCCGAAAAGCGACTTTCGCTCTACCTGCCGGCAGCTCCAGAGAAAGCACTCCCGTTTTCTGGTGCATATGGAAAATTTGAAACAGTTCGGCGGGGACAATTTCATCAATCCGTCCACTCATGCAGGATTCAAAATCCCGTGCTCGCGCTGCATTTGTTTTCGTCAATCTTCCTGCCAAGAGTTGTGCCATAAAAGATTGAACAGTCTGATCGTCTCCCAGCAGGCTGCCAAAAACATCCCCCGGCATTGCCAGCACCTGCGTCTTCTTTATTGCTTTTACAGTCGAAACGGCAACGTCAGCCCCTAAGTAACTCATTTCTCCACATATTTCTCCCTCCGCAAGAGTTGCCAGCTGAACTCCGCCGCTCTCCACGACGAGTTCCCCATCGAAAACAACATACAAATTAAGATTTTTTTCTCCTTTGCGAATGAGTATTGTCCCCTCTTCGAGCACGATCTCGCGGAAATGCCCAAGCATAGTCTTTACTTGATCCGGTGGAATAGCCCGCAGCAGTGGGCAATCGACGATCTTTCCATACATTTTCAGGATAGCGGAGTCTATCTGAGCGGCAGCACCTCCGCCAATATCGTCAATTAGAACATTATTAGATGCATCGGGTTGTACCAGGGAGAATTTAATTAAACCGGTACAACCGCTGCAGTTGAAGATAGTGTCAGCATAGCTTCCTGGCTCAAATGGTTGCTGTTGTAAAAATTTAAACAATAGTTCGGTCAGATCGCGAACAAGGATGAGACACATCTCCTTTCCTTTCGGACAGGATAGAGTCTTGTCTGAGAGATATAATCGTTCATCCACCTTGTATAAAGGACAATTTTTCTCTTTAATAATGGTGAAAACTGCATTGAAATTTTTCATTAACACATGCAAAACTTAAAATGTTTAGTACCTTAGATGTTTTTTCCCGGCTTTTGGGGAAAGAATTTCGTGAAGGTACTTATACCCTTATACCCGCAAAGCACGGGTACTGAAAAGAGTCCAGGCTTGCTTCCCATTTACCGGGGTTAGGCAATTGCCGGCCAGACGTCAAAAAAAAGGCTCTTTCCAGGGCAAATTTTTCCCCTGTCGAACTTTTTTTTGGTGTTGCCGAAATAAGCTGATATACTGACAAAAATGGCAATCAATTTAATAACTATTACAATACATATACATGTCGGCTTCAGCCAATCAGTTAGACGAAATATATAGGACGGTAAGGGAAGATTTCACTTCTCATCCAGTGATTTCAGTTACTCCCATAAAGGGAGATCCCCCTGATCAGTACGAAATCACCTATACGCTCATCGGTATGTGTAAAACCGATGATGGAAGGATTGTTGAATCGACCGATCACAAGGTGGAACTAGCCATTCCTTTTGGTTTTCCACATTTCCCTCCGAGTTGCAAGCCGAAAAGCGATTTATTCCACCCGGATTTTGATCCTGCCGCAATATGTCTTGGTGACTATTGGGAAAAGCAACAATCTCTGTCAGCTCTTATCGTCCATATTGGACGAATGATTAATGGGGAAATCTATTCAACAACGAACGCATTTAATGAAGATGCGACTGAATGGTACCTGGCGAATGCCGAAAAGTTTCCACTGGCAGACATTACCTGGGAAATTGAGAAACATCCAAAAACCTCTTTCTCCGACCATGTCGAGGATGTTGATATTCTTGAGGACACGAATTTAGAGATCGGCCTCAATGTTCTGAGTCTGGAACAAGAAGACGATGAAGACATTATTCTGGACACATCTTTTCCCGAGGTAGACTCTTCCACTGGTATTGATCTTGAATTATTTCAAAAATTAAAACAGCAAAAGAAATATTACTCTCTTCTGGAGGAAGCTGAGATCATCGGCCATTCTTCTGAAGAACTCACGCAACTATGCCAAAACGCCAGGGAAAAAATTCAACAAGCTGAAAAATTCTTTCATGAAGCTGAAAGATTGGAGAATTCAGGTCGGTCCCAACCAGCCCTCGAGAAATACCGGCAGGTTGCCTTGATTGTAAAGGATTTTCCGACAATCGACGCCACTATTCAACGGGTCAAACAGTCCCTGGCGCTTTTAAATGATCTCTCTCCAAAGATTGCTTCGGATCTCAATACCGACTCTGCCTCAAGTACAACCGCGAATTCCGATGCTATTCCCTCCAGATCTGTTAATCGCGCCACCATGAAAATCGCCGAAGAGGTGAAGGCTGCGAAATTTCGGGCTGCCAATGAGTTCCTTTCAACCAGCAGCCCCAAGAAGAACGTAAAGTATCTCTCTATGTTCATTGGTTTTATTGCCATTGGCATGGGGGTTTGCGGCTATTTTTGGTATTCATTTACGAATAAGCTGAGCGAAGCCGAGGCAGCCTATACACAGTGTTCGGCATTCCTTAAAAAGGATCAATTCGGTGCCGCAAAACGTTCGTGCGACCAAGCGTTGCAACTGGTTGGCGAGATAAAAATCATTCACCAGGACAAGACCCATCAACTCAAGAAGGCCATTGCAGAGATCCGGCAATCAGAGAAACTTTCCCAGGGTCTAGCAGGTAATGTACTCGTTGAAGGCCAATACATCCCCCAAAATGAGGCAAAAGAAATTTTGTCAATAAAACAGAATCTTAACGAAGCCAACAAGCTCTACCAAGAGGAGAAATGGCAACCGGCGCAGCAACTATATCAAACCATCCTCTCTCAAACCGGGATCGGCAAATATCTTCAATCCGCGAAGCTTGAGGATATTCGACATAAACATCTGCTAGCCAAGTTCAAAATGTCTTACGAGCCGGCCCAGGTTTCAATGCAGAACAACCAATGGGATGATGCCATAGAAAAGCTCTTACGAGCCCAGAAAATCCTGGTTTCTCTTCCGGAATCAGATCGTGAGCGATATTCTATTCAACTTCAGGATGCACTCCAGATGAGCCAATTTGCAAATCTGAAAGAGCAGGGCGACCAATCTTTTACCGGGTCCGACTGGATCAAGGCCATTGCCTCTTATAACCTTGCGCTTACCAGGGGACAGAAATCAGATCTATCACCGGAATCGATTGATGCAATTCGGAATAACATAAAACGGGCAGAGCTTTATACGGCTATTAACAATGGGAACAAAGCTTTCGCCTCTGCGTCCTGGGATGAAGCAATTGAAGAATATGGAAAAGCCAGTAAATTATTGGTCGGCGACAGGAATCTTTCCGGCGAAACAGTCTCCAACCTGAATATCCGTAAATTAGCCAGGATTATTCTCCAGGCTTCGATAATTCGAGATCGTCAAAGTATACAAGCTCTTCTTGAAAAGAATGATCTGGTAAAGACAAGACAGATTTATCAACAAATCATCAACAATATTGCAAAGAGTCCTTTCAAAGCCGAACAGGAATTTGTCGATACCACTTCAGAAAGCAGCAAAGCCATGAGTTCCCTTGATCAGAAAATATTTCTCTTGAAAAGAGAGGAATATCTGAAAGACAATTATCAATCACTATTTATTGCCAACTATCCGGCGGCTATCCCTGAAAAGCTCAGCAATCCAGTAATCAGTAGTGCAAAAGAAAACGAAACGGCATTTGTATTTAAATTGCAATGCACGGAAACAAGCGGAGGCCGTCCACTCACTTTGGTCATGTATTATGCCTATAACAAAAATACGGGCGAATGGAGTCTCGTTTCCGAAAATTAATCTGCATTCTCACCAGCCGAGGTTGCTGAATATGCTTTTGCAACACTGTAGACGGTTTGAGGTGCTTCCCCTTAAACAAGAAAGCGGAACTCACCTTTTCCAAGTAAATTATGCAGATGGAGTAGACCAAGAAGTTTGCTGGTATCATCAATAATAGGCAATGCGGTAATTTCATGCTTTTGCATAATACTCAATGCATCTGCCGCCAGTCGATCTCCATGAATGCAAATGGGATTCTTTGTCATCAACTGCTCGGCAGTAAGGACAGAAAAATCATTTAAATTGACAACAGCCCGACGAACATCACCATCAGTGACGATCCCCAGAAGCATATCTTTGGTCCAATAACCAGAACTGCGCCATTATTTTTTTCATTGAGCACCCGAATTGCGTCTGCGGCGGAATCCTCCGGTGAAACAAAAGGGATGTCGGAACCTGAGAGCATGACTTCGGTGACTTTTACCTTCAAACGCTGCCCGAGACTGCCACCGGGATGATTCAATCTAAAGTCCTCCGGTTGAAATTTTTTTCGATTGAGCAGGGCAACGGAGAGAGCATCTCCCATTGCCAACGTAGCGGTAGTGCTCGCTGTTGGCGCAAGCCCCAATGGGCAGGCTTCTTTTGGTACTCTGATGTTTAAGACTATATCAGCTGCACCGGCCAGAGAAGAAATGCTTCCTCCGGTCATGGCGATAATTTTATTGCCTCGTTCTTTTAAGCTGACCAGGAGTCGGTTCAACTCGGCGGTCTCTCCCGAATATGATATAGCTAAAATAACATCTCCAACCATTACCATGCCAAGATCGCCATGCATAGCCTCAACAGGATGAAGGAAAAATGATGGCGTTCCAGTACTATTTAACGTCGCCGATATTTTCTGTCCTACAATACCTGATTTTCCGATACCGGTGATGACCAGACGGCCAGGGCTCGACAAAACGGAGTCTATCGCCTGCACGAATTCCTCACCAATTCGCTCTCGTACTGCCGCCAGTCCCTGTTCTTCTATTCTAAAAACTTCCTTTGCTACCTCAATAGACATCCGTCTAAATCCCCTTATTGATATAGTGTTCCAATGTTTGCCCGAATTTTGTCGTAGCCCAGGCATATTTCGATTGTGCAGGGTAATCATTTTTTTTAAACGAGGCAAGAACCATCAGTTCCGACAACTATTCAGTTGACATGGTGGTGTTAGTATTTTAGAGATAACCTCTAGGATTCTTGCTGACACCCGTCAATGATCGGAAATATGCTTATGCCGCTTCACACCGGCACTAAAAATTATCCCCTCGTGAAGGGTATTGGAAAGAATTTGATTTGCTTCCTGTTTTTATGCTGCTAATATGGTTTGAATGTAGCTGTTCAGCATCGGGATAAGCCAAAAATTGATGGCGTCGTAAAACCTCTTCATCTGCTTCATTGCTGTAAAATTTCTATCATTACGACTTACTTTAGTACGCCGAAATAATAGAATATTTTCGCGCCTCGCATATGAAGTTTTTTACTTAGCCATCTCAAATTTGAGGTTTTTACGAGTTTATCAAAAATTGATAATTTTTTTCGACCTACCTGCTCTTTTTTCCGCATTTTTTGCAATATTATGTATATTAGTAGATTTTTTTGCCGTGGAGTGTTTAACGGCAATTGTTTCAATTATTCCATTAGGAGTTTATATGTCAGATTATCTATTTACTTCTGAATCAGTATCCGAAGGCCATCCTGACAAGGTAGCCGATCAAATTTCGGATGCCATTCTTGATTCAATTCTCGACCAAGACCCTCGGGCAAGGGTCGCTTGTGAGACCATGGTTACCACTGGTATGGCCGTTATTGCTGGAGAAATTACCACTACCGCCTGGGTAGATATGCCTGAAGTTGTGCGGCAGACCATCAAGGAAATTGGTTATAATTCGTCGGATATGGGTTTTGACTGGCAATCTTGTGCAGTATTGACTTCCATCGACAAACAATCGCCCGATATTGCCCAAGGTGTTAATGAAGGTTCCGGTCTCGATCTTGATCAGGGAGCTGGTGACCAGGGGTTGATGTTTGGTTATGCCTGCCGCGATACTGAGGTTCTTATGCCCATGCCCATTACTTATGCGCATTTACTTACCAAGCGGCAATCAGAAGTGCGTAAAGCCAGGATTCTGCCCTGGCTCAGACCCGATGCAAAAAGCCAGGTAACTATACAATACAAAAATAATGTACCGCAAAGGATCGAGGCGGTGGTTCTTTCCACGCAGCATGATACGACCGTTAGCTATGAAGATCTGAAGGAAGGAGTTATGGAGGAGATCATTAAACCTACTCTTCCAGCTCATATGATTGATGCAAAAACAAATTTTTTTATTAATCCAACCGGTCGTTTCGTCATCGGTGGTCCTGTAGGCGATTGCGGTGTTACCGGTCGTAAAATCATCGTAGATACTTATGGCGGCAAAGGTTCACATGGTGGTGGTGCCTTTTCCGGCAAGGATCCTTCCAAGGTTGATCGCTCCAGCTCCTATTACGGCCGTTATGTTGCTAAAAATATTGTCGCGGCAGGTATTGCGGATGAGTTTGAGGTTCAGGTCGCTTATGCCATTGGAATTTCCCAGCCGGTCTCAATAAATGTCAACAGCTTCGGTACTGGAAAAATTTCCGATACCGGGATAAAGCAACTCATTATGGAATATTTTGACCTGAGACCGAAAGCCATCGTGCAACAACTCGACCTGTTGAGACCAATATATCTACAGACTGCCGCCTATGGTCATTTTGGCCGGGAACTCGATGACTTCACCTGGGAAAAGACCGATAAGGCCGACATTCTCCGGGATGCCGCCAAAATCCGCTGACTCAATGCCGGAAACAGGCTGTTGAACGATTATGAAAATGAATGCATAAATGGATATTGTGATGACTGAAACATTTAAAGACTATAAAGTTGCGGATATGAGCCTTGCAGACTGGGGGCGCAAAGAGGTTGCTATTGCTGAAACGGAGATGCCGGGCCTAATGGCTCTTCGTGAGGAATATCGCGGTAAAACTCCTTTGAAAGGTGCTCGGATTGCCGGCTGCCTGCATATGACCATACAAACAGCCGTGCTGATGGAAACTCTTGTCGCTCTTGGTGCTGAGGTTCGCTGGTCCAGCTGCAATATCTTTTCTACCCAGGATCACGCTGCTGCCGCCATGGCCGCAGCCGGTATACCCACTTTCGCCTGGAAGGGTGAGACAGAGGAAGAATTCTGGTGGTGTATTGACCAGACGATTTTCGGTCCCGATGGCTGGTATCCTAATATGGTTCTTGATGACGGGGGTGATCTTACATTGGTGCTCCATCAGAAATATACCAAGGAATTCGCCAACATCCGTGGCATCAGCGAAGAAACAACTACCGGAGTACATAGACTCAATGAAATGGCAAACGAAGGGAAACTCGGCTGTCCCGCAATCAATGTCAATGATTCCGTCACCAAATCAAAATTCGATAACCTCTATGGCTGCCGGGAATCACTCATTGACGGAATAAAGCGTGGTACCGATGTCATGATAGCCGGCAAAAATGCAGTTGTTGTCGGTTATGGCGACGTGGGCAAAGGTTGCGCTCAGGCATTGAGGGGTATGGGAGCGACTGTTTATATTACTGAAATTGATCCTATTTGTGCTCTTCAGGCTGCCATGGAAGGATATAGGGTTGTAACCATGGATGAGGTAGCATCCATAGGCAATATTTTTGTCACCTGCACCGGCAACCTTAAAGTTATAACCCGCAAGCATATGGAACAGATGCCGAATGAGGCTATCGTTTGCAACATCGGACATTTTGATTCTGAAATCGATATAGCTGGTATCAGAGACCTCGAATGGGAGAATATCAAGCCACAGGTCGACCACGTGATTTTTCCCGATGGCAAGAAAATTATTGTCTTGGCCGAAGGACGATTGGTCAATTTAGGTTGCGCCACAGGGCATCCTAGTTTTGTTATGAGCAATTCTTTCACCAATCAGGTGCTCGCCCAGATCGAACTATGGATGCATTCTGAAAAATATGAGAAAAAGGTTTATTTTCTACCAAAATCTCTTGATGAAATGGTAGCTCGTCTTCATCTAAAAAAGATCAATGCACATCTTACCGAACTGACTAAGGAGCAAGCCAAGTATATCGGCGTTGCAACAGAAGGTCCATACAAACCGGAATATTATAGATATTAGTATCTTACAGAATATTTTCTTGGAAAAAACAAGAAAATATTCTGTTCTTTCCCGCCTACCGGGGATAATTAGATTCTCATGAAAGGTTTTAAATTTAATAGTCCGCCAAAACAACCGGAATGGTTTTTTGGCGGATTTCCTTTAACTGGTAGCCAGACGGACATCACCCGAAAGAACCTCGTGCAGCCGGCCGGAGTCATCCCGTACGTGAAGCTGCCCCTGGTCATCCGGTCCCTCAGCGATACCTTGCACCTTTTTTCCTTGAGTATTGACACATTCCATTTTTTTGCCGAAGAGATAATCTTTTTCCCGCCATTGACTAAGCAGCGATTGAAATCCATCAACACTAAAAATTTGAAGTTGCTGTAGCAATTCTGAACTAATGGCATGAAAAAGTTGATCACGGGCAAACTCGAAACCTGTTTCAATAAACAATGAGGTGACGGTTTTTCTAAGTTCGGGAGGGAAATCTCCCTGACCGTTATTGACATTTATGCCAATCCCTACCACGGCATACCTTTCCTGATGTGAACTATTCCAAGGGGATGATTCAGTTAATATTCCGGCAATTTTTTTTCCTGAGAAATAAATATCATTGGGCCATTTTAATTGGGTGCATTTGCCGGAAATAAGATCGAGAACCAACGCCACCGATAAACCTGCAACAAGGGTAATTTTGGGATAATCTTCGATTGCAATTTGTCAGGTCGGACGATTATTGAACAATAGAGACCTTTCCCCTTAGAAGAATGCCATTCTTTACCCAGTCGCCCACGTCCCTTCGTTTGATAATCTGCAACTACAGCCGTCCCTGAAACTGCTCCTGACTCTGCGATTTCCTTTGCCCTGATATTGGTTGAATCAATAGATTTTAAATATACCGTTGGATACATAGACGTGAAAAACAAAAAGGCACAGGAAATGAATTATCCTGTGCCTTTTTAGTTACGCATGAAAAATAAACGGAGGACTATTATTCTGCCTCTTCCTCATCCTGAATACGTGATGGGATACCATACATAGTGGTTGATCCTGAGGACCAGAACATCAGCCTACCCTCACGTACCATCTCGTTTGCTACGTTTTTAATTACACGCGGCTTAGAATCCGGATCACAAGCGTAAAAATCCTTGATATAAAGCTGCGGTTTGGGAGACTTGGTAGCTTTCTCCTCAATGGCGTTTTTGAGTTCTTCTGTGCTGAGTGCCATGATTATACTCCTGGTATAGTTTTGAAGAAGAAAGCATCAAATGACCAGGCCATTAGTACAGCCGGTCATCAATGAACCATACTAGCCTTACTATTTGATATGGCTGGTGTACTTGAATTGTGTAGTAGTACGCCAGGTGTCATAGGCAAGACGATAGTCGTCGATGCTCTTCATAGTAAATGGAATATTACACTTCTCAAAGAATTTCTCCCAGCCAATTCTTTCGGCCCACTCACCAACACGCTCGTATTTCTTTGCGTCAGCGGCATAGGCTTCAAGGATCTGCTTAACAGCCTGAACAGTTTCAGGCCAACGGGGAGTAGTATTCGGAAGGAACGGAATAACCAGCTTTGAGAATTTTGGAGCACTCACTCTGTTGGAAACCTTACCACCGACGAGAATAGCTATACCGTCACCCTCGGGATCAGCCAGCGGCATCGCAGGACACATGGTATAACAGTTACCACAGAACATACAACGCTCTACGTTTACCTTAACAGTCTTGATCTCTTTGCCGTCAACTTCCGCTTTTGCAGGCTTAACAGCGCCGAGAGGACAAGAAGCAATCGCCAGTGGTAATTCACATACACCGCTGATACGGCTATGGTCGATCATCGGTGGCTTACGGTGAATACCAAGAATGGCGATATCCGATGCGTGAACAGCACCACACATATTCAGACAACAAGCCAGGGCAATACGAACCTGTGCCGGCAGTTTCATGGATGTAAAGTACTCAAACAATTCATCCATTACCGCTTTAACAACACCGGATGCATCAGTTGCAGGGGTGTGACAATGGACCCAGCCCTGGGTATGAACGATATTGGTCACACCGGCTCCGGTTCCACCTACGGGAAATCTGTTGCCCTTGCTGGCCAATGTATCGAGAAGAGGCTGAACCTTGTCTTTGGAATCAACCATAAACTCAACATTGTTACGAGTAGTCCATCGCATGTAACCATCGCAATGTTCGTCAGCGATATCACACACTTCTCGAATAAACTCGACAGAAACAAGACGACAGGTACCGCAACGAACAGTGTATACCTCGTCACCAGTCTCGGATTTATGCATCAAAACGCCAGGTTGAATGATTTCATGCCACAACCATTTTCCTTTATTCGCTTTAATGACAGGTGGGAAAAACTGTTCGTAATGTGGGGGACCAAGATCTGAAATACGTCCTTCCATTGGTTTAGTTGGATCATAACCCATGGTGTAAATCTCCTTATATTTAATATGAATTGTTAGCTCAAATTAAAACAGCGTTAATTAGGCTGCGTGTTTAGCACGAAATTCCACGACATCGCGCTCGAAGCCACCTGGGACCTCTTCCTCTTTCCAGAAAACATAAGGATTAGAACGAGGTTCTTTAACATGCTGTGGAATTGGGTCAATTCCCATTACCTGCAGGAACGTAGGCAGGCCAACACGTTGCATGGTCTCTCCAACACGCTCGCGGTTTTTACCAACCTCCATCCACCAATCCCAGATATTTTCGATGAACTCAATCAGTTCTTCGAAATCATTATCTTTGGTTACTTTCATGAATGGAACAATAAGGGTAGAAAACTGTGCACCATCAAGGATCGGAGCTTTTGCACCCACACAAACCGTAGCACCCTGGTCTGCACCCGGTCGCAGAGCGCGAGGCATAACATTGATGCAGTGCATACAACGAGTACATTCTTTATCATCAATTTTCAATTCAGACCCATCCATCCACATACAGTTGGTTGGACAAATATCAATAACTTCTTTCTGAATATCAAATGGACCCCAGTCTTTTCCGGAATGAGCTCCACCATTAGATGGATAATTGCCGGCAACATATTCTTTCACGGCAGCCTGGTCGATACGAATTTCATCTCTCCAGGTGCCGATAACCGCAACATCGGAACGGGCAATAGCAGCAACACAGTCGTTTGGACAACCGGAAAACTTAAACTTAAATTTATAAGGGAATGCAGGACGATGAATCTCATCCTGATAATGCATGGTCAGGTGATAACATACCTCTTCGGTATCATAGCAGGACCATTCACAACGGGACTGCCCCAAACAGTTAGCTGGAGTACGCAAGTTAGAACCGGAACCACCTAGGTCTTGCCCCATATCGTGAGTCAGATCCCAGAAAAACGGTTCGAGATTTTCGGTACGGGTACCAAGAAGAATAATATCGCCGGTCGAACCATGAAAGTTCGTCATTCCGGAACCATGTTTTTCCCACAGGTCCATCATCTGACGGAGATTTGCACTGGAATAGTACTTTGATGAAGGCTGAGCAACACGAATAGTGTGAAAGTGCTCAACACCAGGGAACTGCTTAGGTAGATCAACGTATCGTCCAACGATACCACCACCATAACCAAAAACACCAACGATACCACCATGCTTCCAATGAGTGATCCTGTCTTTATAGGACAACTCTAGGACACCAAGAATATCCCAACACTCAGGCTTTTTTTCGGCCTGGCGCTTCAAGTCGGACACGAAGCTTGGCCACGGGCCAGTCTCCAATTGATCCAACAAGGGCGTCTCATGCTTTGCCATGATTTCCTCCTTTGAATTACTGTTTATACTTCAACCTTAACCAAACTCTTACTCTAAACAGAAAATCTCACCCCTGCAGACAGCCCTTTTTTCGCGCGCCCTCTAGAGGTATAAATGCCTACTCAGGAATATTTCATATAAAATTCATAAGATAATAATCCCCAAGACACTAAAACCGACTTTCGATTTATCATCTAGAATGGATGTACCCAACCACACTTCACCGGCAAATTCAATATGTAAAACCCAATGAAAGATCGTGATTATGAATTATCATTCAGCGTGTGAGAATATCTTTGCAATGCAATTTTGTCAACAAAAATCCAATAGATTTCCAGTCGGCAACTGAACAGTCATTCAGTTAGAAAATCTCCTCTTCATGCCCTCTCTTACAACTCATCCAGAAAATCCCTTTCAAGAGTTTCTCCGGGTTTCATTGCCGATTTTATAGCCTGGAGGAACCTGGTGGCAAGAATTTTGCCCAACTGCACACCTTCCTGATCAAATGAATTAATATTCCAGACAAAGCCCTGGAAAACAATTTTTGCCTCATATACGGCAAGGAGCGCTCCCATTACCCTAGGTGTCAGCTTATCGGCCAGCAGGAGACACGAAGGTCGATTCCCGGGGAATTTTTTGTTCGGGTTATCCGAGGCTTGCCCGGCTGCCATAGCGACCATCTGAGCCAGGAGATTGGCGAGCAGCTTCTGCTGTGACGTTGTTCCCTGGACCACCAGGTCAGTCTCTAGTTGGGATTGTTTAAAACCTATGAATTCAGCCGGCACAATCTCGGTTCCCTGATGCAACAGCTGATAAAAGGCATGTTGTCCGTTGGTTCCCGGTTCACCCCATATTATTGGACCTGTCCGGCTGCTTACCGCTTTTCCCTGCCGGTCTATCGACTTGCCGTTGCTCTCCATATCACATTGTTGAAGATGCGCGGGAAATCTATGCAATGCCTGACTATAAGGGAGAATGGCAAGCGTGGGACAACCAAGAAAATTGTGGTTCCATATCCCGATCAAGGCCAGTAACAACGGTATATTTTCACGAATGTTTTCTCCTTCCGCAAGACGATCGATTACCGATGCTCCCCGCAGAAAGTCCATGACCTGTTCTATCCCGAGATAAAAACCGAGCATTACTACACCGACCATTGAAGTCGAACTGTAACGGCCGCCGATGTAATCGTGCATATAAAAGGATTGCAAATAGTTGGACGGGTCATCCATGGGACTTCCCGCACCGGTTACGGAAATGCAGTGTTTTGCCGGATCAAGTCCTGCTTTTCTTAAAGCCTCACGAACAAGTTTCTCATTGGTCAGGGTTTCGAGAGTGGTTCCGCTTTTTGAGACTATACAAACCAGAGACCTTTCCAGGTGAATCCCCGACAAAACCCGGGCACTGTCATCAGGGTCGACATTGGCGATAAAATATACCTGTCTTCCCGTTAGACCGTACGGTCGAAGCGCTTCATACACAGACCGCGGCCCCAAGTCAGAACCACCAATACCGACATGGATGAGGGTCTCGAAGCGCTCCCCTTTATAATTGCACAGCTCTCCGCTATTGATTTTTTCCAGAAATGCTTCGAGTTTGGCCAATTCCTCTTTTGCCTGAGCGGTGGCAGTTGGTTCTGCTGGTTCAGGGCTAAACAGATCTCTGGAGGCGGTATGCAAAACCTGGCGATTCTCGCTGTCGAACCCTTCGATCCTGTTCAACACCGCACCGCGTCGCATCAGGCGGAACTGTTCAACCAACTGGAGTTCATCCGCAAGTTCCTGGAATGCATCCAACACCCGATCATCCAGTCTCTCGGTTGTATAATGCAGATCAAGCAGCTCACTCCTGCAGACATATCGTTTCAGCCGATTTTCGGCCTGCAGAGCCTGCTCCCGGGTAAGGTCGTATGGTTGTTTTGCCAACTCGGAAAGCTTGCCGAATGCTTTAGCTTCTGTAAGTGATTTCAAGGTAACCATTGCTCTCCTCCTTGTGTCAATCAGCGAAAAAAATAGGTAGAGAATCTTGATAAACTCGTAAAAACCTCAGATTTGAGATGGCTAAGTAAAAAACTTCATATGCGAGGCGCGCAAAATTTCTATCATTACGACGTACTAGAGTACGTCGTAATGATAGAAATTTTGCAGCAACGAAGCAGATGAAGAATTTTTACGACGCCATCAATCTTTACAGGTCCGGAGTTATGCAAGCATTTTGCTCTTCCCGGTGAACGATTATGAATCGTTATGGCAGATTATCGATACCGTGAGGCACCGGCTTCGGCAAGTTTTTTTAAAGAAGTTATGGTTTGTTGATAATTATTGCTGCCATATACCGCCGAACCGGCCACAAAGATATTTGCACCGGCTTCAGCAACATCGCCGATGGTCTTCTCACTTATCCCTCCATCTATCTCGATCTCCACGGCAAGATCCATAGCATCGATCCGTTGTCTCAGCTCCCAAATCTTGGCGAGGGTAGAGGGAATAAAGGATTGGCCGCCAAAGCCGGGATTAACGGACATCAGCATAACAAGATCGACCTCTTCCAGTATGTAATCGAGACTTGCAAGGGATGTCGCCGGATTAAGCACGACCCCCGCTTTTTTACCAAGCTCTTTTATTCTGGATACAGTGCGATGCAGATGGTTGCAGGCCTCCACATGCACGGTTATCCAGTCGGCACCCGCAGCCGCAAAGGCATCAATATATTTGTCCGGGTCTGTTATCATCAGATGCACATCCAGGTCCTTGCCGGTAACAGCTCGGGCAGCCTGGACGACTAAAGGGCCGATGGTAATGTTCGGCACAAAATGTCCATCCATGACATCTATATGAATGATATCGCAGCCGGCTTTATCAATCGCACGTATCTCTTCGCCCAGCCGTCCAAAATCGGCTGACAGAATTGAAGGGGCTATCTGAATGTTTTTCTTCATGATTTTCCTTAGCAGCAACCGGTTGTACCGGCGGATATTGTAGTAACGGGAGAGGAGCCCAAATTCCTAATTTTAGATTTTTCTCAGTTTATCTTCCGGGCAGCATTTCAATAAGTCCATCCAACTCAAGCAACAGAAGCAACTCACTCAACCTGGCTGGGGAGAAGTCCGTTTTTTCCAAGAGTGCTTGCCGCGACGAGGGATAGGGTTCGATATGAGCCAGCAATGCCAATGCGTCTGGTTCAATATCAAGGATTTGATCTTGTGGAGCGGCACTTTTTGTCAAAAGCTGCTCACTACACTGCAGATCCAATTCGACAACAATATCTTCAACCTTTTGCACCAGTTTGGCCCCTTGCTGCAACAACCAGTGGGCACCTTCACTTTTATAGGAATCGACCTGTCCGGGAACTGCAAATACTTCCCGGCCACAATCGAGGGCCATTTGTGCAGTAATGAGGGAACCGGATCGCCTGGCAGCCTCAACGACGATAACTCCCTGGCTGAGTCCGGCGATGATACGGTTTCTAGCGGGAAACCTGAAACCTTCCGGCCTGGTGCCCAGGGGATACTCACTCACCACGACCCCCTGCTCGGCAATTTGCTTGTAAAGTACTTCATTCTGCCGGGGATAAACCACATCCAATCCGCAGCCCAAAACCGCAACGGTACTCCCCTTCCCTGCTAAAGTGCCCAAGTGAGCTTCGGTATCTATTCCCAAAGCCAGTCCGGAAATTACCGTCACGGATAACGCCGCGAGGCTTCTACTAAGATTAAAGGCAATCCTTCGTCCGTAACTGGTCGCCGCCCGGGACCCGACCATGGCAACCCCCGGCCGGCAGAGAATTTCCTTTCGACCAAGTATATACAATACCGGAGGAGGATCAACAAGTTCACGAAGTAAGGGCGGATAGCCTGCATCCTCAAAAGAAAGTGCCATTCCCCCGAAAGAGAGCAGACTTTCCAGCTCTTTTTCTCCACGGGTTTGCGTATTCATAGAGGAAAAAAGCCCTGATATTTGGCGCTCTTTGATTCCCCCGACCTGCAGCAGATCTTTTTGGGAAGCACGAAGAACCTCGGTTGGGGAATGGAAATGTTCGATGAGACGCCAATACCCGCCAAGTCCCAGACCGGGAACGAGACTGAGAGTTATCCAATCAAGGAGTGAAGCCATCAACTCTTCCGGAAATGACTAGATATGGTGCCGATATAGCAGGAATCCAACATTGATAACGAGGCGGTTATACTTAATATGTGTTGAGAAAACCGAAAAACAGACCCGGAAAGGCTGGTCGAAATCACCTTAAGTAGAGTTCAGTACAGCCGCTTATTCAATTGAACGATAAGCCGGAGTTCGGTGATGTAGAACCAGTTCATCAGTCGGTCATAAACACCCTCAATTCCTCAACACGTGATGGATGTTTCAGTTTCATCAGAGCCTGGGCTTCAATCTGACGAATACGTTCCCTGGTTACAGCAAAGCATTGCCCCACCTCTTCCAGGGTATGGTCGCAATCAACATCAATGCCATAACGCATCTTCAAGACCTTGGCTTCCCGAGGGGAAAGTGAGGACATAACCTGATTTAGGCACTCCCTGAGACTTGCCACCATCGATACTTCATCAGGCCCGAGCTTATCCTTATCTTCAATAAAATCACCCAAGAATGTTTCGCCGTCATCCCCTACCGGTGTATCCAGGGAAATGGCGTCTTTGGCAATTTTGAGAGCTGACTTGACCTTAATGACATCCGTTCCCAATTGCTCCGCCATCTCCTCGGGAGTCGGTTCACGATGCTCCTCTGTCATAAAATCCTTCGATACCCGCAGGAGACGATTAATCGTTTCTATCATATGAACGGGTAATCGGATGGTTCTTCCCTGATCGGCAATTCCTCGTGTGATCGCCTGCCGTATCCACCAGGTGGCATAGGTGCTGAATTTGTACCCTCGATGATAATCAAATTTTTCAACCGCCTTCATCAGCCCGATATTTCCCTCCTGAATGAGGTCGGAAAACTGCAATCCACGGTTAACAAATTTCTTGGATACGGAAATGACCAGACGAAGATTGGCTCGAACCAGTCCCTCTTTTCCTTGTTTGTACTGTTCCCATCCAACATCAACTTCCTGTAGAATTAACCGCAACTGCCTTTCATCTATACCTGATTCTTCCAGCATTTGTCGGTTAACCTGCTGCTCGATTACCTCCGGTGCGATCTCCGTGGAAGAATTCGCCGTCCTGCCGGCATGCTCTCCCATCACCTCGACAAAAACTTTCCGGAACCGTTTGGAAAGCTCCTCCAAACCGACAGCTATTGCCTTGATACAATCCGAGCAGATGTTTTTATCGGCAAAAAGTCCGGCAATCGATTCACCGATTTTTTGTATTTCCTGCATTACATTTTCCGCCTCGGGAGTTTTGGCATCTAATGTCAGGTAGTTGGCCACCAGCTCTTCCCTTGGCTCATTCAGTTCGACCGCCTTTTTGACGCGCTGGAGAAAATCCTTACTCTCCTTCTTCAGGATACTGGGCGTATTTTCTGTTATTCCGGAAATAATCTGACAGATTTTTTCATTGTTCTTGTCCAGCCCTTTGACAACCTCAAGGAGTGCCGGGATAGCAAGAGGGGTTTTCAATACAACATCCTGTACCTTCCGTTTGCCGTCCTCCATCAGCTTCGCCAATTTCAATTCTTCTTCATGGCTGAGAAGAGTAAGAGTACCCATCTCCCGAAGATAAATATTCATCGGGTCGACAAATGACTGAGACTTTGAAGATTTGCCCGATTCATCAGAGTGACGCGAGGCCCTCCGCCTGTCCTGTTTTCTTCTGTCTCCAAACGGGCTGTTCCGACGATCATGCCGGCCACTCCGCCTGTCGTATTTCGATTCAGAAAAATCGACAGAAGAAGCGGTATCCTCAAAATCGGAATTTCCCATCAAATCATGAGACGGAGAGTCTTTCTCCAAATCGTACTTCATCATTACCTCATCGACATCCCTGCTCATTCGTTCTTCACCCCCGACCAACGTCAAGCAAAACTTTTTTGATCGGAATAGAGCGCACCCACCTCGGCTTAAACATCTGTTTGATTCTGCATCCGCCAATTATTCCGATAATACAAACATTAAATCCCGACACAATCTCCAATCAAACGATACTGACATAAATGTCAAGAAAATTCACTCGACTCGAGATAAAAACATGCATTCGCCGCCTAATTCATTCTTCAAAGGGTCTCATGCCTGAACTCCATGAAGTTTTTTGGTTATTTCCATTTTTTTCACCATAAGTTCCCGCAGCAGTTCGGAATCGCCATCTTGTTGAGCGAGCTGCATACGTTCCATTAAATCATCGGCATCCTTTTTTAAATGATACCGGACAAGATAGTCAAGAAGAACGGTGAACTCCTCCAGGGAATGATCTTCATCTCCCATATGCGAACCGATCGACGCCCGTAACAGAAGATCCTTAACCAGAGTTCGTTCCGCACCTTCAGGAAGTACGGTCAGCAGTTCTTCCGGCTCCGCTTCCGGATTTTTCCCGAGTAAGCCTTTGAGCTGCAGAAACAAAATTTCCCCAACTCCTCCGGCAAGGCATTCCCGCAGTCCAGCTTCCTCCAATTTGCCAAAATAGTTCGGCTGAAGAATCATAAATTCCAGCAACTGCTTCTGTGACATTGAGAGTGGTACAATCTGCTCCACTCTATTTTTTTTAATGGGTGGAGCCGCGGGAACAACAGGATTTTCGGAAGCAGAATCCAGGTGAACGGCGAACTCATCCATGGGAATCCCGAGTTTTTCAGCAAAATGGGAAACGAATACCGACCGCTGCAATGGAGAGACCGCTGCTTTCACCAATGGCTGCAATTCCTCGACAATCCTGCTTTTACCATCGAGAGTCAATCCAAATTCGTCAATCAAGCGGTTGAGAACGAATTCCGGTAATGATTCCGCACTTTCAAGAAGTTGATTCAGTTCAGTCAAGCCTTTTTCCCGAATAAAAGTATCCGGGTCATGCCCTTCGGGAAGAAGCGCAACCCTTCCCGCAATCTGTTCGGCCAGAAAAAAAGGGACTCCCCTTGCAGCCGCCTTCGTTCCCGCCACGTCTCCATCAAAGAGCATGGTCACCCGCCGGGCAAACCTTTTGAGCAATCTGAGTTGCTCCCGGGTTAAGGCTGTGCCCAAGGGAGCCACTACATTGGTGCAGCCGCCGGCAACCAATGAAATGAGATCGAAATTACCCTCAACCAGCACCGCTTCATTTTTCCGGCGAATGGCTTCTTTTTGCTGATAGAGTCCAAGTAGCAATCTGCTCTTGTTAAAAACAGGGCTTTCCGGGGAATTGAGATATTTTGGTTGCCCCTCACCGACAATTCTACCGCCGAAGCCGCAAACACGGCCGCTTATGTCGGAAATGGGAAAAACGATCCTATCCCGGAAACGATCGTAGGTCCCACCGTTTTCCTTTTCCACAAGCAGCCCGGCCTCAATAGCCGTTTTCAACTGAACGTCAGTGAACTTCCCGCCAAGAAAATTCCAACCTTCCACCTCAACTGCCGGAGCGTAGCCGATGCGAAATTTCGTCAGGATGTCCTCGGTTACGCCACGCTTCTGCAAATAGGCCCTCGCTACTTTGGCACCTGCAGCATCTCTCAGGTATTGACTGAATAATGCTGCCGCTTTTTCATTGACGGCAAAAAGCTGCTCTCGTTTTCGGGCACTTAATTCTTCTTCTTTTGAACGACGGCGCTCAGGCAACTCAATATGATACCTTTGAGCCAGAGCTTTTACAGCTTCGGGAAAATCCAGGTTGTGATATTTCATCATAAAACTGAAAACATCGCCCGATTCCCCGCAGCCGAAACAATGAAAAAACTGCTGACCGCCGTGGACCGAAAAAGAGGGTGTCTTTTCACCATGAAACGGACACAGCCCCAAGTACCTGGTCCCACTACGTTTCAGTTCGATGCATTCACCTATAACCTGGACGATATCGGCCTCTTCCTTGACTCTCGCCGTAATGTCATCCCGTGACTCATCAGAAATCATAATTTATCCTACTACCGACAAAAGGGATTATAGTACATCCCCCCTTGAGAGGTTTTTTTTACCAGCCCCTCCAATCTTATCGGTTCATCACCGCATGAGGGATAGAAATTTTTCCACAAAAAAAGAGGGGGTGATTCTTCCAGGTTTCCATACTATACTACCTAATCTCATGAGACGCCATTGGTTTACCCTTGGTAACCGTTCACCAGCACCCCATTTTCGTCCGATCAGGCCCCCTCACATAGCCAACTATAGCTTGGAGGCCTGCTTGAACGAACCTGGAGCACTGGATAAACGGTTACAGATCCGGGTTCCGCCGTCTTTTGATGTGTACCGATGAACGGTTACTACCCTTGGCCACAGAAGACAATGTTCAATATTCGAGGTTGAGCCGCATGGAAGATATAACCAAAGCACTAGCTTATGAGATTAAACAAGATATAGCTAATCGATATTTCGGCTTTCGCAAGCGGATTGAAACGGAATCTAATGAGTACGCCGAAAAACTGCAGAATGCCGGGAAGGAATCCGTGGTCGGAATTAAGTCCGACGTGCAACGGATGCACTATCTTTTAAAGAACGATGCATTGTTTCATTCTTTTCTTAATTTCACCGGACTACCCGATGCCATCGGCTTGCATTCCGACCCAGCGGCCCCTGCACAATCGAAACTTCTCTTCGCGGGCCTGAAAGGAGAAGGATTTACCCGCAGGAGACGGTATCGGAATCTTGTCTTCAAAGTCTATAGTTCGTTGGCAGGCAGTGTCCTGGCATATCGGGATCTTTATAACCGGCTGGAAGAGGAACATGAAGACATCTGCGGAGAGATCGATCGGTTTTATCGCAAGAATGATCTTTCAGGCATCCTTAATTTTCTCCGCGAGATCGACAATCCGGATTGTTTGCAGTCCGGGATGTTTCAACCGGACAGATGCTATCTAGCCAGTCGGGATATGGATGAAGCGCTGCGAATAATGCCACCACCATCCGTTCAAACCGGCATGCAGTCCCTTGAGCGGCTATCGCCGCTGGAGAAAGCTAAACCGACACTGGATTCATTAATCAAGGAAGCGTTTCCGCTGCTTGATCGGTCCGATCTTGAGCAACTGCCTATTTAGTACCTTAGAAATTCTTTTCCGGTTTTCTGGGAATGAATTTTGTGAAGGTACTTATCCCCGTGCTGTGTGGGGATCAGTGCCTTAGAAATTCATTTCTTGTTTTTTAACAACTAATTTCATCTAGTTACATTACATACAATCAGCAGGATCACACATTTGAAAAACCATCAGGATATGATACACTCGTAAAAACTTTAAATTTCAGATGGCTGCCATCAAGATATTAAAATCTTGTGATTATTATTGCAATTAGGCAACCTCCACTTATATACTTTTCTGCAAAGATCAAAAATTAATCAAGCCTTGCAATCGGTGCCACCTTCAGCCAAAACCTCCGGCGCATTAGTTTAGTTTCATTATGACCGAAAAAGAATACATAACAGTTTCCGACCTTTCCTCCGGGGAATCCATCCGACAATTGGTCCGGCAGAAATGGCGGAATATACTCTGCTGTTTCCCAGGTACCTTCCCTGAAATAGAGGAACTTCAACGGTCGGTATTGGTCATAACCGGTGGTTTCCCCGAGCATTTCGAATCGCTTCTCGGAAATAGCTTTCTGCCGGAATACACGCCGATTCTCTATCTTGGCACGGATGATTCGATTCCACTCTCGATCCGGCAACATGGGACAAACAGATTGATAGACTATCTTGCCCTACCAGTTTCAAATCAAATTTTCCTCCACAGGGTTTCCTTTCTCTCTCAAGTACAGAAAATCGGCTCCGAACATTACATCCACAGAACGACCCTCAGTCAGCAACTCAACCTTCTTTCGACCCGTGACGGGCTGACGGGACTTTTTAACAGGCGCCACCTTACCAATCATCTGACTAAAATCATCAAAACTGCCCAGTCTGATGGGACTGATCTTTCACTTTTGCTTTTAAATATCGATTTTTTTTACTCTATAAACAAAACATGGGGCTTGGAATTCGGAGATGCCATTCTCAATGAAATGGCTGCCCGGCTTACGGAAACCACCGACAACACAGCGACCTGTTACCGTTTCTCCGGTGAAGATTTTGTCGTTTTACTTCCGGGTGCAGATATTCAACACGCCCTTACAATAGCGAGTAAAATACGCAAAGTCTGTTCGGAGAAATCGTTCACAGACGGCAAAAATGCCATATCTTTGACAATATCAGTCGGTGTTGCTTCTCTTATGGAACATAAACCCGATAATCACAACGAATTCATTTGTATGGCGGAAACCGCTCTTTTCCTGGCCAAAGCGGAAGGCCGAAATAGAATTCAGGTTTACCTTCCCCGTAATGACCCGCAAGAACTTTCCCCACAAAGATCACTCGAATTTTTGAAAGAGCACCTTAATCGAATTCTTGAAAAAACAAAGACATCGGCTATTGCCTCCGTGCAGCTTCTGGCAAAAAATATTGCGGGTACCGAACACCAGGCTCATATTGCCAATGTTTCTCATTATGTGGCACTTCTCGGTGAACAGCTCGGTTTACCCGAACAGCATACCCGGACATTTCAAAATTCCATCACTCTCTATAACAGTTTTCGATTTCTTCTCCACAATGAGTTCCTGTCGCAACCAAGGCAGTTAACCTATGAAGAACGCAAAACTATCGAAGACCTGCCCTCGAAGTTGAATGAACTTACAGATATGTTTGATTATTTCGCTGAAGAGAGAAATGTTCTGCTCGGCCACAATGAACGGTACGACGGAACCGGTTACCCCCTGGGGCTCAAAGGAGAAGAAATTTCGCTGGGATCGCGGATTTTTAATATTGTCGACGCACTCGCGGCGATGAACTCGGAACGCCCATATCGCAGGAAACTTACTCCACCGGAGATTATAGAAGAGCTTAAAAAAGAGGCAGGCAAACAGTTTGACCCATATCTCGTTCTCCAGATCCTTGAGGTAATCAAGAAGAACAACCTGTTCGATATTGATCCGGATTTACTCGATCTTAGCCGACAGGACCTCCTCAATACTTTTCCGGAATTGAAGCCATGACTCATTCATATCTCACTGCAATACAATGTCAGATAAAATCTTTACCCGCTTTGCCGGCAATTGTCACCAAGGTTATGGCCGTCACTGCAAATCCGGAGAGTAGTGCCAACGACCTGATGCAGGTCATTTTGCCGGATCAGACGATGTGCAGCACAATATTAAAAGTTGCTAATTCAGCATTTTTCGGTATACCCCGAGGAATACAAACTATAGAGCGGGCAGTGGTTGTGCTTGGTTATGAAGAGATCAGAAATATTGTGATCGGCAAGGCCATATTCTCCTCTTTTCCGCGGATCAGCAAGGAGAACAGAAATGCTCTCAGTCTTTTTTGGGAACATGCCTTCACCTGTGGGCTTGCCTCAAAAATTATTGGAGAACAGCTTGGTCTCTCCGCCAGTGAATTCTTCGTTGCCGGACTCATTCACGATATCGGCAAGCTGGCCATGCTCATGGCTATTCCTCTTGAATATTCAATCCTTCGGGAACTCTCGAACCCTATTAATTTATACGATACCGCCGAGGAACATTCCAAGTTCGGCATCAGCCACGACAAGGTCGGGCTGCAACTCGCCAAGCGATGGTTGCTTCCGGAAACGCTGGCCGTGGCTATCGGTTACCATCACGCTCCCCAGGACGCTCCAGCCCATAAAAAGTATCCGCTTATTGTACAGGTTGCCGATACCCTCTCGCTCATGTACTGTCATTCAGAGAGTATGAAAAGCTCTGATGTGGAGAAAATTTTTGTCGATTTTCTCCCTGAAACTTCCACGATGTGGGAAAAAAATAAGCTGCCCTGGAATACGGAAAATTTTGGCCGGTGGTTCGATCTCCTCCAGCAGCAGCGCGAAAATGATCAGGAAATCCTGAGCGCTTTTTCTTCCTAATGAAGAGTAAACGTTCACCAGCACCCCATATGCGCTCCGGAGCACTACTGATCGTTTACAGCTCTGGAGTTATGCGAGCTTTTTGCTATTCCCGGTGAATGGTTACAATGAAGATAACGTCCATCAAACGTACTATCAGAAATACCAGAAGATTTGCTGAAATAATCAAGGTCTTATCAACTTTCGGCTTTCGTCGGCTGGTACTCGATACCGGCTTGCACCGTTTACTCGGCACGGTAAAAGAAGATATACAAACAACTTCCAACAACTCAGAGAGTCTCCCCCGCCCTGTCCGAGTTCGCATGGTACTGGAAGAACTCGGACCGACCTTCATCAAACTCGGCCAGATCCTCTCCACCCGGCCAGATCTGATTCCCCCGGAATGGGCAAATGAATTAAAAAAATTACAGGACCGATGTCAACAGATTCCCTTTTCAGAAATTTACAAAGTCCTCGTCATGGAATTTCCCGGAAGGCTGGACCAGCTCTTCTCCACCATCGAGGAAGTGCCGCTTGCCGCAGCGTCCATCGCCCAGGTGCATCGGGCAACCTTGAAAAACGGCACAGCTGTGGTCATCAAGGTTCTTCGTCCGGGCGCCAGGCAGCTGATAGAAGAGGACATGGACCTGGTGGACAGCCTGGCGCAGCTTCTGGAACAATATTTTTCCAATCTGGGCTATAGTCCTACAGCGGTCGTCAAGGAATTTTCCAGGGAACTCTTGAGAGAAATCAATCTGGTGATTGAGGGACAATCCACCGAACGGCTTCGGCGCTATTTCGAGGAAGACGACGACATCAGCTTCCCAAAGGTGTACTGGCCGGCTACTACCCGAAATGTGCTGACAATGCAGGAGATTCGGGGCCGGCTGCTTTCAACTGTCCAGCCTGAAGACTTAAGTGAAAGTGAACGCAGAACCATTGTCGCCAACGGAACCGATGCCGTCTTCAAACAATGTCTTCGTTTTGGATTTTTTCATGCCGATCCTCATCCCGGCAATATCTTTCTACTTCCCGGCGGAAAACTCTGTTTCATAGACTGCGGCATGACCGGGCAGCTGGACAGAAAAACAACCGACCAACTCATCAACCTGGTTGCCGGGGTAGTCAAGGGGGATATCGATCGCCTCTGCCGGGTGGTTATCGAACTGACCGACATCAATCCATCAGTCACGGAAAATCGTGATTTTCGGCTGGAATTGCAGCACATAACCGGTCAATTCCAAAACACCGACTTACGGCATCTGAACATTACCGGATTGCTCTCGGATTTCTTTGGGATGCTGCAAAGGCACCATATCCAGTGCCCCGGAGACCTGATGTTGCTCACCAAGGCATTAACAACAATTGAAGGCGTAGCGGAACATTTCGATCCATCCTTTGATGTCCTCTCTCATGTTGAACCCCAGATTCAGGAAATTGTCCAGCACAGACGCAGCATGAAGGCGATCAAGAACCGGATGTACAAAACATTTACCAGTTCGCTTGAGCTCCTGGAAGATTTACCTGTTGATATCCAACGGTTCCTCGATCATGCCCGGCATAGCCGCTTCACCCTCAACCTTGAGCTAAAGCGTATTGAGCATCTGTCCGAACGAATCGATACTTCAAGCCGGATCATGGGGATCGCCATGATAATCGCAGCTCTTATTGTCGGTTCCTCGATTTTAATCCTGGCGGACCGCATGTCGTCAAAACCGGGATTTATAGGCACGCTTGGCGTTATCGGTCTTATTCTGGCAGGAATCAACACCACCGGCTTCATCATTTCCTACTTGTTACCCAAGAAAAAGAGCGGCTAACCGGTCAGCAGTTCGTCGGAAGCGAATAAGCAGACCGTGCTCAGAAAAGGGCGGGTTTAGAACCCGCCCCTACATGCCCAGCCGCGAATCCCCGTCTTATTTCGCGTTTATAAGGCTTAAGTTCTTTTCAATGACGTCTCGTATTTCCGATGGCTGAAGACTTTTCACAATTACCTGTTTTTTCCTGGACTGGGCGCCGGATTTGACGGATACGTCCCGAACCGGAACATGTAAAATGCTTGCCAGACACTTCACTACTTCCGCGTTGGCTTTGCCATCGACCGGGGGAGCGGCCACTGCCAGTTTCAGGCAACCATCATGGAGACCGA
Source organism: uncultured delta proteobacterium (assembly GCA_963728385.1). Taxonomy (GTDB): domain Bacteria; phylum Desulfobacterota; class Desulfobulbia; order Desulfobulbales; family Desulfocapsaceae; genus Desulforhopalus_A. Next base: position 310,818 of record CAVSJK010000005.1, read on the forward strand.
CAAGTCTGCTCCGTGATGCCTTCGGTTGAACATGGAGGCGCAGCAAAGCCGTTCCATCCGTTAATATGGAGAGATAGGACATAGTATCATCTTCATCGTATCATCTTCATTTTTTGTCGCTCCCCAAAGCCTCTTCAGGGCAGATTCATGTTTATTTTATCAATATCGTCGGAATCGGCATTTTCAGTGTCCGGGAGCTGAATACTCTGAAACAGATCGGCAAGATCGTCTTCTTTTTCGGTATCTTCTGCAATTGAGGGAGTGTCAAGATTTTCAAGAGACTCAAGATATGCATACAGGGTTGCTTCCAGATCCTTGCGCACCTTTATTTTTCTCTGATTGAGTTCTTCTATCTCTATCGGCAAGCGGGACAACTCTGCCTCCGCCTCCTTTCGGAACTTCTCGACTTCCGCACGGGCATCCTCCATGATTTTCCGGGCTTCGTCCTGACTGGTCTTGCGCAGGTTATCGGCAAACTTTTGGGCAGCAAGGATAGTCGTTTTAAAATCGACCCCCTCCTGCTTCAGTTCCCTGTTCTTTTCCTCAAGTAACTCAATCCTGCCGCGAAGCCTTTCGATTTCCGCCTGCTCCTGGAGACTGGCACCCTTATCCCCTGCAAGCTGGGTTTCCAAACCGGTTATTTTTTCCTGATACGCCGCGTTCTCTCTTTCCAATTCAGCAATCGATGCTGATGTGGCTTCAAGTTTTTCTGTAAGATCGGCTAGTTCCTGTTCTTTATGTTTGTAGCCTCCCTGGATCTCCGCTTGAATACCCTCTGCGCTCTCCCGGCTCATCTTCATCTCGGCGATGAGGGCTTCTTTTCCTTTTTGCAAAGCCTCCTGCTCGGCAAGAAGAGATTCAATTTCTTCCGCCTGTAGACGATTCTGCTCGGTCAATTCAAAGAAATCATCAGCGAGTAATTCCAGGTACGCTTTGACTTCGATAGGTTCATACCCTCTGAATTTTGTCTGAAATTCCTGATCCTTGATTGACTGCGGTGTCAACATATCCAGCTCCTGTTAAAAAAAAATAATGATCTTGACCGGAAGGCTCTATCCAGAACACTCTCAGCCCATTCCCATAGCAATCTGTTTGAGGGTTTGGACTAAAAAACTTTGCAAAAACATTATACCAATTATGAGGATCATGGGTGAAAAATCAATTCCCCCAAAACTTATCGGTAAATATCGGCGAATTCGGCTCAATACCGGTTCAGTTGCCTCATATAAAAATCTAACAATAGGATTATAGGGATCGGCGTTTACCCAGGAAATCACCGCCCGGCCGATAATGATCCACATATAAGCAGTCAGCAAAAAGTCCAGCAACTGGGCAATTGCCATCATAAAATTATTTACCACGAACATACATTTCTCCTTTTCTCATTTTCTGTCAGGCTACCTTACTTCCCGAAGCAACCATATCGCTTATCGAAGAAAGGACCAGCCGCTCCTTTCCGTTCTCTTTCGTCCTGGCGGCTAAGACCATGCCCTGAGAGCTCACCCCCATTATTGTAACCGGTGTAAGATTTGCGACAATAAGCACTTGTTTGCCGATCAGCTCATTAGGCGTGTAATACTCGGCTATTCCGGCAACAATCGTTCTTTCTTCCGGTGCTTTGACTTTCAGTTTCAATAATTTTTTTGACTTCTTGATCGGCTCGGCAAAGACGATTTCGCCCACCCGCAGATCAAGCTTCCGGAAATAATCGAAATTGACCAGCTCTGCCCCGGTATTGGGACCAGGAACATCAATGTTCTGATTCCGGCTTTTCTCCCCGGCGGAGACAGGTGTATCACTGCGGCTTACCTCCAGACGCGGAAACAGGTTGGCCATGTTTTGCAGTTCAGTGCCGGGGGTGAGCAAATTCCAACTGCCGCCCTGGGCAAGTGAGGACACCCGTTCATCATCGGCCGCAAGTCCCAGCCCCTTTGCCATCTTACTTGCCGCGCCGGGCATAACGGGTTGCAACACCAAGGACAGCAGACGCAGACATTCAAGAGTGGTATAAAGGACCGTATCCAGTCTTATCGAATTGGCTGGATCCTTTGCCAACGCCCACGGCTCATTGCTGACGATATATTTATTGGCTAATCCGACAAATTCCCAAACACTCTGCAAAGCCCGATGGAAGTTAAATTCTCCCATTAACTTTCGGTAATCCGCAAGCATCGTCTGCGCTGCGCTTTGAAGTTCCCGGTCTTTCTCGGTAAATTCTCCCGGTGCCGGAATTTTTCCCTGCCGGTATTTCTGAACCATGGCCATTGCCCGGCTAAACAGATTACCCAGATCATTGGCCAGGTCCGCATTCTGCCGGGCGACAATCGCCTCGGAGCTAAACGATGAGTCTAGGCCGAAAGACATCTCTCTCAAAGTGAAATATCGTATCGTATCAATGCCATATTCCGCCACCAGCTCTTTTGGCCGCACAACATTGCCTATACTCTTTGACATCTTGGTATCGTTAACATTCCAGTAACCGTGGACATGGAGTTTTTTATACAACGGCACTCCCATTGCCATCAACATGGTCGGCCAGTAAATGGCGTGGGGTTTCAGAATGTCCTTAGCTATTACGTGTTCGGCTACCGACCAGTAATCGACAAACTCATGGCCGTCCGGATAGCCGATCCCGGTAAGATAGTTGATTAGAGCATCGAACCACACATAAGTGACGAACGAATCGTCGAAGGGCAATTCAATTCCCCAGGTAAGTCTGGATTTCGGGCGGGATATACAGAGATCTTCCAGCGGTTCACTCAAAAAAGACAGAACCTCATTTCGGTATCGTTCCGGCGTTATAAAGTCGGGATTGGCGTGAATATGCTCTATGAGCCGCTGCTGGTAGCGGGACATACGAAAAAAATAGTTCTGTTCGGCAATTTCCTCAGGCGGCTTCTGGTGATCGGGGCAGTTGCCGTCAACCAGCTCTTTTTCAGTGAGATACCGCTCGCAGCCCTGGCAGTATAACCCTGTATATTCATCAAAATAGATATCGCCGCTATCGTAGACTTTCTGAAGAATTTGCTGAACGACCCGAACATGGTCAACATCCGTCGTTCGTATGAAATTATCAGGTTCCACCTGAAGGAGCGGCCAAGTATTCCGAAACAGAGCGCTTATCCTGTCGACATATTCCTTTGGCTGGACATTCTCGCTCTCCGCTGCCTTGACAATCTTATCACCATGTTCATCGGTGCCGGTCTGAAACCGCACTTTATCACCGCACAACCTTCTGAAGCGACTGTAGGTATCGGCAACTATTGTCGTATAGGCGTGTCCGAGATGGGGCTGGGCGTTCACATAATAGATGGGTGTTGTAATATAAGTTGTCATAGTTCAAATAATGAGGATGCCACGAAAATGCTTCATCCGCTTCATGCCCCCTGGGAGAGCGCAGGTGCATGTTCTCATTTCGCATCCGATTTTTAATGTTGTGGAGTCTATTAAATACTCGTTTATGGATTTTACCGACGGGGATCTATTTATCAGTCGTTCTCCGGTAAGACTACTTACTTTTTTTTCCTTTCTTTTTTTTTCTCGGAATTCTCTTTAACAAGTGGCTGAGATTCCTCCCACTGCTCTTTTTTCAGCATGACATCCTCCCCCGCGCTGTTTTCCGCAACGATAATATCCTGCAGCGGCATCTGTCGCTTGACAAGGTACATCTCGCCATCCACCTTAATCCGTTTGCCCGTCTTCGGCATATTCTTCCGCTGTTTTTTGTACGTCTCATATTCGTAGGTCAAACAGCAGAGCAGACGATTACACACCCCGGATATTTTAGTGGGATTGAGAGGCAGATCCTGTTCCTTTGCCATTTTTATCGACACGGATTCAAAATTCTTAATATACGAGGAACAGCACAGTTCACGTCCGCAAGTTCCAATGCCGCCTATCATTTTCGTTTCATGCCGGACCCCGACCTGGCGCATTTCAACCCTGGTCCTGAACTCCTGAACGAGATCTTTCACCAGTGCCCTAAAATCGATCCTGCTGTCGGCGGTAAAATAGAAAATCATCTTACTACCGGTAAAAAATCGTTCAACCCTGACAAGATGCATATCCAGTTTATGTTTTTCTATCAAGGAATTACAGACACGAAAAGCAACTTCTTCACTCTCGATTAAATTAACGAATTTTTCCAGTTCAACGCCTTGTGCAAGCCGCTCAATCTCGAAGTTTGCCTGAGCTTTAGCGCCCCGGCATCCGCACATCGGGGAAAATCCCACTATATGGGCCGGCTCAAGACCATGATCGGTCTTGATCATCACCACGGTACCCACAATAAGATCTGGAAAAGGGCCGGCACCGGTGAACTGCTGGCCACCCGTCCGAAACTGAAACCGGTAGAAAACCGGTTCCGGCTGTGGAGTTTGTTGAGTCTCCGGAACGGAAATTTGATTTTCACTGACTGACATATACTCTCTATCCTTTAGTACCTTAGAAATTCATTTCTTGTTTTTATGAATGAATTTCGTGAAGGTACTTATCCCCGTGCTTTGCGGGGGTTAGTGCCACATAGGTAATCTTCGTCCATATCGTCAATTACTGCACGACATCACTGCAATTTGAATAACAGCACCTCACAAACGAGGCTACGGTTACAGTTGCGGAAAAGTTCCTTCTCCGCCCTGTCTACAGCCTCTAATTTAGCAAATAGCTCATCTGAATTCCAGCTTTTCACAGCACTGTCATGCTGTTCTGTCCCATTATTGCGGACATCTTCAAGCAAAAGATCTCTTAACCAGATTTTAAGCAGTCCCAGAAGAGATGGAAGTTCTTCTTTCAGACCCGCCATGTTTTCCGCCAGCCGCAACAGTTCTCCGACATCGGCATCACGGTCCATCGTGGGATCGGACAAAAATGACACCAGGGTCCGCCACGATTCGATCATACCGGTTTTTTGTAGAAGAAGCGCTTTTCCCGGACTTCCCCCGGAAAGTCTCGCCAGCAGTAGCCCTGCTTCCCGATCGATCCCCTCCCGAAGCAAAATAGCCACAGTATCATCAACGCTCAGGCGTGAAAACGGCACAACCTGACATCTTGAGGTCAAGGTCGGCAGAATCTCCTGAGAAGCTTCAGCCGTCAGGATGAGCAGGTTGTTTTCAGGAGGTTCTTCCAGGGTTTTCAGCAAACTATTAGCTGCTTCCCTGCGCATGGTCTGGACATCTTCCAACACCACCACCCGCATTGCCGATTCGTAGGGCGGATAACTGAGTTCCCTGGTAAGTTGCCGTATCCGGTCAATTTTTATCACTCCTTTTTCCGGGCTAACCACCAGGAAATCCGGATGATTCATCGAGCGAAATTTTTTGCAGGAAGGGCAAATACCGCAAGCTCCAAGCCGCTTCGTATCTCGACAGTTTACCGCCGCGGCCACCCCCCTGGCAAACAGCCTTTTTCCTACACCTTCAGGACCCTTGAAAATAAACGCGTGGGGAATACGTCCTGCCGCAAGTGATCGACTGAGCATCCGCTTAGCCTTTTCCTGACCAAAGAGCTGCGTGAAGCAGAAAAAGGAACTATCCGTCATGCCGGTCATAGTTACACACAAACCCGTTGGTTAAAAAAGAGAAGGTTGCCGGCTGTTGCCGGGCTGTGGTATCTCTCCCTCCGGTTTTGTCTTGTCAAAGCCGCCCAGATAGAGATATCGTTCGAGACTGCGTTGATATTCAGTCCAACTCATTTCCTTATTGTCCATTTTCCTTCGCAACTGCTCTGTGATATTCATCTTGGCATCAAGATCATCGAGAAAACTGAGTATAAACGCTTCCACCGTCATCGGCACTGCGGGTGATCCGAACTCCTGGCGGCCATGGTGACTAAGGATGAGATGCTGGAGCTGTTCCAGCAGCTCTTCAGGAAAATCCGCGATTGTTGCAGCTGCCCCGGCAACCATCTCGCTGCCGATGACAAGATGCCCCTTCAGCCTGCCTCGAACTGTGTATTCGACCAGTCCGCTCTCCATTTTCAATTCTTCGAGTTTACCTATATCATGCAGCAAAGCACCGGCAAGAAGAAGCGAACGGTCGACTCCCGCATAGTGCTTCGCCAGAAAATCGGCGACCTTGGCGACCGAGAGGGAGTGTTCAAGCAAACCACCGATATAGGCGTGGTGAATTCCCTTTGCCGCGGGAGCCTCCTGGAAATTCGGCCACCAGTCGCTCTTTTTAAAAAAATGGATGAGGAGTTTTTTTAGAAAGGGATTACCGACACTCTGAACAATATCCTGGACCTCGTTCGCCATCTCCTGGATATTTCTGGGTGAGGCTGGATAAAAACAGCCAAGATCTATTTCTGTTTGCGGAACCTGCGCAATATCCTCGATACGAAGCTGCAACGAATCACGATACGACTGTACCATGCCTGTGAGCCGCACCACTTCTCCAGCCACACAGATCTTCTGCAAAAAAGCGACATTATCCCAGACCGGCCCGGAAACCTCTCCGCTTTTATCCATAACGGTCAAGACGAAATACGGTTTTCCCGCCCGGGTTTCCCCTGCCTTGACATTCTTAATGAGAAACAGATCTTCGAATCGGTCCCCCTCTTTCAACTCTGTTACAAATATGTTTTTTATCATCATCTCGTCATTCGAGTTTCACTGCATCTCTGCAAAATCATAAAAGGGCTAAAGTATACAAGGAATAGCCCAAAAATACTCATAAATTCACTAAAAAGCTTGGAATCACACTTTTGACTCCCGAAGAAGCCAAATTTTCGGACTTGCCGATTTTTATAATCAGTGCAATAATGGCAGATTTCGCTGTTCATAAGGAGTGCTGTCGGCAATTACACTGCTGCTCCCGTATACGATAATCTCGATTTGTCAAAAATGATGGCGTCGTAAAAACTCCTGATCTGCTTCGTTGCGCAAATGAAGATTTTTACTTAGCCATTTAAAATTTAAGATTTTTACGAGTTTATCAAAAATGAGTCGGATAAATACCGGCAGAGAATCCATTGAGACCCGAGAAGCTTTACCAAGCTATTCATCCAACTGCAACCAGGAGTAAAGAGAATGAGGAAACAGATGATCATTTCGGTAATGTCCAAAGACAGACCGGGAATAATTGCAGACATTACCGGGGCCATCTACCAACTCGGAGGGGATGTCGCCGATTTAAACCAGACGGTTCTCTGCGGGTATCTGACGATGATTCTCAGTGCTTCCTTTGATCCGGAAGTCACCAGGGAAGATCTCCTCGCGTCCATCTCCCACATCAAAACCAAATGTAAATTTGAGGTGTCTATCAAGGAGCTCGATCCCGAGCAGGAAGAAGAAGATATGGGCCCTCCTGAAGAAACTTATATTCTGACCGTACAGGGGCCGAATAAGAGTGGAATAGTCCACGGTATCAGCCTGTTCTGCTACAACCAGAATATCAACATTTTTGATCTGGCAACCACCTTGCAAAACGACCAGTACACGATGGCCCTGCAGTTGGATTTGAAACACTGCAACTCATCTGTTGAAACACTCCAGCAGAAACTTGAAGAATATGCAAAGCAAAGTGGTCTGACCATCTTGATGCAGCATAATGATATTTTTCAGGTAACAAATGAAGTAGGCCTGCACTGAAAAAACGTAACCGTTCACCGGTACACATCAAAAGACGACATAACCCGGATCTGTAACCGTTCATCCAGTGCTCCAGGTTCGTTCAAGCAGGCCTCCGAGCTATAGTTGGCTATGTGAGGGAGCCTGATCGGACGAAAATGGGGTGCTGGTGAACGGTTACGAAAAAACCATCATTTTTGTGCCCGTATCGGTAATCGGTACGGGACGGGAGAGACCACGACCATGCTACGTTCCGACCAGATACTTGCCACCGTCGAGATGATTCAAAAAGAAAATCTCGATGTCCGTACCGTGACAATGGGCATCAGTCTTCTCGATTGTCGAGGAGGTGATGTCGAGCAGACCTGCAAAAAAATTCACGATAAAATAATCGGCTATGCCGGCAATTTCGTTGCCACCTGCGATGCAATAGGCAAAAAATACGGAATTCCCATAGTCAACAAACGCATTGCCATAACCCCTATCGCCTTTGTCGGGGCCGGTTTTCTTCGGGAGGATTTTATTAGGATCGCCAAAACCCTCGATGATGCCGCAACAGCGGTGGGAGTTGATATCCTCGGTGGCTTTTCCGCCCAGGTCGAGAAGGGGATGACAAAAACCGATCGTGAATTTATCGCTTCAATTCCCGATGCACTCGCTCAAACGGAGAAGGTCTGCGCCTCTATAAATATCGGCACCACCCAGAAAGGCATCAATATGGACGCCCTGGCGATGATGGGTAAAACTGTTAAGGCGCTGGCGGAAAAAACCTCCGACCAGGGTGGTTTCGGCGCAGCGAAATTCGTTGTTTTCTGTAACCAACCCGGCGACAACCCATTCATGGCCGGAGCTATCCATGGCCTTGAAGAGGCAGATGCCGTTTTAAATGTGGGAGTCAGCGGACCGGGGGTTATTGCCCGGGCACTGGAGCGGCTTATCCGGAAACATCCCGAGCCGGGCAGCCTGCAACTGGATGAACTGGCGGAGGAAATCAAACAGACGACTTTCCGGGTTACCCGCTGCGGGGAACTTATCGGTCGGGTCGTCTCCCAATCACTGGGGATTGAATTCGGTGTGGTTGACCTTTCTCTGGCACCAACCCCTACTATCGGCGACAGTGTCGGTGAGATTTTCAAGATTCTCGGGGTCGATGCCATCGGCGCCCCGGGTTCCACAGCCATTCTGGCTATGTTGAATGACGCCGTAAAGAAGGGTGGCATCTTTGCCAGTAAAACGGTGGGCGGTCTGAGCGGCGCCTTTATCCCGGTGATGGAAGACGCTTTGCTGGCCGAAGCGGTAGGTGACGGCCACCTTTGTCTGGAAAAACTTGAAGCAATGACCTGCGTCTGTTCGGTAGGGCTTGACATGGTGGCAATCCCCGGCTCTGTCGATGCCGACACCATCTCCGCCATAATTGCCGATGAAATGGCCCTGGGCATGATTAACTGCAAAACCACCGCGGCCCGACTCATTCCGGTGCCCGGCAAAGAAGCAGGCGACTATGTCAGTTTCGGCGGCCTTTTTGGGGCAAGCCCTATCATGCCGATTAGAAATATAGGTAAATCCAGCAGGTTTGTTGCCTGGGGCGGCAGAATGCCGGCACCTATCCACAGCTTTAAAAATTGATTGGGCGGCAAGGGCGGGTTTTGAACCCGCCCCCTTACAATGCCCTGTAAGACAAGGGCTTATTCATCACCAAGCCTCATCCTGAAGGTGTTTCTTCCTTTCTCCTTGGCCTCGTAGAGTGCTTTATCAGCTCGGTCTAAAAGAGCTGTTACAGCAATTTTCCCGGAAGGGTAAATTGATGAACCACCGACACTGACCGTGACCATTTCCGCCACGGAGGATTCCTGGTGAACAATTTCCAACTGAACGACATGATCCATCATCCGCTGCGCAACCCTAATTGCACCATCGCTGCCGGTATTGGGTAAAATCGCAGTGAATTCTTCTCCGCCATACCTGGCAATGATGTCGGTTGGTCTGAGGAGCGCTTCATACAAGGCCTGGGCAACCTTGCGCAAACAGATATCTCCTTCCAGATGGCCATAGCAGTCGTTAAAATTCTTAAAATAATCTATATCGACTATGAGCAGGGAAAGCGGTGTATTATCCCGGCTCGCCTGTTTCCACTCCTTCAGGAAATTGTCGTCAAAGTATCTCCGGTTAAAAAGTCCGGTGAGACCGTCCAAGGAAGAAAGCAGTTCCAGCTTTTGATTTTTCTCTTCCAGTTCTTTATGCAGGACTTCCAGTTCAAGAATTTTGGCGTCCAACTGCCGGGTTTTCTCCTCAAGCTGCTGTCGCTGACGATGCAGTTCCAGGAATATGCCGACTTTTCTTTTCAGAATCTGAGGTTCAAAAGGTTTGAAAAGATAATCCACCGCTCCTGAATCATAGCCTTTAAACATATGCTCCCGATCCATCCGGGCGGCAGTGACGAATATTATTGGAATCGACTTTGACCGGGCACTGCCCCGCATCAACTCCGCCGTTTCATAGCCGTCCATCCCGGGCATACGAACATCCATCAAGATGAGGGCAAACTCGTAGTCGAGAATCTTGGCAAGCGCTTCATCGCCGGATTCGGCACGAACCAATTGCAGATCGGGGCTATCCAGCAGTGACTCAAGTGTCAATAAATTTTCTTTCCGATCATCTACGATCAGAATCGGTGTTTTTGACATTTACCGCCCCATTAGCATCATATTGAGAAATACACCAAGTTTATCAAGCGGCACAATATAATCCACTTCCACGGAATCGATCGCCGATTCCGGCATGGTATCGACCTCTGCCGTCTCAGGTGCCTGCACGACAGTCAAACCGCCGCATCTCTTAATTTCCATAAGCCCCTTGCTTCCATCCGCACTGGCTCCTGTCATAATCACTCCGATCAAGGAATCGGAATAGACCTCCGCCGCACTTTCGAATAAAACATCAATTGAAGGGCGGGAATAATTAACCCGATCTTCCTGTGATAAGGCAAGAGAATAATCAGCCTCAATGAGCAGATGGTAATCGGGGGGAGCCAAATAGAAAACTGCCGGTTTTGCTGTTTCTTTATCTTCGGCGACTTTTACCTCAACCTGACAGATACTCTGGAGATGTTCAACCAGATAGGTATCGGAATGAGGGCTCATATGCTGCACAATAAAAACCGGAACAGGCAATTCCCGGTCTAGATACGGCAAAACTTCGGACAAAGCCCGAAATCCTCCTGCCGATACCCCAAGCACAACTGCCTGATAATAAGAAGTTCCGCCATTGTTATTTTTCATCTAACATTCAAACCGCTTTTTACGATAAATCTTTTCTTTTTCAGCTACTACCTCAAATTTATCTGCAAAATCCGTAAACTTGAGACTCTCTTTTGAGCCAAGACAGAGAAAACCTCCAGGGCACAAACTCTCATAAAACATTCTCACAACCTTGTTCTGCAGCTCCTTATTGAAATAAATCAAAACATTCCGGCAAAAGATGATGTTCATCTCGGCAAACACCATATCCGTTGCCAGATTATGAGCTGAAAACAGTACCCGGTCGTTCAAGGGAGAGTTAATGATGACAGTATCATAATCTGCCGTATAATAGTCGGAAAACGAATTCAAACCGCCGGCCTTTTGATAATTCAAGGTATAATCTCTTACAGAATCAATAGGATAAACTCCCTTCTTGGCTCGATCAAGAATCAGGTCATTGAAATCGGTAGCATATATCTGCATCTTCTTCCGATTCATTCCTTCCTCGTGAAAGAGGATACACATTGAATAGACCTCCTGACCGGCTGAGCATCCGGCGTGCCAGACCCTGACAAATGGGTAGGTTTTCAGATGGGGGATCACCAGCTCTCTGATTTTTAGGTACACCCATGGATCCCGGAACATTTCCGTGACATTAATGGACAGATCCAACAGCAATTCATAAAATAATTCTTTTTCATTGAGCAACTTATGGAGCATTTCCGAGTAAGTGTTCATCCCACTCGCCGTGCGACGGTACTGCAGCCTTCTTTTGAGATGGGCGCCGGCGTAATCCCGAAAGTCATAGCCGTATTTCAAATAAAGCCCCTCAAGCAGCAGCTTTATTTCTATACGTTCATTTTCCAAGCTATCTGCAACAGAGGACATCAGTACAACCGTTCACCGAGAATAACAAAATGCTCGCACAACTCCGACCTGTAAACGTTCAACAGTGCTCCAGAGGCGCATAAGCAGGCCGACGGGTTATAGTTGGCTATGCACAGCGGCCTGATCGTGCGCATATGGGGTGCTGGTGAACGTTTACACATCAGTACAACCAGACTTTAAGGATAGAGATGAGTTTGTCGGTATTAACCGGTTTAGCCAGATAATCATTGGCGCCGGCTTCAATACATTTTGACCGGTCGCCCTTCATGGCCTTGGCCGTTAAGGCGATTATCGGCAGATCCTTAAAGGCGGACTGTTCACGAATCCGGGACATAGCTTCAAAACCATCCATTTTCGGCATCATGATATCCATAAGTACCAGGTTGATTTCCTTATGAAGCGAGAGTTTTTCAAGAGATTCAAAACCGTCTCTTGCCACCACCACCTTCACGCCCTTATCCTCCAGCAGATTGGTGAGGGCGAAGACATTCCGCATGTCATCATCGACCACCAGAATCGTCTTATCCTGGAACACCCCGTCTTTCGGATGAAACCTGCGCAATTTTTCGATTTGATGTTCAGGAAGATTTGCCTCGGCCCGGTGCAGAAACAGGGCCGATTCCTCGAGGAGACGCTCGGGAGACTTTACTCCTTTTATGATGATACTTTCGGTATATTTTCGCAGCATCTCCTCTTCCTCACGAGTAAGGTCGCGACCTGTATAGACAATAATGGGAGTAGTGATGCCGACTTCGCGGTTGTGAATTTTATCGAGAAGTTCAAAGCCCGTCATATCCTCCAGACCAAGATCGAGGATCATGCAGTCATACTCGCCGTTTTCCAGCTCAACCAATGCCTTTTTTCCCGATCTGACAATTGTGGTCAGCACATCTCCGCTCCCCACCAGATTCCTGATGGATTCCGCCTGCACCTTGTCGTCTTCGACCACCAGTAATTTACTGACCTTCCTGGTAATGACACTATTAATTTTTTTGAATGCTTCCTCCACTTTCTCGACAGTTACCGGTTTTGCCAGAAAACCGATTGCACCCTGCCTCAGAGCTTCCTGAGAGCCCTGTCTGTCGGTTGCCGCCGAAACAAAATGAACGGGAATATGCCTCAGCTCCGGATTTTCCTTCAGGCGGGCCATAACCTCCCAGCCATCGATGCCGGGCAGACCAATGTCGAGAAGGATTGCACTTGGTTGATGGTAGTCGGCATAATGCAGCCCCTTTTCGCCGGATTCAGCCACAATTCCGGCAAACCCGTGCTCTTTCGCAAAATCGCACATTATCTCGGCTGATTTTCTATCGTCTTCTATTATCAGCAAGACCTTGTCGTCAGGATTGAGCCGATTTTTATCGTCATGAACCTGGTGTTGAGCAACCGGCCGCTTTCCATTTTCCTCCGTGCCGGTTGCCATCGATCCCTGTTCGGCATAGGTGACGCCGGTGAGCTGTCTGTCACCCGGTTCCTGCTCACTGCTCTCCCTGGCTTTCTGGGGAAGAATAAAGGTAAAGGTACTCCCTTTTCCCTCACTGCTCTCCAGATGAATGGTACCACCAAGTAGTCTGGTTAATTCCTTGGAAATGGATAAGCCGAGACCGGTACCGCCATAGGTCCTGCTGGTACTGCCGTCTGCCTGCTGAAAGGCTTTGAAGATTTCTTCCTGTTGCTTGAGCGGAATACCGATACCCTCATCCTTCACCGCAAAGGCAACCAGCGTATCCGCCTCGCCCAAGGTAAGCGCGATTGTCGATGGTGGACGGGAGACAGTGAGATTTACCGTTCCGCTGTGGGTAAACTTGAAAGCGTTGGTCAGCAGATTTCGCAAAATCTGTTGGATCCGCTGTCCATCGGTGTAGATGGTTTTCGGTAGGTTATCTGCAATGGAAATATCGAAGTCAAGCTTCTTTTCTTCGGCGATATTCTTGAAAAGACGCTGCACATCGGCGACCATCCTGCCGATTTCCACTTCTTCACAATACAATTCTATTTTACCTGCCTCCACCTTGGAGAGATCGAGGATCTCATTAATGAGCGTCAGTAATTCCGAGCCGGAGGAATGAATAGCCTTGGCCGCTTCAGTCTGTTTTTCATCCAGATTATTCTGCTTATTGGCTGCCAGAATCTGCGAAAGAATCAAGATGGAGTTTAGAGGAGTGCGGAGCTCATGGGACATATTGGCCAGGAATTCCGATTTATATTTACTGCCTCTTGCCAGCTCCTCCGCCTTTTTCTCCACCTCTTTTCTCGCTTTGACAAGTTCGGAGGTCTTTTGCCTGAGGGCAGCTTTCTGTCTCTCCAGCGTTTCGGTTCGCTCCTGCAGATCCTCATTAGTCACCCGCAGTTCTTCCTGCTGGGCCTGCAGCTCGGCCTGGGACTCCTGCAGCGCCTCGGTTCGTTCCTCAAGTTCCTCATTGGTCACCCGCAGTTCTTCCTGCTGGGCCTGTAATTCCGCCTCGGATTTCTTGAGTGCCCTGGTCTGTGCCTCAAGACCCTTGTTGACAACCAGTAACTCGTCCTGCTGCTCCTGGGACTGTTCATACAACTCTTCGATTGTCCGGCGTGATCTGGCCATATTGATAACAATGGCCACACTCTCAAGTATAAGTTCCACGAATTTTCGATGAAGAGGACTAAAAGGCAGGAAGGAGCCGACCAGGAAAGCACCATTTATTTTCCCTTCAAACAAAAAGGGAGCGGCCATAAAATAATTCGGCGGCTGCTGGTCCACACCGTAGTTGTATTCCGGCACAACATCCTTGACATTGGAAAACACAATCATCCGTCGCTCAAGAGTTGCCTGGCCAACCAGACCTTCTCCGAGATTAATCCGGTTAAAATTGCCGGTTCGATCGGTAAAAGCATGGCTTGCCGTCAGCTCAAGCACATTGTTCCGGAAGAGATAGAATGCCCCGAGCTGTCCATCCATATGATCGACGATAAAAGAAATAAATTTTGCCCCCAGGGCTTCCAGGTCGGCTTCTCCGCGCAACTGAGCTTCCAGCCCCTCCTTGCCGCGCTTCAGCCAGTCAAGTTCCCGCAGATTTACCGCCATCTCGTTCAAAGTCGAGGCCAATACCCCCAACTCGTCTTTTTGCTGCAGATCAATGGAGGCATCGAGGTTACCTTCCGAAATCGCCTTGGCGAATTCCACGTCGGCTATGACAGGCCGGACAATTCTCCTGGAAAAAATCCAGGCACATCCGAAGATGAACAGACACAGACCAAAGATCAGGGTCAATCCCCTGGTTAAGAGCGCGTGGAGCGGCGCGATGATCTCCTGTTTGTCGATTTTGGAAATCTGATACCACTCGATACCTGGAATTTGAAGCCGGTCATAGGCCACCAGAACGTCCCTTCCGACACTGTCATGATAAAGGCCGTGCCCCCTGTCGGCATTTGCCTTTACAGCGTCTTTCCAGTATTCAGGGGAAGTTACCAACTGGTAGCCGATAATATACTTGCCGGCCCCCATGGTCTGCAGGTTCGATCTGAATTCAAATTTTTCGTTCCCCTTAAACCAGCGGATCAGGTAGGATTCTCCTGTATCCCCCATTCCTTCACGACCATCCATTATGGTATTGATAAAGGAGGGGCCAAGCTGCAGCACCACAACACTTTCGAGCGTTCCGGTGTCGTTGAAAATCGGTGTACCGATAAAGAGTGACGCCATGCCTTCACTTGGTTCATATGAGGTAAAATCGACCACGGCCACCTTGCCGGTATTCATAACCTCCCGCCAGACAGCAGCAAGACTGCTGTCTTTATATCGCCCATAGACCAGGTTGGCATCGAGGTCCCGTTCCTGGGCAACCGTAAACATCACATGACCGGTCAGGGCGGAAATCACTTTTAAATCGTAGTAACCATAAGTGTCAAGATACTCGCGGTAGGGTCTATGGTATTTTTCGACAATTTTTTGGTATAGAGCGGTCTTCACTGGAAAAGGAGAGGAGAACGCAACATCGGACTGGTGCCGGTATTCTTCAAGCTCTTCAATCAGGTTGCCGAGACGCCGACTGGTGGCAAGCGTATCCAGGTCGTTGAAAAATCTTTTAAATGAGGTTTCGACCTGTTTCTTCCGCAAAGATTGAATTGTCAGCAGGTTATTGAAGGACTTGTCGATTAAGGAGTTGGTCACCAACCACTCTCCGTAAAACCCGGCGACCAGAAGCGGCACTATGCCTATGACAATACATGTTGCAATCAGTTTGGTTCTGATAGGAATATCCGCAAATCTCATCTTCTTTTCTCTAGCTGCTATTTATTTTAAATGAATCAAAAACATTACACGATTAACATGCAGTCGAACCGCCTGAATCGATTGTATCAGGTCAGACCACAAATGTCAGGTGAGCGAAGAAAAAAATATGAAGGAAAGTGTAGCGCTTGAATAAAGCCGGTAATCGTTCGGGGGAAAAGTGAAATGCCGGTAAACAATTATAAATTCCAAATCAAAAAAGCCGGAGTTGCAGAGCAACTCCAGCTTTTCATTTTAGCCATCTGATGTTTAAGGTCTTTACGAATTGATCTTATCTGACTCTGTGCTTTCCTTCCATCATCAGATTTGGCGGTCCAAGCCAGACGCCCTTCAACAACAGGTTAAAGTAGGCCCATTTAAACATCAGCTTGGCCATATGGTTTACTTCAGTATCTTTTAAGAGACTGAGCGGCCCCACAGCCGGGAAAGGATATTTACCGGTCAGAGGTTCAGTGTCATAGTTAAAATCAATAATATAGGCTTTCCCGAAGCCTGATTCTATGAATCAGACCGCGTGCCCATCCGACCGGGCATGTTGTTCCCCTCCGGTAATATAGGCCATGATGTTTTCATGCAGGACGTCACCCTGAAAATGGGCTACGGCCCCTGCCTTGGAAGTGGGAACATCGGTCCCGTCACCCAGAACCCAGACATTATCATGCCCATCCGGTTGCAAAGTATGCTTATCCACCGGGATATAGCCCATTGGATCGGCGATATCCGAATCGATCATTACCTGGGACCCGAAATTCGGTGGAATCGAGACGAGCATATCGTAATCGACTTCGGTACCATCATACGCGGCTATCACCTTTTTCGTGTGATCTACGGAACCAAGTGCAAAATTCGGCGTAATTTTTATATTCTTATCGATGCAGGCATCGGTCAGTACCTTTGTTGCAACCGGTTTGGTGAAAGCTCCCGAAAGCGGGGTAACGAACTCAATTTCCACTTTGTCCCGGATACCGCGCTCATGAAAATACCAGTCGGCTAGAAAGGCGAATTCCAGGGGAGCGACAGGACATTTGATAGGCATCTCAGCAATGTTGACCACCAGTTTGCCACCGGTGAACTTCTTTAAGGCCTTACCCAGTTCCTGGCAATCGTTGAAGCGATAATAGCCATAAATATCATTACCCCAACCTTCCTGGAGACCTTCAATTTCTTCAGGCCGAACATCACAGCCGGTTGCCATGATAAGGATATCGTACTTAAAAATCCCTTCCGTTGCGGTGGTGACTTCCTGTTTGTCCCAGTTAACATTGGCGAGTTCCGAGATGACGAAATCTATCCCCGGCATAATGAACTCTCGTCTGCTTCTTCGGATTTCTTTCGGTTTGTTGATGTCAAACGGCACAAAGAGAAACCCTGGTTGGTAATAATGGACATTATCCCTGTCAATCAAGGTAATCGACCAGTCATCGTCAAGGTCTTTCCTCATTTTGTTCGCCATCATGGTACCGCCACTTCCGGCACCCAGTATGACTAGTTTTTTCATAATACGTTTATTCTCCTTTTTTTCTGTCTTGGCCTTCTCTTGCTATATTGTAAGCAGCATGTCAGCCGTTAAAACGCCTATAATGCGAACGCTTCATTTCTTGTTTTGTTATCTTTGATGGCGTCGTAAAAACTCTTCATCTGCTTCGTTGCTGCAAATTTTCAATCATTACGACGTACTATAGTACGCCGAAATGATTGAAAATTTGCGCGCCTCGCATATGAAGCTTTTTACTTAGCCATCTGATACTTAAGGTTTTTACGAGTTTATCATCTTTGATGGACTTAATCTACTTCGTTGTAGGTCTGAAACGGCAATTAGCTGTACCATATGTACTACCTAATTGCCGTTTCAGACACTACGCCTCGTATATCGAACTTTTTCCAGAGTCCATCCCTACTCACAAAGTGACTTTTTACGAGATTATCATCTTTAGCATCTTGGAAATTCAACTCTCTTTTTAGAATCGATTTCGTGAAGATACTTATTCAACCTGTTGTGGAGGGGCATCTTTTTGATATGCCTGCAAACAACTGCCGACAGCCTGCAACATCATGAAAAAGAATCCAAAAGCCTCTTGAACCTTCGGGTCATTTACCTGTTTGATCATGCCGATAGGCCCTACCGGCTTGACAGTTTTGAAATCGAGCCGGTTAATGACCTGGCAGATTTCCTCGATCTGACTGTCGCTGCAATCCATTCTCTTCAAAGAAGTAAAGATGGTTCCGGCCAGTTTGACAAAGCCGTTTCCCTGCTGCAAACCATCCAACCAGATGTTCACTCCATTGATAATATCGGTCTCTTTCATCAGGACCCCAACTTCTTTCACCAACTCGGTCATCGGCTGGACCATGTTGAGCAGATCACTCAGGGTATGGATATTGATGAGCACGGTATGGAGGAGATCTCCAAGCTTTTCCGCTTGGAACTCCCCTTCATGCAGCGCATTGAGGAAGCGGAGAAGGCGGGGATACATAAGTTTTAGAATAGGAACCATTTCATCTCTTAATTCCACCCCGGCCCTCAACATATCCAGCCCCTCACCCATAGTATCAAGATTCGTCAGGGTTTTTCGCAGCAGGATGACAAGCTCGTCGATGTGAAAATCTCCATCTATATCGGCGAAAAACTGAATTGATTTGGGATAGATCTGTTTCACAATCGGTCCCATATCTTCTTTCGGTTCAACTCCTGCTTTCACTCCGGTGATGACACTCATTGAACTGTTCAAGGCTCATCAGCAGACTTTCTGTGCAACTTGGAGCCACTTTTTCGTTGGAATTCTCCGCCATCGACATCCTGAAGAAATCCAGCCGGCACCAGGCCGGGCCTGTTTGACAATAGGTTCAAGATCCTGTTTCAGTTCCTGAAGGACATCCGACTTCAAAGATCTGACTTCATCCGTAAGCTTGTCCAACTTCTCCAAAATCAATGCTTCATTCATTTTTTTCTCTCATTCATTAGGTTCACGCAGGCTGCGCCGCCACGCGCAAAGGTTTCAGGCAGGATATTGAGTTTTAATTAAGATTCTCTCCATATCAAACGCTTGGAGTTGTTTAAAAAAAAAGGACGGCTACCCACGGTACTTGCTCCGGTTTATTTCCCGTTTTCAGGGTTAGAAAGGGAAGCCCCTCTGAAAACCACACCAAAAAGTTATCTCGATCAATTCTGCATAACAAACCATTTCGTACAACAATGTAGTAGTTTACATCGTAGTAGGTTACTATGTAGTACCATAATGCATTACAAAAAAAAGCTGTAAGACTTTAACTCATAATCACTTTTATGACTGGTATTTTTTTATATGATGGAAGTGGTGACCGTTCACCGGATACCCCATTTTCGCCGATCAGGCCGGCTCACCTAGCCGACTATAGCTCTGAGGCCTGCTTGAACGAACCTGGAGCACTGAATAGACGGTTACAGATCCGGGTTATACCGTCTCTTGATGTATACCGGTGAACGATTACTGGAAATGAAGTAAGCAGATATGAAATGCAGGAATGGGAAGGATCTTTTCCAGGTGGAAGAAGACGCATAAGCAGACCGACGGGCTTGTAGGGTGGCAAATCAGCCCTTCTATGCCCCCCGGCATACCCGACGGTCTGATCGTGCGCATATGGGATGCTGCTGAACGTTTACTAGGTGCAACTCCCGTCGGCTGCCGATTTCGCTGCTTCTTTTAATCTATCGAGCAGATAGAGTGCCGACTCCTGGTCGTTTTCCGACAGATCAAAACAGTAGCCATCCTTGCCGGCAAGACCTCCCGGAATAAGCTCGCCCCGTTCGTCAGGGGATCGTTTATCATATCTTCGTAAAAGCAGACCGACAACCATCTCTCCTTCGGATCGTCATCTATGACATCAACGATGGCAAACTTATCCCGTGTTCTCTGATTTTGATGTACCGGACGAATGGAGTAGCTGACTCCGGGCCGGGCAACAAAAGGAAAGCGTCACATTTTCCATCAAGGCTAATTCCTTGTAATACAGTCGAAACCAGTCACGCATCGGTTGTGTGTCACCTTTCCAACTGTCTAGAAAAGATTCAATTTCCTGTACAGCAGTTTTATCATCACTCATTTTCCCTCCATAAATGTAGGTGAATCCTACTCTGATTGCAAGTTACAGGACTAATTTGATAAGAAAAAAACCAGCGGCAAGCAGAACAACAAAAATAACGGACAGGATATTAAAATACCGGTCTATAAAACTTTTGATCTGCGGCCCGAATTTCCAGATAAGTCCGGCAACAAGGAAAAATCGGGCCGAACGGGCCAGCAGCGACACCACCATAAAGGAGAGAAAGTTGGAACGGGCAAAACCGGCTGTGATGGTAAACAGCTTGTAAGGGATAGGAGTAAAGCCCGCGGTCCCAACTATCCAGACATCATACTCCTTGAAATACTGCTGCACCAGATGATATTTTTCGGTCAGTCCATACCAGTCGATAATGGACATGCCGACACTGTCCATAAACCAGAATCCGAACCCATAGCCCAGCGCGCCGCCAAGAACCGAACCAAGGGAACAGACTACGGCATAGCGAAAGGCCCTGGTAGGAATGGTCACACACATGGCGATAAGAAAGACATCGGGCGGAATCGGAAAGAACGAAGATTCAGCAAAAGCGATGAGGAACAATATCAGCTCACCATATGGTCCGTTGATCCACTCCATACATTGATCGTACAGGCGGCGAATCACTCCGGGTGAAGGTATTGTCTCACTTATTCCAACCATGTTCTCCCACCAGATCTACAAATCGAACGCTGAGAAGATTCGTCACCTCGACCTGTCCTTCTTTTTTTTCCAGTAATTGTAAGTCCTGCAGATGCTGCGTACCGACAGGTATGACCAACCTTCCCGGATCAGCGAGTTGTTCTATGAGCGGCGACGGAATACCGGGACCACCGGCCGTGACGATAATAGCATCATAGGGTCCGTTTTCAGGCCAGCCAATGGTGCCGTCGTCAAGTTTCGATCTGATGTTATAATAGCGCAGTTTATCAAAGGTCTTTCTGGCCCCGGCCAAAAGGGAGTTGATCCGCTCGACCGTATAAACCCGTCTGCATAAACGGGAAAGAACAGCAGCCTGATAACCGCTGCCGGTGCCAATTTCCAGGACTTTTTCATCACCATTCAATCCGAGGGCCTGGGTCATATAGGCGACAATATAAGGTTGGGAAATCGTTTGTCCCGCCCCTATCGGCAAGGGATGATCACCATAAGCCCGCCCGAGCATGGCATCATCGACGAAACAATGTCTGGGAACTTCCGACATGACAGCCAGGAGACGTTCATCAGTGATATCACGGCTCCGAAGCTGTTCCTGAACCATTCGCTCTCGTACGGTGCGATACCTGTCCATCACTCTTTTTTCTCTTGCCAGGAAAAGTCATTTGCCCACTTCAGATCGTCAGCATCAGAGGAAGAATAGACCACCCCGGTGACAATGTTGTTCGTTAGAGTCACTACTACATTGCGATATTCCGGTGAACCAAGATGCTTGCCGACAAGGGGAGCCTTTTCCAGAAGGGTCATTTCCTTGTCGTGATACAACCATTTCTCAACGCCGACGTTAAGCTCTTGTTGTTCATCGGGATCTCCCATGAAAATAAGGACATCCTCTTCAGTCGACTCGCCCACTTTCAGCAATGCAACATCCGAGGCGAGATGACGAACCGGCGTCGTATAGCAACCTGAAACAGTAAGAAGCGTAGCCAAAACCACCAAGCAAATTTTTATTCTCAACACCATACAATTCTCCGTAATCGTTCATCGGTCCACACTAAAAGACCACATAACTCGGATCTGTAACCGTGTCGCTCCTGTGCCATCCATGACACCCGCGACACTAGGCCATCCTTGTGGCCGTCGCATCCAGTGCTCCAGGTTCGTTCAAGCAGGCCCCCGAGCTTGTAGGGGGCGGGTTCCAAACCCGCCCTTCTATGAGGCGGCCTGATCGGACGAAAATGGGGTGCCGGCGAACGGTTACAATTCTCCGAAGGATAGACTGTTGTTAAATTATCCTCAATTCTATAGTCCGTGGATATTTATTTTTCAACGACTAACGCAGAATTCTCATGAACATTGTGACGATTTTCAGAAATTGGCTATTATTTTGCTATATTGAATTTGCCGTTCATCCAGTACTCCAGGACAGTTCAAACAGGCCTCCGAGCTATAGTTGGCTATGACGGGCAGCCTGATCGGACGAAAATGGAGTGCCGGCGAACGGCTACCCTTGGTTTTTGTTAATTCCGAACAACACGGCTGAGTATCTTATAATTTCTCTCCACCATTTCCAGGGGATCAACAATGAGTCCCGCCTGGATCATGGCATTATCGCGAATCTGTTTCGCCACCTCGCCGGCAAAAACATCATCTTTTTTATGCAGCTCTGCCAGTTGTTTTATAAGTGGATTTTTGGCATTGATCTCAAGGTTTTTCTTGGAACTCTCCATTCCGGGAATGCCATGTTCCTTTCTGGTGGCAGAGAGAATGCGCTCCATGGTCGAGGTCATATGACCGTCCGGATTAACAATCATTGCCGGGGCATCAACCAATCGTTTGGAGACAACCACTTCCGAGATACTGCCTTCGAGGACTTTCTGCATCCACTTGGTCAACTCAGCCAAAGCGTCTTTATCAAGTTTTGTGCTGTCTTCCGTAGCACTTTCTTCCTTTTTCTCTTCTTCGTCCTTGCTGATAGGCAGATCGGCACTATCGGCGGACACAAGTTTTTTCCCTTCAAATTCGCCGAGATGACTGAGGACAAAATCATCGATCGGCTCCATGGTATAGAGAATTTCTATATCTTTTTTGGTAAACATCTCCACATACGGTCCCGCTTCAATGGCAGCCCGGCTGGGTCCGTTAATATAGTAAATCTCTTTCTGGTCCGGATTCATTCTGAGGATATAATCCGCCAGCCCGATGGGTGTACCTGCCTCGGATTTCGACGACTCAAAACGGAGCAATTTGCCGATTTCCTTCTGATATTCATAATCGGAGGTGACCCCCTCCTTCAGATACAGGCCAAAGGTCGACCAGAATTTCAGGTATTGTTCAGGCTCCTTGGTCGCCTCTTCATCGAGATATTTCAAAAATCGTTTGGTGATTACCCGGCGAAGTTTGGCCACCAGGGCATTATCCTGTAATGCCTGCCTTGATATATTCAGCGGTAGATCTTCACTGTCGACCACGCCTTTTAAAAAGCGCAGCCAGTCGGGCAGGATATTTTTTGAATGCTGATCGATAAGAATTCGCTGGCAATAAAGGTTAACCCCCGGATCCATCTTACCGAAGCCGAAGACCTCGAAGTTTTCCGTGGGAACAAAGAGCAGAGCATTGATAGCCAGAGGTGCGTCGGCCGAAAAATGCAGCCGATACATCGGATCTGATGCCGCATTGGCGATGAACTTATAAAATTCGTTATATTCTTCGTCATTGACATCATTCTTATTTTTCGTCCAGAGCGCCTGAACGGTATTGATGATCTCTCCGTCAAGCTTGATGGGAAAGGAGACAAAGGACGAATACTGTTTAATGATGGAGTCTATTTTCCATTTCTGCGCATACTCCTTGGCTTCCTCCTTGAGTTCGACAATTACCTTCGTTCCCCGATGGAGCCCGCTCATCTCGGATATAGTAAAGGAACCGGTGCCATCCGACACCCATTCGTGACCTTCGCTTTTGTCCCAGGATCTGGTCTGGACCCGGACGGTCTTGCCGGCCATGAAAGCTGAGTAGAAACCGACCCCGAACTGGCCGATCAGGCTGACATCTTTTTTTGCGGCCTCGACAAGTTCGGCCAGGTAGGTATTGGAACCGGAATGGGCTATTGTACCAAGGTTATGTTCCAGCTCCTGCTTCGTCATACCTATTCCGGTATCGGTAATCGTCAGGGTGTTCTTCTTGTCATCCAGTTCGATGGTTATTTCAAGCGGCATATGACCGTCGAACACCTCGGTCTCCGTAATACTGGCATGACGGAATTTTTCAAGGGCATCGGCTGCGTTGGAGATCAGTTCCCGGACAAAAACATCACGCTCCGTATAGAGCGAGTTGATGACAATATCGAGGAGTTTCTTGGTTTCCGCCTTGAATTCATAGGTTGCTTTTTCACTTGTCATGTTTTACCTCACATTATGTAATGCGTTAGAGAAAGAAGAATCATTTTCTCTTTCCGTTGAATTTTTAGAATAAGTCGGCGAAAATGGTAAGCATGGTTGATTGACTGTCAAGAGCCGTGCAATCGCTCGTTTCCTGCCTCCCGGCATCATAAAATAACCATTAAAATAATAACCTTTGGCGATATACATATGGGCACTGCAGAGGCAGGAGGAACTCCCGGCATCAAGGCAGCCGATCCGGTCCTCCTGACTGGAGACTTGACGAATTATCGCCGCATGAAAGTGACTAAATGACCAATCAATACCAAACCATTATCCTCGGGGGCGGTCTGTCCGGCCTCACCGTTGCCCATAAATTGCGCTTGCACAAGCCGGACCACCGTTTCTGCATCCTGGAAAAAAGCAACAATACCGGCGGCGTCATTCGTACACATATCGAGAAGGGATATGTCACCGAAATCGGCCCCCATGGTTTTCTGGACAACTGTCCGGAAAGCAGGCAAATATTGTCCGAAACTGGACTCGACCGGGAATGCGTAAAAGCACCGTTGCTTGATTTCGTCAGATATGTCTATCTGAACAACAGGCTCAACCTTATTCCCCAGACTCCCGGTAAAATCCTTAAGGCCCCCCTCATCTCCTGGCCGGCAAAACTTCGGGTTTTGGCGGAATTGTGGCAACCGGTTCTTCATGGTGAGCCGACGGTAGCCAAGTGGATCAATCACCGTTTCGGCTCCAGCCTGCTGCCTTATCTGGACGCGGTCTATACCGGGACCTATGCCGGGGATTATAACAGACTGACCATTGACAGTGTCATGCCCGGGATACGCGCCCTGGAAAAGGAATACGGTTCCGTCCTTCGGGGTCTTCTGGTTAAAATGTGGCAGAAGAAACGACAGGGAAATAAAGACCGCAAGGCATCCTTTGCCATGCCCGCCATGACCAGTTTCCCTTTAGGAATGCAGCGATTGCCTGAAAAGCTGGCGGAGCCTCTCTGCAACGGGCAGGATCTGCATCTGAATACCGACGTCACCTCCGTGCAAGCCGGGGAGAATGGCTGGCAGGTAATCACTTCCCGGGGGATATTTCATGCCGGAAACGTGGTCTTTGCGTTGCCGGTCAATGCAGCTTTGAAATTACTCGGGCAGCTCGATTGCGCCCTACCGGAGAAATCGATCCCCGAGACTTGGATAGCAACCGTCGTCTTTGGCTTTGAGGATGATGTCAAAATCCCTCCGGGCTTTGGTTTTTTAACTCCGGAGCAAGAACAGCGCTTCAGCCTCGGCTCGCTCTTTTCCTCGAACATGTTCCCTGGCCGTGCCCCGAAAGGCCACCTGGTCTTTGAAACTCTTGTCGGCGGCAGAAGACACCCCGAAAGAATTGAACTGGACGACAAGACCCTCACTGGGAAAGCCTTTGAAGATGTACGAGAAATCCTCCATTTGCCCAAACAACCGGTTTATACGACGGTTTTGCGCTCAAGCGGCGGTATCCCGCAATTGGAAAGAAACTATCCGCGGCTGCTGGCATGGCGCAAAAAATTTCTTGCTGACCATTCCGGTCTGCAGATCATAGGATTCGGCTGGGAGGGAATAGGCTTGAACGATATGATGAAAGCAGCCGGCCGCGCCGCGGAAGCAGTCCTCTCCTCATCGACCGGCGCTTCCCATGGCGCGGATATAAAAGGGATCTATTTTTAGCGAGAAAATCCGAAAAAGAACGGTCCACGTAAAACGGCCTGATCGTAATGACGACCAGGCCGTTTTTTAAATACCCCGGCTTGCCGACCGGAATGTTTTTTCACTACGTGTGTTAGCTTGGTTTTCTCATCGGTTAAAGCTGTTTCACTTTATTGCTCAAGAGTTCCAGTTGGGCGTTCACGGAAGTATCCCGGACCAGCTTACTGGAAACTACTTTGATTGAATGTAGGACAGTCGAGTGATCACGGTTGAAGGTTTTGCCTATATCAACCAGTGACTCCTCCGTATGTTTACGAGCCAGGTACATGGCAATCTGCCGCGGGATGGTAATAGCTTTTTTTCTCGATTTTGACTGCATCTCTTTGACGCTTACCTTGAACTGTCCGCTCACCAACTCGCATATCATTGCCGCGGTAAGTATCTGGTTCACGCCGACTACGGAGGCCACCACCTCCCGGACCAGATCCAGATCGACATGGCCTCCAGCCAGTCTCGCCTTGGCACGAACCGCAATAAGCGCTGATTCAATTTTTCGGACATCGCCACGAATATGATTGGCCAGATAGCCAACCTGATCCTCATCCAGAATAAGCTGCTGCTGGAGAGCCTTCTTCTGAACGATCCGATAACGAGTGTCCACATCCGGAGCTTTCATGGTTGTTACCAGTCCGGAGGTCATCCTGGAGCGAAATTCGTTATCTATGCCTATCAGATCGGCGGGCGTGCTTTTGGAGGTAAGGATCACTCGCTTTCCGAGTTTAATCAAGGTGTCGAGAATATCATTCAGCTCTTCCTGGGTTTTTTTCTTGCCGGTCAGGGCGTGGACGTCCTCCACTAATAAAATATCGCAATTTTCCTGATATTTTCGTTTGAAATCATCCATGGTCCTGGTCTGAATCCCGCGAATCATCTCCGCCGCGAATTGTTTGGCGGTTAGGTAGTAGAGTCTGGTCATTGGTGCCTTGGAGAACACCTGATGGGCAACGGCATGGGTGAGATGGCTTTTACCAAGACCCGTTCCACTATTTATATAAAGGCATGGTCCAACCAGTCCATCCTCTGCAACCATTGACCTGCAGGCTGATTCGGCAAGTATGTTACAATCCCCGACCATGAATTCATCGAAAGTATAGCGGGGATGGAGTGCCCGAAATTTGGAATTGTTTTCAGGAACGTGAGGCAGCCGCATCTGAATCGCAGGTGCGCTTTTGGCTGACACCAGAAAAGGTTCGCGCTCCTGACGATTTTCACAAAAAACTACCTGAGCCGTTTGGAGGCCATTTTCTTGTAATTTGTCTTCTATTATCGATAAAAAGTTCTGTTTAACATAAGCAGCAAAATATCTGTCCGGACCTGAAAGATAAAATTTATTTCCTTGATACTGCTCAAACTGGAGAGGCTCTATCCAGAGTTGAAAAATGTTGTCTGCAAGAGCCTCTTTAAGACTTTCTTTAATTTTCGTCCAGACCATACAAGAATCCTTCACACGTAATTACACAATAGATTAATATCGAACAAACGCTGATTCAGCCAAAAGTTTCCAACCGCACCTACTATCGCAGTGCCTTTACTATCTACTGAAATCAACAACTTCGAGCGTTAACGGCCATTAAGAAGAATTATCGAGCGTGAATCACCCGATGCGGCGTTCATGAAACGGAATAAACCCTAATTCGTTTTTCCCGTCAAAGACCATTTTCCGATATTTTCAGACCGGAACAGCCTGTTATCCACACTCGTCTAGCTCCCTTGATTTGATTGGGTCCGCGATATTCACTGCCTATGGACCCTAGGTTTCCGAGTATTCCCTTCATTCTCACTTTTCTTGCGAAATCTAGCACCCTTAGGCACTTATCCACAAAGTTATCAACAGTTTCACAAAAATTGATAACTCAATTTTTCTCTATTTTTTGAAAATTTACTCAATTTCTCTCTATTTTTCGACAGAATTAATCACGGATCTTCGACATATCGCGGGTTTCAGACGGAGTCATAATATTTGTACTTTTTTATTTTTTTTTGTGATCACAAGTGCCTGCCACGGCGTGGGACGTTCACTCTCGCAAAGGTAAGGACCTTCACCTCAGCGGCTCCGCTCTCCATAATCACCTTGCTGCACTCTTTTACGGTTGTTCCGGTAGTAAATACATCATCGACCAGACAAACTCTTGCGCCCGCAAAATGAGCTCCCGGCCGAACCCGAAATACACCACGTAGATTTTGTTTCCGAGCAGCTCTTCCTAGTGCCGTCTGGGGAACGGTATTTCGTATTCTCATCAGCCAATCCGGTTTTAAGAGTGCAAGTCTGTCTGCAAAAAACAGCCTGGCCAGAATGGCGGCCTGATTCAGGCCTCTTCGACGAAGCCGGCTGATATGCAGAGGGACGACGACGATACAGTCAATATCGGCAAATTCCGTCAAGTCATAGTTCCTTATCACCTCGGCTATTCCCGAAAGAACCGAAAATTCACCCTGATATTTCAAGGTATGCACCAACCGCCGTACCTGTTCTTCGTATCGCACAATCGATCTGGCTTTCGAGTATGGCGGAGGGTTTCTCAGACATTCTCCACAGAGAGAATCGCGTCCGTCAGCAGCAAATATTTCCATGCCACAGATTCGGCAAAGAGGAGGAACCAGCTGTTGAATTCCACGACCACACCGGTCACAGAAACTTGCATATTTCGCATCTCCCTTATATCTCTTATATTTCCTAGGAGGTATCCTTGTACCGCACACTGCGCAACCCGGCGGTAAAACAAGCTCAATGCAGCTTTTCGCCAGCCGGAACAGCACAGTGTTTTTCTCTTTTTGCCTGATAGTTCTCAGATATTCCGCATCGCTCATATTGTGATATAATCCCAGGTAAAACCATATTTTGAATACATTTACACCGAACTATACCATGTGATTCCCATATTTTTCCCTAATGCTCGTTTGGAGCCTTTGCAATTGAGAGGAAACATGGCATAATGGGCTCGCTTTTTAGCTACTACAGTTTAACACCACGAGGCTGTCTGCAATTTCATTAACAGGAAGGTTTTTTATGACGTCATTTAGGCTGCTGTTCTTTCAAACTCCCGTACGAGTCGCACCGATTTTCTGTTTGGCCCTCTTGTGTTGCCTCCTTTTCATGGCCTCCGATGTTCAGGCCGGAAGCTCTAAAACAAGTTTTCTCCCCCTTAAAATCAACAGTGCGGGCGACACCGCGGCTCTTCAGGAAAAGGCGGACAGCGAGCTTCAGGCGGCGCTCGCTCAAACAGGTATCGGCTTTCTTTCACGCAGCGATGCTGAAAAGCTGGCAAATTACCAGGGAACATGGCCTCCGCCGATACATGTACTTCAGGATATCGCGGCAAAGACAAGTTCCGACAACCTGGTTACCGGAAATCTTACTCAGATCGACAACCATTTCAGTATTGATATCAAATTGTTCGATCTCCTCTCGCCCGGCAATCCAAGCTACTTTTATCAAACAGCCGATTCTCCGGACGGTTTGAATGGTGCATTCAACAAAATCGTCCAGGATGTAGTACATTATACGGAGAGGGAGTTTCGAATCGCTTCTATTGCTCCGGAGGGAAACAAGCGTATTGACTCAGGGGCGATCCTCAGAAAGATACATACCAAGGTTGGCGATACCTATGACCCCGCGGCTCTTCGTAATGATCTGAAAGAAATTTATGCAATGGGCTATTTTAATGATGTCCAGATTGATGTCAGCGACACCCCGCAGGGCAAGAAAGTCATATTCAGGGTAGTTGAAAAGCCTGTGATCAAATCCGTGATCTTTGAAGGAATGCATGAGCTCAAGGAAGAGGATATCAAAGCTGCTGCAAACATTAAGGAACATTTTATCCTCAATCCGGCAAAGATCACTGCTGCCGAGGAAGCCATCCGCCAGCTCTACAAAACGAAAGGATTTTATAACAGCAAGGTTACTTCAAAAATAACTTACCCAAACAATCAAGGTGCCGTTGTAGAATTCATCATCGATGAAGGACAAAAAATGTACATAAAGGAGATAAGCATTGAGGGGAACAAAACCTTTAGTGACAGTAAACTCCTTGATCAAATCGAAACCAGTGAAAAATGGTTCATGTCATGGCTGACGGAGGGTGGTCTGCTGGACATGAACAAGATTCAGCAGGATGCTGCTCGAATTGTTACTTTTTACAACGACCATGGTTTTCTTGAAGCGAAGATCGGCGAGCCGGAAATCACCCAGAAGAAGGAATGGCTCTATGTCAAATTCGTTGTCGAGGAAGGTCCCCGGTTTACAGTGGGGACAATCGATTTTTCCGGCGATCTGCTGGCGGGAAAAGATGAACTGATGAATCTGCTGACCATCAAAGATGAAAAATACCTAAGCAGACAAGCTATTCGAAACGATATTCTCAAACTGACCGACTATTACGCCGAAGCAGGTTATGCCTTTGCCGACATCAAACCGATTATCAAAAAGGTCCCGAATGAAAACCGCATGAATGTTACCTTCGATATCCACAAGGGCAATCTGGTCTATATCGACCGGATAACTATCCGGGGCAACACCCGGACTCGGGACAATGTCATCCGTCGTGAGTTACGGATCGCCGAGGGTGGTATCTTCGATTCGAAAGCCATACGCGAAAGTACTCAGGCTCTGCAACGCCTTACCTATTTTGAAGAGGTGAACATCATTCCCGAGCCGTCTCTCAATCCCGACCGGATGAATGTCATCGTCGAGGTCAAGGAAAAGCCCACGGGAAACTTCAGTATTGGTGCAGGTTTCAGTTCAGCGGACAATCTCATTCTCATGGGACAGATCTCCGAGAACAATTTCCTCGGCCGGGGCGATACCCTGTCACTCAGTGCCAATCTCAGCGGCTCGAGTTCCAGATACAACCTGGGTTATACCAATCCTCATCTGTATGATTCCGCTCTTTCCTGGGGGTTCGACTTATTCAGTACCGAACGTGAATATGATGATTATACTAAAAAGTCGGTAGGCGGAGGCATTCGTGTCGGTTATCCGATATTCGGCAAATGGCGGATTTACGGTAATTACAGCTTTACAAATACCGATTTGAGCGATGTTTCAGACAATGCGTCCTATGTAATCAGGAACTCCGTTGACCTGCATATAACCAGTGCAATCAAGTTTTCCCTGGTACGCGACACTCGGGACAGGCTCTATGCAGCCTCCACAGGTTCCCGTAATGTGGTAAGCATTGAATACGGCGGCGGCCTCTTGGGAGGGGATGCACAGTTTACCAAGGTTGAAGGCTCCTCCGGGTGGTATTTCCCCCTGCCCTTCAAAACGGTTTTTTATGCCAAGGGAGCGATCGGTCAGGTATTTGAAAACGAAACTGGGAAATTACCGGTCTATGAACGTTTTTATCTCGGCGGACTCAACTCTATCCGTGGCTTTAAGTACGGAAAGGTAAGTCCTACCGCGCTCAATTCGGCTGGAGAGGAAGAACGAATCGGTGGTGATAAAATGTGGTATACCAATACCGAGTTCATCTTTCCTCTGCTGGAAACCCAGGGTTTGAGAGGGCTGGTATTTTATGATGCCGGTCAGGTATTAAATGACGACGAAGATTGGGGCAAGGCTACCGATAATATTAAAAGCGCCGTAGGCACCGGCATACGTTGGCTGTCGCCGATGGGACCCCTCACCGTTGTCTGGGGATTCAATCTTGACCCGAAACCGGACGAAGATGACTCAGTCTGGGATTTCAGTGTCGGCGGAACCTTCTGATCGCCACAGACACCAATACTTATTTTTTCTGCCGGTTATGTCCAAACATAACCGGCACTTTTTTTCATGATACACGACAAACTCTCATCCCTTTTTAGAGACCGTAAGAGCATTACGGTTTCCGGACTCCGGGGGGCAAGCCCGGCATGGCTTGCCGCAACTGTTGCCAAGCGAAATACCTGCTGCTGCATTGTTTCAGACGAGCACTTATTGACTATTTTTGAACAGGACCTGCACCTTTTTACCGACAGACAGGTTCTCCAATTTCCCGGACATGAAATACCTCCCTACACCCCTCTTTCGCCCGATCAGCCGACCACCGCCACCCGGCTCTCAACACTTTATCGGCTGAAAGAGGGTACCGGCGGTATAATGGTCACCTCGATCGAGGCTCTGCTGCGCCGGATCATGCCGGCAAACCTGCTCACCAGTGTGGCCGAGTACCTGATGGCCGGAGAAGATTGTGATCAGGATGATCTTTTACGAAAGCTCATCTATCTCGGTTACGACAAAGTGGCCTTGGTCCAATCGGTAGGTGATTTCTCCCTGCGGGGCGGCATCATGGATATTTATCCACCGCCATTTATGATAGATGGTGACACGTTGCACGAAGGTCCCATCCGGCTTGATTTTTTCGGCGACACCATTGAATCGCTCAGGTCTTTTGATCCTTTTACCCAGCGCTCAACCGGCGAAATCAGTGAAGCCACGCTGCTGCCGGTTACCGATCTGCTGTTTGACTCCGGCTCACGGGCCAATTGCAAAAAGCTGGCAAGACTATTCGAGCGGTACGGAGAGGAAAACAATTGGAACAGTGAGGAAACTGCACATATCATGGAACAGCTGTCCAGCGGACGGCGATTTCCCGGCATGGAATTTTTTCTGCCCCTTTTTTTTCAAGAACAAAACTCTCCCAGTTCCCCGGTCCTTGATTTTCTTCCCAAAGACTCAGTCATTGTGCTGGTAGATCCGGAAAGTATCCGGCAGAGCATGGACCTCATCTATGAGCGGATCTTTACCAATTTTCAGACAGCAAGAGGTTCAGCCACTCCTGCCCTGCCGCCGGAACTGCTCTTTCTGGACAAAAAGGAAATCGAAGATCAGCTCGATGGTTTCAGGCAGCTGCAGGTAACTGATTTTCCCAGGCCGGATGCCGAGGTTTTATCGCTCACCTCCAGCAATCATCAACTCCTAAAACAGGATATTTCCCTAAAAAGGGCCAAATTCGGGCTTCTTGCCCCCCTGTCCGATCAGATATTTCAGTGGCAGAAAACAGGCGAACTGGTGATCACCTGCTGCCGCTCCTCCCGTCATACCAAAAATCTGGCCGAACTTCTCGCCAAGCATAATCACCGGATTGAAATTCTCCCATCGCCCCTGGAGCTCGACAGGCTGCCGGCGGAACTCGACCGCGGCACACTCTATCTCTGCGACCACCCCCTGTCGCAAGGGTTCTCCCTGCCGGACAGCAAAATTCATCTCGTTTCCGAAAGCGAACTGTTCGGCGAAATGCGCCTGGGCGGCAAGTCGAAGAAGAAACAGAAGGGTGAGCCCATCCGCTTTAGTGAGCTGCGTGATGGTGATATCGTCGTTCATCGTGATCATGGACTGGGTATTTATCGAGGACTCAGCACCATTGAACTGCAATCGGTGATCAACGATTTCATGCTCATAGAATATCGTGAGGGGGACAAACTCTATCTGCCGGTAGACCGGCTCAACCTGATTACCAGATATCAGGGACTCTCCGATCGGGAACCGAAAATAGATAAACTGGGCACCCAGAACTGGAAGACCACCAAAGCCAAAGTCAAGGAAGAGGTCTGGAAGGTTGCCCAGGAACTCCTGGATATTTATGCCAAAAGAGAGATCAGGGAAGGCAGGCGTTTTTCACCCCCCGGTGAACTGTTTCATGAACTGGAGGAATCGTTTGACTTTGACGAAACACCCGGCCAGGAAAGATCAATCACCGATGTGATCCAGGATCTCACCAGTGATAAGCCCATGGACCGGCTGGTATGCGGGGATGTCGGCTACGGCAAGACGGAAGTTGCCGTACGGGCTGCCTTCAAGGTTGTGGAAGATGGTTTCCAGGTGGCGGTTCTGGTGCCGACCACCGTACTTGCCGAACAACATACCAAGACCTTTACCGACCGGCTGCAGGGTTTTCCGGTGACCATCGGTTGCCTTAACCGGTTTCGTACCGGGGCTGAACAGCGCACCATTCTGAAAGACCTGAAAAGCGGTAAGGTGGACATAATCATCGGCACGCACAGGCTCCTCTCAAAAGATGTGAATTTTAAAAATCTTGGGCTGTTGATCATTGACGAAGAACATCGCTTTGGGGTTGCCCACAAGGAAAAGCTGAAAAAAATGCGGGCCGAGGTGGACATCCTGACCCTCACCGCAACCCCGATCCCTCGGACCCTGCAGATGTCGCTGTTATCGATTCGTGACCTCTCCGTCATTTCAACTCCGCCGGAACATCGCCGGCCGGTTAAAACCTTTGTGGCCAGGTACGATGATCTGGTCATCAAAGAGGCTATCAACAAGGAACTGCGGCGTGGCGGACAGGTGTTTTTTGTGCATAACCGGGTTAAATCGATTCATCAGATGGCCTCTTTAATACAAAAGCTGGTACCGGATGCCAAAATTGCTGTAGCCCATGGACAAATGGCCGGCAAAGAGCTCGAAGAAATCATGGTCTCTTTCGTCCAGAAAAAGATAAATGTCCTGGTCAGCACCACCATTATCGAATCCGGTCTCGACATCCCCTCCGCCAATACCATCGTCATCAACCGGGCAGACATGCTCGGTCTGGCGGAGATTTATCAGCTGCGGGGCCGGGTCGGACGCTCCAGTACGCAATCCTTTGCCTATCTGCTGGTACCGTCCCTTGACAGCCTCAGCAAGGATTCCCGGGAGAGACTCCAGGCCCTGATGGACTGCAACGAACTGGGTGGCGGCTTTAAACTGGCAATGAGTGATCTGCAGATACGGGGAGGAGGCAACCTTCTGGGGATTTCCCAGAGCGGCAACATTGCGGCCATCGGTTATGATCTCTATCTCGACCTGTTGCAGAAAACAGTGGCCGACTTGAAAGCACAGACGACCAGAGCCGACTGGAAACAGAATGGCGAAGACCTTGACCCGGAGGTAAACCTGCAACTTTCAGCTTATATCCCCGAAGGGTATATAGCCGACATCAGTCAGCGCTACATAACCTATAGAAGAATGGCTGCCCTGGCCACCTCCCCGCTGGAGCTGCAACTTGATCTGCAGGAGGAACTTGTAGACCGCTACGGGCCATTGCCGGTCGAGACGGTCACTCTGTTCCGGGTTATCAGCCTCAAACGGGATCTCGCCTCGCTGCGTATCAGTAAACTGGAACAGGGCAGGGACAGTTTAGTCTTCAGCTTCCTGGAGGATACCCCGCTATCCCCTGAAATGCTGATGCACTACCTACAGAAGAACAGCAACAAAAAAAACAGGATTGCCCCGAAACTGACACCGGACAGCCGTCTGGTTATCAACGGCCGGCTCTCTTCCATTGAACATATCTTCGACACTATCACCGCGACTCTCGATGAACTCACCAACCTGGTTCAGGCAACAGCCTGAGGCAACAAAGCGGATACCTCCTGATTTCTCCTGGGATCATATCGACTGTGTCTTTCTCGATATGGACGGTACTCTTCTGGATAAGTATTACGATGACTATTTCTGGGAGCATTATGTCCCTGAGGTATATGCGGCGAAGAACCGGGTTGAGATAGCCGAAGCCCGTAAATTGCTGCTCAAGACCTATCGGAGTGTGGAAAACACCCTGCAATGGACCGACCTCGATTACTGGTCGGCCCGGCTGCAACTGGACATTGTGGCTTTAAAGCGGGAAATCAGTCACCTGATCAATATCCATCCCTATATTACTGATTATTTCAAATACATGCAGAAGATCGGCAAAAAACTGTACCTGATCACCAACGCCCATCCCAAGACGCTGGAAGTAAAAATGGAACAGGTAAACATCGAAAGATGGTTTGAACGACTGATCTGTGCCAAAGAGGTCGGGGCGGCAAAAGAACAACCTGAGTTCTGGCCCAAGCTGCAGCGCCTCTTGCCCTACGATACAAAGAGGACCCTCTTTGCCGACGACACGGAAAAGGTTCTCCATTCCGCAAAATCGTTCGGGCTACAGCACCTCATTCATATTGCCAAGCCAAGCTCCAGACTGCCCGCTCAATTCTCGCCACACTATCAATCCATCGTAAGCTTTCAGGAGTTGATCTTTTAACCCCGGTAAATGGAAAGCACGATTGAGGCCGGCCTAACGGCGAAGAGAGATCGATCGCCTTGACCGGTCGGGGCGTGGTTCTTTTTATGAAGCGATATCAGCGCAGATGACAATCGAAAAAGAGATTGTTATTATGGTAAAATGTAGCCGATAGCGCAGAAAACGTGATCGAAGGAGCCCGATATCGTTTTGACACCATCGTTAGGTAGTGCCCATCCAGAAGCGAGGATTTGTTTCATGCACCATCATTCTTCCTCATATTTTCCAGGAGAAGATCTTGTCCAAAGCCGATATATCCTCCTTGCCTCATGAAGTTGAGGGCTTGAAAGAAACCCTCAAACAAGTCGCGTATCAAAATGAGATGATGCTCAGATGGGTAAACGGCGCAGTGATAACCGTTGATCGCGAAGGCAGGGCAGTTCAGGCAAACGAAGTCGCGCTGTCTACCCTTGGCTGGCAGGCGGATGAGTTCCTGGGACTCCATGTCCATGAGACTATCCACCACAGCCAGGATGACGGCAGTGAGTATCCCTGGGATTTCTGTCCGGTTTTTGCAGCCATCGAAGACGGCTCTTCTCATCATGTGGATGGTGATATTTTCTGGAAAAAAAACGGCAGCAGCTTTTCCGCCGACTATATAGTCTGTCCGTTAAGAAACGATAACAACGAAATTACCGGAGCCGTTCTCACCTTCCGCAATATTACGGAGCAGCGGCTGCAGGAGAGCAAACGTATTCACCGGATGAAACTGATGGCCATCGGCGAGCTCTCAGCGGGAATCGCTCATGAGATCAACACTCCCGTCCAGTTTATCGGAAGTAATGTCTCTTTTCTGGATGAAAGCTTTCAGGATCTGCTCAAACTGATCAAAACCTATCAAAAGCTCGGGGATTTTCTGCAAAACGAACAGGAATATCCATGCCGACAATTGCTGCAGGAAATTGCCGATATCGAAGAGACTGCCGATATCGACTTTCTGCGGGATGAAGTGCCTAAAGCCTTCGAACAGACTTTACATGGAGTAAAGCAGGTCACTGATCTGGTATTGGGATTAAAAGGATTTGCTCGCTCAGGTAGTGAAGGAGAAAAGATTGCCTCCGATATCAATACCATCATTCAAAACGCCCTGCTCGTCAGCAGGAATGTCTACAAATATGTCGCCGAGCTGGAGACACATTTTTGTGAGCTGCCACTCGTTAGCGTTTATCCCGGCGACATCGGCCAGGTCATTGTTAATTTGGTGATTAATGCCGCCCACGCTATTGAAGAGAAAAAAGGCGATGACCGGACCATGGGCAAAATCACCGTCGAAAGCGGCATGGAAGACCAAAACATCATCATTCAGGTATCCGATACCGGAAAAGGAATACCGGAGGGCGTCAGGGACCGGATCTTCGATCCGTTCTTCACTACCAAGGAAGTCGGCCGAGGCTCGGGGCAGGGATTGGCGATATCGCATACGATCATTCATGAAAAACATCATGGTGAAATAACCTTCGACTCGGTTCTTGGTGAAGGTACGACTTTTATCGTTCGAATTCCCATACAATAAATTTCCGTAAACTCTCAGCGCGGAGAGTAAATGGACTACTCACCCAAGACCTGCCCTGACGAAGCAACCTGGTTAACAAGGGAATTGCAATAACTCGTCAAGATGAATACTTTTTGTTACGGTTCTTTTACTGAGAAAAATTCGTAAGCGTTCACCAACGCCTCATTTTCGTCCGATCAGGCCGCCTCATAGAAGGGCGAGTTTGGAACCCGCCCATAACGAGCCCGAAGGCTTGCTTATGAACCTGGAGCACTGGATAAACGGTTACCGATTCGGGTTATACGGTCTTTTGACCGTGTACTTGTGAAGATACAAAAATTCAATACAAGGGAGATGAAAATGAAAAAGTTTATTCTGTTTCTGCTGCCGATTCTAGCCATCGGTTTAAGTTCCTGTGCCGACACCAAGGGAATGAGAGGCGCCGGCATTGGCGGAGCAGGCGGAGCGCTCATCGGTCAGGCTATC
Source organism: uncultured delta proteobacterium (assembly GCA_963728385.1). GTDB lineage: Bacteria > Desulfobacterota > Desulfobulbia > Desulfobulbales > Desulfocapsaceae > Desulforhopalus_A. The sequence continues at coordinate 348,668 of CAVSJK010000005.1, forward strand.
GGCAGAAACACGGAAGCGACGTTGCTCGGGGCGGGAATTGGTACCGTGCTCGGATATATCGTGGGCAATGAAATGGACAAATACGACAGACGGGAATTAAACCAGGCTTACGAATTCGGACCCTCCGGACAGGTCAGCTCCTGGCGGAATCCAGACAACGGCAACGCCTATCAGGTTATTCCGCAGCCGGCATATACACCACCGCAGCAACCGTATACACCTTGCCGCAGGGCGGAGATTCTTGCAACTATCGACGGTAAAACTCAGCGAACCTATACTACCGCCTGTCGAAACAGTGCCGGTCAGTGGGAGTTGCAGAACTAATCCGGGACCTCATCCACCTTTCAGCTGCGGCGAAAATCCTCCCTGGCCGAGTTCCCTGAATGACAAGTCATAATACAGAAAGCAATACTATACCAATATCTCCAATTCTCAGCCTTTCAGCCTTTCAACCCATTTGAGGAGTACTTAATGAAAAAATTCCTTCTTCCCGTTCTCGCCATAACTCTTCTCCTCGCAGGATGCAGCCCTCAATATCCGATGGAGGCAAACCTCAAACTGCAAATAACAGGTCAATCGCCGGGAATTTACAGCGGCTCTTCTGCTACCCTTACCGGCCATGATGCAAGAAAGGATAATGCGGTCCTGGTATATCAGCTCAAGGACAAGCCCGAGGTCCGGATACCCAACGGAAAGGCGCCGCATATCCTGATCACCGAGCAACTTGCCGCCGGTCTGCAGGAACAGGGACTGGTTTTCTTGAGCCCTTCTCCTGTCCACATACAACTCAACCTGAATAAACTTGTCGCTCAAGTGACCCGTCCCGAGCTGCTGTACAACGCCACTGCCAAAAGCAATCTTTCGCTTACCATACAAAATGGAAAACTGTCCCTCACCAAGACCTATGACAGACAGGGCACCCAGGATTCGGCCACCCGCCCAAAGGTCGAGGAACTGGAAAAAATGCTGGATGACCAGCTGATTGATATAGTCAAACAGATTTTACAAGACGATGAGGTGCGGGCTGCCATCAAACGCACCTGACGATCAGAGCTAAAGAAGGCAAACGGGTAGAATTCAGGGAGCGTCCGCCAACCCCTGGATTCTTCTTAGAGCCTGCCGGTAAAGCTTTTCCGCCTGATAACTGCTCCGGACAAATGGCGCCGAAGCCACCCCGGCAAATCCCAGGGCGAGAGCCTCGGCTTCCAGCTCGGCAAATTCCTCCGGCGGCAGGAAGCGTGTCACCGGCAGATGCTCGGAACTTGGCTGCAGATACTGGCCCATGGTCAGAATATCGCACCCTGCAGATAAGAGATCGTGCCAGGTCTGCAGCAGTTGCGCATGGGTTTCACCAAAGCCAAGCATGATTCCCGATTTGGTGGGAATCTGGGGATGCATTCATTTCGCCTGGCGAAGTAACTCAAGGGATCGGCCGATACTCAGCTTGCGGGCGTACCTGCGGATAGAGGGCGGCAACCGTTTCGATATTATGATTGAGAACATCCGGTCCGGCCTCAAGAATAGTCTGCAACGCTTGCCAATTTCCCTGAAGATCCGGGATCAGTACTTCCACCAGGGTCTTGGGGCTGCGTCTGCGAATTGATTGAATATGTTTCGGCAAAAAAGGATGCTCCGCCATCGGCAAGATCATCCCGGGTCACCGAAGTCACCACGGCATAGCGAAGTCCGAGAATGACCACGGCTTCAGCGACACGCTCCGGTTCCTCGGGGTCGGGCGGGCTTTCCGGCTGATGCCCTACGGCACAGAACCGGCAGTTACGCGTACACCGCTCCCCGAGGATCATGAAGGTTGCGGTTCCTTTGCCATAACATTCAAATTGATTCGGGCATTTTGCTTCCCGGCAGACGGTGGTCAGATCGTGATTTTTAAGCAGTTGCCGGATTTTTTCGTATTCCGGTCCGGTCGGCAGACTACGCCTGAGCCACTTCGGTTTGCCTGTCTTTATCCTTGTGTACTGGTGCTGACATCGAGCATGATCCTTTTTAATTGAAACAAATTCACGCGCAGAACACCTGATCGAGCTGAGCGGAGCAGGTTGTATTTCACCTCGTCCGGACATAACTTCCCTGCCGCTCTCCTGACTAAGCGTCGTCATTTTCACCCCGGTGAGTCCACAGGGATTAACCCAGGAAAACGGTTCGAGACGAGATATTTACATTAAGCGCCAGCCCATGAAAGGCAATCCCATGGCGGATGGCAATACCGACGCTGCCAAGCTTTCTGTCACCAACCCAGACCCCGTGATTCCTTGGATCTCTTGTTGCCGCCACCCCGCTTGCGGCCGCCAGACGGATCATGATTTCTTCGAGACAATAGCACATAGTCGGAAACCGTCAGTCCAGCCTGGCGCAGATGCATAATGGGATATATAACCAGCTGCCCCGGCCCGTGGTAGGTTATATCGCCGCCGCGTTCAATATGCACCAGGGGGATATTGTTTTCCTGGAGAAATTGCCCGGACACCATCAGATTCTGCTGCCCTCCCCTTCTGCCGAGGGTAAAGGTAGCTGGATGTTCGGTCACCAGACAAGAGGTCATCCGCGACAGTGCCGCTTCGGCGCTTTTCAACCAGCTCAAGCTGCAGTGCATAAGCCGCCGCATAGTCGGTCAAACCGAGATCGACCAGGCGGGCAGCCGTATTGTCTACACCTCGCTGCCACTCAGCTCATCCGCAGAGACAGGGGTTTCTGGCCGCCTGGGTTTCATCCAGCCGCCGCATTTTGGCCATTACCGGTGCCTGTTTGAGCAGTTCCGGATTTTCCTTTGCCTCCCGGACCACCAGCTTGATCGTCTCGATAAACTGATCGATATCGTCTTTACACTCGGTCTCGGTGGGCTCGATCATGAGGGCGCCATGAACCACCAGAGGAAAGTAAATGGTCGGCGGATGATAGCCGTGATCGATAAGCCGTTTGGCCATATCCAGGGTGGTGATTTTATCTTCCTGCTGCAGGGCATCGGAAAAGACACATTCATGCATACACGGCCTGTTATAGGCCAGTTGCAAGGTACCTTTCAATTTTTCTTTCATATACGCTGCATTGAGCACCGCCAGCTGGCTGGCCTTTTTCAGGTTTTCCGCTCCCATGGTCCGGATATAGCTGTAAGCCCGAAGCAGCACCGAGAAATTGCCGTGAAAGGCATGCACCCTGCCGACAGAATCCGGACAGTCAAAATCAAGGCGATAACTATCCCCGTACTTTACGGCTCGTGGTACGGGTAGATATTTTTCCAGTTCTCTGGTCACACAAATCGGACCGGCCCCCGGCCCGCCACCTCCATGGGGAGTCGAAAAGTTTTATGCAGGTTCAGATGCATCACATCGACCCCGCACCTGGCAGCATTGATGATCCCCATGACGGCATTCATATTGGCTCCATCACCATAAACCAGACCGCCTTTGGCATGGACGATTTCGGCAATCTCCCGGATATTGGTTTCAAACAGTCCAAGGGTATTGGGATTGGTGATCATGATTCCGGCGGTCTCTTCGTCCATGGCCTCGGCAATTGACTCGACCTTGAGAATGCCGTTTGCGCCGGATTTGATCGGCACCGGCTTGTAGCCGCACAGGGCCGCACTGGCCGGATTGGTGCCGTGGGCGGTATCGGGGATAAGGATCTTGGTTCTCTTCGAATTACGGCTGCGATGGTAGGCGGCAAAAACCAGCATGCCGGTCAACTCGCCGTGTGCACCCGCCGCCGGTTGCAGGAGACGCCGGGGAGCCCGGTAATGGCCGCCAGATATTGCTGCAGCTCAAACATGATCTGCAGGTTGCCCTGCACATGTTCATCGGCCAGCATGGGATGGGCAGCAGCCAGTTCAGGGGTGGCCGCCACCTTCTCATTGATCTTGGGATTATATTTCATGGTGCAGGAGCCAAGGGGATACATGCCGCTATCCACGCCGTAATTCCATTGGGACAGGCGGGTATAGTGCCGCACCACATCGACTTCACTCAGATCCGGAAAATCCGGTCCTGCTCCCTGCAGTTCCGCCGGAAAATCCGCGTCAGGGACATCGCTTGCCGGAATACTCATGCCGCTGCCTTCCCGTCTTGCCTTTTTCCCAAAGCAATGGCTCGTCAAAAATCAAGCCGCGTATACCCGGTGTCTTTTTCATGATTTCACCTCACCTGCAACCATATCCATAACTTCCCTGCTAACCGTTTCCGTCGCGCAAAACAGATACTTACCGGCAAGTTCAGGATAATATTTGCCCAGCTCAAGACCGGCGACAATTTTCTTTTCCAGTAATTTTCTATAGACCGGCTGAAAATCTTCTTTGAATTCAACGACAAATTCATTAAATGTCGGGGAATCAAAAACAATGCCGCGCACCATTTTTTTTCAGTTGGGCCTTAAAATATTCACTCTTGTCATAGTTGAGCCGGGCGAGTTCGCGCAGCCCGGAACCGCCAAGCGATGACATATACATCGCCGCAGTCAGGGTACAGATTCCCTGATTTGAACAGATGTTGGACGTCGCCTTTTCCCGTCTGATATGCTGCTCGCGGGTGGAAAGGGTCAACACAAAGCCACGTTTTCCTTCCAGATCGATAGTCTCCCCGACCAGTCTGCCGGGCATATTTCTGGTGAACTGGTCTCTGCAGGCAAACATGCCGAGAGCCGCACCGCCAAAAGACCTCGACAGGCCAAAGCTCTGGCCCTCACCGCAGACGATATCCGCGCCGCATTCTCCGGGATTTTTGATCAGCCCATAGGCCAGAGGCTCGGTGAAACAGCTGATAAACAGTGCCCCGCTGTCATGGATAGCCTGCCCCAGAGCTGCCAAGATCTCTCGATAATACCGAAAAAATTCGGCGACTGGATGGCTACTGCCGCCAAACCGTCGATGTCCGCAAGTCCGGTCAGAGTCGGTTCGGCCGTTCTTATCCACCGGCAGCTCAATCAATTCATAATCCGTTGGCTCAAGATAGGTTCTGGCCACCTCGCGGTAATGCGGATGAATTGCCCTGGAAACTGCGACCTTGGTTTTCTTCTTACCGATCCTGAGCCCCATCAGCAGCGCTTCGGCCAGCGCGGAGGCGCCATCGTACATGGAGGCGTTGGCCACATCCATTCCCAGCAGCCTCGCCGTCAGGGTCTGATATTCATAAATCCCCTGCAGGGTTCCCTGGGCTATTTCCGGCTGATAGGGAGTATAAGCGGTAAGAAACTCCGATCTGCACATGAGACTGCCGATCGTTACCGGAATATTGTGGTGATAGCTGCCGGCACCAATCAGCACCTTATATTTATGGTTTACCGACATTGTTTCGGCAAGATCACCGATATGATCGGTCAGGGACCACTCGTTCAGCGGTTCCGGCAAATCCATTGTCCCTTCATATCGGCAGCCATCAGGAACCGAACAGAAGAGCTCATCCAGGCTTTTTCTGCCGATCACCTCGAGCATTTCACGCAATTTCTTGGTCGGTATGAGGCAAATAACGCATGGCTTTATCCTTTTAGTAACTCTCGATAGGCATCGACTGTGAGCAAGTTGATCGAGTTCGCTCTGCATCGGAAGGCTTGATCTCGATAATCCAGTTAGTGTAGGAATCCTGGTTGATCAATTCCGGGCTGTCTCCCAGGATCTTCATTTACCGCAACAACCTCTCCGCTTATCGGCAGATACAGTTCCGAAACCGCTTTCACCGACTCAAGCGTGCCGAATTCATCGCCTTTCTCAAAAGTTGTACCCACATCGGGCAATTCCACATAAGACAATATCGCCCATCTGATCCTGAGCATAATCACTGACTCCGACCTTAAGCGTGCTCCCGTTTTCAGTCACCCATTCATGATCGTTGGTATAGCGCAGCCCCTCTTTAAAAATCAGCTCACTCAATTCTTTCACGGTCCATGCCTCCCTTGTAATTGTTAGTTGTTGTACATCAAGCCAGCATTGCGCCAATCGGTTTTCTGGCAGTCCTGTCCGGGCGGATATCCGCCCGTATTTCAACCTTTATTTTTCTTTTGCCGTCAGTCAGCATTATCTGCTCTCCCGGGAGTTGCATTTTTTATCCAGCAACACAAATCCGCAGCACAGCCCTTTCGCCTGAAAATCCCTGTTGCCGGCGACACTGACAATCTTGCCATTTATCCCTGCCGATAGCCATGTCGGTTGTGCAGGTAAGAATCGTGCCGAGCCTTTCTCCCGTCTCCGAAATGACAAAACTTTCATCGCCTGCCGCAATCTTCCGTGGATCGTATCCGGCAAAAGGCAAGGTATACTTGTCCCAGTTTTGCTGCAGCAGTGCCGCAGCTCCAATAAAATCCTTGCTGAAGGTCGTATGATCATCATTCCAGGGCAAGGCAAACGGCCAGGGATTATTTAAAAACGGCCACGGCCCAATATCCTGATGAGACAGCGGCAGCACTGCGCCTGCCCTGAGCGAATCTCTTGCTGCCAGGCCGCAGGCAAGAACATCCTTGTCGCTTCCCGCCTCAAGAATCATGGACCAGAGAGAGACCAAGCTGTCGATTGGAACAAAAAGCTCAAAGCCGAATTCTCCGGTATAACCGGTCCGCGAAAGCAGCACCGGTGTTCCATCCGTGAGTTCTACCGGCTGTTGAGTCTGCAAGAGATCAAAGCCACCTTTGCATGAGAAATAGACCATCCGGTCGAAAACTGTTGCGGGATTCTTGAGAATTTTTTTCAGGACCCGGGCCGACTCCGGTCCCTGGATATCCATTTTCCCTACCTTATCGGTCAGGTCCACGATGCTCACTGCCTGTTGCCCGGCATTCTTTTGCAGATGCGCGGCGATTACTCCACCCATGCCGGCATTCACCACGACCATGAACTTTTCGGGTTGCAATTGATAGACAATGGCGTCATCGATGACGGTGCCGTCAGCATTAAGAAAAACTCCATAGACACATCTGCCGTCAATCAGCTCTGTTTTTCCTTTGCCGAGACAACGATCAAGATCCTTGCTGAGACAATGCTGAAGAAGTGCTCTTGCCCCCTCACCAATAACCGAAACCGCGGCCATATGACTGGTATCGAAAATACCGGCGGCCTGGATGACTGCCAGGTGTTCAGCCTTTGCTCCCGTTTTGTACCAGAGAGGCATATCATAATTGCCGAACAGGGCCATGTTTGCCCCATTTTCCACATGCCAGCCGTGGAGTACCGTTTTTTTTGCTGCATCCATTTCATCACCCTCGAATCTGTTATCCAACATCGGTTTAGCGATTCACCATTTCCTGCCATTCTCTGCCACCCCTGCCATTCATGGTTAAGGTAGAGTGAGAGGCACCTTCAGGTTAAAGCTCTTATAGACGACGAAGGTTTCCACCGCCCTGACATTTTCCAGTTTCGACACTTCTTCCGTATAAAATTTTACCATGGGAAAATCTTTGGTGAGCAGCACGGTAAGGATGAGATCGAAACGGCCCGTCACCACACATACGGAAGTCACTCCGCGCAATTTACTGAATTCTTCGCCTTTTTTGACCAGATCCATATCCTTCAACCGCACCCCGACCATGACGATATTCTGATCCGGCAGGGCATCCGGCTCGACAAGGGCGGTAATATCAAGGATCCCCTCTTCTTTGAGCTTCTTCACCCTGGCACGAACCGTGCCCTCGGAAAGTGCCAGTAAATCGGCAATTTTTTTGAAAGGCATCCGGCCATCCTTCAGGTGATTGATTATTGCCAGATTTATTTCATCGATCACCAAGTTAAACACCACCTTTTCGTTATTTCACGATATTTCATATTGCTGTTAAAACCATCTCGACATACGATACGATAGATATTGGCAATAATATATTACGAATACATTATTTTCAACCATATAATTTTACGATATCCGTATTTACTCATCAAATATTCTGCGATTACATATCACTTTATGCACTCTTACTGCGAACACCAGTGAGATATTAGGAAAGATTCGCCATTTGAAGACCGGAGTGAGAAATTCTTGTACCCGTTCACCGGTACACATCAAAAGACGGCATAACCCGGATCTGTACCCGTGTCGCTCCTGTGCCATCCTTGGCACCCGCATCCAGTGCTCCAGGTTCGTTCAAGCAGGTCTCCGGGCTTGTAGGGGTGGGTTCCAAACCCGCCCTTCTATGAGGTGGCCTGATCGGACGAAAATGGGGTGCTGGTGAACGGTTACAAAATCTTTGCAGAATTCAATGAAGATCCAGGTAATCTGAAACGGAGGAAATGCATCCAGCAGCCCACGGTGAAATCGGGACTGCTGAATTCGGTTTTCCTGAAAAATTGATGTTTGAGAGCAAAAATCGAAATGATACTTGCTATCGTGCGCTTTTCACCAGCTTAAGAACAGGAGAAATCCCCTTGGGTGTACCGCTTTGCATGACACAGTCAAGAACCGCCCCCGGCTCTATTTTCAACATCTCTGTCTCACACGAACCGACCTGACGGCCGGCGCTATGCAGATCAAGCGACTTGGTAAACACTTTGCCTTCAATACAACCGGAGCATTCGAGTTTGTCCCCGGAAAATTGGCCGATGAATTGTCCGGTCTCTTCTATCAGCAGGTCAGGGCCGGAAAACGAACCTTCCAGTTTTCCTTCCAGTACCACCGGCCCCGTACTCTCCACCTCTCCGGTAATAACCATCGACCGGCCGATCCTGCTTGCATTTTTATCAATCATAATCCCCCCTTATGCAAATCAAGTATATTCGTTTACATCGCTTGTACCTTGTCCACAACCAAATATATAAGAAAAATATAAGAAAAAACCGACATCACCGGTGTATCAGGTATTAGCGCAATGCCAGATAACCTCCAATCACTCTGGTTACCATGGTAAGCAGGCAGATAGCGGCAAAAACATACGCCAGAAAAGCAAAGTGTCCGGGAAAAATACAGAACAGAACAAAAAAGAGAAATGTCTCGGTTCCCTCCGTAAGACCACCCAGATAATATATTTTTTTGTGGGGAAAGACGATATTTTCAAATCCCCGCCTCTCCGCCATAATGGCAAAAGCTAAAAAACTGCTGCCTGTTCCGACAAAGGTAAAAAGTAGAACTGAGGCGGCAAGACCGTTGGTCTCGGGATGTGCCAGGGCAAACCCCAGCACCACCGACGAGTAGAAGATAAAATCCAGAACGATATCGAGAAATCCTCCGGCATCACTGGCTTCAGTCTTCCTGGCCAGCGCCCCGTCGAGGCCGTCACCTATTCTATTGAGTAGAATGAGCACCAGGGCCGGCAGGTACATATGCAGATAAAGTGCTGGCAAAGCTCCCAAGCCGATGCCGAACGAACAGACCGTTACCTGATCGGGGCTGCAGCCAACTGCCTTCAATCTTCCGGCCGCCCAATCCTGGGGTTTTTTCAAAAGTTGTACCGTCCAGCGATCCAGCACCTTTTTTTCCTCTCCCTGTTGAGTACGGTAACGGTCAAGACTTTTTTGGCGTTCTTGTTTTTTGGGGAATGAATTTAGATACCGCTTCGATTGTCCCCGCCATATCCCGGAGGGCAGAAGGCACAGGACGGGAAGGCGGAAATTAAACCTTTGACGGCAAACGCCTGAAAGAATGAATATTCTAAATAATAGTCTATCCATTGCCTCGATACTTACGCTTAAGTTTCAGGTAAAGGCGATCAATAACTTTCAAATATTCTCCAAAAAATTGTTAATGTCAACCACTGCCGCGCGCTGCAAGCCAATAAACTCCTACTCCTGCTACCTGAAATGTATTTAGCGAAACTTCGAACCGGCTACCAGCTCCGGCAATCATACCGAACCGGGGAACACTCCTTTGATTACCGGGTAGTGTATGAGCTCGGCCCCGATCCCGCAAAATTCATCGAAATAGTTGAAGACCGCATTATTCTGTTTGATTACGACCTGGTCGACGCCGTCTCGGCACATACCGATGAAGACTGTGAGTCGGTGCTCGAAAAACTATTATGGGAGTTTCTGCCAAAGGAGATCCGACAAAGGCTCTCCCATTTTCAGGCCCGAGGTGGACGGCCGCCCGGCCCGTTGACTCCTGCTGAACACGAAGCCATTGCCCGGCAGATCCATATCCTTGATCGCCAGCGGCTCTATTATCTTCGATATGGCGCGGTTGACCAAAGCCGCCTATCCAGGCTGCATGAAAAATGCTGCAGGCCCCTTCTGGGCCAAAGCCGTGATGAACGGGAGTACTACTTTACCGCTGAAGAGCAGGTTATTGAACCGGGCCACTATCTGCAATATGTCTACGCAATTTTTAATCTCCAGAAATATTTTCATCAGTCCTTTGCTCCCTGGCTGCCCGAATCACTTGCCCGGGATGAAATGGCGGATCATTTTGAAAGGGAACTGTGCCGGCTGAACAGAGATCGGAGTTTTTGGCAGAAAGAGGACACCCCCGATTCCCTGCATCATCATCTGATCCGGTATTTGATTATGTTCTTTGACTACGCTCCGGCACAACGATCTTTTTTTGATGATTTCCTGAGATCGTTTATGGCCGACCATCGGACCTTTCGCTGGCCGGAAAGAAAATCGAGCAGGTCTCCGGAAAAAATCAGGGAAATCTTTGCTGCCTCCAATGAAGAGCTCAAAAAGATGAGCAGACAACAGCTCAACCGGCTTTACCGGAAACAAGCCATGCAGCTCCATCCCGACCGGGGCGGTGATCATGACCTCTTCATCGAATTGACAGAGATATATAACGAGCTGCTGCGGACGAAATAGCCGCGATTTTCCCTGCCGTCTTTAGAACCTTCCGCCTGTCTGATCTTTGCAGTCCACATGATATCGGACCGCATATCTCTAATTACTGATGAATTTTCTCCCTCAGAAAATAAGGGTTGATAACTAATTTTTAAATTCGTAAGCTCTGGTTTATAATAAGACTGGAACAGAGTGGTAGACTGAGACCATTGTCGCTCCATTCTTCACTATTCTTTGAAACGCAGATGCACGACACGAGGTTTTCAGCATGGATGCACCACAAGAGAAGGACATAAAGGAACAGGACAAAAATTGCGATGAAGGCGAAGCCATCGACAGAGCATTCGTGCAGATGGAGTTGCTCTATAGATCGCGATGTGTCCAGGCGCCTGGCGGCACTAATGTTACCATTCGGGAGATAAAAAAAGAGGAATAGTTATTGCCGAGTTGCAGCCTTTCAGCAGTGCCCCAAAGGTGCTCAAGCAGACCGACGGCAATGTAGGGGCGGGTTCCAAACCCGCCCTTCTATGCACGGCGTTCTGATCGTGCGCATCTGGAGCTGATGAACGTTTTCAAGCCTGGAGTATGCAAGCATTTTGCTATTCTCGGTGAACGGTTACGCAAGGAGTTCTGATGGGTTCTAAAAAAATAGGCGTTCTGATCGGCGGCTCCGGTCTTATTGGCGGAACGATTGTCAACTATTATAAAAATCATCACCCGGAAACCGTTGATATCCGTGCACCAAGCAGCAAAAAACTCTCTATCCGGGAAGAAAACGACATCCGCCGCTACCTGACCGGGGTAAAACCCGACTTCATCATCAATGCCGCCATGGCCAATCTCGGTTCGGACGGACAGCTGGCTTTCGAGGTGAACTATCTGGGAACGGTCAACCTTGCCCGGGCGGCCAACAGCCTGAAAATCCCCTATATTCATATCAGCTCTTCGGCAACTTTGCCGTCAGGTGAAAACCTGAGGGAAGAAGATACCCTGCCCATCTCCCCCAACCTGAGCAATTACGCCAAATCCAAACTGATGGCCGAGAAGAGCTTACAGTTCATGGCGGAAAAAGAGGGGCTCGACTACTCCTGCGTTCGGCTGGCTATCGTTTACGGAGCCCATGATCATAAGATTCAGGGATTTCACCGGCTGTTTTTTTCTATTGCCGATGAGTCGATGCCGGTACTCTTCACCAGGAAAAATACCCTGCATTCGTACAGCAACTCCAGAAAACTCCCGTATTTAATCCACCATATGCTGGAAAACCGGGCGGAATTCAGCAAGAAAACCTACCATTTCGTCGATAAGAACCCGGTCGATCTGGCCACCCTCATCCTCACCATCAAATCCTACCTTCACCTAAGCCAACCCAAGGAAATTTACATCCCCTACTGGATTGCCAATCTGGGCAAAAACAGCTTGTCGATCCTGCTGCGAATCCTCAGAAGAGTCGGGTTAAAGGCAACCATGCCGCCGGAACTGATGTTCCTCGACAGTTTCTACAAGCCGCAGACTCTTTGTTCCGATCGGCTGAGCAACTCCTCGTTCATCGATCCCATGCCCGAGGAAAGCATTTTCACCCGGCTCCCCGAACTGGTTATCTATTACCTTACCCGCTGGAGCCATGAAAACCTTATTTCCACCTATAATGAAGACAGAATGATAGAAAAGCCGATGGAGCAGATCTTTCTGCACAATCCCCAGCAGTTAATCAATGACATGCATGCACGGGGCCTCGGTCCTTTCCAGGATATGCCATCGTAGGGGCGGATTCTAAACCCGCCCCCACAGCACAAATTGAAGTCTGGTGATACAGAATGGCCTAAAGTGATTCGGATAACATAGGCTTGAAACCATTATGATAAGAGAAGCAAACAGGGCTGATTGCATCAATTTAGCAGCCTTATCTCTGGAGGTTTGGTTACGAACCTACTGTGTTGATGGTATTAGATCTGAAAGCTCAAGATTTGCTTTATCGACCTTTACAGAGGACTATTTCAAAAAAATATTAGCTGATTCTAGCCGTAAAATTCTTCTCTTTGCAGAGGGTATTTATCTCAGAGGATATGTACTTCTAAATTTGGAATCCCATTATCAAAGCAAAGAGCACGGTTTTGAAATCGAAAAACTATATGTTCAGGAAGCTTTCCAGGGGCAGGGAATAGGACAAAACTTATTACAAGAAGTTAAAGAGAGATATGGAAACAGGTTCTGGCTTTACACTTGGGTAAGAAATAAATCTATTCAATTTTATAAATTATATGGTTTTAAGGATATAGGCCAATATGATTTCAAGCTTGGGAACGATACAATCGAAAACCGTGTACTGACCTACAACGGGGAAGGTACAAGAACGAATCAGACGAAAGGGTATTAAACCAAAGAGCCCAAATTCAAACTAGCCCGTAATGCAATGATACGAATACATATATTTGGTGCATCTGGATCTGGGTCAACAACCCTTGGAAAAGCCCTTGCCGACACCATTCATTGTCCGCATTATGACACCGACGAATATTTCTGGATGCCGACTGATCCCCCTTTCCAAACAGTACGAGGACGAACTGAAAGGCAAGAACTTTTGCGTCACGACCTTGAAAAGTGTAACTCATGGGTTCTTTCCGGCTCATTATGCGGTTGGGGAGATTTCGCAATACCCATGTTCGACATTATTATATTCCTGTGGTTGCCACCTGCCGTAAGAATGGAAAGGCTAAAGAAGCGAGAGGTGGAACGTTATGGTCCTTGCATTGAAAACCCCAGTGATCCAAGACATAAGGGACATAAAGAGTTTCTCGAGTGGGCAGCGAAGTATGATACTGGTGGATTAGATATGCGTAGCAAAAAAAGACATGAAGAGTGGATTGCCAGTTTGCCATATAAGATAATCAGACTTGAACAGAAGCAAGCTGTTCCAGAGCACTTGGAGACAATCTTTCAATCAAAATTATTTCGGAACACTTGGAAAGGGATGAAACCGTATAGCCCAAGCTTGATGCTGGGAGATCGTAGAGTATGAACGAACAACTTAAAAAAGAACTGATATCGATGGCGGATGAAGACCAACGTGTTTTGCAAGAACTGATTGAAAGTGGTGAACTCGGAACCGTTGAATATCATTCTAAAATTAGACAGATTCACGAAAGGAACACTTCGAGAATTAAAGAAATTATAAAAGAAAATGGCTGGCCTGGTAATGACCTTGTTGGTACACACGGCGCCGATGCAGCATGGTATATTACGCAACATTCGGTATTAGACCCGGAATTTATGAATTCTTGCCTACCCCTTCTTCAAGATGCTGTAACCAACAAACAAGCAGAAGGACGACATTTGGCGTTTCTACAAGACAGAATCTTGACCATGGCCGGCAAGCCTCAAAGATATGGTACCCAATTCACTATCAACGAAGAAGGTAAGGCTGTTCCATTCCCAATTGAAAACCCAGAAATTGTCGACGATCTTCGGGTGGATATTGGTCTTGAAACATTGGCGGAAAGAACAAGTCTCATGCAAAGGCGTGAAGATGAATTGGTCAATAATAGAAAAAAATCGCTAACAATAAATGATAGAGTAGGTGAAACCGAATAGCCCAACCGTATTCATCTGTTTCACCCTTTTGCCATCCTAAACCAGGGCACCTTCCCGCCGATCCGCGCGGCACCGGCCAGTACAGAAAAAATTTGCCTATCATTTTCATTGCCGGCAACAAACCCGGGCCAAACAAAATGCAATCTAAAATTTAGGAGTGGGAGCAGCTGCATAGCCAGATTGTCAAGGTCGTGATGATCAGGAGTTATCATCGGATGCCAATCAATCGTGGTCTGTCCCCGATTGACTTCCGATTGACTTCTTTGCCTGGATCGCTGTCTTTGCAGATCCCTCCTTTTTCAAGGAGGGATCTGCAAGCGCACATCAAGCCTCTCGGTTGACCATGGCACCTGCTCCAGAGCGTGAACTTCAACAGTCCAAAGGACGCTTCAGCCGGATGAGCCATTTTTATTGATATTAAATTCGTGCTTGGGTACAGGTTTGCAGCCGCCCACACTATCTGTCCATAACGATTTCACGAGCTAAAGAGAGCTTCATAATCACGCCCTCCATAAAAAACATTCAAAACCTGTATCGCCAAATCCCTTTCATTAACGAGAAATGCGGCAACTGCTTTGTTATCAAGGGGGTAAATCCTTAATCCATCCATCAGGTCATTTCGCAACTGACCTCTTATCGGAAAAGTTTCCAATTCCTGACACTTGAGTTTGAGCTTTTCCATATAGTTCCAAGCTCTATCAGGAAAACCACTACGCTCAACTATATAGAGATAGATATCTTCAAGGTCATTAATCGCATCCGGCATGAAGTAGACACGATATGTACCCATCAAAGCTCCTCTTTCAGTTTACGCTTGTGTAGCTCCTCAATTTTACTGAATGCTTCGTCAATTGGGATCGGCTTACCACTATTCCGGGATTTCTCCAATCGGCTACGTATCATGGCTAATCGTGCTTCATGCTCATCTTCTCTTTTTTGCCACAGCCTCATGGCTTCTCGAATTAACTCGCTGGTAGAGCCATAGGAACCGGAGCTTACTTTTTGTTTTATTGAGGAAAGCATGTCCGGGGGAAGAGTAATTGTTATTCGTTCAGCTTTTTCTTGATGCATTGTGTTACCCTCCTTTTGAGTATGAGTTAATCATACTCAGTTGATATGCATGAGTCAAGCACCGTATAAAGCGACTATTTTACAACAAAGCAAGGGAAGAGAATTTTATGGGCTTGTTCCCAAATTTTGAAGAAATTATCGAAGGCATCGACAACCTGAAAAACGAATAAATGCCGTGTAAGGAACTACTCCTGATCAACGACAATTATAATTGTCGTTGAACATACTCCCTAAACTAGACGCTGTCACCGCCACAGTTTTTTGGTTCCACTGACATTTTTGCATAATATATGTTAAGAGTTTGAAACCGAATAGCCCAGTGGGGGCGGGTTGATACCTTTCCCCAAAGCCATTCGCTGTAAAGTCAACGACACCGAGATTATCTTTAGACTATCTTAAATGCTCTCTATGAAGGAAACATTCGCTTTGATCATTGAAAAACTCTTTCAGGCTTTGTATTCTAACCGAAAATAAGTGCATAAAAAATTCTCTCTGGATGTTCTCTCATCAAAAACAAATCCAACCTTTTTTTGATTTAGTAAGTTTAAAAACGTCTCTTACAAAAGATTGGCCCAGAACAATGTGGAGGTAAGGAATTGGACAAAGACAGTTTTAAAAAACTGCTTTCAGAAGCAAAAAGAGGCCTTAGCGTTCCAACAATTCCATCATGGGCAAAGGGTACAGAGATTGAGCGTTTGATTCTGCGCAACAGGATTTCAGCACAACCGGACATTGAGAAGGCACTTCTTGAAAAAATGAAAGCGGCACCCGAGTTCGAGCTGTTTAATGGTAAAATGTTCAACCAAGGGAGATCAGCGTCCCGAGTTGGTGTAAATGACAACCGAAAATTGACCACCTGTGATTACCGAATTTTGACCACCCTGAATTAAGAAACAGAGGGGTGACGGGGTATCACCACTGTGGTTGGTTCCGGGTGGCAGGAGAAACGGAAGGAGCCGTAGGCGACTGGAGTTTCTCCTGCCACCCGGAACGCCAACCTTCCGTTGCCGATTTAACTTTCCGACAAAGCCTGTTTGCGCAGTTCTCCTGCTTTTTTGCGGCTGTAATTTATACTCTTTCGCGAGACATCATAGATAATTACGGGATAATCCCAGCTATAATCAGTGATCAGCAAGTTATCGTTCAGATCGGTGATCATCCTGATACTGTTGGGGTTCCTCGTGCTGTTAAACCATGTCGTGGTATCTTCGGTAAAAAGAGCCTCTATCGTTTCCAATCGACCCTTTTGAGGATTATATGCAATGACTTCCATCTTCATTTCCCTTTTCTCAGTTGTTGCCCTTTGAGGCTTTCTTTCAAGCGATAGCTATCCCACTGACAGTTGATGATATGGGCGCGGTGCGTCAGTCGATCAAGAAGAGCTGCCGTCATCACCGGATCGCCAAACACCTGGGTCCAGTCGGCAAAGCCAAGATTCGTGGTAATAATGACCGATCCTTTCTCCTGCCGTTCGGCAAGAACTTGAAACAGCAGTTCCCCACCTTCTTTGGAAAACGGGATGTAGCCTAGCTCATCGAGGATAAGCAGTTCGTAACGAGCGTACCTTTTAATGATGCGTTGAAGATCCTTTTCCTGACGCGCTTCAATAAGTTCGTTCACCAACCCATAGCAACTGACAAACCTGGTCCGGTAATTATTCCTGCAGGCCTCAACACCGAGCGCCGTTGCCAGGTGGGACTTGCCCGTACCGCTACGTCCAAGAAAAAGGACATTGCGGCGCTCTTTTATATAATCCCCGCCGGTCAACTCTCTTATTACCCGAATA
Source organism: uncultured delta proteobacterium (assembly GCA_963728385.1). Classification (GTDB taxonomy): domain Bacteria; phylum Desulfobacterota; class Desulfobulbia; order Desulfobulbales; family Desulfocapsaceae; genus Desulforhopalus_A. The sequence goes on from CAVSJK010000005.1 coordinate 365,806, forward strand.
TCGAGATCGGGTACGGCGGCAAAGTCAAATCCCTCCAAGGTCTTCATTAGGGGGAATTTCGCTTCCCGCACCCGGCGGTTAAGTCTGTTTTCCGCTCTGGCTTCAAGTTCGATTGTTGTCAGATCCAGCAAAAACTCATCATAGCTCGGACCACTCTCTTTGGCCTGGCGTATACGAGATTCCAGGTCCCGAGCCACGGTTGCCAAGCTCAGCGCCTTGAGATTCTCCCGCAATGCGATCATGGCTGGAGGCATCATTGTACACCTCCCAACACGCCATAGAGGCTCACATCGGGAAAGGGCAGACTCGACCAGTCGGCAAGCTGTGCAATGGGAACAATCTGTTCATTGGAATATATCAGCAGATGTCGAACCCCTTCGCTACCAGAAAGATTCTTTTCCAGGGCGAGTTCAACCGCAGTCTCAACCTCGTCGGCCTTGTAGTGGCTGTACAGCATCAATACTGTAATAAAATCCTTAATTCCTTTGGTTTCTCCCTGGACATGACAAAAATTAGCAAGTAACTGATGCAGTGACTGGGGCCAGTGTTCTCGCCATTGCCGGATCACTCGAGCACTGGCAAATGACATCGGGCGTTGCTGGATAAGCTCCAGATAGTGCTCAGGCGCAAGACTCCATTTGTTATTGCCGAATAGACGCTCATGGACGGCAAGTCTTTTGCCGTCGGCAAAAATCTCCACCCGGTCCACATGGACAATGGTCTTGAGCCTGCGCCCGGCATACTTCCACGGTACGGAGTAACGATTCTTGTCGACCGTTACCGTGGCGTATTTATCAACTCGGGCATCACCTGGAAGGGTATTGCTGAAGGCTATATTCGGTTGCTCGAGAAGATGGACTTTCTCTCCCTCAAAGAGGTCGGCTACGCTCTCTGAACGGCCCGCCATCTTGTGCGAACCGTAAGACAGGCAGTCGGCCAGGAGCTTTTCGTTGAGCTCCTCAAGGCTTTCCGCCTCAGGTATTGGAACCATGTAGTTCCGGCGAGCAAAACCGACCAATCCTTCCACTCCTCCTTTTTCATTGCCGCTGTCAGCATTGCAAAACCGGGCGGTAAAACTGTAATAGGCCTTGAATTTACTGAAGCTTTCCTGCTCGAGTCGCCGCTTACCCTGGAGTATTTTACGCACCGCCGTCGTCAAATTATCGTAGATCAATACAGGGAAGATCCCACCAAAAAAAATGAAGGCATGGATGTGGGCGTCAAAAAACGCCTGTTGACGTTCACAGGGATAAAAACGAACAAAGTGTTTGCCGGAATATTTGCTCCGCATGCAGAAAAACTTCAGCCGAACTTTTTCACCGCCAACTACCGCCGTTGCGGTGCCCCAATCTACCTCTGCTTCCTGCCCAGCTTCCGGTTCACAGGCGATGAACGCCTGGCCTGCAATATCAAGCCCTAATTCCATTTGTACCATCCGAACATAACGACGAACGTTCGATTCACTGCCTTGATAACCCTGTTCGGTTTTTAATCGATTATATACCCGCCGAGCTGTGTGCCGTTGCTTCTTCGGCTGATCCTTGTCCTTCTGCAGCCATTCCTCGATAGTCGGGCGATACGGCCCTAATACCGGAAACAGTTGCTGTGTCTCGCTCACTGTATCCCCACGCTTCTCCTCGAAGGGCTTTTTTGATCGTGTTGCGCGAATGGCCCGTCTGTCTCGCCAGTTCGCTGATGTTCGTGCCATAGACCCGTTGGGCCGTCCTGAGGTATTCATACTGATCCATCTTGAGCAACTCCTCACCTCCTGGCTGAATGTCAAAAATTGGGACATTCTAACAGAAGATTGATTGTTCAGGGTGGTCAATTTTCGGTAATCACTACCCCCGTTTGCTGGTCAATTTTAGGTTAGCACAACCAGAGTTGGATTAGAAACTGCACTAAGCTGGCTTCTTTATGTTACTTACACAGCTGGTGAAGACGAAGCATTGTCAGCACTTCAGAAATTTGCACAGTTAGATTACACCCCAGTAAGGCAATTTGTAGCAATTTCTGAAATTATAATTAATGAGACTGTTCGACTAGCGGACGATGTTGACCTCGTCCCATTTAGTGTGATACCGAAGAGTTCTGTTACGGATGTTTTAGACCCTCTGCTATGCAAACCTGAATTCCTTACTAAGATGGGTCTGATTGGTTTGAATTTTTCAGTTCATGTTCCTCCACCAAAAGCAGCACTCGTTAAGTCTGCACGTGTTTCGCCTAAATTTAAAGACCTCAGTGATCCGAGAAGTCTTGCTATACCATTTCTACCGGATCCGATTGAGCTTTTTGAAGCATGCGAATGTATTACACTAATTGCACCAGTTGCGCCTCTGCCTATTGCAAATTGGGTTGAAGCGGAAGAGTGGGTACCATGCGCGAATTTTATCGGCGTGGGTTGGTCTATGGAATCTAAGCAATTTTTTGTTATTGGTTCAAAAAAAGTAGAACTTCAAGAGGAACAATTGACTGACTTACGTCACGTTTTTGCTAAGTTCAGAAATTTACCGCAAAGTGTTCGTGAAAAGTTACGCGTACCAATTCAGCGACTTAGCCAATCCAGAAGAAGAGGTAATATAGCGGATAGAGCAATCGATTTAGGGGTAGCGTTCGAGGCTCTGTACCTAAACGACACATCATCTAAGGAACAAATTGCATTCACCTTTAGGCTTCGTGCAGCTTGGCATTTGGGGGCTGATCCAAAAAGGAGAAATTCGCTGATGAGTATTTTTAAAACAATATACGACTGTCGTTCAATCGCTGTTCACACTGGAAAGTTGGATGAAATGGTTAAAGTGAAGTTTGTAGGAAAAATTAGAACCTATGAATTTCTTGATCAAGCAGATGGCCTTTGTGTTGATGCAATTCGGAAAATCATTGACGATGGAGGATTTCCTGATTGGCAAACCTTAATACTTGGAGAAGATAATCCAGTAACTGAAACCGTATAACCCAGTGGGGGCGGTTTGATGCATTTCCCCAAGAGGTCAGTCAAAATCTATAGGAGAAATCTTGACTTTGGTGACTTTAAAATCAACGGTTTATCCGGTGTATTTTTTTGTTATAATAAAAGTCCCAAGACGACTTGCCCCCCTATTTTCTTCTTACTCTTTCAGTCATATCAAATATGCTCAGTTCATACCATCGTGTACAAGCTAACGTTGTAGAGATAAGCAGGTTTTTCAGCTTTGCTTGTTTGCTGGATTGTTTACACCATTCCCCACCTGTTACAAACTACTCTACTTGGTTCTAGATACATCCAAAACGAACACGTCAATAAATCCTTTAAGCTCTTCTGGGAGGCTCGCTTCAATGCTTTTTCTCAGTTCCTGAGCACTTTCGATACTGTGGTTACGTCCTGCAATTTTTTCGTCTTTACCAAACCAAATTATTAGGAAAATACCCTGTTGTTCGGCATCAGGATGGATGGAGTAGCGTTCGTACAGTTGGGCGGAAGCTGCTGTATATAACTCGGAATGCCACTGCCCTTTGACCTCCGTTACAAGCAATCGCCTCTTGCCGCCAATCATTTTAGTGGCTGTGAAGTCACTCCGCTTTGCCCCCTTTAGCTGATGCTCCGGCGTTATTGAAATGTTTTGAGGTTCAAGTCGTAAACTGAGACGTTCTGCAATAATCTCGGTAGACCGTATCTCATCAAGCCGCTTATCTTTTTCATAAAAACGATCTGCGGAATTAAATTCACCACCATCAATAGCTTTCTGGAAATCCAGAAGTTCCTGGCATATAAGCTGACGTAGTCCTTCTACTGTCACCACTTCGGCAGAATCTAGTTGCTTTACAATTTCTTGAGGGGTTGGTGGTTCGAAATCTCTTAACGCTTTTTTCCTTAATTGGCTTGCATGTATACTCTTCATAGCCTTATGCATGTCTGTAAAACGAGGATCGGCAAGGAGTCGAGTTATGACAGGAATAGTATCATCGGGTTCATCTGAGTCTATTGACCATATGAGGTCTGTCAAAAAGCGATAAGCTCTCTCCTCCTTAGGGCTATCAGAACCGAAACTGCTCGGCAGGGGAACTTTAGGCCATTCATCTATAAAAGCATCAAGGATAGCTTCTATTTTACTTGGCGTGAGCTTGGGCCAATAAGGTCGGTCACCGTGGTTCATTCGTCCGGACCGACTTTCAAGCTTAAACACAGTGTTTTTGTCTGATTTGAGCCAGTCCCAGTGTTCTTCGGGCGTATCGTCCAAAAAGTAAAATGAACGCATTAACCAAAAAACTCGTTTTTGCTCGACATCTTCATCTTCGGTCAGGTTTGGCCATTCTGACATGAACTGTGCACAGCGTTCCCTAATGATTTGCTCTAAATCATTACGATTACCATATTGAGCTGCGATTTCAAAAAGGGTATCCAGAGGGTTAAAAGCTAGATTGCGATAATCCCTGAGCCATTCAATTGATAGCGTGGAACGCAAATGAATAAATGCTTCATCACCACGCAACAACCATACATCAGGATGAGAACATTCGGCATTTGCGATTTGTGGTTCAAGATATTCTCGAAGAAAAGTCTCGGTACTTTTTGCGTTATTGAAAATCAGTCGGTCAATTTCTGATTTCAGGGCTACACGCTCTTCTTCTGAAGGTGCGCTGTAACCACTATCAAGGTCGGTACGCAATGCTCTAAGTATAGAGAGATCAACTTCTTCTAAGTTGTTTTTAACACGCATGATCTCCATACAAGCAGCGTAAAGTATCACCTGTGAACGTCTATATCGCGAAGTACACTTTAATTCAGCAAGCTCTTCTAGGCTTGGGACCTGTGGAGCTATGAAATCAAGACAGTTTCGGAGTGCGTTTCGAACGAGCTTCTCATCGCCAAACCTTTCCTCAATTTTGCCAGGATCCATGAGGACATGTTCAGCGAAGCGAATTAAAAATCCAAAGTGCCGACCACTCTCAACAATTTCCCTGTTTTCATTTATATATTTGATATTTGCTGCGCGAATTTCGTCTTTCTTTCTACGACGGCGCACCATTCTTCTATTTCGCTTGACGTTGAATTCTAGTTTTGCCTGCTTGAAACTTTTTGCTCTGGCTCTGTTAAGCTTTGCCCACTTTCTCATCAATAAGGGCTTTTGCAGTGCTTGTTCACGCATTTGACGCCTTAGTTCATCCCGCCCCTGCTCTTTCTTATTATAATAATTGTGAACGGCAATGAAACTTGACCACAAATCTGGATTATCAGTATCAAAAGCCAGATCAACTATGAATTTGTAATCAGCTTTGTAGAAATTAAGCCCCGAGTGGGATTGGAAATTACTGAAACTATTCATGTGCGTATCGTGAATCTCATCACGATCAGTCAGCTTTCCAAAAACATGTGCTATAATGCCTTGCCGCAAATTATCGTCTTCTTGCAGCACGTTAACCGCCATACTTTGATTAGCGGCTTTGTCCCCATGGAAATTTAAATTTCTGATCCATTGCCAAACCTTTATAGGATCAAACGGTGGTATTGCGAGGGTAAAATATCGATCCAACATTGCACCTACAATCTTACTTATGCCATTTCGACAATAACATTCGTAAGACTTCTTCCCGCAGACACATTTGAGGTTCTTCGTTAACTCATCCAAAAGCCACTCGGTAGTCTCAAGGTTTAGTCCGTTGATAAATCTTGTAATAAAGTATCGCTCTCCTATCACGTGATTACCTTGATCCTTGTGCGTCGGGTAAAGCGTTGCACAGGTCTGAAAGAAGTGTTCAAGGTGATCTCGCGAGAAATTTTCCGATCCTAGTGTTTTAAAGGTTTCAGTTGCGACTTTGAGTGAATTAATAGACGCCTCAGAAATAAGAACAGTCAAGTCGGATTGGTGATCATCATTAGCGATGTTTAACAAACACCTATTTGCTAACATTCGCGTGTTTGCGCTTTCTCCTGCTGTTAAAACCAGTTGTCGTAACTCAGTTTGCAACTGTTCAATTGCTGGCAATCCTGCCAAAAGCTCGAGCATTAGGTCCCGCAAGTGCCCGTCATTTCCGGCTTTAAGCAGAGGCCTAATTTCGTCTACAACATCTGGTGTGAAGAAACCGGCAACACTAAACCTGCGCCAGAAATCCCCTCTTCGGAAGTAAGGGTCTTTAACCTCAATGTCTTTCAGCCGCTTTATGAGTATGTGCTTGGACGAGGGGTCAAGCTGGGACGGGTCACCGTTCGCAAGCACAGCGTAAGGGTCTAGTTCGATTGCTGAGATTTCAATGGATTTGTTACCGAGTGCTGCCATCCACCCCAGTAGCCCTCTAAGTTCATCTCGAACTGTGGAGTTTGGTGCAAGAATTGGCAGGCATTTAGGAAATGTTAACGGATCCGCCGGGTCTGCTATCCTCCGAGTGAGATAATTGGCGGCACAGTATTCAGCAACGATCTTATGAACCCAGCTATGTTTATCAGGACTATCACCCGGCTTGAAGAGCATTGTTGCGAGGATACCATCAACTTCAGCGTCACCGTTATATAATAAAGCCAATAAGGGATACATTCGATCCTCTGAAACTTCGCTTGTACAGACTCCTTCTGCACCAGACAGCAAGAGCTTGGCAAATATTTCAGAAGAAATATTTACTTTTTCAGAGGGAGAAAGCGTCGTAGGAATTCTTCTTACTCTTAGGTTTACTTCCTTTGCCAAGCGCTCGACGGCTTGCGAAAATATGGACTTTTTGTCAGTAAAGTGGCGTTCACTCTCGATGTAGGCATCAGCAAACAGTTTCAAAAACTGAGGGTTTGGGAGAAGCGTTTCTAAATCAAATCGAGCAACCTCCGCCTGAAATACTGTGAAGTCCTCTCCCGGCACATGATGATCAAAAATTTCTCGCTGTTCATTTGAATCAAACTCGCATAATCTCACGACCAAAGGAGAGTGTCCGAAAACATCTTTAAATATAATAGTTGCTGCGTTGTCCCATTCGCTGGACCGGCTTGACAAGAAAAAATGGGTTGGGTTAATAGATTCCGCCTTATTGAGCAATTTATGAATTCCGGAAGAATCTACTTTTGCCAATTCATCAAAAGCGTCAATCAATAGCGGTGAATTCTCTCCGTTTGTTCCACCATATGCGAATTTGCTCGCTGTAACGGCTTTTGTATTTAGCTGTCGGGCTAGACTTTCCATTAGTTCAGTTTTCCCACCGCCCGGTTCAGCCAACACAACGACATAATTACTAGCGGTTAGTAGCTCAGCCTCAGTATATATCTTGTCACTACTTGAGAGGCTTCGTGGAAGGTAAAACGTCGAACTCATATTCGTGTAATAATTAAGAGGAGACAGTCTTGTTTTGAAAAGCTGTCTTTATGCTAGTTTGTCATTTAATATCCCTGCCGCCCACAAGTATCTCTGTAACAAGTAATTCAACTGATCTGCGTATCACTCCGACTTGGATTATATACAGAAAGAAGCCATCTATCTTGAGCCCTTGATCGAGATCCGTCCAAAGTCAACATCTTTCCACTCGATCTTTTCAATCTATAGGAGGTATCTTGACTTTTGAAAAATAAATCATGGATGTTATACTTTTTCCCAGGCCTATATACCCCCTTCTTGTTACGGTCCCTTTATTCGGTTGGAAATAATTCTTTCCTCATTTTTCGATGATCATTCTTTATAAAGTTTCTTAACTATTCATCACTATAACTTGGTGTTCATCAGAGTATTTTTTTTCTATCTCTGGTATTGCGGCAAACAATTCATCTTTTTGGATCAAATAATCCCTTTTCGAAAAAATTTTCTTTTCGATCTTACATGAATTTGAAAAAACTTCATATTTCCCAGTCTTGCTGTTGATGAATATTTGGCCAGCTATGACTAAAAATACTCCAAGCACATGACTACCAATTTGAACAGAAATTAAATTGATGCAAGCAGCCATTTTTTCTAAATTCAATTTCCCATCTTCAATATCAAATTCAACTCTAAATACTTTATTATCAAAACCAATTAAGCATTTAAACTGATTGATCCCATCTGCTGCATATGCTATTTCGGCCAGAGAAGTATCTACTTCATTTCTTACATTAAAATAAGAGAGTATGTTACATGCAGACTCAAGTGCATCTAACTCCTTAGCAAAGGGAAATTCATTGCCATTGCCCTCTATCTTGAAATCAAGCTGTGGAAAATTTTCAAAAACTAATTCTGAATATAGTATTTTTTTTGGAGTGCAGAAGTCTCTTAACAATTTTAATGCATCACGAAACTGATGAATTTCCAACCGTACACCTTCACCAAAGGAAAAAGAATGTTTGGCTTTTCCTGTGAAAGGATAAAACGTAAGGTCAAAAAAGTCTCCCTCAACTCTTGCCTTTACCAAATCACGAGGAACCATTGGATTGAATGGGGAAACATATAATTTGGCAGAGAAGGAGTAACCAACACTTAATTTATCTTCCTTGAATTTAATTTCTCCAGTCGTAGTCGGTTTAATCTCTGGCATTTCTATTCTACCGTCAGTTTCATCAATAAAAGGTGATTTACTTTCAATGCCAAATCTCGTTTTAACCCCTTTAAAGCTCTTAATATTAGCAGATTTCTCCAGGCCTATTGATACATCAATCAGTCTTTTGGTATTTTCCTCACCATCAGTTATAAAGCTTATTTGTGCGAATCCATACTCAAATCCCGTTGACTCAAGATGAGCCTTTTTTAATTCAACGTACTTTTGCATATCATTACCGATGTATCTCAACAAATCATTTTTTAGAGTTTTGCCATCTAGGTTACTCATAATGTTAGAATTATCGTAATGAATCGTCATCGTTCGTTTATTATATTTATTGTCTCTATCACTCTGCTCAATTTCATGTAGCCGTTTTAGAACTCTTGTTATTAAGCTATTGTCAACGTGTACAATATATCCATTCTGTGCATTAGATTTTCTATCGAACTCAATAAAAACAAAAAACGATGGCATTTGTGCTGTGATTAATCTTCTCAAATTGGACAAAGAAACTGAAACTTTTCCTTCTTTCCCGTCTGTTGACTTAACCTGAACTTTACATTCAATCGCAGATTTGTGGACTTGATCGACATCTGTATTGAAATTAAATGGGAACTCAACAAAATAATCCCATCCAGTTTTGTCAATCCGTGAACCATTAGCTATTAATCCCGCATCGGCACACCACAACTTGAATGCACTTTCTCCCATTGTGCCTAGGTCTCTCATTTCTATTCCATTTTTTTTGAAAACATATTAACGATGTCGTGTCCTAGCGGAAATCATTTCGTCTCTAATACACTCCAAATGTCTATTTTGCGAAAGTCCGTATACTTCCAATAGATCATAACCGAAATAAGTGGCTACGGGTAGGTGATTTATTACGTTTGTTAAGAGAGTGGATCTGTTGAAAAGAATAGTCAAAGCTTTAACTCACCACCGGCCCAAATTACATCTGGCCAACGGGCAGGGAATGCCAGTCTGGTCCGAATCGGACGGAAGCTATGAACTGCCGGCACAGCACCAGCACTAAAAACAAAGAGTGTACTATCAGGCCCAGACGGACACCATGCAATCTGAGAGATCTGATTCCACCAGAGCACCTAAATACACCTTCAGGATCGACTACTCTCCGACCTCTGTTTTTTATCCCTAACGTTAATTTTGTAGCAGACGCTACAGAACACTTTGGCTTGGTTCGATATTATAATATGTTCTGGTTACACTTTCCTAATTGCCAACTTCACAAGGAGGTGGAAAAGTTCTGTCAATATTTTCAGGAACAAGAGGCGCCTCGTTTGGAGAGTTAGAGTATTAATTTCGCCGATAATTCAGCAGTACCAGCTAGATAATTAAAATCGATTGATGTCGTAACTCCGTTATACATGATCGAAGGAGCAAATCATGGGTTGCCTTTGTCAGAAAATCGCCGGGCCGGATATAATCTTATCACCTGTCTGTATAGGACAGTTGTGGATGTTCGACAACCTCTCAAAATCGGAATTAAAAGAGTTGGTTAATGCAGCTCAGCGCAAAAAACTGAAGAAGGGTGAAATTCTATTTTTTCAATCCGATCCGGCAGAAGAACTTTTTCTCATCAAAGGCGGCCGCATCAAACTGGAAAAAGTGTTTGAAGATGGCAATGAGTTGACTCTGGACATCAGAAAAAGAGGGGATTTCGTAGGAGAAAACTCTTTCTCCGAAGGAGGACAGTATCCGGTCAGCGCCATTTGCCTTGAAGATTGCCTGATTTGCGGCTTCAGTAAAAGTAGATTTGAACAACTTATCCTCGATAATCCCAATATCGGACTCCAGGTGATCAAAAACCTAAGCGAGAGGGTTAGCTGGCTTACAAGCCAGGTCGGAAGTTTGGCGGCAACCAAAATTGAAGAACGGCTTTATAGGGTTCTTTGTAATGTTGCCAAAGAGCATGGCGCTCATGACTCACGAGGAGTCGTCATCCAATTCTCCCTCACCCATGAAGAACTCGGCTTTTTGACAGGCGCCCATCGCGTCAGTATCACAAGAGCCATGAATGCTCTAAAGAAAGCCGGAAAAATCATACTTGAGGACAAGAGGCTGATTTTACCGATATTGACATAAGCCCCCAAAGACCTGCCACTGAGCATATCATTTTCTTTTTTGATCGATAACCACCTAATATTACGCAACATCTGCAAGATGTTCCGGAAAAGCTCCATTATGTAGCAACCGCTACAACTTTTTTCCACAGCTTTTTATAAGCTCAGCATCAACAAAATCACGTTTGTACCCTTTTCTGAAAAAGTTGTTCGATCCTATTCATCTTCTTACCAGGAGGTTTTATCATGAAAGTATTGGTTATGTATTACAGTCAAAGTGGTAACACAGAAAAACTCGCGAAAGCCATAAGTGATGCAGCAGCAAAGAACAATGAAGTGGTATTAAAAAGGCTTGAGGAGGTTACACCTGTCGAACTTGCCGGATTTGATTTTATATTCCTTGGATCTCCTCTACACGCTGGAAGTCTGGCGGCACCCGTAAAAGAATGTTTAGATGCCATTCAGGGCGGTTCCGGTCAAAAACTCGCTGGGTTCATAACCCATTTCGCCCCGGCCTATCCAGAACAAGATATGGATGGGTTCACCGAACCTATTAGAGCAGTATGCAATGAAAAAGGAATTGAATATAAAGGATGTTTTGATTGCCAGGGATATCTGGCCGATGCTCTGCATGAAGCTGTGCAAAAGAAAATGAACCTAACGGATGACCAGTGGGCAGATATGGTTAAGCAAATGACTGGACGGCCAAACGATGAAGATGTAGCGAATGTGAAGCAATTTGCGAGGGAAGTCTTGAACGTTTAGCAGTTCAACAAACCGGTTTTGCGGCCAGCCGAACTATTGGAGGAACTATGGATAACGTCAAAGGATTGTTTTTCGATGTTGGGGGCACCATTTTCGATTGGAAGACTACAGCCAGAAAAAGGATTGAGGAATTGGCCAATGCCCAGGGGACAGAAATTAACAGTGAAGCTTTCGCTGTCGACTGGCGAAAGGAAATGTTCAGGATTCATACCGAAGTGCGACATGGCAACCTGCCCTATATCAATTCTGACAAGATGCAACTCCAGGCCCTGGAAAACCTTGCCCCCGTTTATCCACTTCTAAATTCAATAGACCGAACAGACCTCGTTGAATCGACGTGGCACAATATGGCCGTTTTTGCCGGTGCCGCTGAAGCGATCAATAGAATGCGATCTAAATATATCGTGGTGGTTCTCACAATCCTTAGCTGGGAGGCCATCGTTAAAAGTTCAAAACTCGCCAGAGTGCAGTGGGATGGTATCCTGTCATGTGAATTTCTAGGTTACTACAAACCCTCCCTGCAGGCCTATCTAAAGGCGATAGGCCTTCTGGGGCTGCGTCCGGAAGAATCCATGATGGTCGCTACTCACGAAGGAGATCTGGCTGCAGCTCAGAAAGCAGGGATGTACACTGCACATTTGACTGTGCCCGTGGAAGATAATGTCGGAGAAGGTTTTGGAACAGCAAGCGAGACCGATTTTGATATTGTAGCCAAAGATTTTGACGCGTTATGTAAAGAACTGAAGGTGTAGGACTTTTTCAGGGGACTTTTAAGTCAAGGTCAATAGGAGAAATTTTGACTTTTGTAACCATATAGTTAACTGGCGTGCGCTGTTTGCGCGTCAAAGCGACGAGGAGCGATGTTGAACGACCGGTTAGCATTTATTATAATGGTTCTGTTTTATTAGACGCTCTAAATCCGTATATTACAAAGCTCAGAGAGACTAACTGTTGTAGTGCTAATAATTGTTTTTCTTGAATTAGCATAAGTGAAGCCATACTCCCGTTCATAATCATGAAAAACAGCCACCCTTTTCTATTATTTTTAGCGAGAAGATAGCTGCCTAATAGAAAACCTATCATGACCCCAATTTCTAATATTTGTGAGATCGATGTTATACCACCATTATCAATGAGGCTATAACCTAGACCTAAAGTTATTGCAGCTATTCCCGGAGGGTCCGGAAACCCAGCAATAGCGTAATTTTTTGAAGGAGCCTTCGTAAACATTTTAAAAAAAATTTGCGATTATAACAAAATATATCTTGACATATCAATGAGATAGGAATCGCCTTTTTGTAAGCAATATCAATATACTTACAAGGAGGCAACAATGTCAAACCAAATTAAAGCAATTGCGAACAAACGTAAACAAGAAATGGCCCGTGCCGAAGAGATCAAAATTCGAAAACACCTGAACGCCGATGCTTTGAATAAAACCATGCGAACAGGTTTTGCAGGCATTCGTGATCATCGCTCAGGCACCATTACTCACACCCTCGCCGACTCCCTGATGGCCGGTTTTGCAATGTTTTCGCTCAAAGATCCTTCGTTACTGGCCTTTGATGAACGAAGATTCACAGGCCCGCAAAATCTTATGACGATATATGGGATGGGTAGCATTCCCTGCGACACATCCATGCGGGAAATCCTCGATGGGGTCGACCCCAATGACCTTCGACCACTCTTCAAGGATGCCTTCAGGCAATTGCAACGAGGCAAAGTTCTGGAAAAATTTGTCTTTATGGAAGGCTGCTATCTGCTGAACCTTGACGGCACCGGTTATTTTTCCTCGGATTCGCGCCATTCCGACGCATGCTTGGAAAAAATAAATAAAAAGACCGGCAATGTTACCTATTATCTGCAAGCGGTGGGCGCTGCCGTTGTCCATCCTGATCACAAGGAAGTGATCGTTCTGCCCCCTGAAACCATCAGAAAACAGGACGGCGAGACGAAAATGGACTGTGAACGTAATGCCGTAAGACGTTTTCTCGGCAAACTGCGGCAGGACCATCCCCATCTCCAGTTCATCGTCAACGAGGATGGTCTCAGTTCTAACGGTCCCCATATCGAAGATCTTGAGACCTATAATCTCCACTATATCCTGGTCGTAAAAGAGGGAGATCACAAATTTCTTTTCCAGTACGTAGACGCTGCCGAGGCCAATGGCGATGTAACGGAACTGACCATAACGAAACAGGATAAACCACACCTAACCCATTGCTTTCGTATTGTTTACAATGCACCGCTCAATAAGACCCATCAGAAGAAAGAGGTCACCTTTGTTGAGTATTGGGAAGAAAACAGTAAGACCGGCAAAACGCAGCATTTCACCTGGATTACCGATTTGACCATCAACGAGGACAATGTCTTTCATTTTATGCGAGGCGCTCGCGCCAGATGGAAAATTGAGAATGAAACCTTCAATACCCTGAAAAACCAAGGCTATCACTTCGAGCACAATTTTGGTCTTGGCAAGAAACATTTGAGTGAAATCTTTGTCCTGCTCATGATGCTGGCGTTTCTGATCGATCAGATCCAGCAACTATGTTGTCCTTTGTTCCAGGCAGCCTGGAAAAGATTTAAAACCAAAAGATCGCTTTGGGAAAAAGTACGCAGTAAATTTTACGAGTTTTACATCGAGAACATGGAGGATTTATATCGTTCCCTGTTGGAATATAACCCCGTTCCGCTTCGGCTATAACTGCAGAAGCGGCTTTATATCAAAGATCAGTCCCTTGTTGAAAAAATACCGACGAGGGCGAAGGGAGTAGTGCGTTGAAAATACGGCCAAAATGTAGTCGATTTACACCAGGTTGGCAGGTTAATGGACAATGAACTGCATTGTATTGTTGGGATATTTAATCTTAGACATCAGCTGTGATGCTAAAGTCGATTTTTGCTCATTTTAAGCTCGGGCCGGGAGCGGCTGAGTTTGAAGCGTTCTCAAACCATAAATATAACAAAAAAACGCTGCTCTAGCTGCCCAGGTAGCGGGTCTGTATCAGCATACCTGCTATGCAGCCCGCTACCTGGGCAGCGGTACCATATTTTTCTTTATATTTCAAGGGGTAGCGGATAATCTTCTGAGGAACGCTTCACATCATCGGCAGCAAAAAGCAGAGCGAGGAACGAGCGGCGCTTTTTGCTGACCGAGTGAATGTGATTGTTAGTTGCCTGTGTCCAGCTCAGATTTGATGACGCTATAATTCTTGCAGGCTTCGATAAAACCTCCATACCAAATTGATAGTGGATAGTTTGAATTTCTTGAAACTTCAAATTCCCTATTTGCTTTTAAGTCTGCAATGTCGGGGGCGGCAGGTTTATACTTCCTTGTTGCCATTTCGCTTGCATTTACTGGTACGGTTTTACAAAGGTTGTAAGCCCACTCATCTTGCCTAAACTGCAATGGATCTTGATTGTCAGGAGCCCAATCAATTATGACCACCTGTTTATTTTGATCGCCGCTTCTTATTTTATGCAGCGAATTATTTAGATGGAGATCGTTGAAGCCATAACCCATAAACAGAAATTTATCGGCCTTGCCTGCAATTTCATCGATCTTTGAGTAGTAAGTTCTGAACGGCAACCTCTGAATTTGGTAGGTTTTTCCGTAGCCGGCAACGATCACAGAGGTCGGCATGCTTATACCCTCGGAAGTATCTTGAGAGTTTCTACCAGATGAATTACCACTAAATGTAGAATTTAAATCGGCATTCCACTTGATAGCGTGCATATCCAGCCCATCCCCCTGCATGTCAAAGTGAACTGAACCGTGCAGGTGATATATTAATCCCCAGTCAGATCTTTCATAAATACTAACGGGATCAAAAGTTCCGTTACCATCAAACCCGGTAAAGAGAAAAGGGCAAGCTTGCGTTATAAGATTATCGTAGTTTAGAGTAACAAACGCGACATCATAGTCAGTGCTCAACTGCTTGATGAAATTTTCAAAAACATGGAAATTTTTCTCGTTTCTCTCTTTGGAAACCTTGCAGCGTGTTCTAAACTCATCTGTCAACTTGTCTACCAGCTTAGAGCAAAGCTGCCTAAGGTCATTACCATTAACAAACTTATCTCCCGTATATGACTTTATTTTTGGCAGTTTTCTCAACTCAAAAAAAGCATTCGTCGGCAGGCTATAATTATCATCTCCAAGAGCCGCGGATAGTTGAAGCATCACATATAGAATTTCTTCAAAATTGGTTTCCTTGTGTAATCCTTGCTTTGGGTTTAAACTGTAATGACGGTTGACTTCATCCCTTATATAGCAATACAAGGTTTTATCTTCGTCATTGGCTAGTTGATATCCATCTATTGCCCACTCAGAAAACAAGCGATCAACATCACCTACACTTGGCATTCCAAGCTCTATGGAAGCACCAGCTCCAACAACAACCATTAGCTTCTTTCTCATTTACTCGTCCATCTATGATTGCTCTGTGATTTTAAACTACTAGCAACTAACAAGTTATTCAGCTGATCTGCATATCTCCCCCTGATTGGGATGATATACAGAAAAATGATATAATTTGGGAGACCTTTGCCGAGGTTCTTCCAGAGTCCACATGTTTCCACTGAATGTTGATAGAAAAGATGTGGTCATTTTAAAATAAATCTTATCCCTTTTTCGAGCTAAACATTACGTTAAGGGACCAATAGGGCCTATTACAATTTAGAGTTGAATTATTTCATCTTGATCAAACCAACCTTGCTCAAGAACGGTTTTTTCTACCTTCTGGGGCTCTTTGGTATATGCAACAATAGCTAAACTTTCTTCGGCACGGCTACAAGTGACATAAAAAAGCCTACGGGTACGGTCTATGCTGGTTTCTTTTCCTTGTTGTGTGTTTTGAATATCTGTCTGTGTAGGCTCGGCTGCTCCAAACAGTTTTTCATAGCTAAATAAAAAACCACGAGCCTCCTCATCATCTAGGATCACCATAACCCTTTGAAATTCAAGTCCTTTAATCCCTTGATGAGTTCCAAATCGAGATTCATCAGAAATGTATCTAACATATTCTTCAAATTGGCTAAATTGGCATTGTAATGCCATATCCCAAGCATCTATAACCGAGTCACTCTCTGATTTATCAGCGGGGTCTTCAGGTGTTGTCTTTTGACTCTCATTTAATCGTTTAGCTATCGGGAGCAATACCTCAGGAACCAAAAAAATTCCGCTACGAAAAACCTCTTTCAACACATCATTGAGAGTGGGGTCTGAGTTATCATTCCATAGAGAAAACAACATATTAACCGCGTCTTTTGCTTTGGCAATCTCCACAATAGATTTTGAAGAGTTCTTCAAAATATCCTTTTTAATAAGAGGAGAATTTTCTCTAACAATTCTTGATACTGCAAAGTTATCATCAGCGTGCTTTGTTTTTATCAATGGCAGCACTTGTTTTGCGAACACAGAAACTCCAGACAACTTTCCATCAAGCAGACCTGTTTTTAGTTTATCAACACCATACAGCGGATCAAAGAATTTGGAAAAACCACCGCGACTAGCTGCCATATGATGCTCTAATGTCAGAACTTTTACATCTTCTTGAGAGGCATCATTCCATTTCTGGTCATTGGTTAGAGCTGCCATGTGTGAAGTGATCTCAGATTCAACTCTTGTCTTATCTACAAGTTTATTCGCATCCACAACAAACAAACGGACAAATCCATCTGTATCTTTATAAGCTGTCTGTGTTTGGTCATCAGCATCAGAGCGAATTTTATTGATAAGAGTGATAACGCGTTTAGGGCATCTATAATTTATTGTTTTTGCTGGCTTTGCCCAAGTATCAGGAATATTTTGACCTAAATCTATTTTTCCGTCGGTATAAATGCGCTGCATTGTGTCGCCAAATAACCCAAGAGTTAAATTAGCTGATTTGTTTTTCTGCACTTCGAAAAAAGCATCAACAAGTTCTTTTTTGGTATCCTGGCTTTCATCTATCAAAATAATTGGATACTTCTGTACAAGAATACTCTGCATGAGAGGCTTGCTTTGAATAAAATCAGCAGCAATTTTGATCACCTCTGCATGGTTTAAGGAATCTTTTTCTAAGTTGTCCCCATTCGGATTATAGGTAAACTTTTTTATGGTAGGCAAAATACTCAACCTTTTATTCTTCAGTTCAATTTTACTTTCCCTGTCGATGTAGGTTTTTGTATTTGTGTTTTTAGCTCTACTTTGTTTTTCGTTAAGGTCAGCTATCTCATCTTCAAGGTTGGATACCAACCAGTTGCGAATGTCATGAGTATATGGATTTATAAGTTCCCATGCAAAACTGTGAATAGTAGAAACATGAAAAGCGGCATCAAATTCTAGACGACTTTTTATCTCGTCACAAGCAGCATTGGTATAAGTGATGATAGCTACTTTTTGCCCATTTTTTTTAAGCCTAGTGATGTTTTCTTTTCGAAACTTTTTTAAAACTTCAACAAGACTTCTTGTTTTCCCAGAACCTGCACCAGCAAAAAGAAAAAAACTCTTAGGCGTATCAAGATTAAGGCACTTATAAATTTCTCCATCGACTGGGTACAAGCCAGCGTTATTATTGTCCGTCATTTAATTGGCCTCGTCATTTTCTGTTTTAACGAGATAATCTTGATGCTTACTTTTTATTTTTTCCTGCATCCATTGCAACCCTTCATAAATGTACAAAGGAGGGGTCAATTCGCTTGGTTCGGTAGTGAACAGTAGCTCAAGAGCCATTTCAGCTTTTTTGCTATTTTTCCCCAATGCCTCAAATAAATCTTCGCAAGCTTCAGAAATAGTGGGTTTATTGACGGCATCAGCCATTTTCTTAATTAAACCAGTTGATGCTGTTTTGCCTTTAAACAGTTCAATATTAGTCAAGGTTAGGGCATCTTCAAATGTATATGGAATGGCGGTTACCTCTTTGCCAAAATATTCCACGCTGATTTCATATTGATAGGCCGCTCTGACATAGCCATTTTTAACTTTATCTCCACCTGTGGCATTTAAAGCTTCATCCAAACTTGTTTTTTGTGGCACCCAAGACTTGATAGTGTCATTTCCGGTTCGATACTCTTTTCCTCTCTCTGGTTTAACCTTTCCTGTTGAATCTTTCGCAATAGAATCCAAGTCAGTTATCACAAGGGTTAGGAGGCCTAATTGTTCAATTAAAGGCTGGAGACGATGGGCATGGCTTCCCCCAATTTCGAGAAGTGAAATGTAGTTCCGATCCAAGTCAGGGAATTTGTTTTTTATAAAATGAGGTACGAGCATTCGTTCAGCAGGCCCCTCAACCAATATAGCGGCATCCGCAAAAAACAGGTCACAATGCGTTGTTTTTAAATAGCGAATAGTAAATTTTGCAGTATCTGAATCAGCACCGAAGGTGCCTGAAAGGTTTACTACTTCAGCGCATGGAGCTGAATTTGTACATATTGCGGGCATTCTTTTGAAATACCGCAGGCTCTTGAAATCAATCTCATGGGCGATGTGACTAGAGTGAGTGCTAATTACCAGTTGGGTAGAAAATTGGGTTTTGTCACCAAGATCAGTATGCTTTCTCAAAACATTATAAGCTTTTTTTATAAACACCTGTTGTACTTGGGCATGAAGATGTGCTTCCGGTTCTTCAACAAGAACAATATGAAGAGGTTCAATAAAATCATCACTATTTTCATTTCGTTTACCTGCCTTGCCAATTCGCATCCATTCATCACGAAAACGGATTAAATTGAAAATCATTGAAATGAGGTTTTGATATCCCAAGCCACAGTATTTTTCTGGAAGGCATAAAGAGATATCATCTGGATTTGAATCATCTCGTAAAACATTAAACTGAACAGCAGCATCATGATTTAACCCTTCCAATGGATTTACTTTGCTTGAAATCTGAATTTTAGGGTCACTGAAACCTGGATAATTAAGCCCTTCAAGTTCGCTAATCGAGGCCTTAAAACTCACCTTTAGGCGTTTATCAAAAGCAGTTCTTGCGGTTTCAATAGCATCCAAGAGCATCAAGGTCGTTGATGTCGGGTAATTCTGAGGGATTCAGATGTTTATCAAAATAAGTTCTGAGTTGAGCAGAGAGCCCACGGTCATTCTTCGATACTGCTTCCGTTGAGTTGGGGTCAGAAAAACCTCTCTGGGCGTTGATGATGTCAATCTTAAATAAACCATCGAATGGATCACCTGCTATAGGCTCTGAATTTTCAGGAAGTTTCTGAGGGTTTTTCTCAGTACATTTTGACGGATCGAGAATATAGGCATTAATGGTAAAATGTTTGTGAAGTTCTTTATCAAGAAATTCCCGCATTGTTTGAGGCCAAAGCTTTAAAGGATTGCCATTTTTTCTTGATTCGCTTGTGTTTTTTGCTGCTTCGTAGGCGGCTTTATAAGCTTTGTATAAATCCTCAACTTTTTTTGGTTCGAATGTTAGTCTGATACCAAGGTGTCCGCCAATCCAATCAAGGGTTGGAATAATATGGCTGACATAATGGATTTCTTTATCCTCTACATCTAGCCATATATCTATTGACGGAACACAGGGATACCACAACTCAGACCCTAAATTTAATTCATCGGGGCTTTGGTTTTCAATCCAATCAGTTGCTATTTTGTTGATTTCATTCCAGTTTGAGAGTGTGAAATCTGTTGTAGACAGGTCTTTTTGACGAGCTCTCTTAAGGAATATAATCAAGGCATCCATTGCCGAGGTTTTACCGCTATTATTTGCTCCAACAAACACCGTTTTGTTCTCAGAAAGCTCTACACGACAGCTTTTTAGCTTTCTGAAATTTTGGATATCTGTGAATGCAATTTTCATGACTTGGCTCCAGTGCTGTGTTGTTAACTACCCAATTGTGGTTTCTGTTATCATACCGAAAATAATTATCAGTGATTTGTAGCGGCTTGTGTAAAAAAGGGGTTAGATTTATTTGCATTAGTTAATATATTTCCAATACATCATAACCGAAATAAGTGGCTGTGGATAGGTGATTTTTCAACATTGTCTTTGCAGGAGGATCTGCTGAAACCGAATAGCCCATAGTGTTGCAAAACGAGAGGAGCAGGAGTTAATCGGCTAAATTCACACTGCAAAAAACGATTTATTCTCGACAAAAATAGCGAGATGGGCCGTTTTTCAGATCTTGAAATGAAACAATATTGGATAGAGTTGCATAAATCGACTCCTGCACTGAGAACGGCCCAACATATTCCAGTATCTTCTCCATCGCTTTTCGCTCCCCTTATAGATGAAGTTGCTGTTCTTCATCAATCCTACGGAATGGGCGCAGAGAAATGCATCCACTGCACAGATCTTTCTGCACAATCCTCAGCAATTAATCAATGACATGCAAGCACGGGGACTTAGACTTGGTCCGTTCAGCGACATAATATCGAAGGGACGGGTCTAAACCCGCACGTGGTTTGGAGTCGGGCGGGCACAGGGACCCGCCCCTACGTTGCAACGGTCGCTGTTGTGCTGGGAGTCTCGCGTTCGAGGAACGCAACAGCGACCGATAGGACGGGCCGCGCAGCGATCCGTCCTATCAGTGCATTATGCCGATCTTGAATAGATTTTATCGAACAGTTCGTTCATGCCGTCAAAGATCGTTTTGATATCCTTTGACACATCGGCCCCGCTGCATCTTCTCCTGGTTTCCCCTTGCCTTTGCGCGGCAATGACTGAGTAGATCTCCTGCAGGGGTCTCACCAGATTCCTTTTCAGCGTACGCATAAATACCAGTCCGGCTAAAAAGACGGCAGACGCCATAAAGACGACACCCCAGGCACCGCCGTTGCCGAGTTGGCGGGCTCTTTTTTCCGCCCGTAACATGGCATCCCGATTTATTCTTCCCAAGAGATTAATCGCCGTTATCGTACGTATCCTGGCCTTAAAATCACCGGCAAATGCAGCGGAGTAGTTCCCATCGACTAATTCCAATGCTTCGGGTTCCTGTTCCTCGGTAATGTTGTCCTGGGCCTCTTTCAAAGCTTTTTTAAACGATGCCTTCAGTTCCGGACTGTCGGTATTATCCCCTCTGCTTTTGGCCAGGGAGGAAAGCATATTTTCACATGCTTCCAGGGAGCGTTCATTCTGATCAATAATGACTTCAATCGCAGGCGCCATCCGCACGAAAATCCAGATTGATCCGAGAGCCATCAACAGGTTCAAGCCGATCAGCAGTAGAGCTCCCCATCTTACTGTTGCCAGGAGCTTCATGCCTTTACACCTTTTATCAATTCCGCGATGGCAGACTCGCGGGAGACTATTATCAGATGGTCATCCGCCAACAGGGGACTCCCCGGGGAAGGCTGGTGGATTTTCCCCTCCGCACCTCTTCGGATGCCGACCACCACAACGCCGAAACGTTTGGGCAAAGCCAGGTCGATCAGCGTTTTTCCTACCATTGAAGGCTGCACGAGAATTTCCGTAAGATGCAGACTCTCCCCGATATTGGTATCGGTAATTACATGCTTATAGAGGAGCCTGTTGGCAAAGCGTTTGCCGAACTCCTGCTCCGGATTGACGATTTGATGGGCACCAACCAACTGAAGGATACGTTGATGCACGACATCATTGGCCCGGGCGATAATAACCGGCACCCCCATCTGTCTGAGCAGTGCAGTGCAGATTATCGATGCTTCCCGCGAATCGTCGCCGATAGCACAGACGGCTGAATCCCTTCTGCCCGGTTCAAGACGAGCCAACTCAGCTTCATCCGCGGCATTGGCGATAACAGCCTCCGTGACGAAGGTGGCCGCCTCTTCAACCAGATTCTTCCTTACATCGACGGCGAGCACCTCGGCTCCTTTTTCGGATAAGGTCCGGGCCAGCGACATGCCGAATTGCCCAAGACCGATGATCAGTATTTGCTGAGCCATATGTTGTTTTCCTTGATTATGTTAAAGAAAATTTCACATCCAGATATTTAGACGATGTCGTGGGCTGCTCATCACTTAACAGCATAAAAAGGGTAATGGGACCGATTCTTCCGATAAACATCGCTATTATAATGATTATCTTGCCTATCTCGTCGAGCTGGGGGGTTGCACCGGTTGAAAGTCCTACCGTTGCAATGGCCGAGGTTGTCTCGAAAATGATGTCGCGGGCCGCGATCTGTTGCGTTGCCTCAAGCATGAAAACTACCGCCAACCAAATGATAATACCCGAGGTGACCACGGTAATTGCCTGATATATCGTAAAAGAGCGAATTCTTCTGTTTCCGACGATAATTTCCTTGCGGTTCGTGACGTTGGTCCAGAAGGTCAGGGCAAGTATGCCGATTGTTGTCGTTTTAACACCGCCGGCTGTTCCTCCGGGGCTGCCGCCGATAAACATGAAACAGAGCATAATAAGAAAAGTCGGGCTGGTCATAGAGGTTATATCGACACTGTTAAAGCCGGCGGTTCTCAAGGTCACCGACTGAAACCAGGCATTCTGAATCTTATCGACAATCGACAGCCCAGTCAGGATACCATGCCACTCGAAAGCGAGAATAACAACCGTGCCCGAAAAGAGTAAAACAAGGGTGGTAACCAGGGCGATTCGCGCCGGGATCGGTATCCGTTTTCCTCTCAGCCATTTGGGAATTGCCATGCATATAGCCGGTGCCATGCCACCGACGATGATAAGTATCGAGACGGTGTGGATGATGTAGGGGTTGGACTGATAAGGAATCAGGCTGTCGGTCTGCAGAGCAAAGCCTGCGTTACAGAACGCCGAGATTGCGGTAAACACGCCCCGCCATATCGAATATGCGACTGAGTCTCCCGTCAGATAAAACGCCGGGGCAAGCAGCAGCACCCCAAGTCCCTCGGCAAGAAAAGTAAATTTAAAAATTGTGGCAAGGGATTGGAACAGGTCACTGTGCTCTGTAGCGGTTATGGAAGACATCAGCCGTTCCTGTCTCAGGCTGAGACGGCGGCCCATGGCGTACAGAGCCACGGTGGCGATACTCATGATGCCGAGGCCGCCGAGCTGAATGAGAAGAACAATAAAAAACTGCCCGGTTCCGGTAAAATAATGCGGCGTATCGAGGACGATAAGCCCCGTGACGCAAACGGCGCTTACCGCGGTAAATGCTGCATCTATAACACCTATTGTCCCGGTTTTGGTGGAGATCGGCAGAAGAAGAAAGAATGTCCCGAAGGCACAGAGCGCAAAAAATGTTGCCAGTAAGACCCGAGCCGGATGATCGAGCAGAACCGTCCAGTCACCGGCCTTTTTTTGAATCGACAGAAAGCCGAAAGGTTCCAGCAGAATAAGGCCGAGCAAGGAAAGAGAAAGCGCAATCCCCGAAACGCCACCCATTGCCGGCAGTATAATACTGAAGTAGAGCGAGACGATTCCCGTAAGGGGCAGGAAAAAGAACATCCGGGCCTTTTTCTCAATAACCCAGTGCAAAAAGAGCAGTTGAGCTATAACTGCCGAACCACCTATCACATAGACGCTCAGGAGTGTCTCCGATGTTCCGAAAATCACACTGAGAAGCACGATCAGAGGAACCATCAAGAGGGCCCACTGGGCTCTTTTAGAACAGCGTTCGACTCGATTGCTCCTCCGGTCTTTGCGGGATACGAATCTAAAATCGAAGAGAGCAAACAACAGGCTGATCGTAATTATTGAACCTGCCAGCGCCGCAAAAGGGTTCCCGGAAAGATAGGGCCACGTTGCCAGCAATCCTCCGACAACAGCCACGCTTCCGCACGATTTACCTATACTTGGCAGGCGAAACAGAGTCAGGGCACAGAGTAAACAGGTAATTGATGCAAGAGCAGCCAGTCCGAAACGCCAGGGTTGCCAGGGTGGAATCGGCTGACCGGTTACGTCCAGAACTGCCAGGAGAAACGGAAATGGGCAAAGAGCCAGTAAAGCCCCTTCAGCACCTATCCGCGAGAGGGAAGGTCGATCTTTAGTAAGGATTCTCATAATACAGGCTGATTATTCGGACCAGCACCGAATAGTGCAAAAATATCTTGTCGTTGTTCAGACATCGCGGTTTATTCCTCGTTCTTTCTCAATAAAAGCGGTGACATTAGTCGAAATCAGCAAAATTTTTATCCAGCCGTTATTTTCTCAGCCGCCAGAAATCTGGATGGAGCATAGCCAGAAACGGGATGAGTTCCAGACGGCCCACGATCATATTAACGATGAAAATTGCCTTGGTCGGCCAGGCGAGATTGCCGTATGTTCCCATCGGGCCAATTTCTCCAAACCCCGGACCAATGTTGCCGATGGTCGCGGCGGTGCCCACCAGCCCGATCGAAGCTGAACCTTCAATTATGGTAACGGCATAGGCGGAGATGGTCAACAGCATGATATAGAATAAGAGAAAACCGAGGACCTGAAACTGGATCGAGTCCGATACGGTTTTTCCATCGATCTTGATCGGCAGTACAATGCGGGGATGAACAAGCTGGACAATTTCCCGGCGCATGTATTTTGCACCCAAGATAACACGGATTACCTTAATACCCCCACCGGCGGAACCCGCACAACCGCCGACCAACATGACACTGAAAATCAGCGTTTGGGCGGCTATCGGCCAGAGCGCGAAATCGCAGGAGGAAAAACCGGTTGTCGTGAGAATGGAGACGATCTGAAAAAGGCTCTCCCTCAACGAACCGAGCCCCCTGACGTTGTCGTTTATGAGCAGAACCACTGCAAGAAAAAGGGATACGGTGAGTATAATGATCACGTACCCGCGAAACTCCTCCCTTTTTACTAAGGTCAAAAGACGTCGCCGGGCGACCGCCTGATATTGCAGGGCGAAATTGGAACCGGCCAAAAACATGAAAGCCGTTATTATCCATGTTATCGTCGAATTTTCGTATCCCATGATTGAAAGAGGATGTGGAGAAAATCCTCCGGCAGCCATGGTTGAAAAAGAATTACAGATGGCATCAAATGCCGGCATTCCCGCCCAAATGAGACTGGTAATTTCAAGCAAGGTGAGTGCAAAATATACCAGCCAGAGCGCTTTGGCCGTATGAGTGATACGAGGCGTTACCTTTTCCTCCGTCGGACCGGGAGATTCGGCGAAGAACATCTGCCTGCCCGCTACCTTGAACTGAGGCAGAATTGCCACAAACAACACGATTATGCCCATCCCGCCAAGCCACTGAGACAGGCTGCGCCAAAAAAACAAACTTTGCGGATATAAGGAAAAATCGATAAAGATCGTGGCGCCGGTGGTGGTAATTCCGGAGACGGATTCAAAATACGCATCCAGCGGATTAAGCCCATAAAACAGATAGGGAATCGCCCCCATGGCAGCCGTCACAATCCAGGCCAGGGAAACAATCAAAAAGCCTTCATTTCGTTTGAGATTATCGAAGTTTCGGAGAAAACCACCTGCTTTCTGGAGCAGGAGCCCGACCGCAATTGAAGTGCCGGAAGCTACTGAAAATGGCAGGATGGAGTAATAGTGATTTTCGATAAGAGCGACGATGATGGGGCTCAGCAGAATAACTCCAAAGGCAACGAGGATAATGCCGAGTGATGAGTAGATATGTTCCCGTTTCATTGTGCGAACATTTTCTTAATGGCTTCTGCATCCTGAGCCATGGTGAAAATATTCAGGATATCGCCACCCAGTATCCTGGTCTCCCCGTGCGGGACAATAATGTGTCTGCCTCGCTGGATTACCCCGATAACCACCTTTGCGGCGAAGGTTAGATCGACCACCTGTGTTTCGGGATATCCTTCGGGAACCGTAATGCGCAGGACCTCTCCCTGCCCACCTTCAATCAGGGCGAGAATATTGACATCATGCGCCTGCACCCGGTTCAGGAGATCTTTTAGCGCCGATTCGCGCGGTGATACCACAACATCGATTCCGACCCGGTCAAAAAGCAGCGCCGTTTGTGTTTTGCCGACCCTGGTAATGATACGTCCCTTGCTAAGCTGTTTGACTAAAAGCGAGCATAGTAGATTTTTTTCATCATTGTTGGTGACACAGATGATTGCGTCGGCGTCACCAATAGCCTCATTTTCCAGCAGATCGAAATCAGTACCGTCTCCATGAAGAACGAGAGATTTCTTTAAGTTGTTGGCCAGAAAAAGGCACCGCTCCTTGTCGTGTTCGATCAGGGTCACACGAATATTGGCCTGTTCGAGTTTTTCGGCAAGAAGAAAGCCCACGCTGCCGCCGCCGATCAGCGCCACTTTCCTGATCTTGTTGCTTTTTTGAAAAAAACGGGCGGCCAGCACATCGAGCGCAGTCCCCATGCCCATGAAAATAACCTTATCATTCAAGGAAATTCTCGTGGAACCATCCGGAATAAAAAGTGAATTCTCGCGCGTAATGCCGACGATCAGGACGTTATCGGGAAATTTGCAGTCCATAACCCGTTTATTAAGGATCACCGAGTCTTCCTTAATCCGATATTCGAATAATTTCGCACGGCCCTGGGCGAAATGTTCGACATCAAGTGCCTCGGGAACCGAAACGATGCGAAAGATATCCTGGGTCAGCAACTGCTCCGGCCAGATTACCGTATCGATATCATATGGTGCGCGATAGCGGCCCTGACTGTAAAACATCAGATTGTTATACAATTCCATGGTGCGGACGAAACAGATTGTTTCAATATCGGCAATCCTCTTAACCGTCCAGCAGGCGACAATATTTGCTTCGTCCCGAACGGAACAGGCGATAAAGAGATCCATTGACGCCGCCTCGGATTGTTCGAGAGCGTTTACATCGGCTCCGCTGCCGTTGACATAGCCGACATCGAGGTTGCCGAACCGTTCGGGAATGGTGTCATGCTCATCCAATATGGTGATATCGTGTTCCCTGCTGAGCCGCAGTGCCGCCATGTATCCGACTTCGGAGGCACCATATAGTAATATTTTCAAAGAATAACTCCAGTTTAATCAGAAAGTCACATTCGTGAAACACTTCATACTGAAAACGGCGTCATCTTACCCTGCACCTTCCATTTTGACCAGCCCATAGTCAACAACCGATCAATGTTAAAATATATACAATAAATACTATTACTTATATGTTATTTATAAATGTTCACCATCACTCGATATGCGTTCGGTCAGATCCCGTGTATAGAAGGGCGGATTTAGAACCCGCCCCTACATGCCCACAGCTGTATATTCACCTCTAAAGGAAGCCAATTCTGTGAAGAATTAAGTTTAAAGTCAAGCTGCTATATCAAAGCACCTCTGAAGAGGTACACGGTCAGAGCAGCACCAAGACCGGCGACCAGAAGACTGGCCAAAGCCGCCATATCGGCACGATAACCCTCGGGTATCTCTATCGGCCGAAGCGTCTTTAGCATTTTTCTGTATTGCAGAACCGCCGCCGCAGAGGAGAGCACTCCCAGAATTATGAATGAGAAGCCGATCCAGAACGATATGCCCCGCTGCATTGTAGCGTCTTGCTGCGGCATCAACATGTGCACAAAAAGACCGAACCGTTCAACCACAAAACCAAAAGCCATCAAGGTCAGGGAGGTTCGTGTCCAGGCAAGAAGCGTTCGTTCCGCTGCAAAGAAAACCCTTGGATCGTTCATGATTGACATGTCGGTTAATTAGGATTCGAGGATGTTTGAGTTTAAAAATAACGAAGTCTCACCACGCTATAATACTCTTCAGGACTAAAACAGTCTGTGAACAATCCGGCCGTCAAAAAATGTCATATCCACTATTGTCTCACGAATGGCGGAAGCCGGTTCGCTGAGGATATTTTGGCTGAGCACCGCCAGATCGGCCCGGCTGCCCACTGCGATTCTACCCAGGTCGGCGGCCTTGTGGACGACCGCCGGAGTCGCGGTATAGGCATTGAGCGCCTCGGCCACGTTCACCCGGGATTCAGGATACCAGCCATTTTCCGGAGTATCGTCGTAACGTTGCCGGGTTACGGCGGCATGTATAGCCGGCAGCGGATCGGGATTGCAAACCGGACAGTCGGAACTGAACATTACCGGTGCTCCTGTATCCATCAATTGGCGAAAAGAATAAGCCCATTTGCCCTTTCCGCCCACGGCTTTGTCAATAAGATTAATATCGAGAATCATATTCACCGGAGTGACGCAGAGCGCCAGGTTGAGCCTGCCGAGCCGCACCAGATCCTCCGGACGAATCATCTGCACATGCTCGATGCGATGCCGAAAGGGCGGCGGCGATATCCGGTTTTTGCTACGTTGCGCTTCCAGGTTTTCGAATATGTTGATCACTTCCCGATTGGCTCGATCGCCAACCGCGTGGACCATAACGGAAAGACCGGCCCTATCGGCTTTTTCGATCTCTCCCGCCAACTCCTCCATGTCGATCAGCGGCATACCGCGTTGCGCATCGAGATATGGATCGATCATCCATGCTGTGCGCGCCCCCATTCCGCCGTCTGAAAAGTATTTTATATGACCGAGCCGCAGCCTGTCGCCCCCGAAACCCGAGCGCAGTCCAAGGCCGATAATATCGTCAAGCTGGTGACCGGGCAGACTCAGCCAACAGCGAAGATTCAGCAGGCCCTCCCGGTCAAGTTTCTGGAAACTTTGAAAAGCCCTGGCGCCGTCAGTGTCCTCCATCAATCGTATATCGTCAATGGAGGTTATGCCCAGGCGATGAAGCGCGCTGATGCCATCCTTAAAGGCGTCCATTATCCGGTCATCCTGTGGGGCGGCAATAGCCCGGCGTACCAGATTGATGGCCAGCTCGCGCAGGATGCCGGTGGGTTCTCCCGCCGTATCCCGTTCAATCTTCCCTTCAGGTGGATCCGGAGTGGAACCGGTTATCCCTGCGAGATTGAGCGCCGCCGAGTTGGCCACGGCCAGATGAAGATCGCAGCGCCACAGCAGAACCGGATGATTGGGAGCCACCTTATCAAGACTGACCCGGTCGGGCGCGAGCGGGGTCTTCCAGTCGGTCTCGTTCCAGCCCTGCCCCATGATCCACTGGCCGGGAGCAAGGGAATGCGCGGATTTTTCAATGCGGGCAAGCAGTTCATCAAGGCTGCCTAGATCGTCCAGCTGAAGATCCCGGCGCTTAAGCGCCCATTCATAGAAATGAATATGGCTGTCGGCAAAGCCGGGGACAACCAGGCGGCCGCCCATGTCGATTTTTTCCGTTCCGGCTCCAGCCAGGTGGAGGATATCCTCATTTCCGCCGAGAGCTATAATTCGACCCCGGCGAATAGCCAGAGCCTCTGCTCTCGATAGAATAGGCTCATCGATGTTTCCGCCAAACAGAGCGGCGTTACAGAGAACGATATCGGGATGGGGCGATTTTGTCATGGAGGTCACAATAAAAACCCTTGCTGGAAAGGATCCTTTTGATCAAGGACAAATTGATGATAACCGGTAATTGCAGCATTGCCTCTAACCTGACCGATAATACCGTTAAAATCACCAATGGTCAATTCCCTGACAATCCGGCCCTCGAAAATCGTCCCCAGAGGACTGCTGTTCCGGTAGGTCCGTCCGGGGCTCAGCCTGCCCTTATGATGTAGGAGGGTCATCTTGGCGGTGGTGCCGGTACCACAAGGAGATCTGTCCATGTGCGATTCGCCATATATCACTACACTGGTGCCGCTCCCCCCCTGCCGATCCTCAGGGTTTTCCGAATAGAATTCTGTCACATCGATGGTATTGACTTCGGGGCGCCCGGGGTGACGGACCTGCAGCTGCCGGTTAGCCGCCTCGATTATGGCCATCCCAAGGGAAATGAGTTCCCGGCTGTTTTCGCCGCTGAGCTTTATTCCAAGAGATGCCGCCGATACCATGGCAAAAAAGCCGCCGACGCAGACCAAATCAACGGTAACCCTGCCAAAGCCGGCTACCTCAAGCGTACAATCCGTTCTGAGGACAAAAGATGGCGGCATGTCGATGCCGACCGAGAGGACCCGGCCGCCGGCAACCCGCGTATGGGCAAGCAACAGGCCGGACGGGGTGTCCACGCCAACCAGACCTTCTCCGTCTTCAGCCGCGATGACTCCGGTCTCTATCAAGGTGGTGACGGCACCGATGGTGGCATGACCGCAAAGATACGGGTAGCGCCTGGCATCCATGTAGATGAGGCCGAAATGTGCCTCTTTGCTGACCGGTTCGGTGACCACGGCGGCGAACATATCTCTGTGTCCTCGCGGTTCCCGCGTCAGCAACATGCGAAGCTTATCGTATCGCGAGGCAAAAAATTCCCGCTTTTCCTTGATGGTGGCACCTGGAAGTTTGTCTATACCTCCTATCAACAATCGGGTGGGTTCGCCCTGGGTATGGGAATCAATGGTGATATAACGGTCCGGGTAACGATGAGAAAATCCTTCTTGTATCTGATCGACATGGAGCATGAATATCCTCTATGGTTATGCGGTAAAATATTGTGGGTGTAAAACAGCAAAACCTGAAAACATACTGTTTTCAGGTTTATAATGCTGCGAAATATGAAAATTCTTCTATTCGGGCGCCGTCAGTTTTCAACGGAAATCAGGTGACAGTTGTGCGGCGCCACCTGCACGCTGACCGTTTCGCCGATATTATAGATCCGGGTTCGCATCATGCTGATAATATGTATCTCCCGGCCGGAGCCCAGCTCTATAAAATAACTGACCTCTCCCCCCATATAACTTCGATCCTTAATGCGGCCTGCAAAGGAATTCATGTTTTCGGATTCGCTGAATTCCTCCTGGGAAAAAAGATCGAACCGCTGGGCGCGCACTATCAGTTCTACCTGGTCGCCTATTTTAAAAGTCCCTTTATTATCGGCAATGAGCAAATCGCCGGTCTCAATTTTTACATTGACGTGTTCTTCATTGACCTCGGCTATCTCACCCTTGATAAAGTTCGAATGGCCGAGAAAATCGGCGACAAAATGGTTGGCCGGTTCGTTATACACGGTCTGCGGCTCTCCCTCCTGTTGCTTGCGGCCGGCTTTCATTACCAGAATTTTATCCGACATGGAGAGTGCTTCCCGCTGGTCGTGGGTAACAAATATGGTGGTTACCCCCAGCATTTCCTGAAGGTTGGCCACCTCCCGGCGCATTTCCTCGCGCAGGTTCTCATCAAGCGCGGAGAGCGGTTCGTCCATCAACAGAACATCCGGCTCGATGACAATGGCGCGCGCCATGGCTA
Organism: uncultured delta proteobacterium; assembly: GCA_963728385.1. GTDB lineage: Bacteria > Desulfobacterota > Desulfobulbia > Desulfobulbales > Desulfocapsaceae > Desulforhopalus_A. Next base: position 397,174 of record CAVSJK010000005.1, read on the forward strand.
TACGCTGCTGTTGCCCGCCCGACAGTTGACGCGGCATCCGGTTTTCAACGCCCGGCAGTCTAACCATTTCCAGGGCGCGTGTGACCTTTTCCCGGATCTGCTCCTTGGAAACATCACGGTATTTCAAGCCAAAGGCAACATTTTCAAAGATGGTCTTGTGCGGAAAGAGAGCGTAATTCTGAAAGATCATGCCCAGGTTTCGTTTATGGATCGGGGTGTCATTGATCCTGACCCCCTTGATAAAGATATCCCCCTCGGTGGGATTTTCCAGCCCCGCGATCATACGCAGCAGCGTGGTTTTACCGCAGCCCGAAGGGCCCAGCAGGGTCACCAGGCTGCCCTCTTCGATATCAATATCCATTTTTTCAACGGCGACAACCTTGCCGAATTTCTTCATTATGCCTCTGAACTGCACGATGGGCTGTTTCTTGCCGATAGCCAAGGTACTCTGTCTCCTTTTTCCTGATTATGTGGCAGGGCCGGATAACAACCAACCGACGGTGCGGCTCCGGCCCTGATGCTTGTTAAAACTTTATAATTTCAGCAGGATGTCAGCTGCCTGCCTTGATGCGGTCCCATTTTTCCGTCCATTCGAGCTGATTGGCATTCCAGTAGGACGGATCGGCAAAAAGATAGCCAACCAACTTTCCGGTGGGATCAAACGCAGGCATCTTCTTGATTTTCTCAGTCAAGGTCACTTTGGTTGGATCAAGACTCGGCGGATAGTTCTGGCCTTCGGAAACGGCTATGGCCGCGGCAGGCTCCAACATGAAGTTGAGCAGCTTCTGTGCGACTTCCAGATCGGTTCCCTTCAAAACGAAGAGATACTCCATCCAGGAATAGGTGCCTTTGGGGGAAAGATAGCCGATGGGATGGCCTTCCTGCTGCAGCGCTGCAACCCTGCCGGACCAGGCGACTGTGGCATAGATTTCCTCATTGGCCAGCAGGCTCATTAATTCCGCTCCAGAACTCCAGTATTTTTTCATCAAGTCGCGCTGCTCGCGCAGTGCAGCCCAGATGGCTTTGAGATCAGTCATATTATTAGGATTCTGGCCGGTATGCAGCGCCGCATACCACATGTTGGTCCGAAAATCTCCGCCCCAACTGCCCATTTTCCCTTTCAGCTCTTTGTCCCACAGGAGGGACGCCCCCAGTTTTTCGGCCTTTTCCTTACTGATCTTATCGGAGTTATAGGCGATGCCGGTCTGCCCGAGATCGTAAGGAACCGCGGACAGCGTTCCCTTGGTAATCTCCCGCAACGGCTTGATCATTGAAGGCATGACATTTTTCAGATTAGGGATTTTAGATTCATCGAGCACCGAAGCAAACCCGAGTTCGGCATAGCGGGCATAATCAAAAACAGCGCTGAGATGAGCGACATTGAATTCGCCTCCCGGCGGATAGGATGCCTTGACACGGGTCAGATAAGAATTCATGTCACCGAACTCGCCTTCAATCACCTCTATGTTTGTCTTTTCGGTAAAAGGTTTGAAAGCGTACTTGCGAAACGCTTCGGAAGTACTGCCACCCCAGCCGTCAAAGCGTATCGATTTGGCAGCCCAGGCATCGCCCACTAAGTTTCCAAAGGGGGACCCCAGAAGTCCCAGGGATGCACCGGCCATGGCCAGGTATTTCATGAAACGGCGACGGCTGATCTTCCCGCTTTTGTAGGCATCATGGATCCGATCGAGTTTTTCTCCAGTTACGGTTGACATTGTTTCTCCTCTCAGTTGTATTGATATTGAAGGGTTATGCCCTTACTTTCGAAATCTTGCGAGACAGGTAGCCTGCCAGCAAAGGGGTGGCAACGGTCATCACGATCATCACCGTACCCAGGGCGTTTATCTCAGGGCTGATTGAATTTCTCAACATACTGAAGATCTTGACGGGAACTGTCTGATTCCCGGCGGTAGCCCAGAAAAGCGTCGCGGTGATATCATCAAACGAGATAGTAAAGGCAAAAAGGGCGCCGGCGAGAACTGCCGGCAGAAGAAGCGGAAAGGTAATCTCCCTGAAGGTCTGAAAGCCATTAGCCCCAAGAGATTTGGCCGCTTCTTCATATTCTTTTTTGATACCGACCAGGCGTGCCTGGACAATTAACAGGACATAGGGCAGGGTCAGTACAACATGACCGATAAGCAGCAATGCAAAGCTTTTAGGTAGCTGCAGAAAGCGCAGGAAAAGCAGCAAAGCCACGCCCAGGACCACCTCAGGAATCATGATCGGCGAAAGCAACAGGGTATTGATGGTATTTTTACCCCGAAAATCAAAGCGGATAAAGGCCAGCGCGGCCATGATGCCGATACTTGTTGAAATGAGAGCCGTCAGTGACCCCAGGATCAGGGAATTCTTGAAGGCGTCAATGATCGATTCATTCTGGGCCAGCTTGATAAACCAGCGGACGCTTACGCCTTCCATGGGAAAGATGCCGAACTGCTTGGGATTGAAGGCCAGAACGATAACCACGACTATGGGGGCGAACATAAAAACATAGACGAGGAATGTATAGAGTTTGATGAGAGTCCAGCCAAGTGGAAATTGTCGCATGGATCGCATGGATTACTTTCCCTGAAAACTTTTGAAGATCTGGTTGATGCCCAGGTAACGGTTGTAGGTCCAGACAATGACGAACAGCAAAGAGAGCAGCATGACGCTGATGGCTGACCCAAAAGGCCAGTCGAGGGTGCCGATTACCCGTTTAAAAATAAGGTTGGCGATCATGTCGTTGCCCGGCCCCCCCAAAATCATCGGCGGCAGATACGTGCCCGCCGTCAGTACGAAAACCAGCAGACTGCCGGCACTGAGGCCCGGCATGCTGAGCGGCAGCGTTACCTCGCGAAAAGCCTGCCATTCCGTGCAGCCCATGGAGCGGGCCGCTTCAAGAAGACTCTTATCGATGCCTTCAAGGCTGACGTAGATATTCAAAATCATAAAGGGCAGCAGGTACATGAGCAGCCCCATAAGGACCGTGAATTCATTGTAGAGCATGGAGATGGGGGTTTCAATCAGGCCCAATTGCAGCAAAAAATGGTTGATAAGACCTGTATCTCCCATAATGTTGATCCAGCTCATGGTGCGGATGATGAAACTGACCCAGAAAGGCAGCATGATGAGCAGGAGAAAAATCTGTTTATACCGGCTGGTGCTGCGGTAAAAGAAATAGGCGGGGATATAGCCCATGATAATGCAGAGAAAAACCGCCTCAAAAGCAATGCGGATGGTCCGCAGGAGGATCGAGGGATAAAAAAAGTCATCGAAGAATTTGGCGTAATTTCCGAACTGAAAGGCCGGGATATCCGCCCCGCTGGGGGCACGAAGCCAGAAGCTGTAGACGATGATAAAACAGACGGGTATGACGAGAAGCAGGAATACTGCGGTCATGGAAGGCGCCAGCAGCGCCCATGGTTTCAAACGGTCGGATTTCATGGGTGTGTGCGTTGTTGTGTTGTTTCTCCTGAAACGATCATCCGTTACAGGAAAAATTTTAATGCGGCTTTATCAGACGGCAAAAAAACTATTTTGGTTTACCTGCGGTTTTGTTTCGCAGGCAGCAGTTCGGCAAGAACCGCAGCCGTCTCCTGTATCGTTTCTCCATATGTTGCAGTTATTTCAGTACCGGTATGCTGCAATACTGAAAAATCGAAGGAAACGGCACCTACCCCCATACCTGTAATGGGGTCATACAAAGGTGCGGCAATAGCCAGTACACCGGGCAGATATTCTTCATCCGCCACGGCGAACCCTCGTTCCCTGGTAATACGAATTTCCTCTGATAGCCTGCCCTTGTCGACGATAGTCTTGGCGGTTTTGGCGATGAGATCCATCGCCGCAATTTTTTCAACTACAAGATCGTCCGGCAGACTGGACAGGTATGCCTTGCCCAATGCCGTGTTATGCAGACAGTTTTTCGAAAATTCCGGCAAACTGTAAGTAAGTACCTCCCTCGCTTCTTTATGATAGATGCGCTTGAGCGTGTCATCGACAGCAAAGACCACATCTATACTGATATTTTTTTCTCGGTTGATCCGGTCAACGACTTCCTTGATCATTTTCAGGTTATCGGCAGCCTGCATTAAGTTGGTACACATCAGCAGACAATGAAGAGAAGGCCTGATTTCCTTGGTCTTCGTATCTTTTTCCAGATAACCCATTTCCACCAGCGTATTGATGTAGCGGTAGGTGGAGGTCATGTTCAGCCCCAGCATCCTGGCGACCTCGCTCTGGGTCAGGACGGGAGTATTCCTGTTAAAAAGGGCCAATATTTTCAGCCCTTTTTCCAGCGACTTTGAAAAATAGAATTTTCCTTTTGACATGCTCTTTTGGGATGAATTATTATCGTACTATAATTGAAATATAGTTACTATTATAGTGTAAATAAAATTGCAGATTTTGAGCTGAATGTCAATTATTAATTTTCCTTCAAATTTTCCTTCAGGTACTCAGGGGTGCCGAAAATGGCGTCAAACGGTAAGGTTTTGAGGATTGGACCATTGTACACGTTTGAGAACAATGAAACTTCACCTGGATTCGCAGCTGATATTTGTTATTTCCAAGGCATGACTGCTGATTTTGTCCTTTCCCGAGGGGAGACTATGCGTTACCCGTTCTTGCTCTACAGCTGTAAAATGAACCATCAACCGCTTTTTATGGACCTGACGGGAGAGCCCTTTATCGCCGATCTCTCTACGGACAGTCCCTTACTCGAAGCCATGGATATGCGAGATCAGCGGAAATTCCAAAAGCGCCTCGAATCGGAGATGGGCGGAAAATACAGCTGGGGCGTTGCCGCGTACCTTGAAAACCGGGCGGGCCTGCTTGCGGATTGCTCTCAGATGGTTGCGGAACAGCGGTTTTTCCACTTAGGGCTCGATATCATTGTCCCCCTCGGCACAAAGCTCTACGCACCTCTCGATGGTACTGTTGCCGAAAGTGGCTATGAGAGCGGGGAAGGGAATTACGGCGGCTTTGTCCTACTCAAACACGACAGCCCAAATTTCAAAACTTTTTATAGTTTCTACGGCCATTTACAAAAAAGCAGCCTGCCCGCTACCGGCAACACCTATACTGCCGGCGAGCCTTTTGCCGAAATCGGCGATTTCCAGGAAAACGGTAACTGGTTTCACCACACCCACCTTCAGATCATCACGGAAAACGGTCTAAAACTGGGCTATATTTCCAAAGGATACTGCAGCGAAAAGGATCTGGCGGAAATGGAGGCCCTTTGTCCCTCTCCCATTCCATTGTTCAAGGTTTTTTAATCAGCCTTGCCTTTTTCCAGATACCGAAGAACCTCTATCGTCTTGATCCCTAGATTAGTGGAGGCAAGATGAAGGTTTTCCATAAACTGGGTTTGGGGTGGAGTATCCTCATCTATTAAATCGGTAATCGCCTTGATGGCAAACATGGGCACTGAAAGAGTCCGACAGACCCAGGCGATCGCCGCCGCCTCCATGTCCTTTATGATTGCCTGGTTGGCTTTGATAAGTTGCATATCTTTTTCCAGGAGATCAAGCGAATTCCCTGTTGAAACCGTCCCGGTTTTCAGCTTCAGCTCGCGGGCAATAGCCGAGGTATCGCAGGCAGGATAAAATCCCCGGCCATACCGGTCAAAACCCGGCAGGGGAATCCGCCTGTCATGAAAACAAAAGGTGCCGGAGCTGAGATAGACATCCCCTATCTCGCAGCCCTTTTCCGCCATGCCACCTGCCGTGCCGGCATTAAGCAGCAGCTCCGGCGTAAATTTATCAATTGCCAGATAGGTCATAAGCGTAGCAGGAACCGTGGCTACGTTATCCACATGATAGTCGGGATCAATACCGCTTGTTATTATGGAAAGTCGCACTGTCCCAAAAGCTCCTTGGTACACCTCGAACGGGATGCCTGAACGAAAGGAATGCTCTTGTCTGCCCAAGTCAAGACCCTGGATCAAGGATTCGGCTTCACTCTGCATCGCCATTATAATGGAAATGTTTCGCATGGCATCTCCCAATCAATTGAACACATTACAGAGACTTATTTGCTCTCTTTGGGACAGCTGGTGTTACCGCCACCTTTCCCGGAAGACAAATAGCCGGGAAAGGTGGCGTATTTTTACGCGGCAGCAGCTACTGCCGGATTTGCTTCAACTAAATGCTGCCGATAATTGATAATATCCTCGATGGTCAAAACCGTCATCCGATGGGCATTGGCGAACGCCACAACTTCAGGCAGTCTGGCCATTGTGCCGTCAGGGTTTGTCAACTCACAGAGAATTCCCGCCGGTTGCAGGCCGGCCAGTTGCATCAGATCAACTGTCCCTTCGGTATGCCCCGGTCTGGTCAGCACGCCGCCGGGCTGAGCCCGCAGCGGAAAGACATGACCCGGATGACAGAGATCCTCCGGTTTACTTTCGACGGCGGCGGCAGCTTTAATGGTCCGCACACGATCGGCAGCCGACACTCCGGTGGTCACGCCGTGTTTTGCTTCAATGGATATGGTAAATGCCGTCCCATGACGGCTGCTGTTAGAGACAACCATAGGAGGCAATCCGAGGCTGTCGATTTTTTCTCCGGTCATGCAGAGACAGACTATGCCGCTACATTCACGAATCGTCAATGCCATCTGTTCGGTGGTCAAATGTTCCGCGGAAAAGATGAGATCGCCTTCGTTTTCGCGGTCTTCATCGTCGATCAGTAAAACTCCCTGCCCGGCACGTATGGCCGACAGAGCTGCTCTAACCCGCTGTTGCGAGTCGCCAAACTGAGAAATAAGAGACTGATTCATGGTAATTCACTCCTTGTTCTACCAGAATCAGGGCACATGCAGGAGTACAGACCAACCGTGTGACGGGCACACGGCCGGCAACCGGTTCGACACCGCTTCCTGGATTCTCGATCCGGGAAACATAGGGGCCGCTCCGTGTCATTCTCTCCCTTCCGGACTATAACCGTCGGCTCTGGAATCTCACCAGATCTGCTGGTCCCTGCCGTCAGCCGGCAGGCGCTCGCGGGCTCTCCATCAATTGGAATCACCGCCGGTGGGGACTCTCACCCCGCCCTGAGAATAATTTATGCATCTGCACCGCGGGAACGTTGGATTCTCAATCAAATATCCAGGCGCCTTCGGGCAAATGCTGCCGGTATTCGCGTTTCACATCAAACCAACACTACCAAACCATAGGCATTTCTCCTGTAAAATTTTACCTTTCGAGCGGAGGCCGCTCGTGTGGATACACTCCAAATTAAGACAAATTTATTTACTTCCGTCCTGTTGGGACGACTGCCCGACATTCAGCCATCTTCTCCCGCCAAACATGTAAATCAAAACAGAACAGAGAATAAGATAACCGAAGACATGGACACTTTTCGTTTTCAGAATGAAACGCGATGGTAACAATAACCGTTGAACTCGCCAGAAAAAACAGCGGCCTGGGGATCTGTTTCAGGATGACACGTCCAAAATGGGCAAAGCGAATATGGCTGACCATCAAGCCGACAGACAATGCGGCAATTACCCATAGCGGCATCGGAGGAAAGACCAAGGCAGCTCCAAGAACAATCAGTGCACCTGCGGGGCTGGGGAGACCGTTGAAGATACCTTCAGGCAGATCGGTCCGTTTTTTATCGACCATAACAAACCTGATAAGCCGATAAGCAACACCGCTAAAAAAGATCAAGCCAAATAGCCAGGCAAAAGACTCCACCGGATTGAACGATGATATAGGCCGGTGAGAGTCCGAAACTGACAAAATCCGCAATATCGTCAAGATACGGTCCATAAATGGTTCCGCCATGTTTTTCCGCCATCCTGCCATCGAACAGATCAAAAAGCTGGCCAAGTATTATAACGAAAATCGCCCAGGCGAAACGATGGTTATAGGTAAAGTAAAGGCTGGTTAATCCGCAGAAAAAATTGAGTGTCGAGAGGATATCGGCATAGTACCTGTTGGGGATAAATTTAAAAAGAACCGAAGCCGATGAAAGAACAATACATGCCAGTAAAACCTCGTTGCCCATGTTGATGACGTGGGGATTTTTATCAAGCAGTGCACAAAAGATAACGAGGGCAAAACAGATGATCGCCTTGATTTTACCAAAATTGTTTGCGGCTACAGAATAACTCAGAAGAGAAAGGATTTTCCTGGCGAAAAATTGTCCGAAGAGCTCAACACCAACAAGAATCCAGACCAAATTTGGATGAAAGTATCCCGGCATAGGCGAAACCAATCAAAGGCGGCAGATATGTCAGTTTATCACACATCGGATCCAGCCACTCGCCCCACTCTGTGACCATGTCGCAATTCCTCGCGACAATCCCATCGACCCCATCAAGAATAGCGGCGAAAGTAAATATAATTATGGCAAGTCCTGATAATCCAATAAAAAATAAAGAATAAACCCGCACAGGGCCAATACTGTCCGCCAGTAACAGATTGCATTGGGATGCATGAACCACAGATGAGACCGGACAAATTCCTTCGTGGAATCCTTACGAATCATCCAGGCAAACCAATAATAAAAACCGGTTCCGATCAATGCAGCGACAGCAATAACAAATAATCTTTCCATATTCTCCTTTAAAATAGAGAGAGTTTTTTGAAGATGAAGAACCGGGTTCCGGTGGATGAATTAACATCAACAACTTGAATATCGCCAAGGAAACTACTGCAAGTGAAACGTGGTTTTTCCTTGTCTATCGGGGTTAGAGTGAGTCCGGATAGCTCTTTGAAGAGGCTATCTCTTCTCCATAAGCATTGGTTTCCTTTATGCGTTTAGCCTGCCAGTAACGTTTTTTCCAATACGCATCGTTGAGTCGGGATACCATTACCCCACTGGAGAGTGATGCATGGACAAAAAGATCGTCCTCTAAATAAATTCCCACATGTTTCTGAAAAACATTTATCTTGAAAAAGACAAGATCTCCGGGCTGCAAAAGGTCTTTATCAACCACCGCCCCTTTTTGCACCTGTTCCCGGACCGTCCTTGGCAGTTCGCTTCCGAACAGTTCTTTGTAGGTAACCAGGGTAAAACCGGAACAGTCCACACCGTTGCGTGATATTCCGCCATGCTTATAGCGGGTACCCATCCAATTGTAAGATAATCTTTAAGGATCCTGGTTCGTTCTTCAAGTATTTCCGCGATCGTTTTTTTTCTGAACGTGTCCGCGCCCTTCCGGTGGGACATATATAACCGTTTTTTTGGAGCAACCGCATAGACCTACAGACAAGACAAGTAAGCAATAGCAGACCCAACCAACGGAACGTAATCATTTTATTGATTTTAATGGTTCCTCCTCCCACACGATCGACATTTAGTCAACAAGAATCAAGCTGCAAAGGTTCAATATCAATGCAGATGTTTTACGTAGCCATCATTGTGATAATATAAAAAAAGTACTATAAATACAACAGATGTGAGCAGTTAGCTCGAACTTGACAGCTTCCGTGCCATTTTGTAGGCCAGATGGTTAACCGATAAGACACAAACCAGCAGAGGAAACATCATGAAAGCAGTATTTCTGGATACCGAAGGCCTTGACGACCTTTCCTCGACAATCTTGAAGAAGCATGTAGCTCTTTGCAGATGTTTCGGACCACGGCCCCTAAAGAAGTTGAAGCAAGAATCGCCGACGCCGAAATCATTATCCTCAATAAGGTAAAAATATCCCGTCAACATCTTGAAGCAGCTCCTTCAGTCCGGTTGATATGTATGGTTGCCACCGGCACGGATGTCGTTGATCTACAGGCAGCGAAAGAACTCGGCGTAACAGTGTGCAATTGCCAGGCCTACGGAATCGATTCTGTGGTCCAGCATGTCTTTTCAATGATGCTTGCCCTGCACACCAACCTTCTCTCCCTATCATACGTGCGGTGCAAGCCGGTCGCTGGCAGACGGCCAGCCAGTTCTGTTTTCTCGACTATCCGATCATCGAACTCAAAGGCAAGACTTTAGGCATAGTCGGTTATCGGCAATCTTGGCCGCGGCATTGCCGAAATTGCCAGGGCTTTTGGCATGAAGGTCGATCATTGCCCGAAGGCCGGGCAATCCTCCTGATGATCGTCCTGCATTAAAAGAAATGCTCACGGAAGTCGATGTCCTGACTCTTCATTGCCCGCTCACCGAGCAGACCAGAAACATTATAAATACCGAATCCTTTTCACTGATGAAACCGACAGCTTTTTTAATTAATTGCGCCCGTGGGGGCATTGTCGACGAGAACGCTCTGGTCGACGCCCTTCGGACCAAGAAAATTGCCGGTGCAGCAGTCGATGTTTTGAGCGTCGAACCGCCCAAGGATTCCAATCCTCTGCTTGAAGCAAAACTTCCCAATTTGATCATCACGCCCCATATTGCCTGGGCCAGCAGAGAAGCACGGCAGCGGATTATCGACCAGACAGTTGAAAATATTGAGGCTTTTAAGGCAGGGAAAGCGATTCGTACGGTTTAATTGCCTGATGCAACCGACCTGCGTTCGCTCAAATAGCAGAGGAGGGTGGGTATAGAACCCGCCCCTACACGCCTATAGGCATGTTTGTGCGCATATGGGGTGCCCGGCCGCACTAAACGTTTCACGGATCCTTCGATTTTGAAAACCCGGTAAGGTAAATTTAAGTGTAACTTCTCCGGTTTCTTTATCAAGAGTTACCATTTTCTCGCTGCCTTCGGCAATCCCAGTTTCTTACCCATAGCCATCTCCAACAGACCACTAATAAAACCCATGCCCTGATTTAAAACCTCTCCATCTGCTCGGCGGAATGGCGGAATCCTGGCTGCTCTCTTGCCCACGGGTTGGCCGGCCATTTGACTGTCAGGTTATTGACGGATTGGCTGCCGGATTGACCCACCGCCTCATCCTCGTCTTTTTCCTGAATTAAAAACACTTCTTCTGAAACTTCAGTCTTCGGCCGCGAAAATCGACTATGCTTTACGCCTTTAATACCTCAGGATTAAGATAATAAGGCGTGTCTTCGGCAAGCTCTTCAGCCAGGCAGGGGCTCCGACCTAACCATATCGATTCTTCCCCCATCATTTCCCGCAGCTGGTTGACCATCTCCTGACGTTTTTCCCGGGAGAGCAGCACTTCATCCTTGCCGCCGTCAAAAACACCGCTAAAAAGATCCCCCTTTAGTTTGATCCCGGCCATGATCCGCTCTTCAATACTATATTTAGCTATCAAATTGATAACATTGATACATTTACTCTTCTGCCCGATGCGGTTAACCCTGCCGATCCGCTGATTGACCTTCGCAGGATTCCATGGCAATTCAAAGTTCACCACGCAATCCGCTGACCTGAAGATTCAAGCCGGTTCCTCCTGCATCGGTCGACAAAAAGACCTTGCAGTCCGGGATTATTGTTAAATTCGTCGATCAGGGCCTGCCGTTTGATAACCGGGACCTTGCCGGACAACTCCACAAAGGGAATTCCTCCCGCGAAAGATGTTTGCCGATAAGCATGGTCATGGTTGTCCACTCGCTAAAGATCACCACCTTTCGACCGTTCTGCTTGATGAGTTCATCCAGAATATTGGCCAGTTCATCGAGCTTGGGTGAGATATTCGTTTGCCTGTCTATCAAATAAGTGGAATCACAGGTCTGCCGCATTTTAAGAAGCAGGGCCTGGATGCGAAGCAAATCCATGGGCGTAAGAAATTTTTTATTCAACAACGGCAGCAGAGACTGGGAATATCCCGCGTGGATTTCCTCCTGCTCCTTATGCAGATCGATATAGTAATCGTTGACGATCAGTTCGGGAAGTTCCTCCAGCACGTCTTCTTTTCGTCGGCGGATGACCAGGGATTTAAGCTTCTCATGCAGCATAGTTCAGATTGACATACCCCAGAATATCTCCTTTTTTTCGACGTACTAAGAAGAAAATGATCAGCCGCAAACTGCCAGAGAGGGCTAAGCAGTTCCGGATCGAGAAACTGTACCAGGGAATAGACATCTTCCAGTTTATTTTCCAACGGGGTACCGGTCAGAATAATTGCATGTTGCCGTGTCAGACTCTTTACTGCCTCGGCGGTTTTGTTTAAAGTTTTTAATCCGCTGCGCTTCATCCAAAACGATCAAATCCGGTTTCAATCGGGAAATAATTGTCACATCCCGAAGAACAGCTTCATAATTGGTGATCTTGAACATGACTGGTATCCGTCCGATACTGCTCTTTACGCTGTCTGGCATTCCCCGAGATAATACAGGCCTCTTCATCGCTAAATCGCTCTAATTTCCCGCTGCCACTGCTGCTTTAATGAACTCATGGTAACGACCAGGACCTTCCGAAAGCCAAAAATTTCCTTTTTCAGGATGCCGAGACCGATGGCCTGCATGGTCTTACCAAGCCCCATCTCGTCACCGATCAGAACTGCTTTTTTATAGAGTCCGAAGTTTATGCCCTCTTCCTGATAGGCATAGGGCACAACTTTGAGACACAGGGACGTATCGGTTAATGGTTTGGCTGCCGCCTGGGACAATTCGATATCCGTTGCGGCGTTGGTAAGTTTGTGCAGTACGGATTCCTGGATTCGAATTTGTTTATAGCCTTCGAGCTGTGGCAAATATGGGATAAATTCGGCGATATTTTCCTGACGAAACAGATTCTGCTCATCGAAGATTTCCTTCAGCAGGGCGGTAAGCTCTTCGCCATTGTCCCGGGCGTCCCGCTCCTGAAAAAGTCGTGGTTTTTCGGCAGCACTCTCCCAATAGATATCGATATAAGGAAAGGTTTCCTGTGCCAGACGATAAGCAAAGCCCGTTTGCTCCTTTAAAAAGGTGCTGAGAAAAATCAAATGCTTACACGTCGAAAGTTTATTGGAAAAAAAATCAGGGCAGGAACAGTGGCCGACACCCGCAGCCGGATCGTGGAGAGTAACCTGATATTGGTGTCCCCTAGCGGTCATTATGAGATGATCGCCTTTCAGCATATCCCCCTGGATTACTGTAAATTTCTCCTGTTTCGCCCGCTTGCGACGATCATCCAGAGCCTGCTGCCTGATCTCCTCGTAGGAGAGATATTGCGCCTGTTTGTCGATATCGTCAATCGACAACTCTTGAGGCTCCTGCTGCTCATCTAACAATTCAAGCAGTATCGCTACGACATGTTTACAACCGGCGCCGGGATATGGACATGTGCAATGGCTGGTCACATCACCGTTCAAGACAACTTCCGTGCGATAATTCCCATAATTCCCATCAACCTCATACACATATCGGCCATCGCCGCTTTGCTCGTCGATGCGGCTAAACGCTCCGTTTCTCTGCAGGAATTCCCCACGTTTAAAAATTATCGGTGAATCGGCGATTTGACGGATAGTATCGATTTGCAGAATAACCATAGTCAGTCCTTTCCGGATTAAAGAAAATATTTTTAAAAAGCAGGCGGATAGATAGAGATCAGGAACGGGATTACAGGGAGTACAAGGTCAGAATTTGACCATATCGACGGTCATTTTTCAAGCTCCAATCCTTTGTTTGAATAACTGGACAGGTTAAGTGGTATCTTTCTAAGGAAAACTGTGCGACGCATCTTTTTGCTGCCGCACCAGTGACTTGTCATGCGTTTTATCCTTTCTAGCCTCGGGGCCAATACATAATGATCCCCACACCAATCAAGGCCACAAAACCACCGATAATATCGAATCTATCCGGCGCTATTTTATCGACCTGCCAACCCCATAGAATTGAGAGGACGATAAAAACGCCACCATATGCTGCATAAACACGACTAAAATGGGCGGGTTGAAACGTAGGAATAACACCATAAAGAACGAGTACGGCTGCACCGATAAGCCCGTACCATGAAGACTTCCCTTCACGTAACCAGAGCCAGACCAAGTAGCCACCACCAATCTCAAAAAGGCCGGCCAGGATAAAATAGAAAATTGATTTGATTGCCGCTATAGCTTCCATTCATTTCCTTTTTGATGCCGGGGCGGGAAGGCTGGTTGGTGCTATCGACCTGCATGTTCGGCTTTTCACACAGGATCGATAGAATGATGGGTTAGCCATCGGCTTTAAATCCAATATCTGTGATGTAATGTGCCATATTTGTCCCCGAAAATGGTGTCTCTTTACTCTGGTCATAATTTGATCTTGTGCCTATACAGTTCAATACGATTTTACTCCTAAAAACATCCGTATTGACCATAAATTTGGCTTAAAATCAAGATTCATGCTCGGAATATTGCATAGTTAGCGCCGTGCGACCCCAATTTGCCATTTATTGCCTCATTTATCTACTATGGGTAAAGATATATATATATAGCTTGCCTAAATTCTCAAAGAGTTCAGGAGTATTACATTGTTGTTGATTTAAGAATAGGGTTATATTTGTTCTAGGGTTCAACGAGTTTCACCGAGAATCGTGACTACTTTTCAAGCCTTGAAGCCTTGAATTTGAATTATAAAACCTCAATTACAATTATGAAAAACAGGCCCACATACGAAGAACTGGAACGAAGAATACAAGTTCTGGAAACCGACACGCGCAAGCAAACACTCTCTGAAAAATTAAATCATACACTCCTAACCATTTCCAAGGCTGTCAGCATAATCTCCACTCCCCACGTGTTTTACAAAACTGTCCATTCTGCTCTGAGTCCTGTTCTTGACACTACCAATTTCTTTATTGCTTTGTATCATTCGGAGAGCGATAGTCTGACTCTTCCTTATTTCGTCGACTCTGTGGATGATTCCTACCCGCCGGTCATCGAAATCAGCAAAACAGGCTCTTTAGCGGCAGAGGTCATTCGTACACAGGCACCACTCTTGATCACCAAAAAGGAACTACTGGATCGATATTCCAGGTGCAACCTGAGATTACCACCTTGCACCCTTTCAGAAATCTGGCTTGGCGTACCCCTGCAGATCAAAGGAAAATTGCTCGGCGTGATGTCGGTTCAAAATTATAATGATCCTCAATGTTATGATCAAAATGATTTGAATCTCATGGTTTCTGTGGCTGAACTGGTAGCTATAGCCATTGAGAATATGAGGGTGGAGGAATCCCTTCGAGTCAGTGAAAGCAAATTTAGAGAGGTTTTTAACTTCGCTGTGGGCGGTATCCTTCTTGGCTCTGCTGAAGGCATTATTATCGAAGCGAATGAACAGATCTGTGCAATAACAGGACTTGCCCGTATGCCAACTTATTGGGAATCATATCAGTTGCATTGTCCTTTACAAAAGAAAGCATGGAGCAATTCCCTTTTCGCTTTGATTTACTCAAAGAAGGGGATTAAAAGTGTTAGCCGAGCGTGTGCTTATCGGCCCGATGGAACAAGAATTGACATCGAAATGCAGACGAAGATGATGCCTGACGGTACGTATCAGTCCATCTACTCGGATATCACCGAGCGTAAGCTTCGGGAAAAGGCACTGCAAGATGCTGAAGAACGTTTTCGGCTAGCTTTTTTCACAAGTCCTGACTCCATAAATATTAATAAAATGGATGGAACATATGTGGATGTGAACCGGGGCTTCACTGAGCTTACCGGATACTGCAGAGAAGAAGTCATCGGCCGATCCTCATCCGATCTCAACATTTGGGATAAATCGGAAGATCGCCGGCGTCTCATCAAAGGATTACAGCGGGATGGCCAGGTGACAAATCTGGAGTCCAGATTTGTCATGAAGGATGGTTCAAAAAAGACTGCCTTGCTGTCCGCCAAAATAATTGAATTGGACGGAGAACCCCACTTCTTGTCCGTCACCAAAGATATATCAATCCTTAAAAAAACCGAAGAAGAACGACATGAGCTTGAAGTCAAGTACATGCAATCTCAGAAGATGGAAGCGATCGGCACCATGGCTGGAGGTATAGCCCACGATTTTAATAATATGTTAGCAGTGATCATTGGCAATGCAGAGATGGCTCTCCTCGACATCCCAGAAGAGAAATTCCGGCAGATATACTGTATAAAGCAAATTATTTCCGCATCCCAGCAGATGAAGGAGGCTCGTAAAACAAATTCTTACTTTCAGCCGTAAGACGGAACAGAAATTGCGTCCAATGAAACTTTATCCGGTACTTGAGGAATCACTGCATCTTCTTCGCTCCACTATCCCAACAACGGTCGCCATTAAGCTTGCCTTCAGCAGACGATACTCAGCTGATCATGGCTGACACAAACCAAATTCATCAGGTTATTATAAATCTCTGTACCAACGCCGTACATGCCATGGATGAAAAAGGAACGATTGAAATTTGCGGTACAGTGGTCGACTTGAGAGCAAGCGATATCGCCCATCAATCCGATCTGCATCCGGGCCGTTATCTCAAACTCAGTATAAGCGATACCGGATGTGGGAATTGCCAAGGAAATGCAGCATCGAATATTCGATCCTTTCTACACCACAAAAGGCGTTCTTGAAGGCACTGGAATGGGCTTATCAATAGTATTGGGGATTGTCAAGAGTCATGGAGGCTTTATCCAGGTCACCAGTGAGCCGGGAGAAGGAGCAACATTCTCAATATATTTTCCGGCAGTAGCAGATATACAAGAGAAGATTACAGCAGAAGGCACCGAAGAATATCCACAAAGAAATGAGCGGATACTTTTTGTCGACGATGAAGAAATGTTGGCTGAGCTGGGTGGCGACATGCTTCGTCGGCTTGGTTATGATGTGACCGTCAGATCAAACAGCAATGAGGCGATGGAAACATTTCAATCCAACCCAGAGGCGTTTGATGTGGTTATAACCGACCAAACCATGCCTGACATGTCTGGTTCGGAACTTTCCATTGAACTTTTAAAAATCAGGCCTGATATCCCGATCATTTTGTGCACCGGATATAGCAAGAAAATCACCAAAGAAAAAGCTTTAAGGCTTGGTATCAGAAAATACCTGACGAAACCATATGAAACCAAGGAATTAGCAAGATTCGTCCACGAACTGTTGGAAAAATGACGTGCACCCGATATTCCAGCGTACCTGGTCGTCCAATTCTTCCCAAATCAAGGATATCACCATGAATAATGATTTTGGAAATGTGACAATTATCAGAAAGGCCAATGTTTATTTTGACGGCAAGGTGACCAGCCGCACCATTATCTTTGCTGACGGCACAAAAAAGACCCTTGGCATCATGCAGCCCGGTGACTACCGCTTCAATACCGATGCGGCAGATCTGATGGAAATCATTTCCGAAACGCTGGAAGTCCAGTGGCAGGACGAAATAAAAAAGAAAAGGGGTCAAAGAATTTGAATGAGTCAAGCAAAGACTTGACCCCTTATCTCTTATGCTCATGAAAACCAGTATGGCGGTCATAAGGTAACAGCTAAAGAATGTGCAGATCTTGACATAGGAGATTCATATGAGACTTGTTGCAACAGCTCAAGTTCTTAAATTAATTAATATTATTTTGATATTTGCAGGCGTAATGGGCATGCTGGTTTCTCCTGTAGGTGCTCAGAATCAAAAGTCTTCAGACGGCAGCGCCGTATCAGATGATGACCGGCAAACGAAGCTGGCTGAGCAGATCAATGTCAGACCGGCTTCTCATGATGCCGAGATAGACAAACGTCTCACCGGCATTTTGCAAGCGACCGGATGGTTTTCAGACGTCCGTGTGCAGGTTGAACAAGGTATCGTGTTTTTGGATGGAAAGACAACCACCGAGGAAAAGAGTGCCTGGGCCGGCAAGTTAGCTGGAAAAATTGTTGATGTTGTAGCTGTCGTTAACCGAATTCAGGTTATCGAGCGTTCTCCCTGGGACATTGCTCCTATGGTAAACGAACTGAGAGTCCTGTGGAAAAAGGTTCTACAGGGCCTGCCTAAGAATCGGGTTGGCAGTGGTGTTTCTTTTCTTTGTCTGGCTCCTTGCCAAACTTTTGATCCGCAGTTTAGGTAGTATGCTTGGTCACCGTTTGAATCCACTTCTTCAAGAAGTTGCAGTACGTCTTATCAATATTCTCTTTTTCCTTCTTGGCTTTTATCTTGCTTTACAAATAGCAGGCCTTTCGAATTTATCCGCCACCATCCTCGGCGGTACAGGTATTGCCGGTCTTATCGCAGGTATCGCTTTTCGCGACCTCCTGGAAAATTACCTGGCCAGCATCCTGATCAGCATTCGCAACCCCTTTCGGCTCGGAGATCTCGTGGAAATAAGTGGTCATCTGGGTGTCGTTGAACGGGTTACCACACGCGGCACCGTCTTGATGAACCAGGACGGCAATCATGTGCAGATTACCAATGCCATAGTTTATAAAGGCATCATCAGAAATTACACCGCTAATCCTAATCGTCGGGAGACGTTTGAAGTTGGTATCGGCTATGACAGCAGCACTTCTGCAGCGCAGGAGATCGCCTTACAGGTAATAAGCAACCATCCGGCCGTGTTGAGCGAACCGGAGCCTCTGGTGCTGGTCGACAGGCTGGGCGCTGCAACGGTTAATCTGAAAATCTATTTCTGGTATGATGGCTCTTGCTACAATGGCTTGAAGGTAAAATCATCATTAATCCGGCTGGTCAAAAGAGGATATGCAGAAAAGGGGATATCCATGCCGGATGAAGCCAGAGAAATTGTCTTTCCTGAAGGGGTTCCGATCAATATGCCGGACTCCGCAGCAAAAAACCAACCATACAAAATTGCAGAGACGAATTTGCCTCCCGTCGCCGACAGTGAGGCGATATCAACAGATGCTGAAGGAAGTCTGGAAACCGAAGAGTCACAGTTAAGGGAACAGGCCCGAACATCCAGACCTCCGGAGGCAGGTGAGAGCCTGCTTCGGGAATGATCTTTGATCCCTTCCCCAAGAAAAAGGGGTCAAATCTTTGCATGACCCTTAGTAAATTTCAGACTTATTTCTTCGATCCGATTTTGTAGCTGTTCGTTTTTCGAAAGCTGTTTTTCCGTCCTTGTAACAATACTGCTCACCGAACTGTATTGCAAAAGCTCAAATTCCTGACCGATCTCTTCCAATCGCAATCCGTATCTTTTTCCGGCAAGGTATACAGCCACATTTAGGGCCTCGTTCAGATGTCCTCGTTTTGTTTGTTCTAATTGCCTTTGCTCAACTTCATAATATTGACATATTGTCCTTTTTATGTCGTCTATTGTTGGAGCAAGATGCCTTGATTGAGGTATTTATTTATGATTTTACAGCTGATGGTATGTAGACTTAACCCATTCAATAAAATTTCGAGAGCCAAAAAAGAAGAGAGGTTTCTCCTGCTGAAAAAGTCGGTGACTTCAGCGGAGTCTTCGCATTGCACAAAACTTTTGTACTGTTTTTTTTGCCTTGTGTGGATCCTGATCAAACATGCAAGCAAGATTTCCTTGTGCAGCCAATCCCATTTTTTCGCAGAATTACAATATCCCCAATGGCTGGACCAGAAATAATCATCGGCGGCATCGCACATATATGCCCTGACCGGGTTTCTGTGAATGTACCGCAACAACTCAAGGAGATGACCGTCTTCCTGAACGAGAACGCTCTTATAGCGTCCACGGAACAACTGTCCATCGGTGTGCCGTCGCCGATCATAACGCTGGGTATAGACACCTTTAATGTTTCGTATCGCCCGCGACAGGTGAGCGACAGATGTCTGTACAAGAAGATGATAATGATTTGACATCAGGCAAAATGCAGCAACCCTGAGATCAAACATCTCGCTGGTTTCCTGCAGTAGAGCTATAAAAAACTCATAGTCGTCACTGTCAGTGAAGATATTTTCCCCACGTCTTCCACGGTTCATCACGTGATACCACGCGCCGGGGTATTCTATTCGAAGAGGTCTTGTCAGAGTAAAAAGTTTATTGCAATCTGGTAAAGAGCTTATTGCAATCAGCAGATTGAGTGATGCAAAGACTTGACCCCTTTTTTGACCCCTTTGTTGGCGATTGGAGCTGCAGATAATTATTTTTATCCGTTATTTGAACTCAGATATATTTCATTTCAGTTCCGAAAGAAACAGTGAATAAATGCTCGATTTTCCAGCTTGACCGTTTGCCGAAATTCCAACGACGGGTTCGACCAAACCATCAGTCCCAAAATTC
>CAVSJK010000006.1:0-198927 GCA_963728385.1 uncultured delta proteobacterium
ATATCGAGCTCAAAATTGAGGTGATCATGCATCCAAGACCCAAGGGCGTGAATGAAGCGCCGGTGGGGGTTAAGACGGTTGTGAAAGTGAAAGCTGGACCTAAAATCACCCCGGTAGATACCACTTCTTCGAGGTGGACCAAAGTGGCTGACCATGCACCTGAGATTTTAACCGTGGTAATCATCACGGTTATTTCATATTTTTTCCCAACAATTCGCATGGCAACATTTAGACCGGGAGCAAAGACCTCAATTATGCCTTTCAAGCATTATGTTGACCCAAAACTCCATGAATATCCAGATGCATGACATGAGCGGAGTTGACCGATGAAGAAGATAATGAAAAAGATAGTAAACTATTTATTAGCAGTTCTGCTGGTGCTGGCTGTCTGCAATGATATTGTATTCGATCTATCTTCATACGACCTTTACCAAGGAGGAAATTGACGCATTTTTCGAACCCATTACAGCCAAATATGGGATCAAGATTGTCTACGAGGTTGACGATGATTTTTTATCGCCTTGGGAAGAATCTCCCATCATTGAACCAATTCGGCATAGGGTGCTGATGCGCAATGTTGATATCTTACAAATGGCCTTAGAGAGGTATCCGGTTCAAGTAATCAAAAAACATTTATCTGTTATTAATTTTGCTGGGAAAATCACTGAAAAAGATGGGTTTAATTATGGAGGATTGTATGATGAGTTGAAAAGGAGCATATATTTGACTGATAATGGCTTCCAAGCTCAAGATGATGTGATAAGAACCTTTCATCATGAGTTCAGTTCCCTTTTGTTAAAACGAAATCATCCATTTGATGTCAATCAATGGACGGATAATAACCCCAAGAATTTCGAATATTCATATGACACAATCAAAGATTTGCTAAAGATATATAACAGCTCCTCGGCTGTTGGAACAGAGGCCGATTATGAAAAAGGATTTATGGATACATACGGGGAAACCAGCGTCGAAAACGATTTCAACGAATACGCTGCTATGGTCTTCACATATCCGCAAAAATTTAAAAAAATCATGGACCAATACCCGCGGGTACGTGGCAAGTTTCTGGTGTGGCTGGAGTTTTATCATAATATTGATCCGATATTTACAGAGGAGTATCTGCTGGGAAGTAAATAGGAATGCATACATACAGTTAGAAATTTACAATCCATCAAACACTCTGCGTTTACCAGATGGTTCCTTGAAATCCTGAAGCGGCACAGTCAAAATCAAGGCTCCCATAGCGGTCGAGGCCAATCTTGGACCCTTTACGGTCAAAGTCCAAACCGATGGCCCCAACCATATGTCGGGCGCTCTTAATCCTTCAACTCTCAATGGCACCTTGGAAATTCGGGGAGTAAAATAAAAATTCAGCGCCGATATCGAGCTCAAAGCCGAGGTGATCCTGCTTGTTTGCGCAGCTTGACAAATTCAGGCTCGCTTTCACGCGCTTTGTCGGTTTGCGAAAGCTTGCCCTTTTTGGGCAACACCACACACTCAAGACGCGATTTCAGTGCTCCCTGGCTGGCTGGACTATAGAAACCTTTGTCCATGCTGACCGCACGTAACGTGGGGAACTTCTGCTTGGTTTCACCCACCATGGCAAAGGCCACCTGGTCATCTGTGCTCTTTACCATTACTCGATGATGCAAAATGAAGCGGTCCCGGTCTTCCATAACACACACCCGCAGTCCCAACTCCACCGGAACGCCGGCCTTCTGATGACCAATACCCACAACATTATCGTTCAAAGATAGATTTATGATTTTCATCGGCAATCTGATGTGGTTTTGGAATAGCATTATTGTAGATGTTTCCTGATCACTTACACATAGGCACGTCGAATAAGACCAATTGCAACTTGCTCGGATGTGGGAGCAGCGTGCCTGCGAAATACTCCGCCCTTGATTTTCAGACACCCTTGCCCAGCACCCCCAGCACATAGTCGATATCCGCTTCCGTATGGGCAGCGTTGATCTGAAAACGCATGGATTCATCACCTCGTGGCACAACGGGAAAGGTGAGCCCAACCACCAGGACGCCATTGTCATAAAGATGTCTGACCAGGGCATGGGTTTTGGCCGTATCCCGAACCATCACCGGGACCACCGGATGGGGCCCTGGAATCGATTCCAGGCCCAACTTTTCCAGGCCGCTTCTGAATTGCTGTGTGCGAAGATGAAGATTCTCCAGCAGCCGTAATCCTTCGTCACTGTCGCAGATATCGAGAGCTTTCGTCGCGGCCGCACAATCGGCGACGCTTAAGGGGTTGGTGTAAATATAGGTGTCTGCCTTTTGTCTCACTGTTTCAATAACTGTTTCACTTGCTGCGATAAAACCGCCGTTGACGCCGAAGGCCTTGCCGAAGGTGCCTATGATGATGTCGGGGCTGCCCCGGAAAATTCCGCAGTACCCCGGCCGGTTGCTCCATAAGCTCCGATGCCATGGGAATCATCTACCACGGTGATTACTCCGTCCCGAAATTTTCCCTTATATTCATTTGTTATGGCCAGGATGGCGTCAATCGGCGCATAATCTCCGCGCATGCTGAAGATGCCGTCAAAAATAACCACTACCCGGTCGATACCCTCAACAACCGAATCAAGACATCTGCGCAGCTCATCCATATTGTTGTGGGCGTAAATGCCTTTGTTGGCGCTGGGAACGCCTGCGATGCGCATGGCCCGGATGATGGAATTGTGGTTGAGCTGGTCGCCGATCCAGTGGGTAGTCTTACTGCCGATAGTGAGCGCCAGACCGCAGTTGGAGGTATAAGCGGAGTTGAAGATTTTGGCTGCCGGTTTATCGACAAAACGGGCGATACGCTGTTCAAGGTCTATATGATAGCTGAACGTCCCATCGATAAAACGAACCGCGCCCGGACCGACTCCGCAGCGATGGGTTGCCTCATCTGCGGCGCTGATCAGTTGCGGATGGTTGGAGAGCGACAGGTAGGAGTTGGAATTCATCCGGATGAATTGCTTACTCTCGCCTTTCAGGGTATAGCGGGGGCCGCGGCCGGCGCTTGGCGGAAGATAGCCGGTGATGATCCGTTCGGCAGGTTTGGCCCGGCCTTCCTTCCGCAGACTGATCAGTTCCTCCTGCAGCGCCTTGTCCAATTGTTCCAGTGTCATAATCTACTCCTTTTCTTCCCAGTTGAGGATCACTTTTCCCGAATGTCCGGAGCGCATAACTTCAAAACCTTCGAGATAATCGGTATAATGAAATTTATGGGTGATGAGCGGCGAAATATCCAGACCGGACTGAAGCATCGCAGTCATCTTGTACCAGGTTTCAAACATTTCCCGGCCATAGATGCCCTTGATGGTGAGACCGTTGAACACCACCTTGTTCCAGTCAACCGGGGTGTTCTGTGGCATGATGCCAAGGAGCGCGATTTTGGCGCCATGACAGATATTTTCAAGAATAGAATCCAGGGCGGCAGGATTACCGGACATCTCCATGGCCACATCGAACCCTTCTTTCATGCCGAGTTCTTTCTGGATGTCACTGAGTTTTTCCCTGGTTACATCGACCACCCGGGTAGCGCCTACCTTTTTTGCAAGATTCAGACGATAAGGATTTATATCGCTCACCACCACCTTGCGCGCACCCGCATGTTTGGCGATGGCTGCGGCCATGCAACCAATGGGGCCGGCCCCGGTAATAAGCACATCTTCACCGAGGATGTCAAAGGAGAGAGCGGTATGGACGGCGTTGCCGAGCGGATCAAAACAGGCCAGGATATCGAGCGGGAGCGAGGCATCGCAAAACCAGACATTGGTTACCGGGATGGAGAGATATTCCGCGTAGGCACCCTGGCGATTGACGCCGACACCGCTGGTATTCATACAGAGATGGCGGCGGCCGGCAAGGCAGTTTCGGCAGTGGCCGCAGACTAAATGTCCTTCTCCGGAGACGAGATCGCCTGCTTTGAAGTCAAGAACGTTTTCACCCACTTCGGCAACCACCCCCACAAATTCGTGACCGATCGGCATCGGCACCGGAATAGTCTGCTGAGCCCAGTTGTCCCAGTTGAAAATATGGACATCCGTGCCGCAGATAGCCGTTCTTGAAATCTTGATCAATACTTCATTCTTTCTCGGAACCGGCATGGGGACTTCTTCAAGCCAGAGCCCTTCCTGTCTTTTTG
Source organism: uncultured delta proteobacterium (assembly GCA_963728385.1). GTDB lineage: Bacteria > Desulfobacterota > Desulfobulbia > Desulfobulbales > Desulfocapsaceae > Desulforhopalus_A. Next base: position 4,157 of record CAVSJK010000006.1, read on the forward strand.
CCTTGACCAGCGCCTTCATCATTTTCATTGCCGCTCTCCCTTTTTAAAATCTGTATATCCTGAAGACCTGGTATCCGTCCACCGGTACCCCATTTTCGTCCGATCAGGCCGCCTCACATAGCAGGGCGGGTTTGGAACCCGCCCCTACAAGCTCGGAGGCCTGCTTGAACGAACCTGGAGCACTGGATGAACGGTTACGGATCCGGGTTATACGGTCTTTTGATGTGTACCGGTGAACGATTGCACAACCTGCACCAATGTAGCATATCGATACCGGTAATTGTATACAATTGGTCAATTGCCGGGTGAATCACATGATTAAAAGAAAATAGTCACTTAATGTGGTGTTGCATCCCGATCTTTTTCGTTTGAGAGGATATTGGTTTCCTGACAGGTAGTGGTTAATGTAACCAGGACTGAAAATCAACCGGCAAAAGAGGTGAACATGAAAACCATACTCCCTGTCTCGATTGGAAAAACAACTATTGTGGGTTTATTTCTCCTGATATTACTCTCAGGTGGATTGTTAGGTTGCAGCGGAATAGGACGAGTCGTTCCTGTTGATGACCGGATATCATTTGGCGGGAATACAACCGGTCAGGGCCGGTTCAGCCAGGGTAATCTAACGGTAGACTACAGGTATCGCTTGGTGGGAGGAGAAATGAATCTGGAAGGACAGGTCGAGTATTCTTTTCCTGTCGATTTACTCGATCTGCGTCTCTTGTTTCTTGATCCAGCCGGAAAAGTGGTGCAGGAGAAGCTAGTCTATTCTACCGGATATCGGCTTTCCAGGTCATGGATAACAGCTCACGCTTTCCAGGAAACGCTGGCTGTGCCGACAGGAGCTACCGGTATATCATTTAGTTATACCGCCCAACATCGCAGCAGCCAAAAATAAAATCATCCTGACTGATTTTCCCAAACATGATTCGTGGTGTTTGCCGGAAAACAAGGGCTGATGAATCGATCTACTCAGTGGCGGGAGGGGATTGTCGCCCCCCCCCACGCGCGCTTCATCCCGACCGGACATTATGCCGGAGATGATTTTCTCCAATTGCTGTTTTTGTTCGGGAGAATTATGGGTGAATTGGATTCCGACTCCCTGGGTGTCGCTTCTTACCACCATACCGGATATGGTAACTTCCTCAGTTTGTAGTCCCTCCCCGATGGAAATGGTTATTTCGCATTGTTCCTTCAGGGGCAGCTCACCTTCGAAGAGGAAAAAACAGCCTCCGATGCTGATATTTTTTATTGCCTGAATACGAAAGGTCTCCATCTGATACAATGAGAGGCTGGCTGGTATATCCAAGGTGATACGGGTGTAAGATCTTTTCTCTCGCGTCATTTAATGGTCCTTGACCTCAGTGGGATAGTAACCGTTCACCAGGAGCAAAAAGCTTGCATATTTCCGGGACTGAACGTTTACGCAGGATAGCCGATCAGGCGCAGGCAAGAGACTGCCTGACTGCCGCCCCGATTTTGGAAATTGTCACCGGTTTTTCAATGAAATCCGAGACACCGAGGTCTTTCGCTTTCATGATTTCATCATTTTTTGCGTACCCACTGATAACGATCGCTTTTTGCCGAGGGTGAATTTTCAGAATTCTCTCGAAAGTTTCCCGCCCATTAAGACCGTTGCCCATCATCATGTCGAGGAGAACCAGATCTACCGGTTGTGATCGGATGAAGGCTATCCCTTCCTCCCCGCTGGTAACCGAATAGGTAATATAGCCCATATTCTGGAGAGCTTTGCCGATTATTTCATTCTGTTCCAGTTGATCGTCGATGAGTAGAATCGTCTCTCCGTTACCCCGAAAAGCGTCTGCTGAATGAGTATCCAGGATTGGGCATACCGAATCACGGGTTGCGGGTAGATAAATCTCGAAAATGGCGCCCGGTTTGTTGTCCTTAATCTCGATCCAGCCATCATGATCCTGAACTATATTCCAGACGATCGACAGGCCGAGACCGGTACCGCTTTTTCCCATCACCTTGGTAGTATAAAAGGGATCGAAAATGAACTCTGCATCCTCGGGTTTGATGCCCGGACCATTGTCGGAGACCGTTATTTTGATATAGTCACCAGCTTCAGCGTTCTCATTACTTGCCATGGGATGCAAAAACTTGCAATTGTCGGTCGATATATGAATCATGCCTTGTTCTTCTACAATCTCAAGCGAGTTGCCGATCAGATTCAAAAGGACCTTGTGCATATGTTGCGGTGAACAGCAGGCGTTATATAAATTTTTATGAAGTCTGGTCTGAATAACTGCATGCGGAAAGTTCGCCAGACGTTCAAGGTGTTCGAGTGAGCTGAGGTGGCTTAAAATGAGGTCGTTGATATTTTCGACTGTTTTGGTCGAAGCTCCGCCTCTGGCTATCGTCACCAGATCGGAAACTACCGCCGCAGCCCGTTTACCCGCCGCCTGGATTTTTTTAATCTGTTCATAATACTTGTCCGATTCATGCATCTGCAGCAGAAGAAGGTCGGGGTAGCTGACAATCCCGGACAAGATGTTGTTCAGGTCGTGGGCCACCGAACCGGCCATGAGTCCCAGGGCGCTGAGCTTGTTGGCTTTGGCCAGTTTTTTCTGCAAACTGAGTTTTTCTTCCATGGCTCTGACTCTTTCCGAAATGTCTCTGATTACCCAGACAAGCCGTGGTTGATTCAGATAATGTATCGGACGGGACTTAATCTCGGTGAAAAATTCCGTACCGTCTTTTCTTATTCCGACAGCTTCGCAGCTGCCGGTGATCCGCCGATCAACAAACTTGTCGGTCGTCCGGAGTGAGGCGGGAGTAAATATTGTGTTGAGTAATACACCTTTAAGCAACTCATCACCCGTGAAGCCAAACATTTGCAGAAACTGGCTGTTTGTTTCAATAATTTTGTTATCTTCATGGATTATGATTGCTTCCCAGGCAGCTTCGGAAAGAGTCTCGAATCTTTGTTCGCTGACCTGCAGCTCGCTTTTGAGCTTGTTGTGCTGAAGGGCTTTGTCTAAGGTTTTTATTAAGAGTTCATGATTTATCGGTTTTTTAAGAAAATCATAGGCGCCGAGCTTCATCGCCTTCACGGCCGTTTCCACGGTACTTATTCCTGTTAGCATGACGGCGGTGGCCTGTATATTCGAGCTCTTGATAAATTCTACAATTTTACATCCGCAGATATCAGGTAACCCTACATCAAGAAGAGTGAGTTCGAATTGATTAGTTCTCAGAAGCTCGATAGCTTCTCTTCCGGTGTTGACCTTAGTACAGTTGTAGTCGAAATGTTTAAGGATACTATGAAGGCTGTCAATAAATCGCGGTTCATCGTCTACGAGAAGAATATTCGATTTCATGTCTATAGCATTCTTGATTGTCCCAACCCGTCGGATGTAGAGCCGGGAAGAAAAATTGAAAAACTGGTTCCTGTCGTCGGACTGCTGGTGCATGAGAGTGTGCCGCCCAGATCTGTAACAGTCTTATGAACTATTGACAGCCCTAATCCTGAGTGTCCACTTTGTTTAGTCGTGGTGAACGGGGTATAGAGATTAGCCGTTATTAATTCCGGCAAACCCGGTCCGGTATCCGTGACGACGATCTCAATTCCCTGTACGTCCGCGGCCGTTTCCCGAATTACCTGTCTAGTTTTTACTGTTACACTGCCTCCGCCTACCATCGCTTCTGCAGCATTTTTGAGAAGATTGATAAGAATCTGTTTGATGGCGTCCCTCGAAGTAAATATCCGGGGAAGGGTGTCGGCGGGAACAAAGGTAATGGTCAATTCGGGCCTGGTGAAGTGAGCTGATTTAACAAGCTGAATTATATCCTCGATGATCGTATTGACATCAGTCAATTCAAAATGGAATACAGGTTTCTGGGAAAACATGTCCAGTTGCCCGATCATTGACGAAATTCGCTGAATTTCCTCGTCAATAATCGTGAGCTCGCTTGTAATCTCTTCATCCTCTGAAAGCCGCAATTTCATAGAGGCGAGATAATTGCTGATGATACCGAGTGGATTATTGATTTCATGAGCGACTTTTCTGGCAGTCATGGATACTACAGCTTTTCGTTCCGCTTCCAGGTCCGCCTTTTTCTGTTCCTTCATTTTCTCCATCTGGAGACAAAGCCCTACCTGTTGTGCGACAACCTGGACGAGTTTGCTGTCATTTGCCGGAAGAATTCGCACCGAGGGGGGAAGGCCGAGCAAAATGACTCCCGCGGGTTTGTTGGGTGTATTATTCGTAATAAGTGGAACGAGTAGAACGGTCTCACACTTCAGCACCGTCAGAATCTGTGCGTCGGCAAGATTGTCCGTGGATCTCCCGGCTCTCAGGTAGGACATTGACATATCATGGAACGTTTTTACGATCAGGCTCGTGCTTTTGTGTACAGCGAGCGTGAGTCCCTGGCTTGTTTGTTGCAAGCTGTTTGTCGAGGATGTTTGTCCCTTCAGCAGGACATTGCTGTTATCCGTCAGGAAGAATAGTACTTTTTCTATATTGAAGAGAATGCTCATAGTTTGTTCGCAGGTGGCGATGATACCTTCAATATCTCCAGCCCGCACCAGATTCTCAAGAAAGTTTGACAACAGAGAGACGGTTTTTATACGTGTCCTGAGAGCTTCCTGCAGGACTTTCTCCTGATCTTTGGTTCCATCTGTGTCCGTATGTTTTTCTGTTGTCATGTCCTCAGCTGTTTCCTGCCTGTTTTCTTTACCTTTGGTCGCCGACTTTTTTTCTCTATTTCCGACCTCGGAGGGCTTTTGAATTATGATTTCCAGATCCTCGGCGATTTGTTCCACTTCTTCCGCCGCTCCTTCGACTATTTCCTGGACATCAGCCTGGTTTAAATCCGGCAGTAGATCATAAAGACCATCCATCTTTCCAGAATCATTTCGTTTCTCATTGAGGAGATTGGCTGCATAGACGATTTTGACCAGAGGGAACGCTTCTTGGATTTTTTCCAGGGGTTCATGATGATACCGTACAGCATCAGCGATAATGGAACTGAGTTTCCATTCCCGCATCAGCCATGCCCCAATTTCGCAATGAGTGACACCCAGTTGCTGCAGTTCGGCTGATGGCGTGTTTGCTTGATCTGCCAGTTCAGCAAACATCTTCTCATGCTCACCCGGGAAAGTTGAAATCAGAACCAGCTTGCCGATATCAAGGAGAAGGCCCGAGAGATATGCTTCATCGGGCTCCCTGAAATCGGTCTTTTGGGCAATGCGTTTGGCCAGGGTGGCACACATCAAGGAATGGTACCAGAAGACATAGATATTAAAATGCCTGATGCGTTTCAGATGTTTATAGTCAAATACCTGATGAACCGACATGGTGAGTGTGACATTCTTGATAGTTCCCGCACCAAGATAAACAACCGCCTGTTCTATTCCTTTAAAGGAATAACGGAATCCGTAATACGCAGAATTGACCAGCTGGAGGACTTTGAAACTGAGGGCCGGATCCTTACTGATTATACCTGCTATTTCCGATAACGGTGTGTCCTCTTTGTCACATGCTGCAAGTAATTTCAGGAGAATCGCCGGCAAGGTCGGGAGGTTGCCGGATTTCTGAATGCGGGCATAGGCATTGTCTTTGCTGATCATTGCTTCCGACCTGATGATACAGTAAAATTTAATGAAAACAAGACTGAGAGCGTCGAACCAAAAAGTCCGTTTCGTGTTTTTTATTTTTGTAACCGTTCACCGGTACACGTCAAAAGACCGTTTAACCCGAATCTGATAACCCCAAATTTGCTCGTTCCTGATAAACATTAGATACCATTATCCCGAAAATTATCAACCCCTTTTTATTACCACAACGTGCGAAGTTATGTCAGGTTTATGTCAGGTTTATCAAATGCATATCAGCTTATATGGTAGGTGAGGTGAGTGTGCGGCAAGGAGCACGGCTGAGTTGCCGGAGTGCGGCACAAGCCCCGGTCCATCAATTTTCCATACTGTACAAGCTATAAATATTGCCGGCAGCCTGAATTCCGAATTGTTCAAGCCTATTTTGTCGGGAAGAAATCTTTTCACGCTCTCTTTCCGAGATGCCGAAAACGATAATGCCCATGCAAAATTTTTGAGTAATCATTGGAACACAAACAAATCCTTGGGTTCCAAGGGAGTTGAGTAGCTGGTTGTCAGCCAGGGAGAGTTCAGCACTGTTTTTTACCTCTATAACAATTTTCATTTCACCTGAAATAAATGATTGGACCACCACGCTTTGTGTCCAGGTCAGGGAAAACTCAATGTCAGCGGACATTCCCCCGCTAAAACAACCGGGATATTCCATGACCTTTAAGATAGTCTGCAGACGATCCGGCATCAGGCAGAGAGCCGGCCGAAAATCAAAAAGAAGTTCGAATGCCTGGAAAACGCAGCGAACGGTTTCCTGTAGTTCCCTGCCGGGAGACAAACCGGGCAGCATGCCCTGCAAAATTGAATATTCCATCACCTGCTGCCTGAAATTCCCGGTTTCTTCGCTTGTATGTTTTTCCTTCTTGCTAAAAAACGGAATCTGGTAACGATCGGCAAGCTGCCGTGTCTTTTCCTCTGCCTTAATAATCAGGTAGTCCAGTTGATCGGGCGAGAAGTCGAAAAGCTCCTCCCCCAGTTTACAGATAGCAACATTCTCCTTCTGGGGGCGAGTAAGCCGACAGGCCAGAAATACTATTTTCACCAGGCTGAAGGCCGTCTCTATTCTGGATACGGGTTCGGCATGATACCGGATCGCATCCGTTAAAAAACTATCCAGGTGCCAGGCCGATAAAGCCCTGGCACCAACTTCGGCATGGTTTATCCTGAAGAGACGCTGTTCCATCTCAAGAAGCGTGCGCTCGTGATCGAAAGTGCGGGGAAATTGAGCGTATGTCTCAGGATATTTCATCTGCAGTGCTAGCCTGCCTATATCGTGGATGAGCCCTGCCATAAATGCTTCTTCCGGAAAGGGATAGGCGACGGTTTCAGCGATATTTTCAGCAAGCACCGCACATTGATAACTATGAGCCCAGAAATCGATCGCCATGTTGGCTGTCTCGTGGGGAACCTGCTGCAATAATGCCCTCTGCATGACTGTCGCATTCAGGATGTTTGTCAGCATTTCCGTACCCAATTCCTCAACAAGCTGGGATTTCTTAGTAATGCGGTTTGTCCGGCCGGCGGTTGCCCTTGCTTCGCAGATCATTTTTAAGCTCTTAGCTAGAAGAATCGGCTCGCAGGAGAAAATATCAAGGAGTATTTCCCGGTTTATTTCTCCCCTGCCATGCAGTTCCAAAGCTTTTCTCAGCAGCGGGATAGGGACTGCGAGATTTTCAACCTCAAATATGCCATTGCTTTCGGCAAAGGGAATTATGGAATCAGGAGTCGATTCCAACGATGTTTGCCTCTCCCCGGCATAGTCTTGATCCGAACCCGATCCGTTCGGTTTGTTGGCTTTTATCGGTAAAACCCCGGCTGAAACTTCGGGCGGTAAAGTCGGCGGCAAAGGAAGAGGGGCGGCCGATGCGGAAATATCTTCTTCGGGGTTCGCTTTTCGCCCGGAACCATCAGGCATGCTTTTATCGGCTGGAATATCGGATCCTGAGATCTCCAGCAGGGTATGCTCAAAATAGCGCTGCCAGAATTTGCTGAAATCGTCATCGTCGTCTTCTTTTGTCTTGTTCTCTAACAGATTGGACACCATGGCTGCTGATGCACTGAGAAGCCGAGGAAGCGGGAAAGAGAGTAAGGACCGGTTCCTGTTGCAGATGGAGGCTTCAAAATTCGGATCATTGAGAATGATACCGGCAGGGGCAATGTCGATTTCCAGATGCCGGTTTACCACCTCTTTAAAACGAAGATAGGTTTCTTTGGCCTGGGGGATGCTTGGGCTTTTGTTGACCAGGATTTTTACGGTCCCGGTGTAGTGATGTATGGCCATCACTTTCAGAAGCGCATAGGCATCGGTCAGAGACGTGGCTTCGGAGGTAATGATCGATGATGGTTTCGTTGCTTGCAAGGCAGAAGGCGATAACTCCTCTGGATATTCCGGAAGAGGTGTCGATGAGGAAATAATCATAGCCCTTGTATTTGTGAGAAGGAGGCGACAAGATCGGCAATTTTCTCGCGGTCAGATTGGCCATTTTTTCGATTCCCGAACTTCCGGGGATAATATCTATGCCGAATTTTGTCTTGAGGATAATCTCATTGAGATTTTTGTCTCCAAAAATATAATCATCGAGGGTGTATTCCGGATCGTATTCCCAGGAGGATGTTGACATTGGCAAGTCCAAGGTCGGCGTCGAAGAGACATGTCCGGTAATTTCGCTGGGCAAGTTCTATGGCAGTATTGACGCTGATGTTCGTCTTGCCGACCCCGCCTTTCCCGCTGGTTATGACGATTGTCTGTGTCATGGTACTCTGTTGATCTTCAAATGTTCTGAACAAAGAAGAAGCGAAGAACTATCATTGCCGACAAGACATCGTCGTATTCACAATCTATCAATACAGAATGGCAAAAAAAGACGCTACTGTTTTGTGTGATCGCAAGATTTTTAACTAAAGTAAACATTTGATTACCGGTGAAATCAGCAGCCGCAGCCCGACGGAGCCTTACCGCGTAGCCTGGCAATCCAGCTGTTGATGATATAGGCTGCACAGCCGCAACCTTCGTCCGGGTTGACGTAGATGGCATCAACGTGGGGCAATTAGTCGCACAGGCGCCGCATTCCATGCAGGCGTTGCGGTCGATGATCCGGGCTTTGCCTTCCTGGATCTGAAGATGCGATGCGGACAGACCAGCTCACAGTTGCCGCAACCGATGCATTTTTCCTCCGAGAGTCGTAAAATTGCCGTTTCATCAAGATATCTGAAGTTTTTCATCAGTGTTTTCCTCGTTATATAAAAGGGCCGATGAGCCAGAAGAGCAGGGCAAGTGTTGTGGCGCCTATTTGCAACGGCAGTCCCATGCGCATCTCTTTTTCCACCCCGGAAAGAGAGGTAAAAGGTGTCGAGCCGGTAAAGTTCATGGCAAGAAAGGCGGAACAGCCGGTGATCCACAGGCAAAAGGGCAAATTTTTCAATCCCATTGACCGTCGGTCCTGCCGGCAAACAGAAACAGCAGACCGGCAAGCCCGCCCATCACCGTCCCTTTCAGCCAGAACTGCCGAAATGGAATCAATGGCAGCAGAAGCGGCGTGAGCACCGCTCCGGCAACGATCGCTGCAAGGGTGGCAAGTATAACGATAGCACCCCTGCCGAATGCTGCTCCGACGGAAAAAATCTGCGGGGAAATCCCCGAGAGGACAGAAAAACTACGGAAGTAACGAAAAACTGTTTCCACAACATGCAGATTTCCAACGGGATCAGCACTGCCCGTTCTTTTAAGGCAAAGGTCACTGTACGCATCGGTTCATCGGCTTTGACCGGATTTCAAGGACGACGGTAACATAGAGGCCAGGATAGGACCAAACCGGCCTTTAAAGCCGCAAAGCTTTTGCAGCTTCCGGGCGGACACTCCGCTTGCGGCATAGCTGGGGCAGGATCAGTTCTCGGTGGCTGACAAGCTGGTCGAGTTTGCATTTCTCACCTGATAAGCGATTTCCTCTGCGGAAAAGGTCTTTTTCCCGCCGCACACCAGACATTGATACCCCGGGTATCAACCGCCAGAATCCACAGGGCACTGCCGGCAAGCTCTTTACGAAGCGAATCGAAGGTCAGTTTATAGTTGGCGGTGACCAGGACAGGCGCCGTTTTATCCGGCTCGCCGATACAGTAGAGCCCGGGAGTGATACTGTAATTGTTTCGGGCAAATCCGGTTCTGGCGCCGAGAGTGCCAAGGTGGTCGCGGGGCGAAGCAAGGTGGCAACTCTTGGTATCGGGCCGACCGGGGTTTCGACAAAACCTTCAACAAAGTGGTAGATAGCTATAACCCGCCCGTGCATAATCCACTGGACCGTGGAGGTGGCTTCGGGCCTCAGCAGGGGCCTTCGGGTACTTCCATCGGGACTGGACAGTGGCGGGAAACGTTTTTTGTCTGAGCTCGGTGTGCAGCAGGGGACAAGCTCCGTTGCTGGAGTGGTTCAATCACAATATTCTCCGGAATACTTTTATTCATAAACAAATTATATCCAGTAGATACCATATGACCTTTAGGTAAGCATGGCGAGAGCCCTATTTCAAGATCATGGATAAGGTCGTCGCAGTCTTCAAGACCGATACTGAGGCGCACGAGGGTTTTGCCTGCATATCTTGAAGGCATGGATCGCATGACTTTGGCGGCGGTTAGTAGACTTTTATAGCCGCCCCAGCTATAGCCAAGATGGAACAGCTCCAGAGAGTCGATAAAGGCCGCCAACTGCGGGTCGGTATAGTCCTTTTTGAAGGTGAAGGAGAAAAGTCCGGAGGACCCTGTAAAATCACGCTGCCAGAGATGGTGTTCCGGATGGCAGGGTAAGGCGGGATGGAGGACCTGGTCGACCACGGGACCATCTGCAGCCATTTAGCTACTGTGAGAGCGGATTGTTCGTGCTGTCGCAATCTGGTGGCGAGCGAATGCAGACCGCGCAGGGCGAGATAACATTCCTCCGCCGGGGTGTAAATTTCCATCAGTTTGTAGAAGTTTCAAAGGACTTGGCTGTGCTGTTCATTGACCGTCACCGTTCCCGCCAGCACATCGGAATAGCCTGAAATATATTTGGTGACCGAATGGATCGAGACATCGACCCCCAGTTCAAAAGGTTTCAGGTAAAGCGGCGTCGCCCAGGTGGAGTCGAGCAGTGTGACGATATTTTTCTGCCGGGCGATAGCGGTGATTGCCGGGATATCCTGGATTTCAAAGGTAATTGAGCCTGGTGATTCAAGAAGAATCAAAACGGTATTGGTCGGATATATTGCTCGATGTCGGCACCGACGTTTGGTGGGATTGAGGGTCGATTCGACATTGAATTTTTTTAAGACCTTTCGGCAGAACCGCCAGCCCGGACCATAAGCATTATCACAAATCAGGATATGGTCACCGCTTTTGCAAAAAGCCAGCAGCGCAGTCTGGATAGCGGCAATACCGGATTGAAACATTCTGGTCATGGCACCGCTTTCCAATTCCCGCATAGCTTCTTCAAATTGCCGCTGGGTGGGCAGTCTATCCGTCCCGTAGGTGATCCCTTCATACTCGTGGCGGTCAACTTTCAGCATCTCATCAAAATTGTCGAAGAGAACGGTCGAACCCCTGTAGATTGGTGGATTGATGGTTATTGCGCCGGCCGCGTCTCTTTCCGGCCAGGTTGTGCCTGATATTCTGGTTGCCGCTTTCATGCCGGTATTTTCCGCGGGAGTTTTTCCGGCCGTCTTTTTTATCTCTGTCATGGTCTATTTTCTTTTAAGCAAGTTTTGGATCGTCTGAATCCATGTATATGTACTCACCCCGCACAGCACGGGTATAAGTACCTTCACGAAATTCATCCTAAAAAACAAGAAGTGAATTTCTAAGGTACTAAAAAGCCGGAAAAGAATTTCTAAGGTATTAAGTCCACCATACCATATTTGACTCCCGGAAATTGATAAAATGTGAGAAAATACTGTATCTTTTCTATATACCATTGTCTGGGGCGGTAAAACAAGATACGCTTTATATCAGCAGCATACCTGTCTTTCCCCGGGGCTCTCGAATCGTCTTTATCGTGGCAAGACTGTATACCTATCACAAAATAATGGAGCTTCACGGCAGACGATGGAAAGAAAACCCGCGGCGATATTTTTCGATAAAAACGATTACCAGCTTCTTGGCGTTGTCAACGATGTGTTGGAAAAGGGCAGTGAATCCAAAGACCTGCGTTCCCTGCTTGTTGAACACATGCACCCGCATGGCATCAAGGAAATGGCCGCTCCCCGTGGAGTGCGCATTGCCTATGACATAGCCGGACTGCTTGGCTCTCTTGAAAAAGGGAAAGCCGGTGATCGGATCAAGGCCTTGCGCTCCCTTCGCGACGAGGTATTTCTCACCTCCTCCACCTTCTTTCGAAAAAACACCGCCAGAGTGCTGCTGCAGATTATGAAAGATCTTCTGCGCGCCCGTGATAACGAATTGCGTCAACTCAAACTGGCCCATGATTTCCGGATGGTTTCTACCGGAAAACCCAGGTTGATTCGTGCGGAACTGGCTAAATACCACCTGCTCGAAATGCCGGAAGAGTGGAATCAGTATGCCTTTGATGATCGTGTCCACGACGCCAACACCAAGGGAAGAAAGTCACCTACCCATCTGGTGATGGACGCCTGGATCAAAGGCATCCGCTTTCTCACGGTAGTGTACTACAACTATGTCAGTCCCGAGGTGATTGAAGAGCTGATCGAAGCCGGTACAATTCTCGATGTTCATGTGCAGGTCGGTATTGAAATGACTTCGCGTTTCGGCGATAAATATGTTCGTCTTACCTGGGAACCCCATGGATTTGACGACAATCTGTCCTTCCTCAAATTCCTCGGGGAAGAGGCGGTGATACAGCTGATGGAGGAGGGGCGCCGTGTATCGGAGTATCAGCAAAAATATGTTTTCGAAATATTAGAACTCTTTAATAGCCGCCATCGTCAAAATCTCAATCAGACGCTGGAGCTATCTCTCGATCCGCTGCAGCTGGACGGCTTTCTCCGATTTGTCGGGGCCGGTCAACCCTCGGTTCTGCATCTTGCCGGATTCATTCACAACGCCATTGTCCTTCATCTGCAAAAAGAAGTACGCGATATCCAGCAAAACCAGATAGGAACAGCCGAAGACAGGGAAAAATGCACATCCCGACGTCTTGATCAACTCCGGGAAATATCGATTGAAGCCATTATCCAACGGTTTCTGCTGCCGTCTAGCAATCCGGAAGTCCACGACCCGACCCATCCGCAGGATAGTCCCGACCTTCCTGAATTACTCAGGCTGAGCCCCGATAAATTGCTCAGCAAACTATTGACCTTGCATTCGAGTTCGAAGTTTACCCTGAATCTCAGTAACCTATCAATTCAGGACACTCTCCAGCTGCTCTATTCCTGCGAGGGGATGATCAGTCATATCGAGGCATACAATCTGAAAAATGCCGCTCACGGCATAACTGCCACCATTGGGACAGGTTATGATGGCCATAAAGGAGAAACTGTTGATCTGAAGAGCCCCGAAAAACATTATGCCCTGATCGGTGAGCTGCAGAAGGCCCTGAATGAAGATAACGTTATTCATTTGAAGAGGGTGATTCGTGCCGTCATCTGGGATTATGAAGAACAGCGCCACAGCCTGAAAAATCATCTTGACCGTTTGTCCGAGGGAAAGCATCCCGCGAAAAAGCTTGAGCAGGAATATGGCCGGATGGAGGAAAGAAAATTAGAATTGCTGGATATCCTTTTTCATCTTGAAAGGTTCCATAATTATTACAAGAAACGTACCCTCGGGTCGCGCATCGGCTCAGGGTCCACCGGGCAGGCCGAACATCGGCACGGCATGGGCCTGGTAGTGCTTGATACCCTGCCGGCAAAAGCAAAAAAAGCGGCCGCCGAAGGAGTCTCTCAAAAAAAACGCTCACTCATTCCGGTGAGCGCCTTGCTCACCGAGAACTCTCATAGCCGGAGGCACAACGGATGGACAATTTCGCTGAAAATCGGTTGCTTGAGTAAGCTGTTGTTTTGGAAACACCCTGAGGGCGATCGTTGGCGGGACTGGAGCCTTGATGGTTTAATCGTCCATCCTCGGACGCCGGGCAATATCGCCACCCTCGGAGGATCCGGCCGAAACGGAGGGAATGGTACAGTGCTTCTCGAGCGCAGAGTGAGGGAGAGGCTGGGACATCCCTGGAAATACCTCAATACCAATCTGAAAAACGCCCTGAAGGTAGTATTGGGCTTCATCCCGGCATTTCTCACTTTCAGTCTTACAAAAGACTGGTGGTTGCTGGCCTATCTGGGAGCTTTTATCTGGTTCAGTATTACCGGAACACGCAACATTATCCAGTCAGTACTGGGTGGAGGCGGCCTGCGGCGTTCTCCTTTGCTGCCCTGGAACTCCCTGGTCAGCTGGAGCCGAATTGCCGATTCACTGCTCTATACGGGTTTTTCCGTGCCGCTCCTCGATTATCTGGTTAAAACTCTGCTGCTCGACCGGACCTTCGGCATTACCACGGCCACCAATCCGGTGCTCCTCTATTCAGTCATGGGTTTGGCCAACGGCATCTATATTACCACCCATAACACCTTTCGCGGGCTACCAAGGACTGCCGCGGTCGGCAATTTCTTTCGTTCCATTCTGGCCATTCCCCTGGCTATTGCCTTGAACTCGGCCATCGGCCTGCTGCTCCAGTTGAGCGGCATCCCCGATACATCGGGCATCCTGCAGAAATGGGCGGCAATCATTTCAAAGTTCGCCTCGGACTGTGTAGCCGGTGTCATTGAAGGATTAGCCGATCGTCAGCTTAATATCCGGGCTCGGCTTGCCGCATACCGAACAAAAATTTCACAACTTTTTGCCGTTTTTTCCAGACTGGACTTACAGTTTCCCGAAGAAGATATTCTCGAAATGCTGCAGTCGCCTAAGATGATAATGCAAACCTTGAACTATGAAGCCCGGGAGCAGGAGAGATTCATCATTGTCAACGCTCTCGATCTTATGTATTTCTGGATGTTCCAACCACGGGCCAGGAAAGCATTAAAGATAATTTTACAGAACATGTCCCGGGAGGAGTGGTTGATCTTCTATCGTTCGCAGCTGGTTCTTAAACGGAATCGTGAGATTAGCCAGGTTTTTGTCGATGGCCTGGTCGGGAAAAATTTTTCCAAGCCGTTGGCCTTTTATCTCGACAGGTCTGAACAATATCTCGCTGATATGGAGAAATTGGGAGCTAAGAGAAACTGGGATTGAGTGATTTTCAATGAGCCGTTCCGTCCCATCAAAAAGGATATCCAATCAGAATGAACGAATTGAAAATATTGCAAGTAGCATCTCTCTTGCTTTCCTTTACAACGGGAATCAGTGAGGCGGGGCAGTACGCTGTCTCCATGGATACCGATAAAGTCACTGCGGGGGAGAAAAGTCGGAGTTTCACTCGTTTTCCTGAGTAGCGATCCGGAAGAGAATGCCGATTTGCCGGGTGAGATAATTTGTGAGCTGAGTAATGGAAAGAGAAAATTTGCCGTGCCGGCAAATCAGGATATTCAGGATATTCCCGGAGAGGAGTCAGGGATGACCGGTCAAACCCCGGATAACGGAAAACACTATAGCTTCACTCTGCCCGGCGAACTGCAGGGTCAGGTGATCATGTCATTTCCGGGCCTAGACACACCCCGGGTGGTGCTGGATGTGGTTTTGCCCAGGCATGACAACATTGCCACGGCAGAAAAGGTCTATCCGACCCTGGATTCCATGTTTACCCTGACTCAGCCGTACCAAAAAAATATTTCAGCGTATGAGCCGGTCTATTTTGTTGTTGGTACGGAACTTGATAAGAGCAAATTTCAAATCAGTTTCAAATATCGAATTTTTGACGCGGATTCCCTCTTTGCCGAGTCACATCCGTGGATAAAAGGATTGCATTTTGGCTACACCCAGACATCTTTCTGGGATCTCAAATCGGAGTCGGCACCCTTTGCCGACACTAGTTATAAACCGGAATTTTTCTGGTTGTCCGATAATTTTTTAAAGTCGGAGCATGGTCTTCTGAAAGGAGCTTTCTTTCAGGGCGGTTTCCAGCATGAATCAAACGGCAAGGCTGAAGAGTTTTCCAGAAGTACAAATTACGCATACATCGAGCCTATTTTGATCTTTTATGACGATGACAGTAGGCTGGGCCTGCAGCTGTCGTCGAAAATCTGGTCCTATGTGGAAAATGATGATACTACCAATCCGGACCTTTATGATTACAGAGGATATTTTGATCTGGAAGCCAAATTCGGGTGGGCTGAAAACGTCATGTTCGACACGCATCTTCGTATAGCCGGACAGGGCACATCTGTTCAGTTTGATGTCTCTTACCCTCTGCATAATATTTTCGGAGATGCCCTGGATATTTATTTCTATGCCCAATATTCCAACGCATTGGCAGAGAGTCTGCTGAATTATCAGGAGCGCACCCAGGCTTTCAGGTTTGGTTTGGCATTTATCAGATAATCGCCAGGTTGCCTGTACCTGCTTTATGCTTACCTTTTTTGTCAGTCAGTTACTTTTATTTACTTTAGAGAGGATATCTTCATGCTCAAGAAAGAGATGGCACAAGCCCTTAATGGGCAAATAAACAAAGAAATGTATTCGGCCTACTTGTATATGTCGATGTCGGCCTATTCCAATAAAACCGGACTGAAAGGTTTTGCCAACTGGTTCATGGTGCAATATCACGAGGAGATGTTCCACGCCATGAAACTCTATGAATATGTTCTCCGCCAGGGGGAAGATGTAAAGCTCGAATCCATCAAAGCTCCTCCAGCCAAGTTTTCATCCCAGCTTGATATGTTTACCCAGACCCTTACTCATGAACAATATATTACCAGCTCGATAAACGAGTTGATGGACCTGGCTGTCAGCTTCAAGGATCATGCAACTCAGATCTTTCTGGAGTGGTACGTCACCGAGCAGGTTGAGGAGGAGGAAAATGACAACGATATCATCGCCCAGTTGAAACTGATCGGCGATAATGCTCACGCCCTGTTGATGCTCGATCGGGAACTCGCCGCTCGCGTCACGACGATTCCCGTCGATTTCAGCAAGGGGGTAGAGGCGGCGGCCAAGGCGGGGGCATAGTTCAGCTAACCTTGCATTTTTCTATCTGTATCCTGTTTTGTACGAAATAAATATCCGGTCGCCGATCGATGAGCGGCCGGACATTGGCTACTTCCCGCTCTACCTCCAGAGCGCCGAGATCGATATCGCATATCACCACAGTCTGGGTGTTGATTACACCTTCAGCAGCTATTCCGTTCAGCGGGAAGGCGAAATCTGAAGGAGTCAAAATCGCTGCCTGGCCAAAATTCAATGACATGGCAGGGCTTCGGGGCAAGGTACCGACATTTCCGGCAAGTACGACATAGATGGTGTTTTCGACGGCCCGTGCCTGGGCACAATAGCGTACGCGCTGATAAGATTTGCGTTCGTCTGTGGCAAAAGGGACCACTATAAGATCGACACCGGCATCGACAAGCATCCTGGAAAGTTCCGGAAATTCAATGTCATAGCAGATGAGAATGGCCATCCTGCCGAGATGCGTTTCAAATACTTTTAAGCCTTCCCCCTGGGACAGTCCCCAATAGGTTGATTCGGCAGGCGTCAGGTGCAGCTTTTCCTGGGTGTAGACATTGCCCATTGGGGAAAACAGGTGGGCTACGTTTCTGATGCTTCCATCCGGCTGGTGTACCGGGACGGAACCGGCGACGATCAATATTTGCCTGGTTACGGCAAGATCGGTGAATAATTCCACGTACTGGGCATGCAGGTCGGCAAGCCGCGCTACCAGTTCCGGCAGAGGAGTCGTCCTGTCGAAGGTGCAGAGCATCTGGGCGATAAAAAGCTCCGGAAAAATAACCAGATGACTGTCGTAGAGATCCGCCGTATCGACAAAATACTCCACCTGTTCACACATCTCTTCCCAACTTCGTATTTTTCTCATTTCGTACTGTACCGCACAGACCCGGGCACGCCTGAGGGTTCTCTTGATGGGTTGTCCGGCCACGGCCCGTTTAGCGGCTCTATGTCTGGGATTGGGCATTACCAGATGGGTGGAATAGCCAAGAGACTGTTCGTCGTCGATGTAGCCGTAATGGACACCTTGAATTTCGTAGCCTGCGCGTATATGAGCGTTCAAGGCCTTGTCATAGAGCTCTCCCTTGAGAACTTTAGCCACATACTCCTGGGCGCTCATTTTGCCGCGGTACTCGCTATAGCCGGGAATACGGCCGCCTGCGATCATCTGCTTGAGATTATGCCGTCTCAACAATGCCTTTCTGGCGGCGTAGAGTTTTTTTGAGACTCCCTGTCTCTGATAGTCCGGATCAACGGCGATATCGGCGCCATACAAAGTGTTGCCGGAAGGGTCGTGGGTTGAAAAGCTGCCGAAGCCGGTGATTTCGCCGTGGGCATACCAGGGGGAGTCGTCATCAAGATAGACGATGAGGCTTGAACAATAGCCGACGATTTTGTCGTCTTTCACCGCGACAAACTGACCTTCCGGAAAGGCCGTGATCTGCATCTGATAATTCCGCTCGTTGGCCAGGAGACCGGCCGGCCATCTGGAATAAGCCTTGGCGGCTACTTGAACGATGCCGGGGACATCTTCCGGGACAGCGTTTCGAACAAGGATTGATTTCTTTTTCATAGTGTTCGTACTGATAATTTTTTTATTGTCTCTTGGCGAAAAGACCAAGAAGCAAAGAGTCATACATACTATATGCTTCGAATTCCAACAGTTGCAATACGGAAAAGACAGGATGCAAAAATATTTTAAGATAAGGAACAATGGGGTTTCCCGTCCACGTTACCCGACACCGGCTATCTGTTCCGCAACCAGGGCAGAGAACGGGTGCTGGTGAACGGTTACTCGATGCGAAAGGAAAGATTTTTGTTAAAGGGAAAATGACAGGGTGCGTCCGGAGCCTGGTTGGGCTATGATTTCACTCATTTATCAATGATGATGGCGTCGTAAAAACTCTTCATCTGCGTCGTTGCTGCAAAATTTCTATCATTACGACGTACTCTAGTACGCCGAAATGATAGAAATTTTGCGCGCCTAGCATATGAATTTTTTTACTTAGCCATCTGAAATTTTAGGTTTTTACGACGCCATCAAAGATAATGGCTTAAACTGATAGAAGGTAAAATTATGAGCAAAACGACATATATTCTGGCCGGTTGGCTGATTGACGGCAGCGGCGGTCCCATTAGGGAGAAGATGCTGCTGAAAATTGTGGATGGCGGATTTGCCGCAATTGAACCGTATCCGCCGGACAATCTTTCGGATTCATGCGAGGTTGTTGATTTATCCCACTGTACTCTTCTGCCGCCCCTGGTCGACAGCCATGTCCATCTGTTTATGTCCGGGTCGATCGACCAAAGGATACGGCAGTGGCAGTTGGTTGCAGACTACGATGCGCTTCGTCCGATTATCGGCCAACATCTTCACGATCTTTTCTCCCATGGAGTGCTTGCCGCGCGTGACGGTGGAGACCGGGGTGGATTTGCACTTCGATACAGCACGGAAAAGAAGATGCATAAAGGAATTATCCTGAAACATACCGGTCGGGCCTGGCACCAAAAGGGTCGCTACGGCAGTCTGATCGGCCGTTATCCGGAAGCGGATGAGACTCCGGCTGAAGCATACAATAAAGAAAACGACGCCGGCGATCAGGTGAAGCTGGTCAATTCCGGCTTAAACAGCCTGAAAATATTCGGCAAAGAGACCCAGCCGCAGTTTACAGCAGAGGAGATAGCACAGTTGGTCGCCGCAGCCAAACGGCAAGGCAAAAAGGTAATGGTTCACGCCAATGGCAGGAAGCCTGTTCGGCTTGCGATAGAGGGCGGCTGTCATTCTATTGAACATGGTTTTTTCATGGGCCCGGAAAATCTCCAACTGATGGCCGAAAAAGGCACCTTTTGGGTGCCGACCCTTTTTACCATGAAGGCCTATGCCGCAAATATAAACTACGTACAGGCCGATGCGAATCGGCAGGTGATTGAAAAGAATCTCAACCATCAAATCGAGCAGCTCGCCATGGCAAGAGAATTGGGGGTTAATGTTGCAATGGGAACCGATGCAGGCAGTCTTGGAGTCCTACATGGAGAATCTATGGTCGAGGAGATGAAGCTTTTTAAGAAGGCCGGTTACAGTCTTGCCGAAATAATCAAGTGTGCTACCAGTAAGGGTTCAGAATTACTTGATATCAACGATTTCGGGCTGATTGCTCCCGGCAAAACTGCAACCTTTCTGGTGGCAAGAGGTGCACCGGCACAACTGCCGAGAAAATTATCCTATCTTGAGGCAATATACCTAGATGGTGAACCGAGCGAACTGTATCGCAAGAATCCCATTAAACATATTGCCTGATCATATCCTGGTGAAGTTGTAAGAATATCGAACAGGGGATTCGGCATTGTACATGCAAACCACAAAAATGCAGCAAGTGCATCATTTCACTGAAACAACAGGGCAACGTGCCCTAAGAATCACATGTTGAGCCGTACTGCCGAAGAGGATCTTTCCTACTTTGGAGCGGCTTTTCACTCCGATAATAATTTCATCACAGCCATTTTCCGCAGCAAAGGCGACAATGTCTTCACCGGCGGTTTTGTTTCTGATGAGGAGATGTGTGTCGTATTGCACTCCTTCTTTCTCAAGAATTTTCTCTGCCTCGGCAAGAGTTTCTTCCGCCTCGGAGATCATTTTTTTGGTCGTTTTCTCTCCTCCGGGCAAAGAGGTGACCAAGAGGATTTTACCTCCAAAAGCCTTGTTGTGCCGAACTGCCAGATCGAGAAGATCTTTTCCAACATTGGTTCCTCGGTAGCCAACTAAAATTTGCATATCCTTTCCTTTAAACCAGGTAATTTAAATAGTTCCATGTCTGAACCGATAATTTTATTTCTGCCAATGACTTAACAATAAGCAAGATTAACACGAAAAGGGAGAGAGCAGAAACAACTATTGTCATCTTTCGTTAAAAATCTGACGAACTTGTAAATTTATGGCTGGTAACATTATTCCTTTAATAATCATTTCCAGAAGTATATACTTTGGATACGTAGAAAAATTACTGAATACGTTAGAAAAATACGAAGTATTCGGAAGTTCCTCCTCAAACCTAACCTAAAGGAAAGTATTTTATCCTGCATGAATTGTAATTATGGAAATCTAAGCAATTTTCTTGAAAATATCGGCACGCCAACCGTTATTTTTAATGCTGATTCGGTGGTAACCGCCTGTAACGGTTTATCTGAAAAACTGTTTGGTCAACCGGACGGAGGGCTTGTCGGCAGGAAACTGTCAGAGCTTGACCTGCATCTCGTTGATGTCAACGGTTGCCTTGAATCCAAAGATGGATTTCCCGTTAATAAAACAGCAGAGAACCAAAAGACCACACAATTTGATTTTGGCTTGCGGTTTCCACTTGGGGACAGGGTAGAGTGGGTTCGAGCGACGTCGCACCCCCAGTTTGCAACCGACGGTCAACTCTCTTCACTGGTCCTTTCCTTGACAGCGATAACCGATCTATTTGCAGAGAGGAAAATACAAAGTCAAATCCTGCTGGCCAAAGGTGAATGGGAGGCCACAGTTGACGCCCTGCCGGATATTATCACGATCCAGGATAAGGAAATGGGAATAGTCAGGGCAAACAAAGCAGCCCATGATTTGTTTGGACATAGATTAGGAGAGCTCAAAGGGAAAAAATGTTATGAAGTCTTCCATAACAAACAGATGCCATGTGAAGGCTGTCCTGTCGATCGGACTAGAAAGGATCACTGTTCACATTCCGGTATAATGTATAACGAAGTTTTGGATAAAAACTTTAGCGTAGCCGCTTTTCCTATCTATGATTTGCGGGGAAAAGTCCACCGGCTTGTCCATGTGGCGCGGGATGTAACCGAGAATCTTCGTAATGAATCCGAAAAAAACCACCTTGAACAGCAGCTCCAGCAGGCAATGAAAATGGAGGCCCTTGGCACACTTGCCGGAGGTATTGCTCATGATTTCAATAATATACTTTCGTCGATGATAGGTTATGGGGAAATTGCCAAAGGCCGTCTGCCCCCAGGTCATCCGGCGAGAAAGGATCTCAATCAGGTGATTGCAGGTGGCGATCGGGCAGTTGATCTCGTTAAGCAGATCCTGACTTTCAGCCGGCGGGAGAGCTATGGCCAGTTCCGGGTGTTTAAGCTGCAATATATCATCAAGGAGGTCAGCAAACTGCTTCGACCATCGTTGCCGGCAACTATTGAACTGCGTCACGAGATAGATGATTCCTGTCCTGCTGTTTTTGCCGATTCAGGCCAGATACATCAGGTGCTTATGAACCTGTGTACCAATGCCCGACAAGCTATAGGGGGGGAACATGGCCGAATAACTATCAGGCTTTCTCAACCGAAAGAAAAAGATCGACTGAGTGAAAACCTTTTACAAAAGAGATCAGAGGGGTATCTCCACCTTGAGGTAACCGACACCGGATGCGGTGTCGAAAAGGATATGCTGCTTAAGATCTTCGACCCCTTTTTTTCCACTAAGAAAAAGGAGCAGGGTACCGGCCTGGGACTTGCCGTTGTTCATGGTATCATCAAGAAGCATAAAGGGGAAATATACGTTACCAGTAAGGTTGGAGTGGGAACGACCGTGCACGTCTTTCTGGCTGCTGCCGGGGGGAGGGAGGACCGTCAAACAGTACGGGCGCCCCTGGTGCAAGGCGGCAATGAGAGGATCATGGTTATTGACGATGAAGCTGTTATCGCCGGAGTTTTGCAGATGATGCTTCAGAAGGTGGGGTATAGAGTAACGACGTTCAATGACAGCATCGCCGCGGTGAAGCAATTTCGCCGGGATCCTAACTGTTGCGAGCTGGTTATTGCCGATATGCTTATGCCCAATATGACCGGGGTCGAACTCGCCCGTGAATTTCTTGGACAACGTTCCGATATCCCGATTATCATACTTACCGGGCATAGTCGGAATGTCGACAAAAATCATTTAAGGCAGTTAGGCGTTAAGGCCTTGCTGCTGAAACCGATCAAAAAAGACAAACTGTATCAGACCATTCGAAGGATTTTGGAACATGGCGAAAATCTTGATCATTGATGATGATCGTGTTTTGGCGAATATGCTGTTTGAACAACTGAAGGACGGTGGACACGAAGCTGCAAAAGCCTACACCCTGGCAACCGGACTCGATCTTCTGCAGCAGATCTCGGTTGATATCGTTCTGCTCGATGTCCAGTTGCCGGATGGCAATGGGCTTGAATATATACCGATTTTTACCGCTGCGGCATCCAAGCCTGAAGTAATTATTATCACTGGTCAGGGTGAAGCGGATGGCGCCGAAAAAGCAATTATCAGCGGGGCTTGGAGCTATATTGAAAAACCATATGTGATCAGGGAGCTTTCTTTGCAGTTAACCCGTGTCCTGCAATATAGAAGGGAAAAACAAAAAGTTGTAGCAATTCCCATATCCCTTAAGCGGGACGCTATTATCGGCAGCAGTCCAGCGATCAAAAAATGTCTCGACCAGGTTGCCGGGGCGTCATCCTCGGATGCAAGTGTTCTGGTGAGCGGCGCCACCGGAACCGGTAAAGAGCTTTTTGCCAGAGCTATCCATGAAAACAGTGCCCGTGGTGAAAAGAATTTTGTTGTTGTCGATTGTGCATCACTTCCTGAAACCCTTATTGAGAGCACGCTCTTCGGTCATGTGAAGGGAGCCTTTACTAACGCCGATTCCTCTCAGGATGGTCTCGTTAAACATGCCCATGGCGGCACCCTCTTCCTGGATGAGGTAGGGGAACTCCCATTGAACATCCAGAAAACATTCCTGCGTTTGCTTCAGGAACACGAATACCGGCCGGTGGGCTCCACGAAACAGCTGTACAGCGATTTTCGGGTTGTAGCCGCAACAAATAGAAATCTGAAAGACTGCGTGGAAAAAGGCACTTTCAGAAATGATCTGCTGTTCAGGCTCCAGGCTTGTACTATCGACCTGCCGGAATTGAAATCCAGACGGGAGGATGTCCGTGAACTGGTTTTACATTTCATCTCAAAGCTCTGCCGTCGTTATGGTTTGGAAATGAAAGGTATTGCAGCCGATTTCACCGAGGCTCTCCTGGTCTACGATTGGCCGGGGAATGTTCGAGAATTGTACCAGACCATGGAGCAGGTGTTTACTTCGCCGCTGCTGGGACCAACCTGTTTTGCTATCCATCTTCCGGAAAAATTCAGAATACAGCAGGCTCGTGCCGGAGTGAAATCCAAAAACACTCTATCGAAGGGTGAAGACGGCAAGGCTTTGCCGACCTGGTCTGCCTACAAACAAAAATGCGAACTTGATTATCTTGGAAAACTCAAGGCAACGGCCGGTGGGAATGTTACCGAGGCCGCAAGGATTTCCGGGATTTCCAGGACCCGTCTCTATCAATTGCTGGAAAAATACCGGATTTCTTTTTCCTGACGATATTATTCTTGCCACCGAAATCACTTTATTCCGCCTGGTATGTACACAAAAATTAAAGTGTTCACTTTCCTGAACAACCCTCTTTGCTAATCCCGATTTTTTTCTTGCTTTGCCGTTGTTCCAAGTTTCTGAAAAAACTGATGAATAATGAGTCTTGCCGCACAATCGTATCGATCTGGTACGAATAATGCTCTACTACCCAAAAATAATCTTCAACGTCTGAAATTGTTAACAGTCATTTTTTCAAGATTTGGCATGAGCGGCATGAGCATGAGAACATTTTTCTACTCGATACAAAAAACGGACTGTTGTTCGGATTGTCATTGGCAGGTTTGCCCGCAAAGGTACCTGGCCAGGTTGAAAGCGATTAGTGAGTTACGGAATATCCAGCCCATCTTCGGGGAAATATCCTTTGTCTCTCCTCCTTCGGACACGATCCCAAGAAATGGTGATATAGTCATTCTCTTCGCTAAAGACTCTCATGAACTAGATATGATAATTGCGGCCGGAGAAGGGTTCGATGGTTTGAGAAAAATACTGGTGATGGCAGACTCGAAGGGGATTAAGGGAGAAAAGTATCATAAGCTCGCCCCGAGATTTATCACTCAGGCTGAGAGACATATAGGAGAATTGGAAGCTGTGATTCTAAGGATGAAGGGACATATCCACTAACCCCCGCAAGGTACTAGTCCCCGCAAAGCACGGGGGGAAGAACCTTCACGAAATTCTTTCCCAATTCCCGCAAAGCAGGGGGATAAGTACCTTCACGTAATTCATTCTAAAAAACAAGAAATGAATTTCTAAGGTACTAAAAAGCCGGAAAAGAATTTCTAAGGTACTAATGAGAATTGCCATGGCACAGGATCAGTTATTTGCGTCTTTTTTACTCGATAAGTCACAGGGGCTGGAGATCGCGCTCCGAACGGAAAGCGTTACCGAAGCAACACCGATAACCGGCATGATTCGGCCGCTTCCGGCTACTTTGGATTTTGTCGAGGGAATTATGCATCTTCGGGATGAGGCAATTCCGATCATTAATGTGAAGAAACGGCTTGGACTCGTTCAGCAGGAGTATGACAAAGGAGCCATGGTGGCTGTAGTCAACCTCCGTCATCGCCGGTATGGCTTGCTTTTTGACGAAATTAAAGAGGTTTTTGCTGCCAGGGCGGCTGATGTCCGGGATATCGATGACGTTCTTCAGACTGAAGATAAAATAATATCGGCTCTTGTTCAAGCGAAAAATGATGGAAGGACAGTAGAAGTACTTGATATAAAAAATCTTTTTTTAAGAAAGTCCCTTCATCGGGAGATTGTTGAGGAGCCCTCGCAAGATACTACCGAGAACCAGGAAATCAAATATCTTCGTTATGTGATTTTCAAATTTTCCGGACAATCATTCGGCGTTCCTGTCGAATGTACCAGGGAAATAACCTTTTTCGATGCCGATAAACATCTGTATCAAGATAAAATCGATAGAGAAAATCTGACTTTCAATGGTTCTCTTGAGGATATTTTCAAACATGGTGATATCGACGGAGTCCTGACGCTCAGAGGGCGAAAAATTCCTGTATTAAGTGCCAAAAGAATTTTGAGCGGTACCGGCATTTCAGGCGAAATGCATCTGGGGGAAAATTCAAGGATTCTCATTCTGTCCGATGATAAATGCGCCATTGGTATTGTCGTGGAGGAAGTGACCATGATCGAGACAATCAGGGAAAATGAAATCATGCCTCTGAACCTCTGCAAAAATGCTGCCGTCTCAGGTGTCTACCAGAAAGAGGCGGGGCATAACATCATGCTGCTGGACATGGAGAATCTGGTTTGCAATCGTATGGAAGAACTGAGAGCTATGGGCCGATTGAGCTGCCAGGTGGAAGAAGTTGAGAGCGCGAACAGTGCCCCTGTCGTGGGGGCCCATCATATTCTCACCGAAAATTGCTATCTGGTCTTCAGTGTCGGCCGGAAAATGGCGGTTCAGTTGAAAGATGTTCAGGAGATCATTGAAAAAGAGGGAGTGCTCGGAGTTCCGGGCGGCAGTGGCTACAGTTACAGCCTCATTAATCTGCGTGGGCTGATTGTACCGGTGGTCAATCTAAGAGAATTCTTCGGCTTTAAAAAAGACAAGTCTCAACCGGAGGAGCAAAAACTCATAATATGCAGGACGGATTCCCAGACGCTGGCACTCGAGGTAGACGGTATTGTCACAATCTACAAGCAGGAGCAGTATCAGAATACCTCATCGCTCAAGCCTGAACTGGCAGATAAAAAGGATACCCTTGAAAGACTGATAGCCTTTGAAGCGGGCGTCGGCAGTAGAGAACATGTTCTGGTTGTAAACATTCATAACTTAATCCGTAACCACCTGGACGTGGCTGCGGTTTGAGGAATAATTTACATTTGATGGCGTCGTAAAAACTCTTAACCTTCTTCGTTGCCACAAATTTTCAATCATTTCGAAGTACCTCTTGTACGTCGAAATGATTGAAAATTTGCGCGCCTCGAATCTGAAGTTTTTTACTTAGCCATCTCTGGTTTAAGGTTTTTACGAGATCATCACACTTTATTAATGGCTTAAATTGTGCCAACAATGATTTTTTAAGAGGTAAGTAATGGAGAATGCAGAAAAAGAAAAGATTGGTGGGCAGGATGTATCGTGTTTGAATCTCCTCATGGAACCGAGCTATATCGTCGATGAGAAGAAGATCATCACCTGGGCGAATCAAACCTTTTTCGATCGATTCAATCTTACCGGCGATGCCGTACTCAATCAAATGACCTGTGAAGAGGTTTGTCCCAGTCAGCTCTGCGGAACCAAGGATTGCCCCGTCGACAAATCCAGAAGAATCGGCAAGGCCGTAACTGCCGAGGTAATCCATCAGGATGCTAAGAACAAATTGACATTTTTTACCAGCAAAGCCGCGCCGATGCATGGCCGCAGCAGCACCTTTGTGAAATTGGACGATATCAGTCACCTGAAACAGACCCAGGCCCGATTACGGCAATTGTCCACCGATCTCGATGTTATTCCCACCCCGATTATGGAGATCGATACCAAGTTCACGATTACTTTCATGAATCCATCGGGAGCGGCCGTAGCGGGTCTGACAGTTGACGAAGTGATCGGCAAAAAATGCTACAATCTGTTCAAAACTCCGCATTGCAAGACGGAAAGATGTGCTTGCGCACGGGCCATGAAAACAGATTCCGTGGTGACGGAACAAACGATTGCCAGACCGCAGGATGGGGTTATCATCCCGATTAAATACACCGGAGCACCGATCAAGGACGCTAAAGGCAATGTTAAGGGTGCTCTCGAATATATCCTCGATATGACGGAGGAAACCAAACAGAAGCAGATGGCTGATGAGAAAATAGAAAATCTCAACACCCTGCCGACACCCGTTCTGGCGATCGATACCGAATTCACCATCACTTTTATCAATCCGGCCGGTGCATCGGTAGTCGGTTCAACACCGGATGAAGTGGTCGGCAGGAAATGCTTTGACTTGTTTAAAACTCCCCACTGCAGGACGGAGAAATGCGCCTGCGGCCGGGCGATGAGAACCGATGCCGTAGTATCCGCACAAACTATAGCCCGGCCGGCGGATGGGGTCATTATTCCGATCAAATATACCGGGGCTCCGATCAAGGATGCCAAGGGGAATGTCAAGGGAGCGCTTGAGTATGTTCTCGATATGACGGAGGAGAACAGGCAGAAGCAGGCCGCGGAGGAAAAGATAGAAAACCTTAATACCATTCCGACCCCGATTCTCTCCATTGATACGGATTTCAATATCACTTTCATGAATCCGGCAGGGGCAGCCGTTGTGGGCTCGACCCCTGATGAGGTGATTGGCAAAAAATGCTATGATCTATTTAAAACTCCACATTGCAGGACGGAGAAATGCGCCTGCGGCAGAGCAATGAAAACTGATTCCGTGGTGACCGAGGCAACTATTGCCCGGCCTGCGGAGG
Source organism: uncultured delta proteobacterium (assembly GCA_963728385.1). Lineage (GTDB taxonomy): Bacteria > Desulfobacterota > Desulfobulbia > Desulfobulbales > Desulfocapsaceae > Desulforhopalus_A. Next base: position 32,253 of record CAVSJK010000006.1, read on the forward strand.
GAGTTATCATTCCCATCAAATATACAGGGGCGCCGATCAAGGATGCCAAGGGCAATATTAAAGGAGCGCTTGAATATGTCCTTGATATGACGGAAGAATCGAAGCAGAAGCAGGCGGCGGAGGAGAAGATAGAAAATCTCAACACTATCCCGACGCCGATCATGTCCATCGATATCGATTACAACATCACCTTTATGAACCCTGCGGGGGCGGCGGTGCTGGGATCGACTCCGGATGAGGCAATCGGCAGGAAGTGCTATGATCTATTCAAAACCGATCATTGCCGCACGGATCGATGTGCCTGCAGCCAGGCGATGCGAACCGACAGTGTTGTCCATGAACAGGCGACCGCCAATCCGAACGGAAAGGTTATGCCGGTAAAATATACCGCTTCGCCGATAAAAGACGCCAAGGGAAATATCAAGGGCGCCCTAGAATATATCACCGACGTGACCGCCGAAAAAGCGGTGGAAAAACTTATCAGTGACGCGGTGAACGATGTCGATAGTCTGGTCAATGAATCCAAGCGACAGATGGTTCAGGCCAACCTTAAGGTCGATGAGATGAACGCTCTCATCGACGAAGAGGCGAAAACACTGGTCGGTTCCCTGAAGATAGTCAAGGATATGGTCGCCAATTCCTCGGAAATGCTCAATCTGTCCAGCGAATCCAACCAGCTCACCTCCGATCTGTCCAGAGAAGCCGAGACGGGCAAAGCGGCTGGTAAAAATGCGGAACAGAAACTTGTCGAAATAAACAACACCATGCAGAAAAACAATGAGATGGTCAGCGGGCTGGTAAGTGAGCTGGAGAAGATCTCAGGATTCGTTGACATCATCAAGGATATCGCCTCGAAAACCAACCTTCTGGCCTTTAATGCCGCAATAGAGGCGGCGAGGGCCGGCGATGCCGGGCGCGGCTTTGCCGTCGTGGCCGATGAGGTGCGCAAACTCGCCGAAAACAGTTCCAAGTCGGCGATCGATATCTCCAATATCGTCAAACAGGTGGAAAAAGATTCTCTGCAGACCATAAACGCCATGCAGGCAGGAATGGCTATGCTGGATGACGGCGGCAAGGTTATTAACACAGCACTCGTTTCAATGGAGACGATTTCAAAGGGTATCGGCACCATTTCCAGGTCTGTGGATAACCTCAGCCAAAAATCGAAAGATCTCTGTGCCTATGGGCAAAATGTCATGACCGAGATTGAAAATGTCACAGTCTCTTCTAAGGAGAATCAGCAGTCCATAGGGCTTGTAAACCAGTCGCTGACAGAGACAGTCAGCGCCCTTGACCGGCTGGTTGGCTCGAATAAACACCTCCAGGATGCGGTTCAGAATCTCTAAATTTTATTTTCCCCGGACAGGTGTCGATTTGAACTTTTCCGGGGAGCAAGTCCATGCCGATGATTTTTGGTGATAAGCTATTGACTCCACGCCTGAAGCTGCGGCGAATCGAGGAGAAAGACCTGCCGCTCTTTCTTGCCTGGAGCCATAGCGAGACTGCCCATGGGAAGTATCTCAGCCCCGATCGGATCGATGAACGAAAAGCCCTGGGACATATTCTTTCAGGAACCTACTGGAACGAGGAAAACCGGGTCTTTCTTATTGAACTGAGAGATGAAAGGCCCATAGGAACATTGCATTATTGGCTTCGTGCCGAACGGAAAAGCTGCGCGATAATGGCCTTGAAAATATCGGAATTTGAAATGCGCAATAAAGGGTACGGCACGGAAGCGCAAAAATATGCAATTATTTACCTTTTTACCAGAATGAAACTCCAGTGTGTGGAAATGTATACCGATATTAACAATCGGGCTCAACAACGATGTCTGCAAAAACTTGGTTTTGAGCTTATCGATTCGTTGACGTACGATGACTACCGGGTTCAGCGGGTGGGGCATCTGTTCAGGCTTGACGCAGCCAAATTCACAAAAACCCAGATGTATCATTATCATTATGAAGAGTAGGGTGGGCTTGCTTGTTGACGAGCGGTACCTTGATCATGCAATCTCCCGGCCGTCACTGGAAAATCCTCAGCGCATCAGAAAGCTGGCCACGATTGTCAGGAAGAGATTTGCGAATAGCTGTGAGATGTATCCGGCAAGAATTGCTCAAACATCTGATATAGAGGCGGTGCATTCTCCCTTCTATTTACAGCAGTTACGGGAGCATATCCTGCGGCCTGATCCATATTCGTACGACTGTGATACCTACCTGATGGAGCGCTCGTTTCATATCGCCGAACTTGCGGCAGGCGGTTGTCTCGAAATTGCCGATCGGCTTATGGCGGGGGAGATCGATTCCGGCTTTGCCATGGTCCGGCCTCCCGGTCATCACGCCGAGCCGGGCCGCGGGATGGGCTTCTGCATTTTCAATAATGTCTGTATTACCGCCCAATATCTGCGCAGAAAATATCATTTGAACCGAATACTTATTGTCGATTTTGATGCGCATCACGGCAACGGCACTCAGGAAGTCTTTTTCGAAACCGACGAGGTCCTGTTCCTCTCTTTGCATCAGCGTGGAATTTTTCCATTTTCCGGAGAGATGACGGAGGTCGGGACAGGACAGGGAGAAGGGTATACCATTAATATTCCGGTGTTTTCGCAGTTTGGTGATATGGAGTATACTTTTTTGCTCGGCCGAATACTACAGAGTGTGGTGGAGCAATACCTGCCCCAGATAATCCTGGTTTCCGCCGGCTATGATGCCCATAAGGACGAGACTATCAGCTCCACTCTTCTCTCCACTGAATGGTACGGCCTGATTACGGCAATGCTGAAACAATATGCCCATGAGGCCTGCGGAGACAGGTTGCTTATGGTACTTGAAGGCGGATATAATCCGATTTCTTTGGAAGCCTCCGTCCTGACAACTTTAGAGAGCCTTTTTACTTTGCGGCAGGACAAAATCGGCGTGTGTTTTTCGGAACGCGCCAACCAGCTTCTTAAAAATCATCCATTACGAAATTATTGGACATTGTGATAAGAGACTAAAAATGACGGGAAATCATATCGATAAAGATGCTTTGAAGACGATTTTTGATGAGTGCCGCCAATGCGGAACCTGCTGCAAGAGGTACAGAAAGATCGTGCTGCATCCTGATGAGGTGGATTTCATAAAGAAGATGGGTGGTCACGTCGGCGTGGATGTAAGTATGGCCGCCATCCGCGTATTAGGTCTTGATGCGGCAACTGCCGAAGCGAGGAGTAGAGGTAAGGTCTATATGATACACCCCGACGATAAAGGGTGTATTTTTCTCGAGCACCGCAATGATAAATACTATTGTAAATTGTATCACTACCGGCCCAGGACATGCCGGGGATTTCGATGCAATCTGGCTGATAACAGCTTTCTGCAATTATTTGGCGGTAATAATGCTATTCATTTGCTTGGCCAGGACTCCTACGGACAGCCGCTGAAGTGAACGAGTGTCCATCCGGAAACGGACTTTTCTCCTGAATCTTCGTTGCTCTTAGAGAGTGCGAAAGGTGAATTCCTCAACAAATTTGTTTTCTTGTTCCCTGTAATCCCTTATAATTTCCAGAAGAGAGTTGATGTACAGTTGGATCAGCATCAAAGGAGCTTGAAAAGCTTCAAGAACGCGTTGATCAGGTTGTAAGGTCCTCCCTCAATATTCCGCTAATTTCCATGAGCAATGGAAATTGACAACACTAGTTACTTTACTTCGTACCCTGCCCTATGGTTCATAAGTATCCAAAAGACCTGGTTCTTGAACTCCTCGCCCTCTGGCGACTTGGTAGTCCTGGTGCGGACAGCGGGGGTGAAGGCTTTAGAAAGCTACCGGAGTTTGATGTTCTGGAAGAACTCATTTCCACCTGCTATCAGGTTAGCCAGATGCAGGAGGAAGCCCGCGGCCTTCGGTTCAGGATAATGCTCTGTGAACCTGAAGACATTGTCGGCGATGGTCGTTGCGAATCGAAGGGGCTGTTTATCCTGACCTTTTCCGAACCAAGGCCGTACAACGAATACGAACTGTTAAAAATTGGTCCAGCCACCGATTACAACAACTCGCTTATCGGCATACGCTATAAGCCCCCGGAAGGGCTGCAGATCTGGGGCTTGATACATTCCGGATCCAAATGGATGCATGTTATTCACGGCGGCAGCAAACAGGCAACTCCCCTGCCGTCGGCTCTTGGTATCAATGTGGTGGGTTCAGGCCGGCTGATTGTCTGTCGTGGTCTGGATATCCTTGCCCAGTTAACGGGCGGCAATATTATTTCCCCTTCGACTAATGTTTTTCAGTCGCAATGGGTGGCCGAGAGGTTCGGCCGGGTTCGTGATCAGCTTGCCATGCTGCATGAGCGAAATCGTGAAGACATAAAAAACGAGTGGGCGCAAATAGATTCCGATTTTGTTCCTACTTTGTATCTGCAGTTTTTTAAACATCTTATCAGTACGATGCGACGCTCCGGGCATGGAGGAACGATTATCTCTTTTCCTGCCGGTATGGAGGACTTCATTTCTCACGATAATCCATATATCGATCTTAAATATCGTTTTGCCGAAGATGGAGCCAGAAATCAGTTGAGAAAAATCGTCCTGCAGATCATGGAGATTCTGGCTCGAAATTGCGGCAGACTCTATGGGGCAACGTATAAAGCCGGCTGGAAGGATTATGTGTCCCTGCAAACAGAAGAGCTGGCCCAGCTGGATGAGCGGGTATTTAAATTTGCCCGGTTTATCGCCCGGCTGACCGGGGTCGATGGCGCTGTAGTGACCACCGAAGGTTTGGAATTGATCGGTTTTGGCGGCATCATTCAGGGAACGATGGAAATGGGCGGAGCTGTTGCTCTGGCCCTGGACCCCGAGGCTGTAAGGCGACAGGTTGAGCTGGTGGAAAGCGTCGGCACGCGTCACCGATCCTTGTATTATCTCTGCCACAAGTTGCAGAATGTACTGGGCATTCTCGTCTCTCAGGATGCCAAAGCCAGGATCGTTACCAGATCGAGGGAAATGGTCACATGCTGGGATGTTATTCCCATTGATTTTACCTGATTCCTAAGAAGAACCAGCTTTTTTCAATCTTCGTTTCCGGGCGGATGGTGTCCAGACAAACAACTACATTCGCTGGATTCGTTGATCATATCTTTTGAGATAGATTTCCGAGAGGGTCAAAAAAGCGGTAATAATCAACGGGCCGTAAATGATGCCCAGAATTCCATAGACGCTTAAACCTCCGATGATCGAGAGAAACACCAGGAGTGTATGCATTTTTACCTGGGTACCGACCATTTTGGGTTTGACGAAATACTCGACGGAGCCTGAAAGAATGATATAAAAAATAAAGAGAAATATACCTTCATTTAACCGGTTGCTGATCGCTAAATATAAAGCAGTCGGAATCATGACCAGTCCTATTCCGAAGATCGGCAGGAAAGCGAGAATTGCCATAATAGCTCCCCAGAGCAGTGGGGAATTGAGTTCCAGTATAGAAAAGAGGGCGCCGCCCAATATTCCTTGTATCAACCCGCAGATACCATTTCCCTTAAGGATCGCGTTGGCGATTTCATGAAATTTATTGATCAGCAGATGATTTTCGTCCTCGGGGAGGGGAGAGAGCCGAATCATGTAGTTAATGAGTTTGGGTTGATCTATCAGCAGGAAAAAGATAACCAGGATCATGATAAAAAAGAGAAACAGGAACTGCACGATGTTGGCCGCCCATTCACTCGCCTGGCTATAGAGGAAAAGCCCGCCGTTTTTAACCAGATATGAAAATGCATCCGTGATCTGGGAAGGATTGAATCTGAATCCAACTTCCTGTAATTGCTGTTGAATCTGCAGAATAAACGGACTCTCCTGAAGAAATGTCTGAAGTTTCAGGCCAACGCGGCTGTCTCTTCCCCAACTGTATAGATTAAGGGCTTCGTCGGTAAGGGCGAAGACAAAAAACACCAAAGGTATGATGACGATGGCAATTATCAGTAAACAGGTGAGTCCCGAGGCGACCGAATCAGGCAGCTTTCTGCTGGCATAACTGTAAATAGGCCGAAAGAGATTGGTCAACAGAAATGACAGTACCAGCGTGGACCAGAATGGCCAGAGTATGCGGCCAAAGAAAAAAATCGAAATAACGAAGACCAAAAGGAAATAATTTAGACCTGCGGGGCTGGGCGGCTGATTTTTATATTGAAGCGTTGACTGGGAGTCACTCATCGGTGCATTTTCTTCGTAATTTTCGTTAATCGGGCGGGAGCGAAGTACATGAAATTGAGTTGCAATTGAACCGGTAGCTGAGGTATTCTGCTGAGTTTCAACAGGAATGCGCTGCAGCGGCCTGATTTCTCAGGTTGCGAAAAAAGTATATATCCTTCATCGGATTAAGCAATGAAAAATAAGTTGTTTTGAGGAGAATGGGAGAATGTGGGAAGATCTTGAAGTTGCACTGGAAAAAGTGAGCGCGGATAGGCTGAAGGAGAAGCCATCCCCGGACCACCTTGGTTTTGGCGTTCATTTTACAGACCATATGTTCATGATGAAATGGGACCGCGAATCGGGCTGGCATGACAGTAAAATCTGTCCATACCATAATTTTTCAATGGATCCGGCTTCAATGGTTTTCCATTATGGCCAGGCAATTTTTGAAGGTCTCAAAGCATATCGGGGCAAGGATGATCAGGTATTTCTGTTTCGGCCCAAAGATAATTTTGAGCGGATGAACAGTTCTGCCGTGCGGATGTGTATGCCGCGAATTCCGGCCGATAAAATGGTCAAGGTTCTCAAGGCCTTAATTTATCTGGAAAGAGAATGGGCGCCAAGAAAAGAAGGTGCGACTCTCTATATCCGGCCCACCATGATCGCAGCCGAACCCGCCCTCGGGGTGAAACCGGCCGGCGTCTATTATTTTTATATTATTTTGTGCCCGGTCGGCGCCTATTACGCAGAAGGATTCAACCCCACCAAGATATATATCAGTGATGAGTATGTTCGGGCCGTAAAAGGGGGCGTCGGTAATGTAAAGACCGCAGGCAACTATGCAGCTTCCCTTTATATGTCCGAGATTGCCAAAAAAGCGGGCTGTACCCAGGTATTGTGGCTGGATGCCTGTGAACACAAATATATAGAAGAGGTGGGAACGAGTAATATCTTCTTTAAAATTGACGACCGGTTGATAACCCCGCCGCTGGAAGGATCGATTCTCGGAGGAATCACCAGGGATTCGGTGCTTAAGCTCGCCTCCAGCTGGGGCGTGGATGTGGTTGAGAGAGCGATTACGGTTGATGAAATCCTCGAAGCCAATGAAGGTGGCCGGTTGCAGGAAGTGTTCGGAACGGGAACTGCTGCAGTCATATCCCCGGTTGGAGAATTCCTCTATAAAGACAACAGTTATGTAATTAACAAGGGCAGGAGCGGTGAGTTGTCCAGGAGATTATATAAGGAGTTGCAGGCCATTCAGAATGGTCGGGAGAAAGATCCATTTCGCTGGGTTATTCGCGTAGCTTAACGAACAAAATTCCAATAATTCGGCAGCCTTACCTTGTGGTGTCAAGGCTGTCGAACCCCTCTCTTTTTTTTTAATCATCGCCCTTGATTTTTAAAATTCAAACCCTATATTCTTGCGCAGTTTGATACACGTGCCTGATAACCAGGCAGCGTATGACATTGGGATTCCATGTAAACATTTAATCGATGGGCCCTTTTTTTCGAAACAATCAATTTGTACTGTTAGGAGGTAGTAATGAAAATTCGTCCATTGAATGATCGTCTTTTGGTGAAAAGACTCGCTGAAGAAGAAAAGACCGCAGGTGGTATCATTATCCCGGATAGCGCCAAGGAAAAACCGGCGGAGGGAGAAGTTATAGCAGTAGGACCGGGTAAGACAAATGACAAAGGCGAAAGAGTCGCCTTACAGGTAAAAGCCGGTGATCGAGTACTGTTTTCAAAATACGGCGGTACCGATGTGAAGATTGACGGGGAAGATTACCTTATTATGCGGGAAGACGATGTCCTTGGAGTTGTTGAATAAAATAGCTATTTTCTATTCTGAAAGCATTTGGTTTTAGATACATTTAGTTGCACAGATTAAATAAATATCTCGTAGAAAAAGGGAGAAAAAATAATGGCTGGAAAAGAATTGAAATATGGAGTCAAAGCCCGTGAATCTATCCTCGCTGGAGTAAATATACTCGCAGATGCAGTGAAGGTAACTCTCGGTCCTAAAGGTCGTAACGTACTGATTGAGAAATCCTTCGGTGCACCCACCATCACAAAAGATGGTGTGACCGTGGCAAAAGAGATCGAGGTGAAGGATAAGTTTGAAAACATGGGCGCTCAGATGGTTAAGGAAGTCGCTTCAAAAACTTCCGATGTTGCCGGTGACGGTACCACAACCGCAACTGTTCTTGCTCAGGCAATATACAGAGAAGGCGTCAAACTGGTGGCTGCCGGCGGCAATCCGATGGAAATCAAACGCGGCATCGATAAAGGTGTCGAAGTTGTTGTTGCCGAATTAGCCAAAATTGCCACTCCGACCAAAGAGCAGAAAGAGATCGCTCAGGTTGGAACTATCTCCGCCAACAGCGATGAGACCATCGGTACTATCATAGCCGAGGCCATGGACAAAGTTGGAAAAGAGGGTGTTATTACCGTTGAAGAAGCTAAATCAATGGACACCAGCCTCGATGTCGTTGAAGGTATGCAGTTTGATCGCGGCTATCTCTCCCCATATTTTGTAACCGATCCGGATCGGATGGAAGTAAGCATGGATGATCCCTACATTCTCCTTGTTGAGAAGAAGGTCTCCAGCATGAAGGATCTTCTGCCGGTTCTTGAGTCTGTTGCCAAAATGGGTAAGGGCCTGTTCATCATTGCCGAAGATGTGGACGGTGAAGCTCTCGCTACTTTGGTTGTCAACAAACTACGTGGAACCCTGAACGTAGCTGCCGTCAAGGCTCCCGGTTTTGGTGATCGTCGTAAAGCAATGCTGGAAGACATCGCTGTCCTTACCGGCGGCCAGGTTATCACCGAAGATCTGGGAATCAAGCTTGAGAACGTGACCGTCAATGATCTCGGTACCTGCAAGCGTATCGTTGTAGATAAAGATAACACCACCATCATAGATGGTGCCGGTGAAAAAGATAAGCTCGCTGCCCGCGTCAAGCAGATTCGTACCCAAATTGAAGACACGACCTCTGATTACGATCGTGAAAAACTTCAGGAGCGACTTGCCAAACTGATTGGTGGTGTTGCCGTCATCAATGTTGGTGCCGCTACTGAGATTGAGATGAAAGAGAAAAAAGCTCGTGTTGAGGATGCTCTTAATGCAACTCGTGCGGCCGTTGAGGAAGGTGTTGTTCCCGGCGGTGGTGTTGCCTACATTCGTTGTCTCAACGCGTTGGCAAAACTTGACTTACATGGCGAGCAGGTTGCCGGGAAGAATATTCTCCTTCGTGCTCTTGAAGAGCCTATTCGTCAGATTGCCAACAATGCGGGCCGTGAAGGATCTGTAATCGTTGAGCATGTTAAGACCCTTACAGGAGCAAATGGTTTCAATGCTGCCACTGAGGAGTATGAAGACCTGATCAACGCCGGTGTTATCGATCCTGCAAAAGTTACCAGAACCGCATTACAGAATGCCGCATCCGTTTCCGGTATGCTGCTGACTACTGAGTGCGTGATTGCTGATGCCCCTGAGGAAGCTGGTGCAGCAGGTGGCGGAATGCCTCCAGGCATGGGCGGTATGGGCGGCATGGGTGGCATGGGCGGAATGATGTAAAAAAATTCCAACCTTCGTTTGATTGGAAAATTTGAGTAGTAACAAAAAGGTCTCGTAATCGGGACCTTTTTGTGTTTTACGAGATCATTTTAATAATTAATGCTTGAAAGATATTGACAGAGAAAAAGTAATAAGGTAATTTTCTTCGCCTTATCTTATGGCGATGTAGCTCAGATGGTTAGAGCATACGGCTCATATCCGTAGTGTCCGGGGTTCAATTCCCTGCATCGCCACCATTGCACACTCCAGTATCGTCCGATACTGTCTAAAAAGGCCTGAGAAATCAGGCCTTTTCCTTTTTGCGTTGTCCAGCAGAATTCATCATGATATGATAAAATCCGAAGGCTTTGGGGGCCTTTTTGAAGACAAAAAGCCCCTAAGGGAAAATGGAAGCCCCCAAAAGTGGAGGAACCCCCATGCCGAAACGGATTGCGCCTCTTACCGATACCAAAGTCAGAACAGTCAAGCCGAAAAAAAAGCCCCAAAAACTCTATGATGGTGGGGGCCTTTTTCTCTTGGTCACCCCTGCGGGTGGAAAACTCTGGAACCTCAAATACCGCTTCGACGGCGAAGAGAAAAATATATCTTTTGGTGCCTACCCGGATATTTCACTTGCGGAAGCCCGTCAGAAACGAGACCAGGCTAAGGCATTGCTGGCAAGCGGCATTGATCCCAGCGATACCAGAAAGGCCCAGAAAGCTGCCGTAACCGAAGAGTCGGAAACCTTTGAAGTGATTGCCAGGGAATGGCATGCTAAATTTTTTTCCTCTTGGGCACAGAGTCATTCCGGAAAAATCATCAGACGGCTCGAACTCTACATTTTCCCCTGGCTAGGGGACCGCCCGATAAAAGAGATAACCGCAGCCGAACTGCTCTCAGCGTTACGGAGAATTGAAGCCAAGGGGATTCTGGAAACAGCTCACCGGACGCTACAGAACTGTAGCCGGGTTTTTCGCTATGCCGTGGCAACCGGCAGAGCCGAGCGTGATCCAGCAAACGACTTGCGCGGGGCCATTCCACCTGCGGACGCCAAGCATATGGCGACAATCACTGATCCCGGGGAAATCGCCGGACTCCTACGCTCCATCGACGACTACATAGGCAGCATTGTTACTCGTTGCGCCCTGCAGCTTGCGCCGCTGGTATTTGTCCGGCCAGGTGAGTTGCGTCATGCGGAATGGTCGGAGATAAATTTTGAAGAAGCCGAATGGCGGATTCCCTCCGGAAAGATGAAAGGGGGTCTCCAGCATATTGTGCCTTTATCCCTACAGGCCACGGCGGTGCTCCGGGAAATTCAACCCTTGACCGGGGCAAGGCCGCTATGTTTTTCCAAGCCCCAGAACAAACTTAAGGCCAATGAGCAGCAACGCAATTCTTTCCGCTCTTCGTCGCATGGGCTATGCCAAGGATGAGATGAGCGGCCACGGTTTCAGGAGCATGGCCAGCACCCTGTTGAACGAACAGGGGTGGAGCCCGGACGCCATTGAACGGCAGCTGGCCCATGTTGAACGTAACAGCATCAGAGCGGCATACAACTATGCCGAATTTTTGCAGGAACGCCGGAAAATGATGCAGGCCTGGGCGGACTATCTTGACTTGCTTAAAGAAAATGGTGGGGCAGGGAGAATGATTCGAAAGGAAGATAAGCTTGAAGAATTTCGGGCAGGTTCACCTGTCTCGACTTTGGGGACACGGTAAAAGATGAAGCAGCAAAGAGCCGAACTTTCCGCCATATTGATGCCAGATAGTTCCATTCAGCTTGAGTGGGCTTCGCCTGCTGCAGATGGTCTTCTCAAACATCCAAGCCAGGTGATGCAGGATCAAATCTTCGACCGTTTCACTCAAGAACCGGACAGTTGGCTCTTTTTTCTGGGATTTTGTTCGGTACATATTCCTTTGTCCCCATCACTTACTTTCTGGCGCACATTCACCAATCTTTTTATCAAAAAACTCAAACTCACTCCGAATCTTGAGGAACTGCGCACCACGGTAGTTATCCCCTTTGCTGATGAAGAACGGGCACGACTGCTTGAGTGCGCGCCTCTGGTGACCGGTGGAGAATACCTCTCTGCAGAAACGCTTGCGAACTTGTGGGAAGGGCTGCACGAGATCTTTTACCGGAAAATCGGTGCCCATACCGGATCGGTCGCTGATTTTCTCAGAGAGTACAGTCCGGATGTCCATCTAGCCGGCCGCATTTACTTCCACCTCGTCGAAAACAAAGATCATGAATCTCCGTTTGCTTTTCTCGCCACTTATCCCACCCGCTTGAATGAGGCGGGCGAATCCAGGCATCTGCCCCTGAAATACGCTCTGGAGGAGTACAAAGACGACAACGAAAAACTGCTCAGGTTATTGGTCACCGTTGATGAAGCAGCCAAGAGAAGTGAATTGGTGGCGAACCTGCGCGACAATGGTGAGTTGTTTTACCCGTTAGCCTGGTCATCCAGCGATGCGTATGTCTTTCTGCAGGAGATCCCGATCTACGAAGAGGCGGGTGTGCTCTGCCGTATCCCCAACTGGTGGAAGAAAAAGACAGCCGCCGTTACCATGCAGGTCAGCATCGGCGAAAAGCCTCCGTCCACGGTCGGTATGAATGCTCTACTCGACTTCTCCCCCCGGCTGATGATCGGGGACACAGAAATTTCGGAAGAGGAGGCCCGCCGGCTGCTGCGTGAATCAGAGGGGCTGGCTTTTCTGAAAAACAAATGGGTGGCCGTCGATCCTGAAAAACTGCGTCAGACTCTGGAGGCCTTTGAAAAAGCCTCTGAGCTGCATGGTGATGAGGGAATTACTCTTCTCGATGCGCTGCGACTCTCAGCGAATTCCAGAGATTTACTGGGCGACGAGGCTGTAGATACAGCCGGCGTCTCTCACGGTGAGTGGCTGCGCACCGTATTCGAACAACTGCAGCGACCAGAGTCCATCGCCAAGGTCAAAACCAGCCGGGCCTTTGCGGCCAGGCTGCGGCATTATCAGCAGGATGGACTCAACTGGCTTTTTTCTCTGCACAAAATGAGGCTCGGTGCCTGTCTTGCCGATGACATGGGCCTTGGCAAGACCGTGCAGATTCTGGCCTTTCTCGACGCTCTCAAAACAGGGGCCGGAAAAGCCAAAAAGATGGCAGCTTCGCTTCTGGTCATCCCTGCCTCTCTGCTTGCCAACTGGTCCGCTGAAATTGAGAACTTTGCCCCAAAGCTTTCCTTCTTTGTCGCCCACCCGGATTTCCATAAGCCGAAAAAGGTTCCAGAACTCCCGAAAGAAAAGCTTGACGGCCTTGATCTGGTCATCACCACCTATGCCCTGGCTCAGAGATATGAATGGCTTCATAATTATACGTGGAACTATGTCATCCTTGATGAGGCCCAGGCCATCAAAAATCCAGGCACCAAGCAGACTAAAGCGGTAAAGAGCCTTGCCGCCGATGGCCGGATAATTATGACCGGTACCCCGGTGGAAAATCGGTTGTCCGACCTCTGGAGCCTGTTCGACTTTATCAACCCCGGCCTGCTTGGCAACGCAAAAGAGTTTGGAGAATTCACGAAACGATTAGCCAGCCACCCCGATGGATACGCTGGATTGCGCCGTGTGGTCAGCCCTTTTATTCTCCGCCGTTTGAAGACCGACAAGTCGATTATCTCCGACCTGCCGGACAAGGTGGAAATGAAAACCTGGGCCGCCATGAGCAAAAAACAGGCCGTCCTCTATGGCGAAGTGGTTGCCACCATCCGGGAGGCCTTGGAACGTACGGAAGGCATCCAGCGAAAAGGGCTTATCCTGTCAGCGCTCATCAAGTTCAAGCAGCTCTGTAACCATCCGTCGCAGTATCTGGGGCTCGACAGTTATAATGAACAGGAAAGCGGCAAGTTCCAGCGGCTGCGGGAAATCTGTGAAACCATCCATGAAAAGCGGGAACGGGTACTGGTTGTTTACCCAGTTTAAAGAGATGACCGGGCCGCTTTCCCGGTTTCTGACCACCATTTTCAACCGCGAAGGTTTAGTCCTGCATGGCAGCGTGCCGGTCGGCAAACGAAAAGAGCTGGTCGAAATATTTCAAGGTCGCGACTATGTGCCTTTTTTTGTATTATCCCTCAAAGCGGGCGGCGTCGGCTTGACCCTTACCGCGGCCAGTCATGTCATCCACTTCGACCGCTGGTGGAACCCGGCGGTGGAGAACCAGGCCACCGACCGTGCCTTCCGTATCGGTCAGAAGAAAAATGTTATGGTACATAAATTTCTGACCCAGGGTACCATCGAGGAAAAAATCGACCGGATGCTGGTCGAGAAGGCAAAACTTTCGGATGAGGTGGTTGCCGCTTCGGGTGAAAAATGGCTTACCGAGATGAGTAACGAGGAGTTGTTCGAGCTGTTTACATTGAACACATAAGGAACGATGGCATGAGCTCTTGGGGATATCCGAAATACGTCACGGCTGCCGAAAAAAAGGTCAAGGCGGAGAAAAAGCTGAAACAACTCAAAAAGAAAATGCCGGGTATCGAGCCGGTCATTATCGAAGGCAGCGCTCTGGCGCGCACCTGGTGGGGCAAGTCGTGGAACAGGAACCTTGAGCGCTATGCCGATTACAGCAACCGCATCGGCCGGGGCAAGAGCTATGTGCGCCATGGCGCTGTTCTAGATCTTAAAATTAAGGGCGGTCGGGTGACTGCCCTGGTTCAGGGAACCAGAGCCAAACCCTATGAGGTGGTCATAAACATAGCACCGGTGAAAAAGGCCAACTGGGACCAGATCAGAAAACAGTGCCAGGGCGAGTTACGTTCGTTGACTGATCTTGTTTCCGGCAAATTTTCCAAGGAACTGGGCGAGATCTTTCTGGCCGAAAGCAAGGGACTGTTCCCGACGCCGAAAGAGATCAGTTTTGACTGCTCCTGCCCTGACTGGGCCTCAATGTGCAAGCATGTGGCGGCCGCCCTCTATGGTGTCGGGGCGCGTCTTGATGAAGATCATCTCAATACCTCCTACGAAATTGGCTTTGAACGTAAAGAACGGCTGGAATTACCGGAAGGCGCTCTCCGCGATACGCTTTTGAAGGAGACGGGCTAAGAAGGGCGTTTTCTGACCTGTGACGTACTTCAATGATTTTTTATGGTCAATATCATCCCAATATTGTAATAAATGTCGGGCAATTTACAGACAGCAGCGAGAATCAGAAAGCAGAAGGGAGTTGTGCCGGAAACTTTCCTTGGAAGTAAGAATTGAGTAGCAAACAGGAGGGATCAGGGCAATCTTCATTTTTGCGGCAAATGATAAGCTTGCTTTTACCGGATGGTGTGTGGGACAAGGTGAGTTGAGGAATCAAAGAGAACATGACGAAGGATTCTTCACCGCTGGTGGCAATCATCGCGGCCACCAATGCCCCAGAATACCTCTCCGTGCAGGTACAAGTAAACCACGACAAAGGCGCCCAGACATCCGGCGTTATTCCTTGACCCACTTACTCCTTGGGGTAATTTTTGGGGCCAAAGAGTACAGGTATCTCTTCCTTGGCAGGTTCGGGTGCCGCTTGAAGTTCTTGAGGCGTAGGATTTGCCTGAGCTGGTTTTACCTCGGTGTGGGGAGAGCTTTTTCCTTGTTTCCGCTTTGTTTCGGGCTGATACTTTGCCACAAATTCCGGGGGGATCGGTTCCCATCTGGTCATCATGATTTTTGGAATCCTGATTGTATCTCCCAGAAATATACGGTTGGGTTTGATTTTTGGATTACATTTCGCCAGCTCTTTCCAGTTCATCGCGTCACCGGTAAACCATTCAGCAATGATTGACATGCTTTCATTGGGCAATTTCACCGTATGCATGTGGTAGCCGCCGGCATACTTTTCATCCTTTGCCTTATGGGGTGCTACTTTCGTCTGTTCTGTGATCGATTTAAATGATCTTTGCAGGTCCTGTCCGATCTTGTCTATGCAGCCGGCGCAGGTGAGAAGCGTCAGGCAACACATAATTAAAAGATTCAAGCGCAGGCGGGGCATCATTCCACGGAAACTCCTTTCAGTTTCTTCAGGTAGTTCTGCGCCAAGGTATTGTTTGGGTTGATCCGGACGGCCTTCAAAAGGTTGGCAAGTGTTTCTTTATCCTTATGAAGCTTACTCTGAACAAGGGCAAGATTGTACAGCGCTTCATCCTGGTAGGACGGCTTCAGTTCAACAGCCTGGATATACATCTCTTCAGCCTTGGTATAGTTTTTCGACATCGCATAGATATAGCCAAGATTAAAATATGTGTTCGGGAGTTCGGGATTTAATTTAATGACGTTTTCAAAGTTTTTAATTGCATCGGGATACTTCTTTTGCTTCATAAAGAGCATTCCGAGCTGAAAAAAAGCCTGGGCTCGGTTAGGGTCAAGCTGAATAGCTTGTTTATAAAGGTCGATAGCTTTTTCGGGGTCGGTTTCGTTTATGGTCCTTGCCAAGCCAATAAGGGCTTCGGTGTAGGGAAGGGCAATTGTATCTTTTGTCTCCGGGTCAAGGGAACGAAGCTCCTCAAAACAGGCAATTGCCTCTTTAAATCGTCGGCCGATGAGAGCTGCCATGCCTTTTTGATATGTCTCGGTTTCCTCTGTCTTTGTGGACACTTCCCGTCGTTTTATTTCTTGGACAGGTTGGGTTTTGTCTGCGATCTGCGATATGGAAGTCTCTGCGTCTATTTGGTTGATAACAGCAACGAGTCCAAAACCGAGCAAAAAGCAGACACCCAGCAGAGCAAGTGATAATTTTTTCAGAACCGGCATCCGATTTAGATTTACGGCATCCGGGCCGAAATTTGGTTTGCTGACAATTAAGGCCTGTTTGACGTTTATATCGGTTGGTTGCGCACTGAGAACAGGTGTCGCCCGATCGAACTCGATACCGCCGATTCCGGAAAGTCGTTGGAGATGTCGTTGTTCTTTGGCTATCTCTTCTGCAAAAAGGGTGTGCATATATTTTGCAAGCTCCTGCTGCATTGAAAGTGGACCATGTTGTATACACTCTTCAAGGTCATTGAGCATGTTACCGCAAGATTGATAACGGTCCTCCGGCTTTTTCTGCAGGGCTCGATCAAAAATCCGAAGCAGTTTTTCGGGAAGATCATTTCGCAACTCTTCCGGTTGAACAAAATCGGCCTCTTTGATTTTCGTTAAAATATCAACAGCACCGCCTGAAAACAGAGGTTTTCCGGTTATAAGCTCATAAAGAATAGTGCCGCAGGAAAAAATATCGGAACGATGATCTACGACCTTACCCATGGCTTGCTCGGGAGACATATATGCTATCTTGCCTTTAGCCATCTGCATCTTTGCATAGATATTTCGACTGACAGCCCCGGCAATGGCAAAATCAATGATTTTTACCTCACCATCATAGGTGATGAAAATGGTTTGAGGGCTGATGTCCTGATGCACTATCTTTAAATCTTTTCCCTGGAAATCCTTTAGTTTGTGGGTATAATCCAACCCCGTACAGATGCGGGAAACAATAAAAATTGCAAGCTGGAGATCAAGGGGAATGTTTTTTTCTTTCGCCCTTTCAACGATACTTCGGCAGTCCTTTCCCTGAAGATACTCCATTGCGATGAAATATATATCTTCCGCTTTGCCAAGTTCATGTATTTGAACGATATTGGGATGATCAAGAAGAGCGGCAAGATTTGCTTCAGCAATAAAAGAGCTGATCAGGTCGCGTTTACCGGCAAGATGGGGAAGGAGTTTTTTGATGGTGATAAGTTTCTCGACCGCCTGAACATTCTTGCTCATGGCCCTGAAATGTTCCGTAGTGCTGCCGACTGCCAACCGATCGAGGATTATATAATTGCCGAGCTGTCTCGTTTGTAAGGAAGTCATAAAAGTCAGGCCCCGTAAGCTCCCTGCAGCTTTTATCACTGCAATATCATAACTATAGAAACCTAGTCGATAGTTCAAGGCAGAAGAGCTTCCTGAGAAAATTGGATTTAACGCGAAGATAAGAGATCTCAGGGCTCTCGTCTGCGAACTATTGTAACACACTTCCCAGTCAACATACCGCACTTATTTCCTGAACGTTTACAGGTCCAAGGTTATACGTGCTTATGCTTTTCCCGGTGAATGGTTACAACAGCTTAGGGCAACCAATGAATCTCTTTAAGAAAAGTACCTGCCTGGGAGGTTTATAAATCTTCTTGATAGAAAGAGGTTTTTCGTGCTACTGCTAAACACTAAAAAGCAAGATATCGTGAATATATTAATCATTTATACTTTCGGTGATCGATCCATGCATAAAATCCCCTATACTAATTTTCACTATTTGACTGAAAAAACCATAAAACCGGCACTGTTTCCTTCCCTGGTTTTCTATTTTCGTCTTATTTGCACTGTCATCAGCGCCGGCAGACTCGCCAAAAAGAATCGCTACGACAGTTTAGATTGGATAGAAAGCAGTTACACGGTAATGCAGCGCCTGGAACAGGCCGGCATCCGCATAGAAATTTCGGGAATCGATAATCTTGAGAAGGTGAAAGGTCCCGTCGTAATCATAGGAAATCATATGAGCATGATGGAAACGTTGATTCTGCCTGTGATGGTGCAGCCAATAAGACCTGTAACCTTTATCGTGAAGGAAGCGCTCCTTGCCTATCCTGTATTTCAGCATGTCCTGCGTTCCCAAAATCCAATTGCGGTTACGCGGACGAATCCAAGACAGGATTTAAAAACGGTTTTGAGCGAAGGGCTGGATAGGCTGAGTAGCGATATTTCTATTATTGTCTTTCCCCAGACAACCAGGTCTCACACTTTTGATGCGAAGCAGATGAGCTCTATTGGCGTGAAATTGGCAAAAAAGGCAGGAGTGCCGGTTGTTCCCTTGGCTCTAAAGACGGATTGTTGGCAAAACGGCGAGAGAATCAAGGACTTCGGCAGGCTGGATGCAGCGAAGACTGCTCATTTCGCTTTTGGAGAGCCGATCATCGTCGAAGGAAAAGGTGACGCGGAGCACGAAGCCGTCAATGCATTCATCACTCAAAAACTAAAAGAGTGGAATGTCGAAATGAGGTGATGAAGTGGCAATCTTTTTACCTTCAGGCACATTTATAATGCGCCTGAGGGTCACTACTGGATTTAGGACCGGATTTCTCTCGGTTTAAAGATCATCATCGTCAAGGTCGAATTCGTCATCTTCGTCGACGTCTTCATCTTGAGAATCTTCCTCCTCTTCATCTTCGTCTTCCTCCTCAATTTCGTCATTCGACTCAACTTCCTCTTCCTCTTCCTCTTCATCCTCGCTGTCTTTCATCCGGACGGCTTTGGGAATTTTGGATTCCGGTAAGACCAGTTCAGTGATCTTTTTAATTTCTTCTTTGAGGTCAGGGTCCTGGCGACAGACGTCACAGCTGGCTGCATGATCTTCTATAAAAGATACCATTCGGGCAGGAGCCATGGTTTCTTCACGGACATGGATATACCATGACTTAATCATTTTGATGAGTCTTTCACACTGCATATTTTTGGTATTGATTGGTTTTTTTGATTAGTATCCGGGAAAATTCACGTTTGTTTTCCGAAAATTTCATAAAGATACATATCCCGCTAGTCGGCGTTGGCAAGAATGAATCAGCGCAATGCAGTTCATGAAATTTCATGAATTTGCACCGATAAAATGACACAATATAATAAATAGTTGTTTTCAAGGTCAACACTTATTAGTATAATCTCTCTTTTTTATCACATTTTATCACCATTCAGGGGAAGTGGATAGGGCACTGGTGGCTCTCCCGGACTTCAAATCCGGTGTAGCGGGTTAATAGCTCGTTAGGTGGGTTCGATTCCCATGCACTTCCGCCAAGAGATATACAAAGCGCTCTATGTATCTAACATAGGGCGTTTTTTCGTTTATGCTCTGTTGTTCGCCTAAAGTCGGCTTAGAGTTTGACCACAATCTGGTACACACCGGATTAAGGTTTAAACTATGGCTCACTTGCACAAAGTCAATCAGACATATTATTTCCGCATCAGGATTCCTCTAGACATCAAGCCATTATTCGGTAGGGAAGAGTTCAAGCGTTCTTTAAAAACCAAGTCCTTGACCAGTGCCAGACGGTTGGGTATTTTGTGGGCCGCTAAAACCGAACGGCTATTTACAACTATCAGGACTGGAACATTGACAAATTTTCACATCAAGAAACTCATTGAGGAATACATAGGGTATACACTCAGGAAAGATGATGAAGTAAGACTTGCTCAAGGTTCATCTCAATCTCTTTGTGAGACTGACGAAGGGCCAATATGGATATCTGACAGGGCAGAGTTTGATCCAGACATAGAAACCATCACTGAAGAGCTTGGAAACAACAGGTATGATTCTGTGTCTAGTCTGCTCGATGAGTTTCTACAGTACAAAGGTGTCGAGATTGTCAAAGACTCCTACCAATACAAAGCATTATGCAGGGATATAGCTCTTGCTCATATTGACCAGATACATCAGATAAATGTTAATAGGGATATGGGAATATTCACTGATGAATATTATCACCCTGAGCAGACACACAGAGCAGACACACAGAGCACTCCTGAGCCAGAGGAAGAGATTATTACCTTTTCTGATTTGATTGAGATGTATGTCGATGAAAGAAAAGCAAAGAGAGATATCTCTATGAAGTCACTTAGGGAATTTCAAACAAGACTAGCGCTGTTTCAGGAAATGATTGGCAATCCTGATGTAAAATCTCTGAATAGAAAGCTCTTTGTTGACTGTCTAAATAAAGCTGTAAAGCTCCCTCCACGTAGAAACATAATGCCTGAGTATAAGGGGAAAAGCATTGATGAACTCTTGGCTCTCAATGTGCCTGAGACATTGGGTGTGAAGACTATCAGGAATCATTTTTCCAGTCTGAGCACATTATTAGGTTGGGCTGAGATAAACGATTATATTGCCAAGAATCCAGCTCAAAGTCTGCTTCCAAAGGATGATAGGGACGAAGAGTCACGGATTCCGTTTGAAGACTCAGAGCTTCAGAAAATGGTCACTGCATTGTCAGACAATAAGGATAGCCTGAAGCCGTTTCGATGGTGGATACCTTTAGTTTCTCTCTTCAGTGGATTAAGGGCTGACGAAGTGTGCCAGCTCTACAAAGAAGATATCAGAAAAGAGAATGATATATGGATATTTGATGTTAACGCCAAGGATGACAAGAAAGTCAAAACTCCGAATAGCAAAAGGCTTGTGCCTGTTCATCCTCAGTTGATTGACTTAGGGTTCCTGCAATATGTTGACAGTGTGAAGCATGAACGTGTCTGGTCTGAGCTAACCAGAGGCTCAAGAGGCTATAGTCATAACTGGACTGACTGGTTCAGCAATTTCAATAGAGAATTTATCTCAAATGATCCTCGTAAAGTTTTTCACTCATTGCGTAAAAGCTTTGCCAATAATCTGAAGCAGAACATGATACCTGAGCCTGTCTTAACTGAGTTATTGGGTCACGATAGAAAATCTCTTGCCATGAGTGTCTACAGCAACAGGTATGATGTGAAGGTACTCTATGATGAAATGCAGAGATTGGACTATGGGCTTGATTTGAGTGGACTAAACTAGAAACGCTTCAGATTGCTCTGTGTTGCATTTTGTAGGCAACGCGCAGAATCATATTGCCTGACTCATAATCGACACATAGCGGGGCGCTCAGAGCGTTATACTGTAACGGAGGAGAACTTGAAGTATATACATTAAGCTCTCCTCCGAATGTGTTTCACCTAAATGAGATGGAGATTACCATCAATAATCTTTGCAATACCTGAGTCAATCAATTGCTTTGTGCTTACCATCGAAGTGAACCCGTTATCTGTCGGGGCCATTTCTATCAGGGCTTTGAGTTCCTTGGTCTTGGCCTCTATGTCCGCTATGAGTTTCTTGATTGAGGTCTGAACTTCAGGTTTCAGGAAATCCCAACTTGTCAGAACGTTGTAAGTATATACACAATCCCCTTCTGTTGCTTCCACTTCATACCCTTCATGCTTCACAATCATCTTACTTTCTCCTTTCTTTTTTGAATACGTTACACTGTAATGATACGTAGAGAGTTATACACGATTGAATGAGGCAATATCAAGGACAAAAACCATCCTAACTATTTGATATTATAACGTATACGTGAAATATAACGACATCGTTTTTTCTTTGCATCAGTGAATGCCAAACATAAAGTCAGAACATTGAGTAAATAACATTACACTGTAACGAAAGTGTGATTCAAAGACTGTCCCCAAAGTTTTTCATTATTGCTCCATTGTGACCATGAATGTATTGTTACAGTATAACGGAGGTGGTCATGGATAAACAGAAGAACGCAGAACGGCAGAGAAGATACAGACAAAGAGCTTTGAAAGACCCTGAAGGGCCTCGCATGGTTCGACTTCAGGTCATGCTTTCGGTTGAAGCTGCTGATAGTCTGGAAAGAATATGTGAGAAGACAGGGAAGACTAAGAAGGAAGTTGTGGAGCTGGCGCTTGTTGAGCTGGAAAAGAATTGGTGTTGTATTCCTGACTAATTATCTAATGATTATTGACTTATAGAAAGTCCTTTGATAATTTGTGCAGCTTTGCGATTCGCCCTGTTGCCACCACAGCATCAATAATAGTTGGGTGTTTACCTTTTGATTTCACAGACTTGATATTACAGTGACACTCCCGGTTAAGTTTTGCGTATGCTGCATTCCATACGTCCTGCGCCTGACAGACTCTGATACTGGCAATACTCTGTACCATAGTCAAACACTCAGACCGCATGAGGTCTTCATCAGCAATCCCTGGAACATCATTTTGTACCTCTGGTTTAAACTCAATAACCGGAGTGACAGTCCGAGCGAGGTTCTCAATGGTACTAGATAACTTGTCGATGGACATCTTAAGGGCTGACTCATGGTCAACCTTGGCTACTGGTTCAACAACAGGGATTGAATATGATCCGGTCTTCCTGATTGATGGAAGGACCTCTTCGCATACCCATAGCATGAACTCTCTCGCTTCTCGCTTCTGTGATATTGTGAGCAATAGGTATACTCCTGTCTCAGAAACGCAATTAATTCCACGACTTCCACGCATACCCTTTAACCGATAAAGGGTTTTATGTCTGTCAGGTATAGGCTTGACTGCGTTGGTTGTATTGTTAATACCTAGAGCGGCACAGACATCCAGTGCTACAAACCATGGCACTCCATTAATCTCTAAGGTCCGAATCTCGTTATTCTTAAAATCAAAAGGCACTATTTCATTCATTAGTCTTCTCTCCTAGAAGTATGAGTTATCATCTTCTTTCCAAGTACTCTTCATCATATCTACAAAAGACAGGCTCAGAGTCAGGTGGTAAGTCCCTGTAGTCTTCCCATTCAGCAAACTCACAGTGGAAAACTTCTCGATACCCATCTCCCTTTATTGAAATAAGGGAACCATAGCTCCTTGATACACAATGGTTCATACTCAAAGCTATCAGACTTATAGTGTATACTCAGGTAGATAAGGATATTATCATCTTTATAAGGGAGAGAATCATATGGTGAAACTTAATGTTCTCTCTCTTCTATCATGATCATGGGAAGTAAAACACTCAGGGTATCAGACTTAAAGTGTACACTCTGGGTGACAGACTTAATGATTACACTCTAAGTTTACACTTAATGTATTACACTTAATGTTTTCCTCCCTCTGTCCAAATAGTGCGTGGTCATAATGTACAATGTTGCTCTGATTGTTGTGAATTGTCTGATATGGTCAGATATCAATTATCACCTAAGTGATTGTTATAGCGACGTAATGTGATGTGCTTAAAGTGTGACTTAGAGCGTTTATCCTGAGCTTTCAGCGTATTTTATTCTCAGTCATATCATGCAGTTAATGTGATTTTATAGGCAGATTATTATCCAGTTGTAGACACCAAGAGTGACTTGATAATGAAGGAATGGTCCTGTAAGCTCAGGAATGCCCTTAAATTGTCTCTCATTTGATTTTCATCCAAAGCTGTGATGGATACGTGCTTGACGTGTAATGCCCGTGGTGGTGTCATTATGAGTGTTTTAGAGCATGTTCTGCTTTGAGTGGTAACTCTTAGTGTCCTGCATTGATAAAACAGATACATAATGATAGAGAGATAAAATTAAGCCACTAGAGAGACACCTTTAAAATGATAGGTGGTGGAGTGGCCCTAGAATGCCTCTCAGTGGATTTTCTGTCTTACCCTTGAGTTAGCACAGGTGAGTAGCAAGCACCTCTCTATGGTCAATTTAAAGCTTCTTTCATGACATTGTAGATTGTGGCCCTAGATACTCCATACTCCTGAGCAAGCTGAGTAGGGTTCTTGTCACTCTTCCGTATCTCGGCCTTTTGAGCAGCATTAAGCATTGCTTTCCTACCTAAGTGCTTCCCTTTGGCCTTGGCATTGTTAATACCTGCCATCTGACGTTCTTTCCTGAGGTTAGTTTCAAACTCTGCGAAAACTCCAAGCATCTGCAAGAAGGCTTTACCACTGGCTGTAGACGTATCAATGGCCTGATCAAGTATTTCTAAGCTCGCTCCTTTCTCCTCCAATAATGCCACGATGTTTGAAAGGTCAGCCATATTCCTGGCGAGTCTGTCCAGCTTCCATACTATGAGTTTGTCATTAGGTCCGATCATATCAAGAATCAGTTGAAGAACA
The DNA here is from genome assembly GCA_963728385.1 of uncultured delta proteobacterium. Classification (GTDB taxonomy): domain Bacteria; phylum Desulfobacterota; class Desulfobulbia; order Desulfobulbales; family Desulfocapsaceae; genus Desulforhopalus_A. The sequence goes on from CAVSJK010000006.1 coordinate 56,641, forward strand.
TCCCGCCCGTTTGTGCTTGTACCACTCTTTTTCTCTTCCCTGTAGATTCCTTCAGGGTATCTAGCTTTAAGCTGGCTCTCCTGCAATCCTGCATCCTGATCTACTGTTGATACCCTGCCATATAAGAATGTGTTCATATGATGTCTCCTGTGGTGTCATTAAGTGGCGCTTTAAGTGTCACAAATCTTATAGACCTTTTTAGAATTACTGTCAACAATTAAAAACATGACCTTTGTGACACATCTTTCAGTATCGTCAGAAAGGTATACCTTATTGACAGGGCATAGAGTCAGGGCGTTGAGTGTACGCCTGTGCGAACAAGAAGAAAGGAAGGGCAAGAGCAATAGTAAAGCAGGGCTGGCGGCTGAATGATGTTTGCTTTGAGCTGGATACTTAATGGAGACTGTAGGACAAGAAAGGGGGCGTACACGGGGAACTTGCCTTCGCACTCCTAACGATATTCTGTCTCAGATTTTTTGTTGAAATAATCCTGATGTTTATCTATCGTGCTGTTATATAACCAGATTGATATAAATTCATACAATGACACAAATTACTACCTTAATTTCTGGATAAAGGAAAATAAAATGAACATTACATTTCTATCTCAGAGGACAATTTCAAAAGAGGATGAATCAAGATGGTATCAGGAATGTAAGCGAGAGAATATCCCAATGGTTATAGCTCGTACACGCACCACCCGAGGAGATGTCACATGGGATTGTATAACTTTAAACGCCAGTGAAGGTTTTCCAGATTCTCAAGAGAAATTTATTGTTCAAGAATTAGCCGAACTCTTAAGGTATTATGCAGCACCAAAAGTCATTAAAACCATTCACGCCTTTTGTGGTTCTGTTAAAAATCTACCGATTGAATGTGTCGAAGACTTTGCAAAGGATGTCTGCAATACACTATCTAAGGCTTATATAAGGCATTACAAACAAAAACATTTGACGGACATACTCTGAGTTTCACCAGGGGTGTTAATCGGATTAACAGCCTTATGGCGGTAAGGCAGTGGCCTTGTTAAACTATGCAGAGATTAATTTAGCCATATCATTAGGGTGCTTACATTCTGTTTTCTTTTCAACTAGAGCGCCTGAGCAAGCCACTTTAAAAGATGCCAAGAAACAAAGCCAGGACCGAGAATGTTTGCTAAATTTATAATCCTTTTAGGTATCTGATAAATAAAGTACATTAAACTCGCTGGTCTGGTTACAGGGTATTCGAACACGACATGGTCAGACTGAAATGATGTCAATATAGTGTAAATTGTCATCAAGGGTCCCGAATAAAAAAGTGAGATTGCGAAAATCAAGGAGGGGAGTAGCCAAATCCAATGGAGTCCTAATGTGTAATTGGGTTCATAACCAATACCAGCGGCACCTATAAGTGCTGAAACGATAGCAACTTTAGACCAACTATCAGCTTCTTTTTGATAGGAGGGTGAGACCACAATTTCTTTGTAAGTGAACCCCGGCGCTGGCATTTCTTTTCCAAAATTGATATTTATTTTTATTATTTCTTGTAAGTTCGAGTGCTTAAAGGTCAATACAATAAATAACGAACCAGTGCAACCATAAAGAGGTTGGATTGACTACCAGCGCTTAAATGATGACTACCTTTCTCTTTCTCAATTATCGTGTTATAGAAGATAGGCAAGCATAAAAATTTGGCCACAAACTGGTACACACAACCATCAAAACTTACGGCAAACTTTAAGTCAACTTTTAGGCTGACAATCCGTAGAGTGTTGTATTTACTGGCATTGCAGGGCATTGGATCATCAAGGCAGACATCAAAATTGCCAAAAGGTGCGTATCCCATGCACTTCCGCCAAATCCTTTTTTATTTCCAATAGTTAATCTTGATAGCTAAGTAAAAAGCTTCATATGCTAGGCACGCAAAATTTCTATCATTTCGGCGTACTAGAGTACGTCGTAATGATAGAAATTTTGCAGCAACGACGCAGATGAAGAGTTTTTACGACGCCATCAATCTTCATTGTCATTTCTCGCCCCTCTCCCGGGATCAATTCGTTGTCCTGACAAATCGAGTAGTTCCATTCTCTTGCGAGATCTATCGGTAGCATTTCTTTAAATTTTGCTTTGGCACATTCCTGTATTTTAAATGTTAGCGTTCTGGTTTTGCACGATTTTTTCATGCTTTAATCCGGGCTTTTTAGTATCACTGCATTGGAGTTATCGAAACAGGCCTTTATCTCATATATAATCGTTTTCATATAATTAATATTTCCGAAATGACTAACTATCAGAAATAATTATGGTTAATTCGCATCGCAAGGATTAAACCGGCAACTTGATAATTTGGAGCTGTTATGTCTGATCGCTTGAAGTATGAACGTTTTTTATGGTTTCATGGCCAGATCAAAGCGGGTCGATTTCCAAATGCCGGCAGTATTGCCGAAAACTTCGAACTCTCCGGCCGAACAGCCCAGAGAGATATCGAGTTCATGCGTAACAGTCTCGATGTTCCGCTTCAATATATTCCTCGCCATCGTGGTTATTGCTATACCGACGATACCTACGAACTCCCTTCATTGTGGATTAACGAATCCAATATTCTGGCCTTGAGCCTTGCCGTCCGGCTTGCCTCGACCATCCCCGATCAGGAACTGAAAGACCAGCTCTGTCGATTGATCGACCGGATACCAATGAAGACCGGGGACAAATCCATACCCTGCCTGGAACGCCTCAGCGCCAGGGTTTCAGTTAAAAATATCGAATACTCCCTGGTGGATAGAGACATCTTTCGGCAAACGGTTGAAAGCTTATTCGCCGAAAGATCCATCAGGATTACCTATTATTCTCCTCACACCGACACCATCACCGAAAGAACCATCCATCCCCTGCACGTTATTCACTATATGGGAAGTTGGCACCTCATTTCCTGGTGCAGCAGCAAAATGAACCTGCGAAATTTTGCTCTTTCCCGCATAAGAAGTATCTCTCCCGCCGAAAAGAATCTCCCCCTGCCAAGCGATCTGCCGGAACTCAAGGAATATACCAGGCAGCACTTCGGCATTATGCAGGGCGTCGATTCCATCGAAGTAATGCTGCGCTTTAACTCTAAAATTTCTTCACGAATAAGCGAACAAATCTGGCATCCGCAACAGCAATCCACACCCAACCCGGACGGCAGTCTCACGCTTTGTTTTCCGGTGGCCGATTTCAGAGAGCTAGTCAAAATCATACTCAGCTATGGTGCTGATATCGAAGTGCTCGAACCAAAGGAACTGAAAATACTTGTAAAAGAAGAAATTGATAGGATGACGAAAATTTATCGGTAGTATGACATCGGTTGTCAGGGTAGGGGTGGTATGGTGAGGTGAGCTTATTGTGGGATTATAGGAGCAGTAGAGATGATTAAGGAAGAGTATCCGGTGTTGTGCAGTGAAAATGCCAACGATGTTAAGGTCGGATTTGATAAGAAAAGGTATTACTTTCAATGGTGTATACTGCTCCTACCTAATTAAATAAATTAAAAAGGTATTTTATGAATTGCATTGCTCACCAAAGAAAAGCTGATCAACAGGAACAAACTGTAATTGAACACCTTCTGAGTGTTGCAAAAACCACCAAATTATTTGCATCGAGCATATCACTTCCATTTTGTGGTCAACTTGTTGGCCTATTACACGATTTGGGAAAGTATAGTGATGAATTTCAGCAGTATATCCGTTCTGCAATCGGTCATATTGATCCTGATGCAGAAGAGTATGTTGATGCCGAAGAAAAAAAAGGGAAAATCGACCATTCAACAGCAGGGGGGCAGTTTATTTGCAATATAGAAAGAGAACACAAAATCTTTCCCTACTTGAGTCAACTATTATCGCTTGCCGTCGTGTCACATCATGGTGGATTAATAGACTGCCTTGCTCCTGATGGGGCAGATAAATATTCACGAAGAATAGCCAAAGACGATAGAAAGACTCATTTATCCGAAGTGCTTGAAAAAGCACCGGATGTTGTTGTGGCATTAGCTCGGGAACTTCTTCTCTCCGATGAAATACTTAGTGAATTATTAGTTGTTCTAAAAAAAATTCCCAAACAAGCGCAAAACATTTACTTGGGTTTGTTGTCTCGTTTTCTTTTTAGTTGTCTCTTGGATGCAGACCGCATCGATACTGCCGATTTTGAGAATCCTGAAAATGAAGATATTCGTCTGAATACTCAATATCCCGGTTGGAATAAATTTATCATTTCCCTCGAACAACGTCTTTCTGAGTTTTCTATTGAAAATAGAGTGGATGAAATCAGAAATGAGGTTTCGGATGCATGCAAACGTGCCGGAACAAGAGAGCGTGGTATCTATACTTTGACTGTTCCGACAGGTGGTGGAAAAACCCTTGCAAGTTTGAGATTTGCTCTTGAGCATGCAATGAAATACAACCTCGATCGAATTGTATATGTAATCCCTTATACGTCAATTATTGATCAGAATGTGCGTGAAGTTCAGAACGTCTTTGCTGCTTTATCAGAAGAATATGGTGTTGAGCTTGTTCTTGAGCATCACTCGAATCTTACCCCGGAAAAAGAGACAACTGCACAGCGATTAATGTCTGAAAACTGGGATGCCCCTATTGTTTTTACAACTTCTGTTCAGCTCCTTGATGCGCTGTTTAAAGGCGGAACTCGTAGTGCTCGCAGAATGCATCATTTGGCAAATGCCGTGATAGTTTTTGATGAAGTGCAGACATTACCCGTTAAAACAGTGCATCTTTTCAATAATGCAATGAACTTCCTTAAGAGAGTATGTGGTAGTTCCGTGGTTTTGTGTACTGCGACGCAGCCCCTTCTTTATGATGTTGACAAAGCTAAAGGCGCAATTCAACTATCTTCTGATAGTGAAATAATGCCTAATATTACTGCACTGTTTAAGGAGTTGCGGCGAGTTGAGGTTTTTGACAAACGCGAAATCGGGGGATGCTCTGATGAGCGGATTGCAGAACTTATTAGAGAAGAACTCAATTTTACGGGCAGTGTCCTCACAATTGTGAACACGAAAAAGTCAGCAGAAAACCTATTTAACCTTTGTAAAGATCTTGATGCCGAAGTCTACCACCTTAGTACTAATCAATGTCCGCAACATCGACTTGAGGTGATTGATCAAATCCGAGAGAAGGCGCATCCTGGTTCAACTGTTCCAGTGGTTTGTATTAGCACACAATTGATTGAAGCTGGGGTTGATGTTGATTTCGGAACAGTCATTCGATTTGTCGCAGGACTTGATTCCATCGCCCAGGCTGCGGGGCGTTGTAATAGAGGTGGCAAGCGAAAAAAAACTGGACGTGTTCTTCTTGTAAATCCGTTTCATGAAAACATCGATATGCTTTCCGAAATAAAAATTGGGAAAGAAAAGTGTGAAAGAGTTCTTGCCGAGTACGATAAAGATAGCTCGCAGTTTGATGATTCCCTTGTAAGCCCGGAAGCTTTAACAAGATATTTTGAATACTATTTTTATGATCGCAGTGAAGATATGGATTACCCTGTTTCAAACGATGTTCATGTGCAGGGGGATACCTTACTTGAGATGCTAAGCGCTAATTCCAAAGCGGTCAATGTTTATAAACGCTCAAACGGAAAAGCACCATCATTACCTTTCTGCCAGTCGTTTGCCACAGCCGGAAAGCTGTTTAAGGTCATTGATTCCCAAACACAAGGAGTGATTGTCCCCTATGGTAATGGCAAAAAAATCATTGCCGACCTGTGTGCTTCTGAGGATATAACCAGAGAGAAAACATTGTTGAAGCAGGCACAACGGTACTCTGTGAACTGTTATGAGCAGACTTTTCGTAACCTTGATCAAGCAGGTGCTTTACACAATATAGGAGATAGTGGTGTTTATTGTCTACATGATCAGCATTACAGCAACGATTTCGGTGTTTCAATTGCGCCTGTAATAAAGGATATTGATAGTGCGTATTGTGGCGTATAGCCAAAAAAGGAGATACCAATGAAAAACCAGGTTGAGTTCAAGGTGACGGGAAAATTCGCACTTTTTACCGATCCGATAACAAAAATCGGAGGTGAAAAATGTTCCTATCATATCCCCACCTATGAGGCGCTTAAAGGAATTTTGAAATCAGTGTATTGGAAACCCACTCTCATTTGGGTAATTGATAAGGTTAGGGTTATGAATCCTGTCCGTACGCAGAGTAAAAGTGTAAAGCCGTTGAAATATGGTGGGGGAAATGAGCTTAGCATCTATACATATCTGGTCGATGTTGAATATCAGGTTCAGGCTCATTTTGAATGGAACGAGTTTCGCCCTGATATGGAACAGGATCGAATTGACGGCAAACATTTTAATATTGCAACCCGAATGATTGAGAAAGGTGGGCGCCAGGATATCTTTCTTGGTGCTCGTGAATGTCAGGGTTATGTGGAACCGTGTATCTTTGGAGAAGGTGAAAGCTATTACGATGAGATAGATGAACTCGGATATGGCCTTATGTTTTTCGGTTTTGATTACCCTGATGAGATAGGTGAACATAAACTATATAGCCGGTTCTGGTATCCAAAAATGAAAAACGGTGTAGTCGAATTTCCCCGGCCAACTGCAGCAGATACTATTAGGAAGTTTGTCAGAGATATGGTCCCTAATCCGCCAAAATCAGAAGGACTGCAGGAGGGAGGATTGCTAAATGAGCTGGGTTGAAAAGCTAAGGACGACCTATGATAACTGTAAAAGTGATATCGGAGTTGAACACAGGGACGCGAAAGGCGCTTTGAAATACCTTCTATTGCCAATTGGTCATACCAGTCAAAATGCACAAATCGAAATCGTTCTTGATGGTGATGGTAAGTTCTCACGAGCCAATGTTGTACCAAAGGATGGTAGTCAGCAAACTGTGCTCCCCGCAACCGAAGGATCTGCCGGAAGAGCTGGAAGTAAATTAGCTCCCCTTTCGTTGGGTGACAAGCTTCAATACATTGCAGGTGATTATCAGCAGTATGGTGGAGAGAAAAAAAGTGGCTTTGAAAAGTATATATCCCGGTTGGACCGTTGGGTTAAATCTCCCTATGCCGTTCCGGAAATTAAATCTGTTTTTGATTACCTGCAGCAAGGAAAAGTAATTACTGACTTACTCAATGCCGGAGTATTGTGGCGTGATCCGGTGACAAATGTTCTTCCGAATAAATGGGATGGCGAAAAGGAGAATAAGCCACAAATATTCTCTGTGCTTACAAGGGGATCAACTTGATTGCCTTGTTCGTTTTTCTGTTGAAATTCCAGGGAATAAGCAATCTCACCTTTGGAAAAACAAAAGGGTTTGGCAAAGCTGGATCGATTATTATCTCGCCAATAAGGTGCTTGAAGATAATTTCGACATTGAAAATGTGCAGGAACGTCATTCGCCGGATAAAACAGTTTTTTGTTACGTGGAAGCAAAAGAACTTAATTATGCAGGAAATCATCCTGCAAAAATACGTAATGCTGGAGATGGTGCCAAACTGATTTCTTCTAATGATACTTCCGGCTTTACATATCGGGGCCGCTTTCTTACATGATGAACAGGCTTGTACGATTAGTTATGATATCTCTCAAAAAGCACATAATGCTCTTCGATGGTTGATTGCTAAACAGGGTTTTCGCGATGGTGATTTGGCAATTGTTGCCTGGTCTCCTGAAGGAATCGATATTCCGGAGTTGTTGAATGATACGGATGATCTATTTGGGGATGATAAAAGTGACGAATCTGTCTCAAAAGATGTGTCATTTGATACCGCTGCCTTAACTGGCCAGTCGCTTTCAAAAAGGATTGCAGGTTTCTCCTTAAAACTAGGGCCTACAAACGGTGTTGTTGTAATGGGGATGAATTCTGCCACACCTGGTCGGCTTTCAGTCTCATTTTATCGAGAGTTGACAGGGGCAGATTTTCTGAAAACGGTTGTCGGACTGGCATGAAGGTTGTGCATGGCTGCAGCGTTATTCCAAAGATAAAAAATTCTATGGTGCTCCTGCCCCAAAGGATATCGCTTGGGCTGCTTTCGGTAAAAAGCTGGGAACAACCGGTAGTATCGAAGTTGATGATAAGATCAAACGGCAAACTATTGAAAGGTTGCTCCCATGTATTGTTGATGGCATTTCCATTCCAATAGACATTGTCCGTTCTCTTGTCCGATCAGCAACAAAACGAATCATATATGAATTTTGGGAGTGGGAAAAGATTTTGGGGATTGCCTGTGCGGTCTTCAGGTATTCGGAAAAAAAGAGAGGATATACTATGACACTTGAACGAGAAAGGGCGAGCAGGGATTATCTGTTCGGTCGCCTGTTGGCTGTGGCTGATTGTTTAGAAGGGTTCGCGCTGAGTCAGACTGAAAAAGGACGGCCGACAAATGCCGCCCGAATGATGCAGAGATTTGCAGACCATCCTTGCAGTACCTGGCGTACCATTGATCTTGCTCTTACCCCATATAGGGCTCGCCTTGGACACAAAGCAGCAAAGTATGAAAAAGAGATTGTGGAGATTATGGATAATTTTATGGCCGATGACTTCAGTAAAGACAAAGCCTTGAGCGGAGAGTTTCTTTTAGGATATTACACCCAACGATCGGAACTTACTAAGAAGTTTGAGAAACAAGATGACGAAGGAGCTAATTAAATGAGCCTGTCTAAAAAGATTGATTTCGCAGTTGTGTTCAGAGTGAACCATGCCAACCCGAACGGAGATCCACTTAATGGGAATCGTCCCCGTACAACGCTTGATAGCTTCGGGGAGGTTTCGGATGTATGCATTAAAAGGAAAATTCGCAATCGCCTTAAAGATGGAGGAAAAAAGATCTTTGTTCAGTCTGATGACAATAAGGATGATGATTATAAGAACCTTCGCGAACGGGCGGAATCTGTTCTTCCTAAAACAGGAACACCTGAAGAAAAAGCGAAGATTGCCTGCAAAGAGTGGCTGGATGTGCGGGCTTTTGGACAGGTATTTGCTTACAAGGGATCCGGCAAAACGAAAGGAGACGGTCTTTCAATAGGAATTCGGGGGCCGGTTTCAGTACATCCAGCTTTTAGCGTTGATACTGTAGAGGTCACCAGTTCCCAAATCACTAAAAGTGTGAGCGGTGAAGGGGAAGGTGATAAGAAAAGTTCTGATACGATGGGCATGAAACATCGTGTCGATTTTGGAATTTACAATTTTTTTGGCTCTATGAATCCTCAATTAGCTCATAAAACTGGGTTTAGTGATGCAGATGCAGATTCAATAAAGTCCGTTTTGCCAAAACTATTTGAAAATGATGCTTCTTCAGCACGTCCAGAAGGAAGCATGGAAGTACTCAAGGTTGTCTGGTGGGAGCACAGCCATCGTTCTGGAGATGTTTCTTCTGCAAAAATCCACAGAAGTTTGAAGGTGAAATCCGATGGATCAATTGATATTGAGACGGTTGATAAAGGACCGGATCCTCAGATTATTAATGGATTTTAACACGGCTTATCCTTAGAGAACATTCAATTATGTCAGTAGGTGGGGTATGTAACGAGTTGATTGCATGGTATTTTGCTTTAAACCATGAATTAGATTAATAGCGGGAGCGGCCATTGTGGTAACGAGCAATTTTGATAAAGGCCAAATACTTTTTTATGAATCGGATGGGGGGAAGGATAATATTACCGTCCAGCTTGCCGACGAGACGGTGTGGCTATCTTTGAACCACATGGCAGATCTGTTTGATAGGGATAAATCTGTTATTTCAAGACATCTTAAAAATATTTTCCAAGATGAGGAATTGGATAGAGAGGCAGTTGTTGCAAAAAATGCAACAACTGCTGTAGATGGGAAAACTTATCAGATAGAGTATTTCAATCTTGATGCTATAATCTCTGTAGGCTACCGAGTTAACTCAAAGCGCGGCACCCAATTCCGCATCTGGGCAACTTCCATTCTCAAAGACCATCTCGTCAAAGGCTACACGCTTAATCAGCGGCGTCTGGCAGAGAAGGGAATCCTCGAAGCGCAACAGGTATTGTCGTTGTTGGCGAATACCTTGGAAAATCAAAATCTCGTCAGTGAGGAAGGGCGTTCGGTACTGAACCTCATTAACCGGTACGCCAAGACCTGGCAGCTTTTGTTGCAGTATGATGAGGACAATCTGCCACCACCCAACAAGAGACAGGTCGCGGGGAAGGGTTTAGACATCGATGGTGCACGTGCGGCCATCTGTTCGTTCAAACAGGAGTTGCTGGCGAAGATGGAGGCTACCGAACTCTTCGGCAATGAACGAAACGATGGTCTTGCCGGGATAATCGGCGCAATCCACCAGACTTTCGGCGGCCACGATCTCTATCCGGGCATTGAGGAAAAGGCCGCCAACCTTCTCTACTTTGTAGTTAAAGATCATCCTTTTACCGATGGTAATAAACGAATCGGCTCTTTTCTTTTTCTGCTGTTTCTGCAGATGAACGGAATGCTCGGGAAAAAACATTTTGATAACAAGTCGCTGGTCGCTCTGACGCTATTGACCGCGGCAAGTGATCCCAACCAAAAGGATCTGTTGATCAGGTTGATCGTTAACCTCCTTGTCGGCGAGTAGCGGAGAAATTTGTCATGTATAGCGAAGACGACCTGGCCATGATCTCCGCCCTGCAACATCTGTTATTCTGCCCCCGGCAATGTGCGCTGATTCATATCGAGCAACAATGGACGGAAAACAGGTTGACCGCCGAAGGGCGAATTCTTCATGAGCGGGTACATTCCACCGGGAGTGAATCACGCCGGAAAATACGCGTTGAATTTGACCTGCCGATTCGTTCATTGCATCTAGGATTGATCGGCAGGGCTGATATCGTCGAATTCCACCTGCGGGAAAATGGTATTTGGCAACCGTTTCCAGTGGAATATAAGCGCGGTCGCCCCAAAAAAGATGATTCGGACAGAGTGCAGCTCTGCGCTCAGGCTCTCTGTCTTGAAGAAATGCTTGACCGTGATGTGTTGGAAGGTGCCCTTTATTACGGCCAAAAGAAACGGCGGCAAAATGTCCCTATTGATGCGAAGTTACGACAACTTACCATCGACACCGCAGACAGGCTTCATGCACTGCTGAACTCCAATAGCACACCGGCCCCGAATTATGCGAAGAAATGTGAGAGTTGTTCGTTTATCTCGCAATGCCTGCCGAAAATAGCCGGAAAGAAAAAAGTTGCCAATTACCTGAAGAAAATAGAGGTGGGATGAAGAAACATCTGAATACTCTTTTTGTCACAACGCAGGGAGCCTATCTGGCTAAAGATGGCGAAACGGTTGCAGTCCGGATAGATGGCGAGGTTGCACTCCGCTTGCCGGTCCACACTTTGGATGGCATTGTCTGCTTCGGTAATGTCGGCTGCAGCCCGTTCCTTATGGGATTTTGCGCCGAGCGGGATGTTACGTTGAGCTTTCTCACCGAGAAGGGCCGGTTTCTCGCACGGGTCCAGGGGCCGGTGTCCGGTAATGTTCTGCTGCGGCGTGAACAGTATCGACGTGCGGATGACCCAATTTTTTCTGCAATGGTTGCCAAACAATTTGTCACCGGTAAAATCGCCAATTGCAGATATGCCATGCAGCGGGTCTTGCGGGATCATCCCGAAAAAGTTGATGCCATTGCCCTGGAAAAGGGTATCAGTCGACTGACGGCATCGCTGCGGCGGTTGCAGGACGACCTGACACTTGATGAAGTCAGGGGAGTTGAAGGAGATGCCGCCCATGTCTATTTCGGCGCTTTTGATCATTTGATCGTTCGCGAAAAAGAACACTTCTTCCTAAGACAACGCAATCGAAGACCGCCGCTTGATCGAGTGAATTGTCTGCTCTCCTTTCTGTATACCCTGTTGATGCATGATGTCCGCTCGGCCTTAGAGTCGGTTGGTCTTGACCCAGCCGTAGGCTACCTTCATCGGGACCGGCCCGGTAGACCGGGATTGGCGCTCGACATTATGGAAGAGTTTCGGCCAATGATTGATCGTCTGGCCATATCGCTCATCAATCTTGGACAATTGCGGGCAAAAGATTTCACATTTAGTGAGAGTGGAGCGGTACGAATGACTGATGCAGCAAGGAAAACCGTCTTGGTTGCCTATCAGAATAGAAAACAGGATGAGAGAAGCCATCCTTTCCTGGATGAAAAGATGGCTATCGGGCTCTTTTTCTATGGTCAGGGTTTGCTCTTCGCAAGATTGCTGCGAGGAGAGCTTGATGGGTATCCGCCGGTAATCTGGAAATAAAGTACAGGACTATAGAATGTTCGTTTTGGTAAGTTATGATGTGAAAACAAGTGAGTCGGGCGGCAGCAGGCGTTTGCGACGGGTAGCCAAAGCATGCAAGGATTATGGTCAGAGAGTACAGTTCTCAGTATTTGAATGTATTGTCGATCCTGCTCAATGGGCCGTTTTTCGGCAGCGTCTGCTCAATGAAATTGATCCGGAAAAAGATAGCCTTCGCTTCTATTTTCTTGGAGCAAGTTGGCGGCATAAGCTGGAGCACGTCGGAGCAAAGAAATCGTTTGACCAGGAAGGCCCCCTGATCATCTAAAAATATTTGCGCGAACCAATATCGGACAGAATTAACCGGGAGGTTCGCAACCGCACTGATTCCGCTGCGGAAGACATGATATCGAGGAACCATCGAGTTTGTAGAGAGAGACTCAAAATCATGTTCGCGGAATATGCAGCATTTGTCGATTTGTATCAATGCCTTACAAATTGACGGTCGCCCTCCGTGCGGGGGCGTGGATTGAAACATGTATAGAGACTTTAACCCAGACGATCAAACCACGTCGCCCTCCGTGCGGGGGCGTGGATTGAAACGCTTTTCCTTGACTTTACGGCTAAATAAATATCGTCGCCCTCCGTGCGGGGGCGTGGATTGAAACCAGCCGTTTGTTATGCTATCGCCAAGGGCAACTAGTCGCCCTCCGTGCGGGGGCGTGGATTGAAACGACGGATATGGTGTCCTGGGTAGATTTTGGACCTATGTCGCCCTCCGTGCGGGGGCGTGGATTGAAACCCCTAACCTATTTATTAACTTGCGGAGAATACAGTCGCCCTCCGTGCGGGGGCGTGGATTGAAACTCATCTTGATTGGGAAAGTCTTGCTACAGTAATGGTCGCCCTCCGTGCGGGGGCGTGGATTGAAACGTCAAAACGGTCCCGTGCGGCGGCAGTAAGTTCTTGTCGCCCTCCGTGCGGGGGCGTGGATTGAAACATTCACGCAGGCTCTTTTGTCCGGTGTAATATCCGTCGCCCTCCGTGCGGGGGCGTGGATTGAAACCGCTTGACATTCAGGAGATCTACACCATGCTAATGTCGCCCTCCGTGCGGGGGCGTGGATTGAAACTTTCTTGCCCTGGAATTAATCCAAGTACATCTAAAGTCGCCCTCCGTGCGGGGGCGTGGATTGAAACCTGGGCTATCTTAATCCAAAAGCCGTCAGATTTAGGGTCGCCCTCCGTGCGGGGGCGTGGATTGAAACTTGGTTAGTTGTTAAGATTATGAACTAAGAGTAACGTCGCCCTCCGTGCGGGGGCGTGGATTGAAACCAATACGTGAGAATTCGTGCTCTATTATCTGATCGTCGCCCTCCGTGCGGGGGCGTGGATTGAAACATACCAAAGCCATATATCGTACTTTTTGAGATTAGTCGCCCTCCGTGCGGGGGCGTGGATTGAAACTAAACTCAGATATAAACCGAGAGCGGAGGGTAAGTCGCCCTCCGTGCGGGGGCGTGGATTGAAACAGAAGAAGAAGCTAGATTGTTAATGAAAGACTTAAGTCGCCCTCCGTGCGGGGGCGTGGATTGAAACTCCAGCTATAATAGCTTCCGAAAGGTTAAGTGGCTGTCGCCCTCCGTGCGGGGGCGTGGATTGAAACTTGTCGCTGGTCGGGTCGTACTCGGCGACATCGGTCGCCCTCCGTGCGGGGGCGTGGATTGAAACTCATACGCGCGCGCGCCATATGTATCCTCCCATGTCGCCCTCCGTGCGGGGGCGTGGATTGAAACAAGATCATATTGACCTTGAACTCAAGCAGCGGCGGTCGCCCTCCGTGCGGGGGCGTGGATTGAAACTTATCATAGGTGCCGGTCAACCTATTGACGGCCAGTCGCCCTCCGTGCGGGGGCGTGGATTGAAACTCATGAGCGGTGAAACATGGCATACACCCAGTCGTCGTCGCCCTCCGTGCGGGGGCGTGGATTGAAACGCATTCGATCCCTGTGTCGCCAATTTCCATGGCGTCGCCCTCCGTGCGGGGGCGTGGATTGAAACTCAACCATTATGTCGTGCTGTTGCCATTTGTCCTGGTCGCCCTCCGTGCGGGGGCGTGGATTGAAACATGATTGTGATCCTCCGTGCCAGTTACGTGTTACGGTCGCCCTCCGTGCGGGGGCGTGGATTGAAACAAAAACCAATCCAATAAACCATTATAATCAGTGGCGTCGCCCTCCGTGCGGGGGCGTGGATTGAAACTCAGAACTCCACCCTGAAAGCGCCATTACTTAGACTGTCGCCCTCCGTGCGGGGGCGTGGATTGAAACATATTACCGGATTAACCGGCGATACATACCGGCGTCGCCCTCCGTGCGGGGGCGTGGATTGAAACTTATGCGAAAGGGTTAAATAATGCCTGAATTAAAGTCGCCCTCCGTGCGGGGGCGTGGATTGAAACTACTTGATATCCGAGAGTTCCGGCCTTTGACGAGTCGCCCTCCGTGCGGGGGCGTGGATTGAAACGTCGAGTTCCCTTGAAGATCTCCATGAAAGCAGGTCGCCCTCCGTGCGGGGGCGTGGATTGAAACAGGCCATGACTGTAAAGAAAATCGAAGAAATAAAGTCGCCCTCCGTGCGGGGGCGTGGATTGAAACTCAGCTAAGAGTTAAGTATGGAGCTATCGACAAAAGTCGCCCTCCGTGCGGGGGCGTGGATTGAAACGGCTCTTTGGCTACTGACGCGCTCGGGTTATCTGGTCGCCCTCCGTGCGGGGGCGTGGATTGAAACTTAACAAAAGGATCGGCATTGTTGGCGGTCAGGTGTCGCCCTCCGTGCGGGGGCGTGGATTGAAACGTCAGTCACATTGCCGCACACCTCAAGGAGTAGCGTCGCCCTCCGTGCGGGGGCGTGGATTGAAACGCAGATATTCTCCTGCCAGGTGCTGGTATATACCTGTCGCCCTCCGTGCGGGGGCGTGGATTGAAACTATATTCACAGTGGCTAATAGTGACCTTGATATGGTCGCCCTCCGTGCGGGGGCGTGGATTGAAACCTCTAGGGAAATAGAGGATCCAGCGGCGAGGCTTGTCGCCCTCCGTGCGGGGGCGTGGATTGAAACTTCTCCGCCCCGAAAAAGACAGCGGTGTAAACGATCGTCGCCCTCCGTGCGGGGGCGTGGATTGAAACGGATACGGAAATGGTCGATGTTGCCCGGTTAAGGTCGCCCTCCGTGCGGGGGCGTGGATTGAAACCCTGCAGTGGGATGGATTGTTCAAGAAAACCTGAGTCGCCCTCCGTGCGGGGGCGTGGATTGAAACGAGGGCTATGTCGGATAAGCCGCGTAAAAATAAAGTCGCCCTCCGTGCGGGGGCGTGGATTGAAACTCATCCCAGTCGTTACCAATGCGCGCACCTGGTGTCGCCCTCCGTGCGGGGGCGTGGATTGAAACCCAGGGCGGACGGCCGGTATTTGTCGAAGAGATAGGTCGCCCTCCGTGCGGGGGCGTGGATTGAAACAACGAGCTTGCGGCAGCTACTCAACTTCTGACCGAGTCGCCCTCCGTGCGGGGGCGTGGATTGAAACCTGTATCCGGGTGCAGCTGCGAGAACCGATATTCGCGTCGCCCTCCGTGCGGGGGCGTGGATTGAAACATTTCCATCCATACCGAAACACCTGTCAAGAGCTAGTCGCCCTCCGTGCGGGGGCGTGGATTGAAACCGAATATCTGCGCAAACCCCGCACGTTTCACCGGGGTCGCCCTCCGTGCGGGGGCGTGGATTGAAACCTGATCGGGCTGCATATCATTTCGAGAATTGAAGTCGCCCTCCGTGCGGGGGCGTGGATTGAAACATGCGGGATCTGCCCAGACCTATCTTTGTGATGTGGGTCGCCCTCCGTGCGGGGGCGTGGATTGAAACTCACTCGCTCGACAGATCAAGGCCAGGTTGACGGTCGCCCTCCGTGCGGGGGCGTGGATTGAAACCTATTGCCGCGGCATCAAGCTCGATCTCGCCTGACGTCGCCCTCCGTGCGGGGGCGTGGATTGAAACACGCCGAGGCCCTGTAATGGAAAAGCTGTCACTGGTCGCCCTCCGTGCGGGGGCGTGGATTGAAACTGGCTGATGGTGATGAGGCAACCCATGATGTACTTGTCGCCCTCCGTGCGGGGGCGTGGATTGAAACAAAGGTGTCCGGGCCTTTGATATGGTCGCAGACGGTCGCCCTCCGTGCGGGGGCGTGGATTGAAACTGACGGAATCAAAGGCAAGGGGCTGAAGCTTTACGTCGCCCTCCGTGCGGGGGCGTGGATTGAAACTCCCGGAAGGCATAGCGGATAATATCAGTAACCGGTCGCCCTCCGTGCGGGGGCGTGGATTGAAACAGCCCTCACGAGCCACTGTCTCCGGAGATGAAAAAGTCGCCCTCCGTGCGGGGGCGTGGATTGAAACATCGATCAATGCTGCTATGTCAACCGCCGAATCGCGTCGCCCTCCGTGCGGGGGCGTGGATTGAAACTAGAATGGGAGATAATGTAAATGTAGTAATCGAAGGTCGCCCTCCGTGCGGGGGCGTGGATTGAAACGGCTAATCCAAATGACAGCCCCATCCCCATCAACCGTCGCCCTCCGTGCGGGGGCGTGGATTGAAACTTGATCTTGTGGCCTGGCAGAGGGACATCACCCGCGTCGCCCTCCGTGCGGGGGCGTGGATTGAAACATAAATCTCCGTAATATTAAAAGGGTATTGATTGGGTCGCCCTCCGTGCGGGGGCGTGGATTGAAACGAGACACACTCAGGGTGGTCAAAATTAGGTAATCACAGATGGTCAATTTTCGGTTGTCATTTACATGGAGAAGGCAAAACGACTGATTCCTACGTTCGCGGATTGAGAACGCGCCCTCACATATCTATTTTATTCGCTCACTCTCCGCAAGGGGAGGGTCGGGTGAAATTTTGTGCGGCTCGGATTGCTCAAGGAGGAATATCGAAAAGGAAAAAATATAAACGTTTCATGAAAGACAGCAGATAAAGAAATGAATACAGTTGCTAGGAGAGTTTCTGTAATCATAACCTGTTCTCTCTTCCGGTTATTTAGTTGCTGATTTTGATATTTCTATAAAAGAGCATTAGACAGGGTATATAAATGAAGGTAAAACTCTTCAATTTCTGGGAGTCTTTGAGGTTAAGTTTCTGGTTTATTCCGACACTGATGGCGCTGGCAGCACTTTCAATGTCATTTGGAATGGTAACTGTCGACAGGGTACTGAAACCAGACGTAATGCGTTTTTTAGGAGAGTTGGATTTTTTGTATTCCGCATCTCCTGAAGGGGCACGATCCATTTTATCGACCATCGCTTCCTCCATGATGACGGTGACGGGTGTTACCTTCTCCATCACCATCGTAGTCCTTAACCTTGCCTCATCACAGTTCGGTCCCCGCCTGCTCCGCAATTTTCTGCAGGACAAGAGCATTCAATTCGTACTCGGAACATTTGTCGCCAGCTTCATCTATTGTCTGCTCGTGCTTCGATCTATCCAGAAAATCGGGACAGAGAGTTTTGTGCCGAATCTTTCGGTTTCCTTTGCTGTTGTTTTGGCATTACTGGATGTTGGGGTATTAATTTATTTCATTCATCATGTCGCCACTTCGATTCAGGCTGATGCAGTAATTACCGAGACCAGCAGAGAACTTGAGGCCAACATCAATCGGATATTCACCGAAAAGCCCGATAATAAAGCCAGGGAAGATAAGAAAGAATCAACCCCACCGCACGAGGATGAGGTGCATCATTATATCCATGATGTTTTTTCCAATTGTAATGGCTACTTGCAGGCAGTCGACAATGACAAGCTATTGCAGATCGCTAAGAATAATGATTTTCTCATCCACTTGAAAATAAGACCGGGACAATTTGTTGTTGCCGGCAGCACCTCGCTGACAATCAGCAGCAACGAAATTTTTAATAATGATCTCAGTGAACCTATTCTCGATGCATTTATTTTCGGGAGTCAACGTACCCCGGAGCAGGATGCGGAGTACTCTATCCATCAATTGGTTGAGGTCGCAATCCGTGCTCTCTCTCCCGGTGTTAATGATCCGTACACGGCAATCGCCTGCATAGATCAGCTTGGTTCGGCTCTTTGTTCTCTTGCCAAAAGGAAAATTCCCTCATCCTGCCTTTTTGATGAAAACAATAAACCCCGTTTGTATATCAAACCTTTCACCTTTGCAGGTATGTTAAACGCTTCCTTCGACCAGATTCGGCAGTATGGCCGGACAAGTATTGCCGTGACCATCCGGCTGCTGGAAACGTTGACCCTCATCGCTGAACAAACCCGGCATCCGGATCAGCGAAGAGCGATACATCGCCAGGCAAACATGATTCTGCGTGCGAGCCTGGAAACTGTGTTTGAACGTAATGATAGAGAAGACACCCAGAAACGGTATAAATTGTTATTGCGTGCGCTGAACGCATTTAACGATACAGAGGGTTCGTACGAAATCTCCGGTATTATGAGCGAATGAGGCAGCGTCCCGAGATAGGTTCAAGGGTAGAGATGTCGTGGTATACCTATTGCGTGTTTTTGCCGTCCCTACCAGTAATACGGCAGATTATAAAAATCGTAGAGAGCCTTTTCATAGTCTCGATCCAAGGTTATCGTCGGGTCGTATTCGGGACTGTTTTTTATCTTTTCACTGGAGACGCCCATGGTGACACTGCCATCGCTCCAGTCCACACGTTCGGCCCATGTAGGTGGAATGACAACTTTTTTGCTGCCGGGTAGCCAGTTACTGGTATCAATGATGAGATATCTTATGATCCAGGTATCCTCGTCAACGATAAAATCCTCGATATGTCCAATACTGGTGTCGGTTGCCTCAACTGAATACCCACGCACCTCGTGGGTTGACCTCAGATGAGATTGCATCTCGATGGTTGTCACCTTATTGTGTAACTCCTCTGAGCGATGCAGCAGTCGTGGATACGGATGGTGCCCCCAGGTCAGGGGGCCCTCCCAGTAATTGCCCCATTCATGATATCTGTTAAAGACAGTTTCGTATTGTCGTGATACTGGGGCATCCTCATCAAGAGGCGGCGAGTTTTTTATTTGTTCCTTGGTCAACATTACTATTAAGGTATCGGTTACTTCCAGCGCTGTTCCAATGGATATCGGGGAGATGAGAACTTTTCGTCCCGGAAGCCATTTACGGGTGTCAGCCACAATATATCGAACTGCCCAGCTTCTATCATCAAAGAGAAAGTCACTGCATTTGCCTATTTTACCATCCTGGGCTCCCAGTTCGTATCCTTGTATCTCTTTGATACTTTTTAACATAGTCATGTTTTCCTCCGATTTATTAGGTTTGATCCACCGTAACTTGGCTGCGGCGGAAGCAATCGCCAAGGTATATTAAGGTATATAATAGGTATCGGCTTGGATTGAAAAAAGAGGTTGAGGACTTTATTCTGCTGTTAAGGCAAGAGAAAAAAGGAGAAAGTATTCGTGAAAAAAATATTGTTGTGCAGTGACCTCGATCGGACGTTGATCCCCAACGGCAAACAGGTTGAATCTCCCAAGGCAAGAGAGTTGTTTACCTTGCTCTCTGACCGGCAGGAAATTTGTTTAGCCTACGTCAGCGGCCGAAATGCATTCCTGGTCAAAGAGGCTATCATGAAATACGATCTGCCCGAACCGGATTTCGTTATCGGTGACGTTGGCACCACGCTTTATCGAACCCAGGAGAAGCGCCGGTCGGGGAGTTGGTGTTTAGATAAAAAATGGCAACAGGAGATTGGTAGGGACTGGCGGAACTGTGATCGGGATGATGTGGTCGGACTGCTGGCCGATATCCCTGGAATGGGTTTTGAGCTACAGGAGGAAGAAAAACAAAACAGGTACAAAGTCAGCTACTACACGGTTCCTGATCTACAGATAGAGGTTGTTCAGGACAGAATTTCCTCACTTTTGGCTGAGCATGGAATTCGCTCAACCGTCATCTGGAGCCGGGATGAGACAAAGCAGTGCGGTTTGCTCGATATTCTACCTCGGCGGGCCAATAAGTTACAGGCGATCCGTTTTTTGATGGCCGAAGAGGAAATCTCTGAGGCGAACACCGTGTTCGCCGGAGACAGCGGCAATGATCTCGATGCCCTGACCAGTGGTCTTCAGGCCATTCTTGTAAAAAACAGCACTGAGGATGTACGCAAAGCGGCCCTTGATGAACTGGGCAGAAAGGGGTGCACCAATTGTCTTTATATTGCCCGGGGTGGCCTGCACGGCATGAATGGCAACTATGCCGCCGGCGTTTTGGAAGGCCTTGTTCATTTCTTTCCGGAAGCCGCCGGATGGATTTCAGGCACTCGGTAAGCTCGCACGTCAATACCCGCAAACAAAAATTATGTCTTCACTGTATTTATGCATCGTTTATGCCTAGATTATAGAAGTATCAAAAAATGATGGCGTCGTAAAAACTCTTCATCTGCTTCGTTGCTGCAAATTTTCAATTATTGCGACGTACCTTAGTACACCGAAATGATTGAAAATTATCGCGCATTGCATGTGCAGCTTTTTACTTAGCCCTCCGAAGATTCAGGTTTTTACGAGTCTATCAAAAATAAGTTGCGAGAAAAAGATGTCCCGAGGATTTATATGCAACTAACTGACATTAAAAAGCTTAATCGATTTAAAAATATTGTCGGCATTCTGGCGAAATACGGCTTCGATGAAATCATAGACCGGCTGGACGTGCCGGGAGCTGATTTTCTGCATAGCATAGGACCTGTTGATACCAATCTTAAGCTTTTTGAGCGAATTCGAATTGTTATTGAAGAATTAGGCCCAACGTTTGTCAAGTTTGGCCAGATAATGAGCTTGCGGCCGGATTTGTTGCCGCAGGAATTATTGAGAGAACTGGAGAAACTGCAGGATAACGTCCCCGCGGTTGAGTCAGCAGACATCGTCCCGGTCATCGAAAAAAATCTTGGAAAGCCCATTGGTGAGGTTTTTTCCGAATTCCAATTCAATCCAGTGGCAGCTGCCTCTCTTTCTCAGGTGCATCGAGCAGTTTTGCGGGAGAATGGAGAGACGGTGGCGGTGAAGGTGCAGCGCCCGGAAATTGAAAAAGGTATTATTTCCGATCTCGACATTCTTGAGACTATCTGCAGGTTTCTGGATCAGCAATTTCACGAATTACGATGTTATGACTTACCTGAACTTGCGGCGACTGTTCGGCGTACCCTGCTGCGGGAACTCGATTTTAAAAATGAACTGAATAATATAAATATTGCCCGGTCATATGCTGAAAGGACGAATATTCTCATCCCCGTACCCTACGAAAAATACAGTTCGAAGAAACTCCTGGTCATGGAATTCCTTGATGGTGTCAAATTCAAGGATCTCCTTCCCGCAACGAAATACAATAGAGAAAAGGTCGCAAAACAAGGTTTAGAGACAGTCGTGCAGCAGATACTTGAAGACGGCTTTTTTCATGCCGACCCTCATCCGGGCAATCTTCTGGTGACCGGTGATATGCAGTTGTGCATCATCGACTGGGGGATGGTCGGCAGGCTGACCGAGCAGGATCGATTCATGTTGATTGAGATGCTTATGGCCGTGGTCGACAAAAACAGCCAGGATCTGGTGGATAGTTTTCTGCAGTTATGCCATGGCGGGGGAAAAAAGACGGACAGAAACGCTCTGGAGCGAGGTTTGCTGATGATTTTGGACAGTTATCACGCTTTGCCGATCAAGGATGTGGATATGGGTGGGTTGCTCGGAGGCTTGATGGCCCTGTTGCGCGAGCATGATCTGAAGTTGCCCACGGAGATGGTTCTTATGATCAAGGCACTGGTCACTGCCGAAGGTTCGGCTCGCTTGGTGTATCCGGAATTGAGTGTAATAGAGGAACTGAGAGGCAATGTTCATCGGCTGGCTCTTACACGATATAAGCCAAGCGTGCTCTGGCGGGGGTTGAGGAATTCCATTCTTAATTTTGTCACCCTGCAACATGAGCTGCCGCGCCATCTTCTTCGGATAATCGAAAATATCGAGGATGGAGATCTCAGTTTTAAATTCCATCTGGAAAAGCTGGAATATCTTGTCAATACGCTGGAAAGTGCGTCCAACCGCCTGACTACCGGTATTATTACCGGGTCAATCATCATGGGGTCGTCAATGATTGTTACAACCGGAGTCGGTCCCTTTATCTTTGGTCTGCCCGCCCTTGGAGTGATTGGCTATTTATTGTCGGTTATTCTTGGAATATGGCTGGTTATCACCATACTGCGAACAAAAAAATACTGATTAAGCTATTAATGCAGGAGTGTTAAGGGAGGAATTTGCGGCACAATTTTCAAGAAAAGGTAATATTTTTATGAATGCGGGACATATTCTCTCAACAGGTGTAAGCCGGTGTTATAACGAGGATGGAGCCGTAATAGATTGTCGGGAAACCGGGCAGGATGCTGAGTTTTCCCGTGGATTCCGCTGGACTGCCGAACGATTTGAAATCCTGAGTGGCTTCCTGGTTCGGGATAAGGCGACGGGTCTTATCTGGACGAGAAACAGCTGCCCTGCTGAGTATTTGTTGAACTGGCAGGAGGGACTGGCATTTGTCGATCAGATGAATCGAGAGGGGAGATATGGCAGGAGCGACTGGCGGATACCCAATCGGCGCGAATTGAGAAGCCTTATCGATCATGGCTCAAAAAAACCGGCTCTGACCGCGGGACATCCATTTCAAAATGTCTTTCTCGGCTGGTACTGGAGTTCTACGACCGCGGCCATCGCGCCACGCTACGCCTGGTATGTCCATCTTGAGGGCGGGAGGATGTTTTACGGCAATAAGAACGGCTATTACTGGGTATGGCCGGTCTGCGGAACCTCCGATATCCTTGCCCGCACCGGGGCGACACAGTGCTACGACGATAAGGGTTCGATAATATCCTGTAATGAAAGTGGACAGGATGGCGCGCGTATGATGGGGGTTTCCTGGCCCAAACCTCGTTTTATTCCGTCTGAAAATGGTGTGTTGGATGCATTGACCGGTCTTACCTGGCATTCCCAGGCAATTTTAGGCGGAAAGACTGCCTCATGGGGCGAAGCCCTGCAAACCGTCCGCGCCTATGCCGATGAGAAGAATCTGCCCTGGCGAATGCCTTCCATCAACGAGTTGGAGAGTCTTGTAGACGCATCGGCCCATTCTCCGGCGCTTCCTCCGGCACCGTCCTTCCAGGATGTGGAGGAAGCGTATTGGTCGTCCACGACCAGCTTCTTTGAACCTGACTGGGCCTACGTGCTGTATCTAGCAAAAGGCGCGGTAGGAGTGGGATATAAGAAAAACAGCGATTTTGCTCTCTGGCCGGTTATGTCATGAGCAGGAAGATTAGGAAAAAGCGTAGTTTCAGCTAAATAAGGTTTGTGCGGATGACAGTGGAAAACATATTCAAACCACAAAAAAATTGCTGGCAGGTAAATCACGCCGACAGAGCATCCTTTCTGATAGACGGTGAAGCCTATTTCCGGGCATTGCATGAAGCGATGCGGC
Organism: uncultured delta proteobacterium; assembly: GCA_963728385.1. GTDB lineage: Bacteria > Desulfobacterota > Desulfobulbia > Desulfobulbales > Desulfocapsaceae > Desulforhopalus_A. Next base: position 80,397 of record CAVSJK010000006.1, read on the forward strand.
AGGCTCGCCAATCCATTATGATCGTCGGCTGGGATCTGCACAGCGGTTTGCGCCTGATTCGGGATGAAACCAAATCAGATTATCCCCAGACGCTCGGCAAGTTTCTCGATTATCTTGCCAGAACCAGGAAAGGGCTCAATATCTATCTTTTGAGTTGGGATTTTTCCATGATTTATGCCATGGAACGGGAGTTCTTTCCAAGATATAAATTAAAATGGCTAACCAATAGGCGCATCCATTTCTGCCTCGACGGAGAACATCCGATCGGCGCATCCCAGCATCAGAAAATAATTGTTGTCGATGATGCAGTGGCCTTTTCAGGCGGCTTGGATGTCTGCAAGTGGCGTTGGGACACCTCCGAGCACCTGCCGGAAAACGAACTGCGTGTAGATCCCGACGGTGTCAATTATCCGCCGTTTCATGATGTACAGATGGTGGTCGACGGAGAGGCTGCCTCGTCACTTGCACGATTGGTACGACTGCGATGGGAAAGAGCTTGCGGAGAACTGCCCCTTAAGGTGAATCAAAACGAGGTGGAGGATCCATGGCCTGTCAGTGTGATACCTGATTTCAGGGAAGTATCCATTGCGATTTGCCGTACCTTGCCGCAGTATAAAGAATTCGAGGAAATACGTGAGGTCGAAAGGCTTTATCTGGACAGTATCGCAGAGGCTCGCCGGTATATTTATATTGAGAATCAGTATCTCAGTTCCTATCGCATAGGGGAAGCTCTAAAAAATCGGCTTCTCGAAGAGAATGGACCGGAGATTGTTATGGTAATGCCCCTAAGGACAGGCGGCTGGCTGGAGCAGCATACCATGGATGTGTTGCGGGGCCGGATATTGCGTATCCTCCGGGAAGCCGATGTTCACCAACGGTTGCGCGTCTATTTTCCCAGGTTGGATCTGGATACCGATACCACGCTTATGGTTCATGCGAAGGTCATGGTTATTGACGATTGTTTCGTACGGGTGGGCTCGGCCAATCTCAGTAACCGATCGCTCGGCTTTGATTCAGAATGCGATCTTGCCATTGCCGGAGAAGAGGGGAGCGATACAGCCCGGATTATTACCACTTTCCGTAATCGTTTACTGGCAGAGCATCTCGGAGTGTCGATGGCGGAAGTAGAGGGAGCGATTGGTGGTTCCGGCTCATTTATAAAGGCCGTAGAATCGTTGCGAGGCGGCGATCGGACCCTTATGCCGTTTTCGGAAAAGGACGATGAAAAGCTGGATCAGTGGCTGCCGGAGACAGAGCTGCTTGATCCCGAAAAACCTATCGAACCTGAAGAATTCCTTGACTACCTGATCCGTCCGGAACACCAGCGGCCGGCCTACCGTCATTTCCTGAAAATCTTCGTTACGATTGCACTGGTCCTGGGGCTGGCGGCATTATGGCGTTGGACGCCGTTGGGTGACTATCTTAATATTGATACAGTGACAAGATCCGCTTTATGGCTCAAGGTTCATCCGCTCAGTCCTGTGCTGGTTCCTTTAAGCTATGTTGTGCTGGGTATGCTCTCCTTTCCGGTTACACTCCTGATCATGGTGACTATTATTGTTTATGGCCCATGGTGGGGAATATGGTATGCCTTGCTCGGCACGACGCTCAGCGCCGTGATCATGTTCATGCTCGGACATCTCCTGGGAAAAAATATGGTGAGTAAATTTTCCGGTGGCATTATCAATCGAGTCAACAAACGATTGTCGCAAACCGGGGTTATGGCGGTTATTGCCTTTCGGGTTATTCCGGTTGCACCATTTTCATTGATCAATCTTATCGCGGGCGTTTCAGCAATTTCCTTGCGGGATTTCTTTCTGGGGACTCTGATAGGCGTAATTCCCGGGATTGCGGCGATAGCTCTCGTTGCGGATCGGCTGACTGAATCTCTGCGTCAGCCTGATATGTTGAGTTTTGTGGTGTTGTTTAGTGTGATTGCTGTCCTGGGGGGAAGTTTGGTGGGTATTCGTAAATGGTTGAAACACAGGTACTTGCGCAAAAAAAAGAATAATGGATCCTGATGGATTATCGAATTGCTACCTATAATATTCATCGTTGTGTAGGACGGGACGGGGTCAAAAATACTGAAAGGATTGCCGCTGTCCTGCGGGAAATAAATGCCGATATCGTCGCCCTGCAGGAGGTTACCTCGCACAGCGAAATTGCCGATGATGTACTGGGTTATTTAGCGGCGGAAGTTGAGATGGAGCCCATTGGTGGGTTTACGCTATCCGCGGCCGGAGCCCATTACGGCAATGCTCTTTTGTCCAGGTTGCCGGTCTCGAAAGTTAATCGTATCAATATCAGTGTTACGGCAAAAGAGCCACGGGGGGTGATCGAGGCAATCGTCGGCCGTCATCCCCATACCATGGTGATGTGGGCGACCCACCTCGGTCTTGGAATCCGTGAACGACACCAGCAGGTAAAAAAATTGCTGAAAATAATTCATGCAGCGGATGCTGATGTCGGCATTCTTTTGGGAGATTTTAACGAATGGCTGACATGGAGCCGTCCTTTACGCGCGCTCCATCGGTGGTTTGTCACGCCACAGGCAACTCCACAGGTTCCAGCCACTTTTCCTTCCCGAAGACCGCTGCTCAGGCTCGATCGAATTTGGATCCGGCCGTCGGAGAGGTTGATTGCATTACGAGCTCATTCCACCGACTTGAGCAGAATTGCCTCTGATCACCTGCCATTAGTGGCGGAGATAATTCTCTGAAAAAGTCGATCCGGGGAGAAGCGTTGCGGCAGTAATCCGCTTCAGGGGACTGTCGTTATATATTGCGGATGTCATTGTTATTTGACCGAAAATATTGCACCGGATTATTTAATATGGTAGGCTTTGGGCTCCTGTTGGAATAACTTTTTGCAGAAAATATCACTTAATAACAGTCGGTTATGGAAACCAATTCTATGTTCCTTCGCCCAAGTTACCGTAATCATGAACAGCTATGATAAAAAAATCTATATCGTCCTGATCAGTATTCATGGGTTAATTCGTGGTCATAATCTTGAACTTGGACGCGATGCCGACACCGGCGGACAAACCAAGTACGTGGTGGAACTGGCCCGGGCTTTAGGGGAACACGCTGAAGTCGAACGCGTTGATCTTTTGACCCGGCGAGTCGTGGACCCGTCCGTAAGCGACGATTATGGGCAGCAAGTTGAACGGCTCTCCGACAAAGTTCGAATAGTCAGGATCGAATGTGGAGAGGAAGCGTATATTCCCAAGGAACAGCTCTGGGGATGCCTTGATAACTTTGCCGATTCCTGCCTTGAATATATCAAGCTCCAACCCTGCTTGCCTTCAATCCTTCATAGCCATTATGCAGATGCCGGTTATGTCGGTACCCGTTTGTCCCACCTTCTTGGTATTCCATTGGTTCATACGGGTCATTCGCTTGGACGGAGCAAGCGTCGTCAGCTTCTTGCCGCGGGTTTCAGCAGGGAAACGCTGGAGGCCCGTTACAATATTGCTACACGTATTGAGGCTGAAGAAACGACATTGGGGGTCGCCGAATGTGTTATCACCAGTACCAGGCAGGAAATTCACGAACAATATGCCGCTTATGACCACTATCAGCCCGAGCGAATGCGGGTCATTCCTCCGGGTACGGATCTCAAGCAGTTCTTTCCCCCGGAGGGTAGTGAGGGCAGCAGCCCTATTGCCACGGAAATTTACCGTTTCCTGAAAGAGCCTGATAAACCGATCATCCTTGCTCTCTCCCGTCCCGATCCCCGCAAAAATATTCTCCAGCTTATTACCGCTTATGGTGAATCGCCGGAGCTTCAGCAGCTGGCCAATCTTGTCATTATTGCAGGGAATCGGGATGATATAAGTGATATGGACGATGATGCCCAGGGAGTTTTACGCGATATCCTGGTGTGCATAGATCAGTATGATCTCTATGGCAGAGTCGCCTATCCGAAACATCATAAGCCGTCGGAGGTGCCGACTATTTACCGTCTTGCCGCTTTCAGCAAAGGCGTCTTCATCAACCCGGCGTTGACCGAGCCGTTCGGTCTGACCCTCATTGAAGCAGCAGCCTGTGGCCTCCCTGTTGTGGCAACAGAAGATGGCGGACCTATTGATATAATAGGAAATTGTCAAAATGGCTACCTCGTCGATCCGCTCGATGGCGAAAATATTTCTGAAACATTGCTTGGCATATTATCCGACCGGGGGCAGTGGGAAAAATTAGCCGAAAATGGTCTGCGCGGAGTACAGAAGCATTATTCCTGGCAGGCACACACAGACAAATTCCTCGAAATATTGCATCCTTTCATTACTGGTACCGAGGCAATTCCTCCATTTCATGCCAAACGCCGCAGGCAATTGTATCATGATCGGGCGTTGTTCTCGGATCTCGATCAGAATTTGCTGGGAGATCACGGTGCCCTTAAAACTTTTCTCGAGGCTCTGCAGGCAAATCGAAAGTGTGTGCTGTTCGGTATCGCCACCGGTCGTCGGCTTGATTCGGCCATACAGGTTATGAAAAAATACCGGATTCCGATGCCGAATGTATTAATTACAAGCCTTGGCACGGAAATTTTTTACAACCCGAACCTGGTGCCGGATTCCGCTTGGAAGCTGCATATCGATTATCTCTGGAATCCACGGATCATTCGTCGAACTTTGCATGAACTGCCGGGAATGGAGTTGCAACCGCGTCTGGAGCAGAGTCGCTTTAAGATCAGTTATTACATTGACCCACAGGTTGCGCCGGATATCCAGCAGATAAACAAGCTGCTGCACCAGGAGGGCCAGGCCGCCAATGTTGTTCTCTCTTTCGGGCAATATCTTGATGTCATTCCTGTTCGTGCCTCAAAGGGGCTTGCTCTGCGCTGGGTGGCTGAAAGGCATGATATTCCTCTCGACAGGATCCTGGCTGCCGGTGGCTCCGGCGCTGATGAGGACATGATGCGTGGCAATATGCTCGCAGTCGTGGTTGCCAACAGGCATAACGAAGAGCTTTCCGATTTGGTGCAGGGAACTGAAATTTTCTTTGCCTCGCGTCCCTATGCCGAAGGCATCCTTGAAGCGATCGAGGTCTATAATTTTTTCGAGAATTGCAACTCACAGGAAGTGTGAGTACACTCTTCCTTCTTCGTTTCGATCCTGAATAGAAATTCTTTGTCGCTATTATTTTTGAAATACAATGATTTATGGAGTTTTAGTACATGTACGAACAGGTATCCCATTCTCTTCTCAACGAAATACTCATCGACCTAAAACCGGAAATTCATGAAGAAGATTTGCGTCATTTTTATACTCGATTAGGAGCAAATTTTTATTCGATCCATTCCCTGTTTACTCTTCTTTACGGCAAGCGCGATGATTTTAAGGAGCTGATGCAGAAGTTGGTGGAGACGATGGCCCGACAGTATATTCAGCGGCCCGATCATCTCAAGGAGAGCGATATAACGCGTGAAAAAGACCATAACTGGTTTCTCAGCCAGGAATGGGTTGGAATGGCTCAGTATCCTGATGGATATGCCAAAACCCTGTCGGAGCTCCAGCAGCATATACCTTATTTTCTGGAACTGGGGATAAACATGGTGCATCTCATGCCGATGCTGCTGTGCCCAAAAGGTGCCAGCGACGGTGGCTATGCGGTCAGCGATTTTCGCCGAATCGACAAACGCTTCGGCAGTCTTGAGGATTTACAGGAGCTGGCGGGAAATTTTCATAAATATGGTATCCTCCTTACCCTCGATGTCGTTCTCAACCATACCTCGAACGAACATGAATGGGCGCAGAAGGCGCGAAAGGGAGATCGGAAATATCAGGAGTATTACTATATATTCGACAATCGGGAAGTGCCCGACATGTTTGAGACCACCATGCCCGAAATTTTTCCCGAAACCGCTTCCGGCAACTTCACCTGGGATGAAGAGATGGGGAAGTGGGTCATGACCGTTTTTAACGACTTCCAGTGGGATCTGAACTACAGCAACCCTGCGGTTTTCATAGAAATGCTCGATATTATTTTGTATTGGGCAAATCAGGGTGCTGATATCCTGCGTCTGGATGCGGTCGCTTTCCTCTGGAAGAAAATCGGCAGTATCTGCCAAAACGAGCGGGAGTCGCATCTCATTTTGCAATTGATGAAAGATTGTTGTCAGGTTACCGCCCCCGGTGTTTTGTTCATCGCCGAAGCCATTGTCGCTCCGGTTGAAATAATCAAGTATTTCGGGGAAGACGCAATCAACGCCAAGGAATGTGAAATAGCTTATAACGCAACCTTTATGGCCCTGCTCTGGGATGCTGTGGCGACAAAGAATGCCAAGCTGTTGACCCAGGGAATAAAAAGCCTGCCCGATAAACTCGAACGGGCCACCTGGCTCAACTACGTTCGTTGTCACGACGATATCGGCCTGGGATATGACGATAATGATATTCGAACGGTAGGCTATGAGCCGTATGCTCATCGGCAGTTTCTGATAGATTACTATACCGGCAAATATGCAGGTTCCGAATCCCGCGGCCTGCCCTTTGGACATAATGACAAGACAGGGGATACCCGTATTTCAGGTTCCCTTGCTTCTCTGGTTGGCTTGGAGGCGGCTTTAGACAAGGGTAATCAGTCGGAGATTGATGATGCCATCAAAATCATTCTCCTGCTGCATGGAATGATAATGTCTTTCGGCGGCATTCCGCTGCTGTATTACGGCGACGAAATCGGCACCTTGAACGATACCAGTTATCTCGAGGATCCTGCCAAAGCCAACGATAGCCGCTGGGCGCATCGTCCACGTATTAACTGGGAAAAGGCTGAGCTGCGCAACACTCCGGGGACGATTGAGCACATGCTCTTTTCCGCCTTGAAAAAAATGATAGCCGTGCGCAAAGAGATTTCAGCTTTTGCTGATTTCAACAACCGTGAATTGCTGGATGTCGGCAACCCGCATCTCTTTGTTTTTGCACGTTTTGAATATGATCAGCCTACCCGGAGAGTTCTGGTTGTGGCGAATTTTCATCGATCGCCACAACATCTGAACCTTGAGGATATCAGCCGAAAAGCATATTTCAGGAATGGCGCCGTTCGAGATCTGTATTCAGGCGAAAAGCCGGTGATGTTCAAAGATGAACTGATCGTTCCGCCATATCGGTTCTACTGGTTGACCGATCAATAGCAGATTTATTTGATGAGCGGATGGTTCATCTCTTGCCGCTGCTCGACATAAGCCTCTGCAACCTTTCTGGCAATATTTCGTATACGACCAATGTATCTGGTTCGTTCATTGACACTGATCGCCTTGCGCGCATCAAGCAGATTGAAGGTGTGGGAGCATTTCAGGCAGTAGTCATAGGTCGGGAGAATAAGCTTTTTCTCTATGAGTTTAAGTGCTTCTTCTTCGAACGTGTCAAAAAACACCAGAAGTTTCTCGACATTGGCTTCTTCGAAATTAAAGGTGGAAAATTCCACTTCCGCCTGATGAAATATTTGCCCATAACTTACTGTGTCATTCCAGGCTATATCGTAGACGCTTTCAACACCCTGAAGGTACATGGCAATACGTTCGAGGCCATAGGTAATCTCGACGGTTGTCGGATGAAGGTCGATAGAGCCGGCCTGCTGAAAGTAAGTAAACTGGGTAATTTCCATCCCATCCAGCCATACTTCCCAGCCAAGCCCCGAAGCACCGAGAGTAGGTGATTCCCAATCATCTTCAACGAAGCGGATATCGTGGTCGAGCAGATTGAGACCGAATCGCTCCAGGCTGCCGAGATAAAGCTCCTGAACATTTAACGGCGATGGTTTGATCACCACTTGATATTGATAATAATGTTGCAATCGATTTGGATTTTCGCCATACCGACCGTCTGTCGGACGTCTGGACGGTTGTGGATATGCGCATTTCCATGGTTCGGGACCAAGGGCACGAAGCAAAGTCGCTGGATGGAAAGTGCCCGCACCGACTTCCATATCATAGGGTTGCTGAATTACGCAGCCTTGATCGGCCCAATATGTACTCAACTCAAAAATGATGTCTTGAAAATTCATCAAATTTCCTCTTCGATTGCAAAGATGCCCGTTTACCGGGGTTATCAAAAAAAGCAGAAATACTGGATGTAAATCTCCTGTCAAATGTCCCCGTAGTATATAATTGCTATCTTGACTTTTGTCTATGGGGTCATCATTATATCACCAGATTACGTACCAGATTTTGATTTGATTTCTCTTTACACGCTCCTACAACACCTTTTTAACGGTTTTCAACCAATGCAAAATCTTGATGTGCATCAACAAACAGCAGAGATTACCCGCCTTCTTGGAGAGATCAACTCCATCGCCATTGTCGGCCTTTCTCCGAAAGAAAACAGACCGAGTAATATGGTTGGACGGTATCTGCTTGATGTCGGTTACACTATTTATCCGGTCAATCCCGGACAGCAGGAGATTCTGGGAAGAGTCTGCTATGCAGACCTTCAATCGGTTCCCGATCCGATCGATATTGTGGATATTTTTAGAAAATCAGAGGATGTGCTGCAAGTCGTGGAACAAGTTGTCAAGTTGAATCCGCTCCCAAAGGCTGTATGGATGCAGCAGGGCATAATAAACGAAGCCGCAGCCGATCTTGCTCGCAGCAAAGGGATTTATGTGGTCATGGACCGGTGTATTAAAATCGATCATTCTATTTTTCTCAGCAGATAACTGACTTCAAATCCTCACTCCTCTTCCTCTCCGTTTGTCCATGGAACCAAAGACCTTGAGCGTTCGCGGCGCGCGAATGCATAATCTGAAAAATATCAGCGTAGATCTGCCTCGTAATAAACTGGTGCTTTTCACCGGCTTGTCCGGCTCCGGCAAATCGACGCTGGCCTTCGACACCCTGTATGCGGAAGGCCAACGTAGATATGTCGAGTCACTTTCTACCTATGCCCGTCAATTTCTCGGACAGATGGACAAGCCCGATGTCGATTCACTGGAAGGGCTCTCCCCGGCTGTTTCCATTGAACAGAAAACGACAAGCAAGAATCCCCGCTCAACTGTAGGGACAGTCACGGAGATCTATGATCATCTCAGGTTGTTGTTTGCCCGTTGCGGCCACCCACATTGCCATCAATGCGGTAAGGCCATTGAGGCGCAGTCCATCGAGGATATGGTCAATGCCTTAATGCGGCTGCCGGAAGGGACGAAGATTATTCTTCTTGCACCACTTGTCACCGAGCGAAAAGGCCGACATGAACAGCTTTTAGCCAGAATAAGAAAAGAAGGATTTGTCCGTGTCCGAATTAATGGCGATATCCTGCATGCCGATGACATAACCTCGCTCGATAAAAATAAAAAGCATTCTATTGAGGTCGTCGTCGATCGGCTGGTAATAAAAGAATCGATCAGAAGGCGATTATCCGACTCGGTAAGTACTGCAGTGAAGCTTACGGAAGGCTTTCTTCTGGTGCTCTTTCCTGATGATAATTCAGAACGGCTTTTCAGCGAACTTGCGGCATGCCACACCTGTGGCATTTCCATGCCGCCGATTTCCACGCAGCTATTTTCCTTTAATAATCCGCAAGGGGCCTGTGCCGAGTGCGGAGGGTTGGGGGTTAAACAGTTCTTCGATCCGGCGCTTGTTGTACCTGATCACGCCAAATCCATAAGTAGCGGAGCGATTGCACCTTGGGGCTGGCGTAACGAAGACACCTATACCGGACATATGCTGGAGTCCGTGGCAAAACATTATGGCGTTTCTCTCAAAACGCCTTTTGCAAAATTACCTGAGAAGGTGAGGGATGTCTTCCTTTACGGTTCCGGACGGGAGGAGATTCAATTTCATTATCAAAATGGCCGGCGCAGCATGTCCGTTTTAAAGCAATTTGAAGGAGTTATCCCTCAACTTGATCGAAGGTTTCTTGAAACCCAATCCACAATGGTTCGGGATGAGCTGGCCAAATATATGAACGAGCAGCAATGTCCCAGTTGTGTGGGGGCACGACTCAAACCAGAAGCGCTGGCAGTAAAGGTTGGGAAATGGTCAATTTACGAACTTACTTGCTTATCGATTGAAAACATTCTTGCTGAATTGCCGAGTCTGCCTTTTACTGAAAGGGAGAAGAAAATCGGTGAATCGATCCTGAAAGAAATTGGTGATCGTCTCTCTTTCCTGAAGGATGTCGGGCTTGGGTACCTTTCCTTGGAGAGACGTGCAGGCACGTTATCGGGTGGAGAGGCACAGCGGATTCGGCTCGCCTCGCAGATCGGTTCACGTCTGGCCGGAGTGCTGTATATTCTGGATGAACCGAGTATCGGTCTGCATCAGCGTGATAACCAGAAATTAATCAATACACTGATCGAACTCCGGGATCTGGGGAACAGCCTCATCGTCGTCGAACATGATACCGATACGATCCTGGCGGCGGATCATGTTCTGGATATGGGTCCCGGTGCCGGAATTCACGGCGGGCATGTGGTTTATAATGGCGATGTGCAGGGATTGTTGCAAAGCAGCGAATCTGCTACAGGAGCCTATCTTTCCGGCCGGCTGGAGATCGGAACGCCCACCAAAAGACGGAAGGTACGCATCGATGCCAAACATTGTCTTCAGCTTAAAAACTGCAATGTCAATAACCTCAAGGATATTACCGCTGCTTTTCCATTGCAGGTAATGACCTGCGTGACTGGGGTTTCGGGTTCCGGGAAAAGTTCACTGGTAATTGAAACCTTATTTCGATTGGCAAAAGCGGGACTGAACAAAAAAAATCGGAGTTTTAGCCAGGATCAAACAGTTTTGACAGGATTGGACCTCATCGACAAGATAATCGATATTGACCAGAGCCCGATAGGTAGGACTCCTCGATCCAATCCAGCGACATATACCGGAGTTTTCACGCCGATCCGGGATCTTTTTTCCCGCCTGCCTGAGTCAAGGTCCCGTGGCTACAAACCGGGACGGTTCAGTTTTAATATCAAGGGGGGCAGGTGCGAAGCATGTGAGGGTGAAGGCGTCAACAAGATCGCCATGCATTTTCTGCCCGATATTTATGTCGAATGTGAAACATGCAAGGGGAGGCGATATAACAGTGAAACCCTTGAGATAAAGTACCGGGATAAAAATATTCATGATGTGCTGTCTATGACAGTGGAAGAAGCGCTCGATTTTTTTCAGAACGTACCACCGGTTAAAAACAAGTTACAGACTCTGTATGATGTCGGTCTGACCTATATTTCCCTGGGACAGTCATCAGTTACGCTGTCCGGCGGAGAGGCGCAACGGGTCAAGCTCGCTAAAGAATTGTCCGGTAGAAGCAGTGGACAGACGCTGTATATATTGGATGAACCTACAACCGGTCTTCATCCTGCCGACATCCAGCACCTGCTCAATGTTCTCAATCTTCTTGTTGATCAGGGCAACACAGTCATCGTGATCGAGCATAATCTCGACGTGATAAAAACCGCGGATTGGATAATAGATGTGGGGCCTGAAGGTGGAGATGGCGGGGGAGAGATTGTTGCGGTAGGGGCACCGGAGGAGTTGAGTCAGGTTGTAAAATCCTACACCGGACATTTCCTTAAACAGGTTTTGGCCTGATTGCGGAAAAACAGGCTTTGAAGACTTGCCTCATTTGCCGAAGTACGTTCTAATAGCCACTCGAAATTCGTAAACGTTCACCAGCACCACATATGTGCACGATCAGACCGCCCCTGCTATTCCCGGTGAACGGTTACAAGATTCTAGTTAGCTGATTTATGTGGTAATAATGTCCAATTCCAGCTTTTTATCAGGGATAAGTAATCTCAGACTAAGGCCATTTCAATTATATAGAGGATTCTCATGACGGAAAAAAAGGAAAACGAAACAACAGCAAAACCGGAATTCAGAATGCAGAAAATGTATATTAAGGATCTGTCATTTGAAAATCCAAACGCACCGCAGGTATTTACCGACCGCCAGAAAATGGAACCAGCGGTAGAGGTAAACCTCCAACTCAATAATAAGCAAATAGATGCCGATCACTGGGAAGTCAGTCTGCAGATTACTTCTAAAGTGTCTTCAAAAGAGGATGGCAAGGTCCTGTTTATTTTAGAAATTGAGCATGCAGCCGTTTTCATGCTGAGAAATATCCCCAATGAACATATGACGATGCTCCTTGGCGTAGATTGCCCAACTCTGCTTTTCCCATTTACCAGACAGATAGTCAGCCAGGTTTCAATTGATGGTGGTTTTGTGCCGTTTCTGATGGAGCCAGTTAATTTTATGGCTCTTTTTCAGAATGCAAAAAAGAAAAAGGAAGAAGAAAATAATTAACGGTAAAAAAAAGAAATAAAAAAGGGGTGTTGGCTATAGTAGCCAACACCCCTTTTTTTAAAGGAGTATTTATTCTCTACAAATTTTACAGGCCGTACGTGACGAAATGATTAACGAGGGTAGTCACACCTTTTTCAATTGCAGTATCAAAAAGGGTGTCATACTGGTTATCGGCAACAACCGATTCAGGTAAAACCCGTACTCTGATTCTATTGCTCCAGACAACATTACCTGTTGCGGCTTCCTGCACCCACATCCTCATTTGCACGGCGCCTTCACCATCCACCGGTCCCTGACCGGAAGTCAGATCGGCGATCGACTTGAAGGGGTCATCTTCATCATCATAGGCATCGGAGCTGGCGTAACCAAAAACAGCTCTTCCGGTGCTTTCAAATACGACAGGCAAAAAGCCCCTTCTTGAGGGAGCCCAAGATGTGCCCTGCCTGGTCTTGAATTCGAGTATACGACCTCTGAGGATATAATCTGCATGAAACTGACGACCAATCTGGGCGACGGTTTGTGAATCGAGACCATGAGTTCCAAAAGAGTTTCCTTCTGTTTGTGAAGCCTCATTTTCGATCTGACCCATATATGTCCTGATCTCACCCTTCATAGCTTCGGACCAATCGCTGTTAAGTTCTGCCGCCAGCGAATTTGTGCTTATGTTGATGACATTTTCCTTGATGAGATAATCAATAACATCTTCCTGGATCGGTAGGGAAAAACCATTGATCAGGAGACGATCAGTCAGCGATTCGGTAATGAGCATATTTCTTCTTTGAGCAGATGCAAGATTTCCCTGTGAATAATCTGCAAAGGGAAGAATGATGATGCTTTTTCCACTTCCAGGCGCATTGGGCGCCGGCCCCTCTGGTACATTCAATGTTTCAACTACTACTTGTCCGCCGCCGCAACCGGTTAACATTAATGCTAGAAGTCCGATGACGAGATATTTCAGCCTGCCCATATTGATCTCCCTACTGAAAATAATAGATTTCATATTTTAACTAGATGATTCGAGGTCTTAAAAGAATGATAAGTTCACTTTTGATATGTTCTTTTTCTTCATGACCAAAGAGATATTTCAGAACCGGAATTTTACCCAAGCCCGGTGCAAAATCACCCGTCTTTTTGTTGGTATCACTTATCAGTCCGCCGATAACAAGCATCTGACCGCCTCTTACCTTGACTGTTGTACTCATTTCCCGAACATTAACTATCGGTAAGCCAACGGTTCCTCCGTCTGTACCAATATCACGATATTCAATGGGCTCCTCAAGTTCCGAGGTAATAGGAACGAGATTCATGATGATCTCGTCTTTTCCGAGAACCGTGGCAGTCAGAGCCATACCGACGCCTGAGAGTATTCGTTGCGTATTGACGGTAAATGTTACTTCGTTGGTATCAGTATCCCGATCGGTTTCAATGGAATCGATATAGGTAACATTTTTACCGACGGTGATCATGGCAGGTTGACCGTTCATCACACTAATTTTAGGATTCGAAAGGATTTTTGTGTGACCTTGCTCATTAAGCGCGTTTAATAAGACATCAAAATCTCTTGCTTGCAAGAGTTAATTGTTGAGATAAATTTGCCTGTGCTTGGGTAAACTACGCAATTTTTACCAAATCCCAATGTACCTGCAATGTCGAAATCCTTGAGTACATTGGACCAATCGATTCCGATACTGGAAGAGTCATTAAGCTGAACTTCGAGTACCTTGGCCTCAATAGATATCTGCTGGTACAAAGACTTTTTCAGTGTTTTGATATAAGCATCAACTTTCTCAAGTACTGGTCGCGGAGCTGTGACTGTAATCAGACCGACTGGTTTATCGATGAGGTAATAACCCTTTTCTCCTGAACTGTTTGTTTTGTCGTCAGCGGTCGAATTTGCTGAATCAGAAGGTTTGTCGGTATTGCTGCTAGCCATCGCTGTTTTAGTATTACCAGCAGCCAGTTCTCCAGCTGTGGCATCGAAAGCGGTGCTGTCCACCTTCCTTTGCGCCTTTTTGGCGGACCATATATTCATGATACTCTCGATATTGAGCCTGACATTTTCCCAAATATCGAATTCGTTGTCCTTACTCGAAATGCTAATGGTACCATCCACATTGTTCGATTCCTTCGTGTTGCCGAGAAGGTTGCCACCGGTGCCGGTACTAAGATTTTGTTTGGTGAAAGGCATGGCAATCTGAAATTGCCTGGTCTCCTTGTATTTAATGACGATGGTATTGTCGTGCATTTCATGGAAGTAATCGACCTGCCTGAGCATATTGTCAAGAGCTTCGTAGAAATCATCATTTGCGTTGATATCAACATCCACGAGTACATTCTGATCGACATCGCTTGCCCAGGAAACATTCATGCCCTTGAGAGAAGCTAAGCGCTTAACAATGTCCCAGAGAGGTTGAGGACCACGCGTTGACGTTATACGAGCGCCTACCTTTAATTTACTCTCCTCAGCCATACTTATATTTTCGTTCTCGTCCTTGTCTACAACATAAGCTGCCTTCTGGTACATGACCGGGAGGCTTGCCGGCAAGGCAGGAGCGATTTCGGTTTTTGTTCTCTCAGCAGGTTGAACAGTTTCCTGAGCCAGGTTCGATTTCTGTTCTTTTTGTGACGTGCTGGTTGTGCATGAGCTGAGGATAAGTGCGAGTAGCAAGAGGCTACTTGAAACACAACCAATTTTTAGGTACTTCATAAAGACCTCTTGGACTGGAAATTTTTGAAGAGTATTGGATTCCATACTATTTTAAAGATTCTTGGCCGCCAGGCGTCCTTCAATATATTTCTTCAGATCCGGACGTAACTGAAATCCGGAGGTGAGAATTGATCGATACTGCTGAACAGCATCTTTGGACATCCCCAGTTTGTCAAGGATCCTTGCTTTGGCAACCATAGTGTCAAGGGTTTCTCCGTAAAAAGAGTGGTACTTGTTGAGAAGCTTAAGCGCTGCGTCATTTTGCCCATTGTTTTCACTGAACGCGGCAAAACTCATGAGTGCTTCTTTCATGGGCGGAGAGTTGCTGATGCTTTGGGTGAAATATTCTTTTGCTTCGGGAATCCTTTGCATGTTGGCCGAGCCAATTGCAGCGTATAGAGCAGCTCTGGTATTTTGCGGATCACGTTTCAGACATTCTTTGGCAAAGTAGACTGCCTTAGCATTCATACCAAGATTTACAAGGTAGAGAGTAGCCAGCCTGTTTGAAAGTTTGCTGTTATCAGGCCAGAGATCAAACGCTTTGGTATAGAGTTCTGCTGCGTCTTCAAACTCCTCATTGGTTTCAAGATTCTGAGCCTTCGCCATGAGCTCTTTAGCCTGCATGATTTCCTTTGATTGGCTGGCGGATTTTTCAATGACCAGGGATTCCTGCTGAATAATATTCAAGTCAGCTTTAAAGTCGAGATTGTCTTCTGCGCGGGTAGGCCAAACGAACTCTTTTTTACTGGGATAGATGACAATGGTATTGAAACGTTCTTCTTTTTTTAGGTCCATCAGGTTGAGAACGATATCTAAAGCGAAATCCCACGGAACATCGGTAAGTGCCAGGGTAAGTACTCCCTGAACCCCTTCATCAACGATTATGTTGAGATCGGTAACCTGTCTGAATAGACGAAAAACGTTATGAATATCAATTTTATAAAAATCTACACTGATACGCTGTTTTTTATATCCGGAAAAAGAGAAGTCATCTTTTAAGGCGGCAGCTTTAGCGGCTGGAGTTTTTGCAATGATCTTGTCGGGAGCCTGACTTATTAATTGCTCAGATGAGCCGATAAGCTTGTCAAGAGTTCGATCGGCAGCCGGAGGAGTTCCTGCCTGTTTGTTCGCTGAGTCGGATGAAGAGAGTAACTGACTGCTTTCATCAATTACCACATTCAAACCTTCAGATGACGGAGCAACTGTATATTTAAACAGCTCCTTCGAGGCTGAGTCAAAGACGATACGGACACCTTTACTTCTTGGAGCAACACGAATTTTGTCGACCGAGGTCCCGATATGTTTCTCGGAAACGAGTTCATTGATGGCTACGTTATCGATATCGATATACATTCTCGGTGGTTTGTCAGCTTCGCCGCCGACGGTATCCACAGTGTAATTTTCGATAGGGCCATTAGAAGTTATGGTAATAGTTGTAGTGTTTGGTGTGCTCACCACTTTAAAATCATTGAGTGACCTCACTCCAGGCAATTTAGCTATGGTTGGGGCTTTTTGGGGAGAGGTTGCCGGAAATAGTTTGATAAGTAAGTTATTTCCTGCTGTTTCAACCGAATAGGTGTGACTTTCGGCCAAGGTGAACTCAAATCGCATACAGGCAGGAAGTTGATCCTTGATGTCGGATATATTGAGAGTTGCAAAATTGTTTTCGGGAAGCTGGGTTTTTTCCACCGGCAGTTTGTTGCCGTAAAATGCTCCGGCAACATCAACGACAACTCTGAAGGGAGAAAATCGCTCTGTTACGTTATAAACCGGTGTTGATTTTCCGGAAATAGTATACGTGATTACATCATCTGATAGTGAAGCCACAATGCCGGCTATCTCGTAAGAAACACCAGTTGTTTCAGACTTTGCGCTTTCCGTCTGAAACACCAATAAGATGCAAAATGCGATGAAAACAGCCGCTTGAATTTTGTCTAGCCATTTAAGCATTTTCTATTCTTCTCCCTCTTTCTTAAGTGTCATCACAACTTTTGTGACGAGTTCCTTTCCTGCGCGTGTTACGGCAGTCTCTTCAATAATAACGGCATTGGATGTTATGTCTTTAACCACACCTCGTCTGCCGATCTTCGTACCTTCCAGGAGGACATATCCCTTGCCCGTAAAATCCTCGACCATGGCCACCTCACCAGCCTTTTTCTTAAGCAATGCCACAAGAGTGAGCTGACCGGGTTCAAATAGCTGCATTCCCGTAAGCGGTTGCTTGCTTTCAACTATTTCATTCGGGTCAACGGTTGAGGTGGCGGCTTTCTCGGTTATAAAGGGGATAAAAGGATCCGACCTGTTTTCAAGTACATATTCAAACTGTGTGCTTGCAGCGGCAACAGGAGGCTGTGATTGGGATTGCTCCACTGTGTCCTTATCTGCTGAATAGCTGATGCCGGTGCAAAACAAGCTGCCCCCACATACTAGTGCACACAGTACTTTTGCCCGGAAGACATTCGATAAAAAAGTTGATTTTGGATAATCAGTAAAACACTTCATGTTTTTCACTTTTTAGGTGGTTTAGAAAGCGCGACGTTTGTAAAACGGTATGTAACAAGTTGGCAGTCGGAGTTGAGCAACATTTCTCCGCCTTCCTTTTTTGGGGAGCCCATTTTTACATTGGAGACAGAAACTATTCGTTCAAGTTTGCTGACCTGATCAAAGAAGAAGCCCATGTTATGATATGGCCCTCTCACATTAATGGTCACGGGGATCTCCGCATAAAAATCCTTCGGGATATCGGCAAGTGGCTTGAAGGTCAGGAAATCAAGACCGGCTGTCCGTCCCAAGGCGGAAATATCCTTGAGGAGTTTGGGAATTTCCTTTTCTTTGGGTAGAAGCGCTGAAGTTTCAAAGAAAAGGTCCTCGGCTTCTTTCATTTCTTGTTCAAATTTGGCGAGTTCAGACGCTTTACGTTTTACTTCCTGAAGCTGCTGGGTCAGAGTTGCTTTCTGCTGATTCAGGCTTTCAATTTTTTTTGCTTTATCCTGGTAAGAAAAAAAGTAAAAAACTACCAATGGAAGAAGAATAATTCCAACCACAATGCCGAGCTTTGCTTTTGGGGCAAGAGGTATGTATTTTTCATCTATAAAGGTCGTAATTGCTGCGCTGTTCGTATTCATACACTCGTATTGGAAAGTATTTTCAGATATTATTTAACAGCTGTAAGTTCAAGTGACGATTTTTGGGGCTGCGCCACACTACAATTCAAGTCAAAGCTTTTAAGGTTTCTTCCCGACACAACTTTCAAAGAAGAATTGGTCAAGGTAACATCCTGTACAAATGGAGACTCCTTAAGATTATCCATAAATTGAGCGATGGTCTGGTTGTCCAGTGCTACCCCGGACAATCTCAGGGATGAGTTTTGCTGTTGGAGGGAATCCAGCCACATTCGTTGGTTATCAACTTTATTTGCAACTTCATCAAGGACTCGAACAGTCAGAGAAGAATCCGCTTTGAGTTTCTTGATAATCTCTGTTTTTCTGACAAGCTCTTCACGATCTTTTTTTAATTTGGCAATTTTTTGTAAGGTAGTATTGTAGGAATTTTTTTCATTTTGAAGTACTTGAATATTTGCTTGAAGTCCGGAAATATTTTGTGTCTGAAAATATCCCACTATTCCTACAACGGTAAGAATCAGTATAAATAAGAGCAGTATACCCATAAGCTCTTGTAGAGCTTTTGCTCTTTTTTTGAGTTGCCGTACCGGTAGCAGGTTAATTTTAAGCATACTGAACCTTTAACGATTTAAGTATTTATATAATAATTATATAACAGAGGGACGGAGAGCTATTCCCGTGGCGATAGCCATCTCCGGACCAATATTTTTGAGATAATGCGGATCGATTTTTTTACTGTTCGATACCATATTCAGAAATGGATTAAACAGTTCAACATCGAGACCCGTTTCTTGAGAAAGAAAATCTATAAGACCTGAAACTTTCGATCCTCCTCCACTGAGGATCAATTTTTTCAGAGGATGATCCGGGTGATTGGAATGATAAAGGTCTATGGCTTTTTTAATTTCAAGAATCCATTGAGTGCAGATAGTTGAATAAATATCTTCTAATTCCTGCCGCTTTTCCTCATCCTGTTTTGATCCTAATTTCAGAGCCTCGGCTTCTTCAACCTCAAGATCAAAAACGTTTTGGATTTGTTCGGTTAACTGTCTGCTTCCTACGATGATGTCCCTGGCAACTACAGATATTCCACGAGATAGAATATTGATGCTCATTTTTGATGCGCCAATATCAACTAACGCTACGTTTTCGTTCTTCTGGTAGTTATATTCAAAGGTATTTTCCAGAGCGAACCCATCTACATCAACAATCACCGGAGTCAGCTTGAGGCCTCGAAGCATTTCGAGGTAATCGTCGACAATCTCCTTCTTGGCGGCTACCAGCATGACATCTGTTCTTTCGGTTTCTTTCGAACCGGTTTTCAAATCCTGGAAATCGAGATACACATCTTCGATATCAAAAGGGATATATTGCTCGGCTTCCGCCATTATATGCTCTTCCAATTGTTTATCCCCCATAACAGCCAAATTAACTTTTTTAACTATTACGGAGTATCCGGAAATAGAGAATCCAACTTTTTTGTTCTTGATTTTTAAATTTTGGAAGAGCTCGGAAATTGCCTTGCCGACAATCTCAGGCTCATTGAGGGTTCCATCTTCTACTGCACCTTCCGGCAAAATAGTGCTGCCGAGAGTAATTATTTCATGGCCGGTTGATGTTCTCTTCAACTGACAGACCTTGACGGAATGTGACCCGATATCCAAGCCAACTACCAGTTTTTTCTGAGATGGAAACGACAAATTCATGGCAGACAAAATAGGAAAATTTAATAATAGGCAATAAAAAACATGCCGAGGTTATAAAAAAATTGTTATTTTTTCGTATACATATGGATATTAGGTCACAGAAAAAAAAAATTGTCAAGGAAAAGAGGTTTGATAATTTTGAAAAAATGCATATAAGAGCGAAACCTTTATAAAATGTTAAAGATAACCTTTATGAGTTGAAAGTTTCTTCCCCAATATATGGGGATATTAAAGATGATAATCTCGTAAAAACCTAAAATTTCAGCTGGCTAAGTAAAAAGCTTTATATGCTAGGCGCGCAAAATTTCTATCATTTCGGCGTACTAGAGTACGTCGTAATGATAGAAATTTTGCAGCAACGACGCAGATGAAGAGTTTTTACGACGCCATCAAAGATATTGGGTTCATAATATTGTGGTGTTATAGATTCGGCCGATGCCTTCATGGCTTTTTTCTAACTGTTCACCAGAAAGAGCAAAATGCTTGCATAACTCAGGGACTCTAAACGTTCAGCAGTGCCCCAAAGGCGCACAAGCAGGCGGACGGGCTATAGTTTATCTATGCACGGCTGCCTGATTGTATGCATATGGGGTGCTGATGAACGTTTACGCTTTTTTGTTGGCCCCAAAAAACAAACTCGCTTGTAATTAGTGTGTATTTCAAGTAGCTTTTGCGAGGTAATTTTCCAGCAGTTCTATTCCAACACCCCACAAGGGGTACGCTATTTAGTCCCCCTTCTTCGTGGGGGTAAGAACCTGTAGACAGATTATTTTCTAGCGAAAAATACAGAAAACTATCTGTAAGGTACTAAAAACAAAAGGGGTTGACTTTGTCCAGACTAGGGAAAAATAAATCTGTTTTCAGGGAATATTTTGAGGCGATTTGTGTTGCGATTATTTTAGCGCTTTTCATTCGAACTTTCGTTGTCCAGGCATTTAAAATTCCATCGGGATCCATGTTGCCAACCCTATTGATCGGAGATCATTTGCTTGTAAATAAATTTATTTACGGCATACGGGTACCATTCACCGGAAAAATTTTAATCCCGATAAAGAGTCCTAAACGCGGTGATGTTGTCGTCTTCCGTTTTCCAAAAGACAGATCGGTAGATTACATTAAAAGGGTCATCGGTACGCCGGGAGATACCGTGGAAATAAAAAACAAAAAGGTTTTTATCAACGGCAAACCGATTAAAGATTCCCATGCTCACTTCAGCTCCTCTGTCATACTGAGTGCCGCCGCCAGTCCAAGGGACAATTTCGGTCCGGTGCTCGTTCCGGAAAAGCACATTTTTGTCATGGGGGATAATCGGGATAACAGCTATGACAGTCGATTCTGGGGGTTCGTCGATCAGCGTGATATTCTCGGCAAAGCATTTATTCTGTATTGGTCGTGGGATATTGATAAGCCGCTATTCTCAATTGATCGATTCACATCAATCAGATTCGACAGACTGGCTCATATAATTAACTGAAGATGGTGGAAAGAGTGCAGCCGGAATATCATTTTCAACACACCCATATTTTTGGCATAGAACAACTGTCTGTTGAGGACATCACGCATATTCTCACCACGGCCCGGTCTTTTCGTGAGATATCGAATCGGCCGATAAAAAAAGTTCCCACACTTCGTGGAAAAACGATTGTTAATCTTTTTTTTGAACCATCGACGAGAACTCGTCTGTCGTTTGAGATCGCCGCCAAGAGGATGAGTGCCGATACCTTCAATATTTCTGCTTCGACCAGCTCGGCGACCAAAGGTGAGACACTGGTCGATACAGCCAGAAACATCCAGGCCATGAACCCTGATGTCATAATCATCCGTCATTCCAGTTCCGGGGCGCCGCAACTTCTGGCAAAACACATTAATGCTTCGGTCATTAATGCCGGAGATGGAGCCCACGAGCATCCCAGCCAGGGGCTTTTGGACATGATGACGGTCATGGAGCACAAAGGCAGGATTGAAGGATTAAAATTGGCAATTATCGGGGATATAGCGCACAGCCGGGTTGCCGTGTCTGATATAATAGGCTTTACCAGGATGGGTGCACAGGTTTGTCTTGCCGGTCCGCAAACCTTTATGCCCGCTGCTATCGCCAACTTAGGGGCAAATGTGTGTGGCTCCGTCCAGGAGGCCGTAAGAGATGCGGATGTGGTTATGACGTTGCGCATCCAGCTGGAACGGCAAAATGATTCGCTTGTTCCAAGCCTGCGCGAATACTCACGTTTTTATGGTGTAAACCGACAGTTGCTGGAGCTGGCAAAGAAAGACGCTATTGTCATGCATCCGGGTCCCATCAACAGAGGTGTGGAGCTTAGCCCCGATGTGGCGGATGGCAGGCGATCCGTAATTCTTGATCAGGTTACCAATGGAGTTGCAGTGCGGATGGCCTTATTGTATCTGGTTCTTGGTGGAAGTAAAGGTGGCGAGGTACAGGGTGAGAATCGATGAGTAAGGTAATTGTTCTGAAAAATGGTCGTATACTTGATCCATTACAAAAACGTGATGAGATAGCTGATCTCTGGGTATGCGACGGTCTGGTCGTCGCACCCGAATCCATCGACACTGCAGCAGCCGAAATTTATGATCTGGCCGGTCGTTGGATTCTCCCCGGACTGATCGATATGCATGTCCATCTTCGTGAGCCCGGAGAAGAATATAAGGAAACCATCGAGACCGGAACGCTGGCGGCGGCAGCAGGTGGTTTTACGGCAGTCGCCTGTATGCCGAACACCATGCCGGTAAATGATAACGGCGCTATCACCAAATTTATCCTCGATAAAAGTATATCTTGTGCAGCCCGTGTGTATCCGGTCGGAGCGATAAGTGCAGGAAGCAAAGGCCAAACGCTTGCCGAATTCGGAGAAATGAAGAGAGCAGGCGCGGTTGCCCTGACGGATGATGGACATCCGGTTATCGACAGTCAACTCATGCGAAGGGCGATGGAATACGCTTCATCCCACGGTATGTTGATCATGTCCCATTCGGAGGAGCTTTCCTTAAGCAAAGGCGGCTGTATGAACGAAGGTGAAATCTCTACTCGCCTTGGCTTGCGTGGTATTCCCGTTTCGGCGGAAAGCATAATGGTGCAGAGGGAGATTTCCCTGGCGGAGCTCACTGGTGCCAGGGTGCATATCGCACATGTCAGCACGGAACAATCGATTACCCTGATTCGTCATGGCAAAGCACGGGGAGTGAAAGTTACCGCGGAAACTGCGCCCCACTATTTTACTCTTACTGAAAAAGCCGTCCTTGGTTACACTACCAACGCCAAGATGAATCCACCGCTCAGATCCGAAAGTGATCGGCAGGCTGTTCGAGATGCACTTCGGGATGGCACCCTTGATGCAATCGCCACCGATCACGCTCCCCACTCGATTCTGGAAAAAGAAGTTGAATTTAACGTAGCGGCAAACGGGATTACCGGCCTGGAAACCTCCCTGCCGTTAAGTCTGGCACTCGTTCGCGAGAAAATTATCGACCCGGGTCGGCTCGTTGAATTAATGAGTTGTGCTCCCGCTCGAATTCTTGGTGTTCCGGGTGGTTCATTGCATATTGGTGCTGTGGCCGATGTCACCGTAGTCGATCCGGGGAAAAAATTCACTTTTTCAGTTGAAGAAAGCCGTTCAAAAGGCAAGAACTCTCCTTTTGACGGCTGGGAACTTCAGGGGAAAGCGATTTTGACTATGGTGGCAGGTCGAATCACCTATAAGGATATTTAACTTCCTGATAGGTGCATGTTCCAAGCAGAGAAATTCACAAAAGCGAGTAGGGAAGAGGCCGAATTATCTTTATTCCCCGCGGGCTGACTTCAGCCTGATAAACGAGCACCATGACCCCGGCCTTAACTGCCTGCAATAATGTCTTGGCATAGATTGGGTCTATTTGTAAGGCAGGGGAAAATCGGTCAGCATCCGTTCTTTGTACCAGAAAAAATATACAAGCTCGCCGGCCTCCCAGGCTGAGCCGTGTGAGTTCGTTGAGGTGTTTTGTTCCCCTTGTTGTCACAGCATCGGGAAACATAGCGCACCCGTCAATTGCCAACGAACAATTCTTTATTTCAATAAAGGTGGATATGCCTTCATGGTCCACCTGCAGATCAAGCCGGGTATGGTCGGAAGTTCTGACTTCGGCCCGTATAGTGTCAATATTCAGAAACTCCGTGATCTGTCCCTTTTTGATTCCTTCTGTCACCAATCCGTTGGTTCGTGCCGTATTGACTCCTACCCAGGTTGAATTAGCTTTTATCATTTCCAAGGTGTAAGGATATTTTCTTTTCGGATTATCCGACCTGGAAAGGTAGACCGGGCTGTCCGGAGCTGAACAGGAAAGCATCGTGCCGGTATTGGGACAATGGACCGTCATGATTTTGCCGTCCTGCATTCGTATATCCGCCAGGAAGCGTTTGTATCTTTTAATGAGGGTGCCTTGCACCAATGAAGAAGTGAATCGCATGATAAATAGGCTAGGTTAACACATCTTAAGGTTGCGGATAAATAGAGTTAGTGCTAAATAACTATATGAACATCTTATTGAAAGATGTAATTCGTAGTCGTCCCTCAAGCAGTCGGCTGAGTCCTGAGGGAAATCGTGATAATCAATCCATTCTACTAAGATAGGGGAGGCATAGCTATGAAATTAGGCATCAACGGCTTGGGAAGGATTGGAAAACTTTCACTCTGGCACCATGTCTCACGAAAGCACTTTTCAGCAATAGTCGCTAACATAGGTCGCGAAGTCGGACGGGGGCTGGAGGATCTCGCAGCGATGCTTGAAAGAGATTCAACCTATGGTCGATTGGGTACTTATTTGCATGGCCATAAATGTCCTCGGGTAATTGAAGAACTGAACGAAGAAAAGGGCACAATGCTGGTCAACGGCGTGCCGGTTACTATTTTGCGTTCATCCAGAAACCCCAAGGAAATAGCCTGGCAGGATAATGGTGTTAAGCTGGTTGTCGATACCACCGGTGCCTTTACGGATCCAACGACGGATGCCGATGCGGCACAGGGCGGGCTCAGGGGACACATGCAGGCAGGAGCTGAAAAGGTCATTCTTTCCGCACCTTTTAAAATTAAATCAAAAGGGTTGGCCATGCCGGAGGACGCTATAACCACGGTTATGGGCATCAATGAGGAGATGTACGAGTCAGGCCGGCATTCGTTGATCTCCGCAGCATCCTGTACGACCACCTGTCTTTCCTATATGATAAAACCACTAATGGAGAAAATCGGTGCAGACAAGATCCTTAGTGCCTCTATGGTGACCGTCCATGCTGCAACCGGAAGCCAGCAGGTCCTGGACAGACTGCCAAAAGCCGGGGCGACCGATCTGAGAAAGAACCGCTCCATTCTCAATAATATCATTCTCACAACTACAGGCGCTGCCAAAGCCCTTTCGCTGGTGATTCCGGAAATGGGCTCCATCGGATTTATGGCTGAGTCTGTACGTATTCCCACTTCCACAGGCTCTCTCATTATTCTGGTGCTTAATTTGCAAGATGATCTCGATAGCCCGATAAAACGGAATGACATAAATGCAATTTATAAAGAATATGCAGCTCTTAACAACTATCTGCTGTTTTCTGAAAATCAAAATGTGTCATCGGATATTTTGGGAGCACCGGCTGCAGCAGCGGTAATTGAAGGTACCGAGACCCACACCCGAACAGCCAATATTAAGGTAAATTTGGCTAAGACCAAGGCAGAAAAACTCGTGTCCGGTGCCGATTACATTCTTAACGTACCGGTTACTCAAGCAGTTATCTATGGCTGGTACGATAACGAGTTGGGAAGTTATACCAATATGCTCGGTGATCTTACCGTTCAGGTCAGCGAGGGAATGTTTTAAAACGCATTGATAACAATACGATCGATGATCGAAGCTGACCTTGGTGGAGTGGTGGCAATTGAAAGCGAAAATCCTTCCCCCTGGTCAGCAGATTTACTTGCGCGGGAATTGAAGATACAGGAGGCAATCCAATTTGTAGCTGAGGGGGCAGATGCACAAATACTTGGTTGGTGCGCCTGTAGAATCGTCCGGCCCGAAGCTGAGCTCCTGAAAATTGCCGTCAAAGAAAAGAACAGGGAAAGTGGAATAGGGCTTTCTCTGTGCCGGCACCTCTTTGGTGAATTAGAGAAAAGACATGTAACCAGCCTGTTTCTGGAAGTTCGATCCAATAACCATACGGCTTTAAAATTTTATAAAAAGCATGGTTTTCTCCAGGTGGGGATTCGTCCCGGTTATTATTCCGCCCCCCCTGACAGCGCAATAATTCTGAAGAAAATTTTCTAACCTACGAAATAATTCAAAAATACAATTGAAAAATACTCTAGAGGACTTGAGATGAAATCTATCAAGGATATTCATTTAAAAGAAAAACGGGTTCTGCTTCGGGCTGATTTTAATGTACCGATGAATGATAAAAATCAAATCACCGATGATATCCGAATTCGTATGGTACTTCCTACTATAGAGCATATCTTACATGAGAAGGGCCGTTTGATTATCTGCTCTCATATGGGACGTCCTAAAGGTAAGCGTGTCGAAGAGTTCAGTCTCGCACCGGTTGCCCGGCACCTTGAATCGCTTCTCGGCGTGAAAGTTACTTTGGCTCCCGACTGCATAGGCCGGGAAGTGGAAGTCGTTGTGGAAAAAATGAAGGAGGGCGAGATTGTCCTCTTGGAAAATCTTAGGTTTCATGCCGAGGAAACGAATAACGATCCTGCCTTCTCAGAGCAGTTGGCCCGCCTCGCCGATGTATATATCAATGACGCCTTTGCAGTTTCGCACAGGGCTCATGCTTCTGTAGTAGGCGTTGCCGACAGGATTGCGGAAAAGGCTGCGGGTTTTCTTCTTCAGACGGAGATGGAGTATTTTCATAAATCCATGGATGAGCCGGTCCGGCCTTTGGTAGCTATAGTCGGGGGCGCTAAGGTTTCATCCAAGCTCGGTGCTCTTGAAAATATGCTCGGCAAGGTAGATCGGATGATTATCGGAGGAGCGATGGCCAATACCTTTCTAAAAAGCTTGGGTGTTGATGTGGGGGCTTCCAAGGTGGAGGATGATTTGCTTGACCAGGCGAAGCAGTTTGTTAATGCCGCGGATGCCGGGGGAGTAAAGCTTTACTTGCCGGTTGATTTTGTGATCGGTGACAAATTTGCAGCTGACGCCAATACCAAGAACGTCACTTTCAGGGATATACCTTCCGGCTGGATGGCCCTTGATATCGGGCCGGCGAGCACCATTCTTTTCAAGGAAGCGCTCGAAGATGCAAGGACAATTATCTGGAATGGCCCGATGGGAGCCTTCGAGATGGACGCTTTTGCCGGAGGAACGATGGCTATGTGCCGGAATGTAGCATCATCGCAAGCTCTATCAATTGTTGGCGGCGGTGATTCGAATGCTGCCGTAAAAAAATCAGGCGAAGAAAAAAATATTTCTTATATGTCTACTGGAGGCGGCGCCTTTCTCGAATTGATGGAAGGGAAAACGCTACCCGGTGTAGCTGCCCTTGACTAATCAAACTCTCAATAATCGGGAGGCACATTGATGAGAAAAAGAAAAGCGTTAATGGCCGGTAACTGGAAAATGCATACGACAGTTGTTGATGGTTGTCAGTTAGCAGTTGATGTATCCAGCGCCTGCACTGATTTAACCGATAGGGAAGTTCTATTGGCCCCTCCATTCACCATATTGAGTGAAGTTGCACATATTCTGAAAGACAGCCGAATACTAGTTGGTTCCCAAAATGTCTGTTGGGAGGAAAAAGGCGCTTTCACGGGGGAAATCTCTCCGGTTATGATAAAGGATGCCGGCGGGAGCGCCGCTATTGTTGGACATTCCGAGCGAAGACAGATCTTTGGCGAGACTGATGAACTAATCAATAAACGTCTCAAAGGGGGGCTTTCCTTTGGGCTTATGATGATCCTCTGTGTCGGTGAAACCCTGGAAGAAAGGGAGGCCGATCGTACCTTTCCGGTGCTTGAAGAGCAGGTGAAAAATGGCTTGGCCGGTGTGGCAGCGGCTGATATGGATAAGGTCGTTATTGCCTATGAACCGGTTTGGGCCATAGGTACCGGTAAGACGGCAAGTAAGGAACAGGCTCAGGCTGCCCATGCTTTCATTAGGGGAGTGCTGGAACAAATATATGAAAAAAACATTGCCGAGCAAACTCGAATATTGTATGGTGGCTCGGTTAAGCCATCCAATGTCGATGAGCTGATGGCGCAATCTGATATTGACGGTGCGTTAGTTGGTGGCGCTGCGCTTGATGCAAAGTCATTTGGGCGGATAATAAACTTTCAATGAATCTTTAACTTAGTTATTGCATGGATACTCTACTCACAATTGTACACGTTGTTGTCTGCCTCTTCCTGGTTGTCATAGTTTTGCTCCAGCATGGTAAGGGTGCGGATATCGGTGCTACTTTTGGTGGATCCAGCCAATCACTTTTTGGAACGGAAGGTCCTCTGCCGCTGCTCAATAAAATTACTACCGCAGCTGCAATCGTTTTTA
This sequence comes from uncultured delta proteobacterium, assembly GCA_963728385.1. Classification (GTDB taxonomy): domain Bacteria; phylum Desulfobacterota; class Desulfobulbia; order Desulfobulbales; family Desulfocapsaceae; genus Desulforhopalus_A. Next base: position 108,701 of record CAVSJK010000006.1, read on the forward strand.
TGTTGACTTCTGTTACGTTAGCGTATATTTCATCCCAGACGAGTACTTCTTCCGTTATGAGTGGGGTGAGTGCGAATAAGCCTGCAGCTCAGGTTGAGGTCGCCAAACCGTTGGCCAAAGAAAATAAGGCCATGGAGAAACCAGCGGACAAAGGAAATGTTGCAGAGGCAAAGAAACAAGTAGAAAAAGTTCAACCTGAGAAAGCAACCCCTGCGGAAAAAACAACGAAAGAACAATAATTGTGTGCCGAAGTGGTGGAATTGGTAGACGCGCACGCTTGAGGGGCGTGTGGGGAGACTCGTGCCGGTTCGACTCCGGCCTTCGGCACCATTTTTTTATATAAAGACTTCCACTAAAGTCTTTCAAGCCCGCGACTGGAAACAGTTTGCGGGCTTTTTTTTATGGGCAAAACCGTTATAAACATTCACCAGCACCCCATATGCGCACGATCAGACCGGTGCATAGAAGGGCGGGTTTAGAACCCACCCCCTTACATACCCGTCGACCTGCTTATGCGCTTTCTTACGCACTGGTGAAGTTTTCAGATCTGGGGTTTTGCGAGTATTTTACTATTCCCGGTGATCGCAAAAGGAGAGGTGAGGTTGCAATTTAGTCGTTGGTACCCGCGACTCCTTGACGCAAGGAGCCGCAGGTATGTGAGAGTTTTTGGTTAGTGCGTTGAGCGAAGTTGATTCCTTTCTATTTTGCATAGGTCACAGAAGTTTTCAGCCTCCTGTGAGATAAGCAAACTCACCCACCAAAATCGTAGTCGAAATGTACTCCGGAAGTGTCTGAAAATCTGTTGCCGCTCAATTCAGAAACTTTAAAGATAGTTTCTTCCTCGGCAGGTTGCCATTCAGTAGGACATTCTGTTCTCAATCTTTCTATCCTTTCCTCCAGTTCCGACATTATGATATGTAATCCATTTACTTCTTCATACATACGTTGCTTATCACCGGTAGGCAAATGGTCGATATGACTGATGACATTGAACAACCGCTCCTTCCACTGGGTGAGTTCCGTGTTAACGCTCTTGCAATAATCGTAGATTTCCATGGTGATCTCCTTTTGAGCAATTAGCCGGTACATGCCTGGTGAAAAGTCTCTGCAGACCTTTCTTTCATGTACCGGCTATTGAAAAGCTTATTATTTTTTCTCAAATGACCGGCAATTTCCCAGATCACTTGAAATGGGATTGCGGGTTCATGACAGGTTATTCCGCCTTATTGATTTTGCGAAAAATACTATATTCCCGGCCGATTGTAGTTTATCTGCAATTCATTGATTTCGAGGAAATACAGACGGGAAAGGGAACTATAGCTTGCAGCACTGCGGGCCACTCCTGTTTTTAATACTATAAGGTGTCCATTATCTATAACAAGCGACACCGAACAGAAATTGATTATCGACCCTCTCCCTTGACTTTAAAAGACGTAAGCTTTACTAAAAGCAGTATGTAACAGATAGAAGTTATCCAAAATCGATCAAATCCAAAGAAAAACTTTTAATAACCAAGCAGGAGAATATGATGAATACTCCAAGCAGCCATTGTCCCGGGTTTGAATCATTTAGAAATCTAAAATCGTTTACCTGTAAATGCCAGCATTGTGGAGAGGAAAAAGAAATCTTCTCCGATGAATTCAAACGCGAGCATATTTGTAAAAAATGTCACAAACCCATTGATTTTTCAACATGTGCCTATGAAGGTGGCGCATCTGATGAGACGCCCAGATAAACGGTTGCCTGCGAGTGCAGTGAGATTCCATTCTGACGTAATTCGAAGATAATTGTTATGGATTGAATGGATCTCTTGCATCAGGCTGTAGTTGTTTCTCCAACTGCATCTGCAGGGTTTCAGGGGATGTTGTCGGCATTTTACACGAAAAATCGGCACAGAGGTAGGCGGTGGCTTTCCCTTCCAGCCGGACAACGGTTTCAAGAAATGGGAGTTTCTCCGCAAGGTAGGCTTGGTTATCGGCACCATCGGCCAAAAGAAGCAGCTGGTGAGGGTTAAGGATTTTTGCAGCCACTCTCAGGAGGGCCTCGGTATTTTCCGCACCCCGCTCACCGGCAATGACAATCCAGCATGGTTTTGCCTCTATCTCTCGCCAATTGGTTAGCATCAGAGGCAGGGCCGTCGGATAGTGGTTGATGACCTCACTGAACGATCCGATAAGTTGCCGCGCCATCTGTTGCCATTGAGGATTATTCCGCAGCTGACCAAGCCGTGAGAGGTTTCGTGCCGCCACGGAATTACCGGCCGGTTCCGCGCCATCATATGTATCTCTCATCCTGATCTTGATACTGGGGTCGGCTGCGCTATCAAAAAAGAAGCTGCTTTTTTCGTTCCAGAACAATTCAATTTGTCGCCTGGTTAAATCCTCCGCCCAGCTGAGCCATCGAGGGGCGTGGGTGGCCTGATATAATTCAAGCAATCCATGTACAAGGTATGAGTAATCGGTAAGTTGACCGGGCAACCCGGCCTCCTGCCTCCTGTAACGGCGCATTAGGGTGTTATCTCTCTTCACATAGAGATTTTCTTTAAGAAAAGTTGCCGTTTGTATTGCCGAAATCAGAAAGAGCTGATTTTGTAAGATTCTGCTTCCTCTGGCCAGAGCCCCAATCATCATGCCGTTCCAGGCGGTAATGACTTTATCGTCGAGATGTGGCCTTTGCCGCTGGTTCCGCACTTTTAAAAGTAAATCTTTTGAAGCGGCAAGACTTTCTGTAATTTGTTCCGGAGATAATTTGAAACGGTCGGCAAGAGCATCCTTATTATCTGCCTGATATAAAATATTTCTACCGCTGAATTCTCCCATGGGATCCTCAAGCACATTACCGTTATCTTTTACCCCGTAACCGACGAGAAAGATGTCCGCCGCCTGACCATCAAGCCTTTTGACGATATCTTCTTTTGTCCAGAGATAAAATGCACCTTCGCTATGATGTCCGGGGATATAAGGATCATCACTGTCTGCATCTTCCGCCGAATAAAAACCACCGGCCGGGTCACGCATATCACGCAACAGATAGACAAAAACCTCCTTGGCGATCTTGGAATACTCTTCATCCCCGGTAAGCAAATATGCATTGAGATAGGAGTCGGCCAGCTGGGCCTGATCGTACAGCATCTTTTCAAAGTGCGGGACAAACCAATTTCCATCGACGGAATATCGATGAAACCCTCCACCAAGTTGATCATACATGCCTCCGGCCGCCATTTTCCCGAGAGTAACTAAAGCCATATCCCGCGACTTTTCCTCGCCTGTAGCCAGGTAGTGAGAAAAGAGAAAGGAAAGGACCGCCGGACGGGGAAATTTCGGTGCCGGACCAAAGCCACCTTCCTTGAAGTCATAGCTCTGTTCAAGCATATTGAAGCAACGAGCAAAGGTTCCATGCTTGACCGGCTCGGAGCCGGCTACGCTGCCGGTTTCCAGAGCCGCAACCAGGCGGTTTGCCGAATTCTCCACTTCTTCTCTTTGTTCTTGCCAGGCCCTATGGAGAGCAGTCAATAGATCTTTGAAGCCCGGACGTCCGGTAATCGATTGTGGTGGAAAATAGGTGCCTGCATAGAAGGGGCTGCCATCCGGCAGTAAAAAAACAGACATGGGCCAGCCACCGGCGCCGGACATTGTCTGGGTTGCAGCCATATACATCTGATCGATATCCGGTCTTTCTTCCCTGTCTACCTTGACGCTGACAAACCATCTGTTCAGCAGGTCGGCTATCCCTGGATCCTCGAAGGATTCATGGGCCATAACATGACACCAGTGACAAGTGGAATAGCCAATGGAGAGAAATATTGGTTTATCCTCACTACTTGCCTTGTTGAAGGCTGCTTCTCCCCAGGGAAACCACTCTACAGGATTAAAGGCATGTTGCAGCAGATAGGGACTTTGCTCGTTAATCAGGCGGTTGGCTTTCTCGCCCTTCGCCAGTCTTTTCTCAACTTGCTGATGAATGCGGTTCTCATTATTCCCACCATAGGCGGACACAGCCAACATGGGCAGCAAAATTATGATGATTCCAATTATAATAATCAGATACATGGATTTTGTCCTCCTTATCCCGGCAAACCCGGCATTATGTGTATATCCTACAGATTGGTGCCGTTTGGTCGGAATGTCAATTTGACCGAATGGCTTAGGAGTTAATTCTGTAACCGTTCACCGGCACACATCAAAAGACGGATTAACCCGGACCTGTAAGCGTGTCGCTCCTGTGCCATCCTTGGCACTCGCGACGCTGTGCCATCCTTGGCCGTCGCATCCAGTGCTCCAGATTCGTTCAAACAGGCCTTCGAGCTATAGTTGGCTATGTGAGGATGCCTGATCGGACGAAAATGGGGTGCTGGTGAATGGTTATTAAATTCTCACTAAAACAGGAGGATAGCTATGATGAAGATTGCTCTTGGAACAGATCATGCCGGATTCAAACTGAAAGAGGCGGTGAAAGCTCATTTAATCAATCTGGGATATGAGGTGATTGATTTCGGCACCGATGGTGAGGCAACAGTTGATTATCCGGAATATTGCCGACCTGCAGCGGAAAGCGTTGCCAATGGCATCTGTAATTGCGGCGTGGTATTCGGTGGAAGCGGCAATGGTGAGGCGATGGTGGCAAATAAGGTCGTGGGAATTCGCTGCGGTGTTTGCTGGAATGTGCAGAGTGCCCGTTTGACGAAAGAGCACAATAACGCCAATATGATCGCCATTGGTGCCAGGATGGTATCGGAAACCGAAGGAATACAAATAGTGGATGCCTGGCTGCAGGCGAAATTCCATAATGGCAGGCACCAAAAGCGAATCGAAAAAATGGAGCAGGGTCAGGCAGCAATGCATAAAGGGCGGGTTTAGAACCCGCCCCTACAAGTCCGTCCGCCTCTGGGCCACTGCGGAACGGTTATTCTTTTTGTTCCAACTTAATCCAGATTTTTCAATACGGTATCAAGGCTCTCCCGCGCGTCGCCAAAGAGCATCCTGGTATTTTCCTTATAAAAAAGTGGATTGGAGACTCCTGCGTAGCCGGTTGCCATGGAGCGTTTCAGCACAATAGTGGTCTTGCCTTTCCAGCATTCGAGTACGGGCATTCCGGCGATAGGACTGTTTGGTACCTCCTGGGCCGCGGGATTGACAATATCATTGGCGCCAATCACCACTGAGACATCGACGTTAGGAAAATCATCATTCACTTCATCTAATTCAAAGACGATATCGTAGGGCACTTTGGCCTCGGCGAGGAGCACATTCATATGGCCGGGCATTCGACCGGCCACCGGATGGATACCAAAGCGGACATTGATTTTTTTCTCACGTAATTTCCGGGTGATTTCGTGCACGGAATGTTGAGCCTGGGCAACCGCCATTCCATATCCAGGGATAATCATAACTTCCTTGGCGTTAAGCAAGAGTTCCGCGGCTTCCGTCCCGTCAATTGCTATGATCTCGCCGGCATCTCCCTCGGGACCCGCCACCGTGGCACCGCCCGACGTACCAAAACCACCTGCGATAACGGCGATGAACTTACGGTTCATGGCCCGGCACATAATATAGCTCAGAATTGCACCGCTGCTTCCAACCAGAGCGCCAACCACGATGAGCAGATCATTGTTCAGCATAAAGCCGGTTGCAGCCGCCGCCCATCCGGAATAACTGTTGAGCATCGATACCACAACCGGCATGTCTGCCCCGCCGATCGCCATGACCATATGCACTCCGAAGGCAAGGGAGATGATGGTCATAACAATAAGCGGCCAGGCCCCGCCTCCGGCTGCAGACAAATCGACAAATCTTCTTCCTAATAGAATTGCACCGATGAGTAATGCCAGATTGAGCCAGTGACGGGCGGGAAGCAATACCGGTTTGCCGCCGATCCTGGCACTTAATTTGAGAAAGGCTATTATCGAACCGGAAAAGGTGAGACCGCCGATAAGTATTCCCAGATAGGTTTCCACATCGTGAATGGTTTTGTCTATGCCGATGAGTATCCGGTGACTATCCATGAAATTGGCAAAACCAACAAGTACCGCTGCCAACCCGACCAGGCTGTGCAGGATTGCCACCAACTCCGGCATCTGGGTCATTTCAACTTTTTTGGCCAGGAAAAGGCCAATGGAGCCACCGATGAAGAGCCGCCGCAAATAAGATAAAATAGTTGTTGGAAACGATGCCGATGATCGTGGCCAGAAGAGCTATCAGCATCCCGAGCATACCGCAATAATTGCCTCGTCTTGAAGTCTCCGGTTGGCTCAGACCGCCAAGAGCCAGGATGAACAGGATTGTTGCGCCGATATACGCTACGGTTACAATACCTTGTGACATGTGTTTCCTCCTACTTCCTGAACATGCTGAGCATGCGATGAGTGACTGCGAAGCCGCCGAAAATATTGACACTGGTCATCAAAATAGCCAATCCTGCCACAAGCATAATCAATGAACTATCGGATGAAACCTGTAACAGGGCGCCGATGATAATAATGCTGCTGATGGCGTTGGTGACGCTCATCAGCGGCGTATGAAGAGACGGGGTAACATTCCAGACAACCATATAGCCGACAAAGCAGGAGAGTACAAAAACGGTGAAATGGGACATGAACTCGGGAGGGGCGACACTCCCCAGTCCAAGTAAACACAGGCCGCCGATAATAAAAAGTACAATGAGACTTAACGAATTTTGTTTCTTTTCGGGTTTCAGTTGTTCTGCCACAGGCGCCGGTTGCTGTTTCGGAGCAGCCGTAATTTTGGGCGGTGGTGGCGGCCAGGTAATTTTACCATTTTTGATGACCGTCGCTCCTCGAATTATTTCATCATCCATGTTGATATTGATCCGGCCATTTTTTTCAGGGGTAAGGTCGGCGAGAAGATGACGAAGATTAGTGGCATACAACTGGCTGGATTGCGTAGCCAGACGCGAGGGCAGATCGGTATAGCCGATTATGGTAACACCATGTTTTGTTACGACCGTATTGGCCTCAGTAAGTCTGCAGTTGCCACCCATTTCGGCCGCGAGATCGACAATGACACTGCCTTCTTTCATGGACTCCACCATAGCCTCGGTGATCAGTTCCGGAGCCTCTCTTCCCGGGATGAGTGCCGTGGTGATAATGATGTCCACTTCCTGAGCCTGACGGGCAAAGAGTTCCATTTCCGCCTTGATGAATTCCTCGCTCATCACCTTGGCATAACCGCCTTCACCTGAACCGTCTTCATCGGCAAAATCGAGCATCAGGAATTCCGCATCCATGCTCTCTACCTGCTCTTTTACTTCGGGGCGGGTATCGAACGCCCGAACTATTGCGCCCATGCTCCTGGCGGCGCCGATCGCCGAGAGACCGGCAACGCCGGCACCGATGACCAGGACAACGGCAGGCGGAATTTTGCCGGCTGCCGTTATCTGACCCGTGAAAAACCGGCCAAAATGTTGCGCGGCCTCAACGACAGCCCGGTAACCGGCGATATTTGCCATCGAGCTGAGGGCATCCATCTTCTGTGCCCGGGATATTCGTGGAATGGAGTCCATGGCCAGCACCGAGATTTTTTTCTGTGCCAGGTTTTGTAGAAGTTCCTGGTTTTGGGCAGGCTGAAGGAAACTAATTAGAGTCTGTCCCTCATGAAAAAACTCCAGCTCGTCAAGGGAGAGATCCGGACAAGTTTCAGGTGGCCGGACCTTAAGGATAATATCAGATGCCTGGTAGAGTGTGCGGACATCCTTTTCAACCTCCACCCCTGCATGACGATAAGCCTCGTCGGTAAATTTGGACGCAGAACCCGCAGCTGTTTCGATGGTGATATCAAAACCCAGGTTTTTTAGAAGCTTGGCCACTTCAGGTGTTGTTGCTACACGTTTTTCGCCTTCATGTATCTCTTTTGGCACTCCGATACGCATGCTTGGTCTCCTTCTGTAAGACTTGAGAGCCATTGTCGGGCAGCCGTTATCAATCGCTACCCGTCGAAAAAAACAATTCAGTTAAGTATAATACTCATTTGCAGAAAGATAATGTCTGCTGGAAAAAAAGCCAACAAATGGTTATGGCTATATGCATTATGCTAGGCAAAATCAGCAATACGATCTTACGTGGAAAGCGAATACAGCTAGCTATTGTTCGCGAGCGCGGGACACCAGTTGGATTTCACCACGAAGAGCACGAAGGACACGAAGGATGGAATTTGATGAGTTGTCGAAACAGGTGATTGGCTGCGCCATCGAGGTCCATCATGAGCTTGGGCCTGGCCTACTCGAACCGACGTATGAGACGTATGAACAGTGCCTGGCGCACGAACTGAACCTGAACAAGAATGGCATCAAGCGCTTCGTTCTTTAACCCCTTCGTGCTCTTCGTGTCCTTCGTGGTGAAAAAAAGGAATGTTAACAATCGGATGCACAACAGAGGAAGGACGGAAATCCAGGAACAAAGACGGGCGATCAGTACAGGGAGGTCGAGACGGCTTAGGCCATTTTACCCTGGTTTTTAAATTCGTAAAGAGAGCAAGGGTCAATGAGTATTTTACCCTCTTGCCGGATTGCTCGTATTTCATCGGTCTCCAGTAACTGATAAATCATTTTCCGTCCCAATCCGAGGAACTTGGCGGCTTCAGGGACCGTTACGAGATCGGGTAATTCACGATATGGTTCAATTTTATTTTGCATTGTGCTGCCTCATGGTGGTGGTTGAAGGACAAATCTCCAAAGAGATGTTGCAAATATCTCGAAAAATATGCAGATTCAGAACATCTCTGTGATTACGCAAGGTACGAAATTATTTTTCGTTTGTTAAACTATAAGCACGTATTGAGCAGCGAATCAACCTCTGCACCATCGATCAACATTGCGGACCCAATACCCTGAGGATCTCCTGTGCTGTTGTGTGGCCTGCATGGACCTTGTCCCGTGCGTCTTCGATGAGAAAGATGGTTTTCTCTTCAGCCGCGGCCTTTTTCAGATCGACGATACTGCTGCCTCCAGATAGGAGCGAAACGAGCCGGTCGCTCATCACCAGAATCTCGTGGAGCGGATAGCGGCCCCGAAAGCCGCTTTTATTACACCTGGCACAGCCCTTGCCATGCCAGGTCTTCAGTTGAGGCGCTGTGAACAAGGGCCCGAGCCGGTTCAGCAGAGCTGGGTCAACGTCATCGGGCTCCCGGCAATAGGGGCATATCTTGCGCACCAGGCGCTGGGCGATGACACCTTTCAGGGCTGAAGCGATTATGAACGGGCGCAGTCCAAGGTCTATCAGCCGTGAAATGGTTTCAATCGCCGAGTTGGTGTGTAGGGTGGAAAATACCTGATGCCCGGTTAATGCGGCATTGAAAGCGACCTTGGCCGTCTCGGCATCGCGTATCTCCCCCAGCAGTATCACATCGGGGTCCTGGCGCAGGATGGAACGGAGGATGGAAGCAAAATCCAGGCCTATCTTCTCTCTTACGGCCACCTGGGCGGCACTGTCGAGATAATATTCAATGGGATCCTCCAGGGTAATATAGTTTTTTTCCGCAGTGATGCCGTGTTGCAGTAGTGAGTACAGGGTGGTTGTTTTACCGCTGCCGGTGGGGCCGACGGCAAGAACGATGCCCTGCGGAATATCAATGACGTCGATGACCTTTTTCAGGTTGGTGCTCGAAAAACCAAGTTCTTCGACGGTGTGAATGGCCGCATTACGGTCTAATAGACGCATGACCACTTTTTCGCCATTCATTGTCGGCAGCGTCGATATGCGCATATCGACGAATTTCATGGGTGTCTTGACGGTGATCCTGCCGTCCTGGGGCTTGCGCCGTTCGGCGATATCAAGATCAGCCATGATTTTTATTCGTGATACAAGAGCGTTATGGAATTCAAGGGGAATGTGGATCTTGTCTTCCAGGATGCCGTCTGTTCGATATCGAACGACAACAGACTTGGCTCTGGGCTGGATGTGAATATCGCTGACATCATTACGAACAGCCTCGATCAGCACCGCATTAACCAGACGAATGGCCGGTGGTTCCTCGGTACTTCGTAATAGATCCGCCAGGGGAACATCATCCTCCTCCTCGATGATCACCTCTATCGCATCATAGGGATCGGTATGGGCGACCACCGTCTCCATGTCCCTGAAGGAGACAATTTTTTCCTCCTCCCCGTATACGGCGTTTATTTTGCTTTCAAGAGCGGTGATGTCCGTCAGGACGGTCTCGATCTGCAGCCCGGTGATAAAGCGGAGGTTATGCCGCATGTCGCTGTCGGTCGGATCGGCAGCGGCCAGCAGCAGCTGTTTCTTGCCGCGTATTTTCAGGGGGAGAACCATATGGCTGACGCAGAAGATCCTGGGAATCAATTCGGTCACCCGCGGATCGACCTGGATTTCGTGCAGTGCAACTTCTTCGAGCAGCAGTTCCTTTTTCAAAACCTGGCGAATTTTGCTTTCACTGACCCAGCCCTGCTCCAGAATGAGTTTCAGCATGGATATCTTCCGATGGGGCTGGAGCTGATAGAGCTTTTGAACCTGACGGTCATTAAGAAACCCATGCTGATTCAGCAGGGTAGGCAACTGGCTCCTGCTGACCAGGGAGAGTTTGGATAACGCCTCTATTTCCTTGGACTGCTTGGCGTTGGCGGCGAGCAGTTCCTTGTTTTTCTTAGTGATATCGTATTGTTCAAGGGCAAGTGCCACGGTAACCAGCAGGTCATTTTCCTGAGCCGGCTTAATGATGAAGCGGTAAACCGCACCATCTCTGATGGCACCCATAATCGCAGAGGTATCGGCATGACCCGTCAGCATGATACGAATGGTGTCGGGATAAAGCTCGCGCACCCTCTGGAGCAGTTCCGCACCGGTCATGCCGGGCATCATATGATCGGAGATTATGAGCTGGAAATTTTCCTGACCCATGATATCCAGGGCTTCCCTGCCATTGAGGGCAGTTACTATCTCATAGTTCTCTTTACGAAAAATACGCCGCATGGAATCCAGGATATTCTGTTCATCGTCAACAATAAGGATACGATAAGGCGCAGTCTTCTCCGACAATGGGGAGTCGGATGTTTTTTCGCCTGTAAAAAGAGATGTATAATCTGCCATGCTGTTTCCCTGTTTCCTTAATGTTTACTCAGAAATCGCTACCCGAAGAATGAAACCTGGACTTGACCGGCAGGATGACAGTAAATGTTGTTCCTGAACCGGGGGTGCTTTGCACCTCGATTCGACCATCGTGCGCTTTCATTATATCGTGGATGACACTCAGCCCGAGCCCGGTCCCGCTTCCCACCTCCTTGGTTGTAAAGAAAGGGTCAAAAATCCGTGGAATGTCAATTTCCTTGATACCAATGCCCGAATCTGTAATCGAGATACGAATTGTGTTGTTCAGCATCGAGGTCGATATGTGCACCCTGCCTTCGCCTTCAATGGCCTGGATGCCGTTCAGGATAAGGTTGTAAAACACCTGTCCCAGGTGAGCCGGATAGCAGAGAATCATCGGCATTTCCGCACAATCAAAGGTGATCTCAATTCCCTGGCGCGCCTGCGGAACGATCAATTTGGCAACTGTTCTCAATTGTTCGTTGATATCTTCCAGGCGTTTTTCCTGTTGATTGATATTGGAGAATATCTTCAAATCGGCGACGATCGAGGCGGCTTTTTTCACTCCCGCAAGGCTGGCGTCGAGAAGGGCGGGAAAATCACCGAGAATGTAATCGATATCCGCCTTATGCCAGGCTTCCTGCAAGCGTGCCGGTTCGGCTCCCTGCAGGAAGAGGTCGGAAAATGCTTGCAGATCCGTGAGGTAATCCTTGGCAGCCACCAGATTGTTCTGGATATAGGCCAGCGGCGAATTGAGTTCGTGGGCCACTCCCGCTGCCAGTTGACCAATGGACGCTAGTTTCTCGGATTGATAAATTTTTGTCTGGGCGGCCTCAAGGGTTTTTACCTGGATTGCGACCTTTTGCTCGAGTTGCTCCGATAATTCCCTGTATTGCTTTTCGGACTTTTGCAGTTCGAAATGTTTTTTCTGCAGGGACTCAAAGTCGGACACGGTGGTCTCCCGGTGGAGATCGGACACCATGTGGTAACGTACCGCATTTTTCACCAGGAGCAGCAGGATGCCCACAACTCCCTCCAGTTGTTCCTTGCTTGTCTTGTCGGCTTCAATATAGCCGATGGGTTCGAGATCCCAATTAATCGCGGCGCGTTGCCAACCTGGGTTACCGGCTGCCTCCGGCTCAAGAATCTCGACGGAACAATTCAGCAGGCGGGAGATAGCTGCCCGAAGCCTGGTGAGATCCTGGTTCGAAAAAAGTTCCTGCAATCGCAGCTGTCTGTCAAAATAACCTTCATTGTCCATATTTATGCCTAATACCAAGCCGACGAGGGGGTTCTTTAAAGATGCGTTTCCGAAAAGGCGACCTCGCCCATAATCGAGACCAGAAAATGCTCACCGGTCATGCCATGTTGTGCTGAAAGGTAATATCGCTTATCAAGCGTGGCGTAAACCCGAAGCAGCAATTCCCGGAATGTCTGCAAAACGCCGGGCCCGGTCAGGGCGATGGAAAAAAACACCGGCCAAGGAGCTTTCCCCCACCTTGAGAGAATTTCTTCGCGGGACAGGATATTGCCGAGATCTCTCTTATTGAACTGAACAACAAGCGGAAGTTGCTCCAAATCGAGGCCGACCCGCGCCACATTTTCGGCAAGATTCTGAAAAGCTTCGCCGTTGTTGATTGACTGATTAGTCTGTGAATCAGCCACAAAGACCACGCCATCGGCCCTGGAAAGAACAGCCTTCCTGGTGGAATCATGCTCTACCTGACCGGGGACGGTAAAGAGCTTGATCTTCACCAACACTCCGGATGGCGTCTTAAATCCGAGAGGCAGGAGATCGAAGAAAAGTGTTCGGTCATCTTTTGTCTCCAGGGTCATCAGTTCCCCTGAAAGCTCAGGCTGCAGATGGTTGTGAAGATAGATGAGGTTGGTGGTCTTACCGCTCAGCGCAGGACCGTAGTACACGAGCTTGACGGTAAGCGTTCTCTTGTCATCAGCAATTTGGGTCATTACATAGTCTCAATTGTGATGGACTCGTAAAAAGCCCGATCTACTTCGTTGTAGGTCTGAAACGGCAATTAGCTGTACCATATGTACTATCTAATTGCCGTTTCAGACAATACGCCTCGTATATCGAGCTTTTTCCAGAGTCCATCCCTACTCACAAATTGACTTTTTACGAGATTATCAATTGTATTGTGATAATCTCGCAAAAACTTAAAATTTTAGATGGCTAAGTAAAAAACTTCATATGCTAGGTGCGCAAAATTTCCATTATTTCGGGTACTAGAGTACGTCGTAATGATAGAAGTTTTGCAGCAACGACGCAGATGAAGAGTTTTTACGACGCCATCAATTGTTACCACCGGACAATCGCCTGATAAAGCGATTCTGCAGCCTTCATTCTCCGGCTGCGGCTCCCTTATCTCTTTTAAGAGTATCTCATTTTTTTGTGCTGAGTCAAAGATTTCTGTCACCTCCAGCTGAAGCCCGAAGGTCGGCTCTACAACAAAATGGAAGTCTCAGCAATCAGAGCACCTCACTATGTAGGAAAAACTATAAACACTGTCGCGTGCTACAAGCTCAAAAGATTTTTGTGTGCATTCGAAATGAGCACCTGTTACGAACGCTACTGAGGTGAGTATGTGGAATTTTCCTTTTTCCGCCGGAAATGCCGGTGCATGAGAAAGGAATATACCGCGAGATTGCTAATGATGACAACCAAACCGAAAAAGATCTGAATTCGGGGGGTGAGTGCGGCAGGATAGATGAGAGGCAGGAGATAGTGTGTGAGGAAGTCGGAGGAGTATCCTTGCTTTCCGGCCAGGCGGTTGAAATGGTTTTCAAGAGGAGTCAAGGGACAGATATCGCCGGAAAATTCGATATAAATGCCCCAGGTCATTGCCGGCAGATGCAGCAGAGCCCACCACTTCCGGTAAAGAGTAAGAATTCCGCCGGCAACGACAAAGAGGATAAACAGCAGGTGCAGAAGAAGCACCAGATCGGTCAGAATTCGGTACGGCATTGCTGTCGGTTGGATTTTTCGGGGCTCACATGCCTTCTGATGAGGATACGCAGGGTGTATCCGTAGCATAGACATAGAAGGGCGGATTTGGAACCCGCCCCTACATGCCCATCAGCCTGCTTGTGCTTTCTTACGCACTGGTGAACGGTTACAGGTCGAAAGTTATACGAATATCTTGTGGGTCTCGGCGAACGGTTACTGTAGATTTACCTGGCATCAGGGGAATTTAATGGTGACTTTTTCGTCTTTTCCTTCGTGCTTGGATTTGATTTTCAAATCCAAGCTATTGTTGCGGATGCCAAAGGCAAGAGTTGCCTCCCCTTTATCATCTTCGATATGAGTAATACCTCTCACTGCGTTTATGATTTTTTCCCCAATCGGGCCGCCTGGGGAGGGGAGCTCGGCTTTTCTGTACTCGGCGGTTACCTTTACACCGCCACTTTTGGTGTTGGTAATGGTTATTTCTTTAGCATTGCTGTTAATTCCATGGAGAACCGCGAGAGCAATCCACTTCAGTGCGGCTTCATCGGTATCGGCATCGTCCTTGATTTCGGACATTCCTTTTAAGGGGTCGGTAGTGGCAAAACAGTCACAGAGATCCTGCACTTTTTGGTGTACGTTTCCAGTATCTTTCATAATGTCCTCCTTCGGATGAGAGAGTTGCCTTCGGCACTTAGAAAATATTTATATGCATAGGCAGGAAGAACGCTTACTCATACAGATAATCATGTTCGTGCCTGACACAAATATTTCTCCCTCATTTTGCAGGGAGAAATATTTGCACCCAGAGAAGAACGGCGAACGCATCAGCCGCAGCCTCCTCCCGATCCGCTACAACTGCCATCCGCACAGGAGGTTCGACGACCCTTGAGAGCCGAGGTTTTTTGGTTTTCATAGACGATTCTCAGGCCCTCCTCGATAAATCCGGATGCCTCCACCGGTTTCACCCCGGATTTGGACAGAATATCGAAGGGAGTGGAGCCGATACCGCTGACCAGGACAGCTCGGCAGTCACCGAGGATTTTGGCCAGCTGATGCCACCGTTTTATTCCGCCTCCGACAGCGGCAGCAGAACGATCCTCAACTTTACGATATGAGCCCTGGATTTGTTCCCAGATCTCGAAAGTCCGGGCTTCCCCGAGATGCTGATTGATCAGTATGCCTTCTTCGGTTGCCACCGCTACATATGGACGCATTGCGGCGGGCATCGGTTTAATTGTCGAACAACTCGACAGGCAGCTTCTGAATTCCTCGGTGCGATCGTCGTCAAGTAATCCCACCGCATCGGCCCGGCAACGCGTGCAGTGACGCATCTGCGGTAAATACTCTTCGGCCTTGGCACGGAGCTGTTCCATCATCTCCTTGTCCGGTTGGGCGATATTCCCAAAAGGCGTATTGACATTGGGAAACATGGCCATGCAGTTGAGTAAATCGACTCCCAGCTCCTTCATGGTTCGGGCGACAGCTTCTATATGATGGTCGTTGATTCCCGGGATGACGATACAGTTGACCTTCACCGTGATGTCATGGGCTTTCAGTTTCCTGATCGCGGCAAGCTGGCGGGAGAGCAGGAGTTCCGCTGCCTGCAGTCCCCGGTAGATGACATTGCCGTCTTTTACCCGGGAATAGATTTTTTGGCCGATTGCCGGATCAACGGCACAGACAGTTATGGTCACATGGGAGACCTCAATTTCCGCTAAGGCTTCAATGTAGGGACCGATTGCCATGCCGTTGGAGGAAACACAGAGCAGGGTTTCCGGATGATTTTTCCTGATGGTGCGCAGAGTGGCAATGGTTTCCCGGCCATTGGCAAAGGGATCGCCGGGACCGGCGATGCCGGCCACGCTGATCCGCGGTTCCTTTTCAAGGACCTTCTGCATATAGACACCTGCCTGTTCCGGTGAGAGAATGGTGCTGGTGACTCCCGGTCGCGACTCGTTCACGCAGTCATATTTACGGTCGCAGAAATTGCACTTGATATTGCATTTTGGTGCGACAGGCAGATGTACCCTGCCGAATTTACCTTTAGCGTCGGCATTAAAGCAGGGATGCTTTCGAAAATCTTTTGTACCTGAATTTTTCATGAGATGTCCTTGCTGGAGAGATTGAAGACATTACCAGTTACCAGTTACCAGTTACATGTAGCTGTAGCCGACCGGGGAATCGCTCTGCTTTTTGTCGATGACGGTATTGGTTATCAGATCAAACAGTTGCTGTGCCCCGTGGTAGCCAAGGTGCAGGATGCGCTGCCCTCCGACGCGGTCATGGATGGGAAATCCCACCCGGATCAAAGGCAGATTTTCTTTCCGGGCAAAGGCATACCCCTTTGAATGTCCAATGACCAGGTCGACCTTCAGCTCTTTTGCCATGGTTTCGATGTCGTAAAAATCGACATCTTCCTTCACCACGGGAAGCTCGCAATCCATTCCTTCCAGGCGCGGCACTGATACCTGCTTCAAACCTGCCGCTTTTGCCGCCGGAGGCGCAGAGCACCGTCTTAATCCCGATCTCGGCGAGAAAGGAGGTGATGCCGACAACTAAATCCTCCTCCCCGTAGACCACCGCCCGTTTGCCGAAAATGTACTTGTGGCCGTCAACCATGCTGTCGATTAATCTGCCCCTTGCCGCGGCATGTCGCGTAGGAACTTCCTTGCCGCTCAGTTCCGAGAACAGCTCAAAAAGCGCGTCGGTTGCCCGTATGCCGATCGGCAGATCGGTACGAAGGAGCCTGGTTGCAAATTTTTTTTCCAGAACCTTGCCGCCGGTTTCAGCGGGCAGAGTTGAGCCGAGTTCAATGGTTGCCTTGGCCCCGCCCATCTGTTTGATGGCCGCAAGAGGGGTTCCACCCTCGGGAATAAGTGGATAATCGTTCAAGGCCTGACCATCAAGAGTGTCCGAATAATCGGGAAGAATTGTTGCATCCAGACCGAAATCGTCACATACTTCCCGGAGATACCTGATATCTGCGGTCGAGATAAAGCCGCTCAGCAGGTTAACGGTATCGTTCGGCACTGATTCGGTTGCCAGCTGCTCGACTACTGCTTTTACCGCCGCGTTGAAGCCTTCCATATGGGTGCCGGAGTAGCTGGGGGTCGAGACATGGACCACCAGGGGTGAATCGGCGGTTCCGAACTCCTTATGGTATTCGGCAAGGAGCATCGGCACATTATCGCCAATGGTCTCCGTCAGGCATGTTGTCGCCACACCGATGATTTTCGGACCATATTTGCTGGTGACATTTTTCAGGCCGAGTTTCAGGTTTGGTCCGCCGCCGTAAATGGCATGCTTTTCGCCAAGGGAGGACGAAGCGATATCGATCGGTTCATTGAAATGGCTGATGATATAACGCCGCATATAAGTGGCGCAGCCCTGGGAGCCATGCAGGAAGGGGACGCAACTCTCGATACCCCGGAAGGCAAGCGACGCCCCGAGGGGTTTGCAGAGTTTGCAGGCGTTGGTGGTTGCGGTATAGTTTGGCATTTTGGTCATGACTCTTGCTCCTTCTCTCTTCGGGGGACAAACTTCCACACGGGACTCATTACCGAGCCGTACACTTCGCGGGCAAAATTGAGCATGCCCTGAAAGCCGGCCAGCATCTCTTTTCGTTCGTGGTTGTGGTCACAGAAGGCGACCCCGAGTTTGTAGGCGATGGGCCGTTCCTTGACTCCCCCGACAAAAAGGTCAACATCCTTTTCTTTCAGAAAGGATGAGAGTTCGAGCGGGTTTGAGTCGTCGACGATAATGCAGCCGTCGTCGGTTATCTCTTCGAGCTCGTTATAATCCTCTTTGGTCCCGGTCTGTGAACCGACCATGACCACATCCATGCCGATTAAGCCGGAAGGCCTTGACCAGGGAGAAAGCCTTGAAGGCTCCGCCGACATAGATGGCCGCTTTCTTGCCGGTAAGCGCTTCTTTGTACCTGGCGAGTTCGGGCAGCAGGGTGACAAGCTCCTCTTTTACCACTCGACGGGCTTTTTCCATCATCTCCGGCTCGTCAAAATGGCGGGCGACGGAGTAGAGAGCTTCGGCCATATCTTCGATGCCGAAATAGGAGACCCGGATAGCAGGGATTCCATAGCTGTCCTTCAACATGTTGGCAAGATCCATGGTGGCCCCGGAACACTGGACCACATTGAGCGCCGCCCCGTGGCAGCGTTGAATGTCGGCAACCCGGCCGTCGCCGGTAATATTGGCGACCACCTCGATGCCGATACGCTGAAAATATTCCCGGATCAGCCATATCTCACCGGCAAGATTGAAATCACCGAGGATGTTGATGGAATGTTTGGAGATGTTGCTGATATCGCCTGTTCCGACTAACCGGCCCATGGCGTTACAGGCCGCTTCATAACCTGCCCGTTTGTTGCCTTTAAATCCTTCCGACTGAACAGGGAGCACCGGAATACCTTTATCTTCGGAGGCTTTTCTGCATACGGCCTCCAGATCGTCGCCGATCAGCCCGACTATACAGGTTGAATAGACGAATGCCGCTTTGGGTTTATGCAGGTCGATCAGTTCATCCAAGGCTTTGGCGAGTTTTTTCTCACCCCCGAAGACGACGTCAAGCTCCTGCAGGTCTGTCGAAAAAGAGAGCCGGTGCAGTTCCGGTCCCGAGGAAAGTGCGCCCCGGATATCCCAGGTGTAGACGGCACAGCCTATGGGGCCATGGACCAGATGGAGCGCGTCGGCGATGGGGTAAAGCACAACCCGCGAACCGCAAAAGACGCAGGCGCGCTGGCTGACCGCACCGGCAAGGCTGTCTTTGTTGCAATCTAATTCAAAGGGGGCGGTGCCCTTTCTGTGGATCTGTTTTGATCTATCCTGTAACAGAGGTGCTGTGCTCATAGGTTGGCATCCTTTCGTCAAAGTAGGTTGATCTTTTTTCTTATCTCTCTTTGAGCAAGGGTTGTGCCATATGAATATCAGCTAAAAAATATCTGCAAAATCAAATGATTGTTTAATATATGAAAAGAGAAGGCTAAAGCGGGAACGAACGGCTTGTTGCAAATACTACAAAAATGAAGGAGGGAGACCTATTTTGTAGTTTTTTGCTGTATGGCACAAGGAGACGAGTCGGATTTGAAACCTGGAATTGCAGAAATCAATAATCTTAGCACGATTTCAACTTGTGACTATATTTTCATCGCAACACAGTTAAGGCAATGCAAACAATTAAACTTTTCTTTGCTTTTCGATTGTTCTTATCGGGAAAGAAAAAAAGCAAGAGGTGCACAATGACATACGCAATGGTGATCCATGAAACAGGCGGTCCTGATGTGCTGAAATGGGAGGAATATGAGCCGGGTACACCCGGGCCGGGTGAAGTAAGAGTTATTCACGAAGCAGTTGGTCTTAATTTTATCGATGTGTATCACAGAACGGGCCTGTATCCATTATCAGGATTTCCTGCGGTACTGGGGCTTGAAGGGGCTGGAAAAATAGACATGGTCGGCGAAAGTGTCACTGAGTTTGTCAAGGGAGACAGGGTTGCCTACGCAGGTGGGCCCCCCGGAGCGTATTCTGAGATACGATGCATTCCGGCCCACAGATTGGTGAAGCTTCCCGAGGATATTTCCACCCGCGATGCGGCGGGAATGATGCTCCAGGGTATGACTGCGCGGTATCTGCTGAAAGGCTGTTTCAATGTTCAGCCTGGAAGCACCATTCTCATCCATGCCGCCTCCGGCGGGGTCGGATCTCTTGTCTGTCAGTGGGCAAGACACATCGGGGCTATCACCATAGGCACGGTCGGCAGCAGGGAAAAAGCGGAGATAGCCGCGAAAAACGGCTGTATGCATACTGTCTTATACCGGGAAGAGGATTTTGCGGCCGCGGTAAAGGAAATAACCAAAGGTCGGGGCGTCGATGTCGTATACGATTCCGTGGGAGAGGCGACCTTCATTAAATCTCTCGACTGTCTGCGGCCACTGGGAACCATGGTATCCTTCGGCCAGTCTTCAGGACCCATCAGGTCTTTTGATATTGGCCTGCTGGGAGCAAAAGGTTCCCTTTTCCTGACCAGGCCGAGTCTCATGCAGTATACGGCAAAAAGAGAAGACCTTATAGCTCATGCCCGGGATCTTTTTGACGTGGTATCGTCCGGGGCGGTCAAAATAAATATCATGCGGGAATATGCCTTAAAGGAGGCCGCTCAGGCTCACAGGGATCTTGAGTCGAGGAAAACAACAGGAAGTACGATTTTTCTTCCTTAGTTTTTTTGAGTTTCGTGGCGTCAAGCTATAGAGATATTTATAACTTAGATGCTGTTCTTTGTTGGCCCGATGTCAGGAAAGATACTTTTGAACATTGTACCATGGGCTGTATTTTCCGCTACAATCGAACCGCCATGCAGTTCCACGATTCTTCTTGCTATGGTCAGTCCGAGACCCGTGCCCCCGAAAGCCTGGGCACGGGATTTTTCAACCCGGTAAAACTGCTTGAATATATGGGGGAGGTCCTCCTCGGGAATTGGTTGCCCTGTGTTCGTGATACATAAATAGATATTTTGAGAGCGTTTGGTTGCGCGAATATCGATACGACCGCCTGCCTCCAGGTTGTATTTTATGCTGTTGTCGATGAGGTTGATGAGCAGACGCTGGAGTTTTTCCCGGTCCGCCGAAATGACAATCGATTCGATCTCCATATGTGCATCGATCATTTTGGCCTTAATAATGTCGGCATAGTCATCCAGCACGGAGTCAATGAGCTTGCGGAGTTCCACCGGTTCCCGCTTCAGGGTATCCTGCTGTTCCAGTCTGGCGATGCTCAGCAGGTCACGAATCAATTTGTTGAGACGCTGCATGCTGTAGAGTTGCTTTTCCAAGGCATCCCTGAATTTTTTCGGCGGATTGTCCGCCAGCATCTCTTCGTGGCCGAGCATAAGAATCGTCAGCGGGCTCTTCATTTCATGGGCGGCATCACCGATGAAAGTCTTCTGACGGTGGAAGGAGTTTTCGAGCCTGTCGAACATTAAGTTCAGCGCTCCGGTCAGGGTGTACAACTCGTCCTTGCTTTTGCCAAATGGGATTCTCAGATGCAGTGAGTTTTCCCGGATATCCCGTATGCGGTTGTTAATGGTTTCGAGCGGTTTGAGCATCCTGCCGGCCACAAGGTATGACGATATAATGATCAGCAGGAGAGTGAAAGTGATTCCTAAGGTAAGCTCATTGAGAATTTCCCTGAATTCTGCGTTGAGCACCATTACCGGTTCGGCAATATGGACGAAGATTTTTTCCTTGCCGATTTCCCTGCCGACCAGACGGGCTCTCATTTTAACGCCGTCATTGGCAACCTCTTCGGCTTCGTCCGAGGGGATATCTATTAACTCACGGGGAATGTCGCTTGTAACGAAATATTCCCGATCCGTCCGTGCGGGTTGAAGATCGGAAATTTTGGCCAACCTAGAGCGATATAAGATCCTTCCTGTCTCGGAATATACCCTGAGCCAGAGGTTATGTTTCGTCTGCTCCGGCTTGAAATCGTTCGGCAACGAAATCTCAGGCGGACCGGGCACGAGATTATCGAAAACCATTGCAGCAATGCGGTTGAGCTCGTGGTCCACGTGTATGTAGAATTCATTCTGCAGCTTCACATAAACGAAGGCCGAGAAAAATACCACTGCAATCAAGGAAGCGAGGGAAATAAGGAGGGTGAACTTGGTTCTTACTTTCATGCGGATCAGTTTCAGGATGTTATTCGATAACCGAATCCCCGAACTGTGGTAATGAGCTGGGGTTGATGTTCATTTGCGAGTTTCTTTCTCAGGTTCTTCATATGCACATCGATAAAATTTGACATACTGAATGGATCAAACTCATCCCCCCAGACATGCTCTGCCAGGGTGAATCTGGAAACCGCCCGGCCGCGATTGTGCAGCAAAAATTCAAGAATGGCAAATTCCTTTGAGGTCAGTGTTATAAGTTCACCGTTACTGTGTACCTCACGGCTAACAGTGTTGAGCCGTATATGACCGGCTTCGATTACCGGCTGTATGGCGGATTTTCGTCTTAGCAGTGCCCGAATTCTGGCCAGGAGTTCCGCCACGGAAAACGGTTTGGCGAGATAATCATCCGCACCCAGATTCAAACCGGTGACCTTGTCCTCGATATCTCCTTTAGCGGTTAACATCAGTACCGGTATATCAAGACCAGCGTCGCGTATTTCCTTCAGGATATCAAGTCCATTTATATACGGGAGCATGATATCGAGCAGAACAAGGTCGTAGCTGTTGTTCCATAGTTTATCCAGTCCTTCCCTGCCTTCATGTGCAGTCGAGGTAGAGTAATTTTCTTTTTTCAGAAGCTTCGCGAGCTGTTCCAGAAGTTCGGGTTCATCATCGATGATCAGAATATTCATAATATGGCAGGTATGGTCTTTCGTTTTCGGTTTCTTTCCCGATCGTTATGGAGGGCGGGCCTCTGGATAACAGGAGAGCATTCTTTTGCGGAGTAGCCTGCAGAAGCCCTCTGCCTGTCGGGTGAGTAATGTTAGCAGACCCAGGCGGAAGGGACCAGCCTTTTTACCTGCGAATTTCTTGCGAAACCGGGTGTGATTTCTTCACACAGGTAAAAATGATCCGACTCCTAACTGACTGAAGACCAAAGCCTAACAAAAAAATTTTAACAGACCTATCTTTTAACACCATTCTGTTTATTATGACACATGAGGATAAAGTTTCGGATCAAAATTGATGGATTGCTTTCCCGAGGAAACTTCGTCTTAGGTGCAATCAACTTTGGTGTCAATTTTCTTGTAAGCAAATCAAACAAAGGAGGGTTACATGAAGATCGGCAAATCTCAAATTAAGGTAATTGGCTTGTTACTGATGTTTGCAACCAGTCTCATGGCAGGTGGATGTTCCACGAAAGCTGAATCCGAAGACATGTCTTCAACTCTTACCCAGAGGGCGGAAGCAGCGGCGGATCGGGCGGAACAAGCTTCCATGAAAGCGGAATCCGCGGCGGACCGGGCTGATCAAGCCGCGACGAGGGCGGATGAAGCTGCGAACAGGGCCGAAAATATGGCCGATAAATCCGAACGGATTTTCCAGCAGAAAATGAAGAAATAGGCGTTTTTGTTTAGAAGGTTCCATAAGTATGCACGATTGCTTCAAAGGTATTTGTATCAGGCTCCTGCATCGAGAATATCCACCGAACATTCTTACGATGGACGGATCAACTCCAGCCAGGGGCCTGACACATCTCCAAGTTGGACTGTTAATATGCTTTGTTGTTCTCTTCCTCACCAGTATGCCGATGCCTTCAACGGCACAGCAGCTCCTACGGCAGTTACAAATAACAGACACTTCTCTGAATAGCAGGCAGTTCGGGGCCATCATAGGCGTTCCGGTCAGCCATGTCGTCGGTCCAAAGGAAACACTGCTCGATATCGTACGCAGCTATGATCTTGGATATAACGAAATAATCGACCTGTATCCGCACTATGACCCCTGGCTTCCTCCGGCAGGACAATCATTGGCCTTGCCGACCGAACATCTGGTACCCGATGGTCCCCGCGGCGATATCGTTATCAACATTGCGGAACTGCGGATGTATAGGTATGTCAAGAGCAATGGCCGACAGGATACGATCATAACCTATCCTGTCGGTATCGGGGCGGAGGATTCTCCAACCCCGACGGGCAACTTTACCATCGACAGTAAGGAGCGTAATCCTACCTGGTTTATCCCGCCGTCGCTTCGATCAAAATATAAGGTAAGCAGCGTGCCCCCAGGACCTGATAATCCTCTGGGTAAATACTGGCTGGGATTGAAGGGGACAAAGCTGGGTATTCACGGCTCCGATACGCCCTGGTCCATCGGCAGAATGGTAACCCATGGTTGTATACGCATGTATCCTGAGGACATTGAACCCTTTTTCTCCGTCATTAAACCGGGTACGAAAGTACATCTCATCTATCAGCCGGTGAAAATGGCCTATGTATCCAATCGCCTTTTTATTGAGGTACACAGGGATATTTACGGTATCGGAGGAGATCCTGAAGCGCTGGTCCGAGGGGAGATAGAGGAAAGAGGCCTAGACCGGCTCGTAGATCAGGACAAGTTGATACAAGCCCTCGAATCCAGGAGCGGAGCGGTGGTTGACATAACCAGAACCGCGACTCCGATAGTGAAAATCGATCTCTCACCGCAGTTTCCGGATAAATAATCAAGCGGTCGAAGGCGGCGGCATCATACCGGAATCATCCACCATAATCGTGCCGCCGTTTGACCGTTTACTATCTGTTTAATCGGGGATGATCAGTGTAGTCAGCTTGTCAGCCAGCCCCGCTTTGCCTTTGCTGCTGTAGAGATGATACAGGTTCATCGCCGTGGTCTGGGAAAAGGCATAATTACATAGCGAGTTGAATTTCTTACCATGCAGCTCGTCATCCGACATTGCGACCAGGGCGGTATCATTTGGCTGAAAAAATTTATCCAGTTCGAGTTTGCCGATAAGGGTATTTGAACCCTCCACCTCCGTTCCGGCATAGTCGCCGTCAAGGACCCTGATTCTGACCAGCTGCGCCCCTTCGCTGATAAAGCCGATCTGCCTGACGCCGCTATTGTCGACAGTCAAAATCCGGCCTTGGCCATTACTCCGTGGATTGATGGGCGCTCAAAGCCGGTGTGCATGTACAACAGCAGGACAGTCAGAAGTCCAACCACCAGAGTGAAAATAAGATCCCTGGATAACCTTGCATCGTAAGCCGGAAGAATCCGGCCTGACATTTTTCGCAACAGATAAAGGGTCTGTTCCATTGATTTTCTCTTAGACCCGGCATCCTTGAATATTCTACCGGAAGGCATTTTTCGGGTCATTACCGGTAAACAATGGGAAAGCCCTGCCTTCATCGCCGGAATGAGCTGATGCGGCAGGGCTGAAAAGAAACTAAGCTAATCAGTCGGGGCCAGAATTCAATTCTGTCCCACGGGATGATTATAGTTATAACTAGTTCATGGTGACACTTACCGGCACATGCAGGGCCATGGCCTCGCTGAATTTTTTAAAGATATCTGTATTGTCGTACTATCCCGAGAAGAATTTCTGTCCTGTTCCCCGGGCAAAGGTGGAAACCGGAACACCGGTATGCGAATAGGAGGTCCAGCCGATTCCGGCGAGCTGATTGACAATATGGGTGAGGGCGACGGTGAATGGTTCGTACGAGCCGTAGAGGCTGTAGATGTTTTCCTGTGCCACGTGTTCAACCTCATTGCCGAGGCTGCGAAGAAATGCCCGTTGCAGCAATTCCTTATCCGCATCGTTTAGATCCTGATATTTTATACCGAAATAATTTTCCACTTCCGGCAGGATATCCTGAAGATTGGCGTCATCCTTGGAGTGGTTCTTTTTATAGGGATCGAGACAAAAAACAGGAAAACATGATTAGAGCAGGGAAAATATTATACGTTTTGCAAATGCGACACTTTTGTTAAGAGTCTTTGTCGTATTGCCACCATTTTGTCGTGTCATCTTGTCATGGCTCATTCGACAGGTTTCTGGCTTTTTTTGCTGTGAGCGATAATGACCGCCATTTTATTTTCCATGAAATCGGTTAATTGCCTGACGAAGGTTTGTTTTTAATAAAAAAATTTTGGGGCTGGCCCACATATTGTATTGCAATGGCTGACGTTATCTATTATTCGTTATGTCGAAATGACACAGCGGATTGTTTATCGAGAAAGATAGCTGAAAACATAGCTGAAAAGCCGATTGCAGGGAGAGGGAGAGCTCATGGTCAAGCAGGACAGGAAACGGGATAACATCATTTACGAAATTATGGGGTGGTCGGCCAACAGACCGGCGATTTTGCTTTTACAGGCACTTGAGAGGACGGGATCAATCAACAGCGCCGCTCAATCTCTTGGCATCCAGTATAAAACGGCCTGGCAAAAACTTGATCAGATCAACAATCTGCTGCCTTATCCGCTGGTTGTAAAGAGAACCGGAGGCAGCGGCGGCGGTGGCTCAGTTTTGACCGAGGACGGGAAAAAGTTGCTCAGGCATATTGATGTGCTGCAAAAAGAGTTTTCCCAGTTTATGCAGTTCTTTGCCGATAATCCCCAGGAAGCCCTGGAAACCTTGAAAACGCTCAGGAGAATAGAAATGAAATTAAGTGCGCGAAATGTCTGGTTTGGCAAGGTTATGAGCATTGATACAGGAGTGGTCAACAGCGTGGTGAATATTCAGCTTAAGGGGGGCGACAAAATCAGTTCGGTCATTACCGAAAATTCGGTAAGGCGGCTTGAGCTGGAGCAGGGCAAGGAAGCCATGGCAATCGTCAAAGCCTCCTGCGTCCTCCTTGGCAGCGATATTGATCCGCAGGCGATCTCGGCTCGCAATATTCTTACCGGTACTATAAGCCAAATTGTGCCGGGTGCGGTGAATGACGAAGTAACCGTCAATTTACCCGGGGGCAGCAGCGTCACCTCGATTATCACTTCCGCAAGTGTCAAACGCTTAGGCCTTGTTGTCGGCAAGGAGATTTCCGCGATCATTAAGGCGTCCGACGTTCTGCTGGCCACGGCACTATAGATATTTGGGAATGCAGGTAAAAAGAAGCTTAAACCACACTACGTAAGGGAGTTACCAATGAAATTAAAATTGCTCATCACCGTTTTGCTGTTCCAGATCTGTTCCACCGCTGCCGTGCAAGCAGCAACTATCAACCTGTCGGTTGCTGCGAGCATGACCGATGCCTTCAAGGAGATAATGGCAGGTTTTAAGGTCAAACATCCTGCCGCGGACTTCCTGCCCAACTTCGCTTCATCAGGCAGCCTGGCCAAGCAGATCGAGCAGGGCGCTCCGGCCGATCTGTTTGTTTCGGCAAATCCCAAATGGATGAAATATCTTGTTGAAAAAGAGCTGATCGCACCGGGCAGTAATCGAATTTTTGCTTACAATCAGTTGGTGTTTATCGGTGAAAAAAAATCGACTCCCATCTCTCTTCATAATTTGTCGGATCTTGAGCGTATCGCCTTGGGTAGCCCGAAGAGCGTTCCGGCGGGTCAATATGCCAAACAGGCCATGGAAGGGGCCGGGATCTATACTGAGCTCGAAGGGAAAAACAAACTGGTCATGGCAAAAGATGTCCGTCAGGCCCTGATGTATGCCGATCGGGGAGAAGTGGACGGCGCATTCGTCTATAAGACCGACGCGCTGCTTGCCGAACACGCCCGGATTCTTTTTACCGTTCCGCAGGAGCTCTATAATCGTGTCTCCTATCCGGTGGGCCTGACGACCTCAGGAGTGAAAAATGATCCGGCAAAAGCGTTTTATGACTACCTGGGCAGTCCTGAAGCGACAGCTATTTTGATCCATTATGGTTTTGAACCGAACCGATAACAGTAACCGTTCACCAGGAACAGGACATGTCAGTACTTTCTCCAGATGATTTTGTCGCGATCAGGTTATCTCTCCAGGTAGCCGTAACGGCAACGATAGTTACCCTGCCTCTCGGTTTTGGCGTTGCCTATCTGCTGGCCATAAGCAACATACGGGGCAAGGCATTCCTGGAGGGGATTGTCAACCTGCCGCTGGTCTTGCCGCCGGTTGTCACCGGTTATCTCCTGCTCCTGCTTTTTGGCCGTCACGGTTGGCTTGGCCAATTTCTCGAGTCCGTCGGCATTCATATAATTTTTACCCTGCGTGGTGCGATTATTGCTTCGGCCGTCGTCGGTTTTCCGCTTCTCGTCCGTTCTATTCGCATTGGTCTGGAGGGAATTGACAGACAGTATCTCCAGGCGTCCCGTACTTTGGGCGCGAAATGGTGGGATACCCTTTTTACCATCACTATCCCGCTCTGCGGCCGTGCCATCCTGGCCGGAATGACCTTGATGTTTGCCCGCAGCCTTGGAGAGTTCGGGGCCACCATCGTCCTGGCCGGCAATATTCCCGGAAGGACCCAGACTATTCCGCTCGCCATTTATCAATACACCAGCACCCCCGGCGGTGACCGCATGGCACTGTCGCTCTGCCTGGTTTCCATCCTTCTTTCCTTTGTCGTGTTGTTGATCGGTGAAGCGGCAAACCGCACCTTGGCCCGGAGATAAAGCATGTTTCTTGAAGTCGATGTCGAAAAAAGTTTTGCCGATTTTCAGTGCCTGGTCAAATTCTCCCTGGAGACGAAGAAATGCGGGGTGTTCGGACCTTCGGGAAGCGGCAAGTCAACACTCATGCATATGCTGGCCGGTCTGATGCGACCGGATAAAGGACGAATTACCCTGAACGGGCTGACTCTTTTCGACCATACCACAGGAGTCAACCTCCCTCCTGAAGAACGGCGGGTGGGGGTGGTTTTCCAGCATGCCCATCTCTTTCCCCATATGACGGTGAGAAAGAATCTGTTCTACGGCATGAGGAGAATACCGTCCAGGGAGAGAAACATCGATCCTGACCAGCTGATAAAAATCCTGCAGATCGGGCAGCTCCTTGACCGCAGGGTGACAAAACTCTCGGGAGGCGAGCGTCAGCGGGTAGCCCTTGGCCGGACGATCCTTGCCTGTCCCCGTCTTATTCTGCTTGATGAGCCGATGGCGGGACTGGACGGCATGCTGAAATTCCAGATTATTCCCCATCTGCAGCGGGTTTTTGCCGAATTTTCCATTCCTATGCTCTTTATAAGTCACAGTCTGCAGGAAATGCGCATGATGACGGAAGAAGTGCTGGTGATGAAAAATGGTCATCTGGAAGAACAGCTTACCACGGAAGAACTGGCCCGCACCTGTCTCGGCAGCGGCGGAAGAGGCTACACAAATCTGCTGCAGCTCGATGCGCCAAAGGATCTCGGCCGGCTCATGAGCTATCGTTGGGGCAAGATCTCCCTGATACTGGTCAAGACCCAAAATCCGGGCGCCGGCGAATTCGCACTCAATAGCAGGGATATACTCTTGTTTAGAAAACATCCCGAGGCAACGAGCGCCCGCAATATGCTGCCCTGCGTCGTGAGTAAAACCTACCAGACGGATTGGCTGGTAGGAATCGAACTCGATTGCGGGGGTAATACCCTCATTGCCGAAATTGTTCCCCAGTCTCTGGAAGAGATGAATATCCGGCCGGGCAGTGAGCTTGTAGCAGTTTTTAAGGCTTCGGCATTTCAGCGGCTCTATGATGTGGGTGAAAACGGAATAAGCAATAGTCCCACTTTTTCCCTGATATAACAAAAGAGGAGATTAACATGAAAAAAGCCTGCACCATACCTCCTGATTGCTGTGTTATAATAGAAGTGGAACCAGGCGCGGTGCTCGGATACAGAAGAGCAGTTTTGCTGAGTGAGATCGAAGCGCTCGAATCGTTAACCAAAGCGGCCAAAACATCAAAAATGACCCTTCAGCACGCCAGGGAGCTTGTTCTCCGGATGAATCGGGACTTCTCGGCCTCTCTGGTCGATTTTGCCCATAATGAGAACGATTGTGACCATGTTCGTTTGAGCAGCAAGGGAAAAGAAGTAGCGTCTGATTACTGGAGGCAGTTCGAGCCGGTCTGGCTGGACATCCTCCAGGAACGCAGCAGACACTATTAAGGTGAAAGCATTTCACCCCATCTTTATAGCTAACGATTCATAGCGGAAACATTGGAGAGCAAAATGAAAGAGAAATCAATTGAACTGAAACACAGCGACCTAAAAGGCAGCGATACCGGTGCATTTCGTCTCGGCGGCATGGTCGAAGCACCTCTCACCTGGACGCTGGAAGAGCTGTTGAAGATGGAGACGGTGGAAGTAAAAGATCTTCTTCTTGCCTGTGGCAGTGGAGAACCAAAAGGACATATTGCTCAATGCCGGGGAATTCTCCTGACTGATATCATTAACACCGCCAAGGTGGTGACCAAAGATCATAACGACACCAAAAAAATGTATGTGATCGCCTCGTCGGATGATGGCTATGCCACTCTTTTTTCCTGGCAGGAAATTTTCAATACCTCCGTGGGTGAGGGGATAATGGTTGTGCTGGAAATGGAGGGCAAGCCGGTTTACCAAGAATCAGGCACTGTCGATCTTTTCTCTGCCAGGGATTTCCTGACCGGCCCTCGCTATGTAAAGCGCCTGGCAAATCTTGAAATCAAGATGCTGGGGTTGTGATGATATTTATCGATTGATATCGAATAGTTTTACGTATGTGGAAGAAAGAGGCAGAGAGATGAAAGATGAAGGAAAATTCAAGCAGTTGCTGGATGAAGCCGAGGCTTTTCACGGCCATCTGTGTTCCGGCCAGATTATAGGAGTACGGTTGGCTTTATTCGGACTTAGTGAGCTTGGCATCTCCGATCCGCTGGGAGCCGACAGGAAAAAATTAGTCGTTTTTGTCGAGGCCGCCCGATGCTTTGCCGATGCGATCATGACGGTCACCGGCTGCCGGGCCGGTAAAAGAAGTTTTAAACTCGTCGATAACGGCAAGGTCGCGGCAACATTTTTGAATATGACGACTGGGCGGGCAGTCCGTGTAGGTTTGAGCACCAACCTGCCGGAAGATATAGTGAGAAGATTTCCAGGGCTTACTGAAAAGGAAGCAGAGAAAAAAGCCTATACGGAGATGACGGACAATGAGCTGTTTTTCACGCAGGAGGTAAAAGTTTCCCTGAAGGAGGAGGACACGCCCGGTACTCCGGTATGCAAGACCCGCTGCATGGTCTGCGGGGAAACTATACTCGATAAACGTGAAGTCAGGTTGAGCGATAGGAACTATTGCCGCGCCTGCGGCACCGGCCAATCATATTACACCCCCCACGCCGATGCCGGGAGAACTGAAGAAGGGGGTGCTAAATGATATTGCCGAGTTGTCGTAGTGACCTCAGCGCAACACTTGCAGACGGGAAGTTTCTTCGGAAAGAAATTTGTCAAGACGGTCAAGAAGAGCGGCATATTCCCTGACCGCCAGTTCGCCCGCTTCCGTCAGGCAGGCTCCGCCGCCGCCTTTTCCTCCCTTGCTGGTTGAGACCAGCGTCTCGCGGGCATGGCGATTCATGGAATCGACCAGATCCCAGGCATGCTTATAGGACATCTTCATGGATTTTGCGGCACCGGAAATAGAGCCGAATTCCCTGATCCTTTCCAGCAGGACCATTCGACCGAAGCCGAGATAGGTCTCACCATCTTTTTCAATCCAGATCCGTCCCCGGCAACGAAGTCCCTGGGGCGTATTCTGGTGGTTATTTGCGCGCTTATGTCGTTTCATGAGAGGTATTTACCTGTAAACCGTAAGCAGTGTCAAGGTATTCCATGTTTCTTCTGTGGACTATTGTCCGGCTGTCGTTTCGAGCTGTAATCCGGCAGCATGGAAGTAGCCGATGAATTCTGAAATTAAGCTTGCATTGCGTTATGTCTTTTGGTATATAACGATAACCTGTCAGTACGTTATGTAACCAATATCAGGAAATAATAAGGAGTGAAGGACCGCAGGTTCGCCGGTTTTCGGACAGGAGGACTTGTTTTTCTTTTGTTCACCGATGTGTTTGTAAAGATATAACGAAAAGGAGTGGAAGAAATGATAGGTAAGCAGGGTGTCGCACGAGCGGCAATATTTTCAACATTGCTGGTAAGACCGCTGCTCCTACCATGTACCGCCATGGCGGAAGACCCGCCGAACGTTTTCACCCTCGGCGAGATTGAGGTCAGCGCCAAGGCCGACGAGGAGACTCCCAATCCGACAGTGGACCGGATCTATGCCGACGAACTTCGTGCATTTGACCGGAATACCGTGTCTGAAGCGGCCAATCTCTTGCCGGGGGTGACAGCGTCGGAGACAGGGGCGCGAAACGAGCAGACTCTCCATGTCCGGGGCTTTGATATCAAGCATGTGCCGCTCTTTCTCGATGGAATTCCCATCTATGTGCCCTATGACGGGTATCCCGATCTGCGCCGTTTCACCACCTTCGATCTTTCCGAGATCGTCGTTTCCAAAGGGTTCACCTCGGTTTTGTATGGCCCGAATACCATGGGCGGGGCTATCAACATGGTCTCCCGCCGCCCGCAAAAGATCTTTGAGGGCGAGGTTGGGGGAGGGTACGGTTCGGGCAATACCTATAATGCCTATACCAATCTCGGCACAAATCAGGGCAGTTGGTATCTGCAAGCCGGTGTCTCCTACCTGAACAGCGACTATTTTCTTCTCTCCGACGACTTTACTCCAACCAAGGGGGAAGATGGTGATCATCGCAACAATTCCTATCGCAGGGATAAAAAGATTAATGTCAAAATTGGCTTTACTCCAAACGAAAATGACGAATATGCCTTCAGCTACATAAATCAACAGGGCAAAAAAGGCACTCCTCCCTATGCCGGCAGCGACCCGACGGAAACAGTGCGCTATTGGCAATGGCCCTACTGGGACAAGCAAAGTTATTATTTCACCTCGAAAACGGAGTTGCCCGGCAAGTCATATCTCAAAACCAGGGCCTATCACGATATCTTCAAGAATTCCCTCTACAGCTACGACGACGACACCTATACGACCATCAGCAAAAAATACGCTTTTAGAAGCCGGTATGACGATTACACCGATGGTGCTTCGCTGGAACTCGGTTCGGCGATTCTTGCAGACAACCTCGTGAAACTCGCTCTGCACTATAAACGCGATGTGCACCGGGAGCTGGATGAAGGGGAGCCGGAGCTGACCTTTAAGGATCAGATATTTTCGGTCGGACTGGAAGATACCATTACCATCTCCAAGGGCCTGATGGCCATCGCCGGGGTGAGCTACGACGCTCTGGATACCATACAAGCTGAGGATTTATCCGCGGCAGGAACGGTATCCGATTTTCCCATGGGAAGCACCTCCGGCTTCAATCCGCAGCTCGGCCTTTTTTATTCACCGACAGAGGCCGACACTTTTCATATCTCCGTGGCGCGCAAGACCCGGTTGCCATCGATCA
Source organism: uncultured delta proteobacterium (assembly GCA_963728385.1). Lineage (GTDB taxonomy): Bacteria > Desulfobacterota > Desulfobulbia > Desulfobulbales > Desulfocapsaceae > Desulforhopalus_A. The sequence continues at coordinate 141,603 of CAVSJK010000006.1, forward strand.
AGGACAGATATTCCTACCGGCTCGGCACCGCCATTCCTAATCCCGATCTGGATCCTGAAAAATCGATCAATTACGAGATAGGCTATGAAACGACACACATCGAAACCCTGCGCGTGAAAGGGACGGTCTTTTACAATGATGTTTCGGACTATATCCAGTTGACCAAAATAGCCGATCCGGACAATCCTGGAAATACCATCGACCGCAACGGGAATATCGGCAAGGTCGCGCTGTCCGGACTCGAACTGGAAGCCGCGGCCCAGTTGTTGAGAAGTCTTGAAGTCGGTGGAAACTACACCTTCACCCATGCCGACAACAAGTCGGATTCAAGCAAACTGAAGGATATTCCGAAACACAAGGTGGTTGCCTATCTCAGATACACCCTGTTTGACCGGTGGATCTGTCAAGTTGATGGAGAATATGACTCAAAGCGCTACAGCTCGACCGATGGTGTCCGGATTGCAGATGATTTCATCGTGGCCAATATCAAAGTCGGCTATGACTTCGGCAACGGATTTCTGGTTGAAAGCGGGATGAGCAACGTTTTAGATGAGAATTACGAACTTCAGGAAGGATATCCGCTACCAGGCAGAACGCTGTTTGCTAATGTTCGGTACACCTTTTAGGGAGACAGGATATGCAAAAATTCAATGATGAATTTTCTGCGCTACTCGATGAAGCAGTAGCTTTTCACGGGCACCTCTGTGCCGGGCAGATTATCGGAGTACGGATCGCCATGCTCGGTCTGCGCGAGCTCGGTATAACCGACCCCAAAGGTGAAGACCGCAAGAGGCTCCTTGTCTTTGTTGAGATCGACCGTTGCGCCACCGATGCGATCATGACCGTTACCGGTTGCCGGATCGGCAGGCGGAACATGAAGGTCATGGATTACGGCAAAATGGCGGCAACTTTCATGGATATCGAGTCCCGCCGGGCGGTGCGCATCGTCTCGCTGCAAACGGCGCGGCAAAGGGCGGCCGCGATGTATCCGGATCTAGGTGCCGGCGCGGCGCAAATGAAGGCATACCGGGAGCTGGATGATTGTGACATGTTTTCGGTGCAAAGGGTTGCCGTTGCCATTCGGCCTGAAGACCTTCCCGGCCGCCCCCTTGGGAGGGAAACGTGTGCCGTTTGCGGGGAATCGATTCTCGACTGCCGCGAAATGCAGAGAGACGGCCGTGTGCTTTGCCGGCCGTGTGCAACTGAAAATCGGTATTATACCGGGATGTCCTTGCCCTATTACCCCATGTGAGAGAAAAAGGAATGGCCATGAAAAATATATGTGTATCGAATCAGCGGACAGCAAATATCGCAAGTATCGATTGGGAGCAGGTCTGGCAACAGGCCTATCGCAGACGAAAAACAGACAGAAATGACAGGGACTTCTGGAACAGACGTGCCCCTTCCTTTGCCGAACATGCCAAGGAAAGTCCTTATGTTGTCGATTTTCTAAAAATTATGGCACCTGAGCCGCACTCGAGCGTACTTGATGTCGGCTGCGGTGCCGGAACCCTGGCGCTCCCTCTGGCCAAAATGGTCAAGCGGGTTACCGCAATCGATTTTTCCGAGGTCATGATTGATATCCTGGCGGATCGGTGCCGGAAGGAAGTTGTTACCAATGTCTCGCTGCATATTCTTGGCTGGCAGGATGACTGGGATGCCGCGGGCATTGAAAAGCATGATGTGGTGATTGCCTCGCGCAGTCTGGTGGTTGAAGATTTGCGCGGGGCGATAAGCAAACTGGCGAGTAAAGCCCGTCACCGGGTGATCATTTCATCCCTGGTCGGAGACGGGCCTTTTGATCGCAAAATCTTTGAAGCAATCGGCCGTCCACTGGACAGGGGACCTGATTATATCTGCGTCTACAATCTCCTGTATCAGATGGGCATTTTGGCCGATGTCACCTTCGTCGGCAATCAGACGGAAGAGCAGGTTTTTCCGGAACTGAATAAGGTGTACTCGGATATCGAGGAGGCGGTCCAGGGTTATCACTGGATGATAGACGGAATGACCATTGAAGAGGAGGCACGGCTGCGCGTTTTTCTCGAAAAGCATCTGATGAAGCGGCAAGGCGGATATTCCCTTTCTTATCACCACCCGGTCCGCTGGGCCATTATTTCATGGAGTACACAATGAACACTCCGCAGGCGGTAAGGCGGCAAAATATCTCGTTCTCCCACCGAAAAAGGTGCCTTCGAGCAACAGTGCCGCTCTGTGTTGTTCTCTGGTTATTGGCCTGCCCCGTTCAGCCTTCTCTTGGCCGGGAGATCATTGACATGAGTGGCCGGAAAGTGACAATCCCCGATACGATTACCAAGGTGGTCGGCGTATCACCGCCGGCAACCTATCTTCTCTATGCCGTCGACCCGGCGGTTATCGGCGGTTTGAACTTCCCCTTATGGGAGAACGAGAGGAAATACACCATCGAGGGATACCGCAGGCTGCCGGTGGTCGGCGGAATGTTTGGACAGGGGAGGATTATCAATCAGGAGGTGCTGCTGAAGGTCGCTCCGGATTTTGTGCTCTATTGGGCCTGGAAAGACGATGCAGTCGGCAGGAAGTTTGAGGCGCAGTTGGCGCAGCTGGCCATCCCCCGGGTGACCGTCCGGCTCGCCAGTCTTCTCGACTATCCGGCGGCGCTGCAATTCCTGGGAGATGTGCTAGGTAAAAGCGCACGGGCAAAACAACTGCAAAATTATGCTGAAGCAACTCTTGCCGAAGCCAAAAAGGTGACGGCGGCAATCCCTGTAGAGCGGCGGGTGTCGGTCTATTACGCAGAGGGTATTGACGGGTTGAGCACGGAAAGATCCGGTTCAAGTCATGCCGAACTCATCGCGCTGGCCGGAGGGGTGAACGTGCACAAGGGAGTGGAGGTGGATGCCTACGGAATGGAAAAGGTTTCCATGGAACAGCTCCTCCTCTATGATCCGGAAGTCATCCTAGTGAAAGATAAGAGATTTTTTGCAGGGATCAGGAACGATTCACGCTGGCAAAACATCAGGGCAGTGAAAAACGGCCGCGTCCATCTCATCCCCGAGGTGCCCTTCAACTGGTTTGACAGGCCTCCTTCCTTCATGCGCCTGTTGGGGGTCAAATGGCTTGTGAGTGTCCTTTACCCGAACCGGCATCCAATCGATATGATCGGGGAAACCAGGGCCTTCTATGAGCTCTTTCTGGGAGTTGCACTCAACGAAAAAGATGCTCGGGAGATTCTCGGGCAATGAAACGATCGATTCTCTTTTTGCCGGCTTTGCTCCTTATTGCAGCGGCGATGTTTTCCCTGTCTCTCGGACAATATCATGTACCGGCTAAGGATCTCTTTGCTCTTGCCGGATGGCGGATTTTTGGTTTGGGAGAACCACAGCCCGAAAAAGCGGCCCTGCTGGAAAACCTCCTGCTTAACATCAGGCTGCCGCGGATCATTGCAGCGATGCTGATTGGTGCTTCCCTGTCCGTTTCCGGCGCGGCTTTCCAGGCACTCTTTGTTAATCCTCTTGTTTCCCCGGGACTGCTCGGGGTATTGGCCGGAGCCTCGTTCGGCGCCGCATTGGCAATGATTTTGGCCAAGAGCTGGCTGATGGTGCAAATCTCAACCCTGCTGTTCGGTTTTGTTGCCGTTGGAGTCGCAGTCGGTATAGCCAGGGTCTACCGGATACATTCCATCATCATGCTGGTGCTCGGCGGGATCATCAGCGGCGCTTTTTTCACGGCATTACTTTCCATAATCAAATATACAGCCGATCCGTCCAACCAATTACCGGCGATTCTGTACTGGCTTATGGGCAGTCTGTCTTCCATTGATCGCTGCACCGTCGTCATCGTCAGCGTTCCCATGCTAATCGGTATCCTGGTTATCATTTTTTACTCCCGGCAGTTAAACATCCTGAGTATGGGGGAGGAAGAGGCCCAGTCGCTCGGACTCAACGTGCGTTGGGTGAGGTTGACGGTCATCTTCTTTGCCACGCTTATCAGCGCGCTGACGGTGATGATAGGAGGGATGATCGGCTGGGTCGGTTTGATCATTCCCCATATCTGCCGGATGATCGTTGGTCCGAACAATCAGGTGCTGCTGCCTGCTACCGCGCTGATGGGGGCACTGTACCTGTTGCTGATCGACGATATTTCGAGGCTCGTCTTTGTTTTTGAGTTACCGATCGGCATTGTTACCGCGATAATCGGTATTCCTTTTTTTGCCCTGGTCCTGAAAAATGCCCAGCGGGGTTGGCGATGAGTGTTTTGATCGAAGTGGCGGAGGTTGGCTTCAGTTACCGGAGAAAGCCGGTGCTCACCAAGGTCAATCTCGCTTTTAAAAGCGGTGAAATTGTTTCCTTGCTGGGGCCGAACGGCAGCGGGAAAACAACTCTTTTGAAAATCATGCTCGGCTTTCTGCAACCGGATACCGGAACCGTCTCTTTTGCCGGAAATCCTCTTGCCGCAATTTCTCCCAGGGCTCTCGCCCGACGTATTGCCTATGTCCCGCAACTGCACAGGGAAGCCTTTGCCTATTCGGTGGAAGATGTCGTCCTCATGGGAAGAATGCCCTACCATAATTTTTTCTCCACTTATTCCAAAGCAGACCGGGATCATGCCACGGCAGCCATGGAAAAGCTCGAAATCGCCCATTTGCGGGACAGACCATACACAAAGGTGAGCGGGGGTGAGCGCCAATTGGCCCTGATCGCCCGTTCTCTTACTCAGGGGGCCGAGGTTTTTATTATGGATGAGCCGGTAAATGGCCTGGATTACGGCAACCAGATGCGGCTCTTGAACGGAATCAAAGGCTTGGCAAAAGAGGGGTTGACCTTCATCATGACCACTCATTTCCCGGACCATGCCCTGATGACAGCCGACCGCGTCATTCTCTTTTTCGAGGGAACCGTTCTGGCTGATGGACTGCCGGAACAGACCATCACCCGCGAAACCATATTTGCCCTCTATCGTATCGAGGTGGATGTCGTACCTGTAAATGGCAGCGGCAGGGTATGCCTGCCGCGTTGGTCTATTTGAGACGGCAGCTTTTTAAAGTGCCGGTAGGACAGAGAATTGAACATTTGTCACGCCCCATGATGGTAACTTTCCGATACTCGTTGTATTCCTTGCTTCTGCATGCCACCGTTGTTTTAGTGGTCTTCCTCTATTGCCGTTCAGGGGAGCGGCAAAGAATACTTCCTTCGGATTATTTGGTGATAACCGCGGTTAATATGGCATCGGAAGATTTCGAGAATAACAACGCCACCTCATCTTCCGCCACGCATCATGCTGTTCCTGCTGTAACCAATATCGGTAAACGACCTCCTCAACCCATCGAAAGAGTGCCTGAAGCACCTCCTCGCAAAAAGATTGTAAAACATCGAATAGCCGCCAGACAGCATAAAATCGAGAGGAAACGGGAGATAGTACGAGAAGTGGCCATGGCTGGTACTATCACTAAACACGAGAGCACAGTCGGACCAATGCCTGATGCCGATGAAGTCGTCAGGCCGGAACCCTATGGACGCAGTGAGAGCCAACGTACAGATATTATAAGCAACAAGCCAAACGATTCGATTGCCGGGGCCGCTGTCGCGGCAACAAAACGAAAATCGTCCTATCTTAACATGAACTATGAGTATATCCGGGAGATCGTCATCCGAAATCTCACCTTTCCCGCCTCTGCGAGGAAAAGGAGAATATCGGGAAAGATAGAAGTATCTTTTCTTATCGAAAAGGACGGCAGGGTTGGGGATATTCGTGTTGATTCAAGTTCGGGGCACGTCCTGCTTGACAGGAAAGTCGTTGGCGCAATACGGCGAAGCGCGCCGTTTCCCGCACCCCCCGAAGAGGCCCGAATAGCTCTGCCGATCGTTTTCAGACTAAAATGAGGTTGTTGACGATATTTTGCGGTATCATGGTATTTTCACATACATTAACCAAGGCCGATTGCTTGATTACTGATTAGCCGATGCGCCAAGGTAACGAAGGAGAAAAAAATGACTATTGCGGAAAACCTTATTGAAGCGGCAAAACCACTCTGTACCGGTTGTACCGTAGCCGATGTTCGGCTCGGCCTGGGTTACAGCCTCGTTGAATTACATGACGGCAGTGCAGGTTTAGCCTGGACACCGGATAAAAAACAGTCCGCCTCCTGCACGCATCTCCGTAAAGCCGGAGAGCTGATCGGCATGGAAGCCGGTGAAACGCTTGCCTGGCTTGCCGGAGGCAATTACCTGGAAAGGGCAATCGGCCTTGCAACTTTCAATGCCTTGAACAGCAAGGTTGATCGCAATCTGCTCGATGAAGAGTCCATTTCCCTACTTGAGTTAAAAAACACCGATCGCGTTGTCATGGTGGGCTATTTTGCTCCACTCATCTCCAAAATCAAGGAGACTGGTTGTGAATTGACGATCATCGAGCTGGATGGAGGCAAACCGGGAGTAATTGACGTTGGACCGGGCATGGCGGTTCTTTCTGCCTGCGATGTGGCGATTATTACCTCAACCAGCATAATCAATGACACCATCGATGGCCTGCTGGACGTGTTGACCGGCAATCGGGCCGCAGTCATGCTTGGTCCCTCAACGCCGATATGCCCTGAAGCCTTCGCCGGTACAGGAATAACTCAGCTCAGCGGTGCCTATGTCGTTGATGTGGAGCGGGCAAAATCAATAGTATCACAGGGCGGAGGGACTATGTTGTTGAAGAAATCCCTTAGATTTGCTTCGTCACTCGGTTGATAATTATTCGGCTTCCGCCTCCCGCTTTTATGGACAAGATAAAAGTCTTGTCCTCTCGGGCAAAACACTCTTTTTTCTTCCTGCTCCATACGGTCTGGGAATCATCTCTCTACAACGCACGTTTGCCGTCATTGCTCCACACCGTAAGGTATCAACCTCCCGTTACATCACTTGATTTTCGCTGCATCCACTTTTCGTCGAAAGCGGAGAAGTTTTCCCAAGCCGGCAATGCGTGGCAAAATCCACGACGGGAATCGCCCGATTGCAGCGGGAAAGCATGTTGCAGGAGTCGAAAATGGTTCTTATTGTAACTATGCCCGAGTAGATGGCATCGCCTTCGGATGTTTTCATACCTTCTACGAAGGCTAACGCTACAAGAGGAAAAAGATGGATAGTATCAGCGTTCTCATCGTTGAAGATGAAGGTATCGTGGCAACCGATATTCAAGAACGCCTCTCTGCCATGGGGTACCAATCCACAGGATGGGCCGATAATGCCGTACGGGCCATTGAAATGACTGAAGCGCAGAGTCCTGACATAGTGCTGATGGATATTCGGCTGCCCGGCCCTCGTGACGGGATTGACGCAGCCGAGGAGATCGGCCGCCGCTTTCAGATTCCGGTGGTTTTCCTGACCGCCTATTCCGAGGAAGCAACCCTGGAACGCGCCAAACAGGCGCAGTCGTTCGGTTACATCCTGAAACCGTTCAATGATCGCGAGCTAAAATCCACCATCGAAATTGCGCTATATAAGCACAGGACCGAGAGGAAAATCCGCCGGCTGAACCGCCTGCTCGACGTTTTGGGCCAGGTGAATCAGGCTATCCTGCGGTTGCAGTCCCGGGAGGAACTGCTGCCGGCGATCTGCAGACTGGTTGTGGAGCGAGGTGCCGTAGATCTGTCCTGGATCTCCTGGCTCGATCAGGAGACATTCGAGATAACCACCGAGGCTTATCTTGAAAATCAGTCGGCAGATCTGGATACAGCAAATATGTGCCCTGATGGGAGTTCACATTACAAGGAAATCTCTGATAGGGCCATCCGCGAAGGCAAGCCGGTTATATGTAAATCCACCGATGATTCCAATGAAGGAAAAATAATTACTATAACGCACGATAGAAAGTGCCGCCATTCATGTGCTGCCTTTCCTTTCAGATTTCAGGGGCAGGTGCGTGGCGCCTTGAGCCTTTGTGTGGTTGAAGCCGATTTCTTCCAGAAACGGGAGATCAGTCTACTCAAGGAGATGGCGTTCGATCTTTCTTACGCCCTGGATAGAATAGAGGCAGAACTGGCACGTACCCGTCTCACCGAACAACTCAAGCAGCAATCCCTGTTTCTGCAGACACTGATAGACGCCATGCCGTATCCGGTATTCTATAAGAACATTCAGTACCGTTACCTGGGATGCAATGAAGCATTTGAGCGATTCCTGGGAATTCGCCGGGACAATTTCGTCGGCAAGACCGTCCATGAATTGTGGCCTGAGGATCTGGCGGAAAAATATGAAAAATCCGATCGTGAATTACTGGAAGGCCCCGATCCTAGCTTACAAGTGATCAAGGGGATGGTAGAAAATTCCCGGGGAGAGCGATACGATGTCCTGTTCCATAAGGCTGTGTTTCGCGACTCGAATGGAGGTATCGGCGGTATCATCAATGTTGTTGAGGATCTGACCGAACGGAAGTTAGCCGAAAAAGAGCGCGCTCGGGTTGAGGCGCAACTGCGGCAGGCTCAAAAAATGGAGGCGCTTGGTAATCTTGCCGGAGGTATTGCTCACGATTTCAACAATATTCTCAGTATCATAATCGGTAATTCCGAGATAGCTCTCTGGAAAACGGAGCCGGAGAGTTCCGAGGCACATAGCATGCGGCTGGTGCTCATCGCCGCCAGGAGAGCTGCCGACCTGGTGCAGCAGATCCTGACCTTCAGCCATCGGCATGAACCGGAGAAAAAACCGGTCAAACTCATCCAGGTCGTTCAGGAAGCTCTGAAGATGATTCGTGCCTCCATGCCCTCGACTATCGAAATCAGACAGAACCTTGCCTCGGAGGCGGTGGTGATGGCGGACGGCAGTCAACTGCACCAGGTAATACTAAATCTGTGCAGCAATGCAGCGCAGGCTATGCAAAAAAAGGGGGGCGTATTAGAGGTCGGGCTCGGAGATGTCATCTTTGAAGGGCGCCCGCCTCCGGACAATGCAGACTTACTCCGTGGAGCCTACGTGCAGCTGACTGTCAAAGACAAGGGCGGCGGTATAAGTCCGCGGATCATAGATCGTATCTTTGATCCTTTTTTTACCACGAAAAAACAAGGTGCGGGAACCGGTTTGGGGCTTGCGGTTGCTCACGGAATCATACAAAGCCATGGCGGAACGATCCATGTTGACAACATTCCCGGCGAAGGTGCCACTTTTCGGGTACTTCTGCCGGTCATAGACGACCTTTTTCAACTGGATGCAGAGCTACAGGCTCCTTTACCGCGTGGCCGGGAACGTATTTTAATAGTGGATGACGAGCCGGAATGTGGCGGTAGTCGCCCAAAAGATGCTGGAATACCTGGGGTATGAGGCATATTCACAGACAAGCAGTGCCGAAGCTCTCAGCACCTTTCGCCTTTATCTGCCCGAACGTCCTTTCGATCTGGTGCTGACAGATCTGACGATGCCGGAATTCACAGGTCTAGATCTGGCCGAAAACCTGCTCAAACTGCAACCTAATCTGCCCATCGTACTTTGCACGGGCTACACGGAAAAAATCAGCGAAGAGGAGGCTCGTCGCCTTGGCATACAAAAGCTGCTCTTGAAGCCTTTTGCTATCCAGACATTGGCCGTGACCATACGACAGGTGCTGGATGAGAACCGCCCCGGTGTGCCCTGAAGCATCTCTCTCGTACGCAGAATTTGATAGTGAAGATCAGTGGAAGATGAAACTCGAAACATTGGCTACACAGTCTTTGACAAAACGGACCGATATGACATCCTGGTAAAAATAGCCGAAAGCGAAAAAGCGGTGGTGTACAAGGCTGTGCGCAAAAATGATCCTGATCGGCTGTTGGCGCTTAAATTGTTTAAAGGGGCCTACTTGTCCATCCGCAAGAAGTCAAGGATTCGTCAAAGAATTGAGCACCTTAAAGTCTTAAGCTCTCCCCTGGCCATAATTCCCGATCATTTCGAAGCGAGGGACGGCTTCTGCTTCTTAACCCAGGCATATTTCGAGGGTGTGACCCTGGACATGCTGACCGAGCCGGGGCGGCCAATGGAGTTGCCGGAATTTTTCACCATTGCCTGCGGTATGGCCCGGGTACTGGACGCGGTGCACACGGCGGGAATTATTCATGGCGGTGTTAAACCGCACAATATCCTGGTGGCGCCGGCTACCCTCGATCTGCGCCTGATCGATTTCATCAGCGTGCTGGATGCGGGTGATTCCAGCCATTTTATATATGAACCCTATTTTGTGCAGCAGACCCTGCCCTACACCTCTCCGGAACAAACCGGCCGCATCAGTCATACGGTGAGCTTTGCCACGGATTTGTACTCCCTGGGAGTCATAATGTTTCAACTGCTCACCGGCCGATTGCCGTTCACTTCCAATGACCCGCTGGAGTTAATTCACGCCCACCTGGCCAGGGAAGCCGTTGAGGTTCGGGAGCTGGATGCATCCATTCCCGGCAGCCTGAGTAAAATTGTCGCCAAACTGCTGCTCAAGGAACCCGAAAAACGCTATCAGAGCAGCCACAGCCTGTTGAGCGACCTACTGCACTGTAGAGATGAGTTCGAAGCCACCGGGACAGTTGGTGAGTTTATTCTGGATACCGACATTCATACCCACCGGGTACCGTTTGTTTCCAGACTGGTCGGCCGGGAAAAGCAGGTAGCCGAGATTCTTGAGGCGTACGAGCAGGTAGCCGAGGGAGTATTCCGCTCGCTGTTCATTTCCGGACTGCCCGGCATCGGCAAAAGCCGGCTAATTCAGGAATTGCAGAAACCGATAGTGCAGCATCGGGGATATTTTACCTCGGGAAAATTCGATCTCTATCAGAAAAACATCCCTTACAATTCCCTGATTCAGGCATTCCGTAATCTGACCCGCACCTTTCTGACTGAAAGTGACGAGAGGGTGTCTGTATGGAAAAACAAGATCCACAAGGCTCTTCGAGAAAACGCCAAGGTGCTGACCGATGTGATTCCGGAGCTGGAAATCCTGATCGGCAGCCAGCCGGCGGTGAAGCCGCTGCCGCCGGTGGAGTCGCTCAACCGGTTTCACGATCTCTTCGACAGGTTCCTGTCCTGTCTGGCCGGCGAGCAGAATCCCCTGACTCTTTTCATTGACGATCTGCAGTGGTGTGATACCGCTTCGTTTGACTTTCTCTCATATGTGTTCGCCAATCCCGGAAAACACCCATATCTCTTTCTCCTGGGAGCCTATCGGCATAACGAAGTGGACGTCAGCCATCCGCTCACCCGGCTGATTGCCGGCATCGGGCAAAAAAAAGGATTGTTTGGTGAAATCAGGCTGGAGGCCCTGGCGCTACAGCATTGCCATGAAATGGTGGCATCCATTCTGGATTCCTCGCTGGACAAAACCCTTTCCTTGTCTGAATTTATCGCTGCCTTGACGGACGGCAATCCGCTGTTCATCCATGAGAGCCTCACCTATCTCAACAATGAAAATCTTCTCACATTGGACGAGGATGAGCAATGGCGCTGGGATTTGCACAAAATTCAGGACTCCCGCATGGCCAGGACGGTAGTCGCACTCTTTGGCCGGAAAATCCGCAAGCTCCCTCCGGACTTGATTACCCTGCTGGAATACGGCGCCTGTATGGGCAATACTTTTCTGCCGGAAGAGCTGGCCACGGTCATGGATTTGAGCTTAGTCGAAATTTTCACCAGACTGAGACCTGCACTGCGTCAGGGATTGCTGACGGAACAGGAAGATCGGCTGAGATTCATCCACGACCGTGTCCAGGAAGCCGCTTTGTCCGCCATCGAGCCGAAAAGGCGGCGCTTAATTCACCGGCAGATAGGCTATCGTCTCCTGGCCGCTGCAGGTGATTTGGATCTGGCTGGTGAAGACCCGGGAAACCTGGAAAACCTGTTCGTCATTGCCTCGCATCTCAATCTGGGACGAGAGAAGTCCCCGGATGCCGAGATGGCTTATTTGTTGTCGGACATCAATTACCACGCCGGCAACAAAGCGCTCGACACCCTGGCAACGGAAGCTGCCAATGAGTATTTCAAACTGAGCAGGGAACAGCTGCCGAAGGACTGCTGGCAGCAAAACCATTATGACCGCACCTTCAAAATTTTTCAGAAAGCGGCCAAAACCGAGTTGATGTGCGGCCGCCATGAAAATTCCGAGAGACTGCTTAATCAACTGCTCAATCATGCGGAAACGGATCTGGACAGGGCGGAATGCCTGGCGGAGCAGGCAATTTCTCTCTCGTCAATCGGCAGCTTCGTTGCAGCTATTGAAACCGCCAATCGGGGCCTGGCCTATTTCGGCAAGGCGATCCCGGAGAGCTCTAAAGAAGCCGACGAGCTACGAAAAACCCTGATGGCCCGGATCAGTGCCAGGAAAGATATCTGGCGGACAATCCTGGATATGCCCTTGACCGAGAACCGGCAGAGCAGGATTGAGTTCACCTTTTACAGCGAGCTGATACCTAATTACTATCTGTGCGGACGCCTGTCCCAGCTTTATCTAACCGGAGCGCAGGCAACCTTGAGCTGTCTGTCAACCGGCATGGATGAGGCCGTGATCTATTCACTTGCCGCCATCGGCTTGCATCTGGCGGAAGAGGAGGATTTCGAGCAGGCGTTTAAGTATGAGGATCTGGTTCGCGACCTGGCGGCAAAGTATCCTAATACTTTCGGAGCTGCCCGGGGAATGAACGCCATCGTCTGGGCTTTGATGCATTCGCGCAGCCATCCCCGAAAGATAGCGGATTATTGTCTGAAATCCATCCAATGCGGCAAAAATTGCGGCGATCTGTTCACCGCTGCCGTGGCCTACGGCCCACTGCTCTGGAACCTGCAGGTCCAGGGGGCTGATCTGCTGGAGGTCCAGGGTTACGCCGATGAGTGTCTTGAGTTTTCAGAAAGATATCATCTGCCTTTTTCCGCGGGCCTGGCCCAAGCGACCCAGATGGGCTGGCTTGATCCTATAACAAAGGCAGGCCCTAGGCCAACCATGACCGATACCATTACAAAATGGGAGCAGGCCAATCATATAGCTTCGGCGGGCAGTTACTTTGTGCACAGAGCGGTAAGTCATTATTACCTCGGCGAACATACGGAGGCGGAACGATATTTGGAGGGAGCCTTGAAATACCTGACGGGCCTCACCGACAGCGTACTGAAAAGAGAGTGGCTGGTCTTCCGCGTCCTGAACACCATCAAGCTCCACGAAAACGAGAAGAGTGGTTCAGGCCTGTCTCAACTGCGCGAAGCCGTCCGGCCGCAGATCAGTAAAATAGAGCAGTGGACCGCCCTGGGACCTTTGCTGCAACCGTACCTGGCCTTTATATACGCCGAACTTGAGCGGGTTGGTGATGATTTTAAGCAGACTCGAAGTCTTTATCTGGACGCTATCGCCATAGCGGGGGAACAAAATTACGTATTGCTGGAAGGGCACCTCAACGAATGCCTGGGTGAACTGCTCCATAAGATCGGCCGGCACCCCGCTCGGGTGTATGTGGCAGAAGCTGCCCGCCTGTATCGTTTATGTCATGCGGAGCGCAAATACATCGGTATCAGGGAAAAGTTTCCCAATTATATTGAACAGGAGAAGAATCCTCAGGTGCAGGTTGAAGGCGAAACCACCCCCCTGTATACGCTTCCCAATCTGGATATCAGCTATCTGATGAAGTCGTCCCTGGCCATTTCCGCCGAGATCGAACAGGACGCCCTGCTAAAAAAAATCCTGCAGGTGGTGGTCGAAAGCTCGGGGGCGCAACACGGATTTCTGCTCGTTTTAGATGAAGAGGCTTTGCTGGTCCGGGCCGAATGCCACACGGCAGAGCAGCAGACGGTGGTAATGCAGCCTCGTGACCTGGAGGAGGTGGTAGATATCTGCAAGACAATCGTTCGGTATGTGTACCGGACGGGCGAAAAAGTCATTCTGCGGGACGCCGCCGACGAGGGTATGTTCAAGGACAACCCCGTGGTCCAGGAGCTGCGGTTGCGCTCGGTGCTCTGTCTGCCTGTGATTAAGCAGTCCCGAATGATAGGGGTGCTGTATCTGGAAAATCGTTTGTCGGGGGGCGTTTTTTCCTCGGAACGGATTCAAATGACGGAACTGTTGACCTCCCAGGCCGCCATCTCCATGGAGCATGCCGCCCTGCTCGGCAAACACCGGGAAGCCGAAGGACAGATCAGAAAATCGCTGAGAGAAAAAGAGGTGCTTCTCAAGGAAATTCATCATCGTGTCAAAAACAATCTGCAGATCATCCACAGCATGCTCAACCTACAGATGCCGCATTTCAAGGACCCCCGTGCCATCGAGTTATTCAAGGAGAGCCAGAACCGCGTCTACACCATGGCCCTGATCCATGAGAAACTGTACCAGTCCAAATCGCTGGCCGGGATTGACCTGGAAGAATACCTACACAGTCTCATTGCCTACCTGTTTCTTTCCTACGGCGCCATTGAAGAGGCTGTCAGTGCAAAAATATCGATCGGGAATGTTGACCTTGACCTCGATAAGATTATTCCCGTCGCCTTGGTTATCAATGAGCTGGTGTCGAATGCGCTGAAACATGGGTTCCCGAATATTGCCGACCGCCGCGGCGGTCCGGGTGAAATACTGGTTGACCTGCGCGGTGGACCGGACCATGGAGTGCGGCTCTCCGTCAGCGATAATGGTACGGGTTTTCCTGAAACCTTTGATGTGGAGCATTGCCAATCTTTAGGACTTAAGCTGGTCCGCGTACTGGTCAGACAGCTCAATGGTGACATGGAACTGCGGACCGGGGATAAAACCGAATTTGTCATTACCTTCACTGCCTGAATTGCGGTTCGGGAATTTCAAACCATCATAACCGTTCACCGAAAACAGAGAAATGCTCGCATAACTCCAGGCCTTTAAATACTCACCAGCACCCCGAAGCGCATAGGCAGACAGACTGCAGGTAGGGGCGGGTTCTAAACCGGCCTTTTATGCACGGCCGGTTGATCGTGTGTGCATACGGGGTGCTGGTGAACGTTCACAAACCTCCCTCTAATTATTTTGCGCACCACCTATCGGCTTGACAATTTGATATCTATTGAGTTTCACTTGTCTCAACGGAGCTCTATCTCCGGATAATCCGATAGTCGCATCGGTATCAAATTAAGAAAAAAGGTGCGGAAATGCACGAAGGTAGAGTATGCGGCCGATATTCATTTCAATCAGTTTGCTGCTTTGCAGTAATGTCTTTATGACCTTTGCCTGGTATAGCCATCTCAGGGAATTAAATAACAAACCATGGATAATTGCAGCGCTGGTAAGCTGGGGAATAGCTTTGCTGGAATATCTCTTTCAGGTCCCGGCCAATAGAATCGGCTATACCGTCCTGAACGTCGGTCAACTGAAAATATTGCAGGAAGTCATTACCTTGTCAATTTTTGTACCGTTTTCGGTAATGTATTTAAAAGAGCCCTTGAAACTGGATTATTTGTGGGCGGGCATGTGCCTTATCGGTGCGGTATTTTTCGTCTTTCGCAGTAAATTTCTCTGATAGCCGATTGCAACCTGTTTTAATAATACCGATCGGATCTGCTTGGGCCGCAGCCGGAGACGTACAAGCAGGCCGATGGGCGTGTAGGGGCGGGTTCTAAACCCGCCCTTCTATGCATGGCGGTCTGACCGAGAGTATATGGAGTGCCGGTGAGCGTTTACCTCAAATATCCAGCCCCAGTTCCTGTCGAACCAGGTTGAGCGTTCCGCCGGCAACAAGACTCTGCCGCTGCTTATTAGAGACTTCGAGTACTGTCATGAGGGTCCTGCCGTCAACCATCACCGGTATTTCGGAATCCCCCTGCTCAATACGGCGTTTGATGTCAGGTAATACCAGCACGGAGTTATCGTTCAGCGTGTCATAATCCGCCGGATTTTTAAAGGTCAAGGGAAGTATCCCGAAATTACAGAGATTGGCTTTATGGATTCGGGCGTAACTTTTGGCTAATTTGATTCGTATGCCAAGGTAGCGAGGGGCGAGAGCGGCATGTTCCCGGCTGGAACCCTGGCCGTAGTTTTCACCACCTATCACTGCGCAATCTCCAAGACGTTTACAGTTCTCATGAAAATCCGGAGCAATCTGGTAAAAAACAAACTTGCTGATGGCTTCAATGTTGGAACGCAGGGGAAGCACCGTGTTGCCCGCCGGCATGATGGTATCCGTTGAAATATTGTCTTCCACCTTAATTGCCACCTTCACCTGCAAAGTGTCCGGCAGGGCAGCCAGCTGTGGAAAGGGCTTGATGTTCGGACCACGAAGAATCTTTGTGGCAAACAGGTTTTCGTCAGGATAGATAATGGAAGACCTATCGATAAGCCGATGGTCCGGATCGGAGACTTTGGGATATTCCATTTCGTCCGCCAGGCTGCGCGGGTCCGTAATCACGCCTTTCAGGGCCGCCGCTGCCGCAGTCTCCGGTGAACAGAGATAGACTTTATCATCCTTGGTGCCGGAGCGGCCGGGAAAATTTCTCGGAAAGGTGCGCAGGCTCACCTGGCCGGTTCCCGGCGCCTGCCCCATGCCGATACAGCCGAGGCAACCGGATTGGTGGATTTTGCCGCCCGCCTTCATCAGGGGCATCAAGCTGCCTGCAGCCGTCGCGTTCTCAAGGATCTGGCGGCTGCCGGGATTGATATGAAAATCGGTTCCCGGTGCGCAATGATGGTCCTGTACTATTTGGGATACCCGGATTAAATCCTTCAAGCCGCTATTGGCGCTTGAACCGACGATAACCTGGTCAACGGGAGTCCCGGCAACTTCACTGATCGCAACGACATTGCCGGGCGAGGACGGACAGGCGATCAGCGGCTCAACCAGGGCCAGATCTATTTCGTCATATTGATCATACGCCGCATTGTCATCCGCCTGCATTGGTTGCCAGTCCGCTTCTCTGTGCTGGGCTGCCAGGTATTTCCTGGTGTTTTCGTCGGATGGAAAGATCGAGCTGGTCGCGCCGAGTTCGGTGCCCATGTTGCCGATCGCCGCCCGGTCCTCAACCGACAGGGTGGTGACTCCCGGTCCATAGTATTCAACGACCATCCCCAGGCATCCCTTAACGCCGTATCGACGCAGCATTTCCAGGATGATATCCTTGGCGCTGACCCAATCGGGCAGGCTGCCGATAAGCTTTACCCCCAAAACCTTCGGGCATGGCAGATAATACGGCCGTCCCGCCATTGCCAGGGCGACATCGAGACCTCCGGCTCCGAAGGCAAGCAGGGACAGTCCGGCCGCGGCCGGGGTATGGCTGTCCGCCCCGATGAGGATGAGCCCGGGTTTGCCGAAATTCTCCAGATGCACCTGGTGGGAAATCCCGTTGCCCGGCATACTGAAATGCACGCCATAATGGGCACTGGCGCTTTGCAGGAAGCGGTGATCGTCGGCATTTCTAAAGTCAGTCTGTAGCAGATTATGATCAACGTATTGAGCGGCCAGGTCAACCCGGACCCTGTCCAGCCCCAATGCCTCAAACTCCAGCATGGCCATGGTGCCGGTGGCATCCTGCAGGAGGGTATGGTCTATTTTGACCGCGATCTCAGTTCCCGGCTGCAGCTGGCCTTCAACCAGGTGGGATTTGAGAATTTTTCGGGTAAGGTTGGTCGTCATGTCGGCTCCTTAAATGTTATGCAGGCACCTTTCAGTGCCTACAGTGACTTGATCGGGAAGCGGACCGTGGGCTGCCGCCCCTTCTATGGAAAACGACTTGCTGATGACTGATTTTTCCGGAATGAACTGCTCGTTTGTGTCGAGCCGGCCGGACTGT
Organism: uncultured delta proteobacterium; assembly: GCA_963728385.1. Lineage (GTDB taxonomy): Bacteria > Desulfobacterota > Desulfobulbia > Desulfobulbales > Desulfocapsaceae > Desulforhopalus_A. Next base: position 159,299 of record CAVSJK010000006.1, read on the forward strand.
TAACTATATTAACAAAAATCTGCACGGATGGGCAAGGTATTGCTTCATCGACAGGCTAGAAGGCTGTCCGGGAATGTCGATTATTCGTCATGATGTTGATTATTGGGTTAAAGTGGTCTGATCATAGAGATAAGGATGCAGAACTGCCAGTACATCCTCGCCGATGGCCAGCATTTTAACGACATCCGCCTCGGTTGGAATATGGATGGTAAAATTATCGAGGGAGCAGATTTCCTGAAAGGTGTCCAGATAGAGAAGCTTCTCAGCGAGATCGGGGATATCACCAAGATGAAGTTGCAAGGCCCTGAGGAGATCGCCCATGGTGTGATTTTCAGCAAGATCGCCGTTTTTCATCAGAAAGGCCATAATCAGTTTTTCGATGGCCATACATGTCACATTGTAGAGGGTGTCCGTCGAAAAGGCCTTTCTTCTCTTGTTATGTGCGCCGATGGCTGTCTGCAGAAATCGCTCTCCGTCTCGGCGATAATCACGCCAGTTGTCTATCTGTACGATGTTCATGTCTTGTCCTCCTACCGTTGACATTTTCCAGTCAACGGTTACCAAATTTTCGCAGGCAGATAAGCTGGGTTTGTTGCCAGCCTTTACGACGATAAAAATCGAGGGCTGGATAATTGGTCAGGTCGGCCAGAAGCTGCATACGTCCAGCGCCCCTTTCGGCCCCCCAGTCTCCAAGTGCCCGCAGCAGTTTGGAACCGATCCCCCGGTTTTGATGAAACGGCTGTACCGCCACATCTTCAACCAGCAGTGACGGTCCCCCTTCAGCGGTGGAAATGACCAGCTGGCCGGAGCCCATGCCAACAACTGAATCCTGCTCCATTGCCACCATGATAACGGCACGTGGTGAATCAAGCAGAAGTTCCAGTCCTTTTCTCTGCTTTTCTGCATCGAAATCAAAATCCTTTTCGATGCAGAAAAGCAGTTTCAGGAGCAATACCATGTCGTCGAGATCTTGCTGCCTTGCCGGCTGGATCACAGGAGACATTTTGGTTTGTCCTATTTGATGAGATAGTCAGCCGGCGGCTCGCCGTCTTCAAGCCCGTCCAGAACCGCATCGATCGCGCCTTCGCTGTCAATGCCTTTGAACCATAAATTATCCGGCTGGATAACCATGATCGGTCCCGCTTCACACTGTTTCAGGCAGCCGGTGGCGACGATCTGGATATCCAGGCCGCGATCGAGAATCTCCTCTTCGATATACTGCAGAAAACCGTCGGTTTGCTTGTGGCAGATACCCTTGGGATCGCCTTTTGACCGAAAACTTTGGCAGAGCAGAATCTGCCTCTCAGGTAGAGCCATCGTATACTCCTTTGTTGTTGCTGTTGGAAGTGGATAGAGTGTAACTGCTTTTATTATTTATATTTTTTGCCTTTTTTCCCGCCGCCGTATAAAACATCGACGATACCTTCAATGTTGTCCTCTGAAATGTTGATCCTAAGGCCGGTTTCGGCAAGAGCCCGACGTGGGGTTTCTCCGGCGCTGGCGACAAGAAGGATAAAACAGTCTTTCAGGATTTCCGCTACCTTCTGCCAACGGTTGCCGCCTGATCCCGGCTCCGGTGCATCCCGTGTTTCCAGCAGACAGGCGAGACCATCTTCCCTGGGACCATAAATCAGGAAACGGATTGCCTGGCCAAGATGCAGGTCAACTTCGATTCCGTTGGAGCTGACGACTGCGACATTCGGCCTTTCCCTGGTCGGTTTCGGATATTGTGGTTGTTGGGGAAGTGCTTTGTCACCGCAATGTCCTGCCGGTTCCAGCAACAGCGGCTCGACAATGGGCAGATGTTTACCGGCCTTGTCGGCGGTTTCCCTGATGGTGTCGGCATCCGGGCTCTCCAGCTCGACTTCTACCCCCGATTCCGCTATATACGGGAGTAGCGACATGCTGTCGGTGCCGAGTTCCAGCATTTCGCCCGCTATTTTCGGCACATGGCTGATGTTGTATCCAGGGTAGAGCGTAGTGAGAATGGAGACGGTAATATTATGAAATTTTAATGCCGGAATGCCGTTTCGTTGTTCCTTCAGCAGCAATTTTACCGCTTCGGAAATTTTCAGCGTTTTTAATCCCGGCCTGATCCAGGCATAGATTTTTTCAAGAATTTCAGCCCGAACCCCATCCACCAGCATTTCAACATAATCAACTCCTGCCTGACCGAGCGCTCCCGCTAATTTGCCGCTGCCGATTCCTAAGGTTTTCAGACCGATTTTGAGCTGCGGATATCTTTTTCGGACTTCCTGTACGATACTTATGGTGATATCAGGAGTTGCGAGCGGATCCCCGGGCCCGGAAATGGCGACCATGGAGATGTCATTGCCCCTTTTTTTCATCATCCTGTCTAAGTATTCCATTGCCTCGGGAACCATAATGCTCAGGTTATGGCCGGGAGGCGGAGGAGAAAACCGGGTTCTGGCGAAAATCTGAGGCGCAACAGGCAGATGAATAACCGTCTCGGCTTTGTTCGTTTTCCTTGAACAACAACAGGAGTCTTTGTGTTCTGCAAGGGATATCACACTCATTTTTTCACCCCTAAGGTTTAATAAAGGCAGCAGCGGACCGGCCGGTCCGCTGCTGCTGGAAGGTTTACAGTACCAGTTCAAACTTTTCTTCAGGATCGTCACGATCCTTCCGGTCAAGCAGTACCCCGAGGATCTTTTCAAGTAGCCGCAGCCCGCCTTTGTAGCCTGCTGTCGGGAAGTACTGATGTCCCTGGCGGTCGAGAATGGGAAAGCCCCAGCGAACATAAGGAAGATCCTCGTCTCTTGCTATATACTTGCAATAGCTGTTGCCGATGAGCAGATCAACCGGCTCATTTTTAATCCACTGGTGCAGGAGGAACATGTCTCCTTTTGCTTTGACATTGACCGTGTGTCCCATATCCTTTGTTATTTCCTTAATCCGGGCTTCGAATTTCTTGCCCGGTGTTCCGGTGATCACATGGATCGGACACATGTCTAAAGCGACCAGGAATTCGGTCATGGCAATCAACTGGTCGGGATCGCCCACCAGTGCAACCTTCTTGCCATAGAAGTACTGGTGCATATCGGAAATCATATCGACCAGCTGGCCCCTTTCCATGGCGATTTCGTCGGGAACCGAGGTCCCGGCCACGGTTCTCAGGGCATCGACAAAGCGGTCGGTGGCCTGCAGTCCAAACGGCATATCAAGAATGGAGCAGGGCACTTTGCACTGGGTATCGAGCAGCCGTGCCGCATCCGCCGAACACCATTCACCAAGGGCAAGGGTGCCGATGCTGCTGCCGCTGTCCTTGATTGCCTCGATCGATGCCCCGCCGTCGGGAAACATCTTGTATTCCCCGGTCAGCGGTCCATTGAGTACCCCGGAGGTGTCCGGGAACATGTTGATTTTCACACCAACCATGGCGGCGAGTTTTTTGATCTCCTCCATATCCGACGGCTCTACCCAGCCGGGAATGACGTTGATTTTGCGGTTTTTTTTTGAAGAAGGTTCCGCCAGTGCCGCCATGGCCTTGACCATGTTGGAAAAACCCGTAACATGGGAACCGACATAACTTGGGGTCGGCGCGCCGAGGACTGTTTTCCCTTGGGTACTTTGTTCTCTTTTCTGGCCTTATCAAAGATCTGCGGCAGGTCGTCGCCGATAGTCTCCGACAGACAGGTGGTGTGAACGGCGATCACTTCCGGCTCATAGACCGTGAAGATATTGTCGATTGCCTGGAGCAGGTTGGCCTGACCACCGAAAACCGATGCACCTTCGGTAAAGGAGCTGGTCGCCGCCGAAATCGGTTCCTTATAGTGCCTGGTCAGTGTGCTTCGATGATAGGCGCAACAACCCTGGGAACCATGACTATGGGGCAGACATCCTTTTATTCCCAGGGCCGCATACATGGCGCCGATCGGCTGGCAGGTCTTGGCCGGATTTATCATCAGAGCCTTTCGCTCTGTAATTTCTTTTGGTGTATGTCTCAGTAACATTTTTGTGCCATCCCTGATTTTTAAGGTTTTTACCAGTTTGTCAAAATTAGTTATTCGAACATTTCGCTCACCCGGTGAACGATTACTTATTCCCAAACATAGGTTGCGGAAAGTTCAGGTTTTTCCTGCCATGGCGCTTTCATATAGCTCCAGATCTTGCTGTTCACCAACCGGTCGATCTCTGTATAAAAGTTGATCGCACCCTTGAAGCCGGCATACGGTCCGCCTGAATCGTAGCTGTGCAGCTGTTTCATCGGCACTCCCAGTTTCTGGATGGAGTATTTTTCTTTTATTCCCGCACAGAAGAGATCCGGTTTCATCAACTCGACCAGCTTTTCAGCCTCATACTGGTTGAGGTCGTCGACGACAATGGTGTTGGTATCCATGTCCGGGTTAAGCCCTTCGTATGCCGAGAATTCCAGACCGTTTTTCTCAAGAGCCGCATTTCTCCTCCGGAGTTTTTCTCGGCTTGTACAGTACGGGATCTGCCTCGACATGTATTTCCTCGATATTCCTGCTGTCTGCATCGACCTTCAGGGTCGGGATCACTTGCCGTCCTTCATAGTCATCCCGATGACCGAATTCGTAGCCTGCGGAAATGGTTTTCATACCCAATTCGTTGAATAGTTCCTGGTAATGATGCGCCCGGGAACCGCCGACAAAGATCATGGCCGTTTTTCCTTTGGTCCTCGGGACCACTTCCGTAAGCGCCGACTGCACAGCCGGCATTTCTTCGGCGATAACCGCCTCAACCCTGTCGATAAGTTCCGGGTCTCCAAAGTATTGAGCAATCTTCCTGAGCGATTTTGCCGTCGCTTCCGCGCCGATAAAGTTCACCTTGATCCAGGGAATGCCGTATTTGGTTTCCAGCATATCGGCCACATAGTTGATCGAGCGGTGGCACATGACACAGCTCAGGTCGGCCTGGTTGGCGGAAGCGAACTTGTCGTAGGTCGAGTTGCCTGAAAAAGTTGAAATATTGGTGATTCCGCACTTATGAAAGATCCGGTCGATCTCAAAACCGTCCCCGCCGATATTATATTCTCCGAGCAGGTTGATTTTGAACTTTTCGGTTTTCTCCGTTTCGCTCTTGCCTACCACGTGGGTGAAAACCTGGTTGTTGGCGATATGGTGGCCCGCTGACTGCGAGACGCCTTTGTAGCCTTCACAACTGAAGGCGAAGACGTTGCAATCACCGAATTTTTCCTTCATCTTTTTCGAGACGGCGTGGATGTCATCACCGATCAGTCCCACCGGGCAGGTTGCAAAGATCGCTATTGCTTTCGGATGAAACAGATCGTACGCTTCCTGGATGGCCGCTGTCAGTTTCTTCTCTCCCCCGAAAATAATATCGGAGTCCTGCATGTCGGTTGACATGCAATAGGTCATGTAATTTGCGTTGGTATCATTTATTGCGTCTGTTTGGTTACGACGGGTCAGCCAGGCGTAAAAACTGCAGCCTATCGGACCATGAACCAGGTTGACGATATCGCAGGTCGGCCCCATGATAACGCCCTTGCAGCCGGCATAGGTGCAGCCGCGCATGGTGATGATGCCGGGTATCGTTCTGACGTTGGCGACAATTTCAGGAGTGGTGTTCTCCAGCGCCTCGTTGATCATTATCTGCTTGGCGCGCTTGCGGGCTACTTTCGGAGGATATTTCTCCAGCAGTTTTTCCTTGATGTTATGAGGATCCCACTGCACCAGTTTCTGTGCTTTTCCCATGATAAATCTCCTCTAAGCCTATCCTATAGATTTTTTGCCTGCTTCACCTGTCCGCACCCGGACACCGTCGGCTACCGGCAGAACGAAGATCTTGCCGTCGCCTGCTTTTCCGGTCTGATTGGTGGTAATAATCGCCTCGATCACATCATCAATCTGATCATCATTCACAACGATTGTGACCATCCGTTTCGGGTACAGGTTTCCTTTTTCGCCGAGCAGTGCCGCAGCTTCCTCATAGCCCTGTTCGACTCCCTTGATAAGCTTTCGATTGACGAAGCCAACCCCGCGTCCCTGGGCTTCATGGGCGAAAAAAGCGTTAACGCCCGCGGCGGTAAGCGCTGCCTTGGTTTTGTTCATCATGTTCATCCGGACGATGGCGATGACCTCTTTCATGCCGTCACCTCTGCCGGATCGGCATCCTCTTTTACGCCTGAACTTATGGTGTAGACATCCTGAACATCGGCAACGAAAATTTTACCATCGCCGAACGCGCCTTTTACTCCGGAGCGCGCTGCATCCATGATGGTGCTGATAACGAAATCCTTGTCTTCAGCCTTGACCACGCTCATCAGCATGGTTTTAGGGATCTCGTCATAGGTTACTTCGCCGATTTTGATCCCCCGTTGTTTCCCCCGGCCGGTAACCGAATACTTGGTTACCGCCGGAAATCCCGCATCCATCAGTGCTGCGAGTACGTCGTCTGCTTTTTCCGGCCGAACTATGGCTCTGATCATGATCATCATTGTAGTTATCTCCTTATATTTTTCAGTAAACGTTCACCAGCTCCCCATATGCACTCGATCAGCTCGCCGTGCATAGCAAACTATAGCCTATCGACCTGCTTATGCGCCTATGGAGTACTGCTGAACGTTTACAGGTCTGAGGTTTTGCGAGCATTTTACTAATCCCGGTGAACGATGTTTTTTTTCGTTCTTAAGCCGATTCCAGTAAGCCGAATTCGAGCAGCAACGCTTCCAGTTCTTCAATTTCCAGAGGTTTGGGAATAACAAACATTGTGTTTGCATCAATTGCCTTGGCCAGCCCGCGATATTCGTCGGCCTGCGGAGCTTCGGGGTTCCATTCGATCACTGTTTTTCTGTTGATTTCCGCCCGCTGTACGTCGTTGTCACGGGGGACAAAGTAGATCATCTGGGTGCCGAGCTTTTTGGCCAGCTCCTGGATCATTTCTTTTTCGTTGTCGACGTTTCTTGAATTGCAGATCAGACCGCCAAGCCGGACGCCACCTGATTGGGCGTATTTCATGATTCCTTTACAGATATTGTTGGCGGCGTACATGGCCATCATCTCGCCGGAGCAGACGATATAGATTTCTTCGGCCTTGCCATCTCTTATCGGCATGGCAAAACCACCGCAGACAACGTCGCCGAGAACATCGTAGAAAGCATAATCGAGCCCTTCGCTTTCTTCATAAGCGCCAAGGGATTCAAGCATGTTGATGGAGGTTATGATTCCCCGGCCCGCGCAACCGACGCCTGGCTCCGGCCCGCCCGATTCAACCGCCCAGCTGCCGCCATACGCGGTTTTCTGATATCGTCGAGTTCTACGTCTTCACCTTCTTCCCTCAAGGTGTCGAGTACTGATTTCTGGGCCAGTCCGCCAAGCAGCAGACGGGTGGAGTCGGCTTTGGGATCACAACCGACAACCATTACCTTTCTTCCCATCTCCGCAAGCCCCGCCACTGTATTCTGTGTGGTCGTTGATTTGCCGATTCCGCCTTTGCCGTAAATAGCCACCTTTCTCATTAGGATCTCCTTAATGTGTTGTGGTGTTTGAATTTTGCCTTTTGTGCTGCCTTCGTGTTTCGGCTTCTGGGTAAGACCCGAGTAAAGTGCCGCCAAGCAGTGTTCCGTCTCTTTGCAACTCTATGAGCAAAGGATGTGCCAAGCGTGTGCAATGATTTATATTATAAATAAAAATAGTTAGATACGTTCTGTTGTACGGCTGGTCGTCCGCAAGTGATGGAGTCCGACAGAACAACGCATTTTGGTGGGAAAATTACAAAAAGGTAACGAAATGTGGAATTTGGATGCACTAAAATCAAAGTCAAAAAATTATTACAAAAACGTGATAAATGATTATGTGCATAAACAAATCTGTTGTAAAAAGGGCCTGAAAAGATCGGTTCGGAACAGGAATATTGGAAAATACACCGTTATATCAAGGTAGATATTAACATGGAACATTGTTTGCTAAATTTTAGAACGAGAAGATCTGCCCCGGAACACAGGATGGTTACCGATAGAAGAACATAGCGACAGAAAAAACATGGCAAAAAACAGGTGAAAAATAATGGAGTCGTTCAAAGGAATTTCGCCGGATGAACATAGGGAAACTCAAGGTATAGAACTCATTGCGCTGTACAGAATCACGGAACTCATAGGCACGGCCGTTGATTTGAACAATACGATGACCCGGATCTTTGGAGTTTTCAACGATACCATGAAAATGGAGCGGGCTACCCTGTTGATTTTTGATAAGGCACAACAAAAACTTATCGATCAAGGCATCGTGTGGCTTGTCGGAAGAAGAGGAGATGCGCGGGGTGTACCGGCCGGACGAAGGGGTCTGTGGACAGATATTTCAGACTCGTTCGCCTTTTGTGTGCCGGATATCAATAGTGAGCCGCTGTTTCTGAACAGGACCGGAGCGCGGTCGAAGGTCAGTAAGAGTAAGATCTCCTTTCTCGGTGTACCGGTGATGGTCAAAGGCAATCCGGAGGGGGTCCTCACGGTAGACAGACTGTTCGCTGATGATGTTTCCTTTGAGGAAGATATTCGTTTTCTGACTGTTCTTGCGACCTTGATTGCCCAATTCCTCACACTGCACCGGGAGATTGAAAAAAAAGAGGCCAAACTGATCGAGGAGAACGCTTCTTTAAAGGCCAAACTGCACCATGTCCATCGGGGGCACTTCATTATCGGTCATTCCAAGCCGATGCAGGAGGTGTTCAGCGTCATTGATAAAATATCCAGCAGCAATGTGACTGCGCTGTTGCTGGGGGAATCGGGGACCGGAAAAGAACTGGTTGCCAAGGCGATTCATGATGGCGGCCGCCGCAAGGAAAAGGCATTTATCAAAATTAACTGTGCCGCCCTGCCGGAAACACTGCTGGAAAGTGAACTGTTCGGCCATGAACGGGGGCCTTTACCGGTGCCCATGCCTCAAGACCGGGGCGATTCGAGCTGGCGGATGAAGGAACTATCTTTCTGGACGAAATCGGCGAAATGCCCCTGTCTTTGCAGGCAAAAATGCTTCGGGTGCTGCAGGAAAAGCAATTTGAAAGAATCGGCGGCTCCAAGACATATACCGTTGACGTGCGGATTGTTGCCGCGACCAATGTCAGTCTGGAAGAGGCCGTTGCCAAGGGACAATTTCGCGCGGATTTATACTATCGACTCAATGTCGTGCCGATTATCCTTCCGCCGCTGCGGGACAGAAAAGAGGATATTCCCTTGTTATTCAGCCATTTTCTCGGCAAGAGCAATGAACGAAACGGCAGAGAAATCAAGATTACCTCTGAATTGCTGGATTTTTTGATTAATTACTCCTGGCCCGGCAATGTCAGGGAGATGCAGAATCTGGTTGAACGCATGGTCATCCTGGCTGAAGGGGACCGGCTTACCCTGAACGATTTACCCCCTAATTTGTTTTCCGTGGAAAGAATGAAGCAGGAAAATCCGAAGGAACCCATAGAAAAGTTGAGAACCGCCAGCAGGCTTTTACCCGGAAGTCGCTCGAGGAAATCGAAAGGACCGAGATTGAAGCGGCATTCGCCGTAATGGCTGGGTGCAGGTGCGGGCTGCGCGGGAGCTGGGCTTGACCGAAAGGCAAATAGGCTATCGAATAAAAAAATACGGCTTGAATCGCTACGAATCTTTTCGATAAAGTTAGGATTAGTTCTGCATCACTGAGCGGTCGACGCAGTCTGGTGGCCGCTTCACGGATCGCCTGGATCGCTGAGTCGGTGAGTTCTTCGGAAAGGTGCCGTTCAACTGGGTCAGACGCTGGAGAATTGCCCGCCGGCCGCTTTTTGCACCAAAAAGAAGTTTTCTCTCCGCCTGGACTTTTTCCGGACAAAACGGCTCATAGGTTTCCGGTTTGCTCTGCAGTCCCTGCAGATGCAGGCCGGTTTCACAGGTAAAAATATCATCGCCGATGACCGGCCGGTTGCCTGCGATATTTCTTCCCGATATTTCGGCAACATATCGCGCAAGTGGCTTGAGACATCCGGGATTCAATTCACTCACTCCCCTCACAAGGCTGAGGTAGCCGACAATTTCCTCAAGCCGGGCACAGCCGGTTCGTTCGCCCAGTCCCAAAACGACAGCGTCAACTGAGGAGGCACCGGCTTCCAGGGCGGCAATGGCGTTGGCCGTTGCCATGCCGAAATCGTTATGGGTATGAACGGCCACCTGACAGGTTGTTAATGCTTTGGTAAGAGAAACAACAAGTTTTGCAAATTGGGCAGGGGAGGCTATGCCGACGGTATCGGCCAGTCGAACCCTCATGGCGCCGTGCTCCTCCGCGGCTTTGGCCATTTTCAGCAAAAAAGCGGGGTCGCTTCTGGTGGCATCCTCAAAACCAATGGACACCGTTAACCCTTTCTCCCTGGCAAAGCTGATACTGGTCTCCATCGTTCGCTCCGCCCAGAGACGATCTTTTTGTAATCTATCCCGTAGATGAAGGTCGGAAACCGGAATGGAAAGGGACAGAATATCAGGTTGCCACAGGGCCGCATGGCTGATGTCTTCCTTTTTGCACCGGCTCCAGAGCGACAGCTTCATGGCTGGATGGTTTGTTCTGCAATAGCTGATGAGCTGCCCCGGACAGGAATGGAGCCTGGAGGAGATGCCAAGCTCTGTCTCGGCTACGCCGACCCTGGCCAGACCGTCCAGAATACGTTTTTTCTCGGTCAACGAAAACAGCAGCCCGGGAGTCTGTTCACCTTCTCTCAGGGTTGTGTCGATTATGTGGTACTTTTTGATCATTTGCCTGCCTCTGTGTATGGTATAGAGACTTAATAGCAAAAAAAGTACCAGGAAGCGCAGGGGTGTTGAAAACGTAACCGTTCGCCGAGTAGGGGCGGGTCCCTGTGCCCGCCCGTAATTTTAGGGCGGGCACAGGGACCCGCCCCTACTCTACAAAAATGTAGTATTCATACAAATCAGGCAGATCGTATCTAATATGGGGAGGCAGGTATCGCCTTCAGGAGAAAATCAGTAGCGGATACATTTGGGCTCTTTCCAGTTGGTGTTATAGCCGAGTTCCTCAAGAATGGTCACTGCCTTCTCCATATTGGCCCCGACCGAGCCGAGGCCGTGCGAATCGTCGCCGGGGACGACGGCAATGCCCAATTCCAGGGCCATTTCCAGGATCACCCGAGAAATATACGGTTCGTCCGCCCCTTTCATCAGGGAGCGAAGGTTGAAATCCATAATCAGATCCAGCTCGGCAATGAGCTGCAGATTTCTCTTGATCCGCGCCATGATCGCGGGACGCAAGAGTCTTTCTTTATAGTCCGGATCAAATAGACGGATCAGGTCAAAATGACCGACCACCGCAGGTTGAAGCAGTTTGATCATATCGTGCTGCAGGTCAAAATAGGTACAATACAGCTGGTCCATCCCGCCTACAACCTGAGCTGTCTGCTCATATTGTTCCCTGGAATAATCAAAGCCCATGTCTTTGACGAAATGGACCGAACCAACAATATAATCAGGCTGGAACCTGTTGATCAGGGAAGGAATAAACTGTTCGTAGCCGCTGTAGGTTTCTATCTCCATTGCCGCGAAGATGCGGATTTTTGAACGGTATTTTTCCTGAAGCCTTCGGCATTCCTTCATGTAATCCGCAAAACGATTGTAGAGGAAATCAGGCGTCAAGCCGGCGGCCCGTTGATCGGGGTAAAGTAATTCTTCGCTGATAGCAGGCGAATGTTCGGTGATTCCCACCCAGGGAAATTGTTTGGCAATATACAATTTGATGATTTCTTCCAGGGAATCGGTCGCATGGTGACAGAATTGACCGCTATGGCCGCCATGAACGGATACAAAAGATGTTGTTTTCATTGAGCGGGATTGCCTTCGTTATGATTGAAATTTGTCCGGGTGAAAAACCAATTAATGCAGGGATTTTCCTGTACTGGACATGGCCAGGTTGCCGTCGCGAACACCTCTGAGAGCGGTGAGTCGATCCGACAATTCCTGTACTTCCTTGGCCTTGCCTCTTACCACTATGACTTCCAGACAGTTGTCGTGATCCATATGCACGTGGGTGGTGGAGACGATTTGGTGATGATAGTCATGTTGCACGAGGGTAACCTTCTCCTGCAGTTTATGCTGGTGATGATCATATACCAGGCTGATGACTCCCATAACCTGTTTATCGGCTTGCCATTCTTCCTTGATAAAGGCTTTCCGGATCAGATCCCGAATCGCTTCCGAGCGATTATTGTAACTGTGGGTTTTTATGTGCTCGTCGAAAATGCTCAGCAGTTTTTCTTCAAGCGATATGGAAAACCTTTTTAACATGAAAATCACCTCCCATGGTGGCTACTATTGAAATCGATCATCACTATAAATGTTCGTCGTGCTCTATGCAAGCCCATTGAATGCGGCCATTTGCCGGATTAGTATTGCTGTTTACGATCCACCCTGCCTCGTAGTCGATACAGATAATAGAGAAGGGTCAGCCCAAGGCAGACGATGGTGTACCAGGGAAACCAATTGATCGCTCGTGCAAAAGCGAAGTTTTCTATTGCCGGCTTCGACCAGGCTGGATGCAGTGCTTGGCCGACTTCTCGCTGGTGACCAATGAGCAGGGCAAAGAAAAAACCGATCAGGCCGTAGGCGAGATTGAAAGCCATCCCTTTGAAACTGAGTACTGTGGCCCTTTGACGGGATTCTGCCACGCGATTCAGGTAGTGACTGGTAAAAAATGAGACAAGCATCATGGCGATATAGATTAAGGCCATAGGCAGCAGTCCCCAGTAGGGGAAAAAGCCGGTGATACCGAAAAGACCCACCAGGCTGATCCCGGAAACCCAAAGCAAGTTGCCGGCTGGTGAATTTTTTTGAATCATATATTCGGCGAATTTCGGAGTGATTAGTCCCAGCAAGGCTAACGCTGAACCGATTATACCAAAACTTGCTTCCGGAAGATCTATCTGCCGAAAGTACTGGCTGGTCATAGTCAGGATCATTCTCAGAATATGGTCATAACACATGCCGAAGAGAATGACGGCCAGGGCAAAGGGTGTTCTGGTAATCCATACCCCTGCCTTCCAGGTAATTTTCAATGCCGCAAGCGTTGTAATGCCGGATTCCTCATCTTCATCTTTTGGTTTCTCCTCCATCCTGAAAGCCGTAATTGCGGCAAAAATAGCCATAAGAAGTGTAAGATAGATAGGAAAACGCATAGTTGTCTGTTGGCTGAGGGTAAGGGAGATGCCGAGCCGGGCGAGCAGTCGGTTCACCATACTTGGATCATAGAGCAAGGGCACCGAGAGTCATGGTGAAAATCGTGCCGATGGATTGCAGCCGCATTTGCAGGCTGAGCACTTTCGGCCAATCAGCGGTGTTGCCATTCGTCGTCAGGGAGTCATAGGCGATGGCCTCATCAGCGCCGCTGGCCATCGCTTCGGCCAGGCCGCTGAGTACACGGTTGGTAAAAAAGGCCCAGAAGATAATGTTGCCGTTTCCCAAGGGAACGAAGGCTAAAACAGATATCTCCAGCACCATGAGCAGAGACGTTGCGACCAGCAGCTTTTTTCGCCCTAAAATATCGGCCAGGGCGCCGGAAGGCACTTCGGAACTGAAAATGGTAATCGCCCAGACGGTATTAAGAAGAGCGAACTGCTCGATGGTCAGGCCGAAATCGAGAAAGAGAATTGTGAAGACAGGATAGTAGAACCGGGCATTGAAAAATATGCGGAAGGCGATAAAAAGCCGGATATTGGCGATCGAAAAAGGGGAGGATGCACTGGCCATATAACTCCTTTAGGAATCTGCCGGGGTTTTACCAACTACGGTGCAGGCTGATGACTCGGAAGTACCACCCGGTCGGAACGGCCAAGATGCACTTCTATTCTTCTCACCACAAGAGAAAGCATAAGGCAGAGAATGAGATACATAGCGGAGATGGTGAGCCAGACTTCAATAGTCGCCTGGGTCGATGCCATCACCTGTAAACCCTGGAAAGTCAGCTCCTGGATAGAAATTATGGAGACAATGGATGACCATTTTATAGTATTGATGAATTCGTTGGCCAATGGCGGCAACATGATCCGTATGGACTGGGGCAGGACAACCAGGCGCATCATTTTCCATCTGGTCAGGCCGAGAGCCTTGCCCGCTTCCCATTGTCCGGTATCGATAGCCTGAATACCGGCCCGAACGATTTCTGCAATATAGGCTCCCTGGAAAAGGGCCAGGGTGAGAACTCCCGAGAGAAAAGGAGTGATCAATCCCGGCTCGGTAAAGAGGAAAATAAGGAGTTGCCGCACGCCCGCCGGGCTCGTTCGAAAAAGATCTTCAACGGCAAGAGAAGTGAGCAGCTGATCGCTGATGAAATAATAAAAGATAAAGACCAGCACCAGGGGCGGAGTGTTGCGAATCGCTTCGATATAGGTTCGTCCGACCAACCGGAAAAAAAGCCGGGGTGAGACCCGCATCAAGCCGATGGTAAAACCGAGCAAGGTGGCCAGGATCGTCGCCCAGACACTGATTTTGATGGTGGTAAATAATCCCTCCAGAAGAATATTCGCAGTCCAGCGCTGTTCGTCTTGATCGAAGCGGACAAGGTAGGTAGGAATAACCTGCCAATTCCATTTGTAATTCAGTGAAAAGAACAGTCGATAGCCTATGTAGGCGAAAAAGCAGATAATTGCCGCGAGAACGACTCCATCGAGTATGGTGACTGCTGGTTTTTGGGATTGCATGGAAAAGCGGCTTCGGCGATCTATTCGATTCGGCTCATCCAGTCTTTGGAGCCGAACCAGTAATTGTGCCGTTCATCCAGCCAACCTTCAAGAGAGACGACGGTGATCCAGCTATTGAAAAATGCCAGGGTGTCGGGATCCCCCTTCCTCAAGGCGAAACCGATTGGTTCCTTGGTAAAGGTCCCTTTCACCGGAAGAAAAAGAGTGTCACTGTAATCGACAGCTTCATAAGCGGGCCGGGGAGCGGAACCGATCACTGCATAGACTTTGCCGTTACGCAGTTCCTGGTAGGCCTGAGGTTCCGTGTCGAACAGTCTGAGTTTTGCCTTGGGCAGGAATTTTTTTGCCGCTGCCGCGGCGGTCGTTCCAAGTTTGGCGGCAATCTGTACCTCGGGCTTGTTGAAATCCTCAAGAGAATCGAAACCGGCGGCCAATTTCCTGTGGGCGACGATGCTCATTCCCGAAAATTCGTAGGGTTGGGTGAAATTGACCTGCAGGGCACGCTGGGGAGTGATGCCCATGCCGCCGATGATAACATCGAATTTACCGGTCAAAAGAGCCGGGATAATTCCTGACCAGGCGGTGGGGAGGAATTCCACTTTTACGCCCATGTCCTTGGCCAGACGGGTGGCAACATCGATTTCAAAACCAATCAGCTTGCCGTTTTTATCCTTCATGGCCCAAGGCTGGAAAACGTCCATGCCTACCTTTAACACCCCTCTTTTCTTGATGGTTTCAACGGTACTGGCCGCGGAAATATTCTGCAGAATGTTGGCACCGTAACAAAAGCTGCTGAGGCATGACAGCAAAAGGGTGAGGGTAAACAGTTGCAGGAAAGAAACATGTCTTCTCATTTTAATCTCCTCTTCGTTGGTCTCTAATCGGAAAAAGCTTAAACCATATATGTCATGGTAAACTAAGACGTTTTTCCATTATGCCAACAACTACCGATAAAAATAATGTGATGGCAAGATACATTGCCGCCACGGTAAACCAGATTTCAAAGGTCAGGTATGACTCGGCAATAAGCGCCTGGCCCTGCATGGTCAGATCATAAATGGCAATGGTGCTGACCAGTGCCGAATCCTTTACCAGGGAGATGGCCTGGTTGGTCAGCGGCGGCAGGACTGTCCGAATAGCCTGGGGAATGATGATATGCCGATAGATGGCCAAAGGGGCAAGACCGAGGCTGCCTGCCGCCTCTATCTGGCCCCTGTCCACCGACTGTATTCCCGAACGAAATATTTCCGAGGCATAGGCTCCTTCAAAAAGGCTGAGGGCGAGAATCGCTGCAGCCATCCGTTCAATTCCCAGCATCGGCCCGAGCACGAAATAGATGAAAAATATCTGGATAAGCAATGGCGTGTTTCTGCTGATTTCAAGATAGATGATTGCCAGCCAGCGCGCGACAAAAGAGTTGGACAAACGGAAAACGGCGGTCAATAAGCCGATAATCGCAGCAAAAATCAGGCTTATCAGGGAGATCAGCAGGGTTATTTTGAGCCCTTCGATTAAGGGACCGGCAACAATTCCCGACTCGGTAGATTCAAATATATACTGGGGAATTCGGTACCATTGCCAGTTATAGCCGATATTTTCGGCACTGTGCACAGGCAACCAGATTACGAGGGATATAAACAGGAGAAATTGGAAAATATCAAAGAGAGGGCTCCGGAAAAACTTTCGTAACGAACGGCTTAATTTATCGACGGACTCCCTGATCATGAGATGCTTTTACGGGTGAGCTGCTCTCTGGCCATTTCGGAGATGATCCTGAAATCAATTTTGCCGCTGCCCATCTTCGGCAGCGTCTCCCAGACAAGAAAAATCTTGGGAAGAGCGATAGCCGGCAGTTGTTGCGCCATCTGTTTCAGGACGTTTTTTTCATCTAAGGGGGTAGTTACCACCGCCACGATGCGGGCTCCCTTGATCGCATCGGGAATTTCCACCACACAGCAGTAGCTGTCTTCCGGCAGGAATTTTTCCAGTACATCCTCGATCTTGACCAGTGAAACCATCTCTCCGCCAATTTTTACAAATCTCTTTAAGCGGCCGACATGCCACAGATAGCCGTCTTCGTCCAGATTCCCCATATCGCCGGAGTCGTACCAGCCACGGCGGATATGCAGGGAAGTCTGCTCGAAATCGTTGAAATATCCTTTCATAACACTGTTGCCTTTGACCAGGATACGGCCATCCTCGCCAACAGCGCATTCTTCGCCGGTTTCGTAATTCTCAATGCGTACCTGAAGGCCGGGAATAGGTTTGCCGACGCTGCCGGGTCTGTTGAATTGAGGAGTGTTGGTGGATATTACCGGAGAGCATTCCGTTGCGCCATAGCCTTCGTAGACTGTAATACCATGTTTGGTTTTAAAGCCTTCGCGAAGAGCATCGGGACATTTGTCCGCTCCTGTCAGGGCGATACGCAGAGAGTCAAAGTCGCCTTTCTCGGATTTGCGCAGATATCCCCAGAAAAAGGCGGGGGTGCCGACCAGAAAAGTTGCCTTATGCTCCCTGACGATGGAGCATACCTTCTTGAAATCGAGTGGGTTGGCGTAGGTAAGCATGGTCATGCCATGATAGACGGGAAGCCAGAGGTTAACCGTCAGTCCGAAGACGTGAAATAAGGGCAGGGTGCACATAAACACATCGTCGCTGCGAAAATCAAAAATCGGTGTAACCGATTCGATATTTGACAGAATGTTTTTATGAGTCAATTCCACCGCCTTCGGATCTTTTTCGCTGCCGCTGGTAAAAAGGATAACCGCGGTATCATCTTCATGGCCGGAGTATACCAGCTTTTTAAGCAGGGCCGCGGGCAGCGCCGCGGTTAAAGCCGCTGTCACTTTCATGCCGGAGGTGACGGAGGCCATGATGTCTTCGAGATAGATCATGCCGTCCACCGGGGGGCATTCAATTTTTTCCAGCAATGCCTTGGAGGTTATGATCGTTTTAAAGTCACATTTGCTCTGGGCATATTTGGCGTTCTGTTCCGCTCCTGTGGAGTAATTAATCATCACCGGAATGCGGCCGCTCATCAGCATGGCTATTTTGGCGAGGATACAGCCGGCTGAGGTCGGTATCATTATGCCGATGAAGCCTTTGTCGAGATTGAGAATGAAACGCCGAAGAATTAAACAGGCAATAAGAACTTTGGAGTACGTAAGTTCCCGGTTGGTCGTGAAATCATGGATCGCCGGTTTTTTACTGAACCGTTTGGCAATGTCGATAAATTGATGATGTAACAGCACCGGCGCCTCCTGATAAAATAAAAAATAGATGTCGGTTCCTGTCTGCAGTAGGGGCGGGTTCCTGTGCCCGCCCTTCTATGCACGGTGGCCTGATCGTGTGCATATGGGGGTGCAGGTGAACGTTTACGAAAAACTAACTACCATTTTCGGCAATTGTAGGCAAGCCTGACCGCATCGATGGTGGCCATGCCGGCGGACCGGTTGTTAGTTTTTCAGATCGAGCTCGGCTAAGTCAGTGATCGAGGAAGGAATATCCTTTTTAACCTGAATTCCCAGTTCTTTCAATTGTTCGGCCTGGGCGACCAGATTGCCGCGGCCTTGGGTCAACTTCAGTAGCGCACTGTCATAGGTGCTGTGGCAGGTGGCCAGCTGTTTGCCGATTTTTTCCATCTCTTCAACAAATCCGCGAAACTTGTCATACATAATGCCTGCCCGTCTGGCAATTTCCAGTGAATTTTTGCTCTGATGCTCAAATTGCCAGATATTTTCAACCGTGCGCAACGTCGCCAGCAAGGTGGTGGGTGTCACTATAATGATGTTTTTGGTAAGTGCATCAGCAAAGAGATTGTCGTCCTGCTGGAAGGCTGTTGAAAATGCAGCCTCAATCGGCATGAACATCAGGACGAAATCAAGGGAATGGATGCCGTTCAGTTCGGGATAATTTTTTTTACCCAGGATGGTGATATGCTCACGAATGGCTTTAACGAGTTCACAGAGATGGTGGGTACGTCGGCTTTCATCCTCACTGTTCACATATCTTTCCCAGCTGATCAGGGATACCTTGGAATCGATAATTATATCTTTGCCTTCCGGAAGATGAACAAGTACATCGGGTTTCATGAGGCGGTTGTTGTTGTCCCGAAAACCTCCCTGCGTCTCATATTCAATACCGCGTCGCAGCCCGGATCGTTCCAGGACCCGTTCGAGAACCAACTCTCCCCAGTTTCCCTGGATTTTTGTGTCGCTTTTTAAAGCCCTGGTGAGATTGATCGCCTCCTGGTTCACCTGCTGGTTAAGGTCACGCAGCTGGACAATTTCGCTTTTCAGGGAGATTCTTTCGCGGCTGTCATGTCGATAGATTTCGTTTATCTCCTGCTTAAACGCGGTCAGCTGGTTGTTGAACGGCTGCAGGATAGCCTCCAATTTCTCCCGGTTGAGTTCGCTGAACCTGGCACTTTTTTCGTCGAAGATCTGCTGGGCCAACCCTGCGAACTGTAAGCGCAGCTCCTCCCGTGCATCTTCAAGCAGTTGCAGTTTTTCGGCGGCGTGTTTTCGTTCATTTTCGAGAAGTGTGGTCAGCCTGGCTTCCTTGACGGTCTGGCTGTTATAACGTGCCTGGGTTTCTGTATTGATTACTTCAGCCGCGGCAAGTTTTTCTGCCGTTTCGTGCAACCTTGCTTTTAAGGCACTATTCTTGAAAAAAAACAGGAGGCAGGTGCCAAGCAGCAGCGTCGAGGCTGCAAACAACAGCAGAATCATCAACGGCATGGAGAGGTTCGGCAGGATACCCTGAAGAAAAACTGCAAAGGCTATGGAAAAATCATTCATATCAGGGCATTGTAAGATAAGAAAACACCAGCGCTACTCTCCAAGCCATTTATCAGCAAATCCTGCCGCCATTCAAAAACCGAAATCGGTGGGAACGGCAGAGGTTACATCGGCCAGGGTCTGTCTTTGCCGCCGAGGATATGCATATGGAGGTGGAATACCTCCTGCCCGGCTTTGGCACCATTGTTAAATATTACCCTATAGCCGTCTCCGGTGCCGTTTTCTGCGGCGAGCTGCGCCCCGATGCGGATAAGTTTGCCGACCAGTTTTTCATCCGCCTCAACCACATCCACAGGCCCGGCGAGGTGTTTTTTGGGAATCACCAGAAAATGGACAGGTGCCTGGGGCGAAATATCCCAAAAAGCCAGTACTTCCTCATCTTCATAGAGTTTTTTTGAAGGGATTTCGCCTGCAACTATTTTACAAAAGATACAGTCTGTCATAGCCGGGTCTCCTTGTTCTGTTAGTGTCATTGTTTGACAGGACACCAGTTATCAATTCGCCATTGAATGGATGTCACCGTTCACCGAGAATAGTAAAATCCTCGAATAACTCCAGACCTGTAAACGTTCACCAGTGCTGGTGAACGTTTACGAATGGATCGAAACTGCATGTATTGGTATTCTATACAACAACAGATGCTTTTCGTAAATAAATGGACAGACGTTTTCCGGGCTTTTCCGGATAAAAACACAAAAAAACCGCAAACAGTTTCTTAGAAGAAACTGTTTGCGGTCTGATGTAATAAAAATCCTGATTTCTTTATAGAGTCGGAAAAATAAGTATTTCCGGTTATTTTGTATACTTGAAGCTGAGCTCCTCATTGTCTTCTTCGATAAGCACCTCTCCACCCTTGGACAATGCGCCAAAGAGGATTTCCTCGGTCAGGGTGTCGCCGATCTCTTTCATGATCAAACGCCTGAGCGGTCTTGCTCCATAATCGGGATCGTAACCCTTTTTGGCCAGATACTTCCTGGCCTGCTCGCTCAGCTTAATGCTTACTCGTTTTTCCGACAGTTGACCTTCCAGTTCTGCTATCAGTTTGTCGACAATTCGCTCCGTAGCTTCCTGGTTGAGTGAGCTGAAAGAAACGATTGCATCAAGCCTGTTGCGGAATTCCGGGGCAAAAAGTTTGTTGACGGCAGTCTGGTCCTTGCCTTTTTTCCGGGTGACAAATCCGATGCTTCTATTGGCCAGTTCCCTTGCTCCGGCATTGGTGGTCATGATGAGAATGACGTTACGGAAGTCCGCTTTCCGGCCTGAATTGTCGGTAAGGGTGGAATGATCCATCACCTGCAGCAGGATTGAGAAAATGTCGGGATGCGCCTTTTCGATCTCATCGAGCAACAGCACCGAATAAGGATGTTTACGAATCGCTTCGGTGAGCAAACCTCCCTGATCAAAGCCGACATAACCGGGAGGGGAGCCGATCAACCTGGCCACCGCATGTTTTTCCATGTATTCACTCATGTCAAAGCGCTCGAAATGCACATTGAGAGTGAAGGCAAGCTGCCTGGCCACCTCGGTTTTTCCAACTCCGGTGGGTCCGGCGAAGATGAAGCTGCCCGTGGGCGAATCAGGATTACCAAGACCTGCCCGGGAGCGTTTTACGGCGGTGGTAACAGCCTCGATGGCCTCGTCCTGGCCAAACACCACTTTCTTGAGATTTACCGACAGCTCCTTGAGTTCATTGATCTCTGAAATTGAGCTGTTTTTTGCCGGTATTCTGGCTATTCTGGACACTACCGTCTCAATATCGTTAATTTTGACCATGGTGCCCTGTCTGCCTTCAAGCCGGAAAAAGGAGCCGACCTCATCCATGACATCAATGGCTTTGTCGGGCAGGAAACGCTCGTTAATGTAGCGGTCCGAAAGTTCCGCCATCGCCTTGAGCGAATTTTGTGAATACCGGACATTGTGATGATCCTCGTATTTTTTCTTCAACCCTTTCAGGATGAGATGCGTGTCCTCCACCGAAGGTTCCTCGATATCAATTTTTTGAAATCTCCTGGAGAGTGCCCGGTCTTTTTCGATCTGGTTTTTATACTCTTCATAGGTGGTCGAGCCGATGCACCGCAGAATTCCGGCCTGCAATGCCGGCTTGAGCAGGTTGGAGGCATCCATGGAACCGCCGCTGGTGGCTCCTGCTCCGACGATGGTATGCATCTCGTCGATGAAGAGGATGGCATTCTGTTTCTGTTCTATGGCGGATACCACGCTTTTCAGCCTTTTTTCAAAATCGCCGCGATATTTAGTGCCGGCAACCAGGTTTCCCATGTCAAGCAGGTGAATTTCAACATCCCGCAACAGATCCGGTACCTTTGGCTTCTCGCCGTTTCTACGGGCAATTTTATCCTCATGAATGCGCAACGCCAGTCCTTCGGCCATGGCCGTTTTACCGACGCCGGGTTCGCCTACCAGTAGCGGATTGTTTTTCTTCCGCCTGCACAGTACCTGCATGATCCTGCTGATTTCTTCATTGCGGCCGATGAGCGGATCGAGTCTTCCCTGAGCGGCATATTCCGCCAGGTTGACGGTAAATTCTTCGAGCGCCTTGGCATCCTTGGTGTTTTTTTGAGGTATCGGGCTCTCGGGTTGCGTGGTAAATGGTTCTTTCTGCAATCCATCGGCAGGCAATTCATGGGAGATGAAGTTGACAACCGCCATTTTACCGATCCCGACCGAGGTCAGAAAGTAGACGGCATGGGATTCTTCCTCAGCCAGAATGGAGACCAGGACGTCGCCACTGTCTACCTGCTGTTTTCCGCAACTCTGCACATGAGCCACGGCACGTTGAAGTACTCTGTTAAAGGCTATGGTCTGGGCAGGTTCGCCGGAACTCGAGTCGGAGAATTTCGGAATTTCCATGAGGAAAAATTTCTCCAGACGTTCCTTTAAAACCTGGGTTGAACCACCACACTCGTTGATAATATAACTGGTGAGTTCGTCATGCAAAAGACCATAGAGCATGTGTTCAACAGTGACGTACTCATGATTATGAGTTTTCGCTTCTCGTATGGCCAGTATAAGGGCCTTTTCCAGTGTTTTACTCAGCATAATTCTCGCACTTGGTTGGGTAAAAGGGGTACTTTTACCTGTTAGACTGTTTCCATGGAACAGCGCAGTGGAAACTCGTTTTTCTTCGCCAGTTGATGCACAACTGAGATCTTAGTTTCACAGATTTCACGGGTATATACTCCGGCGACTCCTACCCCCTCGTTATGGACATTAAGCATTATTTTTGTTGCGTCATGGGGTGATTTGTGAAAAACGGTTTCGAGTACGGCAATGACAAATTCCATCGAGGTGTAATCATCATTGTGCAGCAGTACCTTGTACAGTCGTGGCTCTTTTGTCTCAATAACATCTTCTGTAAGGACAGACCCTTCTCTGCGTTGCTTGTTCTCTGCCATGGTTCTACTGTTCAATAAAAAATGGTAATGATTTTAGTCAAGGCCTCTCTTTGAGGCCGTATTTTCATTTGGTATGGATGCAGAGATAGCTTGCTCATTTGTGTCTATCGTTCAAATACTGTTCCCCCCACATCCGATTATGGCGAAGATGCCTTCAGTATTATATCTCTGTCTGGACACCAATTACCATAATAATGAACGGTTCATTTTCAATATATCATAAACTCAAACTCCAATTTCAGGAAAACTTTGGCGACCCTTTGAGCATCGAAAGGAAGACCTCTTCAAGGATCAGCCGCTGCGGCAGGGGAGATCCTTTCAGGCGAAATTCCGCTTCGAGCAGCATGGTCAGCCACCGTTTCAGTCCTGAACAGGAATATTCCGAAGCTTTGGTAAAACTCATAAAAAGGGCATAGGGATGACCCTGCAGCAGCTCAGCCCATTCTCCCTGGGCCTTGAGGTCCGGAAGGTATTGATTTTGAAATTCCTTGGGATTCATGCCACGCCGCCAACTCGGTGAAGGACGCATCTGTAAGGAGCGATAGATAAGTTGCTTCTTGAGAAAATTACGCATGGTTGCGAGGATGGCCAGGCTATGAATTCCCTGTTCCAGCAGATGGGACAGGATAGTCAGGGCCCTGCCCACCTGTCTTTTGCTGAAGGCGTCCGTCAGCTCATACAAGGCGTCTTCCCGATTGCGTGCAACCATTTCTTCCAGATCGTTGCAGGTAATTACCGGCCGGTCACCGACATAATGCGCCAGTTTTTCCGTTTCGGTGACAACAGCTACCGGATGAAAGCCGACGCGCTCGAAAAAAATTTCCACCGCCCGGGGGTCTATTTTTTTGCCGAATTCCCCCAGCGTCTTCTGCATCATCTCTTTCAGAACCGCCTTCTGTTCAGTTTGCGCGGCGGCGTTTGACCCGGAGGCCACGGAACAGTCGACGATAATCCCTTTTTTCTTGATATAAGTAAACAATCGCTGGCGTTTATCCACCGTCTCCGCGGTTAACAGCAGCATGTTGCCGTTAGGGAACCCTTTGTCAAAGGCCTCGATATACCGGTCGACAAGATTTCCTGTGCTTACCTTGGGCATATCCTTCGCTTCGATGAGGAGCGTGTCGGCCCAGGTAAGATCTTCATCGGGTTTATCAAAAGAAAAGATTTTTTTCCATTCCTGCCGGGGAATTTCCGAGAGCGGGCTGGGTCCGTCTATTTTCAGCTCCACCGATTGTACCAAGGCCTGCAGATGACGGAGGGCAGGATCGGGACGCCCGGCCTGAAAGGATTGGACCGCTTTTGCCCATATTTCCGAGGCGACGTTTTTACTATGAAAAATCCGGCTGTTCGAGACGCGATAGAGCTGTCGGCCCGGAAGCAAGCTGTAGCTCATCAATCGGGCAAGGGTCTGGCCCGGATCTTCTCCGTCCCCATCGACACCGTGCACAGCTCCGGCTTGCTGTTCAAGGAGTTTATCCTGTATAGTGTCGGCTGCTTCCTTACAGAGAAATCGTTCCCCGAAAAAGAGGAAAACCTGGGAGTCGAAAGAAAATGATCCTTCCTGAAGGCTGGTTAGCAGTTCCGATCTTTTAAAATATGCCATGTGTGTATCCTATGCGAATCTTTATCCTGTTTGCAACCGGAAAGGAACATTGGCAGCGGATAACAGAATTTCAGAGAGACTGACAAATCAATTTTGATGGCGTCGTAAAAACTCTTCATCTGCGTCGTTGCTGCAAAATTTCTATCATTACGACGTACTCTAGTACGTCGAAATGGTGAAAATTTTGCGCGCCTAGCATATGGAGCTTTTTACTTAGCCATCCTCGTTTTTAGGTTTTTACGAGATTATCAATTTTAATACTGACAGACTAGCTGTTTTCCCTTGGATTTCCAAGTGTTCAATTGTAAAACAAAACGGATATTACTACAGGACAGCATCTCTTCCAGCCAAAAGAGATGCGTATTTATCCAATAAACTATTCGATTGATTGTAATAGCTGATTATAATCATTTTCGTGTATTCCGAACCCGGTAAACGGGAAATAGGCCGGGATAAGTACCTTCACGAAATTCGTTCCAATAAAGCCGAAAAGAATTTCTAAGGTACTATAATCCTGGTTGTCTTCCGGTTCGAAAATCCGAGCCGGAAAAAGTGGAGAGAGAAGTGAAATTCCCAAAGAGAAATGATCCCTGTTGGTGTAACAGCGGTAGAAAGTATAAGAAGTGTCATTTGCAATCCGACGAACTTGGCGAGACCGCGCCTCCCGGTCTGCAAAAAAAACTGGTCGGAAAACCGACAGTCTCAGCTGGTAAGATAAGTCCGCTTAGTTCTGTTCCGGACCATATCGGCCTGCCTGAGTATGCCGTTTCCGGTGTCCCTACGTCCGATAGATCTTCCTGTAAAAAAGAGAGTCTTGAGCAGATCGAACGGATGCGCAAGGCAGGAAAGATTGCCCGTGAGGTGCTGGATACGGTGCTTGCCAATGTGCGGCCCGGTATTACCACCGATGAACTTGATAAAATCGCCCACAAGCGAACCATTGAACTCGGCGCATATCCGAGTCCCTTAAACTACATGGGTTTTCCTAAATCGATCTGCACTTCGGTTAATGAGGTTGTGGTCCATGGCATCCCCGATAGCCGGAAATTGGTAGAGGGCGATATTATCAACTGTGATGTCACCGTCTATGCCCATGGCATGCATGGCGACTGTTCTGAAACTGTTTTTGTCGGGGAAGTTGACGAAGAATCCAAAAAGCTGGTCCGGGTAACCTGGGAATGTCTGTTAAAGGGAATCGACGTGGTCAGGCCCGGGCAGCGTCTCAATGCTATCGGTCAGGTGATTGAGACCTATGCAATGCAGAACGGCTTCAGTATAGTGCGTGAATTTACCGGTCATGGAATCGGTGAGGCATTTCATATGGCGCCCTACGTCGCTCATTTTTTCGAGCCGAAGAATCGGACGATTTTAGAAGAGGGCATGACCTTCACCATCGAACCGATGATCAATACCGGTCGTGCCGAATGTGTCATATGGCCTGATAAATGGACGGCGGTAACCTGCGATCTGGCCAGAAGCGCTCAGTTTGAACATACCCTGTTAGTCACCTCCGACGGTGTTGAGATCCTCACCGGCGGCCGTGAGCCCTGGTTTATGAAACAGCGATAAAGAAGAGTTGCTCAACCCTGCTCCTCTAAAAGAGTGCGGGTGGTATTGGGGTCCTGTTCATAGATCCGGATGGATTTTTTAAGCCCGTAATCCTGCACCATTTTGATGGCCTGGGGGAGGAGACGATATTTATCGAATTTCGCCTTGGTGTCCAGATCAGCCTGAATCCATTCCGGAGGGAGGTAGGGAATCCGTTTGATGATTACATCGGGTACGAGAGAATAGACCAATCCGCCGACCACGGCCTCCTCGACCGCGAGCCACTCATCCACCACATCCTGTATTTGCTGTAAAGAAGGAGTTTCCCGTATGGTATTCAGCGTCGCCTGGATCGCCTTTTCCGTATATGACCGGAGGGCAATGTGTAAGGTTTCCTCCAGCGGAGTCATCAGCACTGTGTACGGGTTTTTTGCAACACTTTTCCAGAAGGTCCGCCGGCTTCGAGAAAATTGCCAACCGGCATTTTGACCGGAGTATTGAATGTAGCTGGAGTACGATCCAACCTCGTTTATGGAGGTCCTTCCGGACAAGCCGATCTCGATCCGTTTATCGGTATTCCCGCTGAATTGGTAACGGGCGACATATTCCCGTGCGAGATCCTGAACAATAACCGCTTTAATGCCAAGCTGATCCGTTTCGGACTGCGCTTTGTCGTCGAAAATGGAGATAGAGCTGTACGGATTAGTCAAGCCTGTGCGTTCCAGCACGTCTTCAATAGTCTCCCGACAGTAATCGGTAAATAATTCAGCTACTTCTTGCCGGTTTTCCGGAACATAGAGAAGCCTGGAGGAGAGTTTCTCAAGCTGCCAGTGAATGTCCGTACTGCCTAAGTCCCCCCGAATTTTCTCGATTAGCTCCGGATGGGAAGAGAGATATTCAAGACTGGCCTTGTGATCCGCTTTTTCATGGTCTGCCTTAAAAGCGGTATAGGCGATAAAATCCGTCGAACGCGCGGAAGCATCGAGCGACTTGAAAAGGTTCTGGTATTTGTAGTCCTTTGCCGGACTTTTTGATATATCAGCCGATGCTGTTCCTGCCAGAAGCAAAACAAGGGTGATGACGGTGATCTGGGTAAATATGGTTGAAATTCTTGTAAAAAAGTACATCTCGTGCATACTCCTCTCTGCGGCATTTCCGGTCCGATCGTGCCTGCAAAAGGAGCGATGCGAAACTACGGGAAGATTGAAGAGCCGAACTTCGCAGAGAAATATCGGTTTGTCCTTGAAGCCTCTCCGGCCATTTTTACCGGCAGGAGATATAAAAAAGTGTGGAGGATGCGTCTGATTGATCTTCTTGAGATACAGCGCCGGTGGTATTACGGGGTATAATCAAAAAGTACGTCTCATTCTCATAAACCCTCTTTACTTCTCATTAGGATACATGAAAATCCCGGGAAATAGAAATAACTTATGCTAAATATTGTTCACTTTTCCCTGAAATCAATGGGTTCGAGGCCATGCTTTCGTAACAGCACATAAAAATCAGCACGATACTTGCCTGCGGCTTTCGCCGCCTGGCTCACATTGCCGTGGTTAAGATCGAGGAGTTGGGTGAGATAGTCCTTTTCGAAATTGTCCCTGGCGTGGCGAAGGGGCGGAAGGACTTCTTCTCCAGACATTTGGCTGGCGATCAGATCGGGCGTTATGGTTTCCCCCTCCGCCATGGCCACGGCATATTCCATGGCGTTCTCCAGTTCTCTCACATTGCCGGGCCAGTCGGCCGCCATCAGTTTTCGAATCGCTTCCGGGGAGATATCCCTGATGATTTTTCCCGTCTCTTTACTGAATTCGGCTAGGAAATGCCTGGCCAGGGGGAGAATGTCCTCTTTTCTCTTTCGCAAGGGCGGCAGAGATATGGGGATGACATGAATTCGATAATAGAGATCCTCGCGAAAAAGACCATCGTGCGTCAACTTGTCGAGGTTGCTATTGGATGCCGCTATGATTCTGACATCGACTTTTACCTTTCGATTGCTGCCCAGTGGATAAAATTCTCTCTCTTCCAATATGCGCAGGAGCTTGGCCTGCATGGATAGAGGTAATTCGGAAATTTCATCGAGAAAAAAGCTTCCGCCATGAGCCCTGGCAAACAGGCCTTCCCTGCGGCCATCGGCACTCGTGAAAGCTCCTTTTTCATAGCCAAGCAGTTCACTTTCCAGTAAATTTTCAGGAATTGCCGCGCAGTTGACTGCGATAAACGGACCGTCTTTTCTTGGGCTGGCGGCATGCAGGGATCGAGCGATCAGTTCCTTGCCTGTGCCGCTTTCTCCTTCAATGTAAACGTTGGTGTCGGTAACCGCGACCTGGACTACCTTGGCCAAGACGGTTTTCATTTCGCTGCTTCTGGCGATAATCCGGGAAAAAAACGGCGGCAGCTCCTGTTGCAAATCGGGGGAACACCGTCCGCTCAGCAGGCGGCTTTTTTCCAGACAGTTTTTGATTTGACGAATAAGTTCATCACCATCGAAAGGTTTAGTCAGGTAATTGCAGGCGCCACGTTGCATGGCATTGACCGCGTTGCCGATCGTTCCGTAGGCTGTAAGGATGATCGCCGGTAGTTCCGGTTGGATCTCTCGAAGATTCTCCATTAGGACGACGCCGTTTTCGTCGTTGAGTTTATAGTCGATTACTGCCAGGTCGATGTAATTTTCCTTGGCCAATGTCAGTGCTTCATGGCTGTCTGATGCCGGCAACACCCGGTAGCCATGAGATTTCAGGCGCATTCCCATCACCTTTAAGATACTGGGATCATCATCGATCGCTAAAATAGTTTCTGCGTTGATCTCTTCATGTTTCATTCATGGCACCTCAACAGCTGTATCGGATTGGTAACCGTTCACCGGCACACATCAAAAGACGGCATAACCTGGGTTTGTAACTGTGTCGCCCCTGTGCCATCCTTGGCACCCGTGACACTAGGCCATCCTTGACCGTCGTCATCCAGTGCTCCAGGTTCGTTCAAGCAGGCCTCCTAGCTATAGTTGGCTATGTGAGGAGGCCTGATCGGACGAAAATGGGCTGCTGGTGAACGGTTACTCGGGTTGTACGAGTTCTAAATCCACAGCCTTCAGCTGTTCAATTTGTTTCCTGAGTGTCTGAATTGTTGCAGTCTGGGAGCGTAGAGCATTTTTGAGTTCCTGGATTTTAGCTTTCTTGTCCGTCAGTTCACTGAGGCCGGCCAGCCAACAGCTTGCTGTCGGATCATATTGCGATTGGGGAAATGTTGCTTCCATATGTCTCAAACAGTCAACTGCGGCGTCATGGTTATCAAGATTGTATCCGGAATGCGCAAAAATGGTTCGTACAATTGCCAAGGCCCGCGCGGATATGTGCCCTTCGCGGAGAGATATCGCCCGGGCGACGGCTGACAACGCATCAGCAATTTCCCCGTTTTTTACCGATTTGTCTGCCTGATCCAGCAATTGATCTTCCAGTCGGTCGAGGTTGGTCGTCAGGCCCGGCACTGATCCTGTAGCAGAAACTGTGCCCGCTTCATTTTGTTGTTGTGGCAGAGCAGTGCGTCCTCCAGGCCCCCCCTGCATTCGGCAGCCGATTATCACATTCAATACAATTAAGCAGGAGGCAGGGAAAAGTAAAACGTACTGCCATAGCTTTTTTTGCTTTCTACCCATATACCGCCTCCGTGAGCTTTCACAATATGCTGGGCAATGGCCAGCCCCAGGCCGCTGCCCCTGGTTGTATCTTTTCCTTTTTCAATTCTACGAAATTTATCGAAAATGCTTTGCAGATTTTGAGGCTCGATGCCGCATCCGGTGTCGGTTACGGAAATATGCAGCAATTCTCCCGCTACCGGCGGCGCCTCGACCTTCACGGTAACACTGCCTCCGGGGTCCGTATATTTTAGAGCATTGCCGATGAGATTTTCGAGGAGTTGGTGCAGTTGATCGGCATCACCCTGAACACGCGGAAGGTACGCCCGCGGCTCAAAGTACATGTGGACATTTTTGTTATGGGCGATCGGGCTGAGCCTGGAAAGGGCAGTTTGAATCAATTCATTGAGATCGATTTCAGCGAACCGGTAATCCATCATTTTGCTTTCCATCCGCGACAAATCGAGGATACGGTTTACCGATACGATAAGCCGTTTACATTCTTCACGAACAATTGTCATGAGCTGGGACTGGCTCTTCTGATCATTAGCGAAGATACCTTTACTGAGCATGTCCGAAGCTTCACCTATAGCGGTCAGGGGAGTCCTGAGAGTATGGGACAGATGGCTGATGTAATCCTCTTTCAGACGATCGAGTTCCTGTAGTCTTTCGCTCATGGTATTGAACTCGTCGGCCAGATGAATGATTTCCAGAGGTGCACGTAATTCCTCGATCCTGGCAAAATTACCTGTGGCGATATCTCTTGTTTTGCGCTGGAACAATACGATAGGCCGTATGATGCGTTTGGTGGCAAGTAATGAGACGATGAGACTCAAAATGATGCAGACGATAGCAAAAGCGATAGTCATCCAGAGTACTTCCTTGCTGATTAATTCTGCTTTACGGATTTTCTCGTCCCGTGCTTTGTCATTCACCTGCTCAATTCGATTGAGGGAAGTGAGCAGCGCCTCGATCACCTCGTCACGATCTGACTCATAGAGCGCAGATTGAGCAGTATCACCGGAGGTGTTTCGGGCTTTGACTCCATTGAAGTAAGACCAGCTCAAGGTCAGCGCCGTTAGGAAGAAAGGAGTGGACTCGGTCTTGGAAATCAACGATTTAAGCGAGGTTAATTGTTCAAAAAATTCATTTTCCCGCTTTGTGAAAAGCAGGTAAAAATCTTCATCTTTGGAGATCCAGTATTTTTTCTCGATACTGACCAAAAGCCGAAGTCTGGTGGAAAGGGATTCGGCAATCTGGATGATATCGCTATCCACGCCGGCGGCCAGGTGGCTAATATTGCTTAAACGATTAAGCTCGAATGCCACATAGGTCCCAAAAGAGAGGACCAGGAGCATGATAGTCAAATACCCCGCCATGAGGGACTGGAAAATCGTAAGTCTCATGAAGAATCAGTCTCTTGGAAAACAGTGTATTACCGGCATCTATTCAGGATACTCTTTGTGAGGTTAGTTGTTGTAACGTGGTTGAGAATTTTTGGCTTGGATGCCTTCAGCGAATCCATGATTATAACAGGTTTCGAACCTGATGCGACCATTTTCCCTGACGTTTCGCAGTTGATGGAGTTAAATCCTCTGAAGCTTGCCTATACCCTTTATTTTTTATTGCGGTTTTTGATTGAGAACAAAGTGGTGAACGGCCTCTTTGCGATAATGGCTAAAAACTAAAAAAATCTTCCGTACAAAACTCTGCCGGAATACATGTGCAGTGCAATATATCTGCCGTAAGGGGACTTCCATGATAAGTATTGTCACGCTTTTCTGTGAAAATTAATCTGTCGTCCCGGATTGCAGAAAAAAAATGGGAGCACCCTGAAGTGCTCCCACATCCCCCCCTTAGTACATCAAATCAGTACATCATAAATACATCCGGTATATCAATTTCCTACAATATTATAGTCTGTTACCTTTACGGTCTTTTGACCACCTTCTTCCATGACAGTGCCTTTGATTTCTAACTTTTGACCCTGCAATGCTTTGACTTCCATACTTTTTTCGTTATCGGCCAGAGTGAAGACCTCTCCGTTGTCGCCTACAAACCGGCTGTTGCCATCTATCGTGCCGGACATAGAGAGTTGCTCACCAGCGGGCATTGCCTGTTCGGTGGCGGCACCGGATTTGTCGGACTTATCCTTGTCCGAGCTGAATATTCCGGCATTGGCTGTTCCAACCAGGGCCATAGTAAACATCAGTGCCATTGTAAACATTACCAATTTCTTCATAACGATAATCCTCCTAAGTTCTTTATGCTGTCCCGGATTTCCGGACAGCTGTTTTCTCAACATATTCCCATCCAGGCTATCTCCTGGCTGCTTCCGGGAATACCCAAGTAATAAGGACTGGAAACCGGTCTTTCCGGCTTCCGATTATGCAAAACTAGTACGCAAGAGGCATGCCACGGAGAGGTAAAACAAATAATATTAACAATAACATTAAGTTAAACGAAAGATACTGGTCGAAGAAATAGCCCGGGTGAAGGGAAAATCCTGCAATCCTTACAGCAATGGTTACTATTGGTTTTTAATCTCATCGTCTTCTTAATGAGTTAGGCAAAATTCACTTGAAGGGAATTTCCTGCACCTGAGGTCCTGTTCTCGATGATTCTTCGCTGGAATGCTCTGGCATTCTACCTGGGCATGGCTGTGCTTTCTCTTTTGTCGGGACTCAGGGAGAACATCGGTACGAGCAGATCCAGGGCCAGGCAGTTTCTCATGCGGCGCATTCATACCCTGTCCAGGACCTTGCCTAAGATCCCGGGAGTCATTGTCCGCATCGGCGAGTGCGATACCAAGGATGTCAAGCGCCAGTTCAGGAGCGAGTTGCCTCTCTGCACGTCGAGCCAGGTAAACACCCGGCTCAAGGATTTGCTGCCGATTCTCAACCAGTAAGGGCGTCAGTTAATCCTGCGGGCCCGGATTGGACCCTGTTGACCTCCCTGGCAAAAGGACGGATTCCCGGCCAACTGGTGATTCAACTGAACCGATCGCTGCAATGCCCGCTGTCATCAGTGCGGTATGGAGTAACCGGGACTAATCCCCGTTCCAGGTTGACCAACGACGATATTAAAAGAATGCTCGACCGAGCGGTGGAACAAGGTGTGAAAGCCGTGTCCTTCACTGGCGGAGAGCCGCTGCTCGATCTCGATGACCTGGTTGACCTGATCAGGTACGCCGGTTCTTTGGGGATAGAGTATATCCGCACCGGTACCAACGGTTTTCTGTTTAGCGATCATATCGCGGAAGATTTTGAGAAACAAGTCAACCTGATCAGTTCACCCACAGCTTGTAATAAAATTATTCACTGCTTTTCGATCATTCTCAACCGATTTGATCATTGGATCAAGAACATTCTTCATCTAGTGCTGCATCAGTTTGCCAAGATTAGGCTCCTCTGAACAGAATACATGGAACTCCCGGGTTGCGTCTCCTGGTGTCCGGCACGGACCGGTGGAAAAGCGTTGAATGTTCAGCCGGCAGCCCGGTCCGCCTCCAGGCCGATAAACATGCGAGGTCTTATAAAGACCTGCCGAGTTGATAGTTCAAAGATACTCAGCCGGTTATAGTCTCACGGTCTCAACAAGCTGAGTAGTTTTAGCAAATCTATTCTTTTAGTGGCTTAACGGCAATGCCGTGATCTTTGAGGAACTGCCAGACCTTTTTCTTGTAGGGATAGATCGGGGAATCCGGCGCAGGGAAATCGGCAGCAAGTGCCTCACTCAACGGTCGGCGTGAGGTCTGCTCATAATCATATTTGGCGCCGAGTTCGATAAAGCACCAGACCACATCCCAGTCACACCTTGTTGCCGCCGATGTTATGATAGGATCGCCCCCTCGGGTAGTTATGTCCATATCCGCGCCCAGCTCCTTCATCTTCCGGATGAAATCGCAGTTGCGATCATTCACAAACCGCATGAGGACCGGATCATCGTCTGGTCGGCGGGTGTTCGGATCGCCCCTCCTTTAATCACCGCAAACATTATGTCCGGCGCCTTGCGATAATTCTCCACTGCCAGATAGACAGCGCCGGCGCCGTCTTCTGCCTTCAAATTCGGGTCTGCGCCCTTAGCCGATAACTCGGTAACCGCCTGGGGTTTCAACCTGTCAACCGCCATCATTAACGGCGTTATACCGTGAATGCCACGAACATTCACATCCAGACCGCCCGCGATCGCTCGGGCGACCGCCTCTCCATCATCCGCCTGGATAGCTGCCTCAAGTGTTGCATATCTATTGGTAAAATAGTTGCCTTTCATCCGTATGTCCGCTCCATTGCTGTACACCACCCATCCCCATATTAGCAACGCCGCTACCAGCACGCCTCCTATCCAACCCAAAATCCTATTCGACATCGGTTCATCCGTAGCTGGTAATTCCGGTCCGCCTCCATGCCGACGGACATGCGAGGCCTTATGAAGACCTGCCGAGTTGATAGTTCAAAGATATAGACCGTTCCGTTACAGTCTCACGGTCTCAACAACCTGAGCAGTTTTGGCAAAACTATTCTTTGAGCGGCTTAACGGCAATGCCGTGATCTTTAAGGAACTGCCAGACCTTTTTCTTGTAGGGATAGATCGGAGAATCCGGCGCAGGGAAATCGTCATCAAGCGAACGGCTCAATGATATTATATGCGGGTTTCCGGTCTGCTCATAATCGTATTTGGCGCCGAGTTCGATCAGGTACCAGACCACATCCCAGTCACACCTTGTTGACGCCGATGTTATGATAGGATCGCCGCCCCGGGTGGTGATGTCCATATCCGCGCCAAGGTCCTTCATCTTTCGGATGAAATCGCAGTTGCGATCATCCACAAATCGCATGAGGACCGGATCATCGTCAGGTTGGCGGGTGTTCGGATCGCCCCCTCCTTTAATCACCGCAAACATAATGTCCGGCGCCTTGCCATAATTCTCCACAGCCAGATACACGGCGCCGGCGCCGTCGTCTGCCTTCAAATTGGGGTCCGCCCCCCTGGCCAATAACTCGGTAACCGCCTGCGGTTTCAACCTGTCAACCGCCATCATCAACGGTGTTATGCCGTGAATGCCACGAACATTCACATCAAGACCGCCCGCGATCGCCCGGGCGACCCCCTCCCGGTCATCCGCCCGGATAGCTGCCTCCAGTGCTGCATATCTATTGGTAAAATAGTTGCCTTTCATCCGTCTGTCTGCTCCATTGCTGTATGCCACCCATCCCCATAGCACAGCCACAGCTACCAATGTGCCTCCTATCCAACCCAAAATCGTATTCGACATCGGTTTATCCGTAGTTCCTAAGGCCTCATGAAGTCCTGCCGAGTTGATTGTCTATAGATACTCAGCCCGTTACAGCCTAACGGTCTCAACAACCTGAGCAGTTTTGGCAAAGCTATTCTTTGAGCGGTTTAACGGCAATGCCGTGATCTTTAAGGAACTGCCAGACCTTTTTCTTGTAGGGATAGATCGGGGAATCCGGTGCAGGAAAATCGGCAGCAAGCGGACGGCTCAACGGTCGGCGTGAGGTCTGCTCATAATCATATTTAGCGCCGAGTTCGATAAAGCACCAGACCACATCCCAGTCACGCCTTGTTGACGCTGATGTTATGATAGGATCGCCGCCCCGGGTGGTGATGTCCATATCCGCGCCCAGATCCTTCATCTTCCGGATGAAATCGCAGTTGTGATCATTGACAAACCGCATGAGGACCGGATCATCGTCCGGTCGGCGGGTGTTCGGATCGCCCCCTCCTTTAATCACCGCAAACATAATGTCCGGCGCCTTGCCATAATTCTCCACGGCCAGATACACGGCACCGGCGCCGTCTTCTGCCTTCAAATTGGGGTCCGCGCCCTTGGCCAATAACTCAGTGACCGCATGGGGTTTCAGCCTGTCAACCGCCATCATCAACGGCGTTATACCGTGAATACCACGAACATTCACATCCAGACCGCCCGCGATCGCCCGGGCGACCCCCTCCCGGTCATCCGCCAGGATAGCTGTCTCCAGTGCTGCATATCTATTGGTAAAATAGTTGCCTTTCATCCGTCTGTCCGCTCCATTGCTGTATACCACCCATCCCCATATTAGCGCAGCTGCCAGCAGCGCGCCTCCTATCCAACCCACAATCGTATTCGACATCGGTTCATCCGCAGTTTGTAATAAAATTATTCAATGTCTTTCGATCATTCTCAACCGATTCGGTCATCGGATCAAGAACATTCTTCATCTGGTGCTGCATCAGTTTGCCAAGATTGGGTCCCTCTGAACCAGAATTCATGGAACTCCCGGGTAACGTCTCCTGGTGTCCGGCACGCACCGGCGGAAATGCATTGAATGTTCGGCCGGCAGCCCGGTCCGCCTCCAGGCCGACAATTTTTTGGTCAAGCTCTGCCATATAGGACATTGAAATCATCTGCAAAACCGGGATCATTTTTGCCTTTGGCCTGCTCCGGATTCCGGTGGATGATCTTCATCGGTTTGATACACCAGCGATTCTCGCCTTTCAGTTCATTCTGCAAAAACCTGACGTTGGCAATCTGCTGATCAGGATCCGTGGTAGTATTCATAAAGGTCAGAAAATCGTTTTCCGCACTGAAGGCCTGGGTACGCTCCGCCAGCGAGTCGAAATCCGTATTTCCGGTCCGGGCAAGCGAGGCCTCATGGAGTCCTGCCGAGTTGAATACATAGGCCTTGGCCTTGGTATTGACAAGGGCCGCCTCCTGGGCCAGGCCACCCCCTTTGGAATAGCCTGCCACATTAAAGTCCACTCCATTGTCGGCGAGATCTCCCGATAACTCACGCATTGCTTCGTACTGATCCGTATCCTTGCCATCGCCGTTCCGGGTGTTGGTCTGCCAATCCGCCGGGACTTCGGCTGGGTGTCGCGCGGCACCAGAATCAATTTTCCAGTCGCCTCATCCCGATACATGGCGGCGCGAAAGCCTGTCCTGTCATTGCGTAAGTCTGTACTACTAATCATTCCAGGTGCAAGCCCCAAATTGCTGCAAAGGTTCTTCGCATCAACGGACAGCCGCGTCAAACATGGCCCTTTTGGTTGTTTGGGCTCACCGGTATTAGGTCGTTTAGGGTCATCCCCCAGATTATTCATGTCGGAAGCGGCGCGGGCATAGGGAAGCGTTTCCCGGTAACGGTTAAAACGGCTGAGCGTCCCATCACGTTCAAGGCCATATGCCATCCTTTTGCACTCGGAGTTCTCAGCGGAGATCTTATTGGGAGCCCCACCACCCTTACCCGGATCGGATTGTTCAGTGGCGGTCGGGTTTACCTTTTTGCCGGTAGCCCTCTCCATAACATGGGCGGCTTCCTTTGCCAAAGTATCGTCTTTTGCTTTTGCCGCGACACAGGGAGGCTTGGCACATTCTGCGTAAGCACTTGGTTTCGAATTATCTGGAAAACCCATCGATTACAACCTTATTATTTAATTAATTAGCCGGTGTTTCAAAGAAAAACTCGGAAAACCTCAGATATCCATGATCCGCCAGAAAATTTTTCATGAAAATTTCGGCGTCCGCTTGGTCCAAGGCATGGGTGAGCATCTCATCCGGTGACAATTCTTCGCATTGGCAGGCCAAAGCAAAGGACAAGGCAATTCCTGTTTTTCTTTCACTAAACTCCTTTACGTCATCCCAAAGCCTACCCCAGAGTATTTTCCAACTCAGACGATCGAGGAGTTTTTGCCGCATACCCTCATGCCTGGTACGTTCAAAGAGAAAGTCCCTAATTTACGAAAAAAATACAGCCGAGCAAGTTCATCTAATTGGTCTTGCCGAATTTTTATGGGCATATATCACTCACTTTACTCAAACACAGCCAATGTTCCATTAAATGTCGTCATAAGGAACCTCATGTGACACAACCTACGAATCTAACTCCGGTAAAAGGGAAGACAGCCGGGATAAGTACCTTCACGAAATTCTTTTCTAAGGTACTAAAAGTAATGGGTTCTGCTGGAGCCTACCCATTTTAAGGGAGTATTCGATGAGTTCGGACAATTCCTCCCCCTTGTAATAATTTTCAAC
This sequence comes from uncultured delta proteobacterium, assembly GCA_963728385.1. GTDB lineage: Bacteria > Desulfobacterota > Desulfobulbia > Desulfobulbales > Desulfocapsaceae > Desulforhopalus_A. The sequence continues at coordinate 196,989 of CAVSJK010000006.1, forward strand.
AAGATACGAGTTAACTTGCCCAAAAAATTCTCGAAGCTGTTCCTGGTCGCAGACAGATAAATAATCATGACAGACGCGAGGATCGTAATTCCGGAAGGTAACCATCCCTCCATTAGGCATATGAGCACGCAATAAATTTCGAAAATGCTTCCGAAGGTCGACAAATGAAGTGTCTTCCGGAACTAGAGCAAAAATTCCCCAGTGTTTACCCAAACCATCAGCGAGAACAAGCGAGGTAAAAGGAGCTTTTGCCTCAAGCCGGACAAGGTAAGGGGCGGTCATTGCAAGCTCATAATCCTCTTCCACCCCCCGGAACAGACAAACATTAGGAGGCTTATGCTCATTAATCTTATCGAGCAAGTCAGGAATTGCAGCACCATCCAACACTGCATAGACATCAAAATCCGTCTTGCCAAAGAGACGACGGCGCAGTATTTCTGTCTTCTTTTTGTCCATGTTGATTTCTCTTTTAATATGAAAGTCTTCGGACCATATCGGGATTACCTCAAAAAAAGATGGTCCTAGTCTATCTCTCTGTTCTTCTGTCTCGGTTCAAGGGTTCCGCTCATACGCCTGTCATAAAATCCTCTGTGCGCCGTGTTGGCTTGAGAGCAAATTTCATTGTGGTAGGGGGAAGGGGAGTAGTCACTTGTCGCTGCTCTAAGTACCAGCGTATGCCTGACGCCTTCTAACATAATGTAGATTTTTTTAACAGGATTAATTTTCACGATAATTGAGCGATAATTGAGCGATAATTGAGGGATAATTGAGGGACAGGCAGGAATGGTGCTAGGTTAAGCTGTAGCACTGTACTTGTTTCGGTGTTCCATTTCTTTCATTTCATGCCTTGGTTGGGTGAGTAGTTGGTAGTTTTTGATGCGTCGTTTAAGGCACAGGGGCAGCGTTATGTACAGTATATTAATCGCACATACAAACGTAGCGGGACGCTCTGGGAAGGACGATTCCGCTCATGAAAAAATGGGAGCACCCTGAAGTGCTTCCCACATCCCCCCCTTAGTACATCAAATCAGTACATCATAAATACATCCGGTATATCAATTTCCTACAATATTATAGTCTGTTACCTTTACGGTCTTTTGGCCACCTTCTTCCATGACAGTGCCTTTGATTTCTAACTTTTGACCCTGCAATGCTTTGACTTCCATACTTTTTCCGTTATGGGCCAGAGTGAAGACCTCCCCCGTTGTCGCCTACAAACCGGCTGTTGGCATCTTATCGTGCCGGACATAGAGAGTTGCTCACCAGCGGGCATTGCCTGTTCGGTGGCGGCACCGGATTTCGACTTATCCTTGTCCGAGCTGAATATTCCGGCATTGGCTGTTCCAACCAGGGCCATAGTAAACATCAGTGCCATTGTAAACATTACCAATTTCTTCATAACGATAATCCTCCTAAGTTCTTTATGCTGCCCCGGATTTCCGGACAGCTGTTTTCTCAACATATTCCCATCCAGGCTATCTCCTGGCTGCTTCCGGGAATACCCAAGTAATAAGGACTGGAAACCGGTCTTTCCGGCTTCCGATTATGCAAAACTAGTACGCAAGAGGCATGCCACGGAGAGGTAAAACAAATAATATTAACAATAACATTAAGTTAAATGAAAAATACTGGTCGAAGAAAGAGCCCGGGTGAAGGGAAAATCCTGCAATCCTTACAGCAATGGTTACTATTGGTTTTTAATCTCATCGTCTTCTTAATGAGTTAGGCAAAATTCACTTGAAGGGAATTTCCTGCACCTGAGGTAAAGTCATATTAATATATGTAATTCTGCGATACTACTATCCCCCTTTCACTCTTATAGGTTGAAAAAAGGACTAATCCATGAATTTGAAAATCCCGGTTGAGCAAATGGTTGAACGATTCACCCGATATGTGGCCATCGATACGCAGTCTGCCGAGAATTCAGCAGAATATCCGA
>CAVSJK010000007.1:0-174802 GCA_963728385.1 uncultured delta proteobacterium
AGCTTTGCCACGCATATGCTGGAAAATGGGGTGAATATTCGCGTGCTACAGGAACTCCTCGGACATGCCGACGTGAAGACCACAGAAATTTATACCCATGTCATGGCTCGGGATATCCAGAAGTTGCAAAGCCCGCTCGACCGGTTGTCGGTTTTCCAGCGCCCGGACCGCTAACCCGAAGTTTTCCCAAATCAAGGATACCAACATGAATAATGATTTTGAAAACGTAACAATTACCAGAAAGGCCAATGTTTATTTTGACGGCAGGGTGACCAGCCGTACCATTACTTTTGCCGACGGCACAAAAAAGACGCTGGGTATTATGCAACCTGGCGACTACTGCTTCAATACCGATGCGGCAGAGCTGATGGAAATAATTTCCGGAACGCTGGAGGTTCAACTGCAGGGGGAGAGTGAATGGCGCACTTACCGGGAAGGTTCGTCTTTCGAGGTACCGGCACATTCAAGTTTTAGCCTGCAGGTTGCCGAACTCACGGATTATTGCTGTTCCTATCTTACTGCATAAAAAGCAATATACATGTCGAGAGGCAGCAATACGGATTGAGGCTTTTTTATAGAAGTCCTACAGGTCAGAGTAAAATAAAACCCCGAATACTTTTACTCTGACTTGTAGGTTATCATGCAGGAGTCCGGCGTCAGGTAGCCCCTAACCTGAATGCTTTTATTTTGAGCTCCAGCGGGAGATATATTTACCGGCAACATCTCACCTTTCCTGCAACCAGTTGGCGATTTTCGGGACAAATCCCTTCTGACATTTTGAACTGACATAGATACCGATGTGACCGGTGTCAAAACAGACATCCTCTTTATCCTTCGAACCAATCGTCGAGGTGAACCGGTCGCAGGCTTCCGGGGGAACAAGATGATCAAATTTGCCATAAAAATTGAGGACCGGCATGGTGATTTTTTTCAGATCGACAATCTCACCGCCAATCTCCAGCTTGGACTGGATCAACAAATTCTCTTTGTATAAATCGGTGATAAACTGTTTGAAGGTGGCGCCGGGCACATCGGGACTGTCAAAAATCCATTTTTCCATTCGGATAAAATTCTCAACATAATTTTTGTCATCCATATTCTGCAGGAAACCGACATACTTGTCGATCATCAGCCGGGCAGGGTTGAGCAGCAAAAAGCCCAGGTTCAGAATATCTCCCGGCATATTGGCATACACATCGCCTAAAGTCTGGGCATCCGTCTGTTTCATCCAGATATTCAGGAGTCCCTTATCGGTATCGAAATTGGTCGGCGTAACAGTGGTCACCAGATTTCTCACCCGTTCGGGATGCAGTGCTGTATAGATAACGGAGAAGACCCCGCCCATACAGATTCCCATGATATTTATCTTTTTGACTTTCTTTTGATTACAGATGAAATCCACGATGTTGTCAATATAGCCATTGACATGATCATCGATGGTCAGAAACTGATCTTTTCGGGTCGGGTATCCCCAGTCGATCATAAAAACTTCCACCCCCTGATTGAGCAGGCTTTCAACCACACTTTTCTGCGGCTGCAAGTCCAGCATGGTTTCCCGGTTGATCAGCGCATAGATGACCAGCAGAGGCGTCTTGAGCCGGATTTTCTCCGGCTTGTAATGTTTTAGAGTGACCCTGTCCTCCTCATAGACGATATCGTAGGGTGTTGTGGAGATAGACGTGTCGAGTTGACTTGTCAGCACGGCGGACGCCTTTTTCATTCTGGCATGCGTTGATTTGCGGCTTTTTTGCATATTCTGCAGGATAAGATCTACAGGAATGGGGGCTATCCGGTTCATTTTGTCCCCCCTTGGTTCGCGACCAGCCGCGGTGCCGTGGGTTTAATTTTCTTCGCTTGTTCCAGTTCGCTCTGCAAACTTTCCATCTGTTTGGACAATGTTCTTATCTTCTTTTTCATCAAGTAGATATCTCTGTACACATCATCCATATCCTTACGAGTCGGAATCTGGAATTCTTTCAGGAAAATATCAGTCACATCGTTTTTAACATTCTTATAGGCAGCCAGTGAGGTAATGGTATTGTTCAAGACTTCTGTATATTCATGGGACTTGAGCAGTTCCATAAAATGACCTTCGAGGATTTTGATCCATTCGTTGTACGCCTGTTTCGAATCCTCCACGACCTCGCCTGTTTCCAGCATTTTCTCGATTTTCTGCTGCATCACCCAGTTGGTCTTCTCAAACGGTACACTGAAAAGATAGAGCAATTCGATGAGATAGGATGAAAAAATGTTCGACTTATCGATCAGCTCACTCATCTGTTCGTTGTACTCCCGGTTCAGGCCGACCTTCGGTACATGGAGATATTTCTGAAATTCCGTCCGGTACAGCTCTCGAAACGCTTCAAAAGTGGTCCGATCCAGATCGTCAAAATTATAGGCTTTGGTATGCTCACCAGCTTTGGCGAAACTTTTTACCAGCTGGCTCTGAAAGTCGGTAAAATTCTCCAGCGTTTCCCCGGCTGTCTCAACCAACCCCTCGCTAAAGGTCAAAAATCCCTTGGCCAGATTTTCATGATTTTCAGGTGCCATCATGCTTTGCATCAATGAGGTATAATTATTGACAGTTGTCTCCCAGTTTTTATAGGTCTTATATTTATACTCGTCCACCTTCTCCTCTTTCTCCTTGCCGGAATCAAAATTAAAATTGAACCCGGCTCCATTCAATGTGCTCTCTTTCTGAAAGCCCAGCGCCTGCCAAAAAGTTTGTGTTGATTCCATCCACGAACCTACCAGCTTGCCAAATTCATTTTCCAATGGAGTGCTCTTGCTTTGTCCTGATATATTCGTCATGCACGGTTCTCCTTGATATCGTTATCATTAACAACCTGCCCGTTTTACGATATTTTTGACGGGCTACTTTTTCCCGATGTCTTTCGTAAACATCCTGCGGAAGAGATTCATTACTTTCAGATTTTCCAGGGGCTGTTCGCTTGATTTAAAAAGATCAATGCAATTACCGGACAGCCGGACAGGCATCAACCTGTTCATCCATTATTTTCTTCAGCTCTATTGAAAAAACATGGAGCGGATTTTCCGGAACCGAATAACCGGATGCATCAGGGAGACAGACAGCAATTCCTGATTATTCCATACTTTTTCCACGATTATCTGGATCACGACGAAACAACGAATTGAAATGCCGATATGAGCTTGCCTTGCGGTCCTTGCTAAACGCTCTGAGCACGGTGCTATAATCACATATCAGATCATATTTACATAGGTCATATGTTTGGGGATGTTATGGGTAGGTGAGATACCTATTTTTTACGACACTGTAGGAGGAAAATTGCCACTAAGTATTCTTTGCAAGCGTGGGAAGAGAGTACCTGCAGCAACTGCGGATGATGGTCGGCGTAAAACCGCTGGAATCAAGCGGCGAGACAATTGAGGAAATCATCCTGCAAATTGGCTATGAAGATATAAGCTCATTTAGAAAACTCTTTAAAAGACATACCGGGCTCGCCCCCTTCGCCTATCGTAAAAAGTTTTCCTGTCTGGTGTGATGCCACCTGCGGCGTCATCGGCATTGCAAACATACCAGGCCGCACCTCTCCGGAACACCCCATCATGTCCCCGTCCTTGCGTATCGTTCTATCTGAATTACCGTTTTAATTATCATGATCGGATGAGGTCGTGATCATATAAAATCTATAATTTCTTCGGAGTTCATCTCCGGTTACCATATATCAACAGGATTTCAGCATGCAAAACACCAACTCGGATATCAATAGGACAGTCGGCGAGATTGTTGCCGATGATTATCGCACTGCGAATGTTTTCGATAAATACGACATAGATTACTGTTGCGGCGGCAAGGTAGCCCTCTCGGACGTTTGCCTGGAAAAAGGAATCGATCGGCAGCAGTTATTCCGGGAAATCGAAGAGGCGAAAAATACGCCCATAGACAGGAGTCAGAATTATTCGGCCTGGACCAATTCCTTCCTGGCTGATTACATCATCAACACCCACCACTCCTACCTAAAGGAAAACCTAGATAAAATAGCCGCCTATACTCAGAAGATTGCCGAGGTTCATGGAGAAAAACATCCTGAGGTGAAAGAGATTGCCACTATCTTTTCCAAGATAGCCAAGGACCTGCTTGCCCATCTTCGGGAGGAGGAAGAGGTGTGCTTCCCGGCAATCAGAAGGATTGAGGAGGCCGACAAGCTTGGTAAGCCTGTGGCGGATGAGGATGTTGCGATCATTTCCCGCACGCTTGAAAAATTTGATGTGGAGCACAATGAGGTGGGTGAAGCGGCCCATAAAATTCGTGAGCTTGCCCAGGATTATGCGCTTCCGGACGATGCCTGCAACACCTTCATGATCACCTATAAAAAACTCAAGGAGTTCGAAGGGGATCTTCATAAACACGTCCATCTGGAAAACAATGTCCTTTTTCCCAGGGTTTCGGCGAGGTAAATCAGCAATTCCCTGGAGACGCACCGGAAGATTTTCCAAGAAGGGACATAGGCTGGTTGTTTCCGGATATGCACTACCTGATTGACAATCAGCTTATGCTGTCTATTTTTGACAGCAGCTTGCGCAAAGATACCATCAATCCGATGATGATCTAAATCTTCACATGAAGAATAATATTTTTGCTTATTCAGGATATTTCCTACAGCTGAAGATGTCGGATACTACAAAGTGAACGTGATATTTATAGCCCTTCGGCCTAACAGTCGAACTAATTTTTTGAATTGAAATTTGCCGGATATCGCTGTAATTATATATGACTTTTTAAGATTGTTTTCGTTTTCGCCGGGGATAACAAAATGCTCGTATGACACTGGACCTGTAAACGTTTACTGCAGATTCGTTGGGCCTTAAATCTTTGAGGACAATTGGATGTCAAACAAAAATCGAAAAAGATTCAAGTTGAATGGTCGCCTGATTTTCATCCAGGAGTTCTTGAAACACCCTCTTCAGATTGGTTCCATTACTCCAAGTTCCCGTTTTCTGGAGCGGCGAATTGTGAAGGCCTCGAAAGCCGGTTCAGTCAATGTCATCATAGAATTAGGCCCGGGAACGGGAGGCGTCACTCGTGCAATACTGCGAGCGATGCCGCAAAACGCCAAGCTCCTGAGTGTCGAAATCAACCCGCGTTTCAACAACGTGATCGGCAGGATTCAAGACAATCGTCTCATAACACACTTGGGCAGCGCCAATGACCTCAGGGAAATCATTTCTATGTATGATCTGGATCCTCCTGATTCCATAGTTTCCGGCATCCCTTTTTCTACCATGAGCAGTAGAACCGGATCTCAAATTCTCGAGACGGTTTCATCTCTACTCGTGCCGAATGGCCGCTTTGTGGCCTATCAGGTGAACAATCAAGTCGCAACACTCTGTCAGCCCTTCCTGGGACCTGGACGGACCGATATCGAATTCCTCAACATCCCGCCAATGCGCATTTTTCAGTGGGTGAAGAATGGTTGAGCGAAGTAAAGGATTATGTCTGAACTCTGAACCTGACCGGTGTGCAACAAAGCGCGCAGTATATTTTTCGTCGATTTAGGGCCATACCAGGAACCTTCCCACTGGGCATGATGTTTCTGAAAATGCAAATCGGTACTACTCAAGGGTCCCCGCTCCCGCAATTCGTCGATTACCGTCTCAACTTCCTTCGGGTAACTTTCCAATACCGCTTCGCGCCAGCGTGGAGCATGCCAGTCGTAATAGATCCTCCGCATCGGAAAATCGTGCATTAAAACCAGCGAGGCCTGCTTGTCCGAGGCATCGTAAACAAAGCGATCCCGTTAAGCCGGCTCCTGCCAGTCGCCAACCGAGTAACCGGGAACCCGCGCCTACAGAACCACCAAAAGCCATTAAACGCGAAACATTTGGGACTTACAGCTATAATTGTCATGCATTTTTCTCTTAATGGTATAAGATAGATATGTGTATTGAGAAAAAAATCCGCGACTGAATTTATTCCATGTCAGCTCACCAGAAGGACTTTTAATGGACACAGGCCTCAAAAACCAATTTTCCGACTCATTTGATTTAAGCAGCATCGATTTTATTTCAGTGATGGATCATTTGGACGAAGGTGTCATCATAACCGACAATCAGGGAATCGTTCGCTATTTCAATGAAACCCAGTGCCAGATAGACGATCTGGATGCCGATTTCGCAGTGGGAAAAAAGGTTACCGATATTTATGAGCTTTGTGGAAACACCAGCCTCATCATGCTGTGCCTCAAACTCGGCCAGCCGATTCGCAATAAGACATTTTTTTACAAAACAAAACTTGGTAAGGTGGCCAATACCATTTGCTCCATCTTTCCCATCAGGAACGGTTCAGAGATTCAGGGCGCGGTTTGCTTCGTCAAGGATTATCAAATTCTCAGGAATACCACTCCGGTCATTTCCATCCCGGATATTAAACCGAAAAAAGAAAACGGTACACGCTATACCTTCGCCGACATCATCGGCAGCAATAACGAGCTGATCCGGGCGGTTAATACCTGCCGCACCGCCGCCGATTCCGCTTCACCCATTATGTTGATAGGAGAAACCGGAACCGGCAAGGAACTTTTTGCCCAATCAATCCATAATTACAGTTCAAGAAGCCATCATCCCTACTTCGCCGTAAACTGCGCGGCCATCCCGGAAACCCTGCTGGAAGGTTTTCTTTTCGGCACCACCAAAGGAGCATTCACCGGTGCGATGGACAAACCCGGTCTTCTTGAGCAGGCAAACGGCAGCACCCTGTTTCTTGACGAGTTGCTGGCTATGCCGGTTTCCCTTCAGGCAAAACTCCTCAGGGTGCTCCAGGAAAAAAAGGTCTGCAGAATCGGCTCGACCAACGAAATCAACCTGAATATCAAAATCATAACCTCGATTAATAAACCACCGCGGGATGCCATCAAGAATAACGAGCTGCGCATTGACCTCTTTTACCGGATCGGTGTTGTGCTGGTTGCGCTTCCTTCCCTGCGAGAGCGGCTCGATGACCTACTCAATCTGATAAACCACTTTCTGCTCATCCATAACAAAAACCTGGGAACCAACGTAAAATCAGTTTCAGAAGATGTCATGAACCTGTTTGAGAGCTATAATTGGCCGGGAAATATCCGGGAATTGGAGCATCTAATCGAAGGCGCCCTCAACATTATCGGCTATGACGAGAGACTGTCGCTAAAATATTTTTCGTCCGCTTTCGAAACCATGGACAGAGCCGATTTGCGGCAGCGCATATCCAAGGCTCCCCTGAACAATGATCAGCGAAAAAGAACCGAGAATACCGGAAATGAAGAAACGGTACCTCCACCGCACGAGAGCCTCCCTGAAAACCAATCCAAGCAGGAACGGCAGGCTTTATGCAAAGTATTGTCTTCAACCAATGGCAATATATCCCGTTCCTCCTCAATCCTCGGGATCTCCAGACAGCTGCTCCACTACAAAATGAAAAAGCACGACCTGCAGCGAGAAAACTTTCTCCCCAGATAACCTCTTGTTTTTCCAATAAAACCAGCTTTCTCCCGTTTTCTCCCTCCGAGCCAAATGTAGCTTTTTTGCTTCACCCTGTTTTTTTCCTTACAGAAGTGTAAATAATTTTTCACCTTCTCCGTTGTCAATATGAAAAATATTTTTCACTGAAAAATATTTTTAAGGCCGATCAACAACTTCCTTCCACTGGTATTTAGAAATAAAACATGTTTTTTCAATAATATATCCTCCTCGCCCAAACCATCTCTTTCAGATGGCACATTGCTTGCGTGTTGACGGCGCAATGAGGTGTAAACCATAGGACAAGCTCAACATCAACACATTTTGTCAAGGAGAGGTATATGTCGCAAAGCAGCGCCAACACGAGGCCGTTTGATCCGTTTATTTTCTGGGTATCGGCTTCAGTCACAGTTCTTTTCGTTCTCTGGTCAATCATTTTTCCGGAGAGTATGAGTACCACAATCAATGGTGTTTTCTCCTGGACCACTACCACCTGGGGCTGGTTATACCTTATTACCGCCTTTCTGCTGGTCGTGGGCTGTTTCATGCTGATGGGAGGCAAGTACGGTTCCATCAAACTGGGTCTCACCGATGACAAGCCCGAATTCAATAATTTTTCCTGGTTTGCCATGCTGTTCGGTTCAGCCATCGCAGCCGGGATTGTTTTCTGGGGACCAGCGGAACCTGCTTATCACTATATGACCCCGCCACCGTTTTTCGGCGGAGAAGCGCATACTCCTCAAACGGCGGCAAATGCGATGACCTACTCCTTCTTCCATTGGGGCTTCAGCGCCTGGGCGATCTATGCCATCCTGACCGTCGCCATCGGTCACGCAGCTTTCACCAAAGGTTTACCCCTCAAATTCTCCACCGCTTTTTATTATGTCATCGGTGATAGGATTAACGGCATCTGGGGAAAAGTGCTCGATATCTTCGCGGTTTTTGCGACTCTTGGCGGTCTGGCCACGACAACCGGTCTTGTGGCTCTGCAGCTATCAAGCGGTCTCAAATTCCAGTACGGACTAGAGTTAGGGGATGGCTCCATGTATATGATCATTGGTGTCTTGACCCTGATTTTTACCGCAACCGTCTATATCGGATTGGAAAAAGGCGTCAAATTCATTGGCGATGTCAACATGTGGGTTTTCGGCGCCGTCTGGTTTTTCATCCTGGTTTTTGGGCCGACGCTTTTCCTTATCAACCTGACCACCAACTCCATCGGTCAATACCTCCTTTATTTTCTGCCTATGAGCCTCTATACGGCGCCCGGCATCGAGGGGAACTGGATCGGCAGCTGGACGATCTTTTACTGGGCATGGTGGATGAGCTGGGCTCCATTCGTCGCGGTATTCATCGCCCGGATTTCCAAGGGTAGAAGTATACGTGAAACCATTGCCGCAACGCTGTTGCTCCCAACGCTTGGCGATTTCCTATGGTACGGCGTGGTCGGCGGTGCCGGGATCAGTTTTGACGTAACGGGCACCCTGAAAGAGCACGGTGTGGAAAGTGCCATCTTCGCCATTGCCCAGCACCTGCCGATGACAGGTATTCTCTCGGTATTTCTGATTTTCCTTATCGGCACCTTTTTTCTCACCAGCGCCAATTCGGCGGCGATCTCCCTGGCCATGTTTGTCTCGGGGCATGAGAACCCGAGCAGGAACCTTCGGGCCTTCTGGGGCATCGCCTTGGGCGCGGTAGCGGCGGTATTGGCGGGCACGGGACAGCTCAAGGCCATCCAGACCGCTTCCATAGCCACAGCTTTTCCGCTCATGTTTTTGCTCCTCTTCGTACTCTTCGGAGTATTCAGGGGTTTGAATAAGTCTCTTGAATCAGCAAAGCTGGACCAGATTGGCTCAGCCACGGACAAAAATTGAATTTTCGGATAATCAACCCGGCAAACAATCAAATTCAACAAACAATGGGAGTTCCGCGGCTGATCACCGGCAGGCGAGGACTCCCTACACCAAGGAGGCAATATGTACGATAGAATGCAGGAATTGACCACCGCGCAGATGACCCAAATTCATCAGGCGTCCATGGCCCTTCTCAAGACAACAGGCATAGTCATAAACGAGGAAGAGGCTCTGACAATCTTCAAGCATCATGGCTACAAAGTGGAAGGAAAAACCGTTTTCCCCACGGAAGAACAGATCAGAAAAGCCCTCTCTACCGTTCCGTCAAATTTTACCATCAAAGCCAGAAATCCGGCAAAAGACGTCAAGATCGGCGGCGATGATTTCGCCTTTTTTCCAGGCTACGGCGCTCCCTTTATCATGACTGCCGATGGCCGGCAACGGGAAGCCACCATGGCCGACTACGATACCTTCTGCAAACTGATTCATACCTCCAAATATCTGGACATGAATGGCTGGATGATGGTTGAACCTTTCGATATGCCGCCTGAAACCGCACATATGGATATGATGCTTTCCAACATCTTGTTGTGCGACAAACCTTTCATGGGCAGCCCGGTTTCCCGTCAGGGTGCGTTGGACGGTATTGAAATGGCGGGAATCCTCTGGGGAGGCAAGGACAAGATTGTCGATCAACCGGTATCGATTTCACTTATCAACTCCCTGTCGCCTCTACAGTTCTCCGAGGAGATGGCGGCATCGCTCATCGAGCTTGCCCGCCACGGCCAGGCATGTATCGTCGCCTCACTGATCATGGCCGGTGCATCCGGGCCGGTCACCCTTGCCGGTGTCCTTGCCCTGCAGAATGCGGAGATTCTCACGGGGATAGCCCTGTCCCAGCTGGTTAGAGAAGGTGTGCCGATGGTTTATGGCTCAACCTCCTCGGCCATGGACATGAAGACAGGCGCGCTGTCGATCGGTGCCCCTGAGCTTTCCAAAAATATCAATTATACCGCTCAAATGGCCAGGTTCTACAATATCCCCAGCAGATCAGGCGGCGGTTTGACCGATTCGCTCTATCCCGACGCCCAGGCCGGCTCCGAATCGGCGCTATCCCTCTACACCGCGGCCCGTAACGGCGTTCATGTCATTCTGCATGCCTGCGGTATTTTAGGCTCCTATATCTCGATGAGTTTTGAAAAATTCATCATCGACGAAGAAGTGTGCGGAATGGTGCGGCAGATGTTGAAACCTATCGAGATCACGGATGAAAGTATCGATATCGAGATGATCAACAAGATTGGCCCCGGCGGCCAGTACCTGACCGACCCCAAGACCTTTAAACTCTGCCGGACGGAATTTTATCTCCCGGAACTGATGGCCCGATCAAATTATGATGCCTGGACCAAGTCGGGAAAGAAAAAGACCCATGAACTGGCTGATCAGAAGGTAAGCCAACGGCTGGCAAAATATGAGAAGCCCGATATTGATCCCGCAATTGAGCTGGAACTTACCGAATACGTCAATAACCGGAAAAACAGCTAACAAGGGATGACAGGCATGAGAATGAGAGCAAATGAAGATATACACAATGTAGCGGCCACGATAAATAATCCAGGGGCAAACATTGACAAAACAGTCTTCTTTGGCTCAAGTGCCCTCGTGCTGCTTTTCATCCTTTTCGGGGCACTTTTGCCGAATCTTTTTGCCCAGGAAAGCAAGGCGGCTCTCGCCTGGGTAACAAAAACCTGGGGCTGGCTCTATCTGTCCAGCGTCAATATCTTCGTCCTGACCGGTCTCGTTCTGGCTTTTTCCCCGCTGGGCTCCATCCGGTTGGGAAAGGACGATGAAAAACCGGAATTCAGCAGGTTGAGCTGGTTCGCCATGCTTTTTTCCGCCGGAATGGGCATCGGCCTGGTGTTCTGGTCGATTGCCGAACCGCTGTATCATTTTTCCGGACCACCGACAGGGGAAGCGGGGACCGCGGGAGCCGCGCGACTCGCTTTCAGTATCTTTTTTCATCATTGGGGGCTGCACGCCTGGGGCACTTATGTTGCGGTAGGGTTACCTATCGCCTATTTCCAGTTTCGTAAAGGAATGCCGGGGACGGTCTCCAGCTGCCTGATGCCTTTATTCGGCAAAAGCGGCGCACAAAACAACGGGGAACCGCAATCGGCCCTGGCTAAAAGTGTCGGTAACTTCGTCGATATACTTGCAGTCTGGGCAACCGTTCTGGGTGTCGTAACCTCTCTTGGTCTTGGCGCTTTGCAAATTTCCAGCGGCCTCTCGATCACCTTCGGCATCCCGAACGATTTCCTGACAACCGGAGTCGTCATTGTCGTCATTACCCTGCTGTTTGTCATTTCCGCACTCAGCGGCGTAAAACGAGGTATCAAGTATCTCTCGCTTGCCAACGTGATGATAATGATCCTCCTTTTCGGTTTTTTCCTGGCATTCGGACCGTTCTCCTATTTGTGCCGGACCTTTATTACCGCTCTTAGCGATTATGTTGCCAATATCATTCCCCTGTCAACAACCCTGACACTCTTTGGCAACCGGGAGTGGACAGGCAACTGGACCATCTTTTACTGGGCATGGTGGATTGCCTGGGCGCCTTTTGTCGGGGCCTTTATCGCCAACATCTCCAGGGGACGGACCATACGGGAATTTATCCTGATGGTCATGTTCGTCCCTGCTGTTTTCTCCTTCCTCTTTGCGTCAACTCTTGGAGGAACCGCAATTCATATGCAGCTTTTCGAAAATGTTCCATTGGTGGAAACTGTCACAAAAAGCATCGAAGCTACTCTTTTTGAGACGCTCAAGCATCTGCCGCTGTATACCTTCACGGCGATAGTTGCCAATCTACTGATAGCCTCATTTTTTATAACCTCCGCTGACTCCGCGACCTTCGTAATCAGCCGATTCTCGCAAGGGCGAAACAGCACCCGGGAGCCGGCGACTTGTCGTCCGCTGATCATATTCTGGGGCATTATACTGGGCGGACTGGCGCTTGTACTGATTTTTTCCGGAGGACTAAAGGCTTTGCAAACTGCGTCGATCATCGGCGCGCTGCCTTTCGTGCTGGTGATCTATTTTTTGCTTTTTTCCTTAACCCGCGAACTGCTCGCGGAAAAATATACCTAATGCGTAACAGCAACCAATAACATTGCACTAGACAATAAGGAGTACATACCATGGCAGATTTACAACTCATTACCGAAACCCTCATTACCGGCGACGCAGAGAAGCTTCAGGAACTCGTTCAGGCTGCTGTTGACGCCGGCGTTCCCGCCAATGAAATTCTGCAGAAAGGACTGATAGCCGGAATGGATATTGTCGGCGAAAAGATGGAAAGCGGCGATATGTTCATCCCTGAAGTCCTCATGTCTGCAAGGGCCATGTCCATTTCCGTAGAAATCCTCAAACCATTGCTGGCTGCGGGAGAAGGTGCTTCGGCAGGAAAAGTCGTCATCGGTACGGTAAAAGGCGATCTTCATGATATCGGCAAAAACCTGGTGGTCATGATGATGGAAAGTGCCGGTTTTGAAGTGATCGACCTGGGTGTTGATGTCGATCCGGCCAAGTTTGTTGAGGCAATCAAAGAGAACAAGCCAAGCATAGTCGGCTTGTCTGCCCTGCTTACCACCACCATGCCGATGATGAGAAAGTCCATTGAGAGCATCGAGGAAAGCGGCCTGCGTGAAGGCCTGAAAATCATTGTCGGCGGCGCCCCGGTCAATCAGGCATTCGCCGATGAAATTGGTGCGGACGGTTACGCCCCCGATGCCGGATCGGCCAGCAAGATGGCCAAATCCATGCACGCATAACTGTTATTTTCCACACTCATACTTGATAAACTCGCTGAAAACCACAATTTCCGATGGCTGAGTAACGCCATCATATTTAACAGGACAAACTATGTTTACAGTAATTGGAGAACGCATCAACACCACCTTGAAGAAAGTGCAGGCGGCAGTTGCCGAACGCGATGCCGACTATATTCAAAATGACGTCCGGCAGCAGACTGAAGCCGGCGCAACCTATATAGACGTCAATGCCGGTGCCAGGATAGGTCACGAGGAAGAGGACATGAAATGGCTGCTCGGGGTTGTTCAGGGAGCGACCGAACTGCCGCTTTGCCTGGATAGTCCAGACCCCAACATCCTGGAAATGGCCTACGGCCTGGTCAACAAAAAGCCGATGATCAACTCCATCAGTCTGGAAAAGGACCGATTCACGCCGATGATCAAGTACCTCCAGGGCAAGGAGTGCAGGGTCATTGCCCTCTGTATGGATGATTCGGGTATGCCGAAGTCAATCGATGATATCGTCTCCAGGGCCCGCAGCCTGGTAAGCGAGCTTGAGGCAGTCGGTTTCAAACGCGATGATATCTTTATCGACCCACTCATTCAGCCGATGAGCGTCGATATCAACAATGGGACCATCGCCATGACAGCCGTGAAAACCATCATGACCGAACTTAAAGGCGTGCATACTACGGGCGGCCTGTCCAACGTTTCCTATGGACTTCCCCAGCGCAAGATAATCAACCGCTGCTTTCTTGCAATGATGATTGCCAACGGCTATGATTCAGCAATCATGGATCCATTGGATAAAGACATTATGGCCCTGATGCATACCGCCGATATGCTGGCCGGTCATGATCAGTTCTGTATGAATTATATTAAAGGAGTCAGGGCGAACAAGATCGTCGCCTAGCTCAAAATTTTTATGCAAGGCTGTTCGGGATCCTTCGGACAGCCTTTTTTGTTTATGTGCTCTGCGGTGGTAACCGTTCACCGGAAATAGCAAAATGCTCGCATAACCTCAGACTTGTAAACGATCAGCAGTGCTCCAGAGGCATATAAGCAGGCAGACGGGCTATAGTTGGCTATGCACGGCGGTCTGATCATATGCATATGGGGTACTGCTGAACGTTTAACTGCGGTGCACGAAAATGAAACAGTCAATTTCCCGGGTGCAGCTTCTCGATCCGGTGGAGATCACCATTTCCACCGAAGATCTTGCCGCAGGTATTAAAACCCGTGGCAGCAAAGAGAAAATTCTTGAGCTGGCTGATAGCCTGCTCTCAAAAGTGCAGCACACCTGGCGGCCTCGCGCCGTTTTTCGCTGGCTCGAGGTGGAACAGATCGCAAATGGACGGGTCGCTCTCGATTATCCCGGCAATGACGAGATGAAGACGGACGTCTGGAGTTCTGCATCTCGGCTTTGCGGCCGACTTCATGCGGGAGGCCGGGCTGGGCCTGATTGCGAGTCTTTACGGCAGGTGAGGAACTGGAGCAAATGGCCGCCATTGCCTCCCGGGAAAAGCGGGTCATGGACGCCTACCTCTACGATATAATCGGGCTGGCTGTGCTGGAAAAAGTCAGGCAGCGGATAAACCGGCTGGTCGAAGCGGAAGCCCGCGAGATGAACTGGGGGGTCGGACCGTTTCTCAGTCCGGGTTCAGTACACGGCTGGGACCTGGACGACCAAGTTAATCTTTGCGCCCTCCTCCCCATGGAAAAAATCGGAGTAACGCGAAGCGAAAAAGGTATCCTCGAACCGTTTAAGACGCTAAGCTGCCTTATCGGCATCGGCCCAGATTATTCAGCAAGAACAGTGGGCGAAACCTGTGAGGTCTGCTCAAAGAAAGATCGGTGTGAATTCCACAATCGGTCATAATTATCCGGAAATGAGAAGGACGTTGCAATGACCGAACCTGTTCACACTATTTGCCTGCATCCCGAAGGTAGAAAAATCACTGCAACAAACAATGATCGGCTGCTGGAGACGCTTATTGCGCATAATATTCTGCTTCGTTCCGATTGCGGTGGCAAAGGCGTTTGCGGCAAGTGCCGGGTGGAACTGCTTAGTCAAGCCGGGGAAATTTCCGAAACCCTGGCTTGCACCCATCAGGTTACCGGGGATCTGGTTCTGCAGATTCCCGAGTCGTCTCTTCTTTCTTCCAATATCCTCAGCAAACCTCCGGCTGCACTGCCCAGCTCATTTACCACGGAAGTCAAGGAACCATCCGATGGGACGGAGCTGGGAATAGCAGTTGATCTTGGTACTACGACAATCGCCATTTATCTTTGCGACCTGCGCAGCCGGGCGGTGCTGTTCTCGGTGGCCGTAAAAAATCCCCAGGCGCTCTATGGTGACGACGTCATGAGCAGGATAGGCTGGATTGACCGGCGCGCAGAAAAAATGGCCCGCCTGCAGCAGCTTGTCGTTCATGCCATTGAATGGGGAATCAAGGAACTCTTTGCCTGCAGCGGCGCCGGTCTTGACCGCTTGCTCAGGATGGTTGCGGTCGGCAATCCGACCATGATTCATATCCTGCTGGGAATCGATCCCTTTCCCATCGGCGTATCTCCGTATCAACCGGCATTTTATGCTGCTCGGCAGACAATGGCCGCCGAACTGGGCTTTGATCTGCCGGATGTGCCCATACATACTCTCAGCCAGCTTTCCGGTTTTATCGGGGGAGATATCCTGGCCGCGACTCTGGCGACCGAGCTGGATAACGAGCCTGTGGGAACCTTGCTGATAGATCTCGGCACCAACGGCGAACTGGTACTCAAGGGCCGGGATACATTTTTTACCACTTCCTGCGCAACCGGCCCCGTCTTTGAGGGAGCCGCCCTGTCCTGCGGCTTGCAGGCCATTCCCGGGGCCATAGACAGGGTGACCATCGATACTGCCGAAAGTATTCCCGATTGCAGGGTGATCCAAAAGAGAAATGGGAAAAACGGGCGGCAATATATGCCGTGCGGGCTCTGCGGCTCTGGAGTGATCAGCGCCGTTGCAGCCATGATCAGAGCAGGCATTATCGAAAAAAGCGGCTTACTGAAAATAACCAGCCACAGCCAAATGCAGGCTCAATCCAAAGCTGAAAAAAAATACCTGCTTATCCCGGCCACCGCCTCGGCAACTGGCAGGGATATCGCCATCAGCCAGAAAGACATCCGGGCAGTGCAGCTCGGCAAGGCTGCGCTCATTACCGGCATCGAATTTCTCCTGCGCGCTGCGGGGCTGGCCAGGCCTGAAAAAATCTTAATAGCCGGGGCCTTCGGCTCAAATCTCGATACCCAGGACATTTTAACCCTGGGCATGATTCCCGCAATTGAGCCGGCACGAATTCATATGACCGGCAATTCCGCCGGGGCCGGGGCGATTATGGCGCTCTGTGATCAACAGCTCCTCACGAAGATAAGCAACCTGGTTACCAGAGTATCGGTGACCGAGTTAACCGCCAATATCGACTTCCAGAACACCTTCATCCAGCGCCTGAGTTTTCCGGATATTTAGATCCGGCGACAGTCCGCTGCGATCCTTCCGATACTGCAGCCGAACGGCCGATTTTTCCCAAGAAAAAAAAGATAAAAAAATAACAACCGGCGGCCTGGTAATACGATTTTTCCGAGGGTACAATAATAAACCAAACCCTCTTAAAAGCAGGAGCATTATGAAGATTACAAGCTTGAAATCCAAACTGATGATCTACTCGGTGGTTCTTATCCTTGCCACCATTATTCCCCTTGTTCTCGGAATCACCTATCTCATTAACAAATCCGTCAGCGAGAAACACCAGACGACTATCCAGCAGCAAATGGCCATCATCGATCAGGCCATCAACCTCATGTACGAGGAGCTGGACCGTAATATCGACACTTTTGCTAACCACACCCTTTTAAAGCAAGCCGACAACACAATAACGGATTACCTGCAGAGCAACGGCGATAAGATGACACCGTCATCCAATGGTGGCATAGAACAGAAGATTTTTGAGGAGTTTGTCAATTATGCCGACAATCACCCGGGTACTCTCTATGTCTATATGGGAACAAAAGACGGCGGTTATATTCAATGGCCGGAAACAGCCATTTATAAAAACTACGATCCCAGGACCCGGCCATGGTACACCAAAGCCATTACCGAAAACGGCAGAATTATCAGAACCGATCCATATATAGACGCGACCAATGGTTCGAGTATCGTCAGCAATGCCAGAAGTTTTAAAAATGCGGCGGGCGAGGTATACGGTGCGATGGCTATCGACGTCTCATCCACCAGGCTCGCGGATATCCTCAACCATATCAAACTTGGGGAAACCGGCTACGCCATGATCCTGCACAAATCGGGTCTGGTTTTGGCTGATCCCAGAAATCCCCAGAATAACAATAAAATGGTGAGTGAGGTGGCCATTCCCGGGCTCAAGCAGGCCATGGACCAGGATCGCAGTGAATTTACCACGGAAATTGACGGCGTCCCGTATCAGGTCAACTCCAAACAATCAGATAAGACTGACTGGATCATTGTCTCCTTTATCAAGAAAAGTGAGTTAAGCCAGACCGTCAGATCGATAACTTTCCTGATATTTCTGGTTACCCTTTGCGCCCTCGTGGTCGTGCTGATCATTGGGGCCGCGGTCTCGACACGATTTACCCGGCCGATAAATTCCATCGTGGCGGGACTCAAGGATATTGCGGAAGGTGAAGGTGATTTGACCAGCCGTCTCACTGTCACATCGAAGGACGAGATCGGTGAACTGGCTAAATGGTTCAATATTTTTCTTGATAAACTGCAGGCCATTATCCGAGAAGTCTCTTCCCATGCCCATGTCGTCGACGCCTCTTCCGGTGACTTGCTGCAGGTATCCACTGATCTCGCGAAAAATGCCGCGGGAACTTCCTCCCGTTCAAACAATCTGGCTACTTCATCGGCAGAAATGCATAGCTTCATGAATAACGTTGCCGTTTCCATGGAGGAGACCACGAGCAATACCTCAGTGGTGGCGGCGGCTGTGGAAGAAATGTCGGCCACTATCAATGAGATTGCCGCCAATTCGGCGAAGGCCAGAAATATTTCAGAGAGCGCGGTGAGTCAGGCGGCATCCGCAACGGAAAAAATCAACGAACTGGGTCTTGCCGCCCATGCCATCAGTGCCGTGACCGAAACCATCACGGAAATATCCGAACAGACGAATCTGTTGGCCCTGAACGCCACCATCGAAGCAGCTCGGGCGGGTGACGCCGGCAAAGGCTTTGCGGTAGTCGCCAACGAAATCAAAGAGCTCGCCAAACAAACCGCCGAAGCGACTTCGGAAATCAAAGGAAAAATCGAGGGAGTGCAAGGCACTACCAATGAGACGGTCAAACAGATTGGGCAGATCGGGGAGGTTATCAATAAAATAGATGAGATTATCTCATCCATTGCCGCCTCAATCGAAGAACAGTCCGCGGCCACCAGTGAGATTTCCACTAGTATCGGCCAGGCATCCCAAGGCATTGCCGATGTCAACCGGAATATCGCCCAGGGAACTGTGGTTATAACGGATATCAACCGGGAGATCACCGATATAAACCACACCACCACGGATATTTCCTCCAACAGCAGCCATATCGCCGGCAAAGCTGAGGAGCTGAAAACTCTGGCTGATCAGCTGAAGAGATTATTGGGCAGGTTTACTTTTTAGGTCTGCTGGGCGGGTTTAGAACCCGCCCCTACCTTCCAGGAAGCGGGTTATCCCTCACCTCTTCACCTCATAAACCTTCTTCACACACCTGCTCGTCCCGTGCTCCGGAAGCTCCTTGCGCCAGCACCAGATCGGGACTTCCCTGCAAGGTCGCCGTGATGCTCCTGTATAAGAACAGGGACAGTCCATTTCCTGCATCGATCACCCGGTCATCGATCTCCATGGCGATGGTTTTTCGGCTGGTACCGGCTTTTTCGGCCTGGGATCTCACACTCTTTTTCAGAAATTCCACCGTCCAGGCCTCCGCTTCGGAGAGAGACTTGAACGATCGGTTCCCCGCTACGCCTTCCACAATGTAGTTTCCCGCACTGTTCGGACAGATAACCAGTTTTTGTTTGATCACAATCCGGCTGGTGATGGCACCCACAGCGTTTGCCACATCGGCGTCCGGGGGAATGACTACCTCTGCATTGAGAAGCTTGCCGGCCTGGGGCAGGAAATGCTGCACCGGGGCGCCGATGCCAATCACCGGATAGTTCAACTGGGCTCTGAGCCGGTAGCGTGAATTTTTTCCGCTCTTTGCACCGGTTGCATCTTCAGGCTGTAAGATATTCAGGATGAGTTGCCTGGCCACGGCGGATCGCTCCGCTTCCTCTCCCGGTATATCCTTGTAAAGCTGTTTCTTGAAAAGCTCGAGGGCGAGATCCCGGTGGATTTTACCCAACAGTTCGTCAATCAGCTCGACAATGCTCTTGCGCGTAATCGAGGAGAGCATGGTCAACATCTGCCGGGCGGGTTGCGGGTCCCATCGTGAAAATTCTCCTTGCACATGAAGCAGATCAGTAGGGGTTAGGCCGCAACGCTGCACCAGTCCACTCCCCTCCATCCGTGCCATGGGCAGAAACAGGGGAGAGAGGATATTGAGGTTTGCCGCAAGTTCTTCAGGTGCATGGGGGCGCCTGCGGAGCAGATCATAAATGACCTGCTCCCGCTCTGTGGGCTCAAAGGGAAATTCTCCGTCCATTGCCACAAATATCACCTGCTCCAGCTTGTGCTGTGTGTGCTGCTCCATGTAATGCAGGGCCTCAAAAACCGCACCTTCTGAAAAATGCCCTGCCCAGACCAGCGGTCCCACCCGCCTCGGGCCGATGCTGAACTCCTCCCTGCCCGCTTGCCAGCGGATCAGACTGTCGCCGCCAAGGCCTGAAGTTCGCATATCCAGGGCCTTGACATGGGTGACAAAGCCTCCCACATGGGCACCACTCTCACAGACCGCCACCAGATCATCGCAGATATCCGCCGTATCAGTTGTCGTACCGCCGATATCCACCACCATGGCGTTGCTCAAACCGGTGAGCAGCTTTGCCCCGGCCACACTGGCAGCCGGCCCGGAAAGCGTTGTCTCGACAGGCCGTTCCAAGGCCATGGCATCGGCCATCAGGGTCCCGTCGCCTTTTACCACCATCACCGGGGCGGAAATATTCCTTTTCTCAAGCACCTGGCCCAGCTCCCGGAAGAACTTGACCATTCTGGGTATAATGCGGGCGTTGAGAACCGCTGTCTGCGCCCGAACCACAAAATTAAGCAGATCCGAAAGTTCATGGCCGCAGCAAGCCACCATGCCGGTTTCGTCTTCAATGATTTTTTTCACCGCCAGTTCATGGGCAGGATTGATGCTTCCGGCAAAACCGGATACGGCAAAAGCGGTCACCCCATCGGCTGAGGCCATCTTTCGGACTACGGCACGGATTTCTTCCGCATCGATCGGTTCTATTTCCTCGCCGCTGATATTTATATAGCCTTTCACCGTGCAGCGGGGGGTATGGGAAATCAGTTCACTGGATATCGCGCCGCCGCCGTCCATAAGAAGCAGACCGGTCTTCTGCCCTTCCCCCTCCACAATAGCATTGGTGGCAAGGGTGGTCGAAACAGACACCAGTTCCACCCTCGACAGCAGTTCGGAGTTAAGCCCGGAAAGAGCATTGTCGATGCCGAGAGAGAAATCCCATTTGGTGGTCAGGGCCTTGTATTTGTGCAGAATTTTCTTCTCAAAAAAGTCATAGATGACGGCATCGGTGTAGGTACCTCCGGCATCGATACCCAAGCCGTAACGAATCGAGAGCCCCCTGTCTGTCTCCTCGTCATGAACAATGCGACGTACCTCGGATCTATCCGGCTGCGCGGCTTTCAGGTCCGGCGCCGACTCAAGCCCACCCTGGCCGCCTTTCAGGGGAGAATAGACAGTAAAATGTCCAGGCGGCACCACAAGAATCCCCTCATCGGAATCGAGCTGGGTCATCAGCTTGGTCATGAGGGAGAGGTTTCCCTGAATTCGCTCATACTTCCAGTTATGTTTCCCAGCCATCTCCCGTGCCTGCTCCTCATATTTCAGGGAGCTGTTCGTGCCGGTATCGATAAATGCCGCCCGCTGGTAGTTGTGGTGCCAGCTATCGAAAAATTCAATGATCCGCTTGCCGCTTTCCTCGCCGTATTTTTCTTTCAGCTCCCGGCATCCGAGGGACTCGGAGCCGATCCAGATTTTTCGATCCTCATACTTTTGGGGACTGCCCTTCTCTTTGTACCATCCGGCCGAAAGATAAAAAGTGCCGGGATATGCTTCAAACTCCTTTTGATATCTCCGGTCACTGCCCATGAAAAGGGCAATACAGTCGTGTACCCTCGGGAAAACCAGCGGTACATGGGGCGGCGCTTTAATTCCCACGGTACCCCGGCCGCAGATGCCGTAGCCAACCACAATGCGGCCGCAGTTTTCATCCTTTGCCGCCGCATCGATGGCATTCTGCAGCCTGGCTTTGAGCTCGCCGGGCCGGTCGTGAAGTCCACCGGGCAGAAAATTCACGGTGAGAGATACATTTAATTGCGCCGCAACCCGCTTCATGTCCGGAGCGAGAACGCCGCAAGCAATAAGATGAATGGTTTTAGATTGTTGCATAGATATTCCTGTTCGCGGAATTTGGCAGAGATAGTTTATTCGGCCGTTACGGAGTTACGCCGAAGAATACCCTGTTTATCCCATATTTCACACTCTTCAGGACAAAAGTTTTATAAAAAAATGCGATCCTCCCTAAAAAAAACCAGAGGGGTATCACTATATGATACCCCTGGTATGTTATGGTAGAAACAATAAAAGATTTTATGTGTACGTGAGTACGTATAAGATAGCCAAGATCATAGAGGAGTCATCGGAATGAAGTTGCACAACACAGAGAAATTATTTCAGGAGTTTCCCGATCTCTTCGAGAGAGCCAACCTGCCTTACGGGTTTGAATGCCAGGACGGCTGGTTTGCCCTGCTCTATAGACTCGCCTGT
This sequence comes from uncultured delta proteobacterium, assembly GCA_963728385.1. Lineage (GTDB taxonomy): Bacteria > Desulfobacterota > Desulfobulbia > Desulfobulbales > Desulfocapsaceae > Desulforhopalus_A. The sequence goes on from CAVSJK010000007.1 coordinate 22,142, forward strand.
CAATTACGGGAATACAAGGCACAGGTGGCAGGCCTGCATGGTTTTGCCATATTTCGGGTAAGACAACATCTGGGTGAATTACGAATTCACGCTTGCAGCGGGGACGAGGTAACGCGAAGGCTGATCAGGGAGACAGAGGACAAGGCGAAGACCCTCTGTGAATTTGACGGGCAGCCGGCAAGCGGACTTTTTGTCTGCGCCCCGCACTGGTACCGCTATCTCTGCAAAACCTGCGCGGACTTGCATGGCTGTATGCATATCGAAGATCTGCATGGTGAAGATGCCGCCGCAAATCCTGAGCACATCTCACACTCCGGGCTGGGGGAAAAGGTTTCAGCTTAAACGGGTTTAGAGCTTTTTGTGTCTCAATGCCGTCATTCCATATCGGGAGGTATGAAGAAAATGTTATCTCAATCCAAACTCACTGAAACGAAGGCAATTTTTACTGAGGAACCGGGCGTAGGCGCTTCCAATGCAAAGCGACCCGATAAATGGGACTGTCCGTTGTCGGAAGTATTGGTCGGCGATTACTGGATAATTCCATTAACATCAAAAAAGATGCTCAAATCCGAAGGATACCTGATGAATAATTGCTGCCGGGACTATCTCTTGCGCTGCCGGGAGATGGAGTACTGCATTTTTTCGATTCGAAACCGGACCGGAGAACGGATGGCTACCCTCGGACTCAAAAATGAGCAGAGCTACTGGTATTTTGATCAATGTTTCGGGGTATCCAATGAAGACGTTCTGCAAGAAACCTTCACATACCTTGACGAAGATGGAATGGAACAAATGGAATCGATTTCCAGTGAAATCTATTACGTCGCGCACGAAGTCGCCAGATTGATGAACTGTATCGGCAATTCCTGAATCTATTTCAGCCCGGTCGAGACGCATTACAACCTCTCGACCGGGCTAACACCCCAGAAAGGTACTAATTCATTTTTCTCGTCAGGGTTTTCCCCCAATAGGACATATCCACTACTTTTTCCATAGGAATCGGCATAGAGATCAGGCCGACTTCCAGGGACTGCTTCTCGACGGCCTTATGCCCCATTTCCGTGATGGAACCGGTGTAACTGAAGGCATGTCTCATATCATCTATGACCCTTTCATCGAGATTGCCGTGGGGATAGTCCTTCACCTTGTCTGCAATTTCAATGCTTTGATGTTCTGCCTCCCAGGCCATTGCCCGAGTTACCGCATAGACAAATTTCTGGGTAATTTCCGGGTTGCTCTGCAAATACTCATCGGTTGCCAGAATGACTTTTAATGGAAATGAATCATTCCCCAATACTTCCTGGTGCTGAACCGGATCGTTCATATCGGTGAGAACTTTTGCGCCTTGGGTCAACAACTCGGCCTTCCTCACTCCACCGGCGATCGTGGCATCTACTTCACCTTTGCTGTAGGCGTCCAAAATCGCGGCTTCCGGAAGGTCGACGAATACCACATCCTTGGCCGGGTTCAAGCCGAAATGGAGCAGGATTTTGTCTGCGAAAGCCTTGGAACCGGAATCGGATATGTCGGCCGCTATATGCTTTCCTTTGAGGTCATTGACACTCAGTATTTCCGGTCTGGCCATTAGGCTCCAGGGGTGTTTCTCGGTGGTAGTGAGAATAATTTTCAGTGATTTGCCCATTTCAAAACTTTTCAAGGCCTGATCATAGTCCGTCAGGCAAAACTGAACATTTCCGCCCAACAAGGAAGCCATGGAAAGCGGCACCGATTTCATCTGAATAAATTTGACCGCAAGTCCCTCCTCCTCGAAATAGCCCAGTTTATCCGCCAGATAAACTGGGATCCCGAAATCGTCACCTTCCGGTTGTGCGACAATGACGGTTTCCAGCGTCTTGTCGACCCTTGAAGAATCGGTGGCAAGATTTTCTACATTCGCCGGAACATTGCGAGGAAATAATCCTCCAATCAATAACAACGTCAAAACCCCCTGCAAAATCTTCTTTCCAATCATGTGTTTCCCCCCTCTTTTCAAATATTCGGTTATAGGACACTTTACAAAAGTGTCCTCCCAAAATGCCCGAAAGGACATTAAAATATCAGCTAAAGTTGAACGTATTTTGTTTGTATTCTTATTTGATAATCGCCAGGCCGGAGGATGCCGAAAAAATCCGATGGATTAATCTCAGAGTTTCGTGCTGAAATTACGTGTTGGATATATAAAAAATTTCACTCTATTTATAGGATATATTTCTGTCGATCTGCCGGCATAGGCAGACAATGTATTTTAGCCAACCTGAGTAAAGTTGTTGTAGAGCTTCGGCCTCAGCTTCCTCTATCCACGCTGTTCAGCCCGGATAAACCTTGTTTCCCATAAAAATCTCCGCGGGCCTGTAAATTGAACATTTTTTAAAATTGAAGAGAATGAGCAGTAATGCAGAACGTACTTAAATTGAGAACGACTGTTTGTCAACGTGAATTTTCCTATGACAAACCTCGTTATTGATAGACCATTCGTTTGTTAAGGCAAGTGTATATAGAAACAACGTATTGATATTTATTGATACATTATAAAACCGATTACTATAAACCAACTGTCTGTTACCATCTAAAAAAATAGTGCGCTTTCTGCTGAAGCTGCAGGTGGCTGCTATCCTACCCGGTAGCTGCCGTTTTCTACCAATAATCACCAAGCCCCCAGCCATGCATGCCTTGAGGTCGGCCTGCTCACCGGACCAGTGCTGCTTGCGGGGTTCGTGTGAAGCCTAGTGGTTAGGCATTCTTGTTTCCTGACTGGATGAACGAGAAGCGATAGATGTCGTCACGCTTTCTCCACCCCAGTTTTTTCCAGTAGTTGATGGCTGACTCATTTGTTACCAGTACATCGATGTGTGCCTTGACAATACCCTGCGATTCGAGACTTTCCACACATTGGGAAACCAAAGTTTGTGCAATGCCTTGATTTCGATGGGAAGATGCCATTATCAAGTGTTGCAAGTAACCACGCCGCCCATCGTGTCCGCAGAATACACAACCAACAACTTGCCGCTGTTCTTCGGCCACGAAATTTAACCCCGGATTGCGAAGCAGATACCGTTCCGTGGCTTCACGTGAGTCCACTTCCCGTACCGTAATTCCCGGGGTGCTTCGCATAAGGGTAATTATCTTCTCGTAATCCCCAATAGTCATTTCTCGGATATGAGTCATTATAACGCCGCCTTGTTGGCTCTTCTATTTGATGTAATTTCTCAGTATTCTTCTTAACCACATATTACCTTCAGGAGTAGTAAGACAATATAACGCTCCACAGTTAATGCAGACTGTCACCCAATAGGTAATTCTGAATGTGATCTTTTTTGACTTATGTCGTAGAAAACTCTGTGCTATCTTTGCTCCAGGCCAGCCACCTACCAAAGCTATAAGATGCAGGGTACTCTCAGGTGTTCTCCATTTACCCCATTCTGCAGCTTTCTTGTCCTTAGCATAAAGCAAAAAAGCTAGAACACTTGATATTGCGTATGAGTCTATAATTTCTATTGGTATTTTTTTTGAATGAAAAAGGAAATAGAGGGTTGCAGAAAAAAGAAAGAAAATGCAAATCGACAAAGCCTTTTGCCTTAGCTCATATCCATTGTTCTTATGACCACGTATAGGAGCAACGTCGATCGCGCATAGCCTACCTTGTTTATCAGTAGATGTGAAATATTGCACTTTTAAATTTGGTTTTGGCCTCTTATGACGATAGCTATAGTTATTGATATGAAAGAATAGTTTTCTTCCACCAGAATTTGGAGTTATAAAACCAAAACCTTTCTCCTCATTCCAATCTACAACAGTACCACTTTCTATATCCATTTCATTTTTTTCTAAGTTTAACGACCTGTTCAGGACCGGCGCTGTCTGCCGTCCCCGGCAGTATTTGGTTCGGCCTTCATTTAATCTGCTCAAGAATTTCAACAACACTCTGAACGCAAGTCAAACATATTTTGTTTAGATAGTCATTTTCTTTGAAGAAGGTTTGGCCCTCTTGAGTTGATAGGTCGCAACCTTTGAGCAACTGACGACAAAGACAGCTACCATTTTTAGATGAAAAAAGATTCATTAGTTCTTGAGTTTTTGAGTATGTTATTTCAGTAGCGATCCGATCTTCATCTAACCCCCGGCCATGTCTCAGACCTAATACCAAAATACCTCCGGTTACAGCACCACAAACCTCTCCTTGACGTGCCATACCAGCTCCCAAACCACAGGAGATTTTTAAAGCCGTTTCTTCCGCTAGACCCAATTCTTTGCCAAATGCATACAGAATAGATTGAGTACAGTTGTATCCTTTCAAAAATAAATTCTTAGCTGCTTCTGGTTTTGCCAAAGTGTTTATCTCCTTGCCGAAAGCTCACATCACAGGGTCAAATGCACCGCTTCGCTCTGCTTTTAACTTCCTGTGATGTGCTTGTAGCTCATCTCTTGTAATCTCTTCGAAAACATTCATCTATCCATTCTTCAATTTCTTTTCTTGATGGCTTTTCGCCTTTATCGGTTGTTTCGGACCTTCCGGTTCAGGCAAGGCGTAGTTCTGCCTTTTGCGGCCGGCCGGCTCGACCGGGAGTGACACGGCGTCCAAGCATAGGGCCGGTCTCCTCCTGGAAACGGCTGGAGCCCAAGGCAAAATTTCCATCGGCAGCCTTCCGGATTTTGTCTATCTCTCCAGGTTCCAGCTCATGCCTGAACAACTCTCTGTAGGCCGAACTTCGTTCGTTTTTGTCATGTCCAAGATCGCAATTACGCGGATAAGGTATTACAAGTCCAGATGGCTCTTCCTGCCCGTTAACTCTGCAATACCACACCCACTGCTATCAGAATTTCGTTCGACATTTCATTACCGTATTGTAACGCTTCTGCAAGGTCATTGTAATGACGGCTGTGTATACTACAGACTAACAGTTGCAATTCAATTATTTGACGAGTTCTTAACTTGGCACCAAGCATAAAGATATCTGAAAGCAGGGCAGCGGAATTCAATCCGAACTAAAGAGGCAAAAATGAACAAGCGACACTACCCAAAAGTTAAAGTGGATAATCTGGTTGCTAAACTATCAGACGGAGTTAATTCTTTATCGGGAACTGTAAGCAACATTTCTCGTCTTGGCATTCTATTTGAAGATTTTCCTCAAGCACCTAATATCCTGAAAGATGATCTCTCGATTACCATTTTTACAAAGAGTAAGGATTTCGAACTGCAGGTTGAACCAAAATGGATCAGCAAGAACGAATCTGAATATAAAATAGGTTTGGCAATTATCAATCCTCCTTTTGACTGGACAGTTTTTGTAATGATTTATGAACCGGCAGATGAGGTGGATATCTGGGCCGCATCTGCACATTAATCTGATTTAAATCAGTTCCAAGACAATATCATTAACTCAAATAATCGGTTTTATTAAAACGATAAAACCGGGACATACTTATTAAATTGGAGACATAGCATATTTTCACTTAATCTTTCTCGAATTGATATAGGAGACAATGGACTTCTGAAAAGAAATCTGTTCCCTTTTTCGCTGTTGCCTTTTTTGATTTTATTGCTTTTATCATACAGTCAATCAGGAAGATAGGCCTTCTATATACAACGATGATTTCACAGGTAACCGCGATCTTAGTCAACACTTTTTCAAAAAATCATAACCGAAAGAAGCTGCAACCGACAAGTTTTTTTGCTAACTATTTCAGAGGATCGTAAGAATCCATTTGGTAAGTGTAAGTACCAACCACCTTCAGTAAGTGTGACAATGAGACGTCCACTGGCAATCCTCACTCCAGTCTCGAATCCTGCCTGATTGAGACCTGGCCCGACACCTCGACCGGTTCCCTATCTTAAGGTTTTATTCGATAACCATTTAACTCACAGCAATTGTTTGTTACTATCGAAGAGATCTCAAATTATATAAAGCGTCATTGTCTGAATACCTTCCAACTGGTGTAATATGACACACTCTCTCCCTCCTCTGCTCGATGATCGACGATTGCCTCTTTTGGGTGCTGTCAACTTCCGTGACCTCGGGGGGCATGTGACCTCTGATCATCGACTGATAAAGAAAGGCCTGGTTTTCCGTTCCGACCACCTTTCACGGTTGACCCCGAAAGATCACCAGCTTCTGCAGCATCTCGAGTTCAAATCGGTTTGTGACCTGAGAACCGTGCGCGAGCAGCAGTTTGCCCCCGATCTGCTGCCGGAAGACGGTTCCATTCGCCTGCTCTCACTTCCCGTCCAGGCCGATGGCTTTGATCCGGCCATCGCCATGGATCGTTTGCGGGCGGGAGATGATTCCTGGCTTGCTGTGGATTTTTTTATCGATCTTTACCGGAGATACCTTGACGATTTTGGTCCGGTGTGGGGCAAAGTGCTCGGACTGATCGCTTCATCACACAACCTGCCACTGGTTTTTCATTGCACGGGAGGCAAGGACCGGACGGGGATCTGTGCAGCACTGCTGTTGAAAGCCCTTGGTGTTCAGGAAGAGTCTATTTTGCATGATCATGAATATTCAAACGTCTGCAACGCCGAACGGCTGCGGCCCTACTTCGCCGAATTTGCAGCCCTGGGCATCGGGCATGAACGGGCTGCGCTCTACCTTCAGGCAGCAGCCGAACCGCTTGTTGCCATGTTCGCTCACCTGAAAAAAACCTACGGCACCATCGAAGACTATCTGCTGGATAAGGCGGGGTTGAGCAGAAGGACGCTTTCGACCTTGCAGACGGAGTTGCTGCAATGAGAGAGCCTGCTGAGTTCACCGGCGATAATCATGCAGACAATTTTCCAAAAGGAAACGGCCAGGAACCACTCACCCGGCTTCGTCAGCAATCATGGTGGGCGACGGTGATCCTTTTCTCTCCCTTGCTGCCGACACTTTTTCTCTGCCTGCCGACTCTTAAGGACGAACCATTTGCCATTCCGTCCTTGCTGCCGGGACCAGCGATAGCGGCTTACCTGCAAGCACAGCTGTCTCGCCGTTTGGCAAGCAATCATCGTCCATTTGAAGCAGACCAGCTCTTTTGCACCCTGGGCGCTGCCAACTGGATTACCATTTTTCGCGCCGGGGCCGTCGTCGCTCTGGCATGTTTTCTGCCGGTAGTAGTTCTCCATAATATCCCAGGTCCTCATGCCCGGGAGCTGCCTGAACTTTATGATTTGAGCTGGATAGCGGGAATAATGTATCTCGGAATTTCCCTGGCCGATCTCTTAGACGGCCTGATTGCCAGAAAACAGGGCCGAAATACCGAACTCGGCAAACACCTCGATATTGAAACCGATGCCGCGGGGCTGCTGGCCGCATCTTTGCTGGCAATTACTCTGGATCGTCTGCCGGGTATCTATCTTCTGGTGGGACTTGCCTATTATGTATTTATTTTCAGTATCCGGCAGCGGCAAAATCGCGGACTGCCCATGGTTGTTCTCCAATCACGGCCCTATGCACGGATCATTGCCGGTTGCCAGATGGGCTTGGTGGCAACGGCGCTTTTGCCGATCTTCCATCGATCCTTCACCTTCCTCGCCGCCTATATTTTCATGACGCCTCTGCTGATCGGCTTCGTCAGGGACTGGCTGGTGGTTTCCTGCCGGATTATCACTGATGCCCGTCAGCAGACAAGCCTTGATAGTATAGGAAGGTCTGTGGTGTTGAAATTGCCTGTTGCGCTCCGCTTGTTCCTTCTTGCAAGCGGCATGGTGATGCTCTCTGACTCTATCATGCACCAGGCCCAGCTGTCCCGGCATGCTGCTCACCTTATGCTGTTCAGCTGCTGCCTTTTAACGGGCGTCGGCATAATTGGCCGCAGCGCCAGTCTTTTTTTGATTCTACTGCTGGCCTGCAATCAATCACCGTTCGGCATATCTTCAAGTACACTCATTGTCTTCGGCGCTGCCGCCGCCCTGATGCTGACCGGCACCGGCATCATGTCACTCTGGGCGCCGGAAGAAAGGATCCTGTATCGCCGCGGTAAAAGTAACTTGATGCCGAACAGTGAGACGCTATGACTGCATCCGCAGAGCCTCCTGCCGACAATTTGCAGGTTACAGGAAACTTTAGAAAATCAAGCAGATATTCAGCATTCAGCCGTTGGCTGTTCAAAAGACGCCATTGGCTGCTCTGCCTGCTCGGGTTGGCGCTGGCCCGACACGCCCTGGCCGGAGTCGCCTGGCAGGAAGTCCGGCATCTTTTGGCCGGGATCGGGCTTTTTGCATTGCTGATTATCGGCGCTGTCAATCTGCTCCTTTTGCCCCTGATGAGCGCCAGGTGGTGGCTGCTTTTAAAACTTCTCGATTCTCGGGTTAATCTGTCTTCAGTATGTGCCTACCGCCTCGCGGCCAACGCCGTCAGTTATCTTACCCCAGGGCCTCATTTCGGGGGAGAGCCGCTGTCAGTGTATCTCCTGCATCGCCGGCACGAAATAACTCTGTCCACAGCTACTCTATCTGTTGCTATGGACAGGTTGCTGGAGCTGGCGGCAAGCTTTGTCGTTCTGGCTCTGTGCCTGCCCGGATTCATTTTTGGGCAAAGTGGTCTTGTAATGGAGGGCTGGGGACTGGGTTTTGCCATTACCGTACCGGCTCTGTTTTTTTGTATCCTGACCGCTCTCTTTATGGGAAAAAACCCTCTCACCCGAACTGCTGTGCTATTCAGGAGGTTTTATCTCGGCCGTTTCTCATCGGGCCCGGATACGCCCTGGCCATTTCTGGATATTATCCACCAGGGAGAGACCATGGCCGAACGCCTCTTTCGTGAACAACGCCTCCGGTTCCTCCTGGCCAATCTTTTTTCTCTCGGTCACTGGCTCGGAGTCTTCGTCGAATTTTGGCTGATGGCTTATTTCCTGGGCTTTCCCTTATCGTTTTCCCACTTACTCGCGGTGGTTATGGTTGCAAGGCTGGCCTTTTACACACCTCTTCCCGCAGGTATCGGAGTTCTGGAATCTGCCCTGCCCTGGTTGACCGATAGCCTTGGACTTGGCAGTGGACTTGGACTTGGTTTTTGCCTGATCATTCGTTCCCGTGACCTGCTTTTCAGTTTGACGGGTCTGGGCCTGACAATGAAGTATTTGACTTGTCGCGGCAAGGCCGGTATCATAAAGGATCACTCCGAAAAATATGGTACAAACGATCTCTTGAAATAACAACAGGATGGCTCTGCAAAACGGCCGACCCTGCGAATAAGCGGACGACTCGGACATGGCGGCATGAAAAGTGCCGCATGTGCATGAGTTGGTGCTACCGCATCAAATCGGAACTTTTGCGCCGCCGTCAAAGGAGACCCATGGACGAAGCTCTGCCTCAAGGCACCGCGTACCACCGTAACCGGCGGGCTCCCGCCCCGACGACAACAGACACCACCTTCAGCTGCTTCCAGGAAGAATGGTTTGACCAATTGCCGACGCTGTCCGGAAACTTCCTGGCCCGCCATCGCCGTCCCCTGGTCACTGTTTCCTATGCCCAGAGCGTGGATGGCAGCATCGCCACCCGCAATCGTGAACAGCTTCGCTTGAGCAGCCATCAGTCGATGGTCTTAACCCATCGCATCCGCGCAGCCTGTGATGCCATCATCATCGGCATCAACACAATGCTGGTTGATAATCCCCTGCTGACAGTCCGTCTTGTCGAGGGGCCGAGTCCCCAACCCATTGTTCTTGACAGCAATCTGCGCATCCCCTTGCAGGCCCGCCTTTTTGACCGATCCGATCGCCGTTGCTGGCTGGCCTGTACCAACAAAAATAATCGCGCACAGGTCAGCGTGGTCGAGGACCGGGGAGCGGAAGTGATCCGCTGCCACCCCGACCGCCTGAACAGGGTTGATCTGCCGAATCTGCTGCATCTGCTTGGCAAAAGAGGCATCAGGAGCATCATGGTGGAGGGCGGCAGTCAGGTCATCAGCAGTTTTATCGAGGCGCGTCTGGTCGATCAAATGATTATCACCATCGCCCCGCGCCTTGTCGGAGGGCTGCCGGTATTCGATCGGTCTGCCGTGGCCAACGGCTGCATGTTGTCACTTCATCCAATGACCTTTCAAGCCTGCGGCTCCGACATCATTCTTTGGGGAAGGCCTCAATGGCAGGAACCATGAATAGGCAGCAAAGGCCCGACCGGCAATATCGTCTGGAATTCACAGAGCCGGGCCGGGTTAAGGTAAAAGTCGGAGTCGCACCGCAACCTTCCGCTACTCAAGTCCTGGTGCAGACGCACTTTTCCGCCATCAGTCCGGGCACGGAGATGTTGGTGTACCGGGGCCAGTGGCCGGAGCGCGTCCCGGTGGACAGCACCATAGAGGCACTGGCGGGAGCCTTTGCCTATCCCCTGGCTTACGGCTATTGCGCAGTCGGCCGGATAATTGCCACGGGAGAAGCGGTAACGGATGACTGGCTGGGCCGCCGGGTCTTCGCCTTCCAGCCTCACCAGGACCTCTTCTGCGTAAAACCTGAGACCCTTCATCCCATTCCGGATGACCTGGATGATGAAACCGCCCTTTTTCTGCCGGCCATGGAGACGGCGGTCAACCTGCTGCTGGACGGCAGTCCCCTGATCGGAGAAAAGGTCCTGGTTTTCGGCCAGGGCATCATCGGCCTTCTCACCACCGCCCTGCTCTCCCGTTTTCCGCTGGCCTCACTGACAACCCTTGAGGCACATCCATTAAGACGCCAAGCCTCTCTTCGTTTCGGAGCAGGAGAATGTTTTGATCCCGCGGATCCAGCCTTTTTCAGCAGGTTGGGAGAAGTTCCCGGCCAGGGCGGAGAGGCAGATCTGGTCTATGAACTCTCGGGAGATCCGGCAGCACTGAATAGCGCCCTTTCGCTCGCTTGCTTCAGCGGCAGGGTGGTGGTCGGCTCCTGGTATGGTGCGAAAAAGGCTGAACTGGAGCTGGGCTCTTTTTTTCATCGCGGCCGTATTTCACTTATCAGTTCCCAGGTGAGTAGTCTCGCTCCCGGACTCAGCGGCCGATGGACAAACAGCCGGCGTCTGCAGCTGGCCTGGGACATGTTGCGCCAGGTTCGCCCATCCTGGTGTATCACCCATCGTTTCGCCCTGGCCGGTTCCTCTTCAGCTTATGAGCTGATTGATCGCAGCCCCGGTGAGACGATCCAGGTCATTTTCGATCACTATCTAAACGGGACTTCCGAAATCAAGGAGGGAGGAGAATCATGTATAGTCTCGGAGTAACACGCGAATTCAGTGCCCGGCATTACCTTATCGGTGGTGACTGGGGAGAGGAGAATATCGAGCATTCGCATCACTACCGGCTGGAACTGGTCCTTGAGAAAAATGAGCTGGACCGGCATGGCTTTCTGGTGGATATTGTCGAAGTGAAGCGTCATCTGGACGAGGTCGTGGCCGAATTTCAGGGCAAGACCTTAAACACGCTTGCCGCCTTCGCAGGCACCAACCCCAGCATCGAGCGGCTGGCCACCATTCTCCACGGCCTTTTCAAGACGAAGTTCGCCTATTTTAGACTGGCAGCGCTTTGTGTCATCATCCGGGAAGACGACATCGCCTGGACCTCCTACCGCACTAGCCTCTGATGCGAATCGGTTTTGTTATTTACGGCAGCCTGGACACGCTCAGCGGCGGTTATCTCTATGACCGGATTGTGGTTGAAGGACTGAGAAAGCTGGGCCATGACGTGAAAGTGATCGATTTATCCTCAGGCTGGTATTTCAAACGGCTGTGGCTCGGGTTTTCTCCAAATCTCTTACGGCGCCTGCTTTCCGGGGGAATCGACATCCTTATTGAGGATGAACTCTGTCATCCATCGCTTTTTCTTGTCAATAGACGGCTCCACAGCAAATCCGGTCCGCTTCTTGTGGCCCTGGTCCATCATATACTGTCCGATGAACCACGCAGGCATTGGCAGAATGTGTTGTTTTCTCTGGCGGAACGGCGCTTTCTCGCGACAGTCGATGGATTTATCCACAACTCGGAAACCACTCGAAACAAAGTTGCAGCCCTGGTTGAGCACACTCGCCCGGAGGTTGTCGCCTATCCTGCCGGAGACCGTTTCGGAACATCGCTTTTCGCTGAAGCCATCAACAAACGGGCTCATCGTGCCGGACCATTGCAGCTGCTCTTTTTAGGCAATGTGATTCCCAGAAAAGGTTTGTTGCCATTATTAAAAGCCCTGGCCGGAATCGATCCTGAAATCTGGCGCCTGTCCGTCGTTGGCGGCCTCGATTTCGATCCCGCCTATACCTCCAAAACGCAACAGCTCGTACGGCAACTCGGCCGGCCGGACTCGGTGCGTTTTCTGGGACCTCTGCAGGAAGCCGAGCTGGTCGAAGTCCTGAGCAACTGCCATATTTTTTGCATGCCCTATGCCTATGAGGGATTCGGCATTGCCATTCTGGAGGCTATGTCCTTTGGGCTGCCCGCTATCGGCTGCCTTGATGGTGCGGCGGGTGAGACCATTCGCCATGGGATGAACGGCTTCCTTCTGGCACCCAGCGATCTTGCTGGTTTGACGCCACTGCTCATGCGCCTGCACCGGGATCGGGAAGAACTGCTGCGAATGGGGCTTGCCGCCTGCGCGACGTATGCCGAACATCCGACCTGGCAGGACAGTATCGTGGCCATCGACATATTTCTTAAGAAATTAATAAACTCGTAAGACCGAAAAAAAACCGGCTCCAGAGGATTGCGATGCAAGAGAATGACCAGCAACTCGATAGCGGCCTGCACTCTCAGGCGGTAATGGATGAAAGCGGCAACAGCTTTGATTCCCGCTACCTTGCAGCTAAAAAAGAAATTGATGACCGCGCGCTCAATCACCACGTCTGGGAAACACTCCGGCAGGCTCTGCCGCGGACCACGGGGAGTGAGACTACGAGGATTCTTGAGATCGGCGCAGGCATCGGCACCATGCTGGAAAGAATAGTCGACCTTCAGTTGCTGACCGGCTCAGTCGACTATGTTGCCACGGACAGCGACCCGGTCCAACTCAAGGCGGCGCGTCAGCACCTTTCGCAATGGGCAAAGAAGAGAGGTCACAACTTGTTCTGGGCCGAAGATTATCGAGCCCGATTGAGCATGGAACCGGCCGATATTTCGCTTACACTTGCGCGTGTCCCTGCCGAAAAGCTGGCGGACAGGTCGGATTTTCCTGAATTTCATCTCATGATCGCCCATGCCGTCCTTGATCTGGTCGACTTTCCCGCTGTGTTACCAAAGCTCCTGTCGCGCTTGAAACAAAAGGGGCTTGCCTACCTGACCTGCAATTTCGATGGAGAGACACTATTTATGCCCGAATTAGCCGGCGAGCAAGAGTTTATAGAGGCTTACCATGCCTCAATGGAGACGCGGCTGTCCGGCGCAAGCCACACCGGCCGGAGACTGCTGCAATTCCTGCAACGTCCGAGCCTGGAACTTCTGGCTGCCGGAAGTTCGGACTGGCTCATCCACCCACGAAACCACGGCTATTCGAAGAACGAGACCTTCTTCCTGCATGCAATCATTGCCACGGTGGCACAGGAACTTCGCGGCAAAACCAAAGCGCCTGACAAGCTGGACACCTGGACCCGAAGCCGGCACCGGCAGATCGAAACCGGGAAACTGACTTTTCTGGCCCGTCACCTCGATCTCCTGGCCCGGCGCCTGCCATGAAGGCCGAGAGACGCTTGCTCCCGGCACTGGCAAAGTTTACTGCCGCCTTTTTTTTCTGTAGCATCCTGCTGAACTTCAACTACCCGGCCGACCGTTATTTTTCCTGGAAGCTGCTGCAGCCCTCGACCGATGTCTGGCTCTTGCTTGTTCCGCTTGCGCTTGCGGCCTGTTTCAGCAGACGGTTGCTCTTTTATACCACGCTGCCGATCTGGCTGCTTTTTCTTGTGCTACGCCTGTTTCGCATCGGCGATACCGCCGTGCCCATGTTTCTTAACCGGCCCTTCAATCTCTTTATTGATTCCCACTACCTTTTCGGGCTCTATGACCTGCTCAAGACAACCGCCCAGCAAGGGGAATTTCTCCTGATCGCGACAGGTGCTACGGCAGTGGCTGCCGCGGTTATCGTTTCAAGCTGGTACGCCTTCCAGATAGCGACAAAAGGACTTTTACACAAGCAGCTTCGCTGGGCATTTTTGCTAGGCTCGGGCGTTCTTCTCGGCTCGGGCCTCTTGGTCCGGGAGGTGCCGGTCAAAGCGCCGGTCATCACCCGTTTTGGCAGGGAAATTCTCTCCGCTCGGTGGCAGCAGCAACAAATCGAGGCCGTCGCCGCCCTAATAAAGCAGACCGCCCTCCGCAGAAAGTTCGGTCCCTCCAGCCTGCAAGGACTTGGAGGAGCCGATGTGCTGATTTTCGTGGTCGAATCCTACGGCCGCACCGTTTTTGTCCGGCCCGCCTATCGACAGACCATGGAGGCCACGATGGCTACCTTTTCAAGAATCCTCGACGAAAACGGTTTCATGGCGGTCTCTTCCTACCTGGACTCCCCGACCTACGGCGGCTCGTCCTGGCTGGCCCACAGCACCCTGGAATTCGGGGTACGGGTGGAAAAAGATATCGAGGACAAAGTCTTGCTGCACTCCTCCCTGCCTTCCCTGGCCTCCTATTTCAACAAGAGCGGCTACCGCACCGTCTCGGTGATGCCCGGAACCCGTTTTGCGTTTCCGGAAGGGAAAAAATTCAGTTACCAACAGGCCTACTACGCCCGGCAATTCAACTATCGGGGTCGAACCTTCGGCTGGGCACCCATGCCGGATCAGTTTGTGCTCGATTGGGTGCATCGCCGGGAATTCCTGAAACGTGAGCGGCCGCTCTTCATCCGTTACGTCCTGATCAGCAGCCATGCGGCTTTCAGTATTCAACCGCAGTTCATTGACAATTGGGAAACTATCGGTGACGGCGGCATCTTTAATGACCGGCAGCCGATCACCTATCCTATCTACTGGCCTGATCTGAGAAATGCGGGAGGTGCCTATCTCCATTCCCTGAATTATGAATTTACAGTGTTTGGGGATTACCTGGCCAGATTCATTTCCGCCGACACCCTGATCATAATCATGGGAGACCACCAACCCAACCTGCAGCTGACAGACGCGGGTGAACCCTGGTCGGTTCCGGTGCATATTATCAGCCGGAATTCGAAGTTGCTGGTCCCCTTTCGAAAGCGCGGTTACACCCCCGGCCTTATCCCGGATCAACCACTACCGCACGCCGGGATGGAAACTTTTTTGCAGGATTTTTTGGAGGACTTCAGGTGATGCGCGGGTCGAGGAAGGGGCGGATTCCACACCCGCCCTTATAGGTGAGGGTTTTCTCAAGCGTTTCAAGAATATTTTATTGAGGAGTATAATACTCCTTGCTGTTTTCGACCGGTGTCTGCATGCGCATGATTGCGGTAGAGGTCAAAGGGATGCGAGGTTCATCGCCCTGACAGATCGGATCGTCCGCCCATTTGCAAAACGAGTTTTTCCCTAAACCCTTGCAGCAGATAAACTTATCAAACATCAATTTATTAACAAAGGGAACATAGAGGGGATACCAATAGGTAAAACGCAGATGCAGTAGGTTGGCATCCTGTATCGACATCCTGGAACCGCCGCTACTGGTCTTGGAACGATACATCAGGTTGTCGTTGGGAATGACCTCGTCCGTGGCAAAATCAGCAAAAGCCTGGGTCGTCGGATTAAGACGCTCAATCCTGATATATTCGGCTTTGGCA
Organism: uncultured delta proteobacterium; assembly: GCA_963728385.1. Taxonomy (GTDB): domain Bacteria; phylum Desulfobacterota; class Desulfobulbia; order Desulfobulbales; family Desulfocapsaceae; genus Desulforhopalus_A. The sequence continues at coordinate 37,792 of CAVSJK010000007.1, forward strand.
TCAAATTCCTTAAAAATCCTGGCCCGGCCCTGTTGATAGGCTTCAACCTGGTTTCCCGCCGCTTTCTTCAACTTCGCTCTTTCTTTTGCATCCGGTTCATAATAGCTGTACAAAGGAGCCAGCCCCCGGGCAAAACCTTCTTTGACCGCATCAAATTGCCCGACATCCGAGGTACACCTTCTGTCATAATCCTGATATTTTTTATCGCAATTCAAGGTACCGGCCCTGACTCCCTCAAACGCCGCATAATTCAAGGTGATTTTTGCATGATAGATGAGAGCAAACTGAATGGTCGCCAAGATCAACAGCAGCATGACCGGCAGAACCACAAGAAGCTCAACCATGCTCTGCCCGGCCCGGGACTTGAAGATACTGAAAAAAACGGGGCCCCGCTCCGAAATTTCAGTCCTGGGTATCATGCTTTTCGCCCGGATTTTCAAGCAGTGAAAAAATTCCTTCTCGCATATGTTTTCCCTGGATTGCCACGGGATCATCCGCGGGAACATAGGAATCCATATCGACAAAAGATTTAAGCGACTCCTGAAGATAAATTAAGCCCATATTATACCAGGCCTTAGCCATTTTCGGATCACGCAGCAACGCGTTTTCATAGGCGTTGATCGCTTTTTGAGGAGCTTTGGATTTGGCGTATGAGTTGCCCAGACGAAACCACAGATCCGCATCTTTTGGTATTTCCGTAACAAGTACTTGAAACTTGTCGGCCGCGGCAGTGTAGTCACCGGCCTGATACGCCTCGAACGCCAACTGACGCGTCGCTGTCAAATCCGGTTTGGCACAACCGGAAACGAAAAAGAGTATAAGCCCCACAAGTACCAACAGATTCGTAAACTTGGTCATACTGTTTTCTCCCATATCAGTTGATCTCCAGGTGCTATTCCACTTCTCTCCGCCTGTCCGGCCGAAAGCTCCAGAACCGAGGATGCGCCCAGTGCCAGACCAAAGCGAAACGGTTTCATCGTGCGGATGATTTTTGTTATCCTGTTTTTTTTATTCAAGAAAACGACATCGATTGGAAAACGCATAAAAAGGGTATGAATGGAATTGCAGGGAGCAAGAAGCAGCCCTTCACCCGGCAAAAGAGATTTGCAGCCCAATAAGCCCTTGGTTCTGTCAAACATTGATGTCGTTTTTCTCACTCGCGGCAGGAATATCTCCGGCCTGTTGCGGCAAAAAACCTGTCCTTCGATCAAAACATGCCCTCATTTAAAAATTTCATGAAAATGGGGAAAGCCAGGACCAGAAACGTCGTTGGAAAAATAAAAATAACCAGGGGGCCGACAAGTTTAACCGGTGCTTCCATAGCCTTTTTCTCGGCTCGCTGGAAACGTTCGCTACGGCGCTGATCCGCCTGAATCCGCAGGACACCGGCCAGGCTGGAGCCCATTTTTTCCGCCTGGACTACTGCGTTGACAAAACTTGTTACTTCCTGAATGTCCAGCCTTTCCGCCATACGTTGCAAAGCCTTGGCTCTTTGCACTCCCGACCGGGTATCCCGCAAAACAATGCCGAATTCGTTTACCAGCGGACCGGCGGGCGCCTTTTTCCTGGCCTGCTCGATCGCCCCGGAAAAATTCAGACCGGCCTGGACTGCCATGGTTATAAAATCAAGATAAGTCGGCAAGGTCCGCAAAATTGAGTCAACCTGTTTTTTGCGGATATCGCGCAGCCAGATATCGGGATAAAAAAAGCCTATAACCGGTAAAACGATAAAGAGCAGGGGGTTCCATTCACTCAGTAGTTTAATCGTCATATACCCAAGAGCAAGGGCACTGAAAGCCGCCACGAGACGAAGGGCAAAAAACTCCTCGGCCATCATCATGTAAGAGACGCCATTCTTCCGCAACCGGGTTTCCACACCCTTGAGGTAGGAATACGGTAGCAGGGAACAACCATAATAGGCAATGATGCGGACAAGAGGCCAAACAAAATCCAGCAGCGGTGGAAGCGGGTCCATAAATTCCCGATCCTCTTCCGGAACCGATCTGCTGAGATGCAGCAGGCCTATAAAAGTACACAGGACTGATAAGGACACGCACAGGCTGAGAACGAAAACGAACATGCCGGAGCCGATCATACGTTAATCTCCGTAATCTTGCGTATTGAAAGAAAGCCCAGAACCTGCATGAAAAATATCATCATAAGCACGAGCCAGCCGATCTTTGTGGTAAACATCAACTTCATGGTATCCGGCTCAAGTTTTAGCAAAACAAGCATTAAAAATATCGGCAGGCTGCTCATGACGATTCCCTGAAGTTTTCCCTGGGCGGTGAGGCTGGCGATTTTCCCTTCCATGGTCAGTTTGCGGCGCAGGGTATCGGCCAGGGCTTCCAGTGTCGCCGCCAGATCACCGCCGACTTCCCTGGAAATACGTATTGCCGACAAACACATGGACAGGTCCTCCAGCGGGAGCCTGCGTTCCATATTTTCCAGGGTGGTATCCATATCAACCCCGAGCATGCGCTCACGGACCAGCAAGCTGAACTCCTGGCTCAGCGGGGCCGGACTCTCCTTGATCAGTCCGTCCAAGGCAATGGAAAAACTCGCCCCTGCCCTGAGGGAGCCGGAAAGCATGACCAGGGCGTCCGGCAGCTGGCGTTCAAATTTTTTCAAGCGTTGTTTGATCAGGATTTTCAGGATGATGTACGGGGAAAATATGAGCGCCAGGAAGGAGCACAGCGCGATCAATATGTTCCCAAACAAACCGGCGATGATGACAGGGACGATCAGAACAACCGAAATGTAAAAATAAAAATACCTGGAAACATCGACAAAAAGGAATAATTCAGAGAACTTATTGGTAGTCATCTCCGAAAAAACTTCCTTATAATAGGCGAGCTTATCATACATCTGCCGAAAAAAGAGCCAGGCAAAAATTCCCGCGGACACAGCCACGAAAACGGCTATAACAAATTTAGCGATCATAGGCTTGCCTCAAATATACTCAAGTCGACATCGAGGCCACGCTGTTTCAGATCCTCGTAGAATTCAGGAACCCGGCCGGTCGCGTGAAAGGCCCCGACAACCCGGCCATCCCCATCCAGCCCCTTTTGTTTGTAGACGAAAATATCCTGCATCTGCACCACGCCGCTTTCCATCCCGGTTATTTCAGTGACATGAGTGACTTTTCGGCTGCCGTCCGAAAATCGTGACTGCTGGACGATAACATGCACTGCGGAGGCAATCTGTTCGAGAATGGCTTTCTCAGGCAGATCCATCCCTGCCATCATAACCATGACCTCCAGCCGGGAAATGACATCCCTCGGAGTGTTGGCGTGAACCGTGGTCAGCGAGCCGTCATGGCCGGTATTCATAGCCTGCAACATATCCAGGGCCTCACCGCCACGGCACTCGCCGACGACGATCCGGTCCGGCCGCATGCGCAGACAGTTCTTGACCAGATCGCGAATTACCACCGCTCCCTTGTTTTCCATGTTCGGAGGGCGGGTTTCGAGGGAAACCACATGCGGTTGATTCAAGCGAAGTTCCGCCGAATCCTCCACCGTAACGATCCGCTCAGAATGAGGAATAAAATTGGAAAGAACATTGAGAAAGGTCGTTTTCCCGCTGCCGGTTCCCCCGGAGATAATAATATTCTTTCGGTTGACTACAGCGGTCTCCAGAAAACGGACGATATTGGGGGCAATGGAGCCATGGCCGATCAGATCCTGAGTGGTCAGGTTCTTCTTGGAGAATTTTCTAATAGTAAGACACGGCCCTTTGATGGCCAGCGGCGGAATTATGGCGTTGACCCTGGAGCCGTCTTTCAGGCGGCCGTCAACCATTGGCGAACTCTCATCGATACGCCGTCCCAAAGGGGAGATGATACGCTCGATGACCGAGAGAACAGCATCGTTACTGCTGAAGGTAACCTCGGATTTATGGAGCTTCCCGCGCGATTCATAGTAGATATCGTCATAGAGGTTGACCATGATTTCGGTGATGGAGTCATCAGCCAGAAAATCTTCCAGGGGTCCGAGGCCGACTGCTTCGTTGCGTATCTCTCGCGCCAGTCTGACCCGGTCAAGACTTTTGGGAATTTCCTGGTCCATTTCCTCGATTATGCCGTTAATCAGAACCTCCACCGTCTCCGTCAGGTGCGTCTGATTCATGGATTCAACATCGGTGCGCCTTATATCCATTGCATTCATCAGCTTTTCATGAATACGTTTATGCCACACAAAACGATCCGGTACGACAACTGGGTTTTCCTCCTCCGCCACTTGCTGCCTTACCCCGACCTTTATATGTTCCTGCCTGTCTGCCTCCCGAGGCAACTGTCGAGCCGCCTGTTCCGGCGAAGAGATATATTCCTCTGCTTTCAAGGGTTGACGAACAACAGGTGTCTTTACCTTGTCCTGGACAATCGATAGCCGATAATTACCGATGCTTATCTCATCGCCGGTCAGCAGCGGTCCAAAATTCACCACGCCCTCGCCGTTAACAATGGTGCCGATCCCAGCAGAAATATCAGAGACAAACACCCCATCATTTTTTTCCGTGAAATGGACATGCGAACCGGCAATACGCCATCCCTTAAGCTGAATGAAATTTTTTCCGGACCGGCCGATGGTGCAATTGCCAAGCTCGCACCTCCTGGTGTCGAGCAAATTACCTTTACTATCCTTTATGATGATATCAAACATGCGTCTTTTCTTCTGATTGATGTTAAAGCAACTCATTCCATCGCCGCCTATCATGCCCAGGAGACGAAAGCTCCATCTTTCTATTCGAGCAATTTCTTTCCGCCGACAATCTCGTTGAGGTGTTGGCGAATTTCTTCACCCTTCTTCAGGTTTTTGGTATTAAGCGGAGAAGAGGCATCGTAGATGAAAGGCGTGATGAAAATGACCAACTCGGTTCGCTGATCTTTAAATTCTTTCGATTTAAAGAGCGGCCCAAGGACCGGAATCTCACTAAGCCACTTCACATTGTCATAAGTTTTATTGGCCATATCCTGAACCAGGCCGGAAATGACTAAAGTTTCTTCCGCCCGCAGGCTGACATCCGTGCTCGTTCTTCTAGTCAGAACACCGGGAATTTTGTTAACTTGCGTTGCGTCATCGACCTCGCTTATCTCAGTTTCTATATGCGCTAGAATATTATTCTGATCGTCGACGACCGGTGCGACGTTGAGGGTAATTCCATATTTTTTAAACTCGACATTGGTTGCTCCGAGCGAATTACTGGTCGGTACAGGGTACTCACCACCGGCTAGAAATTCAGCAGATCCTCCGGACCGTGCGCTCAACCTCGGCTCGGCAAGAATGACGGCGTCGCCCGTGCCCTCATAGAGATTGAGCACCGAACTTATCCCGGTGGCTATACCAAAATAACCGGTTGCGGTGGTGAGATTTTTCTGCCCGGATTTTGTCAGCGAACCTGGTACGTCAAACTGGCTGGTGTTGAGGATCGAGCTGTTTTGTCGATGGGTTTCCAGACCGAATTCAAAGGAAGGGCCGGGTATTCCCTTGAGTATATTCCAGTTAATTCCCAGCTCTTCCGTGATTTTTTTATTGATCTCCATGATCTGAACCTTCATGTAGACCATCTTCCCGGCAACCGCTGTCTGCGCCCTCGTCAGATTGAGAATATTGGGGTACTTGCCCTCGACAATATTGATGACCTTCTCGTATTCGTCGCTCACTTCCCCGGAAAGGACCGAGTAACCGCCAATCTCCCGGACGGTCAGGCCCGGCACATCCGATAACAACGTTGAAATATCAGCCGTTGTGTCTCGTGCCGTTACCAGATCGAGAACGTTTGGATAGCGTGCCAGAATACGTTCATAGCGAATCTTGTCATGAACTGAGATATTGCCGCGAATCACTATCATGTCGCCGTTTTTGGTTACCTTGACCCCATGCATATCGACAAGCAGACGAGCCAGTTCCTTATAACTGTCCATAACCTGCTTTTCCTTGACAGCGACGTCAAAATTTTTCTCACTGCCGTCTTTCAGCCGAATATGCATGGTCGTCACGCCAACCGCATTAGCGAGAACAACCAGCTGTCCCTGCGGCAATATAGAATTACCGGCAACTGCGGGATTTCCTATTGCCACCCGTTCGATCGGGCCCATCTCCATAACCCGGACTTCCCCCACATACATTGAAACGATTTCCTTGGCTTCCGTTTCATGTGGAAGCAAAAAAGCGATAAGCAGAAGAAGAATCGGCAGGAAATTCTGCTGAATGTGGATCGGCTTCAGCCAAGCTTGTAAGGTTTTTACTCTCATTGATGTTATCCTGAATGAATACATGGTTAATCCGGCGAGGTTTTCCACAAGTTGTCTATTTGTTGTTATTGTCGGCGGTTTTTTCATCGTCTATCTGAACCTTGAAGCTCTTGGCGGTGCCATCGCTGCCGCCGCCGACAATATATTCCACTTCATAGGGAACATAGGTGCTCAGCTGTACAGACTTATCACCTATACCGATTGTCTGAGCGAAACGAGGAGCCTCGTCACTGGTGACTCCGGCCAGGATCGCTCCCTGCCCCGAGGTTGCCCCGGCAACCCCACTCTGTCTGACAACGTCCTGGGCAGTCAACAGGGAACCATCCTTATTCCTGAGGTTGCCGGCTTGATCCATATACGCTCCCTCAATGATCGTCCCGTCCTTGGCTCTGACTTTACGGTCCGCGCCGATGGTAACCAGATCTTTCGCTGTATAGATTTTCCCGTTCTTGTCGACAATGGTGCCATCGGCCTTGGGAGTGAAACCACCCGCCGCCATCATCACATCGGCAGCGCTCATTTTTTTACCGTCGGCGGAATAAAGCTGCCCATCTTTGCCGACGGTCACACCTGCAAGAATTTTCCCATCCTTGGATCGGACTACGCCATCCGGTCCGACCGTTACCAGATCCTTTGCTGCGACGATCTTTCCGTCCGGGGTACGCAGATTGCCGTCAGCATCCATCGTCATTGGTGACTCCTGAGCTGATCTGATACGCACCGTACCGTTCTTGTCAAAGGTCAGCTCGTCGGCAGTGATCACCCTGCCGTCCTTCGTTTGAACCCTTCCATTCTTGCCGATTGTCACTCCGTTCAGCAACCGTCCGTCGTGGGTAAGAATGTGGCCGTCCTTATCCACCAAAAATCCGCCTTTCACGGTCTGATAACCATTACTTCCGACAACGTTTCCATCCTTGTCCACCAGAGTGCCGTTCCTGCCGGCGACAAGACTTTCCGCATTAACCGGTTTTCCATCCTTGGTCCAGAGCCTGCCGTCCTCGCCGACCACCAGATCACGACCGGAAAGCACAGTACCATCCTTGTTGACCAGCAGCCCTGCTTTATTCATGTGAATACCGGGATCGGTTATGACAATACCGTCCTTGGTGACAAGGCGGCCGTTCCTGTCGACATGGACTCCGGCGAGGCTTCTGTTGTCCCGCTTACTGATCGCTTCCTTCAACAGCTCACCTGAGTGGGCAACGAGATCGGCAAGACTTACCTGTTTAAAAAGTACGCCGGCGGTGTCTTTTCCATTTCGCAGTGAGGCGACAAGAGATCCCCGCGATTCAGCGATACTGATCAGTGCGGCCTCGGTCGGTGTCACCTCCAGAGTCAGGGTATCATAGCTCCGTCGATGATCTTCGGGATTCAGACTCTTGAATTCGTCCTCGTTCGGCCGGGCTGAGTGATGGTCGGTAGCCAGTACGAAGATATCTTCAAGGACTGGTATAACCACCTCGCCCGTGTCGGCCCCCTCCATGCCGGGAACATTGCCGGCCTGCAGCCGGGTATACAGATCTATGGAGTTACCGGGACGGATAAGGCCCGAAATTGAATTTATTTCATCGACCTGAATGGTGATCGCTCTATGCCCCACATGGATAGTGTCGGAAAAATCCTTGGGAATATTCAGGTTAATATATTCCTGACTCAGCATTTTCCCATGGCCGAGGGGTTTGACCAAAACGGCACCATCGACTGATTCAAATATGTCGGGGGTTATCACATCTTTATTGACATATTCAGCGGGAACCTGTCTCACCGCCATGGTCGAAGAATCGACCTTACTCCCTATAGGCAGATCGGTGGTTGCCACTATTACCCGCATCATTTGCTTTTCCGCCGGTGCCAGCCGTTCCTCCAAGCGGTGTTCCAGGAGCTTCAGGTAAACCATTGTTCCCAGCCCAGCCAACAGGGCAAAAATTACCGCCGCGCTGAACAATCTCCGTGTCTTGTTTTTCGTACTGTTCTGATCGTTGTCCGCCATGTTTGATGATCACTTTTTCCGTTGTAGTTATTCTTAGAAAATCTTGTTTTTAATTAGCTCTCCAAATTTCTTGACATTATCCCAGGAAGGCAGCTCTCCTTTTTTGATGTCGGGAATGATCGTACCGTTTATCAAACGCTTAATTTCCTCCAGAGAATCGACAGCTTTGTTAACTTTTTCAAAATCCTTGTCGACCGCATCATCAAAAGCCTTGCGAGGCGGATCCGAGACTGCGATACCAAAGCTATAGCTGTGGTATTTATTCTGCATCGTATGAGTTACCGTATGATACATGCCGGGCCCTTTTATGAGAACCGCTACCAGCGCGAAGGTCACAATGAGGTACTCAACCGTCGATTGTCCTTTATTGCCACGCAGGAAAGGAATTCTCCTGTTCCGCCTGAAAACCCGATTACCCATTGTTGTTCATAATTTTGCTTGACATCTTGATTTCTCAATCATTCTCGATCAAATTCATCACTACCATTGTCGAGCCGCCTGCTTTAGTTATAACCAGATGCGCCTCCTTGCCGTAACGACTGTATGCAAGAACCTGAGAGTCGTTTCCCGCCTGATCGATCAGTTGCCCCCAGCCACGGCTGAGATAATAATTCCGGTAATAGTCACTATTGCCGGACACGGAAAAATTGTTGGCAATCATCAACGTCCTCCCCTTTTTTCCTGGATCATAACTGGTCAGGTCGTTGATAACTTTGCTGCCGTTCATCTTTGGAACACCTTTGCCCGGATCATTGTGCCTGTCTATAGCCTGCAGATCACCTATTGCCAGGTAGCCTTTTGTAGTAAAGGAATCTTTCTGTTGCGCCTGAACGGTAAAGAGATATCGGCCTTCAAGTCTTGAAATGACATGCCAGGGTCCAGCCGTTGCCTCACGATACCCTGCTTTTTTTGCGGCACTTTCATCCCACCTTTGCCGATAAAATTCAAGCAGTTCTTCCATCTTTCGGCTTGTTTCAAAGTAGTAAACCATTGAAGGTAAACCGTTGATGACCATGTTGTTTGCGATGGGCGTCCTGTCCAGCCAATCCGGCGATGGAATATCAACGGCCGCCCTACTTTCTCCAGGGATTCCGGCTATTGCGGCAACCCAGAACAACAGCAGGAAACATAGACCAGGCCTCAGATATTCCGGGTAAATTTTCTGTTGGAAGAAAGTGTCACTATTCATAGGAATACAATCCGGATTTATTTTTCAGTTTCTTCGTCTTGCCTTCAAGGTGCTCGTAGGGGATAAGATCGTCCTTGACGTAGCCGAACTGCGGAGGTACCGACATTTTAAAGTCCAGCAGGGGAATTTTACTCAGCAGCCTATTTATTTTGCCGATAAATTTTGTAATGGGCGAAGAGAGCGGTGACAGCACGGAACTAACGACCAACCCCTTGCTCTCCGAGGTGGCATTATCCCTGCTTCCCGAATTCCAGTTGTTCGTTTGCACAGCGGCCTTGGCTTTAATCACCAGAGGAGTTGCCGGTTTGTTCTGTCCGGCATTCGATGAGACGGATCGGGGCAATATCTGGTCCAGCGACCTGACGCCGACATCGACTTTTGATGTAAAATATCCTTTGGTATAGATGGCATCAAATTGGGCATGACCGCCAAGAAAGCTGATCAGTTGACCAAAAAGTGAAATCGCTTTTCCCAGCAGTTGTATCACGTCCTCAAAAAGTTCTCCCAGGAGACCCGCGGGAGCCGGAGTTCGTTGCTCTTTGATTTTTGCTGTAATATCTGCATTATTCAGCAGAGAAATACCGTGATGGTCCCTCCACAGGGGATTGAGTCGAAGCGAGGAATCCGATTTGCCATACGAGGCGGATATCGGATCACCAAAAAAATAATTTTCTCCCTCTTTTATCGTTGCCTTGAATTTCTTTTTTCCCGCACTCTGGTTGTCCTTTATTCCTGCCATGGCCCTTTCGTCATCTCCGGACCATACGGTGTATTCCCAGGCCAGGTAACGCGCATTCTGAATTGCCGCTTGTTTGATATCGATATACTTGCCAAGCAAGGGGACAATGAGGAAAAGAGGCACCAGTATAAAAACCGCCGCTATGAGAAATTCGGTGGCCGCCTGCCCCTTCTGGTATTTTGCTGTGAGCGCCATGTCGTTCTTACAAAAAAAGTCGGGTTATTCGATTAAATACATCGGCAACTGTTTCCAAAATATCGTCTATGACGTTAAGAACCTGGTCGAGATTATCTCCACCTATCAGTCTTTTTTCTCTTTTCGTCATCCACAGAACCTTCTGCTGCATCGCAAGCGCGATGAAGCGATCCGTATCGCTTGTATCAACCAGCCTAGCTTGCCAAAAAGGACTGAAAACATTGGCTTTTTCCCTCTGTTTATCTTTCCTTACAAAATAGTTAAGGTCGGACGGTCTGGCGAAATACAACTCCGATTTGGCAATGGCACCGAGCCTGTCAACGTTGGTATCGGCGTCATAGCGGGTGAGATCAAAATGGCCGGAAAACCGTGGTCCTTTACTTGTTAGATCCTTGAGCGATTTGGTGACACCGACAAGAAAGAAGGGCGCTTCAAACGGCATTGCGAATTTACCCGGTTGTTTCTCGTCCATTTCAGCCATATCTCGATATGGTTTCAAGCCGTTATAGGACTCCACCTGATCTTCTTCGATGCTTTTACCGACATCTATCCAGGCCAACTCATGAGGCGCACTTCCCGCGCCGCCATACACTTCCGGCGTCCGCTTCCCATACAATGCCTCCGGAAAGGTGGGCAGCATATCCGTTGCGATAAGAAGATCCTTTTCCCGTTCCGGAGCCTGAAAGGCTCCGGTGCCGAGCGGCGCGCCAGGCGGCCCCAAGGGATACCATTTGCCGAAGACTTTCAGCTTGGTCCCGGCAACAGCCGTATCGGTGGCCGACCAGATAAAGGTATCACTTTTATTGCGAAGCTCTGATGCTCCCATACTTTCCGCACCAAACTTGAGGTCGAAATTAAGATGAATGGTTTTAATAAGAAGATCGATTTTCTTATGTATTCTGAGTTCAACGCCTAAGGTCCAGTCCCGGTTCTTCGGATCGGACTCAGCGCCACTGGTGAAAGGGTCCCGTGCTTCTCTCACCGTTGCGGCAAACCGGCCCATGCCCCCTGTGTTGTTTGTATCCTTCTTGCTTTTTTTTGCTTTCTTCTTTTTCTTCTCTTTTTTCTGATCTTTCTTATCGTTCTTCTTGTCTTCTTTTTTGGTGTCCTTCTTGGTGTTCTCCTTGGTGCCTTTCGCCTGATCTGCCGCTTTCTCTTCCTCCTTCTTCTTTTTCTCCTCCTCCTTTTTCTTTTTCTCTTCTTCTTTCTGCTTCTTTTTTTCCTCTTTTTTCTTCTTGTCCTCCTCCGCTTTCTTTTTCTTCTTGGCAGCAGTCGAGGAGGTATAGGTTGTGGTATACCCGGTCCAGAAAGAAGGTAAGTGACCAACCAGTGCGACAACCCCGAGATCGGACAGCTGTGCACCACTGAGATGCTTTTTCCAGGCATCGGACCTGCTTGAATTGTTGCCGATAATATTATCATCCAGACTCTGATAAACGTTCTTGACCACGAGGGCATAGGTTGCGCCGTGATAGATTTTCTGGCTGACGCTATATACCTCATTGACAAGTGACAGCCCGCCCACCGTTGGTGAAACAATTGCGTCAAGCACTGCCTCCATAGCCTCACCAACTGCAGTCAGGATTCCCGCAACTGTATCAATTATTGTGTTGATAGTATTTACAACAGCCTCAACTACCCCGGTGCCGATCCCTGCTGTTTCAACCAAGGCCGCCGCGACTATTGCCCCGGCAACTTCAATAGCAGCCGTATAGACATCTGAATATTCTTCAGTCTGGGTGAGCTGATCGGTCCATGAAAGCAAACCGATTAACTGCCCGACCGCCACTTCATTGGCGATCATGGCACGGTTGGTATAGGCTGCGAAGTTGAGTGATCGGGCTTCAAGGGTCAAAGCACCAAAAGCAGCCGCATCGGCTGCATTCTGCAGCTGCATCTTCTCACTGGTAAGATGACCGGACTGATAGAGAAAGATAGTACAGACAAGAACGACACCGAGCAGGGCCAGGACAAAGACGGAAGCCTGGCCCTGCTGATTTGAGATGGTGGATGTATATCCCGGCGGGTACATAAAGGGTGTCTGACTATGCTGAATCTTACCGTTAAATTCTCGCTTCAGCTAAGCCGGCTTACCGTTACCTTCGCAACATTTACGGCCGGGTGGTGTGAAGTGCGAAAACAATATATACAAAATGCTCCAGGGCGTAGGTCGGGGAGCAGATAAAATAAATTATATCATCAATACAAGATGGTACATCTGTCAGGACGCTTACTTGCCTACCTCAGAGGCGCTGTCGGCATAATCTTTCAGGGATTTGTCCTTAGCGGCATCGCTTTTAGCCCCGCTCGCTGCTGTCTGCGCTCGCCCAACTTCCGCACTGCCGTCCTGGCCGGCAAGTTCTTCGGTCATTGCAGCAGTCTGATTGCGAACGGTTCTGCCGAAATAGGTAAAGCCTGCAATGGCGGCAATCGCGATTAAAGCGACAATAATTATGTACTCCGTCATGCCCTGTCCTGCTTGATTCCTGAGATTCTTAAAAAGCTTCATGCCTTCTCCTCATACTGTTTGATGATTTTGATTTTTAAAAATTTTTGATTTTTCAGCGCCGGGTAAAGAAAACGCAACAAATTCTTGCAGAATACCGACAACTTGCCGCTTTAACTGATCTTTCTTCAAAACGTGTTATTATATGGGATATCACATCTAAATTTTAAAGTTAAGGAAAATTAAAGATTTTTTTTGCTGAATGTCAGGTATACTTCCATACAACATATTGCAGCATATTGCCGGTCCTCCCGGATGACAGCTGAATGGTTTTTTACCGTGACTCTCCTCTTGAGTACCCGGATTAGTAACCCTGAACCCTACGGAAACCATGACTGATTATACTGAAAAAGAATGCCCGCAATGCGGCCAAAGGTTACGATTTCCCATAAATATCGGCGGAATACTCATGGCCTGTCCGTCATGCGGCAAAAAATTTTACTCCGATTTCAAGCTGGCGGGCGCGCACCGAAGTAAGGATCGAAATATATTGATAAATACCTTTGAAATGCCCTCTACTCTGCTGAGCCGGATCAGTCGATTTTTAAATTTCTACCTTCGATAAAAGCAAACAAGAGAGACAATTTTATGGATATTTTACTCACAGACGACGAAGTTCGGGTACTTGGCTGTTTGATGGAAAAGGAAATGGCCACTCCTGACTACTACCCTCTTACCCTGAACGCCTTAACCAATGCCTGCAACCAGAAATCCAATCGGGATCCGGTGGTCGCCTACGACGAAGAAACAGTTGTTTATGCCTTAAACGGTCTTCGGGAGCGAAAACTTGATCAGGCAAAGCAACGTCAGCCGGTCCCGAAATACGAACAGATTTTCTCACAGGAATTGAAGCTGGTTCCAGGGAACAGGCAATCATCTGCATTCTTCTGTTACGCGGGCCGCAAACAGTCGGAGAAATCCGCAGCCGTACCGACCGCCTGTATACTTTTTCCAGCCTTGACGAGGTCCAGAAAGCCATAACCAACCTGGAAGACATGAAGCTGCTGGAAAAACTGCCCCGGCAACCCGGCCGAAAGGAATCCCGCTACACCCATCTTTTAAGCGGCATGCCGCAGGAAAAACCTGCTGAAACCATCATCCGCCCCAAAGCGGCACCGGCAAATGACAGCATAAACGAACTGCAGGAACAGATAGACGAACTGCGCCAGGAGATGAAGAATCTGCGGGAGGAGATGGCGACATTCAAGTCGCAATTTGAATAATTCGATAATAAAAACAATACTTGATTCCATTTCCATCGATTGATATTACCGATCATGTGCATATACTAATTGATGAAGTCGTTCTCAAGTTAGATGGACTGCGCTGTATTGAATGATTTGTCTTGATTTCTCTCAATGGAGTTCTGAAGGAATTTTTTATGGGTCGAAAACAACTCGCGTTTGCACACGATATTGACTACCTCTCCATCCTGGACGAAAACAACAAGCTCGATTCCGAGCTGGAACCCGATATTCCCCAAGAAGTACACCTTAAAATGTTTCGAGCAATGCTGCTCGGAAGATGATTTGATGAGCGAATGCTCGATCTGCAGCGTCAGGGCCGTATCGGAACTTTCCCTCCCATAAAAGGACAGGAAGCCGCGCAGATCGGAGCCGTGGCCGTTCTCCGCGACAGCGACTGGCTGGTACCCTCCTTTCGGGAAACAGCAGCGGAAATGATGCGGGGCAGGACAATGGAAAGCGTCCTGCTTTACTATAGCGGTTACAACGAAGGGACTGTCATTCCCGAGAACCAGCAGGATTTGCCGATGTCGGTGCCCGGTGGCCTCCCAAGTTCTCCATGCCGTCGGGATCGGCCTGGCCGCCCAATATCGCAAGACCGACGAGGTTGTCATGACCTTTTTTGGCGATGGCGCAACCTCGGAGGGTGATTTCCATGAAGCCATGAACTGCGCGGCTGTCTATCAATGCCCGGTGGTCTTCATCTGCCAGAATAACCAGTGGGCAATTTCCGTCCCGCTTAGCCAACAGACCCATTCCGAAACTTTGGCCCAAAAGGCCATCGCCTACGGCATGCCCGGCATCCAGGTCGACGGCAACGATATTCTGGCGGTCTATGCGGCAGCCTCGGAAGCCGTTAACCGGGCCAGAAAAGGCGGCGGTCCGACTTTTATCGAATGCGTCACTTACCGGATCATGATGCACACCACCGCCGATGACCCCAAAAAATACAGGTCGGAGGAGGAAGTGGAACTCTGGAAACTGAAAGACCCGCTCCTTCGTTATCAAAAATATCTGCATGGAAAAAAATATCCTGCCAGAAAGCGGGTACACTGATGCTTTAAGGAAGTGAAACAGCAAATCCAGGCCGCCATCGACCGGGTGGAACAGCAGATGAAAGAACTTGGCGAGCCACTCGATATGTTTGATCATCTCTACGCTGAACTCCCGCCATCCCTGCAGAAACAGAAAGCGGAACTGGCAGGTGAACTTGCAAAGAGCAAACGAGGGAGGGTCATCATGGCTAAAATGACAATGGTCGAGGCACTCAATCTGGCCCTGCGGCAGGAAATGGAACAAGACGATTCGGTCATTCTTCTCGGCCAGGATATCGGCCGCGACGGCGGAGTATTCAGGGTGACCGACCATCTGATAGACCAGTTCGGCAATAAAAGAGTCATGGATACCCCGCTTGCGGAATCGGCCATCGTCGGCATGTCGATAGGTATGGCGGCTTACGGCCTGAAACCGGTCTGCGAAATTCAATTTTCCGGATTTTCCTACCAGAATTTTCATCAACTGGAAAACCATGCGGCCCGCATGCGCTGGCGAAGCCGGGGCAGACTGGCCGTGCCGATGGTCATGCGCGCCCCTTACGGCGGCGGCGTCCGGGCACTGGAACACCATTCCGAAAGCCGCGAAGCCTATTGGGCGCATACCCCCGGACTGAAGATGGTCATCCCTTCCGGTCCACGCAATGCCAGAGCCCTTCTGGTCAGTGCCATCCGCGATCCCGACCCGGTAATCTTTTACGAAAGCAAGGCATTATATCGCTCCTTTCGCGAGGAAGTGCCGGAGGAAGAAGAGATTCTGCCTCTCGGCAAGGCCAACATTGCCCGCGAAGGCGACGATCTGACCATCATAGCCTACGGTGCCATGATGCGGCCGGCTCTCGAAGCCGCCGAAAAGCTGCAGGAAAAAGACAAGATCGAGGCGGAAATTATTGATCTTCTCACCATTTCGCCCTTAGATGAAAGCCTTATGGTTGCCTCGGTGAAGAAAACCGGCCGAGCGGTGGTCGTCCATGAGGCGCCCCGCAGTTTCGGCGCCGGCGCCGAGATCGTGTCAAGACTGATGGAAGGCGCTTTTTATTATCTGGAGGCACCGATCGAAAGAGTCACCGGCTTTGATGTGATCATCCCCTACTTCAGCAGGGAAAAGCATTACATCCCCAGTGCTGAAAGGATCAGCCAATGCTGCACGCAAGACCTTGAATTCAATAAAACATAATCAATTACGGAGAAATTATGACCACATCCTTTCGGTTACCGGATCTCGGAGAAGGTGTGCATGAAGCGGAAATACTGGCCCTTCCCGTACGCTCCGGGCCAGACTGTTCGGGAAGGTGACGTTATCATGGAAATCGAAACTGATAAAGCCGCCGTGGAGATTCCTTCTCCCTATACCGGGACAGTCAGTGAGGTTCTGGTGAAGATAGGGGATATGGCCGTTGTCGGCGATGTCTGATAACCTTTACAGCGGACAGGACAGAGGGACCAGTTCAACCTCCGACCAAAGAAACCGGAGAAAAAGCTAAAGCAACGGCTGCAGAACAGAAGCCGCCGGACCCAGGAACAGAAACGAAGACCGGTCCCCGCCTCACCTTCCACCAGGCGACTGGCGAGGGAACTTGGTGTCGATCTCCATGAAGTCACCCCTACCGGCTCCGGAGGTATTGTCACGAGAGAGGATGTTGAAGCCCATGTTAGCCGAACCGGCAGCTTGTTGAATCGCAAGCTGCAGCAGCAGGAAACCAGCGTCTGGCGATCTGCCCAAGGCCGCCCCCTCTCCTGCGCAAGGTCAGAAACCTCTGCCGGACTTCAGCAAATGGGGAGAGATTGAACGGCTGCCGTTTCGTTCCATACGGAGAGCCACAGCGAAGCAGATGGGCAATTCCTGGACCCAGATTCCCCATGTCCATTGCCAGGATACTGTCGATATCACCAGGCTTGAAGCCTTCCGGCAAAAGCATAAGAAGGAAATCGAAGTCGGCCGGCGGCAGGCTGACCATGACGATTTTTGCCATGAAGGCGGTAGCCACCGCCCTGAAAAATTACCCCTACTTCAATGCCAGTCTTGACCTGCAGGCGCAGGAAATCATCATCAAGCGATTTTTCAATATCGGCATTGCAGTGGATACCGAAAATGGTCTGATGGTTCCGGTCATTCGGGACGTCGACCGCAAAAGCATCAAGGAACTGGCCATTGAAATGGATGGCGCGATTAACAGAGTCCGCACCGGAACGCATAGTCCTGAGGAGATGCAGGGCGGCACCTTTACCATTACCAACGCCGGGGCTCTTGGCGGCAGTCATTTTTCCGCCATCATCAACCATCCGGAGGTGGCCATCCTCGGCCTGGGCCAGGGGCGGATGCAGCCGGCCGTTATCACCGACGACCGCGGCAGGCATGAGATCGCCCCCCGCCTGATCATGCCTATTGTCCTTTGTTTTGACCATCGGGTGGTCGATGGTGCCGACGCCATTCGATTTTTGCGGCTGGTGATTGACGCCCTGGAAGATCCCGACGAACTTCTTATCACCATGATTTAAGGACGGTACGGGGAAGAACTATGGTAATGGGCGACATGGAAATGAACACCGACCTGCTGGTAATCGGAGCCGGTCCCGGAGGCTACGGCGCCGCTTTTCGGGCGGCCGATCTGGGCCTGGACGTGATCATGGTCGATCCGATTCCGCGACCCGGCGGGGTGTGCCTGCACAAAGGCTGCATTCCTTCCAAGACCTTACTTCACATAAGCCGAACTGATCCACGATGCCGGGCAGGCGGAAACGAATGGGCATAGTTTTCCCGAACCGCAAATTGATCTTCCCGCCATGCGGGCCTGGAAGAATCAGGTGGTCGACTCGATGGCCGAGGCTGGTTAAACTTGCCAAACAGCGCGGCGTCCTGCTTGTCCAGGGCATGGCCAATTTGACAGTTCCAACACGGTCCGGCTCGAAGGCGCAGAAATCAGCCGTGTACGCTTCAAACACGGAATTATCGCCACCGGTTCCCGGCCCCTTGAGCTGCCGGGAATCTCGTTTACTCCGGAAAGCCGGATCATGGATTCCGCCGCCGCCCTGACCCTGCCGGATATACCGAAGAAGCCTACTGGTGGTCGGAGGCGGCTATGTCGGCCTCGAACTTGGCTCGGTCTATGCCACGCTTGGCAGTCAGGTGACCCTGGTGGAGCGCGAAGAGCGATTGCTTGCGCAGGTTGACGCCGATCTGGTGCAGCCTCTGCAAAAAAGACTTGTCCAAGCTGTTTTCGGCCATCCATTTCGGAGTAGAGCTGGACAGGATGGAAGAGGACAACGATGGAGTGGATGTCGATTTTAAGCTTAACGGGACAATGGAACACCACCGTTTTGACCGGGTCCTTGTTGCCATCGGCCGGGTACCCAACAGCGACGACTCTGGCCCTGGAGCAGACCAGAGTCAAGCTGGACAGCCGGGGTTTTATTCGTGATCGATGAGCAGGCAACAGACAACCGACGAGCATCTTTTTGCAGTCGGCGACGTAGCCGGTGGAGTCATGCTGGCCCACAAGGCAACCCGGGAAGGCAGGGTGGCGGCGGAGGTGATTGGCGGCAAAAATTCCAGCTTTGATGCCCTGGCAATTCCGGCGGTGGTCTACACCGATCCGCAGATCAGCTGGTGCGGCCTCACCGAGCAACAGGCCGTGCAGAAAACATCCCCTATGCCGTCCAGAAATTTCCGTGGAAATATTCCGGCAGGGCGCAGACCATGGGGATGACCGATGGTTTCACCAAGCTGCTGACCGAGCCGCAAACCGGTCGCATACTCGGCGTCGGCATCACCGGACGTAATGCCGAAGGCTTGATCAGTGAAGCGGCACTGGCCATCGAAATGGGCGCCTTGGCCGAAGATCTTGCCCTCACCATCCATCCGCACCCGACTTTGTCGGAAACCGAGGCGGAGGCGGCGGAAATTTTTCAGGGCAGCCCGACTCATATGATGCCCTCTCCAAAAGATGGTCTGTGACTGGAGATACATGAAAAATGTTATATAATAAGGAAAAACAAGGAATCAGAAACATTTTCTTTTCCAACATCATGACTGACGGAGGGGACTATGAAGATTGTGATTGTCGGAGGTGGTGCAATCGGCAGGCTTTTTGGTTATTTTCTGGTCAAGGGCGGCAATGAGATCACCTTGATCGATATTGACCGAAAAACCTTGGGGGCTTTGCAGAAAAGAGGAATCGGCCTCATTAACGATGACCAACCACCATCCTGATGAAGCCAAATCTTTTCCGGTCCAGGCGCTCTACTCCGCCGACTCGCTTACCGAGGCGGATCTGGTCTTGCTGCTGGTAAAATCACAGGCCACCCTGGCCGGGGTAAAAGATGTCGCTCATCTTATCAACGATTCCTGTCCGCTTCTCTGTTTGCAGACAGGGCTCGGCAACCTGGAAGTCGCCTCAAAAATTATTCCGCGAGAAAATATCATCCTGGGCATTACCTTTATGTCCGGCACAGCGCTCAGCGATGCCCGGGTCAGGCAGGGCGGGTTGGCCAAAACCTATATCGGGGAACTGAACGGGACATTTTCCAAACGGCTGGAGAACATCAATCATGTTTTCAACCGGTGCGGCATTGAAACCCAGATGGTGAAAAGGATTATCGGCAGGCTCTGGTGCAAGGTGATTACCTATTCCGCCATCAATCCGGTTTCGGCCATCCTCCAGGTCCCGAACGGTTCGCTTACTTCAAAAATGGAATCCATCACCTTGATGAAGCGGCTCCTCGATGAAGGCAGGGCGGTGGCCGATAGTTGCTCAATCGAACTGGTCTATCCCGATCTGTATGAACTGCTTTTTGATGCATGCGAAAAGAGCGCCAACAATCTTTCTTCCATGCTGCAGGATATCCTCAATGAACTGCCGACCGAGATCGACGCGCAGAATGGTGCGATCTGCCGCTATGCCGAGGAACACGGGGTGAACGTTCCCACCCACCAGACCATGGTCGAACTGATCAAGCTGCTTGAGTGCTGGAAACCGGGAGTTGAACAACAATGATGGCGTCGTAAAAACTCTTCATCTGCGTCGTTGCTGCAAAATTTCTATCATTACGACGTACTCTAGTACGCCGAAATGATAGAAATTTTCCGCGCCTAGCATATGAAGCTTTTTACTTAGCCATCCCCGTTTTTAGGTTTTTACGAGATTATCAACAATGACAAACTCGTAAAAACCATAAATTTGAGATGGCTAAGTAAAAACTGTTCTTCTGCTTACCATCCCATATAAGCTTTTAATTTACGGGTGAAACAATTATCAATCCATCAAAAGGACGCCAGGTAAACTTCAAACGGGAGGGATGCTATGGCCGATTGGAACAATATTCTCATTGCAGTGGACGAAATGGAATCCTCTCTCCGGGCGGTCAGATATGTCGGACAAATTGCCGGGAGCATGAAATCCATCTCGATTTGTCTCTTACATGTTTATCCCGAGCCGCCACCGGATTTCGAGAAAAAAGGCGGGATACTGGAAGAATATCAGGCCCAGCGCATCGTCCGGGCCGAACATATCTTCGGCAGATGCCTGGAAATTCTGGTTGGCGCCGATATCACACGGGAAGCCATCCACTGCACCACCCAAATGGCTGAAGGCAAGACCATCAGCGAAACTGTCCTTGAAGTGCAACGAACAGGGGAATTCGGGACGGTGGTTACCGGCAAACGCGGCGTGTCGAAAGCCGAAGAATTCCTCTTCGGCTCAATTTCCAATGCCCTTGCCAGACACTGCAACGAATTTACAACCTGGATCGTCGGGTGAGGTATGGTAGACTGGAATCAATTTCCCCCTCATATCCTGCCTCTTCTCAAAAGCCACAATGCCACGAAACACATGCGCCGGCAACCGAGGATATTTCGTGACACCAGCGACTTCACCAGCATAGATTATGGCGATATCATCCATGTCGACAACAGGTATTTTCTGGTGGTCGGCTACACCAAAGAAGGAAGATTCGGTATCGAGGAACAGCCGAAGCAGTGGGTACCAAAGGTGTATGACCTGGAATCCGGGGAGAGAAAAATCCTCAAGCTGGTCTTCCATGAAAATTTCACCCTGTCTCTTGGACCATTCAAGATAACCTGTTACCGAAGACCGGAGAAAGAAGGCCAGGTGCTGGAGCTGGTCAGGGGTAATCTCATGTTTATGCAGGGCCGCTCGGTGCTTGATGATGCCGGCAACCTGGTGCGCATACTGGATATCATCACCGGCACACGGCTGGATACTGCAATCGGCCGGATAGAATGCGATCATGAGGACTATCTGGCAAACCATGCCGAAGATATCCTGCGCCACTTCCTCAAATCGGTCGAAGCGATTATCCTGCTCCACAGCCACGGCTTGAAGCACGGAGACATCAGAAGGGATCATATCCTGATCGACAGGTCAATTGGACAGTATCGCTGGATCGATTTCGATTATGACTTTTATCTCCCCGAACGCCCCTTCGCCCTGGATCTGATCGGCCTTGGCAATATCCTGCTCTATATCCTCGGACGAAAAAATTTTCGGCCGCTCGATGTCATGCAGGATCCGGAAATGGGTGAGAGAGTCTACAAAACCCTGCACATGAACGATCTTTCCCTGCTCTCCGAGGACAGGGTTTTTAACCTGAGCAAGCTGTTTCCCTCTCTGCCTAAATGCTTCAATGACATTCTCCTCCATTTCAGCGTCGGCACCAATGTCATGTATGACTCCGTTTCGGAGTTTTACGATGATCTGGCGGCCGGCATCGCGCAGGTCTACGGATGATAACCGGACAAAAATGCCGGTCGACAAAACAACCTTCAGTGGCTATGTTTTATACTCAGGTGAAAAGTAGAGTCACGAACTGTATTTCTCCAGTAATTCTCAGTCAATCGCAGGCAACGATAAAGGGAAATTATATGAATTCACAGGAAATTTTCGCGACGGCATTGCAATACGAAGAAAAGATCAGAGACCTTTATCGAGCAGCCGATAAAATAGTCGATGATGAACGAGGCAAGGCGATCTTTCGGGCCCTGGCGGATGATGAACAGTCTCATATGGATTTTCTACGGTACAGCCTGGAGCAATTAAAAAAGAAAGGAGCTATTGACATTGATCGACTGGTCATCTCGATCCCGACCATAAAATATCTTGAATCCGGGATTCAGAGACTGAAAACGGAAATTCCCTCGCAGATGCTGGGAGATATCAAATCGGTGCTGGGCAGTGCGCTTAAACTCGAAAAAGAGACCTCGGCCTTTTACCGGGAAGCTTGCAGCAAAACAGAAGGAGATATCAGAAAAATATTTGAAAAATTCCTGGAAATTGAAGAACGCCATGTTGATGTTGTGCAGATCGAACTCGATCATGCCCAACACAACGGAGTGTGGTTCAATTTCCTGGAGGTTGATTTGGAGGCTTACTAGTGTCCGTCCAGAAATGAGCAATTTTGATCTCAATCGAGGCGCTCGATAAATTTAACCGCAGGCATATAATTGATATTCCGAGGATTAAATTTTGAGAGCAACGAAGAGTGAGGACAAAAGTGCCATTTATGGACAGACACTTACTGAGCTGTGCCGGGCCGAGTAGCCGTATATCCCTGCGGCTGCTACTCTCTTCCCTCCTCCCTGAGGCGGTCCGGCATCTGTACCGCGACCACCCGTCCTTTGGCGGTGATGACATTGTCAACCGACACTGTAGCGAGGACGATTGTTTTTCTCCCTTTGATCTCCGCAACCGTTGCTCGCAATTTGATGGGTGGTCCGAGCGGGGTCGGTTTGAGGTAATCCACCTGCAAGGAACCGGTAACATACCTAAAAGGCGGCAGAGTCCCCGGTTCCCTTCCTTCTTCCCTATAGGCCGCGGCAGCAGCGGTTCCGACAGAATGACAGTCTATCAGCGAGGCAATCAGCCCGCCGTAGACATAGCCTGGAAAGGCCAGATGGAATTCTTCGGGCTGAAAAATGGCGATTGATTCATCACCGTCCCAGAAGCTGCTGATATGCAGACCGCGGGGGTTTTTCGTTCCGCAGCCGTAACAATAGCTGAGTGACTCCGGATAGTAGTCCTGAAACGATTTCTTGGTCATACAACCTCCTATTTTTTTATATTCGGAGCCGGCATTACCTATTCCAATTAATTCGTAATCCGGCAGGTTCTCTCTATTTTACCAAAACCTCCGGCATATGCGGCATACCGCCTCGCTGGGAGCAGACATAGGCGGCAATCCTGTTGGCCTGCTCATTGATTTCATCTAATGGCAGGCCTTGCAAATATCCGATAGTTGCGGCGGCTGTAAATGAATCTCCCGCCCCGATGGTATCCATGATATTGGTGACAATCCCCTTATGATCCGAGGAACTCTCCGGGGTCAGGAGCAGACTGCCGCCGTCTCCTC
Source organism: uncultured delta proteobacterium (assembly GCA_963728385.1). Lineage (GTDB taxonomy): Bacteria > Desulfobacterota > Desulfobulbia > Desulfobulbales > Desulfocapsaceae > Desulforhopalus_A. The sequence goes on from CAVSJK010000007.1 coordinate 61,327, forward strand.
TCGAAAGTATAGCCATTTGCAGATCATATCGTTTTACAAGGGCGGCAAGCCATTTTTCGTCAGGTCCCGGCAGTTCCAGCAGGTTTGCCAGAACCGGCAACTCTTCTTCGTTCAACTTCAAAATATCGGTCCGCCTCAGCGAGGGATCGATCACCTCCCGTGCATAAAAATTCTGCCGTAGGTTGATGTCAAAAATCTTCACCGTTTCCTGCCGAAGAGCGTCAAGAAAACCATGAATTGCCCGGCGGGAATGCTCTGAGCGCTGGGCAAGCGATCCGAAACAGACCGCATCGAGCGTATCGCGAAGACTCGCAGCATACTCGTTTATCAGTAGATGGTCCCAGGCGACATCATCGGGAAATATGTAGCTGGCCTTCCCTTCTTCATCGACCGTGGCGGTTACATATCCCGTGACAAAGTCTTCCGCAATAGAGATTGCCGAGATATCCACGCCGCGGTTCTGCAATTCGGCCAGTGCTTTTCTACCCCTGGCATCACGACCAATCGTCGAAATGGGGATACCTCTTGTGCCAAGAGCTGTTACGTGATAGGCGAAATTTACCGGCGCACCACCAATTATTTCTCCTTCGGGCAAAACATCCCAAAGCAATTCTCCGATACCGGCAATGGTAAATTTTTTCATGGACTATCCCACTGTTATATTCACTGTTCCGGGGCTTTACCCCGATGCAAGAGATCAGTAAAGACCGAAACATTCCGATTGCCCTGTTGATTCCATAGGAGAACAGGTAGATTATCCGTATTGCGACTCTTTGACTTTAATCTTATTATGAAAAATAACAATCGAATCAAACATTACAAGGATCAATTATGGCAAACATCACATTTCTCGAAGCAAAGTTGGAACAGGGCGGGATAATGCTGCTCGATGGGGCTACAGGCACGGAACTTGAGAAAAGGGGGGTGCCGATGCACAGCAAGGCATGGTCGGCTGAAGCGATACTTACCCATCCGGACATAGTTCAGGCTGTTCATGAAGACTACCTTCATGCAGGAGCCGATATCATCACAGTGAATACTTTCTCAACAGCCAGGCATATGCTTCTTCCCGCAGGACTGACGGCCAATTCCGGCATCTCAACCAGAGAAGCGGTCAAGTTGGCCGTCCATGCACGTGACAAGGCGGCAACCTCTCCTGTGGCGATCGCCGGTTCGATAGCCCCAACCACCTTCTGCGCCGACCCGTACAAAATGTTATCCTCCCCTCACCGAGGCATTTCCTGGTATCTCGAACAGGCCGAGCTTCTCGCAGAAGCGGGGGTTGACCTTCTCATCATTGAAATGATCGAAGATATTGAGCAGGGATCACTTGCCGTGCAGGCAGCCTGCAGTAGCGGGCTGCCTGTCTGGCTGGGTTTTAGCTGCAGACGTAACAATGCGGGCGAGATCATGCTATGGGAACGGGGACATACCCTTGTGGAGGGTATCAAGGCCATTTCCCGGATCGGCGGTTCCGCTGCCTTCATCATGCACACCGAGGTATCCGATACCGTCGAAGCTTTTGCAATCCTGAAGAGTTGCTGGCAAGGGATACTTGGGGTATATGCTCATTCCGGCCGCTTTGTCATGCCGAGCTGGAAATTCAATGACATAATCTCCCCTAAGGAATATGCCGCGGAAGCAGACGATGGATTCAAATGGGCGCCGGAATAATCGGCGGATGTTGCGGCATCGGCCCGGCCCATATCCACGAACTAAAAAAGCAATTCTGCTCCCCCACACCCAATTCCTAAGAAACCTGAGTAAACGGTTTGCGGATCTGAGTTGTGCCATCTTTCAGTGTGAACCGGCGAACCATTAAAAACCTGACACTCCAGCAGGCATAACTATCCAAATTTATACTTGTTAATCCAATCAGTTTCAATCGATTTTCAATCATTAAAAAATCACTGAACACCTTTGTCAGAGACCCTGTTTCGGCCAAGAAAAAAATTACTTTTATCCCCTGATAAAAAAATAATTGTATTCCTGAATTTTTAGTTTATATAGTCGATTTTCAACTCCCTAAATCCTTCCTTGGATTGCAGGGCTACTTTTCAATCTCTTTTCATCTGGAGTACCCCCCAATGCTATATCCCCCTGAACTAGGCGATGATCCACTGTTTCCTCGTGCTGAGGATTTTTCCATTGTCTTCAAAGACGAAAAGACCGGCATGGGGGTAATCACCTACCGATCTTTTGAAAAGGGTACGATTATGGCTAAGATAGCCAGACAACCAGTGCCTGATCTCAGGCAGCATACTCTGCAGCTGTCCAAGACAAGGCATAACTATCGATCCGTATTTTTCCGGTTATTTCCTGCACTCCTGCGCTCCGAACGTTTCAGTCAACATGAAAAAACTGACGGTGACGGCACTGCAGGATATCGAGGCGGGCAGTTACATCTACATGGATTACGCAGAGACCGAAGATTATCTTTTCAAGCAGTTTCCCTGCTCCTGCGGCGCACCAAATTGCCGTCGCTGGATAACCGGCAGGCTGGAATTACCCTATCAAAATTCTGCAGCTGAAGATGACTGACATCGTATATGCCGGAACAGATCGGTTTGTCGGTTGTTATACTAATGAAATCAGTAGAGACTCTCTGACTGGTGGCAAAGGGCCGATCTTTGCTACCGGCAGCGACATCTTCATTTCGTCGGGCATAGAGTTGCGGATCTGGCCCGACAATTCGGCACGCCGGCGTTTATCTATTCGGCACAACGGGTCAGGGAAAATATCGAGCGGGTCAAAAAAGCGCTCTCTGACGGTCGGCGGACAGCAGCAGCACGATTATTCTATGCCATGAAGGCCAACCGTTTTGCCCCATTGTTGACGTATCTTAAACAAACAGGACTGTGCGGTATCGATACCTGCTCCCCTGCCGAGGTTGAACACGCTCTCGGCTGCGGCTTTACACCTGGGGAAATTTCTTTTACCGCAACAAGCCTGTCACAGGATGATTTTGACCTGCTGGCACGCTACGATAACCTTTTATTCAACGCCGATTCTCTGCATGCGATTGGCGAATGGGGTAAAAGGAGACCGGGATCGGAGATCGGCATTCGTATCAATCCGGCGGCGGGGGTCAGCCGGGACGAGCAACCAGTTGCTGCAGTATGCCGGTCCGGTCACCACCAAGTTCGGAATCTATCAGGAGCAGTTTGCCGAAGCGCTGGCTATGGCGGCATCTTTTGGACTCACGGTTCGAAGGATTCATTTCCATACCGGCTGCGGCTATCTCACGGGCCAGTTGCCGCAGTGGCAGGCCGTTGTTGAAAAGTGCCTGTGGTTTGTCGAGCAGGTCCCGACCGTGCAGCGAGTCAATATCGGCGGTGGCCTCGGTGTGCCTCATGTCGCCTCGGACCAGCCGATAGATCTGGCAAAATGGGCGGCAATCATCAAGAAACATTTCACGGATCGAGATCTCGCCATCGATGTCGAACCGGGTGATTATCTGGTCAAGGATGCCGGGCTGCTGCTTCTTGGCATTACCTATATTGAGAAGAAAACAGAACCGCATTTTCTGGGAGTGGACGGCGGCTTTAATTTGGCTCCCGAGCCTGCCTATTACAATTTACCGTTTCAGCCGGTATCGTCTGTACGCTGAAGAAGCAGGTATTCGCAGTCCATTTCATGTAGTTGGCCATATCAACGAAGCACTTGATGTCTGGTCTGAAAACATCCTCCTGCCCGAGATGACAGAGCAGAAATATCTTGCCCTGATCAATGCCGGCGCATATTCCTCCTCGATGGCCTCAAACCATTGCATGCGTGGTCGCTTCAAGGAGTTCCTGCTGATAGAGTAGTGCCCTCCACCAAATTCCTGCCCGAAAGCGAGTCGAAGGACGTCTTTGCTTTCAGGCAGGATCATACTTATGTAGTTTCTCTATCGGCTTTCGTGGCAACATCTCAAGCCGGAACTGTTGATACCCCGGTAAGCTCGAGTCCGACAACTCCCGTGATGCAGGCCTGGTGAAGTATAAACAGGATAAACCGATTGAAAACGTTGGCTTTTGTTGCTACTTTCAGAGGCAAGGCGAAATATGCATGTAGAGGGACCGGTGAACGTTTATGTTTTTTCAACCAAACCTGGAGGCAGAGATGAAACTCAGATATTTTTCCCATTCTTCATTTCAGATAACAACCGATGGCGGCCATATCCTTCTGATCGATCCCTTTCTTGACGATAACCCCACTTCCCCGGTCAAATCGACCGACGTTACCGCCGATTTCATTATTCTGACCCATGGACACGGAGATCATGTCGGCGATGCCTTCAAGATCGCCAAACGGACCGACCCGCTCTTCATCTGTGTCAATGAACTTGCCAACTACTGCATCTGCAAAAGGCTTTCGCGCGCACAATATGCATATCGGCGGTTCCCATGTTTTTGATTTCGGCAAATTGAAATTTACCATCGCCCATCATGGTTCCATGACACCGGATAATACCTATGGCGGTGAGCCGGCAGGCGTGGTACTGACTATCGACGGCAAGTCACTGTATCATACCGGCGATACCGGGCTCTTTTACGATATGAAACTAATCGGCGAAATGACTTCGCTCGATTACATGCTGCTGCCGATAGGCGATAATTTCACCATGGGCATAGCGGATGCGGTGAAGGCCGTGGAACTGGCCTCCCCTAAAGTAGCCATTCCGATGCACTACAATACCTTTCCGGTTATCGAAACCGATCCTAACGAATTCAGGAGAAAGGTGGAGGCGATAGGAAAGAAAGCCATTGTGCTGGATTTTGGTCAGGAGATACAGCTATAGAAATAGCTAACACCCTCAGCAAAGTCGTTGTTCGGGGCTGTCATAGAGTTTATATAAAAGACAAATTCGTAAAAACTGTAAATTTTGGATGGCTAAGTAAAAATCTACCTCTGCAAGTCGCGCAAATTTTCAATTATTTCGGCATACTATGATTCGTCGTAATGATTGAAAATTTGCAGAACCAAAGCAGAAGAGTTTTTACAACGCCATCATAAATAGGATTATCGAGGAAGTACATGATTGGTCTCATTAAAAAAATTCTCAATAATACAACAGAGCAAAAATCGAGAAACAATGACACAGTACAGGAAGCCCAGATAGCCTTATGCGTCCTTCTGCTTGAGGCAGCCCATATAGATGGCAAGTGTTCCAAAGAGGAAATGGAACAGGTCGTCTCAACCCTTATGACTGAGTATAATGTCCCCCGGCAGGAGATCGATGAATTGATTGATTCCAGTCGTCAGGAACGACATGATTCCGTGGACCTTTTCCGTTTCACGCGGTATATGAATACAAACTTCACCCAGGAAGAGAAAATCACGGTTATGGTGGCTGTCTGGCGTGTTATACTCTTGATGCCCACCTGGAAGCGCATGAAGATCATTTTGCTCACAAACTGGCAAATCTTCTACGCCTGACCCAGACGGAACTGATTGATGCCAAAATTAAGGCAAGAAAACAGCTAAGCTAAGAGGCTGTCCGAAAATGCCTCGATCTGAGAAATAATGCCTATTCTCGGACAAGCTCCCGGGCTGTCCTTCCATCCGGAACCCTTGAATAAAAAATGAAAAAGTTCTCTCTCTTGCCGGCGCTTATTCTTGGCCTGACGGCCTGCTGCCTACTCTTTGCAGTACCCTATGTATACAGGCTTGACCAGCAAATAACCAGCCGGTTCGAAGGTAGGCGCTGGGAGCTGCCGGCCCGGATTTACGCCAGACCTTTAGAATTGTATGCCGGTAAAACGGTATCGATAGACTCCCTTGAAGAAGAGCTGACGCAACTGCACTACAGCAAGCGGGACACTCCCGACAAACCTGGCGAATATAGTATAAGTTCCGGTAAAGTAACCATTTTCAGTCGTAGTTTTGCGTTTTCAGATGCATTGCAGCCTGAAACTCTCATTCAGGTTACCATACGGGACAAGGCCATTACCGCCCTCACAGATCCCCGCGGCAAACAACCCTTGAATCTGTTCCGTCTGGAACCCGTTCAATACGCCTCGATTTACCCGACCGATAACGAAGACCGGCTGCTGATAAAGCTGGCAGACGCCCCGGAATTGCTGATCAAAGCACTGCTTGTGATTGAAGACAATAAATTTTACTCCCATCTGGGCATCCGGCCTGCGGCAATCATCCGGGCCGCCTTTGCCAACATCAGAGCCGGCAGAACCGTACAGGGAGGCAGTACGCTGACCCAGCAACTGGTAAAAAATCTCTTTCTCAGCAATGAACGGACCCTGCTTCGCAAAATAAACGAGGCCATTATGTCCCTGCTGCTGGAATACCATTACAGCAAAGATGAAATTCTTGAGACCTACCTCAACGAGGTCTACCTTGGTCAGGACGGAAAACGAGCTATTCACGGGTTTGCCCTGGCCAGCCGGTTCTATTTCGGTCGCGATCTCGGCGAACTGGAGCCGGAACAGCTTGCGTTGTTGGTCGGAATGGTCAAAGGTGCGTCCTACTATAATCCAAGACACCAGCCTGAGCGGGCAAAATCCCGCCGCGATCAGGTCCTGAACATCATCGCCTCCAAACACCTGATCAGTCAGGAAGAAAGTGGGCAACTCAAGAATAAACCTCTCGGAGTGACCGACACTATCCCTTCCGGCATCACTCCCTACCCGGCATTTCTGCAATTAGTACGCAAACAGCTTGCAAGAGACTATAGAGATGAGGACTTACGCAGCGAGGGATTATCGATTTTCACGACCCTTGACCCGATTATCCAGCGAAAAGCGGAAGATAGTCTTGTCAAGGGGCTTAAAGAAATTGAACGACGCAGGGGAGATGAAGCCGGGAATACACTCCAGGGAGCGTTGGTCATTGCCTCGGTAGACCAGGGAGAGGTTGTCGCTGTTGTTGGAAACCGTCTCCCGCGGGAGACCGGATTCAACCGGGCGCTGGACATGAAGCGGCCGGTAGGCTCGGTAATTAAGCCCGCGGTTTATCTGACGGCCCTGGCCCGACCGGAGTCATACAATCTTCTGACAACTCTTTCCGACACACCGCTTTCCGTGCCGATTGAGGGAAATACGGCATGGCAGCCGGAGAACTTTGATCACATTTTTCACGGGACATTGCCCTTGAGACAGGCGTTGATACATTCATATAATGTGGCAACAGTACAACTGGGAATGCAGCTGGGACTTGACAATGTTATCGATATGTTGAAAAAACTCGGTATACAGGAGAAAATCAGCGCCTATCCGTCTCTTCTGCTGGGAGCGGTCGAGCTTCCCCCCATCGAGGTCTTACAAATGTACCAGACCATTGCAGCAGGTGGTTACCGAACCCCTCTGCGTGCCATTCTTGCAGTTACCGATCAGCAGAACAACACCTTACAGAGCTATCCGCTGACTGTGCAACAGACTGTTGATGCAGCTCCGGTGTACTGCCTGACAAACGCCCTGCATGGCGTGACGACAGAGGGGACGGCCCGCTCGTTGCAAAATCTTCTGCCGGAAGGTCTCGCCGTCGCCGGGAAAACTGGGACAACCGACAATTTGCGCGATTCCTGGTTTGCCGGATTCAGTGGTATGCACGTTGCCGTGGCCTGGGTCGGACGTGACGATAATTCGCCCACCGGACTCACCGGAGCAACCGGTGCACTGGGAGTCTGGGCAGCCACCATGGCGGCAATCAACACCTCTCCCCTGCAGCCGCAACCACCCGAGACGATCAACTGGTATTATTCAGATATTGGTAGTGGCCGGATATTCAATGAAAAATGTGACACAGATCAGGAAGTACTGCTGCCTTTTATAAAAAACGGCTTGTTGCCGGAGGTAATTAGCTGCCGACAAGGGGACAATAACCTGGGACATACTCTGCATAAAGGCCTGCAGAATATTTTGGAGTTACTGCATTGAAGAGCTTCTTAAATCTTTATCACTATTCTCCCAACTGAACCATTACCTGAAAAAGTCCATGAACAACACTACGAGAACGACCTGCAAACTGTTTTCCTTCTGCCTGTTAATAAGTATGCTGCTCTTCCAGGGTTGCGCGATCTCTCCTCCTCCCCCGCAACCTGTTCATTATCCGCCACCGCGGCCGGAAGAACAGGCAAGACCACAACCTACACCGCAGCCGATGCCGCAAGGTGAACCAACACAGCAGGTCCCCAAAAAGACCGACACCATCGCGGCTGATTTCAGCCGGCAGGCGGACAAACAGCTTGGTCAGGGCAGACCCGATCTTGCGGTGGCAACGCTGGAAAGAGGCATGCGGGCAGCTCCTAAATCCGCCTTGCTCTGGTCACAACTGGCGGAGATTAAACTGGAACAAAAACAGTACCAGCAGGCCAGGGCACTCGCTGCGAAGTCCAACTCTCTGGCGGGATCAGATACAAAAATTATACAGAAAAATCATTGGATAATAGAAGAAGCGCTAAAAAGAGCCGCAGCTCGGTAGAGGTCTCGATTACAAAATGGTAACCATTCACCGGAAATAGCAAAATGCTCACATACTCCAGGCCTATAAACATTCACCAGTGCCCCGGAATCGCATAAGCAGACGGAGGCAAGTGTAGGGGCGGGCTCTAAACCCGCCCACTATCAATACATAAAACGACCCCCATTTACACTCCTGGTTGACCAGGCTGGTCATAACAACCAGACCAGGGGGTCAATTACCGGTTAGTCGGCAACCAGCTTAAAAGAAAGCTTCACACGTGACCGATAGGCGGAAGGTTTCCCGTTTTCAATCTTCATATCCAGGGTTACGACTTCAGCAATACGCAGGTCGCGCAGGCTCATACCGGCAGACTTAACGGCGTTTTGAGTAGCTTCTTCCCAGGATACGGGACTTGATCCGACCAATTCGATGATTTTGTAAACACTCTCAGTCATAGACATTCTCCTCGGTTAAGGTTTGGGTAGGATCTACTAATAGTCGATGTCCTGCCGGTATTGCCTGAGCAACATCGAATGTTCTCAAGTAACTCCATACCATGGTTGACAAGCGCACTACGTTCTGAAAGCAAACCGGTCGCTGCGGGAAGTGGTTAATTGATTCTGCTTGTGGAAATTGTGGTACTTAAACAATTGTTTGGAAGACCGATTTAATGCAACGAACCGTTATGGTATAGTAATGCTTAGTTGAAGAAATTTGAAGGAAAAATTCTGCGACAGCCCCTCAAGTAAGAATAACGATTCACCGAATATATTGAATATATGAATAATAACGACATACTAAGAAGAATACGTTTCACCTTCAACTTCAGCGACTCCAAGATGATAGCTCTATTCGGCCTGGCCGGCTACCGGGTCAACCGAACGCAAATCAGCGATTGGTTGAAAAAAGATGATGACCCCGCCTATAAAAACTGCAGCGACATTGACTTGGCAGCTTTCCTCAACGGTTTGATCAGTGATAAACGAGGCAAAAGGGAAGAGCCGCAACCAAAGCCGGAAAAGCGTTTAAACAACAATATTATCTTAAGAAAATTAAAAATCGCCCTAAACCTTAGGGATGAAGATATATTGAATACATTGGAGCTGGCGGCTTTACCGATGAGCAAGCACGAATTAAGTGCGTTTTTTCGTAAACCTGATCATAAAAACTACCGGAGTTGTAAAGACCAGATCCTGCGCAATTTTCTTCAAGGGTTGCAGATAAAATATCGCCCGGACGCTCAACCGGAAGCAGAATTCAAATGGAAATAATTTCCCGACCGAAAAATTATTTCATTAACATTTTTTATTCTCTTGCAGTCTCTTTCAAAAAGAGTATAATGGCGCCTATTGAATTAAATTAAGTAGGAGCACATTCCCTTCAGGTAGTTCTCGTTAACCTCGTTGTTTTCCCCGCGTCGTTCGTGGCCGTCGAAGCACATGCTGATTACTTAAAACAGTGTGATTTTTTTTGTCGGAAATTTTTTTCATAGTAAGACCTAACTTATCGATTTTGGCATCCTTCCAAGGCCCAGGGCTCAATTCTGAAAATTAGAACTCGCCCGAGATTACTCTTCAAGGCAATTAAGACGCTTCGATTATATACAGTAGGCAGACAACTAGAGTCGATCGCCGGTTCAAACAGAATATTTAGTACCTTAGAAATTCTTTTCCCGTTTTTGGGGAAAGAATTTCGTGAAGGCACTTATCCCTGCTTTGCGGGGGGTAGAAAATCAAGAATTAGCGGCGGGCCTTACAGGACTCGCTGATCGAGAACCCAGGGAATTGCCCTGACCTCTCGCCACGAAATACAACGGAGTATTAATGAGTTTTAACGAGTTCCAGTTCCACCCCAAGATAAATGCCGGCATCACCGCCTGTGGCTATACCACCCCGACCCCAATTCAGAAAGAAGCAATTCCATCGATCCTTGCAGGCAGAGACATTCTTGGCCTGGCGCAAACCGGAACCGGAAAGACAGCCGCTTTTGTCCTGCCTCTGCTGCAGCGTTTGCTGGACGGTCCCCGCAAAGTAGTACGGGCTTTGATCGTTGCCCCCACCAGGGAATTGGCGGAACAGATCCATGAAAACATCGGCAGCATGGGTAAACAAACCGGCCTGCGGAGCGTGGTCGTTTACGGCGGCGTAGGCAAACAGCCGCAGATACAAGCAATCCGCTCGGGCGCTGAAATTGTCGTCGCCTGTCCTGGTCGCTTACTTGATCTGCTCAACGGCAAGGCTTTCAATTTAAGAGCGGTTGAGGTGCTGGTTTTAGATGAAGCCGATCATATGTTCGACAAGGGTTTTCTTCCGGACATCCGGAGAATAATCAAGCAACTGCCGACGAAACGTCAATCTCTGGTTTTTTCCGCCACTATGCCGCAGGAGATCCGTCATCTGGCGGAAGAGATTCTCTACAAGCCGGTGACAGTGCAGATTAACCATACCCTGCCTGCTCCGACTATTTCGCATGTACTCTATCATGTGACTAAAGCAGGAAAGACTTCCTTGCTGAAAAGGATTATGGAGGAGCGGGAGGAAATGACCTGTACCCTTATCTTCACCCGTACAAAATACAAAGCAAAGGGACTGGCACAGCAATTAGAGAAAGCCGGTTATAGCGCTACTTCCCTGCAGGGTAATCTTTCCCAGCAAAAAAGGCAGCAGGCTATGGACGGCTTCCGGGACGGCACTTTCAAGATTCTGGTCGCAACAGACATTGCGGCCCGGGGAATTGATGTGCTCGGCGTAACCCATGTCATCAATTACGATGTACCGGATACCGCTGAAACGTATACCCACCGGACCGGTCGTACCGGCCGCGCCACCCGGACTGGTGAGGCTTTGACATTTGCCGAAAATGATGACAGCAAGATGATCGCGCTGATTGAACGTAATCTCGGCAAAAAGATGGTGCGCGAGACAACCCCTTCAACATTTACCAAAGGGGAAGAAGTGCATGAAGAGAAAAAAGTGAATTTTGCTCGACATAAAGCAAAAGATAAGAAACCGACGGCTGCCACCCCCGGCAAAAGTCGACGCAGCAAGGCTTGTTCCTTTGACTTTGGAATGAGTAAAACTGCAAGAAGATGATTTGATTTGTCTGGACATCCAGACTTCCAGTCGAAGTATCGGAGTGATAGTTCGGCTACATAAAAAAGGGTTTCAGAAGAAACCCAGTAAAGAGGAGTAGTACAAGATGGCTGAAGGAACAGTAAAGTGGTTTAACGATTCAAAAGGTTTTGGTTTTATTGAGCAGGATGGCGGCAACGATGTTTTCGTTCATCATTCCGCGATTCAGGCTCAGGGCTTCAAATCTCTTGAGGAAGGCGCGCGAGTGACCTTCGAGGTAGTCGAAGGACCGAAAGGACCTGCTGCTGCGAATGTTGTCCAGAAGTAAGGACTGAGTTCGACCACAAAAAGCCTCCGCACTTTGCGGGGGCTTTTTTATTTCTGTATTTTTATAACCGTTCACCGAGTAGAGCACAATGCATGCATAACTTCCGGCCTGTAAACGAACGTTTACAATTTTTACGCCGAACACTAACCAACATAAAGGAGAGAGTCTTGGCCAAACCAAACTATTCATATGAAAAACGACAAAAAGAATTAGCAAAAAAGAAGAAAAAAGAAGAAAAAAAGGCACGCAAGCAGGAAAAATCAGTAGAATCAGTGGATCCTGCCGAGGAAAAAGAGACCACTTGTCCTGAAAAAGAATAGCTCCCCTGCGCCCTGTACTTCAGCCCCGAGAACACTCCAGGCCATAGAAAGTTTCCCTTTGGCTTCGAAATGAGGACCCCACATGATCACCGCATCCAATATCTCTCTTGCCTATGGCAAGAGGATTATCTTTCAAGACGTCAATATTAAATTCACTCCCGGCAACTGCTACGGCTTGATCGGCGCAAACGGCGCCGGCAAATCCACCTTTCTAAAAATCCTGGCAGGTAAGCTCGATGCCGATCGGGGCGAAATTACTAAAGGCCCCGGACAGCGGATCGCGATGCTTAATCAGGATCAGTTCGCCTTTGATGAACACACCGTTTTCAATACCGTGATCATGGGCCACAAGAAACTCTATAAAGTCATGGCTGCACGGGAAGCCCTGTACGCCAAAGCGGATTTTACCGAGGAAGACGGCATCCTTTCCGGTGAACTGGAAGTCAAGTTCGGTGAAATGAACGGCTATGAAGCGGAGGCGGAAGCAGCTGTATTGCTCAATGGACTCGGCATCCCGGAAGCGATGCGCCAGAAAAAAATGCGGGAGCTAGACGGCAGCGACAAGGTTCGGGTTTTGCTTGCCCAGGCCCTGTTCGGCAATCCCGGTATCCTGCTGCTGGACGAACCGACCAACCAGCTCGACTTGAAAACCATCAATTGGCTTGAGGAATTTCTTTCCCGCTTCAACAATACAGTCATCATTGTCTCCCATGACAGACATTTCCTTAATCAGGTCTGCACCCATATGGCGGATATTGATTTCGGAAAAATCGAGGTTTACGTCGGCAATTATGATTTCTGGTACGAAGCCAGTCAGCTCCATTTTCGACAGAAAGAGACCGAGAGCAAGAAAATAAAGGCAAAAGCTGAAGAGCTTAAAGAATTCATCAGACGTTTCAGCTCGAATGCCTCCAAGGCAAAACAAGCGACTTCACGAAAAAAACTGCTGGAAAAACTCACCATCGAGAACATGCCCAACTCTTCCAGAAAATATCCTTACATCGTTTTCAAGCCGGAACGCCCCTGTGGTGATATCATTCTGGAGATTAAAGGCCTCAGCAAGGAGATCGAAGGTGTTTCCATGTTTAAAAACCTCTCTCTCACCGTCAACAAGGGTGATAAGATTGCCTTTGTCGGAACGAACAGTCTGGCTAAAACCACCCTGTTCCAGATTCTCGCCGGAGAGCTGGAACCGGACGAAGGCAGCTTTCGTTGGGGGGTGACCATCAGCAATTCCTATTTCCCGAAAGAAAACGGCTCATATTTCGATAACGATCAACTTGATCTGGTCGGCTGGCTACGCCAATATGCCCCGCCCAAACAGGATGAGAGCTTTATCCGCGGATTTCTCGGCAAAATGCTTTTCTCCGGCGAAGAAGCGACCAAAAAGACATCCGTTCTCTCCGGAGGCGAGAGGGTACGCTGTATGCTTTCGAAAATGATGCTCTCGGATGCCAATGTCCTGATTCTTGATGAACCGACCAACCATCTCGATCTTGAATCTATAACCTCGCTGAATAATGGCCTGATGGCATTTACCGAGGTCGTGCTCTTTGCCTCCCATGACCATCAATTTGTCTCCACCGTTGCAAACAGAATTATCGAAATTACTCCGGACGGAATAGTCGATATGCTGATGAACTTTGAGCAGTATCTAGCTTTGAAAGAAGCCAGCCAGACGGAAGAAAATGCCTACAGTGCACAGATAGCAGCATAAAAAGCCATTTTCCTGTGCGCGCAGACAGGTTTTTATCTTTTTTCCTGATTGATTACCGTTTCCTGTTTCCTGGAAGTAATCAATCAGGAAAAAAGCCTCAATTTTTCCTCTCCTTCTCCTACTCCTGCCGCAGATTTCACATTGATACATAGTGAAAAATTATCTAACCTGTGGTAACCGTTTACAGATCCGAGTTATACTGTCTTTCAGTGTAGACCGGTGAACGATTACAACCTGTGCATGCATGAAGAGGAGCATTCGCCGAATCTCTTCACCTTGGCTCTTCCGATCCAACACCACCAGGAGGTTATGATGCCTATCATTACTGTTTCCCGTGGGAGTTACTATCATGGAAAATCAATAGCTGAAAAACTTGCCAAAAAGCTGGGATATACCAGTTTATCCAGGGACCGGATCATCGAGAAACTGGATGATTTTCATCTGCCGGAAATCAAACTGATCCGAGGGCTCAACGATGCTTTTTATGTACTTGATCGTTTTCCCCATGGCAAAAAGCGTTTTACCGCAGCCATTCGATCGGCACTCCTCCAACATTTCCTGGCCGGCAATGTGGTCTACCATGGTCTTGTCGGCCACTACTTCGTCAATAATATCTCTCATGCACTGAAAGTCAGGATCATTGCCGACATCGATAAAAGAGTCGCCGATGAGATGGCCCGGGAAAAGATTTCCGAGGAAACGGCACGCTATGTGCTGAAAAAGGACGACGAAGAACGGCGCAAGTGGAGCATGTTTCTGTACGGCATAGACATAATGGCGCCGGAAACATACAACCTCATCATACGAGTGGGCCATTTGTCCGATGACGAGGCGGTCGATATCATTGCCAACGCCGCCCAGTTGCCATCCTTTCAGGAGACGGAAGAATCAAAAGCCATCCTGGCCGATTCAGCCATGCATGCCCTGGTCAGCAGTAACCTGCTGGATTTCCCCCATGCGGTTGTAGCTGTAAAAAATTGCCAGGTGAAAATTTCCATAAAGGCTCCCGAAGAACAACAGCCAATCATTCATGACCGAATCGATCGGATGATGGCTGATATCGACGGGATAAAAGAGCTAAAGCTTCAATTCGGCTCGTATTATTAGAACAACAGGATTCGTTTCTATGTTTCTCCGGCTGATGGTTAAAGAGTGCCCTCGTGGAATGTCAAAACGCCATCAGCCCTTATCATCTGCCCTCCCCAGCTTCGCCTCAATGAGCGCTACTAAAGCTTCGGGTATCCCTTTAATATACAGATCCTGTTTAGCGTAAGGAATTTCAACCCCCGTACGCGCAAACTCCTTGTAGATTGCCGTGTTCAGCGCATCTGTAACAAAACTGCTCAGTTCGGGCCGGGGAACCCAGCAGCGCAATTCAAAATCAAGGCTGGAAGCTCCAAAAGCCATAAATCTAACGATAGGCAAAGGATCACTACACACCAAAGGATCCTTTACGGCGATATCCAGCATGATCTCTCTCACCTGATCAACATCCGAACCATAGGCAACACCAACTTTCACCTTTATGCGCATTTTTTCCGAAGGGCCACCCGACTGATTAATAATGGTACTGTTGCCGATGATCGAATTCGGAATGGTTATCTCTACATCATCACGGGTAAGAATCCGGGAACTTCGCAAGCCGATCTGAGTCACCCTGCCTCTTTCGTTCTGGTCAAGCACAATATAATCGCCGACCTTGTATGGGGCATCGGCAAGTATGAAAACCCCCGAAAAGAGATTGGAAAGCGTGTCCTTGGCGGCGAAACCAACAGCAATACCGGCAATTCCGGCAGAAGCCAGCCAGGCGGTCATGTCAATTTGCCAGATGACGAATATTGAATAAATACCTACGGAAAAAATGAGAATCTTTGCCAGATTATCAAAGAGAGTAAGCGTTCGAAGCTGAATGAAGGTGACCTTATTGGTTAAAGTTGCAAGCCGGATAAGAAGCATCGACGCCAGGCGAATGGCAAAGATTATCCAGACCAACACTCCGAGACTTTTAATACACCGGGAAAACAGCAGTTCAACCGATTCAGCCAACGGCATAATGGAGAGGCCGTAGGAGATGCCACTTACCAGCAGGGTGTAATAAACAGGAGGTCTCAACAGAACAACAATATGATCATCGATCGAAAATTTTGTGTGGCCGGCGGCTCTTCGCAAAAGTTTGAACAGTACCCAGGTGACCAAAGAAGCGACCGTAAAGGTTACCAGAATAGCGGCAAATCCCTGCAGCCAGGCGTTGTTGCCGAAGAGGTTTATTATCGGCTGCATGGTGGCGATGATCGTTTTGTTCACCTCACTCTCGGGTGCCCGGTCAGCTGCGCGCAAGCTGCTTGCTGCTGCACAAAAGGCCAAGCCGAAAAAAGTCGAAAAGGCTCTCTTCAGGAAAAATTGCAAAGACCACATAGCTACCTCAATGGCAAAGGGATTCACCGCACCCCCTGGAAACTGGATGTGGTCGGGAAATAATGTTTAGAGCTATTATAATGACGAAGATTTCAACCTCTGTCAAGAATGTCGGAAAAACCCTTCACAGAGAGGACATCCAACGGAAAAATGTATTATAATTTGATATCGATACCATGGACCGGTTACACGTAGAAAACCTGGTACTGTCCGGTCTGGTTAAACGTGCGAAAGGCAGGAGTAGAAGCACAATGGAAAATCACACCAAAACATCGGTTGCGGTCGATGACACTCATCTGCTGGTTGCCATTTTACCGGCAAGTCTGCAGACTGCCCTAAATGACATGAAGCTGGAGCAGCTGATTGAAGTGGTGATGGATCTGGGACGTCCGCCGGAGGCGCGTTTTCCGGACAGCGTCGTTAAAATCAGCACGCACCCAATTAATCACGACGATCTCGCGCATACCCTTGCATTGATAGGCGAATTCACCGAGGACAATCGCGCCGACATCAAAGGACCCTGCATCGTATTTCGGCCATCAGGAATCGTAAGGGCAAGATCATCGGTATGACCATCCGGGTGGGCCGGGCCATCTACGGAACTATCGAAATACTGAGGGACCTGATCGAGGTTGGTCAAAATCTTCTGTTCCTGGGACGTCCCGGAGTAGGAAAGACAACAAAGCTGAGAGAAGTAGCGCGTGTACTGGCCGATGATCTCCATAAACGGGTCATCGTTATCGATACATCCAATGAAATTGCAGGCGACGGCGATATCCCGCATCCCGGCATCGGCTCGGCACGGCGAATGCAAGTGCCACGACCTGATCAACAGCATGCGATAATGATTGAGGCGGTGGAAAACCACATGCCCGAGGTGATCATCGTCGATGAGATCGGAACCGAAGCCGAAGCGGCAGCGGCCCGGACCATCGCCGAGCGCGGCGTGCAGCTCATTGGTACGGCACACGGCAACTCCATGGAAAACCTGATCATGAACCCGACACTCTCCGACCTCATCGGCGGGGTGCAGACCGTCACTCTGGGGGATGAAGAGGCCCGCAGGCGCAGGACGAGCAAAACGGTCAACGAGCGAAAGGCTCCGCCAACTTTTGAAATACTTATTGAGATGTCGAGCCGTGACGAGGTCAATATTCACAAGGATACGGCCATAGCGGTCGATACCATCCTGCGTGGATTTTTACCGCCGTGCGAGAAGCGCAGATTGGTCGAGGATGGACATGTCGAAGTCGAGGAGCACCAGCCGGAACGCCGCCTACAACCGGAGCGGAGAGCATCGGAAATATACAGCGGAACCGCAGCGACAGACACACCGGTTGTTGCGGTTCCCTCCCGCATCTATCTGCAGGGGGTGAAGCGGGACCTGGTCGAACGTGTAACCCGTGAGTTTGGATTACCGGTGCGAATCAGCAGTAAACCGGAAAAGGCGGATGCCGTCATTGCCCTTCGTTCCCGTAACAACAATCCGGATTTGCAGCAGGTATCTGCACGTACCGGAGTTCCTGTTCATCTCATTAAGAGAAATACCACCTCGGACATCCGCCGCCTGCTGAAGAATCTGTTTCATATCGTCCAGGGAGTAGACGAAGCAGAGTTGCAGATAGCTCTTCTGGAAACCAGATCGGCAATAGCACGGGTTATGGATGAAGGGATCGAAGTTGCTTTGCCCCCAAGGAGATCGACACTACGCAAGATCCAGCATC
The DNA here is from genome assembly GCA_963728385.1 of uncultured delta proteobacterium. Taxonomy (GTDB): domain Bacteria; phylum Desulfobacterota; class Desulfobulbia; order Desulfobulbales; family Desulfocapsaceae; genus Desulforhopalus_A. Next base: position 79,305 of record CAVSJK010000007.1, read on the forward strand.
GTATGATCACCAGTCAGGGCCTGGAGTCGACAAGTGTCGGATGTGAGCCGAAAAGGCATCTGGTCGTTTATCCGGCCAGGCTATAGCTCTTCTGCTATTTCCAGCAGAGATCCCCCGTTGGCCATTGTCATCCTTCCGCCATCTTATTAGAAACAGTCCTGACGGTAAAACACACCGAAAATAGCTGCATAAATTTAACAGGATTTTTTTTGACGGACTGGATTTATCCTATCAGACGATTTATCCTGTTTGGGCAGTACGACGATGTTTGAGGTGATGTGGGCAGTCAGAGAACATCGCATTTCCATGGACAGGGTAATCGCGCGCAACAATTTACCGACACGTGTAACGGAATAAAAATGGGAGGAAATATGTCAGAATATCATGAACCGGTTGAAAAATTAAGCGAAGAAACCCAAAATTTTTCCAGAGCTTTAAACAGCCTCAAAGAAGAGATCGAGGCTATAAACTGGTATCAGCAGAGATATGATGTTACGCAGGATGAAGAATTGGCAAAAATTCTAGCCCATAATCGTGATGAAGAAATCGAACACGCCTGCATGGCCCTTGAATGGCTCAGAAGAAATATGAGCGGATGGGATAAGGAATTGCGAACATATTTATTTCAGGAGAGTGATATCGCCTCACTTGAAGAGGATACCAAAAGTGACGAAAATGACGATATACCTTCCTATAAATCACCCGACCTAAATATTGGAAAAATAAGATAACAGGAGGGACAATGGATATTCTAAAAAAAAATATGGCCCCGTTGACTCACAATGCCTGGGAAGCAATTAATACGGAAGCTAAGCAAATATTCAATTCTTTGCTCTCCGCAAGGAGATTTGTTGATATTCAGGGCCCCAAGGGAATTGATTATGCGGCTGTTCCGCTAGGTAAATTGGATCTACTTGATAATATAGAACAAAAAGGGGTCAGGTATGGAATTCATAAAGTAATGCCGTTAATAGAATTACGGATTCCTTTTTCCTTGAACATCTGGGAACTGGACAACCTTGAACGTGGAGCAAAAACTGTAGACTTAACCAGTCTTGACGAGGCTGCAAATAAATTGTCCAGATTTGAAGAAGAAACCATATATCAAGGTCTTGATCAAGCCTCTATTACCGGATTGCTCAATAGCAGCGCGCATGATCGGTTAAAATATCCCGATGATGTGGAAGATCTTCCGAAAGTCATTTCAGAAGCAATGACCCTGTTGAGCAATTCTTCTGTCGAAGGACCGTACTCCCTGGTGGTTAATAAGCAAAAATGGCAAGAAATATCAGGTGTACACAGGGGTTATCCTCTAAAATTACAGCTTGAATCCTTATTGGGAGGCTCAATAATCAAAAATGTCTTCATTGATAATGCTCTTCTGGTTTCAGCACGGGGAGGGGATCTGGAAATGACGATTGGGCAGGATATTGCAATTGGCTATGAGCAGCACGATACAAAAAACGTTCAATTATTTCTCACCGAGTCTTTTACTTTCAGGGTCCTGGATGACAGAGCTCTGGTGGTTTTTGAATAAGACCGGCCAGAATGAACATCCCACAGGCTATATGAAGATTGCGGATAAACTTTGATAAACTCGTAAAAACCTCAAATCTGAGATGGCTAAGTAAAAAATTTCATATGCGAGGCGCGCAAATTTTCAATTATTTCGGCGAACTAAGGTACGTCGTAATGATTGAAAATTTGCAGCAACGAAGCAGATGAAGAGTTTTTACGACGCCATCAACATTGGTGAATCCGGTGGTCAAAATACTGCAATTGATTGCCATCCTTTTCACAGCCGTAACTATGTCGGCCGGTTGGGCGCACCTTCTATCACTGCCTAATAAAATTGCACTCTCCGGCAGGGATTATCTCATCGTCCAGCAAATTTATCGGGGTTGGGCGTATCTGGGCATTGTGGTTGTCGGTGCGCTCATCTCGACCTTGACGCTGACTGTAGTTCAATACAGGAAAAATGTTTCCTACTCCTGCTCATTAACGGCAACAATTTGTATCGCACTTAGCCTCACCGTCTTCTTTCTGGTAACCTACCCGGCCAACACGATCACTCAGAACTGGATGGTGCTGCCGACTGGATGGGAAGCCCTGCGGCGCCAATGGGAGTATTCACATGCAGCAGGTGCGATTCTTGAATTTGCCGCACTGGTTTTGCTTGTTCTTTCCATAATCTTTGGTCGGCGCTGAGCAGGAAACAAGCCGGCATCTTTTAACACATAGACGAAAAGAGATATTCAAAACAAGGGTGAACAAGGGTGAAGAAATCGGCTGGCCTGGGAAGGATTATTTGCTAAACTGAGAATCGGCCGTATTCTCCGGACAAAAAAAATCTGAGGCAACCCTGCCACCATGTCGCATCCAACTACTGCGATTTAGGCCAGTGGCTTTGCGTCCCTCCCTTTCGGTGAGGTTTGCTTTTCTCTATTGAGTACTCTTGTCATCATTAGCGGAGGTGTCAACTCTCGTCTGAAACTTTTTTCCCGCTTTTATCAATTCGACTTAAACGGCTGTGAGCCGATCGTCCCCCCATTTCACTCGTTGATATTCATCATATGAAGACTACAGTACAGCAAGGCGCGATGGCGCCACAAAAGAGCATTTCCGTTTATGAAAACAATAAAAGAAGACGGCTCCCCGTCTGCAAGGAGGTGTATCATGATAAATCCAATCCCCGAAGGTTACCAGACCCTCACACCAATGTTCATTTTTAATGATGCCCGTAAGGCCATAGAATTCTACAAAAAAGCCCTGGGTGCAGAAGAACGGTTCGTCATGCCGGGACCCGATGGCAAAGGGGTAATGCATGCTGAAATCAAGATAGGCAGTTCTATCATCATGATGGGTGAAGAAAATCCGCAATATCCGTGTAAAAGTGCACAAACCATGGGCGGCTCTCCCATCAGTTTTTATATTTATACCGAAGATGTGGACAGAGCCTTTAAAACCGCCGTGGAGGCAGGTGCAGAAGTCACTATGCCAGTCCAGGAGATGTTCTGGGGGGATCGTATGGGCAGTGTGCGGGATCCATTCGGCTATAGCTGGAGTCTTGCCAGCCATACCAGGGATCTGACACCGGAGCAGATTCAGGAAGGCGCGAAAGATGCTTGCGCCAAAATGGCTGGAAAATAGGACGAGAATAATCAGATGATATTCGTCACCAGCAGACCCGCGGTCACTATAGCCAGGGCCACGCGATAATAACCGAAGATGGAAAGACCGTGGCTGTTCAGATAGGCTACCATCCATTTCACCGAGATCACTGCTGAGATAAAAGCGAATATCAAACCGATAACAAGAGCCTGCGGGTCGAAGGTCTGCAGCATCACTTGACCATGCTTGAGGCCGTCATAGGCCGTGGCCGCACCCAGGGTGACGACGCCCAAAAGAAAGCTGTACTCAACCGCGGCGGGCAAACTGAGCCCCACCAGAATCCCGCCGACGATGGTCACCAGACTGCGGCTGACTCCCGGCCACATGGCGATGCACTGGGCAAGGCCGATGACAAAGGCCATTTTCCAGGTAAGATCATCGAGCGTGCTTCCTGAGCGTACAGTCCGGTTGTTGCGTTACGGTAACTGACTGCAAGTATTGCCAGCCCACCCACCAGCCAGGCCGCCACCACCGGCCATGGTCCAAAGAGATATTCCTTGATGTGTTTATTAAACAACAGGCCGAGCACCGCCGCCGGCAAAAAACCCGCAGCCACACAGATCAACAGGCGAAGTCCGGCCGGGTCGCGGCCAAGCAGTCCTCGCAGCATTTGCATGACCCGGCGGAAATAAAGACCGAGCACCGCGATAATAGCCCCGGCCTGAATGCAGATGGCATAAGCGTCGGCAGCCTCTTTATCTCTTTGCCGCTCACTCACGGAAAGTGTTCCCTGACCCTCGCCGATGCCCATGATTCGTTCAGTCAGGAGCAGATGACCGGTTGAGCTAACCGGCAGGTATTCCGTCAATCCTTCAACGATGCCGAGGACTATCGCTTGGCCTTTGCTCATCTCGTGTCTGCCCGGACCGCTTTCTTTGTTGAACTGCGGGGTTAAACAGATATAGGCGGCAATAATGAGCAAGGCGCCAAAGGAAACGTAGAGAAGTTGATTTTTACTGATCATGTATCTATTCCAGGTTTAAGAATATAGAGATTCAGAAGCATAATTGTTTCAGAAGCATCATTAGCATTCGTAGTAAAAAAAAGCCCGCAAAGTTTCTCGAGCAGGCTCAAAAACGGTATCGAAAGACGGCTATTGTTCGATGAAATTAGTTCCGGTGGATCACATTAATCGCACTTTTCTGATTTTTATGCTCCGAGAGTAATTGTCCCGCCGGCTTCACCGGACCATGCTTGCCTGCTCTCGATCAGTGGTAGTTCCGTGACGCTAAGACTGCTGATGCTTCTGATGAATTCCTGCTGGTAGAGAGGCATATTACTGTGAGTCATGTAGATCGCCTGCCAGGTCAGGGGAAAGCCTTTCGGAGTTATCGGCAGAGCGGCGAGCTGCCAGGTTTTTAACGCCTCGGCCACGGCCCAACGCGGAAAAACGCTGATCCCAAAACCTGCAATCACCATCTCGATGATTGCTTGCGGGGCGCCGACATTCATTATTTTTTTTGGCTCAATGCCCTTCGGTTTCAAGACCTGCTGATAGAAACGGTTTTTGCTCTTCTCTGCATGGGAGAGAAGATTTTCCCCCATAAAATCTTCAAATCGTATAAAACCGGAGGCAGTCAGCGGATGATCCTTGGGCATGATACAAACCAGCTGATCTTTGAAAAGTGGCACAGCAGTATGCGTTTCGACATGGGCCATAGCCCCGGAGATAATCAGATCATATTTTTTTTCTTCGAGCTCCTCAAGTAGGTCAATGGAATTGCCCACTTCAATCTCGACGTGAGGATATTTGGCGTGAAAAAGCCGCATCACCCGCGGCAACCATTTATAACAGAAAATGCATTGCGTACCGACTTTCAGCTCGCCTGTTTCCCCTTTCATCTTTCGGGTGATCCTTCGTTCTGCCTGATCTATCACCTCAAGCACCTTGACTGCCGTATCGAGAAGTTGTTTGCCCACCTCGGTTAAGGTCATTTTCTTGCGAGCGCGAAAGAACAGATCGGTTCCCAGTTTGTTTTCAATATCCTTTAACTGCTGACTGAGGGCGGACTGGGTGATGCACAATTTTTCTGCCGCCTTGGTCATATTGCTGCTTTCGGCGATAGAGCAAATCATGCGCATATGCTTGATTTCAAGTGGATTCATAGGCTAACATTACATCTCCTTATGGATACGATTATTTATATTAATTGTACTTATACATTATTTGTCTGTAGTTATCAAACAGATTCAGCACGGTCCGCCGGTGATAGGCAGCGGCAGGCTATATTCAATTCTTAAAAAAATGAGGTGAGACCATGGCACTTGTTACAGCCGTAGCATTGGAAGGGGCGGAAGGCATTGTCAAGGAAGGCTATGAGATGTTTATGAAAAACGTCGGGACAATCCCACAGCCGATGCAACTGATGAGCATCAGTCCGGCGCTTTTTGAACTGCAGCTTCAGCGAATCCGATACTTCGGCAAACACCCTAAACTGAGCTTTGCCCTGCTCGCCCACATCCGCTACCTGGCATCGCGTACCCTGGAGTATGCGTACTGTACGGATTTCAATCGGCATCTCCTGAAAAAACTGGGCTATGATGACGAAACCATTCAGGCGATGGAGAACGATCCCGGCAAGTCGCTGCTCGAAGACAATGAAAACGCCATGCTGGACTTCGTCATTCGCTCCATGAAGCAGCCGGCCTCCATCACAGCAAATGATATTGAAAAACTAAAGCAGCTGGGATGGGACGAACGGGATATGATCGATGCGCTCGCCCAGGGCGTTGGCATGATCGACCATGCCATCATGATGCAGGTTTTCCAGATTGACCAGAATTGCCTGTTCGGCTGACAGTCCCTGGGGACGATTTTTATCCCGGCCAAGATTGCCGAATGGTGCAGACTTGAAACCGTCCTATTACAGGTCGTTGTAGGGGCGGGTCCCTGTGCCCGCCCGAAAATTGTGAGCAGGCACAGTGACCCGCCCTTACTGATTTTTCCAATGCCGTATCTTGATACAATAACTCTTCATGTTTACTCTGTTTTTCGTATAATAATTTTTCATATTCAATTTCAGCAAAATTGTTCCACAGGAACAACCCGTCCATTTCGGTACATGCTGTATTCATAGTGGAGGAGGATCCATAACATGACTAATGACCCAAAAGCAGGCAATGACCTGCAAATAAGAGATAACCTGGCACAGGAATACTCAGATGTTTACACCCCGGAAGCAATTGCCGCGCTCACATTCATGGCACAGTTCAATGCAGAGCAGAAACAATTGATGAATGCGCGAATACGGCGTCGCAACGATCGGATTCTCAACAAAAAACCGCTCGATTTCCTTGATCCCTCATCCGTTATTCCGCGGAACGGATATCCTCGTGCAGGATGCCCGTGACGGCAAATTCATCGGGGCTGAAATCCCCATGAACTTACGGCGTCAATGGCTGCAGGGGACCGGTCCGGCAGCCAAACCCGGGGCTGCTATTGCTTCCAGCCTGCGCAATGTCGCCCATGCCCTGCTTTCCGGAGCCGACGGCTGGATGTTCGATGGCGAGGATGCCCTTGGTCAGACCGGCACCATGTCGCTGGACAATCAGCGCAGCCTGAAATTGGCCTTCGCTCGTGATCCGACTGTTTCTTAAAGGTTGCAGAGGAAGTTGCCGGGGAGATGAACGAATGGGCCCGGGAGTTTTCACGGCCGCGAAATCATAACCAGACTGGCGCAGTCAGCTTGATTTCACCACCAGGATTTTTCGTCCCCGCGGGCTGCACCTCGATGACCGCCACATCCGCGGCGGGAGGAACGGCCTTGTCCGCCTCTATCGTCGATACAATCCTCTATGTGGCAAATAACTAACGGACCTCTGCTTGCCGAAAATGGCTCCATCGTCCTCTATCTGCCGAAAATACAGACTGCTGAAGAGGCGGGTTTCTGGAACAGGCTGCTGAACAGTCTTGAAGGACCATCTGGGGCTTGCTGAAGGTACCATCAAGGTCTATGTTCTGGTGGAACAGCTCGAGGCGACTTTCCAGCTGATGGAGATCCGAGCAGCTCTTGGCCGACATTTCGTCGGCTTCAATACCGGCCGCTGGGATTATATCAACAGTGTAGCCGATGCCTGCTGCTGGGACGCCGATTTTATCCATCCGAACATCGAATCGATCGTCATGACCTATGGATACATGCGCCATTATGAGGACCGGGTGCGGCGTGCCGTCAATACCCCTGATGCCAATGGCAACTTTCGCCCTCTGGCAGGGCGGCATGGAACCGAACATTCCGGTTGGTTCCAAAGAAGGTGTCGCCGACGGCATGGCAGAAAGCCAGGGCCGGCGCCGTAAGCGGGAACAGCAGGAAGGAGCCAGCGGCAAATGGATCGCCCACTGGAAAATGGTGCACATTATCCGGCCGGTCTGGGAAGAGGTCGGCGCAGACAATCAGCTTGGCCGAAAATTTCCACCGCTTACCTATACTGAACAGGATGCAGCGGATCTGACCCTGCTCGAGCCGGCTCCGCGCACCGTCCGCGGCGCCCGCAACCTGCTGAGCGTTGCCCTGCAGTACGGCAACGCTTTCGGCCAGGGTTTCCAGGCGGCGGCTCTCAAACCTGCCGACTTTTTCGGCAACGACGACATTCTCTACCTGATGGAAGATATGGCCACAGGTGAAATACGGCTGAGCATCCTCTGGGAGTGGGTCCAAAAGGAGGCGGCTCTCACCGAGGACGACCCGGAAACCGGCTTAAAATCAGGCGATGTATTCACTCAAGAAATTTTCAACCGATTACTGGAAGAAGAATACGCCAAACTTCTCAGCTGCCGGCAATCGCGATGTCCACGACAACTCCAAAAAAACTACCCTGCCTATCGCCAGGGCCATTGCCGAGGCATATGTGCTCGATCCGGTCAAGGCGCCCTGGTATATCGACCTGTTGAACATCAACCTGAACAATCATGATCCTGGCCACTGCCAAACAAGCGAATCAGGAACTATATGGACACCTTCAAAAACGAAGGTAGTGCGCATCACTGAAAATCTCGACTTTAAACCGGCGACCTAAGCTGGGGCCGTTACCGGCTCTACCAGATCATAGTATGGGGAGGAAATGATGAAAACATACAGTGAAGAGCTTGAAACTATGCAGAAATGGTTCTGCCGAACCGCGCTTTGCGAAATACTCCGCCTGCACACACCTGCCCAGGTGGTCGAGCAGCGAGGCACAATAGACGTTGAATACACCATTGCCCGGGATACTGCGGCAGGCTTTTTATGCCCGCCTGCGTGAACTTTTTGCCGCCGGCAGGTCGATCACCACCTTTGGCCCCTATTCTCCCGGCCAGGCCGTCACCATTAAGCGTATCGGAATAGAGGGGATTTATCTCGGTGGATGGGCCACCTCGGCCAAGGGGTCGGTCGACGAGGACCCCGGGCCCGATCTGGCCAGCTACCCTCTGAGCCAGGTTCCCGATGAGGCCGCCCCGCTGGTCAGGGCACTGCTGGCGGCGGATAGAAACCAGTATTTCCAGCGATTGCAGATGACGGAGGCTCAGCGCGCGGAGATGCCGCTCATCGACTATCGGCCTTTCATTATCGCCGATGCCGACACAGGCCATGGCGGCGATGCACACGTGCGCAATCTGATCCGCCGCTTTCGTTGAAGCCGGTGTTCCCGGTTATCATATCGAGGATCAGAAACCCGGCGTAAAAAAATGCGGTCACCAGGCCGGCAAGGTGCTGGTCCAGGTGGACGAGCAGATCAAACGGCTCAACGCCGCCCGTCTGCAGCTCGACATCATGAAGGTCCCGGGAATCATCGTGGCGCGCACCGATGCCGAGGCGGCCACTTACCTTGACGGCCGGGGCGACGAACGGGATCAGCGTTTCATCCTGGGGCGACCAATACCGGCTTTCCCAATTACAAAACAGCCTTCCTGGCAATCATGCGCCGGTTCTATGCCAAAGGTATTAAGGAGATCAACGGTCACCTGATGTACCGCATCTCCGATGATCTCTATGCCGAAGCCGATCAATGGCTCGACAGGACCGGTCTGTCCGCAGAGATCGATGAGGCCATCAAGAAGATGCCCGGCCGAACGCCCCGGCCGACATCAATAAAGCGCTCGACCAGGCATCCACCCGATTGCTCGACCTCTGGCAGATGGAGGCCGGTCTTAAAACCTACGGCCAGGCCGTTGCCGATGTTATGACCTTTCATCTCGATGAAGGTGCCGAACTTCCCATGACTCTCGATGAATGGCACACTTTCGTCGAGACTGCCTCCTTTGTCGAGGCACGGGACAAAGCCCGCGCCATGGGGTTCAATATCATCTGGAACTGCGACATCGCCCGTACTCCGGAAGGATATTACCAGATCCAGGGCGGCATCGATTATGCCATTGCAAAATCACTGGCCGTGGCTCCATTTGCCGACATTTTCTGGATGGAAACCAAGACCGCCAATCTGCATGAAGCCAAAATTTTCGCCGATGCGATTCATGCCGTCTATCCTGACAAGATGCTGGCCTACAATCTGTCGCCTTCATTCAACTGGGATACCACCGGCATGAGTGAGGAAGAGATGCGACGTTTCCCGAGGAACTGGGCAAACTCGGCTTTGTTTTCAACTTCATCACCTACGGTGGTCATCAGGTTGACGGGCTGGCCGGTGAAGAATTCGCCACGGCCCTCAAGGAAGACGGCATGCTGGCCCTGGCCCGCCTGCAGCGAAAATTGCGCCTGATCGATTCACCCTACAGGACGCCGCAAACCTACGTCGGCGGACCACGACTCGATGCGGGTCTGTTGGCGGCAACCGGCGGAACAGCCACAACCAAGGCGATGGGCAAAGGTTCCACTCAGTTCCAGCATCTGGTCGAAACCGAAGTGCCGCCGCGCCGCCTCGAAGAGTGGCTCAACCTGTGGGTCTCCCATTACAAACTGGACCAAAGCTACGCGTCATCCTTAGGCCGCATATTTCCGGCTCCGAGCTGCTGGAGCTGTACGGTTGTCGATACCAATGACACCAAGATGGCCAATATCATCTTCGCAGTACTGCAGGATCGCCGTTTCCGCAACATCCTGTCGATCCGCGATCAGAACACCTTTTCCGAGGAGGCTCGCCAAAAGCGGCTGATGACCCTGAACACGCTGTTTCTCATCCACCGCTACAAGGCCGTCTCCATGCATTATGTCAGCCCGACTGAAGACAATCAGCATCTTGCCGCGGGGATCCGCGAATTGGGAATTTATGAAAACATGCAGACGGAGATCGGTCAGATCATAGTTGCTCAGGTCAATACCGAACGGGTCCGATCACTTGTCCGGCCCGACAGCGAAGACCTGCATCGGCTGATTACAAAGGGCTGATAGCCTAACGTCAAAAATTGAATATCCACAACCAGAAACTAAAAACCCAAAAGGGCCCCCGATGTAATTGCACATCGGGAGCCCTTTTATTTCACGGCAATTCAGGTTCACTGAGCCAGCTGAAGTTCCGAAACCACAGCTCCATTCAGGCGCGCAAGTGGAAAGCTCAAGGTAAAGGTGGTGCCCACTCCGGGGGTAGACTGCACGTCGATATAGCCCTGATGGGCCTCTATCACTTCTTTAACCAGCGTCAGGCCAAGGCCGGAACCGGTGATGTGACGGGTGGCTTTTCCTTTCACCCTGAAAAAGCGATCAAAGATATGGGGCACGTCCTCCTTGCTGATACCTATCCCTGAGTCCTTGACCGAAAAGTTGGCGAAGCCTCCGGCAATTGAAGTTGTGAGCACAACCTTGCCGCCTTCAGGAGTATATTTTACGCTGTTGGAGACGATATTCATAATCGCCGTACGCATATGGTCGTAATCGACATTGAACCACCACTCTTCTCCACACGGTTCATAACTGAGGGTTATGCCCTTGGCTTCCGCCTGTGGAATGGCAATATCGATCACACTGCGAATGATTTCCTCGCCTTTTATTGGCTCCAGGTTAAAAACAAAGGAGCCGCTTTCAAGTTTTGCAAGGTTCAGCAGATTTTCGATGAGCCGCAAAAGATCCCTGGTCCGGGTGGTCATTCTCTTATGCAGGGCGTTGCAGGAGCTGGTTGCCTCGTATTTGCACCCAACCTGCAGGGCATAGATCATCTGCTCGACGGATGCCAAAGGCGATTTCAGTTCATGGGCCACCATGGCGACAAAATCGGACTTCATCCTGTCGATTTCCTTGTGGGCACTGACATCCTCAAAGACTGTAACCGAGCCTATCACCTTTCCCTGCTCGGTTGCCACCGGAGAGCAATAGGCGCGAAGGTATTTGCGGGAGATGGAGCCCGGCGGAAACTCCCGGGTCACCACCACCGTTTTAGTTACGGCCTCCTGCACCATGGAAACCGCAGCCTGATCCCGGATGGAGGCGGCAAGGGGCTTGCCGATAACCGGATCGGTCTGTATCTCAAGAATCTTAATGGCCGCAGGATTATGCAGCACAACAACACCGTCCGCATCGGTTATAAGAACAGCCTCAGCCATGCAACTGAATACCGACTTGAGCCGGCTCTGGGATTTGTCGATGGCTTCGAGCCCCCGGTTCTTTTCCTCCCGCAGCTGCTCGGCTTCCGCCCGCATGGATAAATTCTCGATGGCTCGATCAACCACCACCCGGATATAATCAGGCGTAAAAGGCTTGCCTACAAAATCGAAAGCTCCCTGCTTCATGGCGGTAACCGCCTTGGTGACCGTGGCAAAGCCTGTTATGACGATGACCTGCACATTGGGTTGATTTTCGCGGATCCAGTCCAGGACGGCAAATCCGTCCAGACCGGGCATCATGAGATCGGTCAGGACAATATCAAAATCCTGCTCCTTGAGTAACGCCAGGCCCTTATCCCCGTCTTCAGCCTTGACAATAGAATAGCCTCGGTTTGACAAAGCCCGTTCGACACCTTCCCGGATAACTTTCTCATCATCAATGATTAAAATGCGTGCATTATCCATAGCATTTTCCCGGTTACTGAGGGCGAAATATGTAATGGGTATTCCACCTACCGCGCCTCGCGGTGATAGTTTCGCAATAATCGCAATAGGTGAAATTCCTCTATTTCAGCCAGCTTTTGATCAGTTCAAGAAGTTCGGTTGGTTCCACCGGTTTCGGCATATAATCTTCCGCTTCGCTCTCCAGCATATCCCGATGAGTATAGGTGCTGGTCGTCACCCGTTCGGCAACGGCGGTAAGCAGGATTACCGGGATTTCGGCGGTTTCCTTGTTGGCTTTCAGGCGGGCACATGTTTCATGGCCGTTCATGACCGGCATCATCACATCAAGGACAATAAGATCCGGTTTTTCTTCCTGTACCGCTTCGAGCCCTTCCTTACCGTCATAGGCCACCCTTACGTCATAACCGCCGCTTTCCACGATTACTTTTACAGCTTCGATAAAATCAGGATCGTCATCAACCAGCAGGATCTTTTTTTTGTCAGCCATTTCTTTCCTCCGTTATGAGTGCTAATGAAGTGCTCACTGTATTTTCTCTCTTTCCTATTCCATCACAGGACGGGGCAACAGTCCGGCACCGCCGATAATTTCCTCCAGCTTTTCCTCCCATTCGATGGCCATGACATGGACACCGGCAATTCCTTCCATCTCTTTCAACTCCTGGATTTGCTCAATACATATCTCAATGCCTTTAGCTGCCTGTTTTTCTTTGGGTTCCGCGGCAATCCGGTCAACCACCTCGTCAGGAATATCAATCCCGGCAACCATGCGGCGCATGAATTTTGCCATTCCCGCCGATTTCAGGGGGGTGACACCGGCCAGAATCTTGACTTTTTCATGCAATCCTTCCTTTTTAGCCAGTTCCATATACTTCTTGAATTTGCCCATATTATAAATACATTGAGTCTGGACAAAGTCGGCGCCGGCCGTAGCTTTCAGTTTCAACCGCGGCACCCTGATTTCAAAGGGATCGGCAAAGGGATTGACCGCACAGCCGATAAAAAATTTTGGTGCGCCCTCGATTTTCTGACCCGACGGAAACACCCCTTCGTCCCGCATGGTTTTGACCATATGGATCAACTGCATCGAGTCTATGTCGAAGACATTTTTTGCCCGTGGATCATCGCCGAATTTCTGATGATCCCCCGAAAGACAGAGCAGATTGCGCACTCCCATGGCCGAAGCTCCAAGCAGGTCCGACTGCAGCGCGATGCGGTTGCGGTCCCGCACCACCATCTGTATCAGCGGCTCTATCCCTTCCTCTTTAATCAGCATGCAGCCCGCAAGAGAACTCATGCGAACCACGGACGTTTGATTGTCGGTGACATTGCAGGCATCGACGTGACCTTTCACATGGGCCGCCTTTTTCCGGACGATATCCGGGTCGGCACCACGGGGAGGACCACACTCCGCTGTGACTGAAAAGTGTCCCGCAGCCAGTACCTTTTCCAGATTGCTTCCCGATTTCATGAGATCATGTCCTCCCTGATAATTCGGCGCGGACCGCCGTCCCTTGAGGAATTCCACCCCTTATAGGGCTTCAGCTTGCCGTAGTTTTCCAGCTGCCCCAAGGCGACCAGCCGGTCGATAATGAGCTGCCAGCCACATTTGACCTCTTTATCCACCTCGCAGATACCCTGCACGGAACCTCCGCAAGGGCCATGGAAGAGCGATTTGGCGCAGCGGGTCACAGGACAGATGCCGCCGGTCAGATGCAGCACGCAATCACCACAGCCCTGGCATCTCTCCGACCACTCGCCCTGCCGCTCGGTGACCCCCAGAAAACCGGTATTGATGCCCGGCAACAGCGGCGTGGTGGTAAATTTTTCGGCCAGAAACTGGATGCCGGCGCCGCAGGCAATGGAGAGAACCGCCTGATAATCTCCCACATACGGCCGTAGCTGTTCGACATACTCAGGATCACACTGGCGCTCAAGGCTCACCTCGCGGATATTGATCTTCCTACCCGCCGCTTCCCTGGCCAGCTTCAAGGTTGACGCCAGCACCTGCACTTCTTTTTCCCCCCCGACACGACAGACAGTTACACAACCATGACAACCGGCCAGGATAATGTTGTCATAGGGCTCCAGCATCTCCATGATCTCTTCAATGGGTTTCGGAGTTCCTGTAATCATGATGTTGCCTCCTTCTCTGTTGCTCCATGATTGCCGGCACGAATCAAATTTATGGGACTTGGTCCGATTTCCCGGATCTGTTCGACAAATTCATTGGCAAATGCTGCGAATTTCGAACCCTCACCGGCACTCAGGTTGTACATCCTGATGCGGTTGGGTCCGATCTTGATTTTCTCAAGAATTTCATACACTCTCTTCACGCGTGCCCGCGCCCGGATGTTACCCGATACATAGTGACAGTCGCCTTCCAGGCAACCGATCACCATCACTCCATCCGCACCATTTTCAAAGGCCTTCAGCAGCAGCGATTCGTCTATACGTCCGGTGCAGGGCAGCATAACGATACTGATTGCCGGGGGATACGATCTTCTCTCCGAACCTGCCAGGTCCGCGGCGGAATACGCTCAGTGGCGGCAGGCAAAAACAATGACGCTGGGTGAAAAGTCATGCATGGTTTGTATTCCTCCTGAAGCAATTCCTGCTGTTTTCCGGAAAACAATCCGTCTGAAGGCATTTACACCCCTCAAAGGGGCCAATCATGCCACTTAGGTCACGCTGGTCACGCTGTATGATTCAATCTTTGCCCGAATATTCCTGTCGTCATACCGACCCATGACTGATGGTCTTGGCCGGACATTCAGCCACACAGATGCCGCAGCCCTGACAGAGAGCCGGGTTGATCTCCGCCGTATGCTGATCGTTGATAAACGGCACTCCATATGGACAGGCCCGTACGCAGGTCAGACAGACCGCGCAATGGGTCGGATCAACCTTGGAGACGATTGCCGGACATCTTTTTGCTCTCTGTTGAAAGCAGGGTCGCTGCCCTTGCCACAGCGGCCTGGGCCTGGGCGATGGTCTCGCTGCTGCTCTTTGGTCCATGGGCTGTTCCGGCCATGAACAGCCCTTCGCTTGGCAGATCGACAGGCCTAAGCTTGGCGTGGGCCTCGATAAAGAAGCCCGCTTTATTTCGCGGAACCCGCAGCATGGAGGCAAGTTCCTCGGTGTCCCTGGGTTTCATGCCGGTGGAAAGGACCAGCAGGTCGGGATGCAAGCGGACCGGAAGACGGATAGAAGGGTCGATTACGGTAATTTCTATCCCCGTCTCCGCCGCGTTGATTTCGGGAGGATTAACCTCGGGATCGAAACGGATAAAATTGATTCCCGCCTGACGGGCCAGTCTATAGTCGAGCTCTCCCAGACCATAACAACGCATATCCCGGTACAACACATCGATTCGCGCATTCGGGAAACATTTTCTTGAAGCGCAGGCTGTTTTTAACCGCCTGGTTGCAGCAGACCCTGGAACAATAGGGCAGATGCTCCTCGTCCCGGGATCCTGCACATTGCAGCATAACAACGCTGGAACGTTCCATATCGGACGCTTCATCATTTTCCAGAGACTCCTCAAAATCGGTTTGGGTCATCACCGAAGCAAGCGTACCCAGACCATGGATTTCCGGCCGATATTCCTCGGCTCCGGTGGCAACCAGGATAGCGCCATGCTTCAGGGTCCGCGTGGCTCCGGAGGGCATGACAATCTCTGTCTCAAACGAGCCGACAAAGCCGGATTGCTCCACCACCTGGCTGCTGGTAAAGACCTTGATCCTGTCATCATCTGCTATTTGATCCGTCAACGTCTGGAGGTAATCACTGAATTTTCGGCCATCAGCACTCCGTTTGAGGTTTAGCATCTGCCCTCCCAGCTGTGGTTGCTGTTCGACCAGATAGACTCCAAAACCCTGGCGGGCCGCCTCAATCGCCGCCGTCATGCCCGCAACACCCCCGCCGACGACGAGCAACCGGGAATCGACCTTAAATTCAAGCTCCTGCAATGCAACTCCCGCGCCGGCGTTGGCAACCGCCATACGTGTCAATCTTTTCGCTTTTTCAGTTGCAAGTACCGGATCGCCTGGATGTACCCAGCTGCATTGATCCCGGATATTGGCCATATCAAAAAAATATTTATTGAGTCCGGCCTGCTGCAGGGTTGACTGAAAGAGCGGCTCATGGGTGGTCGGCGAACAGGCGGAAATGACAACCCTGTTCAACTTGTGCTCCTCGATAATCTCCCGCATTCGTTCCTGGGAATCCTGGGAACAGGTATAAAGAGGATGATCCGCATAAACCACGCCCGGCAAAGTCCGGGCAAAGTCGACCACCGCTGCCACATCGACCACCGAGGCGATGTTGGTGCCGCAATGGCAGATAAGAACGCCGATCCGCAGTTCATCATCCGGTCCTATCGTTCGTTCGGGGGGCAGCATTTCCTTGGCAATCAGACTGCCGCGTGCACCGGCCAGACTTACCGAGGCGGCTTCGGCGGCGGCCGATGCCTCGCAGACCGTTTCCGGGATATCCTTTGGTCCCTTGACCGCCCCGCTGACAAAAATTCCCGGCCGCGAAGTCGCAAGCGGCCGGTAACAGTCGGTTACGACAAAACCGTAACGATCCAGATCGATATCAAGCTTACCGGCAAGTTTCTTGGTGGCTTCCGGCACTTGAATACCGACGGAAAGGACCACCATATCAAACGCTTCCGATTGCCTTTTACCGGATTCATCAACATAGCGCAGTTCCAGATCGCCGGTAATGGGATCTTCAAATATTCTGCTGACCATGGCCCGGACAAACCGGACCTGGTGCTCCTTGGCTCTGGCCACATACTCGTCAAAATTCTTACCGAAGGAGCGCATATCTATATAGAAGATAGTCGGCTGGATAGAAGAATCATGTTCCCTGGCAATAAAAGCCTCTTTGGTTGCATACATACAGCAGACCGACGAGCAGTAATCCCGGTTGCAGGAGTGATCCCGGGAACCGACACATTGGATCCAGGCGATTTTCTCCGGATGCATGCCGTCTCCCGGCCGGGCGACCGTTCCTGAAGTTGGACCGGATGCGGAAAGGAGACGTTCGAATTCGATGCTGGTCACTACATTCTTGTAGAGCCCATAGCCGAATTCACCCCGCATCCCGGCATCGAACACCTCGATTCCCGGAGAGAAGATAACCGAACCGATGTCGATCTCTGTTTCGGTCTCTCTATGGTCATAATGAATCGCCCCGACGCCGCAGATCGTTGCACAGGTACCGCAGGCGCCACTGTTGAGCTGCACGCAGCTTGCTTCATCGATTACCGGAACCCTGGGAACCGCCTGGGGATAATGGATATTTATGGGTTTTCGTCCATTCAGCCCCTCGTTAAAACGATTGAGAAGCGGCCGGGGCGTTCTGCCCGCAACCTGATCAATTGCCAGGAAATTAACAGGACAGACTGACACACAGGCCCCGCAGACCTGACAGATATCGACGCCGGCTTCGATCCCCTCTTCCACCATCTTCAGCGCGCCGATGTTCATGGTTTTTTCGCAGGTGATGGCGCAGAGACCGCAGCGGATACAGACTTTCGAATCCAGTTCACTCCGCTCCTTGCGAAGAGTTGCCGACCTGGCATAGACGGCGGCACCTATGCTTTTGTCAAGGTCAGGGGCATCATCGATTCTGATTGCCAGGTACTTTTCCGGGCAGGCCACTAAACATGCGCCGCAGCCGGTACATTTATTCTGGTCGATGACGGCCTTCTGCTTTTTCTCCCAGCTTATCGCTCCATGCAGACAGGCCCGATGACATCCTCCGCACATGCCGCAGGCTTCTTCATCGACGGTAAAAGTCCATTTATGCGCCGAAGTTGGTTGGGGAAAGCCATCGCCTCGTATGATCCTCTTTTCCTTGGCCCGCTGCCTGGTTTTTTTCTCCACTTCTTTCGGCGTTTCGGGGAAGTAGGAGATCTGGGTAACCGGACAGACAATTTCACAAAGTCCGCAACCGGTACAGGCGGCAACATCGACATAGCGGGCATGACGAACGATGGTTGCCTTGAAGGATCCAGCCTCTCCCGAGAGGTTTTTCACCTCGCTATGGGTAAAGAGTTCTATATTTTTGTGGCGCCCCACCTCGACCAGCTTAGGCGAGACAATACACATGGAGCAGTCATTGGTGGGGAAGGTCTTATCCAGCTGGGCCATCTTGCCGCCGATTGCTGGAGAAGATTCCACCAGATAGACCTTGATCCCGGCATTGGCCAGGTCAAGTGCCGACTGCATGCCGCTGATACCACCGCCGATAACCATGACGGCACCGGTCGGTTGCTTGGTGTTATCTGAGAAACTATTGAGGTTTCCTGTCATACTGAACCCTCCTTTCTGAATGCCGCCTTGTCCAGTACTCTCGTGAGCACGACCGGGGAGACCAGATGCTGCTTCCTCTGTTTGACGGGATAGCTGCCGCTGAGTGCAGCAGAGATCAATTCCGTTGCAAAAAATACCGGCATTTCACCACCTCGTGCCGGCTCCGCCGACTGCCGGCTCTCGACATTGGCCTGACACATGGGACAATCGGTCACAATTGCGCCGGCGCCTGCCTTTTTGGCGGCGGTGACAATATCTCCCACCAGCTTTTCTGCAATATCGGGCCGTGCCATGGTAAGGCTCCCTGAACAGCATTCGGTTCGGTGGGACCAGGCAACAGGATGTGCCCCGACAGAGGCAACTATTCGCTCCAGGTTTTCCGGCATCTCCCAGTTGACTGCGTCGGTCACCCGCGGATTGCGCAGGGACAGGCAACCGTAATAACAGGCTATGGCCAGGCCGGCGAGGGTATGAACAACTTTCTCCTTGATTGCCGAAAGAATCTCGGGTCCGGCCAGAAAAGTGCTGATATGCATGATCTCAAAATCGGGAGCATATTCCTTTACATCCCAGAACGCCGGATTTTCCCGCAGGGCTTTATCCGCCGCCTTCAGTCTCTGAAAACAGGCGGCGCAGGGGACAAGAATATCGTGCTTCATCTCGGCTGCGAGCAGCAGGTTACGCATGGGTAGGCGCATTCCGATTTCATGGTCGGTCATATGGGCGGACGATGCGCCACAACAATTCCAGTCGCGGATCTCAACCAGCTCAATATCAAGTTTCAGGCAGATTTCCCGCACCGACCGGTCATAGTCAAGCGCTGTTCCCTGCAGGGAGCAGCCGGGGTAGTAAGATAGTTTCATCTGTCGTACTCCTTTCCCTTGCCGGAGAATATTTCCTTGATTTCCGGTTTTCCTTCAATCGAATGAGGAACAAGTTTGAGTTTTCCCTTCAGGAACATACTTATGCCGAGTCTCATGTCGCCCAGCAGATCGCCCGATTTCATCTTGTAATTGGCAATCATGCCGATCTCATAAGCTTTTCCCCACCTGCCCACCGATCCGAGAAATGAACGATGAAACAACGGGATCCGAGGTTCGGCGGGTGTTATGCCTTTTCTTAGGGCAAGTTCTCTCAGAACGTCCATCAGCTCTGCAATTTCAATCTCATTGGGACATCTTGTGGCACAGGTTTCGCAAGCTGCGCACAACCAGATAGTATGGCTTTCCAGCAGCCGTTCCTCCTGACCGTAGGCGGCAAGCCTGACAACTTCCATGACGTTCAGATCAAAAAAATCACCAATGGGACAACCGGAAGAGCAACGCCCGCACTGATAACAGGCCTGCACATCGATATTTCGTGATTTCAGCTTGCTGAGGAATTTTTCACTTCGATCATCCGGGGAAATACAGTTATTATCCATGGTTCTCTCCAGTCAAATTTTCCATAACAACCGGAAACCTAAGGGTGAAGGTCGTACCCGTTTCAGGTGAGGATGTTACCCTGATTGAACCTTTGTGTTCCTTGACGATTGCATAGGAGACCGACAAGCCAAGGCCGGTCCCTTCACCCGTGTCCTTCGTGGTGAAAAACGGGTCGAAAATTTTTTCCAAATGTTCGCTTTTTATTCCGGCTCCTGAATCCTGGATGGTGATCTCGTTGATGTCCTGATTGGCCCGGGTTCTGCTGGTTATGCGCAGCCGGCCATTGCCTTCCATCGCCTGGACTCCGTTGATGACGATGTTCATGACCACCTGGTTCAACCTGATAGCATTACCGTAGATAGGCGGCAGCTCCGGGTTCAGCTCCTGGGTCAGTTGAATGTTTTGAAAAATCGGCTGATGCTGCAGGATGGTCAGGGTTTTCCGGATGACGTCATTGAGATTGACCAGCTCCATCTCATAGGTGGTCTGATGGGAGAACTCAAGCAGGTCGGCCACAATCACCTTGCATCGCTCCGCCTCATGAATAATCGTCTGCAGGTCACTCGTCAGCGGATGATCGACTCCCAATTCCTCCTTAACCAGATTGGCATAGAGCATGATTCCGGACATCGGATTGTTGATTTCGTGAGCAACTCCGGCCGCAAGACGTCCGAGGCCGGCCATCTTCTCCGACTGCATGAGCATCTGATGGGTCTGCTCAAGATCTTCCTCGATCTGTTGCCTGGCTCGGAGATCGGTAAAGAGACCAAAGGTGGCGATCTCCTGATCACGGTCGTAAAGAATTCCCCCCGAAAAACTAATTGGAATATCGCTGCCGTTCTTATGCTTGATAAGCAGTTCATGACGCAGCAGTTTTCCCTTGCCGCCAAAGTTGCTGCTGCGCATTCTTTTTATCATTTCATACGCCACACCCTCACTGTACAGCTGGGTGACATGCAAGGTCCTGGTATCCTCTTCGTTATAGCCAAGTAGAGCCTGTGCCTCCTGGTTGAAGAGCATGATATTGCCTTTCATATCCGAGGCAATAATTGCATCGACAGAGCTGTCTATAAGGTTATGGAAAAAGGTATTCCCGCGTCTAAGCTCTCGTTCGAGTTTTTTTTGCTCTGTAATGTCGATAAGATAAACGAGGTAATAATCTGCCCCGGCAGGAGGAAAGACAACTACTCCACTCAGGAGATACCGCCGGCCATTACTGGTGAATTGCACTTCATGGTGTATATTCCCGCCGTTCTCCCTACCACGTTGTTCAAAATGGTCTCTTATAAGGAGGAAAAGCTCACTATTATAATCTCCCAGAATATCTTTGAAACTCCACCCGTCGATTTCGCCGAAAGGAACGCCTATAAATCTGCAGGCCGCCGGATTGGCATGGATTACCGTATGATCGGGCCCGACGACGATCACGCCATTCGGTGTCTCCTCGAGAATCGTGTGGAGATAATGATACGGACCCAGAGCGTCGATCAGCGCATCTGTTTCACTTTTTGCTGTCGAGAGAACCGTTGCGGTATTCACGGCGATCTAGCGACCAATCGTATCCAAAAATTCCGGTAACCTATCCCTCCATCCCATGGCATGTAAAACAACTCCGTCTCCAAGAGGGGCCAATTCCCTCATGAGATCTGCCGCCACCTGCAAGCCGGCATCTTTTTTTACCGGAGCCTCCATCATCTTTTTCAGAAATTCCTGGGGGATCGATGGCACTCCCGGCAGGTTATTGAGATAGCGCACCATCGTTACCGATTTCAGGAACATAACCGAAGCCAAAAGCCGGATACCTGTTTTCTGGGCAAAAGGTATAAACTGCTCCACTATATTCAAGTCATAGGTCGGCCCGAGGGTCACCGACTCCACCCCATATCGTTCAAGCTGATTGAAAAACTCCGCCCGTTCCCGGTTGTAATTCACGTCATCGGAAAGCTCAATAGCCACCCCCAGCGTAAAATCAGTGCGACCATCAAGTGTCTCGCCGGCCAGATCCTTGCCGTTATTGAGGGCGTAAACGCACTGCAGCATTGTTTCCAGATCGAGATCACCGCTGGTTCTTGTTACCGGTTGATCCCCTTCAGCGGGATCATGGCCTTCCTTGATGATTATTTTTCTAATACCCAAGGCCGCGGCAGAAAGCAGGTCCGCCTGAAAGGAAATCCGGTTTCTGTCCCTGCCGGTAATCATCATCTCCGGCTCAATGCCTCTTTCTTTTAAAGCCAGGCAAGGAGCGATGGGCGACATGCGCATGATCGCATGTTCACTGTCGGTCACGCGGACACAATCCACTCTCCCCCTGACTTGCAAAGCAGTAGTGAGGAAGGTGTCCAGATTCACCCCTTTTGGCGGATCAATCTCTGCAATAAGCGAATATCTGTTGGTGGCGGGAATAATGCGTTCTTGTGCGGCGTCCATTGAACCTCCTGTAAGATGAGAGTGATTAACTGCTTCTTAGGGAGAGTGGAGATATAGATATTACTAACCAGCCAGGTCAAATAATAGAAACGGCTTGTCGCTGTATCAATTTCATTTAACTAGTTATTCAACATAATTTCAAGACAAAAAATCATCTTCGCATATCGCAAAAGACTAACGACAACTCAGCAACTTATCCAGTATGCTGAATTAAAAAAAAATATTTGTCTGAAATTTTTCTGGCATTTTTAGAGAGTTCAGATAACCTTAAATCATGTTAAGAGATTGGTGTATTAAGGCCCCCCTCCGAAGAATATTCCCAAATAGTCCCGTTTATCGGGGTTCAACCGTCAATTCCGATAATTCGAGATGGACAAACAAAAAAAAATAAGTTTCAAAACCTGCCCCATGTGTGCAGAGAAGTGGTCCTCCAGGGATTCCTTTCTGAGTGATCCGCAGCTGACCTTCAATGGATATCAGGCTAATTTTGGAGCCATAGAACAGGGATTATTTTATTTCACTCATCATAAACCGGGTTGTGGATCGACAATGGCCCTGAAGGTGGAGACGTTCCTCTCTCTCTTCAATGGAAAAAAATATAGTGATAACAAAATGTTGTCGGAAGAATGCTCTGGATTGTGTCATAATCGAGCCCGACTTGATCGATGTCCGGCACATTGTGAGTTTGCCTTTGTTCGGGAGGTCTCTCAGATAATTAAAGACCGGCTGAACGGGGCGATTTGAGCTAGGAGCTTGTCAGATTCAAGCGGGTACAAAACGTTCCGCTGTGTGGGATGAAAATTGAGTATTTTTCCCCAATCCCCGGTCGATCCAGGCGATATTGCTGCATGGACAGCACCAGAGTCAGTCGCACTCCCACATCAATCACCACTCGTATCCGCCCGCTGTCCTGGGAGAGATCGGTAATATGTCCGCTGAACAGATTCCCTTCGGTGGGATTTGTCGTTTGGGGGTTAAAAACAATAAGGTTCGGGTCGATATGAACCTTGGCTGCAGGCACGTTGTTCGGGACCATGTTCGAGGGAAGCTTAAGAAAAAGCTGCCCGGTAATCTGACAGATGACGTCCTCTTCCTGAGAATCGACAATGGTTACCCGATAGATATTATCGCTGGCGATATCGGTAAGACCGCCGTTTTCCAGCAGCAGGGTCTGGTCGGCCAGCCGTTGTCCCTGAGAAAGGTAATGGGTTGAGAAGATGATCGAACCGTCCCTCTCCTTATTAATTCTCTCGATAATTTTCAGAATAATTTCCTGATTCTCATTATCCACATTCGCTGTCGGCTCATCGCAGAGCAGCACCTGCGGTTCCAGAACCAGGGCTCTTGCCAGAGCGACGCGTTTGGTCTCTCCTCCGGAAAGCCCCCGTGCATCATAGCCGGAAAAATTTTCCATGCCGACAAGCTCAAGCGCAGCCTCGACCGCCTGTCTGCGATCTTTGGAGGCCACCTTGCGAACCTTCAGGCCGAATTCGACATTTTGCCGGACAGAACCGGTAAACATAATAGGATTCTGATCGAGCAGCACCACCTGTCTACGAATCAGGTGCAGTTTTTTTTCCTCGAACGACACCGGTTTATCTAAAAAGTGCATTTTTCCATCGGTAGGTGTATCCAGGAAGGCGAGGATTTTCAACAAGCTTGTCTTGCCCGCGCCGTTCGGGCCAATGAGGGTGTATATTCGGTTAGGCAAAATCTCAAGCTTGTCGATGTTCAAGACAGTACGGCTGCCGTAACTTCTCTTTAAATTTTCCAGTCTATACAGCATCATTTCCGGTCCTGCCCTGCAAGAGATGGAACAACATATTGATCGCAAAGGCAAAGGTCATAAGCGTTATGCCAAGGGCGACGGCCAGAACAAATTCCCCTTTATCATATTCCAGGGCCATTGCCGTCGTCATAGTCCTGGTAAACCCTTTGGCATTGCCGCCGAGCATCATACTAATCCCCACTTCGGCTATCACCCGGCCGAATGCGGCGATAATGGCGGCAAATATTCCGTAACGAGCCTCTTTGAGAAT
The DNA here is from genome assembly GCA_963728385.1 of uncultured delta proteobacterium. Classification (GTDB taxonomy): domain Bacteria; phylum Desulfobacterota; class Desulfobulbia; order Desulfobulbales; family Desulfocapsaceae; genus Desulforhopalus_A. The sequence continues at coordinate 103,624 of CAVSJK010000007.1, forward strand.
CACCAGCGCCATCTGATAGCGGCTCGCGCCAAGTGTCAGGGCCGTCATGCGGTAACGCGAGTCGATCCGGCTTATAGCGGCGATGGTAAAAGTCATGACCACGGGCACGATTAGAATTACCTGGCCGATCACCATTGCCGTCTGGGTATAGAGAAGATCAAGTGAACCGAGGATACCACGCCTGGAGATGAAGGCATAGACCACAAGTCCGATGACCACTGTCGGCAACGCCAGCAGGGTGTTGAGAATGGTTAAGGTCAGCCGCTTACCCGGAAAAGTGGAATAGGCTATGAGAAAGGCTCCCGGGATACCGAAAATTGACGCTATCAGGGTGGCTGAAAAACTAACTTTGAGTGAAACCAAGACAATTTCGACAAGTTCGGGATCAAACGACATGAGCAGCAGTAATGAAGACCGCAAACTATCTAGTAACAAATCCATCAGTCAAATCTACCCCACAGCTGTTTACCTGAGCCAAAACCTCATCGTTTCGGATCTCTCTCGAAAATATCCGGATCCCTGCGACATTTATGACAAAAAAAAGGAGGGATATACGAACACACCCTCCTTCCAGTGTACTGACTTTAAAAAAATATTCGAGAAACTTATAAAGCATCCGGAAAGAAAAGTTGTTTACCTTCAAGACGGTAATTACCGATCAACTTCTGTCCCCTATCGGAAATAATCCAGTTAACGAATTGCATGGCAAGATCATATTGGGTATGAGGGTATTTTTTAGGATTCACGGGAATGATGCCATACGGATTGGCCAGAGCCTCTCCTCCCTCACAAAGGATATCAAGCTCAACTGCAGGAGTTTTTCCATACTTGTATTTTATATAGGTACCACGATCAGTCAGGGTATATCCCTGTTTTTCTTCGGCAAAGGTAATAGTTTTCCCCATACCCTGACCGATGGACATATACCAGGCACCGGAGTCGGCGGGCATTTTAAAATGGATTTCCTTTTCTTTTCCCTTGCTGATTACTTTCTGACTCTGCTCGGTCAGGGGAACGCCGGATTTCGCCCACAGTGCCTGTTCCTTGGTGTGCGTCCCGCTGTCATCTCCACGGGAGACAAATATTGCCTTTGCCGCTGCGATCTTGCTTAAAGCTTGAGCGGCATCCGACATCCCCTTTATACCTGCCGGGTCGGCATCAGGGCCGATAATGACAAAATCATTGTGCATCACGGCATAGCGTTTGGTTCCATAACCCTCGGCGACAAACTTATCCTCACGACTTCTGGCATGGACGAAGATCACATCCACATTGCCGTCCTGCCCATCCCGTATCGCGGCTCCCGTCCCTTTGGCGATTACCTTAACCTGTATTCCGGTATCCTTTTCAAATTGGGGCAACAACACATCGAGCAAACCCGATGACTGGGTGCTGGTGGTGGTTGACATCTTCAGAACCTTCCCGGAAGCAAATACATTACCGGCAAGGTTACCTATCAGACACATTACTCCCAACAAGACGATTAGTTTGTTCTTCATTCTTTACTCCTCGGGTTTAAAATTATCGGGAAAGAGCATTTTGCCGCACAGCGACACATCATACCCTTCGAAAGACGCGGCCAAATCCCGGAAAGGTCGTTCATGGAGAAGGCCGATGAAATTTTGTATTGTTTGCTCAAAAAACCGTTCTCGTAAAATAAGCAGATCAAACCTTTCCCACCGAAGCGGGATAAATCCAAGCCCCAGCAGCCCCGCCACAGCTCGAATGGCCGGGGCCACATCCGCCCGGCCGGCAAAAACTTCCAGACCCGCATCCAGGTGGCGGGAAACTTCATGGTGGTAGCCGGAAATCTGACCGGAGGAAATTTCCGACCTGGCGATTTCATAGTCAAGAAGCAGCCTGGTGCCCGTACCTAGCGGACGATTAACCATGGTGATATCTTTTCTTGCCAGATCGGCTACGCCGGTGATCCCCTTGGGATTGCCTTTTTTGACAAGCAAACCCTGCTGCCTACGGCTGAAATTGACAAATACCGGCGCCTTATCGAGTTCCTGATCGGCGAAATCAAAATTGTATTCTTCATTGTCATCCTGAAGCAGATGGCAAACCCCGATATGACAGACTCCACGCCTAAGGCTTTTCAAGCCGCCCATGCTCCCAAGATTTGCAAAAAAAGCGACCGTGCCCGCATCCTTGCCATGAAAAAGCGTAAGCGTTTTCTGGAAGAGCAGGTCGTCGCTCCCTGCCAACAACAGGATACCTTCGTCCGAAGAGCCACCCAATCCCGGCTTACGATAATTGAGGATATTCGTTTCAAGCCAATCCTCAACAAGCCTTCTCGGGAAAAGCCATTTGCCGGTGACCTTAGTGGCTGGAAGCCCTTTGTCATTGACAAGGGAATAGACCATCTTGTCGTTAACATGCAGGAGCTTCGCCACTTCTTTTGTGGTCAGAAATTTTTCGCTTTGGATACTATTCACCATACTCCTTCTTCTCCTTGAATAGGTACTGGGAATCCGAAATAAATTACTCAGAAGCACAACAAAAATCTACCGTTAGCCATTTTTGTAACTAATAATAACCATATATAACCAAAACAAACATATTGGGCTTTGATTGCCTCACTATTGTGTGAAATGTACAGCTTGCTGTTTTACAAAAAAAAATTCGCCACTTCAGAGATGACGATCTCGTTTAAAACCCCAAATTTCAGATGGCTAAGCAAGAATATTCATAGGCAAGGTGCGCAATTTTTTAATTATTTCAGCATCCTAAGATACGTCATAAAGATTGAAAATTTGCAGCATCCAAGCAGATAAAAAGTTTTTACAACGCCACCGGAGATCAGTGTATTGTATGGATGGGGTGCTGGTGAACATGTACTAATTTTCTTGTCTTTTCAAGGCAGATCAATGTAGGATACAGTAATGTTGCCACGATAAAGCACTGCCGCAGGTCACCAAAGTAGTACACAGCCGCAACAATTCACCTGAATTCATGAATAAGCAACGAAATACCGAGCAAACCATACAAATGGAGGAGAGTCCATCCTTCGGATCTCTTACCGGGGAAAACGGTCATCAGTCGATTCTTATCGAGGTTCTGAAAATTGCACTGGAACCGAATGTGATAACAAAAAAATTCGACCTTATCCTGAATTATCTCGTCTCCTTACCACATCTGCAATTAGGCCCTAAAGCCGCACTGTTTTTTATTGAACAGAATTCAGAAACCCTGATACTTTCAGTCGCTCAAGGTTTTCCCCAGCCGAAACTCATCACCTGTAATGAAACCAAGTTTGGGCTCTGCCATTGCGGACAGGTTGCAAAAAGCGGTAAAATCACCTTTTTCGATACACCTCCTCCCCTCCTTGATATCGCCGGTATTACCCAGCCATTTACCGGAAACTATTGTGTTCCCATCATCAAGGACTGCCAGTCTCTTGGAATACTCACATTTTATGTAACGAATAGACACCGGCCGTCCCCGGAAATGGAACGGCTCCTTGGGGCAATTGCCAATATTTTTGCAGTAATGATTGAAAGCCAGCAGATGGACCAGCAACTGATCCAGCTGGTCAACGATCTTCGCGGCTCGATCATCAGTCTGCGGGAAGAAAAGAAGTTTTCCGAATCCATCATTCAGGGGTTACACCACGGCCTTCTCGTTGTTGATCTGGACGGGAGAGTGAGAAAGAGCAATTCAGTCGCTCAGTCAATTTTCAAACCTCTCACCGAACTGATCGAAGGACAATTTCTGAGTGATATCCTCGGCACGGAAGCGGCCGGGCAACTCCAGGCAATCGCCCCGCTGGAATCCGACCAGTTCGATCGGGAACTCACTTTTCACACACCCACCGGCGAAAAAAAAATCATAGGCTTCTCCAATGTTCGCAGGGAAGATGCCGCAGGCGAAAAAATAGGGGTGATCATTTCTCTTGCGGATATTTCCGAACTGAAATATGTCCGGAAAGAAATGGAAAAAATGAACAGGCTTTCCACAATTGCCGAGATTGCCTCTGCTGTGGCCCATGAGGTTCGCAACCCTCTCGCCGGAATAAAAATAATGGCCCAGTCGATCGAAGAAGAGGCCAAGGACAACAGCGAGCAGCATGAATGCGCCCAGCGTATTGCCCGCCAGGTGGATCGCCTGAATGTGCTGCTCAGTGATTTTTTCTCCTACGCAAGGCCCGCGGAACCAAATAAGCGTCCGACTTCGCTGGAAGCCATTATCACCGAGACCAAACCGCTCATCAACAGCCGGCTGACGAAAAATCATATTGAACTCCAAGAAGATTTCAGGAGCAATCTTCCAAAAATTGTAGGCGATTCGCATCAGCTCCAACAGGTTTTCCTGAATCTGTTTTTGAATGCAATCGATGCTATTAAACAACAGGGCCGCATCGACATCAGTGCTCACCTGCCCACCAAAACCCAGCTCAGGCAATATCGAAAAGAGCATCCGGCGCTGCTGGAAAATTGTCCTTATGTTGTGGTCCATTTCACCGACAACGGCACAGGAATGTCGCCTGCAACCGCCGATCAGGTTTTCGAGCCTTTTTTTACCACCAAAACTTCAGGGGCCGGTCTCGGACTCTCAATAGTGTATCGCACCTTGAAGGAAAATGACGCGGCGATTGTGCTGAAAAGCAAGGAGGGAAAGGGCACAACCTTTACCATTTTCTTAAAGGCGGCAATGTAATGGGCGTAGTCCTTATTGTCGACGACCAGGAAGATTTACGTTATCCATTGGCGAAACTGGTTGAGAGGGAAGGACATGGCGTGATAACCGCCGATTGCGGCGGCGACGCCCTGGATCTCCTGAATTCGACGGTAATTGATCTGGTTTTTCTGGATATAGGTCTTCCCGACGGTAGCGGCATTGAGCTCATACCCTCCATAAAAAAGATAAGTGACGATATCGATATCGTCATGCTTACCGGCATCAATGAGGCGAAAACCGCCGTGGAATCCCTCCGGGCCGGTGCGGTGGATTATATCGTTAAACCATTTGATATCATAGAATTTAAAGCAATTCTCAATCGCCTTCTTCAGGCCCGGTTAATGGGCAAGAGAGCAACTCTTGAGCACCGGGATATGGGGATAGACTCCATTATCGGCGTAAGCCCACCGATGCTTCGGGTCAAAAAAGCCATCACCAGAAGTTCGGAAGTTGACTCGGCCGTCCTCATAACCGGAGAAACCGGCACAGGCAAGGAGCTGACGGCAAGAGCGATTCATGAGAGCCGACCGGGCCGTAAAGGTGTTTTCGTTAAAGTCGACTGTGGAACCCTCTCGGCTAATCTGATTGAATCAGAACTCTTCGGTTATGAAAAAGGCGCTTTCACCGATGCTGGAACCGCTAAGAAAGGCCTTATAGAGGTTGCCAACGGCGGCACCCTCTTTCTCGATGAAATCGGCAATTTACCCATAGAATTGCAGCCAAAACTTCTCCGACTAATCGAGGAATCGACCTTCAGACGAGTCGGCGGCTTAAAGGATATCCGGGTAAAAATTCGTGTTATTGCGGCAACCAACGTTAACATTGAAGAGCAAATTGACCGGGGAACTTTCCGGGAAGATCTGTACTATCGGCTGAATGTCATTCCCATCCCTCTTCCACCGCTCAGAAAACGTGGAGAAGATATCCTGCTTCTTGCTGATTTTTTTCTCCATGAGCTGCAAAAGGAAATGAAAAAAAATTTCCATGGTTTTACCCCTGAAGCCCGCCATAAAATTCTGCATAACGACTGGCTAGGCAACATCAGAGAGCTGCGAAATTGCATCGAGCGGGAAGTCATTTTCACCAAAAACGGCTGGATCACCCTCTCTTCCCTCTCTGCAACCGGCCAGGCACCCGTCTCAACAAACAGTAAGGTGACGCTCAGCTTGGCAGAGATGGAAGAGCAATACATCAGGAAAGTATTAAACAGCGTCAACAATAACAAATCGAAAGCGGCCCGCATTCTCGGTATTTCAAGAACTACATTAAGGGAAAAGCTCTAACCCCCGGAATAACTGGCCGGAAACTGACCAGTTGACCAGTTATTTACCAGTTTCCCGCTTCGCTTATCGTTTGCTTCCTACAGAATTCTCCTTCGGGCTCCTTTCTGTCAGTACATTACCTCTATCGAAAAGACCATAAACCTTTCTGGCCCCTTCTTTGCATAATAAAGTGCAGCCCCGGATTTATATCTCCGGATTTAAGATTTTTTTACTCCCCTGCCCGACATACGTGCCTGTATCCGCGCGGGAGGAGAACTCTTGGTGAAATAAAACTATGAAAAGAGTGCTTGTTGTTGACGATGAAGAAGATATGCTCTGGATGCTCCAGAGAAATCTCAACAAAGGCATGCAGGATGTCGAAATTCTCGCCGCCAAATCAGCCGAAGAGGCCCTGGCAATTCTCAGTGACAAACCTGCAAACCTGGTAATAACTGATATAAACATGCCGGGAATGAACGGCCTCGATCTCCTGGTTGAAATAAATAACCGTTTTCCATCGACCGGCGTCATCATTATGACCGCTTACCCATCAAATGCCTATGAAAACAAGGCCATGATGAGCGGCAGTTTACGCTTTATCGAAAAACCTTTCGATATCAATGACGTCCGGACGATAGTCAAGGAAGCCCTTAAGGTGAATGAAGGTTTTCAGGGAACTGTCGATGGCGTCGATCTGATTGATATCGTGCAGTTCAACGCACTTTCCCGGGCAACCGCAGCCCTGAAGGTTACCACCCGCGATAAAGAAGGGATGATATTCTTCAAGGACGGCTCTGTTGTTCATGCCATGTGTGATCAGGAAACCGGGGAAAAAGCCTTTTTCACCATTCTCAGCTTTAATGGCGGCTCCCTGCAGAACATAAGAGGAGTGCAACCTCCTATCGTCAGCATCAATAAAAGCATTGAAGGTCTGCTTTTTGAGGCTGCAGTTAAAAATGACGAAGAATCAGCTCTTGAAGAGGCCGAATCGAGCAGCTCTTCCGCACAAAACAATTCAATCGACCATCATGCAGTAAAAGAGCCGTCGCTGCCAAAGGAGAAAGAGACACCTGTTCCGGAAGCAAAACCTTCAACCACACCACCACCGGATGCGGCCGCGGAACAATATAAAGAGAACGTTTCTGAAGAAACAGAAGAGGTATCAACAACTTCAACAGAGGGATACAGCATGACGGAGATTCAGACTATTTTAGCAGAATTTACCAACATTGAAGGCGTCCACACCGCCTGTCTGGTCGGCCGCGACGGATTTTTACTGGATAGTCTCGCCCGGGCGGGCATTGACGCGGAAATGATAGCTGCTATCGCCTCTTCCGGTTTCGGATCGTCTGAATCCATGGGAAATCAGCTTGGCCAGGGCAATCTCCGGATGACTATGTTCGAGTTTGAAAACGGACCGGTCATGTTTGCCCCGGTCGGCAACGACGCCTTCCTTGTAATCGTTGCGGATATGGATACCAACCTGGGCTGGATCAGAATCAGCATCAAGAAAAACAGCAAGAAAATTCAAGAGGCCGCTTCGCTCTAACAACGACATACTGGAAGCATGCAGTAGGGCGGGTTATAAACCCGCCCTACTGCACTGGAGATTTCGCGCAACAACAAAAAGCCTAATTGACCGGTTTACAACACGAGCCGGCCTTTTATTTCAGGCATATCTTATATTGACAGCAATCGGCTTACTGGTAATTTTTTTCAAAATAACTGGCAAATCCGGCAAATTGTGTTTCATATTTCTTGATCAGCATCCTTGCCCTGGCAAGCCATTCGTCTTTTGTCGTCATCACGAAGATAAAAAAAGGCTGCTTGTCGTCATGCCTGATTATAAAATGATACTGACTGGTGGTGATCAGGATATCATCAATAACCTCATCATCGGCCAACAGGTTTATGGCCTTGGCATTGGATTTTACGATTGAAGCCAGATATGCGGCCGCGACCGCGGGTTCAATATCATCTCTCCGGCTGACTTCGGCAATGGACATTCCGTCTTCCACGGTCACAACCGCCGCAGCCAGTATCCCCGGAAGTTCCCTCGACATCTGATCCATTAGGTTCTGAAGTAATTTTATCATCTATTTTCCTGCATAATCATCAATTTGGCAAAAAACCAACTTCAAATATCTGCTAAAAGCAGGTATACCGGAAACAAGTATACCATTGGGCTCAGTTTATTTGAAACGATTTCTAACTTTTACAATATATCCGGTTTACAATATTCCCGGCAAACATGAATTACGGAGAGCATACATGCGGGCGGTAATTCAAAGAGTTCAGCGGGCATCGGTAAGGATAGACGACATAATCCATGGTGAAATCAGCCGTGGAGTGCTTGTCTTGCTCGGAATCCGCGGTGGTGACACACTGTCGGATCTGCAATGGCTGGCGGAAAAAGTCGTCAACCTCAGGATATTTGAGGATGAGCAAGGCAAAATGAACAGATCGCTTGCAGACATTGATGGTGAAATGCTTATTATCTCTCAATTCACACTGTACGGCGATTGTCGTAAAGGCAGAAGGCCGGGGTTTTCGTCAGCAGCCCCTCCTGAAATTGCCGAACCGCTGTACCGGCGATTTATCGAGGAAGTAAAGAGCAGGCAGATCAGGGTCGCCAGCGGTGTCTTTCAGGCCGACATGCAAGTCGAGCTAGTCAATGACGGGCCAGTCACCCTGCTGCTCGACACCGAAAAACAATTTTGATGGATGGCGTCGTAAAAACTCTTCATCTGCTTCGTTTCTATAAATTTTATATCATTACGACGTCCAGTACGCCGAAATGATATAAAATTTACGCGCCTTGCATATGAAGCTTTTTACTTAGCCATCACGGAAGTTGTCGATTAATAGCGTCGTAAAAACATTTCATCCACTTAAGCATAAGGATTTTCCATGAGATTTACTTCAGGCTCCACCTATTCAGGTTTTACCCTTAAAACCCATAAATTCATCCAGGAAATCGATTCAGACGTCTATGTCTTTGAACACGCCTTACTGAAATGCCCCCTTCTGGCTATCAAAAACAGCGACACCAATAAAACCTTTTCCGCAGCCTTCAATACAGTCCCCACCGATTCAACCGGAGTAGCGCATATTCTGGAGCATTCGGTACTTATGGGGTCAAAAAAATATCCGGTCAAGGATGTCTTCGGCGAGATCAACAAGGGCGGGCTCACCACCTTCCTGAACGCGATGACCGGTGCCGATATCACCTATTACCCCTTTGCCACCAGGAATCTGAAGGAATATTTCAACATCATGGATGTCTACTGCGACGTGGTTTTTAATCCGCTGCTGACTCGATCCACTTTTGAACAGGAAGGATGGCACTATCACCAGGAGGGAACGAATGAACCGTTGAGGTTCCAGGGGGTGGTGTATAACGAGATGAAGGGTGCCTTCTCCGATCCTATTCGCTTTATTTTTCATCACATCTTTGGAGGCTTAATGCCGGGCTCGACCTATGCCCACGAATCAGGAGGCGATCCCAAAAACATACCCGACCTCAGCTATGAACAGTTCTGCGACTTCCATAAAAACCATTATCATCCCTCCAACGGATTCTTTTTCGTGTACGGTGACGCTCCGCTGGAAGATGAACTGGAATTTCTCCAGCATAGATTTTTCGCCGCCTTCGACAAGCCCGTTGCCAAGGCTGTCATTGAAACAGGAACCCTTCCCAAGGAACCGGTCTTCATCACGGACAGTTATGCAGTCGATTCCAGCGACATATCAGGCAAAACCTTTCTGGCCGTCGGCACCAATGTTTCCACTGTTGTCAATCGTGAGGAAAACAATGCTTTTCAGATCATTGCCAATATCCTCTTTAACTCCGATGGCTCACCCTTAAAAAATGCCATCGTGTCAAGTGGTCTCTGTAAGGACTTCGGGGGATTATATCTCGCCACCTCCTCATACCGAACCTTGATGATCACCTATCTGGTTGGGAGCGAAGCCGAACATCGTGACAAATTCCTCGAACTGTACCGAAGCTCGCTTGAAAAAATGGTTACAGAGGGACTTGATCGAGATCTGGTTTTAGCGGAGCTGAATAAATTTGAGTTCAATTTCAGGGAGGAGGCAAGCAAGGCTCAACGTGGGCTCGATCTCATCGGTAAGGCGATGACCGGCCTCAAATACGGCACGGATCCGATCGCCCACCTGATGAACGAGGAGCTTATCCGGACCATCCGCCATAAGGCACTGAACGACGGTTATTTTGAGGAGTTGATCCGCAAATACCTGCTGGACAACCCGTCAACCGTCACGGTGACCCTGGTACCCGACCCCGGGAAACAACAGAAAGCCCAAGCCGAAGAACAGCAAAGGCTGGCAGCTTATGATGCGGCAGTGCCCGACCAGGAGAAACAAAAGCGCATTGACCGGACCCGGGAATTGATGAGGGAGCAGCAACAGCCGAACAGTATTGAGACACTTTCCCTACTGCCGCAGCTGAACCTGTCCGATCTGTCTGCCGAGGTTGATTTCCATGCTGTCGTGCCGACGGAAATGTTCGGTCGTCAGGTGCTGGTCAGTGAATTACCGACCAACCACATCTCCTATATTGATGTCGGCTTTGATATTTCCAGCCTGCCCCCCGACCTCCTCCCGTGGCTTGATCTCTTCGGCACCATTGTCACGGAAATAGGTACGAAAAGACTCAACTATCAGCAGTTCGCCAAGGAAATAGCCACCTGCACCGGCTCTTTTTCCCATTCCATAACGAGCTACACCAAAAGGCAGGATCCGGATACAACCAAGCCTTTGTTCTGGCTCCACCTGAAATGTCTGCCCGATTATCTCGAACGGGCTTTGCAGTTGCTGGCGGAGATCTTCACCTCCGTCTCATTTAGTGACCGCACAAGGATTCGGGAGATAGTAGGCAGGGAGTTTGCCTGGGCGGAACACTCGGTTCAGAGCGAGGGATTTAATCTTCCGACCACGCGCGTTTTCGCCCACCTGAGTTTGGGAGGCAGATATAATGAAATGTTCAATGGAGTTACCTCGTATCTGGCGACCAAGGATCTCGCCCTCAATTACCAGGCCAAGGAAGAACCATTTCTGGCGGCCCTGGACAAGATGTCCTCCCTGCTCTTTAACAGAAACAACCTGCTGCTCGCCGTGACGGCGGACGGGCAGGAACTGGGTCATCTGGCCAAGACGGGCGACTGCATCATCGATGCCCTGCCCGCTACCCCGATAAAAAGCTATTCTCTTCCGGAGATGCAACTGCCTCATCACGAGGCCTTCATTACCGCGGCGGAAGTGGTCTTCGCCGTTCAGGGCGGCAACCTTTTACCGGGCGGGAATGGCTACAACGGCTACTTCGAAGTCCTGAAGACCTATCTTTCCCGGGACTATCTCTGGAATACCGTACGGCAGTTAGGCGGTGCATACGGCTGCTTTATACAATTTGGTCAAATCAGCGGCAACCTGGCCTTTGTCAGCTATCGCGACCCACAGGTAAAGAAAACCTATGATGCCTATAACGAAGTCCCAAAGATTGTTTCAGGACTCGACCTGCCGGAGAAGGTCATGGAGCAGCTCATAATAGGCACTTACGGCAACTATACCCCGTTGAGAAGTGCCGCCGCCAAAGGCGCAACCGCCAGAAACGACTATTTGAACGGTATTGACGTAGAATATAAAAAGCAGCGGCTGTCCGAAATCATCTCCACCACTTCCGCCGATTTGCGCAGCTTCGCTCCGGCTTTTGCGGATATGATGACCAGGAGCTTCCGTTCAATTATCGGCAACCGCAATAAGATTGAAACCGATCGATCTCTTTTCGACAGCCTCACCGAACTCTAACCGTATTCCAATCAGATACTTATCCGGGCCCGGTGCCCGGATAAGGAATACCCGCCCCCTCCCACTCCGGCTCTTGTAATTTGTTACGATCCTACTATAATGCGCTTCTAAAAAGAGAGGGAGGTCCGAACTGCCGCGACAGGAAGGCAGGCTCACGCGCCTAACCCCCTTTACTTCAAGAAGCAATAACAATACACAATTTCAGAACAACATTTTCCAAGGAGAAAAGAATGCAATACTCTTCTGAAGTTAAGGAAATGTGCCGCGTGGCCCAGGGGACGAATCACGGCCCTGCCCCGATTCCACAGGAAGGCGCATGGACTCAGGCAAGAGAAGTACGGGATATCAACGGACTCACCCACGGCATCGGCTGGTGCGCCCCGCAGCAAGGTGCCTGCAAACTCACCCTCAATGTAAAAAACGGCTTAATTGAAGAAGCCCTGGTGGAAACCATCGGCTGTACCGGTATGACCCACTCGGCAGCCATGGCATCCGAGATCCTGCCGGGCAAAACAATTCTGGAAGCCCTGAATACCGATCTGGTCTGTGATGCTATCAACGTTGCCATGCGGGAGCTCTTTCTACAGATTGTGTACGGGCGCAGCCAGTCCGCTTTTTCCGAGGGCGGTTTGCCGATTGGAGCCGGCCTGGAGGATCTTGGTAAAGGTTTACGATCAGTTTGCGGAACCATGTACGGCACCAGCGCCAAGGGCCCGCGGTATCTGGAAATGGCGGAAGGCTATGTGACCGAAATCGCTCTCGATGAACGTGACGAGATCATAGGCTATGCCTTTGTCAGTCTTGGTAAAATGATGGACGCCATCAAGAAAGGAGTAAGCGCCGAGCAGGCATTACAGGACGCATCCGGGACCTACGGCAGATTTGCCGATGCAGCCAAAACCATTGATCCACGAAAGGAATAAGGAGAATAATACCATGGCACTGTTTGAAAGTTATGACAGGCGGATCAACCAGATTATTCCTGTCCTGGAAAGATACGGTATGAAGTCTCTTGAAGATGCCGGGGAAATCTGCCGAAACTATGACGTTGATATCGCTGCAATCGTAAAGGGTATCCAGCCGATCTGTTTTGAAAATGCGGTCTGGGCATATACCCTTGGAGCGGCAATCGCTATTAAAAAAGGCCAGACCAAGGCATCTGACATAGCCTCAACCCTTGGCGAAGGACTGCAGGCTTTCTGCATACCAGGGTCGGTTGCCGACGACCGCAAGGTCGGCATCGGCCACGGCAATCTTGCCGCCATGCTTTTAAGAGAAGAGACGAAATGCTTTGCCTTCCTGGCCGGTCATGAGTCCTTTGCCGCGGCGGAAGGCGCCATCGGCATCGCCAGATCAGCCAACCGGGTGAGGGAGACCCCTCTTAGAGTCATTCTCAACGGCCTTGGCAAGGACGCTGCCAAGATCATCTCCCGTATCAACGGCTTCACCTACGTACAAACCAAATTTGATTATGCAACGGGTGAGTTGAGCGTGGTCGAAGAGATAAAATATTCCGATGGAGAAAGGAGCAAGGTGCGCTGTTTTGGTGCCGACGATGTCCGGGAAGGGGTAGCCATCAATCACATGGAAGGCGTTGATGTGTCAATCACCGGCAACTCCACCAACCCCACCCGCTTCCAGCATCCGGTGGCAGGAACCTATAAAAAAGAATGTATCCAACAGGGCAAAAAATATTTCTCGGTAGCCTCCGGCGGCGGCACCGGCCGCACCCTGCATCCCGACAACATGGGAGCAGGACCCGCTTCTTACGGCATGACCGACACCATGGGCCGCATGCACTCGGACGCCCAGTTCGCCGGTTCGTCCTCCGTTCCCGCCCACGTTGAGATGATGGGGCTTATCGGCATGGGCAACAACCCGATGGTCGGAGCATCCGTTTCCGTGGCTGTAGCACTTGCCCAGGCGGCCAGATAGCCGAGAGATCCGAGCCATAAGTTGGCAGAAAATAGGACAAGGAGGCCGCCACATCCGGAGCGGCCTCCTTTTTTATTCTCGGCTACTTCCGTAACCGTTCACCAGCACCCCATTTTCGTCCGATCAGGCGCCTCATAAAAGGGCGGGTTGGAAACCCGCCCCTACAGCCCGGAGACCTACTTGAACGAACCTGGAGCACTTGATGACGACGGCCAAGGATGGCCTAGTGTCGCGGGTGCCACAAAAAGAAATTTCTTCTGAAATTCGCCGGGGACTGAAGACGCTGGAGTTTCGATGGCGCCCTCTTCCTCTCTGCTGACACTTTTTTCAAGAGAGTTGAGCTTTAATAGGAAGCAGGACAATGAATGTTGCACCTTCTCCGGGCTGACTCTCGACGCGAAATTCACCTTTATGTTTCTTGACGATCCCATAACTGATCGACAAACCCAGGCCGGTTCCCTTAACTTCGTCTTTGGTGGTGAAAAAAGGTCGAAAGAGATGCTCCATATCCTCTGACCTTATGCCGACCCCCGTATCCTTAATTGCCACCGCCACTCTCTCATTTTCCTGCCACGTGCTGACCGTTACCACTCCGCCGCGCTCATGACATGCCTCCGCTGCATTAGTCAGCAAATTCAGGAAAACCTGTTTGATCTGATCCGGAACCGCCAGGATCTGCGGGAGATTCTCCGCATAATTTTGTACTAAGGAAATTCCTCTACGATTAAAAAAACTTTTTTGCAAAATCATGATGGAAGCTAGTGAATTGTGCACGTCCATCCATGACATTCTATTCGATGAAGGTCGATTAAAATCCCGAAGACTGAGAACCAAGTCCCTGATCCGATTACCTTCAAAAACGGCTGCGTCAATCAACTCACTATCCTCTTCTTCGAGGATCGCCCTTCTTTTCACACCTTTTAGAATTAAAAGTATTGCCTGCAGCGGGTTATTAAATTCATGAGCGATAGACGCCGACAACTTGCCGATTGCCGATAGCTTTTCCGCATGCAGATACTGCTTTTGGGTTTGTTGCAATTCCTGAGTCCGTTCTTCGACTCTCAATTCAAGTTCCTTATTGAGTGCAAGAAGCTCCTCATCTGCCCGAAATTTTGCCAGTGCCACAACCAAGTAGCCTGCGAATCGTTCCAGCAAAGCGATAGAAGCAAGGTTGAATCGTCCTTTGCTCCGGTCGTTCAACTGAACAAGCCCCAGGCGCTCCGTACCGAGTTGCAGTGGAAGCAAGGCCACCGACTCATATCCCTCACGATTACAACAATTGTGTGTGGAGGACAGCCGGTTCGCTACAGGAGTCGAAGCGAACAGCTCAGTAGTACAGTTGCTCCAAAAGCTTCCCCGCGCAGTGAAAAATGGTTTAGAAGGGTCAAATCGACCACGGATGACGTCACCACAAATACATTCCAACAGAAGATTGCCGGTACTACAGCGAAGCTCACGGCCGATACCGTCGCGGGCATAGAGACGATTTTCGGCGAAAATAAACTCCTTCGAAAACCCCAGCGTATCGTAATAGGGGTAGTCATCTCCCTCTTTCAACCGGATTCCCACAGCTTCGCAGTCCGAGTGTTTTTGAAAAAAGGTAAGAGCCGCACGGATTAGTTCCTTGATCCCCCTGCTATCGTTGATAATACGCAAAAACTCAATTATTGCCTCTTGTTCTTTCTCGACTCGTTTGCGTTCGGTGATGTCCATAACCACGCCAAGTAAGCGGTTGGCTCTGCCATCATTATCGTAAAGAAAAACCGCTTTGGTCTCAACCCAATGCAGACTGCCATCCGGCCGGAAAATCCGATATTGTACCTCAAGCGGTTTATGGTCCTGCATACACCGCCGCGATTCCTCTTCTACGAGGAGCAGGTCCGCGGAATGAACTCGATCGGTCCATTTGCGGTGGTCGTACTCAGTGGTAGTAGTTGTTGTTGTACTGGTAGTGGTGACGGCTTGGGAATAGCCGAAGATTGCTTCAGAAATCTGCGTCCAGAGAGTACGTCCGCTAGTGAGGTTTTGATCAAACATACCTATCTGACCTGCAGTGACCGCCAGGGCAAGCCGTTCCTCACTCTCGCGCAATCGTTGTTCCGCTTGGTGTTTATAGAGCACCATCTCGATCTGAATTTTGAGATTGTGCTCGTCGAAAGGTTTTAATAGATAACCGAACGCCTCCGCCTGTTGAGCACGCTTCAGAGTGTCGAGATCGGAGTTTGCAGTCAGGAACAAAACAGGTGAATTACAATACCGATGGATCTCCTGAGCAGCAGTTATGCCATCCATCCCACCAGCAAGGCGGATATCCATCAGCACCAGGGCAGGCTTATGTCGGAGGGCAAGCTCAATCGCTTCCTCACCAGTTGCGGTTATCCCGTCCACGTCATACCCCAATTGCCGAACCTTAGCTGCAAGATCTTCCGCGACAATAGCTTCGTCTTCTACGATCAAAATAGAGTAATTGCTCACGCTTGATAAACTCGTAAAAACTATTAATTCCAAATGGCTAAGCAGAAAGCTTTATATGCAAGGCGCGCAAAATTTTATTTCGGCGTATAAGGTACGTCGTAATGATTGAAATTTTGCAGCAACGAAGCAGATGAAGAGTTTTTACGAAGCCATCACGCTTAAAATCCTAAAAAAATCAGCCTTAGTGAATGGATATTGATCAGATGCTGTTTCACGTAAACAGAATCTGAAGTAAATTAATTCTCCGTGATAAGGGTATATCCAAAATAGCACCCGTTCAGGAGATTAACAAAATGCTCGCGAAACCCCAAACCCGTAAACATTCAAAACACAAATGAAAGTGAGGAATAAAGGATTTGCTAAATTATCATAAATGGTAATCTGTTGCCTATGGCATATTGTGTAAGTGCCAAACAATATTTTAATTTGCGGCAATTCTGGATCGATGGCCATGGTTCATGGAAGTTGTTCTGTTTTTAATGGACGACGGAATCGGCCTGCCCCGGAAGATGGATACAAAGAAGGCTCGCTCCTGGGTCTTCTTCTGGTAATGATGCTTGCCGGACAGCTGCAGACCTCCGTAGAGGCTCAAACCAATAATGGAACGACGTTTATCATCACATCGAGGTCCCCAATCATGAATCAAGTCAACATTCTGATCGTTGAAGACGAAATCATCGTTGCAGAGAACCTGTCAAATAGGCTCGAAAACTTGGGTTATACGGTAACTGGAATAGCCATAAGTGGAGATGAGGCGATCGAAATGGCACTAAAGTTTCGACCGCGGCTCGTATTGATGGACATCAAGCTTCAGGGTAAACTGGACGGGATTCAGACGGTCGAGAAAATCAAGATACACCTTGATATCCCAATAATTTACCTGACCGCCCATTCCGATCATAATACCCTGGCCCGCGCAAAAGCCAGCGAACCTAATGGATATATCCTCAAACCCTTCGACGAACGGGATCTGGAGACGCAGATAGAACTTGCTCTGTACAAACATAAAGCCGACCGGAAGGTGCGCGAACAACGCGAATGGCTGCGTGTTACCCTGTCCAGCATCGGTGATGCGGTGATCACCACCGACGTCGATGGCATAATCACCTTTCTCAATCCCGTCGCCGAAGCCGTGACCGGCTGGCCTGCAGCTACGGCGGTCGGCAGGCCGCTCACGAATGTCTTTCGCATCGTCAACGAGAACACACGAGCCGTCGTCGAAGATCCTGTTCATAAGGTGCTGCAGACGGGTGCCATTGTTGGGCTGGCCAATCATACCTTATTGATCCGCCGCGACGGGAAAGAGGTGCCCATCGACGACAGCGGTTCACCCATAAAGGATAATGAGGGACGAATCCTGGGCGTGGTGCTGGTCTTTCGCGATGTCAGCAAATCCAAGCAGGCGGAGAAGATTATATACGAGAGCGAGCAGAGATTGCGACTCTTTATCGAGCATGCCCCAGCTGCGCTGGCGATGTTCGATCGACAGATGCGCTACTTGAATGTGAGCCGCCGCTGGTTGACGGATTATAATCTTGACGATCGTGACCTGACCGGACTTTCCCACTATGCTGTTTTTCCGGAAATACCCGATCGTTGGAAAGCAGTCCACAAGCGTGCCCTGAACGGTGAGGTGATTTCGGAAAGAAGCGACCGATTAGAACGCGCTGATGGAACGGTTCAATGGTTGCACTGGGAAGTCAGACCATGGTGGGACAAAGCGGGAAATATTGGAGGCGTTGTTATTTTCACCGAAGATGTCACCAAACTTAAACGATCCGAGGAGGCATTGCGTCGATACGAATTAATTTCCAAAAACAGCCGGGACATTATCCTGTTCATACGACATGAAGATGGTCAAATTCTTGAGGCAAATGACGCCGCTGTGCAAGCATACGGTTATAGCCACTCAGAATTGCTTGGGATGACGATCCGGAATTTACGCGAACCAGGTACACACAATATTACTGCAACCCAGATGGCAAAAGCCATAAAAGAGGGCAATCTCTTTGAAACCGTTCATCGTCGAAAAGATGGAACGACTTTCCCGGTAGAGGTCAGCTCGCAGGGAGCAAAAATCGACGACACCGACATGTTGGTCAATGTAATCAGAGACATTGCCGAGCGAAAATATGCACAGAAAGCGCTGCAGGAAAGCAACAATCGGTACCTAACGCTTTTTGAGCATTCCGCCGATGGCATCTTCCTGTTCGACCTGGACGGCAGAATAGTCGATGTAAACCGATCCGCCACTATGCAATCAGGTTATTCCAAGGATGAATTACAAAAGATGAATGTTTTTGACCTGATTTCCGGTCCACCGAATAAGGAAAAAATTTTTCAGCAGTGGCGGCAATGGCAACCTGACACCCATGTCATCATGGAAGACAGCCATCGGGGAAAGGATGGCAGCTTTTATCCGGTCGAAATCACCGCCGGCAGAGTGCATTTCGATGGAGAAGATTTAATGTTGGCCACGGTCCGGAATATTTCTGCGCGCAGAAAATCCGAAAAGGAACGCAATGGACTTCGGGAGCAATTAATGCAGGCTCAGAAAATAGAGTCCGTGGGGCGGCTGGCGGGGGGCGTGGCCCATGATTTCAACAACATGCTGGGGGTCATCATCGGACATGCCGAACTGGCCATGATTCAGGTGGATCAGGCATCCCCGGTATATACCGACATGGTGGAGATCCGCAAAGCCGCTCAGCGATCGGCCGATCTTACCCGGCAGTTGCTGGCTTTCGCGCGGCAGCAAACCTCCTCTCCGAAGGTCATCGATCTCAATAAAACGATCGGCAAAATGCAGAATATGATCCACAGGCTTATCGGCGAGGATATCCAATTGATATTAATTCCCGAGGATAACCTGCGCCCCGTAAAGATCGACCCTTCCCAGGTCGATCAAATCCTCACCAACCTGTGCGTCAATTCACGGGATGCCATAAAGAGGGGCGGCAAGATTATCATCGAGACACAAAACGTGGTTCTGGACGATGAATACTGTGCTTACCATGCCGGTTGCAAGGCGGGAGACTACGTTATGCTGGCCGTGAGCGATAATGGCTGCGGCATTGAAAAGGAGAGCTTCAAGAATTTATTCGAACCGTTTTTCACGACCAAAAAGGTTGGAGAAGGCACAGGGCTGGGGCTTGCCACTGTCCATGGCATTGTAAAGCAAAATGGAGGTTACATCGAAGTATACAGCGAACCCGGACAAGGAGCGACGTTCAAGGTTTATCTCCCTCAATCAAAGGAAGGATATGCCCCTGAGTTCGTGCACCTTTCAATAGAAGTTGCCGGAGGTAATGAAACAGTGCTGCTGGTGGAGGATGAAAGCGCAATCCTCAACATGGTGCAGGTTGTGCTCCAACGCTTCGGTTACAATGTCCTTGTTACCAGAACACCCAATGATGCACTGGCGTTGGTTCAGGAATATAACGGGCCGATCCATCTGGTTATAACAGATGTGGTAATGCCTCAAATGAATGGCCGGGAACTCAAGGAAGCTCTTCAAAAACTGATACCGGAGGCTAAAGTCCTTTTCATGTCGGGTTATACTGCCAACATCGTTGCCGATCGAGGAGTTCTCGAAAAAGAAGTTGAGTTCTTACAAAAACCGTTCTCGGTAGAATCACTGGCGAAAAAGGTCAGAGAAGTGTTGGATTGAGTATAATATTAGCAGTATATTTTTCACCTGTTACCCAAACGGAGATACACCATGAAATCGTATGACAGCTACCTTTTCGATGCCGACGGCACCCTCTTTGATACCGTGGACCTTATCTGTGCTTGTTTTGAATTTATTTCAGAAAAATATGCAGACAAGGTTATGGACAGAGCTACTATCATCAATGGTATCGGACTGCCGCTGAGGAGTCAGCTCGTCACCCACCTGGGCCCTGACCTTGACCACGATCTGATTCTTGACGAATATCTCCAGTACCAGCTCAGCATCATGGAAAACTGCATCAGCCCATTCCCTCATGTTGTAGAAACCCTGGAAACCTTAAAGGATGCAGGAAAAAAACTGGCTATTGTCACTTCGCGAAGACGATTCAGCCTGGAAAAAATCCTGGAGTCCACGGACACCGCCAAATATTTTGATGTATTGGTGACGCCTGAAGACACAATCAAACATAAGCCCGATGCCGAACCGGCCTTAAAGGCCATGTCCCTGCTTGGGGCGGATAAAACCAGTACTGTATTTACCGGTGACGCCCTCTATGATATCTGCAGCGGGGCAAGCGCCGGTATCGATACCATCTTTGTCAACTGGAGCCATGCTCCGCTCTCTTCGCTTCCGGTATCTCCTACCTGGGCGATTGATTCTCTGCGGGAATTGACTATTTGCCTGAACGACCGGTAACCGTTCATCAGCAAAGGGGGTGAGTTTGGAACCCGCCCCCTACATCACCGTCAGCCTGCTTGTGCACCTTTGGAGCATCGGTGAACGTTTACAACGTTACTGTTTCTTTTTAGGAGTAGTCCAGGCATGAATTCCGGCCTTGGCATTATTGTACCATCCCCTTGTGGTATCGCCGGCTTTTTTCAGCCATCGTTTAGAAGTTTCCCTGGTTGTCCGCCAAAACCCTTTGCTCTTGTCCGCGGTTCCCTTGGCGGCATTTTCGGTGACTTCCGCCGTTTTCCCGGAAATTTCCGAAGTTTTTTTCCTTGTTTCCCCCCAGACTCCGATCCCTGTTTTTTTGGTTTTTTGCCAGGCCTCTTCAGAGGCGGCACCTACTGCTTTGGCTGCTTCACTGATCTGTTTACCGGCGGTATTCCATTTGCCCGACTCCTCTTTCGCCCAGACCTGAGAGCAGATAAATACCAGACAACCGAGAGTTACGACTATTTTCAGGAGGACACTTCTGCTGCTCTGCATTACTTGCTCCATTATTTTGACAATAGTTCACCGATCCACACTGTAAGAATGCATAATTCGGATATATAGCTATCATTCTCTACTTTAGCGGAGGCGCATACTGCAAGCCGCCATTATTCCAGAGATTATTCAATCCACGCTCTAACTTCAAGACCGACCCCGCCCCAAGGTTCCGTTCAAAGACCTCTCCGTAGTTACCTACCTGTTTAATTACTTTAACAGCCCATCCATCCTTTAATCCTATTCCCTTGCCTCCCGCACCCTTCAGGCCGAACAACCTCTTTACGGCAAGTTTATTGCTGGTCCTCATCTCGTCGATATTTGTGGAAGTGACTCCCAGCTCTTCAGCGTTTATCATGGCATATAGCGACCATTTGACAATGTTCAGCCAGGCATCGTCATCCTGCCGGACAACGGGACCAAGTGGCTCCTTGGCTATGACCTCTGGAAGAACCACAGCGCTGTCCGGATCGGCCAGTCCCAATCGAAGTCCATAGAGCTGTGATTGTTGCATGGAAATCGCGTCGCAAGCCTCTTTGCTAAATCCCTCTACCGCAAGATCAAATGTATCATAGGGGACAATTTTATATTCAATCTTATTTCTTTCTAGATAATCGACGAGATCCGGCTCGAAAGCGGAATCGACAGGACTGCACACGTTCACCTTTTTAAGGTCAGGCAAATGTTCGGTATTCAGGTTTTTCGAGACGAGTAATCCTTGACCGTCATAATAGCTGATACCCGCAAAATGGACGGCCAGAGCCGATTCCCGGGTAAAGGTCCAGGTCGAATGCCGGGAAAGCACATCGACTTCTCCGGAAAGCAGGGCAGTAAAAGACTCGTTCTCCGCCAGAGGCAGGAACTTCACCTTACCAGCATCCCCGAGTGTCGCTGCCGCAACGGCCCTGCAGATGTCAACATCGAAGCCTGTCCATTTACCATAAGGATCGACACTAGAAAAACCGGGAGAACCGGTCGAAACGCCACACTCCAGGTAACCGCGTTTAACTACCTCCTCCCTGGTGTAGCCATGCGCGTTGCCAACAAAAAAGAGGAGTATCGGCAGCACCAGCCAACTATATTTTTTCATAACAAAATGGTAGAGTTATCATTCATGTATTACAGAACCTATTACAATGGTTCGACAGGTGGTTCCAGTTGTGCGTCCCAACATACCAGTCGACCGCTCGATTGTCTATCGAAAGGAAAAACTCAAAAGAGATAACAAGGACAGCTTTTTTCATTCCCCCACCGCAAGATAGTTGCTATCTTACTCCCCGATTTGTCTATTTCACCTAACCTCATAATACCTGCGTAAATTAATTCCGGCTGTATGATTTTACCAAAAAAACAATTCAGTACTGCTCGATTCACTGCCGCGGAAATACTCTGTAGCCTTTATCGGAGCCGATCTCCGGTCAAGCCACTTTTTGACAGGGTGGTAGATAAATATACGCTTGCTGCCAATGAACGGCGTCTAGCCATGCAGCTGGTTTATGGTGTTCTGCGACATCGTCAATTCCTTGACAGAATCCTGGAGATCCTTTCCCGAACGCCGCTGCGTAAGCTGGACCCCTTCGTCCATCAGGCGCTGGCGGTAGGACTTTTTCAGCTTTTTTTCCTTGAACGTATCCCGGAATCGGCCGCCGTCAATGAGGCAGTTGAAAGCTGCAAGGCGGCAAAAGTTCCCCGAAGGCTGCACGGCTTCGTCAACGGCATCCTGCGGCAGGCGATCCGGCAAAAGAAAAGTCTTGCTGAAAAAGCCCTCATCGACAGTGCCGGGCAGCCGATCCTCAATCATCCGGAGTGGCTTGTGAAGAGATGGCGGGAAAATTTCGGTCTCGCCGAGACCGAGAGGATATGCCGGGCCAATAACCGTGAACCAGCGCTGGCCTTACGGGTTAACAGCCCGACCATCGGCAGGGACGATTTCTGCCGAAAACTTAAAGAAGCCGGTATTCTCTGGAGCCTTGGTGCCTACTCCGACGATGCGGTAATTCTTCCGGATTTTCATGGTTCAATCACGGCGATACCAGGTTATGCCGAGGGTTTTTTCCAGGTGCAGGACGAGGCTGCCCAGCTCGCCACCTGCCTGCTTGGCCCGTTTCACTCCGGGGCAAGATACCTTGACGGCTGTGCCGGCCTTGGCGGCAAAACCTCCCATCTTCTGCAATTGGCGAAACAGCATACGCTGGACATCCATGCGGTGGAACCGGAACCACACCGTTTGAAGAAACTGAGAGAAAACCTTAGTCGCCTTTTTCCGGGAGAGACCGCCGTCATCCATGAAAGCGGCCTGCAGCAATTCTCTTGTTCGCATGAGAACCTTTATTTTGACGGAATACTCATTGATGCGCCCTGTTCCGGAACCGGCGTTACCGGCAGACATCCGGACATCCGCTGGAACAGACGGCCCGAAGAGCTGGTGCAATACCACCGGCAGCAACTGGAGCTTCTTTTGATCGCAGCCAAGCATCTCAAACAGCAGGGAATCCTTGTTTACGCCACCTGCTCCTTAGAGCCGGAAGAGAATCGGCAGGTGGTCGACGAATTTTTACGAATCCATGAGGAATTCGCGCTCACCGATTGCTCGCCCTATCTCCCGGCTTCCGCCCATCAATGTATTAAAAACAATTTTTTTGCTCCCCACCCCTCCGAAACAATTGATGGTTTTTTTGCGGCACGACTGCAGCGTACCTAGTGTTTTAACGGGTTTTTCTTTGCCATCGGACAAGGTCTGTTGTACATTCTCTCCATTCGTTAGAGAGAAGACAATTTTACGTTGAACAATATATAAAATCTCACCTGCAGCCCATGCAGGATTCCTCAACCAAGGACACAGAATATGGCAGAAATCAAGAGTACCATGGATATGGTGATGGAACGTGCAGCAAGGATGGCCGCAGCCGCGACGCCTGATGTCGAAGATGAAGACCTGACCAAAACGGGTATGCGGCTAGCCGCCGATTTCCTCAATGGAAAAGAGACGGATCTCGCCAAACTGCTGAGTAAGCAACCACCACCGCATCAGGTGGCTATCAGAAAAGGAATGGCCCAGACCCTGCTTCGCAACATCGTCCTGCCTCGTGATGAACAACTGCAGGCATCCGGTAAATTAGCTCTGCAGGGCGTGCACTCACTCAGTGGGAAAAGTGCCGATATTAACTCGATCTGCCAGGAATTATCCCAGATACTCGACCAGTACGGCCAGCATAAGGAACAGATGACCCAACAGCTC
The DNA here is from genome assembly GCA_963728385.1 of uncultured delta proteobacterium. Classification (GTDB taxonomy): domain Bacteria; phylum Desulfobacterota; class Desulfobulbia; order Desulfobulbales; family Desulfocapsaceae; genus Desulforhopalus_A. The sequence goes on from CAVSJK010000007.1 coordinate 127,931, forward strand.
GAAGATGCCATCAGGTCACAGCTGGAGCAGCAGATGGGCCAGGGTCGTGCGGGACAGGCGCCGGTGAATCCGGCAATGCATCCACAATACCGCGAGGAATTGACGAAAATGCTGACGGGCCTCAACAACCAATACAATGATGCCATGAAGCAGCGAAAGGAAATGATCCTGGAGCGATTCTCCCTCGCGTCCCGATAATCCATGAAAAGCACCTCCACCCGCCGAGTCAGGAAGGGAAAATGAAAAAGGATATATGAATTACCAACAGCGGATAGTAAAACTTCAGGAAAAGCTCAGAAGAAAGAAAATCGACGCTCTGCTTGTCAGCAAACCTGAAAATCGCCGCTACCTGTGCGGATATCGGGACGGCGACCACGGCATCAATGAAACCTCGGGAATGTTACTGGTTCCGGCGAAGGGCAAAGTCCATCTCCTCACTGATTTTCGATTCAAGCTCCAGGCTGAGCAGGAAGTACCCTGGGCGGAGACGGTCATCTACACCAAGGGAGTTTTGCATCTGCTTACCCGGCTGTTGCCCGATCTGGCAATTACCTCGCTTACTTTTGAAAGCGGCTACACCCTGTATTCTTTTGCCGAAAAGATGATGGCAGCGCTTGAAAAAAAAGGAATACAGCTCGTGCCGTCGGAGGGATTGGTGGAAGCAATGCGGGAAATTAAAGATGAAGAGGAAATCGATCTCATCCGTAAAGCCGTCCGCCTGAACGAAAAGGTTTTTATTGAAATTTACAACTCCCTCGCCGATTACCCTACGGAAATCGCACTGGCGCTTGCCATCGAAATGGCCATGCGCCGCAAAGGTGCAGAAGGACCAAGTTTTGATACAATTGTGGCCAGTGGTGAAAACGGCGCTTCACCCCACGCCCTGCCCGGAGGCGGTGCCGTAAAAAAAGACGGCTCGCTTACCATCGACATGGGCCTAGTTTTGCAAGGCTATTGCTCGGACATGACCCGCAATCTGGTGCCGGGCAAACCCGACAATCAATATTTGAAGCTGCATAGACTGGTGCGCAAGGCTCATCTTGCCGGAGTGGCTGCAATCCGGGAGGGAGTCAGATGTAGTGATGCCGACAGGGCCGCCCGAAATATCATTGCCGATGCTGGCTATGGTGAGTATTTCGGCCATTCCCTGGGGCACGGAGTCGGCCTTGCAGTCCATGAGGAGCCAAGGCTCTCGTCCCGCAGCAAAAAAAAATTGAAGGCAGGCATGATCGTCACGGTTGAACCCGGTATCTATCTCCCCGGCTGGGGCGGTATCCGGCTGGAGAATATGTACGTCGTCCGGGAGGATGGCTGTGAAAACCTTAATAAAGACAAGACCTGGCTCGATATATGAAATCAGCAAAGCACTTTGTACTCGACACCAACGTTTTGCTGCATAATCCGGAATCGATCAATTCCTTCGGCGATAACTTCGTCGTGTTGCCGATGACCGTTATCGAGGAACTCGACAACTTCAAGCGAGGCAATGACGAATTGGGCCGCAATGCCCGACACGTCATCCGCCGCCTGGACCAACTTCGAACCCAGGGAACCTTGAGAGACGGCGTGCCATTGCCCCGTGGCGGCATGCTGAAAATAGCCCTCGAAGAGGAATCCATTCCAGGAACCTATCTGGATATGTCCGTCCCGGATAACCGCGTCCTGGCCGCGGCGATCACCCTCGTTGCCAAGAAAGAAAAGGTGATCTTTGTCTCCAAGGATATCAATGCCCGGTTGAAAGCCGATGCACTGGGGATCGAGGTCATGGACTTCGAGGATCAGAAATGCGACTTCGATACCCTTTATACTGGTTGGCGAGAGCTATTGGTTGCCGGAGAGGTTATCGACTCGTTTTACAAGGAGAAGGTGTTCACCATGGAGGGAGGTGATTTTTTAATTAACGAATTCGTTATCTTAAAAGATCAAAAGAATCCGAAACACACCGGCTTTGGCAGGGCTATCGGTAAAGCAACGCTGATACATCTTGAATCGACCCGTGAGGGCACCTGGCATATCCGCGCCCGCTCGAAAGAACAGCGCATGGCGCTGGAACTATTGCTCGATCCGCAGATTAATCTGGTCAGCCTGATGGGCCGTGCCGGTACCGGCAAGACCTTGCTGGCCCTGGCCGCCGGCCTGCACTGTGTCCTGCAGAATGAAATTTTCGACAAGCTCCTCGTCTCAAGGCCGATAATCCCTATGGGCAAGGACATCGGCTATCTGCCGGGCAGCAAGGATGAAAAACTCAGTCTCTGGATGCAACCCATCTTTGATAATCTGACCTACCTCATGCGCATGAACCATGATTTTGCCGCCGGCACTGTGCAAAACAGGGTTGATCAATTGATGAAAAATCAAAAGCTGGAGCTGGAGGCCCTTACCTATATTCGCGGACGTTCAATCCCCGACCAGTTCATGATCATCGATGAGGCCCAAAACCTTACACCCCACGAAGTAAAAACCATCGTGTCAAGAGCTGGGGAAAATACCAAAATTGTTCTCACCGGTGATCCCAATCAGATCGACAATCCCTACCTCGATGCATCTTCCAACGGTTTAGCCTATGTCGTGGAAAAGCTCAAAGGACAAACACTCTATGGTCACGTTACCCTGACCAAAAGTGAACGAAGCCCACTTTCAGCCATAGCCGCTGATTTTCTTTAATACCCGCAAAGCAAGGGGATAAGTACCTTACAGGATACCGTTATGCGACAATTTGTCATCGATGAACTCTCACCGCTCGAGCGGGATAATATCGACTCCTACCTGAAAAGATCCCTCAAACCGGGCCCTATGATCGGGCTGTACTGGTTACCGATTCCGGACGACCTGCTGTCCGACACGCAGCTGGAGCATAAGGACCATGGTCCGTTTTATCTGGGTGTGGAACTGACCAACACCGCGGCAAAATTTGAGCTGCTGGTACGTAGCCAGGTCAATCTACATTGCAATTGTATCGCCTATACAACCCCGGCCCAACGCCAGTTTGTCCTCGACTTTATAGACACAATGATAAAGGAAGAATTGATCACAGCCTGAACTCAGCTTAATTCTGCGCCAGGACAGTGTTGATTTCCTGTATCCTGGCTGCAATGTCGGTTGCACCGATAACTTCGGTTACCAGGCAGATATTCTTTGCGCCCCGCTGCACGATCTGATCGATATTGTGCAGCTTGATGCCGCCGATGGCTACAAAGGGGAGGGAAATATTTGCCACAACCCAGTCGAGATAGGCCAAGCCGACGGGATCGCAGACGTCGTCTTTGGTCTTGGTGGAAAAGATTGGGCCTACACCGATATAGTCGGCACCTGCCAGTACCGCATCTTCAGCCTGTTTTGGCGAATGGGTGGAAAGACCGACTATTTTCTCTTTGCCAAGCAGCTTTTTTACCTCTCCGACCGGTAGATCATCCTGGCCGACATGGACGCCGTCCGCATCCACCAGCAAGGCCACATCCACATAATCGTTGACGATGAAAGTGACACCTGCGGCTCTGGTCAGGGCGCGGATCTGTTTGCATTCCTGGAGAATGGTATTGTAACTTTTATAGGGTCTCTTCTCACGGTACTGGATGACCTTGATGCCGCCTTTGATCATCTGTTCCGCCACCTGAATATTGGTACGCCCGGCCGAAAATTTTTCGGCGGTAATGCCGTATAAGCCGGACGGCAACATCGCGCTTTTCGAATGCTCACTCATTATATCTGCTCGTTTTTAAAACTAAATCCGCCATCATGGCGGCGATTATCAATATCTTTGGGCCATACAGCCTGTTGGTACGAAAATCGGATTCAAAATCACCGACAATAGTACAATTACCGAATTGATGAACCCGGATTGTCTCAATATCTTCTCCCGCTATTCCTGAAGCCGCGATGACCGGGATGTCCCGCTCGGCAAAAGCTTCCAGCAGCAGCTTTTTGGAATCCTGATCGTCAAATCCCTCCACTACCAGCCGACAATCCCAGAAGGTTTCCACTATATTCTCAGCTGTCAATCGCAACCGGGCAGTTTCAATAGCAGCCTCCGGCGAAATTCGCAAGAGATTTTCCCGCAACACGTCGACTTTATATTCTCCGATCTGATCAACGAAATAGAACTGCCGGTTCAGGTTGGAGGACTCAACCCGGTCAAAATCAACCAGCTTGAGCGACCTGCAACCGGCACGAAGAAGATGCATCGCTACATTTGAACCGATCCCGCCTGCTCCAGCAATCCCTATTTTCATCAAATGGCATCCCAGTCTTTATACACAGGCTGATACCCGGCATTGCGCACGGCCTGGACAACCTCGGCCACGCCCCGCTCATCGGTAATCTCAAACTGCGGGGTGCCGGTTTCCCGATTCTGGCTGTAACCGCCGACCCCCGTGCATGAACCGGCTGAAAACCTGGTGGCCCCCAAACGGATAAGGTTATCGCGAAGAGCGGCGCTTTCTCTGGTGGAAATCGTTATTCCGGATCGTGGCAGATAGCAACGCAACGCGGTGATAAACTGCACAAACATGCGATCATCCGCTCCAAACTCAGCTTGGTAATCTCCCTCCGCCGGATTCATGCGCGGCAGAGAAAGTCCTATTTCCGTCTGCAGATAAGTATCGTCGAGGTATTTGGCATGGAGCCCGCAAAAGAAAACTTCACTGCGCACCTCTCCAAGGCCAAGCAGAGGACCGATATTTACCATGCGAAAGCCAGCCCGCGCCCCGCGTTCAGGTGCGTCCAGCCGGTATCGATAATCGGTTTTTTTCCCTGCTTTATGAACGAGCGCATAACGTGCTTCATCATAGACTTCCTGATAAAGGGTCAACCCGTCTACTCCGGCCATCCGCAGCCGGTGATAATCGTCCTCATCCATCGGAAAAATCTCGATTGCCACCGAGGCAAAATATTTTTTCAACAGCCGGACCGCGTCCTCAAGATACTCCATGGGTGTTACGCCCGGAGCTTCGCCGGTAAGCAGCAGCAGGTGGCGCATACCGGTTGCGGCTATCGCCTTGGCCTCGATCTCGATCTCGGCAAGACTCAGCTTTTTTCGGCTGATTGTATTGCCCCGGTGAAAGCCGCAGTAAATACATTCATTGGCGCAGAAATTGGAAATATAGAGCGGGATAAACAATTGAATAGTCCGGCCGAAATACTGCCGGGTCAGGGTATGCGCCTTCCTGGCCATCATTTCAAGAAAACCTGCAGCTGCGGGACTGAGCAATGCCAGAAAATCCTTTTCTGAAAGTTTTTCTTTTTTGAGCGCCGCTTCAACCTGCGAGGGAGTTACCCGGTCAAAAAATCCCTGGAAATCAAACCCGCTGTACCGCTCAATCTCGTTATAAACCGACATAATGCGTTGTGCTCCTGTAGGGGCGGGTTCTAAACTCGCCCATCTATGCGTTAATTGAGAAAACCGGTCAATGGTGACGATGCTTGAGCCGTAACACTCTCCTCACCCATCCGGGCCAGATAGGCGAGCCGCCCGGCCTCGATTGCCAGGGAGAAGGCGCGTGCCATCATGGCCGGATCTTCCGCGGTGGCAATAGCGGTATTGACCAGGACGGCATCCGCCCCCATTTCCATCGCCTCAGCTGCATGGGAGGGGCGGCCGATTCCGGCATCAACCACCACCGGAACCTGACAATTCTCAAGCAGCATGGCAATCAAAGGCTTTGTCTCAAGGCCCCGGTTGGTTCCGATCGGCGAGCCAAGAGGCATGATGGCGGCGGCACCCGCATCTTCGAGTTTTTTTGCCAGGGTCAGATCAGGCAGCACATAGGGAAGGACGATAAAACCTTCACGAGCCAGTATCTGTGTAGCCCGTAAAGTTTCATAATTGTCCGGCATGAGATACTTCATGTCGGTGATCACTTCGATCTTTATAAAGTTGCCGCAGCCCGCCTCCCTGGCGATTCGTGCTATGCGGACAGCTTCCTCGGCGGTGCGGGCGCCTGAGGTATTCGGCAGCAGTACAACATTTTTGGGAATGAAATCAAGGATGTTCTCATTACTGCCCCCTCGGTCTACGCGGCGCAAGGCCACGGTTATCATTTCGGATCCGCATGCCATAAGCATTCTGGGTATCCAGTCTTTTGCGGCAAATTTTCCCGTACCGGTAAAGAGACGGCTGGTAAAGACATGTCCACCAATTTTCAATTCTTCATCCTGCATCGATTCAACCTCCTCCGACGAAATTCAACAACTCAAGGACATCTCCCTGCTTGAGCGTCACCTTGTTCCAATCGGCCTGTTTGACGATCCGGCCGTTATATTCCACCACCAATGAAGCAGCATCCAGCCCTTTTTCTTCGACAAGGGCTGCGATCGTACACGCTTTCAGCTGCTCGTCCGTACCATTGACACGTACCACGATTTCCATAATTCTTCCTGTCGACAAATAGCAAAAAAAAAGCCACCTCCCCATCATGTGGGGAAGCGGCAACTGGCCATTTTTCGTGCGCCGAAACCTCAGTTCCAGGCAGGCCGCTTCCCTTCGCCGGCATTACCCGGATCAGGTTCTTAGGGTTGGATATACTCCTCTCAGCATTGCTGCACCCCTAGCGATATCTAACTTTTTTATTCGAATCGGCCGAATTTGTCAACGCATGTTATTACCGGGAGCAGACAACCCCTGCGATTTTTTAAACAGGGTCCGGGCGGGAAGGAGTCGTCTTCAGGACGACATTGATCTTGCTATCAGTTAGTATCTCATGGTAAACAAGAGACGGATCCTTTAGTACTTTTCTACTACTTTCAGGAGCATGTAACTCATATGAAACTCATCATCGGCAATAAAAATTATTCGTCATGGTCACTTAGAGCGTGGTTATTTCTTGCTGGAAACGATATCCCGTTTGAGGAAGTGAGAATCTCCTTATCAACGAAAAATACAAGTTCAGATATTGCCAAATACTCTGCTGCAGGCAAAGTACCTATCCTGCATGACGATGGTCTGGTGGTCTGGGATTCTCTGGCCATCTGCGAATATGTTTCAGAGCGGTATCTCGGCGGAAAGGGTTGGCCGGCCAACCTAAAAGACAGGGCGCAAGCGCGCTCATGCAGTGCGGAGATGCATTCCGGCTTTTTTACAATTCGGGAACTACTGCCGATGAACTGCAGGGCAATCGACCGCAAAGTTCCGATGACCGCCGAACTGAAAAAGGAAATCTCCCGGATCGATATTTTATGGACAAGTTTAAGAAGCAAACATGCAGCTCTCGGCCCCTGGCTCTTCGGGGAGTTTTCTATTGCCGATTGTATGTTTGCCCCGGTGGTTTTCCGGTTTACTACCTACAATGTCCCGGTTTCTGAGAATTCCTCGGAATATATGAAGCATGTCCTGAGCAATCAGAAGGTACAGCAGTGGCTGAAACAGGCCAAAAAAGAAATGGAGACCATAGAAATAGCTGAAGTAGGGATGTAATAAACGGACCGTGGCAAAGCAGCTCAAGTTCAATCCGACACAATCGGAAGATCCTTCCAGGCAAGGAAGCTGCCGAAAGTGATGATATGCTAATCGGGAACTACTTTTTCCGGTTTTTCAGATATTCCACAATATCATCACTTTCATACATGGAGACTTCCCCGTCAATCAGAAACGGCACCATAGCCTTGCCGCCGACATCCAACACTACCTTCCGTCCCAGCGTCCCCGGTGCTGCATCGACTATTGTATAATCCTCACCCTCTTTCAGCCCGAATTGCTGCGCTGCGACGAGTACTTTTTGACAAAACGGGCAACCTTCCCTGACGTATATTTGAATCATAGATTTACCTCTTTATGTAGCTTGAAGAACCATTATTCTCGAATTCCTATCCCCTTATTCAAGAGGGAGAGAGTAAAAACAAAAAGTAACACAGAAAACATGATAAGCATTCCCAGCCCCACCCAGATATTAATATCGGATATACCCAAAAAGCCGTAGCGAAAACCTCCTATCATATAGATGATTGGATTGATTTTAGAGAGAATCCGCCAAAAATCAGGAAGCAGGGAAATCGAGTAAAATACGCCACCGAGATAGGTAAGCGGCGTGATGACAAAAGTTGGTATAATCGATATGTCGTCAAATTTTTTGGCAAAGATACCATTGATCATCCCGGCAAGAGAAAAGACAAAACTCGTCAGCAGGGCAAAAAGGACGATAAAAGGAATATTGAACAAAGGCAACCTAACGAAAACCAGGCTGACAAGCGACACCAGCATTCCCACACAGAGTCCACGTGTCATCCCCCCTGATATATAGCCGAGAACCATCACCCAATGCGGGGTCGGGCTGACCAATAATTCCTCGACATTGCGCTGGAATTTGGAGCCGAAGAAGCTGGAGACGGTATTTGAATAGGAGTTTGTGATGATGGACATCATAATCAAGCCCGGAGCGATGAAGGCCATATAATCATAGCCACCGATATTGCGGAGTTGCGAGCCGATGAGACTGCCGAAGATTATGAAATAAAGGGTAATTGTTATCACCGGCGGGACCAAAGTTTGCACCCAGATCCGGAAAATCCGTATCATCTCTTTCCGGGCGATGCTGATAAAAGAGATCCAGTTTCTTTTCATCCTTCCACCAACTCCATAAAAAGTTCTTCAAGTCGATTGGTCTTATTTCGCATACTGTCAACAACGATGCCCTGGCCATCAAGATGCTGGAGAATACGATTCATTGATTGCAACTTATTCTTGGTCACCTCTATTGTCGTTTCATCCACAAGAGAAAATTCGGTATTTTCAAGGGGCAAAACCTGATCCACCGGATTTTTAGTGTCGAAAATAAATATTTCTTTATCCAGTTTGCGAAGCAGTTGCCGTTTGCTGGTGTTCTCGACGATCTTCCCCTTGGCGATTATGGCTATTTGATTGCAAAGCTGCTCCGCCTCTTCCAGATAATGGGTGGTTAATATAATCGTCCTGCCCTGACGGTTCAGGTCCACAAGAAAATCCCACATGCCCCGGCGCATTTCCACGTCGACTCCGGCGGTTGGTTCGTCGAGAATCAGCAGTTTCGGTTCGTGCACGAGACCGCGGGCAATCATGAGACGCCGCTTCATCCCTCCTGAGAGTTCCCGTGCCACCTGGTTTCTCTTGTCCCATAATCCCAGTTTTTTCAGGTATTTCTCTGAACTGACCAATGCCTGATCGTAAGGAATGCCGTAATACCCGGCTTGCTGGGTTACGATATCCCGCACCTTTTCGAAGATGGAAAAATTAGCCTCCTGCGGCACTACACCGATAAGGCGCTTGGCAGCCGGAAAATCCTGATCGATATCGATTCCGAAGACGCTGACATTGCCTGAAGTCTTTGTGACCAGAGAGGTAATAATACCGATCGTTGTCGTCTTACCGGCACCGTTGGGGCCGAGCAGCCCAAAAAATTCTCCTTCCCGGACATCCAGGGTGACACCGCTTAGGGCCTGGAGTCCGCTTTTATACTTTTTGTACAGATCGGTTATAGATAAGGCAATCATGAGGAGTAGTACCCTGCAGGTTAGAGCTCCTATACATATGAGCATATGAAGTGCGCCAGGATATAGACTTGTTGATTAACATAAAGAAAGGCTCAACTCTCGATGAGTTGTACAAAATAGTCGACGATCTCCTCTGATAGTTTCCTCCCTTCAAGTTCGGAGATCTGCATAATACCCGTCGGGCAGGTGATATTAATTTCGGTGAGCTGTTCGTCTATCAAATCAAGTCCGGTAAAATGAACACCATGCCTGAGCAGCCAGGGACCCACCTCGGCGACGATCTCTTCTTCCTTGGGTGTAAGTTCCGTCTTCAGGGCATCGCTATTGGCGAAATTGGCGTGATAGCCCCTTTTGGGCCGGCGCATGGCGGCACCGAGGAAACGGTCGCCAAGCAGCATCACCCGCTTGTCGCCCTTAACGATATTCTCCTGGAATTTCTGCACCATAACGGGCTGTGTCCCACCGCAGGTGGCTGAGATAACCTTTGCCCGGTCCGGTGATTCTATTTTTTGTACGGCTTTGCCCTGAAAACTATCAAGGGATTTAACAACACATGTACCATGATCATCCAGGAATTTTCCTAACAGTTCAGGATCCGAACTTACCAGTGTTGACGGCATGAAGTGAATAAACGGCAAGGCTATCAGCTTTTCATTGAAATCCCGGATCGCCGACGGACTATTCACAACAAGCGTATCGGCGAGAGAGAGCAGCTGTGTTGCATAATGAAAAGCTAAATCATACGGTGGTTCTTTACGCATCAATATCAGGGAATACTCATGAAGAGCGCGTGGCCGTTGCCTGCCGGCATTATCGGTGGCAAGGACAGCAGCATGGGTTTGAAAGAACAGATTCCCGATTGTGGCCGTATCAACACTGATACCGCATTTCCGCGCCTGCTGGATTATCGCAAGTGACGTATCCGTCTGCGGCGCCAGCCCATCAAGAGGGTCGAGCACAACTAGCCATTCCACTTTATATCCTCCATTGATCCAAAAAAAATCGCTTGTACTGCACTGAATTGTATTTGAATCATCTTACCTTAAGCACAAAGAACTGATAAAGAAACCCACTAATTATAACAGCTTGTCCTAAACCAGTTTTTCCGCATTTCGGATATCAAATCCTATCAAGCATTGGCAATCATTGTCCCTTTCATTTTTCCCGGCTGAATTTCTTTTTATGCCTTGCCTGCCTGACGGATTTACGAGCGACGGAAAAGCCGAAGGTGCCGAGGGCCTGTCGGGTCAGAGAAAAATATTCTCCATGGCAATAGGCCAAAAGTCCGGCTCGTCCCAACTGAATCGTGCCGTTTTTGTCGATGAGTGATCGTTCCACCTTGTTTCCGACAATCTCCGCCACGAACAGATCATGGCTTCCCAACTCTGTAACTGAGCGGACTTTGCACTCCAGGGCGACGGGACTTTTCCGGATTGAAGGGACAGCGACCCCGGTTCCGGGTTCCAGTTCGATTCCGAAGTGTTTGATCTTGTCGACTTTGCGGCCTGAACGGCAGCCGCAGAAATCCGTCATTTTCACCATCTCTTTCGTGGTAAGGTTGATGACAAATTCGCCCGTTGCGCTGATATTTTCATAGGACAATCGCTCTTTGCGGACTGCAATTGTCACAAGCGGCGGATGGCTGCAAGCCACCCCGGTCCAGCCGACGGTAAAAACGTTAGGCTTTCCTTCCCTGTCTATTGTGGTTACCAGAACAGCCGGAACAGGCCCGAACAGGATAGACCCTTTAAAGAGTTCCTTGCTCACACAATCACCCTCCATTTCCCAGGGCTTCATACATGGCATCGGCCGCCATTTCCGGTTGCCGGGCGGCGGATACGGCCAATCGATCACATCGCTCATTCAGCTCATTGCCGGCATGTCCCTTAACCCAGATAAAATGAACATCGGCACCATCCAGCAGGTCAAGCAGTTCTTTCCAGAGATCTATATTCAAAACCGGCTGTCCGTCGCTCTTTTTCCAGCCTTTACTTCGCCATTTCCTGGCCCACCCTTTGCTGATGCCATTGACCAGATAGCTGGAATCGGAATGGAGGAAGATTTTTCGCCTGCAATCCCGCAGTTCCCGCAGAGCGACAATTGCCGCCATCATTTCCATCCGGTTGTTGGTGGTATGTCGGTAACCGCCGCTCAATTCCCGGCGTTTGCCGTCTGCTTCAATGACTATCCCGTAACCGCCGGGCCCGGGATTATTAATGCTTCCTCCATCCGTGTACACAATAATTGCAGCAGGATCATCGCAAAGCAGTTGACGTTGTGCAGACTTCGTAGCCTGCCGGGTAGTTTTTTGAATTTCTTTTTTTTGATAGACAGGTCTTTTCAACCACGCCTCGGCTTCTGCCCTGGTTGGAAAACTTTTGTATTTTGCAGCCGCAAATCCTTTGACCTGTTCCTCCGCGGTTGCCCAATCCGTATAGATTCCAGAGCTGCGGCCCACCGCAACCGCATAATATTTTATTTTTGCCATACCAATTTCGTTTTGCAGCTATATTCTACAGCGCAATTGAACTAAACAAAAAGAAGCCGGACCACCCTATGGGTAATCCGGCTTTTTTAATCTATCTCCACGACCTGGGGATCTCAGCAGCCTTTGATGCCTCAGCCACCAATGTTTTTAACATCTTTTTGAGCTGGGGCGGAACCATCCTTACTCAAAGGGGCACCAATTGCATCCCGGGAAATTTTTACAACAACATCTTTAGCTATCTCGAGTGTCACCACGGTATCAGTCAGGCCGGCAATCGTGCCATGCAAACCACCCTTGGTAACAACCTTATGCCCTTTTTTCAAATCGTTCAGGAACGCTTGATGCTGTTTAGCCTGTTTCTGCTGAGGTCTGATCAACAAGAAATAAAAGACTACGAAAATAAGGATGAGCGGGATAAATGAGGCAATTCCACCGGCACCAAAACCACCACCACCAGCAGCTCCAGCTCCGGCCGCATAAGCAATTCCTGACATAACAAAACCTCCAAAAAAGTAACGGGGATATGTAAAAATCTGTTTTCTGGAACACTTTTTACATACAGAATCATAAAACTGACTGCAAAATAATCATTCGTACTCAAGCTTGCTATAAAAATCTTTTCGAAACCCGGCAAAACAGTCCTTCTCGATCGCCTGACGAATATCGGCCATGAGTTGCAGGTAGTAGTGCAGGTTATGGATAGTATTAAGGTGATAGCTGAGTATCTCCCTGGCTTGAAACAGATGCCGCAGGTACGCTCTGCTATAGTTTCTGCAGGTGTAGCAAGTACATTCCTCATCGAGAGGTTTATGATCATCGCGAAACCGTGCATTCTTGATGGAGAGTTTTCCTTTTGAAGTGAAGAGCGAACCGTTTCGCGCATTTCTGGTGGGCATGACACAATCGAACATATCAACTCCGCGCCAGACTCCTTCCACCAGATCTTCGGGTGTTCCCACTCCCATCAGGTACACCGGATATTCCTTAGGCAGGCTCGGTACCGTCACCTCGGTCATTTCATGCATAAGCTCTTTTTCTTCCCCGACACTGAGACCGCCGATGGCATAACCGTCAAAGCCGATATCAATTAGGGCGCTAGCATGCTCCCTACGTAATTCAGGATACATACCTCCCTGAACGATTCCGAAAAGGAGCCTCTCTCTTTTTGTATGAGCCGTTCGACATCTTTTGGCCCAGCGGCTGGTCAGATCGGTCGCCTTAATGGCCTCATCCCTCGTTGCCGGAAACGGGATACAGGTATCCAGGCACATCATGATATCGGAACCAAGCGACTGCTGGACGTGTATCGCATCCTCAGGACTGAGAAACAGCTTTGACCCATCAAGATGGGACCTGAAGGCAGCACCCTCCTCCGTGATTGTGGCCAATTCTTTCAGGCTGAATATCTGAAAGCCGCCGCTGTCGGTAAGGATGGAGCCCTTCCAGTTCATAAAGGAATGCAGACCACCGAAACTCTCGATCAGCTCATGACCCGGACGTATGAAAAGATGGTAGGTGTTGCCGAGGATAATCTGCGCATTCATCTCCTGCAGGTTTTCCGGCGTTACAGCCTTGACTGTACCCTGGGTACCAACGGGCATGAAGACCGGCGTTTGAAAAACGCCCTGTCTGGTGCGCACTTCTCCCCTTCTCGCCGAACATTCCGAAGAGTTGCAATGGAGGGTAAACGGTGAGGTTTTCTGATTTGTCATTGTATGTATTGTTATTCCAGCAAAGTACAATTTTATAGGTTGATCGCGTTGCTAACCGTTCCGGAATCACACTGGACGGATTTCCTGTGCAGGTAATAGCATCCACGACCTGAATTTGCAAGACCGAGAAGGCCAAGCACTTTTGAATACCTTTTGCTTTTCTTCCTATTTTTCTGCATACTGGGAAAGATGATCGAAAGTCACTCTCCGCACACCGACTTCAACCTCAGGCCTGATTTGCAATGAAAACCGTAGTCATCATAGAAAATGAAGCAGTTGAACTGGAGGTCCTGGTAGGTCTTTTTGAACATTGGCAGAAGAAAATCAACGTTCTGACCGCCAGGGAAGAGCGAGCTGCTATTGGTATTATGTCCCAACATCAGGTTGACCTGGTGGTTTGCGACCTTGCTCCGTCATGCGGCAGTACCATGGATGATTTTTCCTTGCTTACCCATACTTTCCCTTATATCCCTTGCATCGCCCTGTCTAAAGAAAACGGATTCATTCCGGAAGAAGCCGTCAGGCGGGGAGCCAGCCACTGTCTCGAAAAACCCATCGATACCTCTCGTCTTCTCTGCCATGCCGAGGAACTGCTCGACTCAGCCACCAGCGGCAAGATTAAGGGAATCCCCATCCACAGTTTCCTGCAGATGCTTGAAACAGAGGAGAAAACCTGTACTCTCCAGGTCACTCAGGCAAATGACACCGGTCTTCTCTATGTAAAAAACGGTATTCTGATCGGAGCAGAGACCAAAAACTTCACCGGAGAGACGGCAGCCCATCTCATTCTGTCGTGGAAAGAGTCCGTGGTTACCCTCCGATTCTTCAATGGCCAGCGTAAACGACAGATCAACAAACCGCTGATTTCCATAATCATGGAAGCATTTCGTCTGGGGGGAGTAAGGGACAAACTGGATAGTGAAACCTCATTTGGTCATTCACACCAACTCCCGTTAAAGCATCTTTCGACTCTGGGAAAGCGCATTCCCCTGGAAATCGGTTCTCACGTCAAACTCGAATTCCCCCATCTCGACTCGCTCTTCGAGAGCGAAATGGTTGGTATGCTGCAGGAAAGCTGCTTGATTGTCACCAATCCTCAGCCGTATGCCAATCATGAAGATCTGGTCGGCGGAGAACAGAGGGTGATCATGAAGTACATTCACAAAGGACGGGAATGGATGTTCAAGACCCAGCTCCTTAAAGCCGTTGAATCGCCAACTCAGCTCCTTTTTTTCGAATATCCGGGAGTTATCCATTATCACGAATTGCGTAAAGCCAAGAGGACTTCTATTTATATCCCCAGCACCTTCCAGATAAATGAAGATCCAGAATTATTCGGGACACTCATCGATTTGAGCATAACGGGAGGTCTCTGTCAGATCAAGCAGAAGGGAGACACTCCGCTACCGCAGATCGATCTTAACTCCTCCGTTCTGCTCCGGTGTCTGCTGCCGGGAATCAAAGAAGAACAAAAGATAAACGGCAGGGTAAGAAATCTGCAGATCGATTCTACTGAAATCCACATCGGCATCGAATTTGAGGATCTTCAGCAACACCTTGCGGATACAATCGGGCAATATCTGTATTCGATTGAGAACAATTCTTGAATACTCACTTCAATTGGGAAATCAGTCTTTCTGCCTGCTGATTAAATCACCATGGCCCGAATTTGCTGTTCTTTTCCGGCAATATCATCCGTCAGCCGAAATTGATTGACTGCCCGGAGCAGATTCTCGCCGTCCTGCCGAACTTTAAAATACTGGTTGCCACGCAGGTGATCAGTAAAAAAACGTACTCCGAGCTCAAAACAGATCAGCAACACCCCATCAAAAACGTAGGCACGCTGTTCGTTTCCTGGCTGTTGATCCGGCCCGGAGAAATAGCCATCAAGTACAGCCCGGCAGATATCCAGCTCAAAGATGATCGACGAATCCTCTCCACCAGACTCCCCTGACCTGTTACAGCAGGATCGCAGGCAGTCTCCCAGATCATAGTGTACCGGTCCCATAAACACGGTATCCAGATCGAGCAGACCGAGAACCTTGTCTTCCTCGCCGAAGAGAAAATTATCCAGTTTAGGATCGCCATGGATCGGTTGAAGGGTAAGAATACCGGCATGTTTGGCATTTTCGAGGCTTGCCGCCCGTGCCCTGTAGCGGTCTATCGCCGCAAGACATGAGTGAATTCTCGCACCCCCGGCAATTTTTGTGCTTTTCAATGCTGAATCATATTCTTCAAGATATCCCGGCAGGTTATGAAATCCCGGCAACGGATCATGAAATCCCCGCACATCAAGATCAACGACGAGCCGATGAAATTCGGCCAGTGTTTTCCCAACCTGGCGAGCCTGGCCCGGATCGGTCAACACGCTGTGACTCTCATGCGGGAGATAACTCTGTGCTCGCCAGAAGGATTCTTCGTTTTGGCGATAGTAGTGCTGATTTTTCAGGGTCGAGACCGGAGAAGCTACCTGCAATTCCCGGCCGGTTTGTTTGCTTTTTGGGGCAATATGGCGGGTGATCTTATAAAAATTCTCGATAACCCGGAGAGGTTCCGGAAAAACATCGCTGTTAATTTTTTGCAGGACGAAAGCATAAGAAGCTGCTCGAACCAGATAAGTATCGTTAATGTTGCCAAATCCCAACGGCGCTACAGTACAGGTGGCCGGATCACTGCAAAATGCTGCAAGAACGTCGAAAGGCACATTATCAGTTTCCATCGACATCCCGTCCTTTCAGCTTCTGCCGGGCAAAGTGTGCCGCCCCGATAAGTGCTGCATCTTTTCTTAAAATTAAATTGATCGGAATTTCCTTCATCAGACCTGACATCTGCCCTTTGGCATGGAAACTTTTGAGAAAACCGTCGAATTTTACCTGATTCACCAACCTGGGCAGGATGCCTCCTCCAAGGTAGATACCGCCTTTTGCATACAGCTTCAGTGCAAGATTTCCCGCTTCACTGCCAAGAATCGACAGGAATAGGTCGATCACCCGGCTGCATAAGGGACAGGGATTCTTGTCGTCTGCGCCGGCAGTTCCGGCAGCTCTGTCTCTACCGGCGGCTGAGTCGATTGATTGGGGTATTACAATCGCGCCGCCTACGATGACAGGAGTCCTGTCTTGTACTTTATCCATTGCCTCAACTATCCAGGCTGATTCGCGGAGGTTATGATACTCCTTACAAAAATCATATAGGTGGACAAGTCCCGGCCCGGCGATCAACGATTCGTAACTAACCGGTTGTATCTTTTTCTGCATCCAGACAAGAAGAGCCAGCTGTTCTGCATCCACAGGGGCAAAATCCGCATGTCCGCCTTCCGAACCGCGAACATACACCTGCCCGCCAATTTGAACCGACAGCCCTTCACCTAGCCCGGTACCCGGTGCAATAACACCCCGCACCTCCCCTCCCAGCCCGCCGGAAGCCTGTATCTCCAGAAGGTCCGCAGGTTCGAGTAGAGAGAGAGAACTGCACACTGCCGTCAGGTCATTGATGAGAATCACACGCTGAAAATTGAAACGTCTTTCCAGCCGGCGGCAGTCAATCTTCCACGGAAGATTGGTAAGTTGGGCGCTGTCACCGGCTACCACTCCGGCAACGGCAAGACAGGCGAGTGGCGGCGGTTGATCGATTCCCGCAAGGAAATCTTCTATGATTTCCTCAATCCCGGTAAATTCAGCGTTGATATAGCGCTCTTGTGACAGGACCCCGCCGGCCGGGCCGGAGAGTGAAAAAATCGCCAGCTCGCTTTTAGTGCCTCCGATATCAGCTGCAAAGAGTGTTGCCATTATCGCACCTGTATTCCCGCGAATGGAAGAAGAAGTGATTTTTAGTCAGCAGGTCATTTATGTATCAATAGATTGTATATCCCATGCCTCAGTTCGGCCACTGTTGTCAGGATTTTTGACGATAGTAAATTCAAAAATATTGGAAGAATCGAGAAAGAGAGCATCAGTGATGTCATGGGCTTTGGAGCAATGAAAAAAAACGGACTGAGCGAGGAGACCCTCCGGAGTCAGGCGATAGTAGCGCATAAATCCAAATCCCCTGTCCGGGTTATAATTAATGGGGATACCACGTTGTCTGTTTTCGCCGCTCTGGACGGGAATGGGCAGAAGCCCCGGCACCAGATAACCGGAGAGGTAATTATCCGCAGCCTCCTTTAAGTCATTACTGACATTACGGAAACCGATTACCTCGACCCGGCATCCCATGTTCTGCAAGGCAAGAACCAGTCGAATAAAATCACCATCTCCGGTTAGTAAAATGACTCGATCAAGATTTCTAGCCTGCAGGAGCGCATCGATTGCCAGATCCATGTCGGCATTGGCCTTCGTGGTTAAAATACCTTCATCATCGACGAAGTGTTTGACATATTTTTTAATGACCTTAAAGCCACACTGGCGGATGACATCGTGGTAGCGATAGAGTTTTTGTCGATATTCGGGATCCTCCTTGGTCCGCTCCCGGTCTTCGGCAAGATAGGAGTTTGCTCTCAGCAGAGTTGATTGCCCTGATCCGGCAAGCTCAACCAGGACGTCATACCGCATGCCGTATCCACCGCACATCCTAATATTTTCAGCATCTACATAGATTCCTGTTTTCAGCATATTATCTATCACTTAAATATTGAGATATCCCTCCCTATTCCCACTCTATAGTCGACGGAGGTTTGGACGAAATATCATAGACCACTCTGTTTACTCCATGCACCTCATTTATAATGCGGCTGGAGATCTCACCCAGGATCTCATAGGGCAGCTTGCTCCAGTCCGCGGTCATGGCATCTCGGGAATCAACCGCGCGGATGGCAACGACATGTTCGTAGGTTCGGCCATCCCCCATCACCCCGACCGTCTGAATGGGCAGAAGCACGGCAAAGGATTGCCAAACCTTTCTGTACCAGCCGGCCTTACGCATTTCTTCGAGGACAATCACATCCGCCTGACGCAGAATGTGCAGCCGTTCGGCGGTTACCTCTCCCATAATCCTGATACCAAGCCCCGGCCCCGGAAACGGCTGACGGTAAATCGCCTCTTCGGGTAAACCAAGCTCCAGGCCCAGTTTACGAACTTCGTCCTTGAACAATTCGCGCAGAGGCTCGATGAGATCGAGTTGCATAATGTCCGGCAATCCCCCGACATTGTGATGGGACTTGATCGGGGCAGCACCGCGGAAACTGACCGATTCAATCACATCAGGGTACAGTGTTCCCTGGGCAAGATATTTTACATTACCTATTTTCTTCGCCTCTTCCTCGAAGATTTTAATAAATCCGAGCCCTATATGCTTTCGCTTAATCTCCGGATCCACCACACCCTGCAGCTTGCTGAGAAAATATTCGGTGGCATCGATATCGATGAGCCTGAGTTTGGTCTTTTCCTTAAAAAACCTCAGTATCGCCCCGGTTTCGCCGGTACGCATAAGGCCGTTATTGACATAGATACAGGTTAGTTGATCTCCGATAGCCTTATGAATAATAGCCGCCACCACAGAGCTGTCAACTCCGCCGGACAGAGCACAGATGACATTATCACTACCGACTTTCCGCCGGATAGCCTGTACATTCTGTTCGATGAACGAGTGCATAGTCCATTCCGGATTACATTTACAGATCCCGAAGATGAAATTTCTGAGAACATCGGTGCCGATAAGGGTATGAGCAACTTCAGGATGAAACTGAACGGCATAAAAAGGTCGTTCCGTATGGCGCAGCGCCGCATACGGTGAATTGTCGCTTACAGCGGTAGCCTCGAAACCATCCGGAATAACCTCGACACGATCGCCATGGCTCATCCACACCTGGTGTTTCAAGCCATTCATTACCAGTCCGGCAAAAATATCCGCGGTATATTTGACCGTCAAATCCGCTTTACCAAACTCACGTTTTTCCGCCTTTTCAACTTTGCCGCCCAATTGCTGAATCATCAGCTGGGCGCCGTAGCAGATACCGAGAACAGGGATTCCAAGCTCAAACAGTCCCGCATCGGAGTGAGGGGCACCAACATCGTAGACGGAGCAGGGACCTCCTGACAAGACAATACCGGCCGGCTTGAGCTCTTTGAGCTTTTCGAGGGAAATGGAGAAAGGATGAATTTCACTGTATACCTTCTGCTCCCTGATGCGTCTGGCTATCAGTTGGGTTGTCTGGGACCCAAAATCAAGGATGATTATTTTTTCGCTATGAATATCCATGGAATTTCTTGTGTTCTCCTTAAACTGTAACCGTCCACCGGTACACATTAAAAGACTGCATAACTGGTATCTGCGGACCGTTCACCCAGTGCTCCAGGTTCATTCAAGCAGGCCCCCGAGCTATAGTTGGCTATGCGAGGCGGCCTGATCGGACGAAGATGGGCGCTGGTGAACGGTTACCTCAAACTAAGATTATGCAGTTCGATAGTTTGGTGCTTCCTTGGTAATTATGACGTCATGAACATGGGATTCTCTCAGTCCTGCCGCGGAAATACGGACAAACTTGGCCTTTTGCTGCAATTCAGGAATAGTAGCGGCGCCGACGTAACCCATTCCAGATCTCAAACCGCCGATCATCTGATAAATTACAGTGGACAATGGCCCGCGATAGGGCACCTTGCCTTCAATTCCTTCGGGTACGAGTTTTGAGGTGGAGGTCACTTCCGACTGAAAATATCGATCGGCCGACCCCTGGTTCTGCCCCATTGCCCCAATTGATCCCATGCCCCGATATCCTTTGTAGGTCCTACCCTGATATAGGAAGGTATCTCCAGGTGTCTCATCGGTTCCGGCAAAAAGACTGCCGAGCATGACCGTACTGGCACCAGCCCCGATAGCCTTGGCCAAATCACCTGAATACTTGATACCGCCGTCGGCGATTATCGGAATGTTGTACTTGTTGGCGACTTTGACACAATTCTGCAGAGCTGTCATTTGCGGCACCCCGACGCCTGCGACAACACGGGTGGTGCAGATAGATCCCGGTCCGATCCCGACTTTCACGCCGTTTGCTCCCGCCTTGATCAGATCTTCCGTTCCCTCACCCGTAGCGACATTTCCGGCAATAACGGAAAGGTCCGGAAAAGCC
Source organism: uncultured delta proteobacterium (assembly GCA_963728385.1). GTDB lineage: Bacteria > Desulfobacterota > Desulfobulbia > Desulfobulbales > Desulfocapsaceae > Desulforhopalus_A. The sequence goes on from CAVSJK010000007.1 coordinate 148,650, forward strand.
GCCTTCACTCTTGCTACGGCCTCAAGCACTCCTTTGGAATGACCGTGGGCAGAGTCGACCACTACCACATCCACCCCAGCCTTTAAAAGTCGTTCCGCCTGACTTTCAATATTCGGCCCGACTCCCAGGGCAGCTCCGACCAGGAGACGTCCATATTTATCCTTGGCAGCCAAGGGATATTTCTTGATTTTTTCCAGATCCTTAATGGTGATCAACCCTTTTAATCCACCCTTTTCGTCAACCACCAGCAGTTTTTCTATACGATGCTCATGCAACAGGGCTTTTGACTGCTCAAGGCTGATTCCTACCTTGGCTGTCACCAGATTTTTCGAGGTCATGACATCGGCAACCCGCAAACCGTCATCGGAGACAAAACGAAGATCCCGGTTGGTAACGATCCCAGCCAGCTTGCCTTCATGGAGCACCGGCAGGCCGGATATCTTATAATTACTCATGATCTCCTGAACTTCGCCGACCGACTGATCCTGAGTGACGGTAATCGGGTCTATAATCATGCCCGATTCAGACTTTTTGACCCGTTCAACCTCAATCGCCTGCTGCTCGATTGTCATGTTTTTGTGTATTATGCCGATTCCACCTTCCCGAGCCATGGCTATAGCAGTCCGGTGCTCAGTAACTGTATCCATGGCTGAACTCGCCAGAGGTACCTTAAGAGTAATAGAATCGGTGAGACGAGTTTCCAGATTTACTTCGTTAGGAAGAACAGATGAAGCGGAAGGTACAAGAAGTAAATCGTCAAATGTAAGTGCGGTTTCTATGTGATCTGGTAACATGTCCTCTCCTTGTCAGGGAGTGAAGCATAAAAGACTGTTTTTCTGTCCTCTTTGGAAGCAATACAGGTATTTTGCTGAAAAGGACACTTCTGCCGCCTTTCATAATTCACATTATGCTATATTTTTTAAAGTATCATACTAAGGCATCTTTATAAAAAATCTCATATTTTTTACGATGCTCGTTCATTGAATTCAAAAATCTAACCAAAAAAATATTGAGACGGTCTACTTTTAACGGCCAAAGGTCATATCTGCCATATGTTGCTTGAAATCAATCCGATAAATCCCCAACTTCGTCTGATCGAACAGGTTGTTAAATCTCTCAAGAACGGAGCTATAATTTGTTATCCTACCGACACCGGTTACGGCATCGGCTGCGACCTTTTTAATCAGAAGGCCATCAAGCAGCTTGTCCAATTAAAAAAAAGGCCGAAAGATAAGCCTTTTTCCTTCATGTGTTCCGACCTGACAGATATCAGCCAGTATGCCCATGTCTCAAACACTGCATATCGGCTGCTGAAGAAAAATCTGCCCGGCCCGTATACTTTCGTCCTGCCGGGAACGAAACTGGTACCCAAGATCATGGCCTCAAAACAAAAGACCGTTGGAATCAGGGTACCTAATCACCCGATCAGCAAACTCCTCCTGGAAACCCTGGGTAACCCCATTGTCAACACCAGTGTCCAACTTGAAGATGAGGAAACCAAGCTGGCCGAACCATTCGAAATAGAAGAGTATCTGGGCAAAAGGGTGGAACTCATCATTGACGGTGGTCCAATCTACCCCGATCCCTCTTCCGTTATCGATTTGACAAGCGATTATCCGGAAATTCTCCGCGTCGGTAAAGGCGATGTCAATCCTTTTCGCTGATCAATGCTTCTTTTAGGGATTTGCTCATGGTAAAATGTAAGGTTTTCCGGTCCGGAATTTCCATAAGCTTCCCTGTCCGTGGATTTTTGGTTGAACGCGGTTTTCTTGCTCTCACCGAAAAACTGCCAAACCCGCGTAACTCGATACGTCTCTCATCAACCAGAGCCGTTGCCATAGTTTCCAGCATAATATCAACCGCCAGGCTGACATCCTGTTTCTGCATGGAAAGTTCACTGCTGACTTTGTCTACTAAATCTTTTTTCAACATACCTAATAACGAATAATCAACAAATTACCAGGACGACCACACGAGTCTAGTCCCCATTAAAATATAAAAAAAGGTTGCCTCGCCATACATCCGGCAAGGCAACCTTTCAGCTGCATTTCAAGTGCCTAAATCAGACTGGATCCTAATCGTTGTCAGCGGAATCATTGCCTTCCGCAGCCGCCTTCAACAGATCACCAAAAGTTGATGGTGCCGATTCAGCAGCGACTTTTTCAGCCTTCTTAAATTTTTCTACGGCTACCTCTTCGTCATCACCCTCAAGGGTTTTGACAGAGAGACCGATTTTACGATCTTTTGCGGAGACATTGATAACGATCGCCTTCAGGGTATCACCGACCTGATACATACCAACCGGAGTTTTTACTTTGTCTTTGCTGAGTTCAGAAACATGAACCAGGCCTTCGATACCTTCTTCAAGTTTCACGAAGACGCCGAAATCGGTGACATTGGTGATCTCACCTTCAACAACAGTGCCTGAAGGATAATTGTTGTATGCCGCCTGCCATGGATCCGGAACCAGTTGCTTGATACCCAGAGAAAATCTCTCATTTTCTTTATCGATTTTCAGGACTACCGCCTGGATTGTCTCGCCTTTAGCATACTTCTCGGACGGATGTTTAATCCGCTCGGTCCAGGAGAGATCGGAAACATGGATCAGACCGTCAATTCCCTCTTCAATGCCGATGAACACACCGAAGTCGGTAATATTTTTAATTTTCCCTTCAATAACGGAACCGACCGGGTAATTTTCGGTAACCAGATCCCATGGGTTCGGCTGAAGCTGTTTCATACCAAGAGAGATGCGTTTGGTTTCGGTCTCGATATTCAGTACCATAACCTCGACTTCATCACCTACGGAAACCATCTTGGATGGATGACGTGGTTTCTTCGACCAGGTCATTTCAGATACATGAATCAACCCTTCAACACCCTCTTCCAATTCTACAAAGACACCGTAATCGGTAATGGAAACAACTTTACCTTTGGTAGTCTGATTCACGGGATATCTTTCGGTGACCGTTGCCCATGGATCGTCACGAAGTTGTTTGACGCCAAGGGAGACACGATCATGTTCCCTGTCGTATTTGAGGACTTTAACCTCCAGCTCTTCGCCGACTTTGTAGAGTTTTGCCGGATGGGATACACGGCCCCAGGAAAGATCGGTAATATGACAGAGACCGTCCATTCCGCCCATATCGATAAAGAGGCCGTAATCGGTAATATTGGTAATGGCACCCTTGATGATCTGACCCTCTTCCAGTTTGGAGCGCATCTCTTCGCGGAGCTTGTTGCGTTCCTCTTCGAGGATGGCCCGGCGTGAAATAACAACGTTGTTTCGCTTCTTATTAAATTTGAGAATCTTGAAGTCCATCGATTCTCCGATCAGGCCATCGAGATCCTTGACGGGACGAAGGTCGATCTGAGAATAGGGTAAAAATGCCGGAACGCCGATATCAACTGACATACCGCCCTTGACGCGGCTTTCGATTTTACCGGAGATTGTGCCGTCAGCTTCCTGTATTTCCGCGATTTTTTCCCAAACTTTTATTGCAATAGCCTTTTCTCTCGACAGGAGGAGTCCACCTTCTTCCTTTCGTCGCTCTACGAACACCTCGAAGGTATCACCAATATTGATTTCTTCACCATCGTCCAGGCGGAATTCCGATTTGGCAATGTAACTTTCCGCTTTATCGCCGACATCGACAAGAAGATAATCATCGACTGTGCCAATGATAGTGCCCATGGCAACATCGCCAACTGCGACCACCTTGTTGTTTTCTTCCATTTCGAAGAGATCCGCAAAACTCATCTCTCCACTGTTGTCCTGGGTTGATTGATTAAGTTGTTCTGTCATGGATTTTACTTTTCCTGTAGACCAGAGGCCAAATTGTTAAGGTTGCTTTACACCGACGCGAAGTGCGCATCAGAGATAAATAAAAGATAAGGCTGCTCCCGGCAGAGAGCAACCTACGCATACATGAACCTTACTTTATAGCAATTTTTCTACGAAAGGACAACAACTTCTTATGCGAAACACTCTTTTTTTCTTTATTTCCGGCACTGACCGTCAGCTTGCCGTAAAAAGAGTATTATCCATGACAAATCTTTGTGACGAACTACTTCTGTTCCGCGGATTTTTTTTCGCCCGCGCCCCTGCTTCGACTGGAGTTTCGGCTTCTGGAATTCCTTCGTGCTTTCGGCCGTCGCTGTTGAGTGCTGTCTCCCGCGTCAGTTCTTTTTTCCTGTCCTTTGGGAGGGGGTATCAAAAGATTTTCATCCGGCAGCACACACTCAAATTTTCTCTCGATGAATTCCTCAATGGCCGGGAGATAAAAAGACCCTTCCTCGCAGGCAAAGCTCACCGCCTTGCCGTTCGGCACCTGCCCTTCCCGTCCGGCCGATACGGTGGACGTAATCTTCCGGCTCATAGGGTAAGGTATAGTTGACGACAAAGGTAATGCCCTCAATATGAATACCGCGCCCGGCGACATCGGTCGCCACCAGGACTTTTACCTGGCCGGCCCTGAAACTCTCCAATCTGGTCATCCGTTTATTCTGGTCGACATCCCCGGACAACAAGACACAGTCTACATTATTTCGTTGCAAACGGTTGAACAGGCGCTTTGCCTCGTTCTTCATATTGGCGAAAACGATGATTCGATCATTCGGGTTCTGCTGGATGAGATTATAGAGCACGGCATATTTTTCTTCAGTCGTAACCAGATACACGACCTGCTCCACTGTCTCGACGGCCACCTGCTCCGGTTCCGCTTCGACTGTTTTCGGCTGCACGCTCAACTGCGAGGCCAGGCGCTGCACCTCCTCTGAAACCGTCGCGGAAAAGAGCATGGTCTGCCGTTCTTTTTTGGCAGGCAAACGGCCGACAATTCTTCGAACATCGGGGATAAATCCCATATCAAGCATACGATCCGCTTCATCCAATACCAGAATCTTGCAACTGCTCAGATCGACCACTCTCTTTTGTATAAAATCGATGAGACGTCCGGGAGTGGCGACCAACAGATCACATTTTTTATCTCTGCAAAAAATCCATCTGTTTCTGATAATCAACGCCTCCGTAGACCGCCCGCACAGAAAGATTGCAGTACTTGGCAAAAACAACCCCCTCTTTTGCTATCTGCATAGCCAGCTCACGGGTAGGTGCCAGGACCAGAGCCCGCACATTTCCTTTCCCCCTTTATTTTCGGCCAGCAACCTGGAAAGAATGGCAATGAGAAAGACCGCGGTTTTTCCGGTACCGGTATTAGCTTTTCCCACAAGATCCTTGCCGGCCAGGACCTCCGCCAGTGACTTCTCCTGGATTGGGGTGCAATACTGAAATTTTTGATCAGCGATAGCCCGCATAATCTTCAAGGGAATGGGGTAGTCGTGAAAACGGCTCTTTCCTTCCACCGGAGTGACGGGAAAATTATCCAGCGTCCACTCTGATTTTTCTTTGGATTTTTCCGGAGCCCGATATTTGCTGGTTTTCGCGGCAGGTGGAGAATTGTTGTCCGAGGAGTGCTTCTCCCCCTGCAACGGATTTTGTTTTTAAAGGCCCGGCGGTTGCGGTTTCAGTGTTGGTTATATCCGGAGTCGCACGCCCCAGTAATCTGTCGTAGCGGTGTTTTCCCGCCTGGGCAATTCTTCTGATTTTTTTTCCTACGGAAAGGATGGTTTTTCTCATTATACACTCTATATGTAACCAAAATATGGCTCCGTCACGGCTGGTTAAAAAAATCATGCCGGATCTGTCCAGCAGTCAGACGGAGAAGATACCTACTGTGACAGGTGGTATGTGACAGGTTACGGCTTACCGCAACCAGCAAAAGAGGTGGCGTAAGCGAACGAAAAAAGAAGGGATAATTACGTTCAGAGAAAATAATCACAACTCATACGAAAGTCATTTACTCTATTTTCCGATGACTCGCAACTCCTCCATCAGTGGTCCGAATAATGCTTCAAATTCAGGAATAGCCTTTTTCAGCACAGTTCCGACATAGGGAATATCAGCATCGTTTATCACGAGATTGGCTGAGTAGGCCAGGGCCTGCAAATCATAGAGAGTATCAAACTCTTCGCCAATTAAAACATAAAAAATATAGCGTCGGCGGGACATATTCAACTACCGTATGAATCGGTGGAATTTCCCTGACTCGACGCTGCCGGCCTCAAAAGTGCTATGATGAAAGACGGCTGCATAATTAATAAACTGCATCTTCTCAATGGCATCTTCAGGGTTTGGTGCCAGTTCTACGCGATAGCCGAAATCCATTATGGCTTGTGTTACCATATCGAGGTTCTCGGTCATCGGCATGAGTACCAGCGCTTCAGGTATGTCTTCGACTACCTCTTTTTCTTTATAGTAGCCATCCTGTAACCACTCGGTATTGGGCGGGGCGGGCGGTTTGACCCTTGACTTCGATACGGCTTTCTCCGGCCTGGACTGACTACCATTGGTGCCGGAACGGGCCATTTGCAAACTGCTCTCATCCATACCAAACGGGACGGAACAATGGACGCACTTGACCTTGATCTTCCGGCCTGGTCCCAGCCGACGAAGGCTTTCCCTGATTTTATCGTTCAACTTCAGTTGTTTACCGCAATGCGGACAATTCACTGTCATAATTTTCTTTTACCCTTCAGCAATCAAGACAAACTCGTAAAAACCTTAAATTTCAGATGGCTAAGTAAAAACTTCATATGCGAAGCGCGCAAATTTTCTATCATTTCGGCGTACTAAGGTACATCGTAATGATTGAAAACTTGCAGCAACGAAGCAGATGAAGAGTTTTAACGACGCCAGCAATCAAGGTAATCACCACCGCATCGATTTCATCCTCTGCCATAGAAACCGAAATCGTCCTCTTTCTCCTCTTCCATTGCAAGATCGGTCAAACTCGTTGTCGCCTCACCACGCTCGGCTTTTAGACGATCAAGCCCGCGATTCATCTCTGCCCGGTGCGAACAATACGTTATGGCATTCTTTTCGGTTATCAATCCTCGGCTGTAAAGCTCGAGAATATGCTGATCGAAAGTACGCATATCAAGAGCCGAGCCCTCTTGTATGATATGGTAGAAGGTTTTATCTTCCGTCTCTCCGTTGAGAATGAGATCTTTTACCCTCAAGCTGGTCCGCAGAATCTCCATAGCCGCCACCCGACCGCCGCCGACACGCGGCAACAACCGCTGACTGACGATCCAGCGAATGGTATCGACGAGCCTGTTGCGGATCTGCGGCTGCTCATCCTTTTCAAACATACCGAGGATTCGATTGATAGTCTGTCCGGCGTCGATGGTATGTAATGTCGATAAGACAAGATGGCCTGTTTCCGCGGCAGTCATACCGATTTCCATAGTCTCACGGTCGCGCATCTCACCCACCAGGATTACCTTAGGGGCCTGACGAAGCGCGGCACGGATACCCACGGCAAAACTGCTGAAATCATTTCCCAACTCGCGCTGGTTAAAGGTTGCTTTTCGCTGTTCATGGACATACTCAATAGGGTCTTCCAAGGTCACCACATGCACTGCCCGCTCATTGTTTATTCGGTTCAAAAGAGCGGCAAGCGATGTCGTTTTACCGGTTCCGGTTGCTCCCGTAAAGAGGATAAGCCCGTTCAGATCAGATGCCATCTTGCCGAAGGCCTCCGGAAACTGCATCGACTCAATGGAGGGGATCTCGGTCTCCAGCTTCCGTAAAACGGTTGTAAAATAGCCCTTCTGGGTGAATATATTTACCCTGAACCTGGCTTTATCCGAAAGTGAATATGAGAGGTCGCAGGAACCGTTTTCAACGAGATCTCTTAACAGTCGGCGATTGTTACCGATAAGATTGAGTGCGAAGACCTCGGTTTGGAAGGGGCTAAGTTCCTTTACCGGCGGTTCGACATTGACCGGTACAAGCATCCCCGAAGACTCAACCTGCAAGGTTTTTCCTACGGTTATATTAAGGTCGGAAACGTTGCTATGGGACTCCAACATAGCCGATATCCAGTAATCTATTTCCGTCTTTTTCATCGAATTCCCCTGAATATTTGTGCAATACCACTTGGTTTCATAGTATATTGTCTCCAATATAATGAGCGTTGCAAGTTTTTTTTCGGTTTATCTACATATTTCTTTCCGTTACGATTTCAATGTTAACGTTCACCAGCACCCCATATGCGCACGATCAGACCGCCATGGTGCATAGAAGGGCGGGTTTAGAACCCGCCCCTACATGCCCGTCGGCATGCTTGTACGCCTCTGGAGCACTGGAGACGTTTACAAGCCTGAAGTTATGCGAGTATTTTTGCTATTCTCGGTGAACGGTTACATTTCAATATAAAAATTCGGAGTATTATCATGGCGATTCCATTGCGCAGTGCGACAACGACAGAAGGACGAAGGATGGCAGGTGCCCGTAGTCTCTGGCGGGCAAACGGTGTTAAAGAAGAGCAATTCGGCAAACCGATCATCGGCATTGTCAATTCTTTCACGCAGTTCGTTCCAGGTCATGTCCACCTCCATGAAATCGGCCAGCATCTGAAAAAAATTATCGGACGGGCCGGTTGTTTTGCAGCCGAATTCAATACCATCGCCATCGATGACGGCATTGCCATGGGCCATGATGGAATGTTGTATTCCCTGCCGTCCCGAGAATTGATTGCCGACAGTGTCGAATACATGTGCAATGCCCATACCGTTGATGCCATGATCTGCATCAGCAACTGTGACAAGATCACCCCCGGTATGCTGATGGCCGCCATGCGCCTGAATATTCCCACAATTTTCGTCTCGGGCGGCCCTATGGAAGCTGGAGTCGATGGCGACAAACGATACGATCTTGTCGATGCAATGGTGCTGGCTGCCGACAATGAAGTAAGTGACGAGGAGATCTTCAGAGTCGAGCGTTGCGCCTGCCCGACCTGCGGCTCGTGCTCGGGAATGTTCACCGCCAATTCCATGAACTGCCTGAACGAGGCCCTCGGCCTGGCGCTTCCCGGCAACGGCACGGTGGTCGCCACCCACGCCAACCGCAAACTGCTCTTTGAACGTGCGGCCGAACGGATCGTTGCCATGGCCTCCGCCTGGTACGATAACGAAGACAGCTCGGTGCTGCCGCGGTCCATCGCCTGCAAGAACGCCTTCATGAATTCTATGGCCCTGGATATTGCCATGGGTGGTTCCTCGAACACCGTGCTCCATCTGCTGGCTATTGCCCATGAGGCCGGAGTCGATTTCACCATGGCCGATATCGACAGTCTCTCCCGCAAGGTTCCCAATCTGTGCAAGGTTGCGCCATCCTCCAGATACCACATCGAGGACGTCAACCGGGCCGGGGGAATCATGGCCATTCTGGGGGAACTGAATCGGGCCGGCCTTATCGATCCAAACGTTTCCCGGGTCGATAGCCCGACCTTGCAGGCGTCCCTAGACATGTGGGATATTTCCTCTCCCGGCCACGGTAGGGAGGCTGAAGCCCTTTACCTGAGCGCTCCGGCCGCCTCCGGCCTGAATCTGGTCATGGGCTCCCAGAGCACCATGTATAAAGAGGCGGACCTTAACCGCGAAACCGGTTGTATCAGGGATATGGAACATTCTTACAGCAGAGAGGGCGGTCTTGCCGTCCTTTACGGCAATATTGCCGAGGACGGCTGCATCGTTAAAACCGCCGGGGTGGATCCATCGATCCTGAAATTTTCCGGCACAGCCAGGGTGTTCTCTTCCCAGGAGGCTGCCTGTGATGCTATCCTGAGTGGAGGAATCAAGGCGGGAGATGTAATCATCATTCGCTATGAAGGCCCCAAAGGTGGACCGGGAATGCAGGAAATGCTCTATCCCACTTCCTATCTGAAATCGATCCACCTTGGAGCCGAATGCGCCCTTGTGACGGACGGCCGGTTCTCAGGCGGTACCTCCGGCCTTTCAATTGGTCATGTATCCCCGGAAGCGGCCGCAGGTGGAGCAATTGCCCTGCTTGAAAACGGAGATACGATAACCATCGATATCCCGGCACGAAAAATTAATGTTTCCCTTACCGACGACGAACTCACCGCGCGAAGAAAAAAAGAAGAAGCAAAAGGAAACCTTGCTTACACTCCGGTTGACCGGAACAGAACCGTTAGCAAGGCCCTGAAAGCATATGCGCTTTTTGCCGCTTCCGCCGATAAAGGTGCTGTGCGAATTATTCCGGAATAACAGCGGGAAATAGTAAACATGCTTACCCTGATTGGGGAATTCGCCTGTGCTTCTCATTTGCGGGCCTAGCATCCTAACCTGCACTCTCTTCGGACTATCCCCCGATCTCACCGACAAGAAAGGAGTAATTCTTGAAACCGACAAATACTAATGATCCTGAATATTTTCATAAAGTCATTGATTGCCAGTATGCCTGCCCGTCCCACACCCCGGTGCCGGAATATATCCGGCTGATCAGTCAAGGCAAGTACGATGAGGCTTTTGAGATCAACTGGATTTCCAATGTATTCCCGGGCATCCTCGGGCGTATCTGCGACCGACCCTGCGAACCCGCCTGCCGGAGAGCCCGAGTCGAGGAGACACCGGTCGCCATCTGCCGGCTGAAAAGGGTTACTTCCGACTATAAAAGCGACAGCACAGACTTTCTTTTGAAGGTTCCCAGCGAAAAAAACGGCAAAAAAATTGCCCTTATTGGTGGCGGTCCCGCTTCGCTTACTGTTGCTCGCGACCTGTTGCCGCTCGGCTACGAGGTGGACCTCTATGACGATCAGTCCAAAGCCGGAGGTTTTATCCGCACCCAGGTGCCCTCCTTCCGCCTACCCGAAAAAGTACTCAACCAGGAGGTTGACCGGATTCTGAACATGGGGGTGGTAACGCATTTCAATCACCATGTAGATGATCTCAAGACCATTGCCGATAAGGGATACGACGCCGTTTTTGTCGGAACCGGCGCCCCGCGTGGCCGCGACCTGCCGAACCTGCCAGGCAGACAGGAGGGTGATGCCTCGATTTTTATCGGTATAGAATGGCTGGCCGGGGTGTTGTACCGTCATATAACCTCAACTCCCGAAAAGGTCTTGGTGCTTGGAGGCGGCAACACGGCCATGGACTGCTGCCGGATGGCGAGAAGGCTTGGCGGAGAAGATGTCCGGGTTGTTGTCCGCAGCCCGCGTGCGGACATGAAGGCCTCTCCCTGGGAGATTGAAGACGCCGAAGACGAAGGCATCCCAATCATCGATAACCATTCGCCTGTCGATTTCGTTATAAAGGACGGACAGTTAATCGGCATGCATTTCCAGAAGATGACGGCGGAGTACGATGAGCACGGCAAACGCACCTTGCTTGCCGTCGATGAGCCGCCTGTTTTCATACCCTGCGACCAGGTGCTGCTTGCCGTCGGGCAGCTCAATGCCTTCCCTTTCATTAAGCCCGATATGGGAATTACCATGAATGACAAGGGCTTACCCGTACTTGACAATAAAACATTTCAATCTTCCGTTCCCAATGTCTTTTTTGGCGGTGATGCAGCCTTTGGCCCAAAGAATGTGATTACCGCGGTCGAGCACGGCCACCAGGCGGCAATCTCCATTGATCTCTTCTGCCAGGGCAAGGATCTCCACGACCGTCCAGCTCCCTGGACCAATCTGGTCAGCCAGAAAATGGGCATTCAGGACTGGATCTACGACAGCCACGTTTCCGAGGACAAACGCTACGCAGTCCCCACGGTCGACCGAGTCAGATCACTTAAAAATCGGTTGGTGGAGGTTGAACTCGGCTTTAGCAAAAAAACCGGCCATGAAGAGTCCCTGCGTTGCCTGAACTGTGATGTGCAGACGGTTTTCGAATATTCCACCTGTATCGAATGCGATGCATGTGTTGATATCTGCCCGGAATTTTGCATTAATTTCATCGAGAATGGTGGTGAAGAAGATCTTCGTTCAAGACTTTTGGCCCCGGCCGATAACCGCGAGCAGGATCTCTACGTCTCTCCGGTACTGCCCACCGGCAGGGTCATGGTCAAGGATGAGAATGTCTGCCTGCATTGCGGGCTCTGTGCCGAACGCTGTCCGACCTCGTCCTGGGAAATGATGCAATTCACCTATAACTCCGCATTGGCAGGTAAGAAATGAACAAGATAGAAAGAGTCAACGACTTTGTTGTCCGTTTCGCCAACGTCAACGGCTCCGGCTCCGCCAGCGCCAATAATCTCTTTGCCAAGGCCATTTTCCGGCTGGGCGTTCCCGTCAGCCCGAAAAACATCTTCCCCTCAAACATTCAGGGGCTGCCGACCTGGTATGAGGTGCGGGTCAATGAATATGGTTTTCTCGGTAGACGAGGTGGCGTCGATATGGCCGTCGCCGTCAATGGTCATACCCTACTGAGAGATTATCTGGAGGTTCTGCCCGGCGGCTATTTTCTCTATGATTCCACCAAGGAACTGTCGGAAGAATTTACCCGTGAAGATATCACCACCATCGGCATTCCGCTCACCACGCTGTGCAACGAGACGTTTCAAAACCCAAAACTGCGACAGCTGCTGAGAAATATCATCTATGTGGGCGCCCTTTCCTCCCTGCTCGACCTGGATTTTTCCATCCTGACCGAATCCATTGAGAGGCAGTTTCGCAAAAAGCTCAAGCTGGCCGAACCGAATATTACCGCGCTTAAACTCGGTTTCGAGTATGCACAAGAGCATCACGCAGGAGTCTGCGGCTTATCGGTTCAAAAATCAGACAAACTGGGGGATGATATCCTCATGGACGGCAACTCCGCCTTTGCGCTTGGAGCCGTCTATGCCGGGGCCACGGTAACCGGCTGGTATCCCATCACTCCCTCCACCTCGGTTGTCGAGGCATTTGACCGCTACACCAAAAGATTCAGGACGGAGGAAGATACGGGCAGACACAAAGTTGCCATCATTCAGGCGGAAGACGAACTGGCGGCCATCGGCATTGTTGTCGGTGCCTCCTGGAACGGCGCCAGAGCGTTTACCGCCACTTCCGGCCCTGGAATTTCCCTGATGAGTGAATTTCTTGGGCTGGCTTATTTCGCGGAAATTCCGGCTGTGCTGGTTGATGTGCAGAGGACCGGCCCCAGCACCGGCATGCCGACCCGCACGCAGCAGGCCGATCTGCTTTCCTGCGCTTACGCTTCCCATGGCGACACCAAGAATGTCCTGCTTTTCCCCTGCGATCCCAAGGAATGTTTTGAGTTGGGAGCGGAAGCCTTCGACCTCGCCGACCGTTTACAGACGCCGGTTATAGTCATGCTCGACCTTGATCTCGGCATGAACGATCATGTCAGTGCCCCTCTGCATTGGGACGATAATCGCAAATATGATCGCGGCAAGGTTCTTAGCGCCGAAGATCTGGATAATCTCAAGGAAAACTGGGGACGTTATCTCGATGCGGATGGCGACGGCATCTGCTATCGAACCTATCCGGGAACCCATCCCACCAAGGGAGCCTATATTACCAGGGGAACCTCCCACAATGAATATGCCGGTTACACCGAAGAGAGCCCGGTATATAAAGCCGGAATGGAACGACTGCTGGTTAAATGGCAAACGGCACGAAGCCTTGTGCCGGCGCCACGTACCAAAATCAGAGACATAGAGTATAAAATAGGGGTTATTTTTTTCGGAACAACCACACACGCCGCCTACGAAGCCATCAGCCGGTTTTCACAGCGTGGACTGCATATCAACAGCCTGCGGCTTCGCGCCTTTCCATTTCAAGATGAGGTCATTGAGTTTATCAACGATCATGAAACAATTTTTGTTATTGAACAGAACCGCGACGCACAACTGCGCACTATGTTGATGACTGAAAACGCCCTATCTCCCGGAAAACTGCAGTCCATACTCAATTTCGACGGCCTGCCGATCACCGCTGATTTTATCACCGAAAATATCCAGGCTCGCCTTGGAATAACAGGCAATGATTACCAGGCCGGTCACCCGGCTCCCGAGGGAGGAGAAGCATGAGCTTTGAACGACCAAAATTTCGCCACCCACAACTAGCAAGCAATGCGGCAGGTTATTCTCATAAAGACTACGAAGGTCTCGTTTCCACGCTTTGTGCCGGCTGCGGCCATGATTCTACCACCAATGCCATAATCCAGGCCTGCTTCGAGTTATCGATAGAACCGCACCGTGTCGCCAAAATGTCCGGTATCGGCTGCTCGTCGAAGACACCGGCCTATCTCCTCGGCAGATCCCACGGTTTCAATGCCATCCACGGCCGGATGCCGTCGGTCGCCACCGGTGCCAACATGGCCAATCGGGATCTCTTGTATATCGGCATTTCCGGCGACGGCGATACCGCATCCATAGGCATGGGCCAGTTTGCCCATGCCCTGCGCCGTAATCTGAACCTCAATTATATCTGCATGAACAATGGTTGTTACGGCTTAACCAAAGGCCAGGACTCGGCAACAACCGACAAAGGATCCGCGGGCAAGAAAGGTACACCTAACCCATACTCCTCCATCGACCTGTGCGAACTGGCGATTGAACTTGGCGCCAGTTACGTTGCCAGGGGATTTTCCGGCGACAAGCAGCAACTGGTTCCTCTGCTTAAGGGAGCGTTTTCCCACAATGGCTTGGCCTTTATCGATGTTATTTCTCCCTGCGTCACGTTTAACAATACCTCCACCTCCACCAAGAGCTACGAATATGTCCGGGAGCATGCGGAAGCGACCAATACCTTTGATTTTGTGCCGCTCCAGCAGGAAATCCTGGCCCATTATCCGGAAGGCTCCAGCCAGGAGGTGGTCATGCACGATGGTAGTATCATCCATCTGCATAAGGCGGATTCAAGTAAAAATGTCACGGATAGACTGACGGCCCTGAACAATCTGGAGATCGAAAAACTGAAAGGCAAGCTGCTCACCGGTCTCTTATATGTCAATCAGGACATCATGGAGACCCACGACATTATCAATTCGACTCTCAGGCCGCTTAACAGTTTGACGGAACGCGATCTCTGTCCCGGCGACGACGCGCTGCAACAGATCAACGAAAGTCATAGGTAAAACAAGGCGTACTCTTGCATAAAATTTTCAAGCAGATACTGACTTCCCGCGTCTATGAGGCAGCGATAGAGACTTCTCTTGATGAGTCTGCAAGCCTGTCCTCTCGACTCAACAATCGAATTCTCCTGAAAAGAGAAGACCAGCAGCCGGTCTTCTCTTTTAAACTGCGCGGGGCTTACAACAAGCTTGCCCACCTTTCAACCGAAGAGCGGCAGAAAGGTGTCATTACAGCCTCCGCCGGCAACCACGCCCAGGGAGTGGCCTTTGCCGCGGCTCGACTGGGAGTGCGGGCGCTGATAGTTATGCCGAAGACCACGCCTAGAATAAAAATTGATGCTGTACGGGGATTCGGCGGTGAAGTGGTTCTAAGCGGCAATAACTATTCGGAAGCGGCGATCTATGCCGAAAAGCTTGCGGCAAAGACCAAAATGGTCCCCATTCATCCCTTCAATGACGAGCTGGTCATCGCCGGACAGGGGACGATAGCCGATGAGTTGCTGCGACAGAGCTCCGGCCGTCTCGATGCGGTTTTCGTGCCCGTCGGCGGAGGCGGACTGATTGCCGGCATGGCTCTCTATATTAAAACCCTGCGGCCGGAGATCCAGGTAATAGGAGTGGAACCTGTGGACAGCGACGCCATGTACAGATCTCTTGAAGCCGAGAAACGGATTTCCCTGGAATCAGTGGGGATTTTTGCCGATGGCGTGGCTGTTCGCCAAGTGGGTGATCTCACTTTTGAACTCTGTCGAAAATATGTCGATCGAATAATCAGGGTGACCACCGATGAGTTGTGCAGCGGCATCAAAGCCATATATCAGGCCACCCGCGCCATCGTCGAACCGGCAGGCGGTCTCGGCATGACCGGGCTGCTGAAATATATCCGTGAATCCGGCTGTACCGGTCAGACTCTTGTGGCGATTAATTCCGGCGCCAATATGAATTTTGAACGATTGCGGTATGTGGCGGAACGGACTCTGATCGGTGAGAAACAGGAGGCGCTGTTTGCCGTCACCATCCCTGAAATACCGGGCAGCCTCAAAGCATTCTGCCGCGACATGATCGGTGAACACAATATTACTGAATTCAACTACCGGCTTTCAAGCCGTAAACAGGCGCATATTTTTGTCGGTGTTTCCATTCGTAACGACAAAGATCGTACCGATTTTTCCGCCCAGCTCAGCAAGGCCGGCTATCAGAACATCGACCTTACCGATAACGATCTGGCCAAGACGCATATCCGCTATATGGTCGGCGGAAGGTCGGCCGAGGTACTGCATGAAAGGCTATTCCGCTTCTGGTTTCCTGAAACTCCCGGAGCTCTTACCCGCTTTCTCAAGGCCACCCGGGGCAAGCACAATATCTCCCTCTTTCATTACCGGGCTCAGGGCGGCGATTTCGGCCGGGTTCTGGTTGGGCTGGAGTGCCCTGAAGGAAATGATGTGGAGTTGGAGAAACGGCTTGACGCACTTGGCTACCGCTATAAGGAAGAGACCGGCAATCCGGCTTATACCCTCTTTCTATAGCATACCCTTACCGCACATGGTTCCCACTTACGTTGAGGTCGTCGAGAACCTCTCCAAGGATCTGCATGGACTCCTTCAATTGGTCGTCCGAGAGATAAGGGGCGGGTCCCAGGCGAAGTGCGTTTTCGCGATAGTCTGTGAACACACCCCGTTCAGAAAGCAGGCGGCTAATTTCTGCGGCCATGGGGGAGCGAAGGACGAGAAATCCACCAATGGCGTTCAGCGGAGTTGACCGGTCGCGGTTTATCACCTCGGGTTTGGCATCGAGCTGGTCGAAGCAGGCGCTAAGCAGTCCGATCTGGTGCTGACTGATCTCTCGCAGAAATTCGGGCGAGAGGCCTTGACGCTTAAAAAAACCAAAGACTTCGGCGGCTCGATAATGACTTGTCGGATCATAGGTGGATCCGGCAAAACGTGCAGGGCCTTTGCCGTAGACCACGGTGCCGCCGCTACCGGAGCCGCCGAGCACCTCGAACTCGCTGAACCACCCTGTCACCAAAGGCCGCATCCGGCAATCCGGGGGGAAGCGAAGGAAACAATTTCCCTCGCCAAGTTGACAGTACTTATACCCTCCTCCCGTCACAAATGCATCTTCGAGCTGCTCCTTTTTGAGGGAGAAGGGGACGACGTTGAGAGCGTGGTAGGCATCGATCAGCAGATTTGCCCCGACCCGCCGGCATGCCGCCGCAACGCTCCCCAGATTAGTGACAATTTGGCCCGTTTGATAAAAAACCGCTGAAACCATTACGGCAGCGGTGTGCTCGTCGACCGCCGCACACAACCGCTCCGCCACCTGGGAGGCTGGCGAGTTAGCTACTTTCACCAGTTCCAGACCTTCTTCGGCCAGGCGATCCAATTGCCGTCTCAGGCTGTGGAACTCGCCATCGGTGGTAACGATGCGAGGACGCTTTTTAAGGGGCAAGGCCGAAAGAAAACGGACCGCCATCTCATGTGTGTTCGCTCCAAGAGCGATATGACCGTCAGGGTCATCGAGCAAATCTGCAAATCCGCGCCGAACCCGCTCGGCTTTGGCAAAGGCGCGCTTCCATTTGTGATCCAGAAATTCGGCGGCATCAAGCCAGGCCTGCCGCTGCCCGTCCAGACCGCAATCCGGCCACGCCTGGTGCGAATGACCGGTGAGCAGAAGCCGCTCACCGACTCGAAACTTCCGGTAATGAGCAGCCAGCGTGTTAGGAGAACGGTACAGCGATTCAGCCGTAATCATAGGTTTTGCATCTCCGTTCGGATTGCCCACAGATCGGGAAAGAAAGGTTTGAACAAGGTGGACTTTAAATAGTCGACGCCCGGTGAACCGCCGGTGCCGTAGTTTTGCCCAATCATCCGTTCAACCATCTTGACATGCCGGTAGCGCCAATCCTGAAACCCCTGATCGAGATCCAGCAACAGTTCAAAAAGGTACACAAGTTGCGGAGAGCCGATGTATATATCGATGAGCAATTTTTGGACATTAATTGACGGAGCGATCGGCTGCGTCACATCGCGATGCAGCGCCTCTTCGGGAATGGCATAGCCGCTTTTCGATAGCCCCGCAAGAAGAGCGTCCCACAGGGTCGGATGCGCATAGCGCTCTTCCAGCCGTTGCCTGGCTTGGGACGCGACGGGCAGATGCTCGAAAATCTTGCGCCGCTTGTGACCGAGAACGAATTCAAGCTGTCGAAATTGCACAGATTGGAACCCGCTTGCCGTTTCCAGGCGATTTCGAAAGGCGAGAAAATCAAGTGGCAGCATCGTCTCCAGCACATCGAGCTGGGCAAGCATGACCTTCAGAACAGCCAGGATGCGCTTCAAGGTGAACTGGGCTCGGGGGAAATCGCTGGTTATAAGAAGCGTCTGCAGCAGATCCAATTCGTGAAGAATCTCTTTGAACCACAGTTCATAGGCCTGATGGATGATGATAAAAAGCATCTCGTCGTGAGCGGTAGTCTCATCCGCCAAGGGCTGTTGAAGCATCAGAAGTTCGTCGATTTTCAGGTAACTTGAGTAAGTCAGAGCCATGGAGATCCCTCAGGTGAGGTGATGGGGATAAGGAGTCGCTTTCTTCAGGCTTTCTAAAAACGGCCCTTTCCAACGAAGAGCCAACCAATCGAGTGCATTAAAACTATCCATTCAAGGCAAGCATGGCAATTATTTTTACCTGAAACCAATTCAGATGTTTTCCATATTGCCGCCTATAAAAATGTTCAAGGCTATGCTCAGGAAAGTCTTGCTCCGCTGTCCCCTGGAATAAGCATTTTTGGAGATAGTTTTGAAAAATCACCTATCCTCAACCACTTATTTCGGTTATGATGCATTGGAAAGATGTTGACTTTGGATGAGGTAGACTACTTCAATAAATTTGTTCCGGTTTTAACGAAATAAGTATAAACTAGGCATGTTTTTTGCTTTTATAGTTAACACCACTTTTATGTGTATTAGCTGGAGGCTTTCGTCCAGTTAATACCTTGTTAGAGCTCAACACAATCGTCTCGTCGACTTTTAACGAGCTGATAATAGTAATAATTTAGTATGGATGAAAAAAAATAACAAAAATTGGAGAACGCAAATCAAATGAAAGTCTTTATCAGTTGGAGCGGAAAAAGAAGCAAGGCGCTTGCGAATGCATTGCGGGATTGGCTTCCAATGGTTTTACAATATGTGGAACCATGGATCTCAGATAAAGACATTTCAGCAGGTGATAGGTGGGCTCAAGCAATCGCAGGAGAACTGGAAGCCTCGAATTTCGGAATTATCTGCATAACTCCCGAAAACCTGCACTCAGAATGGATTTTGTTTGAATCAGGAGCGCTGTCAAAGTCCATGCTGGAAGCGAAAGTAATTCCACTTCTTTTCGGTTTGGAATTAAGTGATTTGAGCGGGCCTCTTTCTCAGTTTCAAGCGCAAAAAATGGAAGAGGCTGGTGTAATGGAAATTGTTAAATCTATTAATAGTATTTCAGAGACAAAAACATCAGAAAAAATTGTAGAGCAGCTTGTACCTGCACTTTGGCCACGCCTCCAGGATGCTATTGAGAACATTCCAGATTCTGAGCCTTCTGAAAAACATATGCGTCCCCACCACGAGATACTTGAAGAACTCGTCACTGGCGTCCGGGGAATAAATTCGAGAATGCGCGATCTAGAACCAGAATTAATTGAACGCGAACAATCATACAAACGTCGTAGGATGTATCGGATGCACCCCCGCATGCTGGAAGAGATGGGGATGATCGCAATGGAGGATGGCGGCGGTCCATTGCATTTATTGATACTTGCAGGCATCTATCGTGAAGAGCTTCCATGGCTTGCAGAGGTATTGACAGAGGCCTATCGTGAAATCAGGGACGGGCATCCTGATAGCGCAGAGAAAACGTTGCATAGGCTCCGTCGAATGATGAAGCACATGATGCACTCTAAAATGTTCTATGAACTTTCGGGTGGCTCAAAACATCTCATGATGATGGTTGAGGAGTTGCCTATGATTTTGGATATAGCAATTAATCGAATGATTCCAGAGAAGCCCATATTGAACGAAAAAGAAGATTAGCTATGAGGAACTAAGTTCAGAAAGATCTAACATATTGAACATGAAAAAATGACTGATTTTTGGTTCAACATATTTTGGATAGTTTTAATTGCATTTGCGACTGTTCTGACAGATTGGATAGCTGCGAAATTTATAGGGTATACTCGTGGATTTACAGCGATCCAAAGAGCGGCTGACCAAGCTGTTACAGATGAACTAAAGCTAAGAGAAATCCAAATCGAAATTGAACGAGCATTGAAGAGAGTTAAATACAGTCTCGTGTGGGGAGCAGATTTAGTGACAGTTGCAATTGGATTGGATTTAGCAACATTAGGACTTTGGACGGCCAACAAATCATTATTTCCCTTTTTCCAGCGTTGGAACGCTGGAACAACAAATCGTGAGATTCAAGTATGGCTACTGATTATAGTGGTGCATTTAACGATTCTTTTGATTTCAATAGTATTCAAACACTTACATGGTGACAAAATTGAAAAATATAATCCTTCTGATCTTGTTACGGCTTCGGTTTTTCTAAAATGGAGTTCCCAGAATAGATGGCTACTAGCTGGCAATAGCTTAGGATTTTTAACTCTGCTATCAAGCTTTACGATCATGACAAACACTTTTTAATATGAGCCTTGAGATCATTTCAAATATAGCCGCTGGTATAGGCGCTAGCGTAGCTGCAGCGTCCGCCATTTCTATAATTAAGGAATGGTTAAGTAGAAAAATGAAAACGAAGATAAGAATTGGCGGAATTGAGATAGAAATTTCTGATAAAAGCGAATCAAAAATTTTAAATCAAATTTCAGAGACTGTTCAAAATCTTAAAATCCACCCTCAAGTCTTCGTTATTTATCCTCATTCACAAAAACAATTTGTGAAAAAGCTTGCTAATGATCTTTGCCAATCTGGAATTAACATCTGGCTTGATGAAAATGAACTTAAACCTGGTGATAGTATAAAACCAAAAATTGAAAAAGCTCTTAGAGAAAGTCAATGGGTAATATTGGTTCCAACTCCAGAAGATAGAGGTAGCAGCTGGGTTTATAAGGAGATTGATTTAGCATATGAACAAGAAAAAGAACGTTCTCGCCCATTTATCATACCCCTTAAGATGAAAGAAGGTAAAATTCCTACAGAATTTGAAGAAAGAATGTGGGCTGATTTTTCTAATGACTATGAGATTGGGCTTAAAAGTCTATTAAAAGGGATCATTAGGACTCCTGACCAGGTAGAAGAGAAAAACTTAGAAGCTTCTAACAAGGCTATTTCAACCGACGCAAAAAACCGCGCGGCTGAATAGCAGTGTTAGCTCATGAATGGAGGCATTATGAACCAACTTGAATCCAATTCTCGTGATCGTCTCGTCAGTGTAGCCAAAGGTGCTGCTGGGGCTTTACCGTTTGTAGGTTCCCTCATCTCTGAAATTTTAGATTCTGTTGTTCCAAACTTGCGATTCGAAAGAGTTGTATCATTTCTTAAAACGCTTGATGGAAGAGTGGGTGCCTTAGATGAAAAACTGTCAAACTTTGCAAATAATCTTAAAACTGAAGAAGGGTTGGATATTTTTGAAGAAGGTATCATTCAGGCCTCTAGGTCAGTATCGGAAGAGAGAAAGCAGCGACTCGCTCGGTTGGTAGAAAAGTCATTATCTACGGATGAAATAAAATATGAAGAAAGTCGAAAACTTTTAAATCTATATAGAGAATTAACAGATCCCGAAATTGTATGGCTGGTTTTTTACTCTTTAAAACCTGTTTTAGGAAATGGCCCGCACGCAGAATGGGTATCAAAGCACCCTGATATCCTTTTACCGGTCAGTAAAGAGTTGTCAGCGCCTACTGAACAACACGAAAGAGCTGCTTTACAAGATAGTTATAAATCGACTTTGCATCGCCTTGGATTAACAGAAGAGACAAATCGCTCAACGAGCCTTACTACTTTAGGACGGATGTTGGTTAAGTATATAACAGACGAAGAATATTAAAAATAGAGCTAACAATCTGCTGGTTGGCAGAACCTATGGACTGGTAGGGGATTATAGTGAGAATCTGGAGAAATTAGCGAGGACGAAAATGTTTGATTTTTATGCACAATTAATATCCGATTTGATCGGAATAATCTTTAGCGTAGAGAGTACTGAACCGTGGCGACCATGGGATGAAACAAAGACAAACAGAACGACAAGAAGAGAATTAGAAAATCTTCTAATTGATAACGTTAATAAATTGAAAAAATATGGCCTGACGGTTTCATTGCATGAGAGTGAAGAATACCTGGGGAAAGAGAACCGTATTATAAAGCATTTCTCTCCAAAAGAAATAAATAATGAAAGCAACATTGTAGTGAATATCGATATTCTGGATAATATTCTGTTAGATATTTGTATAGCTATTGAAAATGCTGGTGATAACAAAACAAGATCATCTATAAGAGATTTACTATTAAGAGCTGTTCTTGCTATAAATGATCAATTGTTACCAGAACCAATGGAAAACTATATTCAAATGAAATTGAATTTAAAAACATGAAATTCGGGGGACAGCTTACTGAATTCCAACGATTAAATGCACCAGGTAAACTGGTAATATATAAACTTTGAGATTTCATGGAACTACCATTCAGACATAACAACCATATTATTGAAACACAGTCTTTTAAGATATTTGAAAGATGGATTCCTGATCGCTGGGTTGTAAGACAATTGACCGAACGAGATTATGGGATCGACGCATATATTGAAATAGTAAATTCAAAGAATCAACTTACAGGCAATCTAGTCTCTGTTCAACTTAAAGGGTCTTCAAAATTTATTTCACTAAAAAATGAAAATGGTCGTAATATAGGAAAATTCAGCGGCATCAAGGTAGAAACTGCAAACTATTGGTTTGAAACTATAACGCCAGTTTTCCTCTTGGTGGTAGATGTGAAAAAAGAAGATGTATATTTTGTACCTGTGAAAAAGCAGATACGGAATAAATACCAAGATTTTAAAACACAAAAAATAATATCATTTATTCTCGAAGAGAAAAATTCTTCTTTATCAGAATCTGGTATTCAAAATTTCCTTATAGAATATTTTTTGGAAAAAGAAAGTTCAAAAATATTCAACCACATACGCAATCTGTTCGCTCATTGGCGTCATTATATAGAATACATGCATGAAGAGATTGGAAGAGATGGTTTTTTACCACTTGATGAACCTGAAATGTTTATTCACCTCTATAAAGTCATTAGGGAACTTGCTAGTTTACTGATGATAGATTGGAAGGCTGCAGAGTTATCTGAAATATATGAATACGATAAGGGAATAGGAGATCCATCTGATGGTCTCCACTCTTTTACTATGGATAAATATTTGCCTGGTATAGAAAAGATGTTTTTTGTAGTATTCGAAAAAGCTAGGGAGGTCGTTATTGACCTTGAGAGTTATTACTGGATGAGTCATGAATTTGCAATGTGGAAAAAAGCACATGAATTGTACGAAGTAACCTATGAAAACAGAAATAGACTATAATATAAACTAACAAATCCATAAACGCGGACTGGCTGAAGCTCGCCGGTTATGTCCACGTTGGGGTACACAATGAAATGTTCATTGATTATAACCGTTTTGTTGCTAATTATCCCTCAATTATCATATGCTGGTAGGGCATATGTTAAAGGACATTTCAGGAGTAACGGAACCTATGTTTCACCACATTATACGACGTCACCTGACAGTAGCTTTTATAATAATTGGTCAACTCTTGGAAACATAAATCCATATACTGGTGAATCAGGAACAAAAATATCTCCACAGAAGTATACAAGTCAAGGTTTTCAAAAAAGCAATATAAAGCATTTTTATCTCGCACCGACTCCAAATGAAATCAGAATAACTACTTATAAGTCTACAAAACAATTTGCACCTGATGTTTCAAGTCAGTCAACCGTAATGACCATTCCAGAAGACGTTCGCAGTTGGGTAATTAAGCATGCAAAAAGCATGTGGCCTAATGATTTCAAAATGCAAGCCTACACAATTGAAAAGCAAACAAACGGTTACAAAGAATTAACCAATCATATAAAAAACTATTTAACAGTTGGCATCCCCGAAGACATTTTCAGGTGGTGTATCGATACAGCAAAAGAAAAATGGCCAGAGAATTAAAAAGAATCAAAAGGGGTCGGACCAAGCCAACCTAATGATTTCATATAACAAAGTCTCTTGCAAGTGGCCATTTTAATGCTTAGAAGCCACTTTTCGTGGTAAAAAACAGCCTTCTAACCAAAACACATGGGATGATGAGACTACGATTAGTATGTTCAGATCCTAAAGCCGGAATCCTTTGCCATTGTCCTGCTTCAAGTCTTGTTTCTAATAGTCAAGATATCATAGTGTAGCGTTTTATCGAATGTTGCGCCTGGTGGAATATCAAAGTGGCCCAAAAGGCTTTTCAGATGAAGAGCCACCGAGAGTATCGCTTAACTAAGCGCAATTTTTGATAAAACGCAAGAACTGTACCGGCTCTTAGAAGGATCAAGCTACCAAGGAATACTATGGGGATTGAATACTGTGGATGTGATTTTCCACTGTTTGAATGGGTATTTAGGACTGAGTTTTCCCCCGGTTAAGGTAACCAAAGCATCAATGGAGAGATTTTTTAATTAAAAAATGAGACATATAGATTGGTCCTTGTCTTTTTTTATAGCAAAACGGTAGGATAGGCGAACCAATTCAATTCTGTCAAACGAACAGACAGTCTTCCTGTTAAAAATGTCGAACTTGCCCTTTTGAAGACGTTCAGGAGGTATCCCTTATCAACTTGGGTAGTTCATTAATTTTTATCATCTTTCCTTTCTGGCATTTCGGACAGCAGGTAATGTCTATTCCTGTCACACGTTGCATGATCTCCTGCGCAGTTTCTTTGCCTTGTTCGACAAGTTCTGCTTTGCACTCTAAGAGTTTTCTGATTATTTGAATACATCCCTTCTTTTTCATATTCGACAGGAATCCAAAATATCTGATTTTCATAAAACCTTTCGGCAGTACATGCAAAAGGAAGCGCCTGATAAATTCATCAGCATCCAAATTCATTGTCTTCTTTTCGTTATTATTCTTCCGATCTCTATAAGAAAAAACGACCCGTCCATTATCAATTTCAAGAACGCGATTATTTGAAATCGCAATCCGATGCGTATAACGACCAAGATATTCCAAGACTTGTTCAGGGCCTGCAAAGGGGCGTTTGGCATAGGCTATCCATTCAATTTCTGCCAATTTCTGGGTCATTTCTTCAAACGCTTGCGGTACACCAAGTTCTTCCGTTTTGCCGGGAAAGATTATCTTATTTTGTTGGTAGGCTTTCTTTAATTTTTGCAGATATCGTTTCCGGTACTCCTTGGCCAAAGATTTTATTCTGAAAAGAAATGATTGCCTCGCTGGAATCCATTTGTCGATGGTTTGCGATAACGCTCCGGCAGGGACAAGACAGTGGATATGAAAATGATCCACTAGGGTTTGACTCCATGTATGAAGAACCGCAATTAGGCCGAGTTGTCCGTTAAGCCGCCATTGAGGATCTTTGGCAAAAGCCTGCAAGCTTTCGTTGACCACGGCAAACAACATGGACAGCATTATTTTTTTATTGGTTAGAACAATTGGATTCAGGGCATGGGGTAAAGTGAAAACTAAATGAAAATACCCACAGGGCAGGAGTTCCCCTTTACGATCATTAAGCCATCTTTCTTTCGTCATGGTTTGGCACTTTGGACAATGCCGATCCCTGCAGGAATTGTAGGCAATTTTTTCATAACCACACTCATTGCATTGTTCGACATGTCCGCCAAGTGCTGCTGTTCGGCATTTTGGATATGATGCATTACTTTAGCCTGGGCACATGATATGTTATTATTTTGCCGATATTGGTCACCATAGCGATTGAAAATATCTGCAATCTCGTGTCGATTTTCTCTATTTGACAGAGTAAAGGGAGGTTTCATTTATCGCCCTCCTGTTCCAGTTCGAGCTTGTCGAGTGGGCTCTTGAGTTGCACCAACCTTTCTGGAGTAACGTGAAGATATATTGTCGTGGTGTTTATCGACTTGTGGCCAAGGAGGTGACTGATTGTATAAAGGTCCGCCCCCTGATAAAGGAGGTGGGTTGCAAAA